>CAWAIR010000037.1:0-1113019 GCA_963782045.1 uncultured Alphaproteobacteria bacterium
CGCGCTTCTCCGGGCTGCAGGGTCGGAAACGACAGCTCGTTGGATGTTGGCTCTGCGCGCCCTGTGCTGGGTTCCAGTCCCAGCACGCAGTGACCCGCGACATTGGCGAGCTGTAAGCGGTGTTCTCAAGCCACGGCTTTGAGATCGGCGGATGGGGCGTAGGCCCATGGCAGGAGCTCGTCGATGCGGCTGTTGGGATGACCGTTGACGATCCTGGTGATGACGTCGGCGATGTAGGTCTGCGGATCGATGCGGCCGAGTTTGCAGGTCTCAATCAGCGAGGCGATGATCGCCCAGTGCTCGCCGCCGCCGTCTGAACCGGCGAAGAGAGCATTCTTGCGGTTCAGTGCGATCGGCCGAACGTCGCATCCGGCTCGGGCGTCAGGCTGCCGTATTCGTCGAACGCCTTCGGCCCGAGCAGGCGCGTGGGACGACGAGGGAGCCCCGTAGAGGCGTTCTTCGGGCTCGCCGGTCGCCCGGGGGCCGCGGTCGGTGCGCCGTCGCCGTCCTGGGCCTTGGGGCGAAGGCGGCGGACGCGACCGCGGCGCTTGGGCGGTGCGTCGTCGTCAATGTCGGCGTCGGGTTCCTCGTCGGGCTGCTCAACGTCGTCGGTCGCGTGGCTGCGCAGACGCGAGGCGATGGCGTCTAGGCGGCCCATCACCTCCGCGCCAGCCGAGCCGGGCAGCGGCCACGGCACTTCAGTCTCGCCCGCATCGGCGGCGGCCTGGAGGCGGTCGCGCAGGGCGAGCAGTTCTTCGGGGGACTTGAGCAGCAGTTCGTAGCGCAGGATGCCCAGCATGTCCGGCTGCTTGGCGGCTTCGGC
The DNA here is from genome assembly GCA_963782045.1 of uncultured Alphaproteobacteria bacterium. Classification (GTDB taxonomy): domain Bacteria; phylum Pseudomonadota; class Alphaproteobacteria; order Rhizobiales; family Kaistiaceae; genus CAVSRC01. The sequence continues at coordinate 824 of CAWAIR010000037.1, forward strand.
TTCGGCTCGCTTGGCCACGTCGGCCCTGACGGTGGCGATGAGCTTGTCGACGTCCACGCGCGCCTTGGACGACACGCGCTCAAGCGCGGCCACCACGGCGGTGCGCTCTGCATCGCCGAGGTTGGCGACGCGAATGGCGTCTGCCTGCCGCTGTCGGGCGGTGATCTGGCGGAGCAGGTGTCCGGCGGTCGGCGCGTCCATCAGGCGGCCTCCGTCGCTGCCCGGATGTGGGCCAACACTTCCGCGGTCGCATCTTCGCCTGGCTCATCATCGGAGGCGGTCAGGCCGAGCCGGTCCTGCAGGCGCCTGACCTCGGACGTGCAACGGAGCATCAGGTCCACGTCGACGGCGCGGCCGGCGCCAACGTCGGCATCGATCCGCTCGCGCATCACCACGGCGGTGGCGTAGGCACGCGCCAACTGGTCGTTGCGCGAGCCTGTCGCCTCCATGGTGGAGAGGAACACGTCGCGCCATCGGCGGCCGGCAGCGGTGCGAAGGTCAACGCCGAGCCGGCCGTTCGCGATGCGAGACCGCGACGCGGCCGGAAGGTCGGCCAAGCGGGGGCGGACAGCGGGCGAATTTGCGGTCATCGGTGGCACGTTCTAAGGCCTATATTAAGGCCGGCGCATCGAGGCGGCCGGCGCGATACCCGCTATATAGCGCGTTTCCGCCGACATTAAAAGCTCTGACCCAGCGGCTACCAACCGCTAGGCCTCATTCGGCGATGATCGGGCTGGGCTTTTTCCTCGTCGGCAGCGCGGGCGTCTGGCGGGCGGGGACAGCGACCTCCGGTCACAACCATTGCGGCATCGGGTGCTCGTCATCGCGCAGCCGCTCGATGCGGTCCCGCAGCGGCAGTCCCAGCAATTCTTCGATGCGGGTCGTCTCCACGGCCAGAGCAGGCAGACCTAGCGCCAGTGCGGCCTTACCTATCTCCTGCTCGATCTCGGACCGTGCCACGGCGGCGTCTGGTTCCGAGCACATGATGTACCGGATCCTGTACCACATGCTCGCTATCTCAGGCTTGCTCTCCAGTTCGAGGTTCGGTTCCGGGGCGTCGTCGATATTCGTCGCCGTCCACTCTGCCGTAATTTCTTCCTGTGACATCAGCCTTCCTCCTCCCTTGTGCATCACCGATCCACACCAACCGCACAACGTCGCTCCCTGACTGCGCTCACCCACCAATTCATCATCCATCCCTTAGGGGTACGATTTCGTGCCCCAATACTAACTGACACCCTTTCCCCGAAGGGGACATACACTCCTCATGTGCGCTCCCTGTTACCCCGACCTGGATTTGCTGTTGGAGGTGGATTTAACAAGTTTGAACAGGGGTGGAGAGTGCACCCCGCGACCGCCCCGGTCGACGCACACGATGAACCCCGACTCCAGCAGGAAACTCCTCGCCCGCTTGAAGCGCGGCAGCGTCCATTCCAGTGCCGTCGACGATGCCATCGCCTTCGCCAGCGCGAACGCGGTGCCGCGATTGTGGTGGCGCCTTATCAGCATCATGAGCGCCAGCGCATCAGGTTGCCCGACGAGCGCATCGACCTCCCGGTTCTCGAGCACCACGACGCCGCCGGTGCCGGCGAAGTTTCTTCCCTGCTGCTGGTACTTCCACGCCGACTTTGCGATCTTCACGATCTCTGCATCGCCCAGTGGTACTTCACACGATTGGTCGTTGGCGGTCGCCACGCAGTCCAGCAATGCATCAAAGTCGTCGCAGTGAGGGGCTTGCCGCTGCGCCAATTTGAACAACGTGCGGTTGCGCTCGCCACGCCGGATGGTGGCTCGGCCGCCGGTGCTCTTGTCGACGGACTCGGCGGCGGCGTCGGCCGGCGCATTCTGCATCCTCGGCAGGTCGCCGACGAGGTCGAGATCGCCTTGGATAAATTGATATCGTCCGGTGGTGCCGCAGCTGGGCGGCGCGACGACGTAGCCGCCATCTCCGAGCAGGTCTATCGGCAGATCACGCCACGGCCGGATCCTCCGGCGCTCGCCATTGGCGCGGTACCACGCGTGGAACTTCCCGGATGCGGTCCGTACGATGATGGGCGACGGGCCGTGCCGAAGCATCGAATCCGCCAGCACATTTTCGGCAGCGGTGTCGACGTCGAGCACCGTGATGCCGCTACGCCGGCCGCAGGCAAATCCCATCGCCTGGTGGTCGCCGAACCTGCCCACCAGCCCCCGGCTGAAGCCGGGGGTGATCTTAAGGTAGTTCCGAACGCCCGGCACCTTGCGGCCGTCCTCGCCGATGGTGACGGGGAACGTCGCGATGCCGGCGTCGAGGTAGCGGGGCTGCCAGGCGCCGAACGCCGGGTTTATCTTCGACCTTGCCCGCGGTATGTTTCCCATCGGGAACGCAGCTCCTCAACAGCTCCTCCCGCCACACGATCCGCCGGCCTCTGATCGCAAGGGGCCGGCGGTTCCTCATTCGGCCTGGCACAGCTCCGCCAGGTGACGGCGCTCGGCCTCCGGCGCGGATACCGCCACGACCGCGGCGAGGAAGTCTGCGGCGGCCCGCAGCATCTCGGGCGACACCCCGGCCGCCGCGTCCGCCGCCCTGAGCCGCGTCGACAGCCGGCGGAGGTCCTCGACGGCGTCGCAAAAGTCCGCCACGTCGATGTCCGGCGTTGTGGTGGCGAACCGCATCTCGGCCTCGCCCGGCGACGGCAGTGCCGGCGGCTCACCGTCGAGGATAGCCTCCGCCTCCTCGTAGGGGTCCGCCTCGTCCGCCTCGTCATCCTCCGCCGCTATCGCATCCGCTCCCGCCGCGCTCAGCCTTCGCCCCACCGCGTCGGCGGCGATATTCGCCGCCTTCTCCGCGGTCACGATCTCCCGCTCGGCCAGGGCGAGGATCTCGTCGACGATATCCTCGGCGTAGTGGTCGTTGGCCATGTCGTAGAGGACGCCCAGTGGCAAATTCGCAACCGTTGCGATTTTGATCTGCTTCTCGGCGACGAACTCGGCGGCGGCCATGTAGTTCTCGGCGGTCCGAGTGGAGAGCGGGAAGCGTCCTTCCAGCCAGTGCAGCCAAAGGCCGTGCCTCACCTTCGCCTTCGCCTCGATCAGGAGCCTACCGATCTCCAACGTGTTCGCCGTGCGATCCCTGAGGGCCTCGGTGATCGCCCGCTCAATTGTCCTCAGGCTGTTCCGGTTCACGTGATCAGCCTCCGGTGAAACGCGACGTCGAGGAGGGCGCGCGCCTTCTGGTTGAGTGCCGAGCCCGTCCGCAGGCGCATGTCGATGGGCGCGATGTGGGCGAATAGCCTGCCTCTTTCATAATTCCAGTCGTCGATTGTCCAGTCGAAGGCGCGGCCGGCGCGGGCATCGTCGAATTCCCGCGCGAAGGCCGGATCGAGCATGATCCGCTTCGTCGTCGTCCTGTAAGTATTCGCCTGCGAGACGGCCATTGCTCAGGACCCGGCCTCGGCCTCGGCTAGTGCCGCTTCGTGCCGGAGTATTGCGGCGCCGCGCCAGCGGGAGGTGTTTGGGCCAAGGTGCGTCGGCTTTGGGATTGTCTTGTTGGACGCCCACTTCCAGACGGTGATTTCGTGGACGGCCCAGCGTCGCGCGAGGTCGCGCGCGCAGTACCAGAGGTCCGGATTGATCGGATCAATTTCTTCGCGGGGTCGGAGACGCTTTACCATTTAGCGGGCCCTCGGTTTGGCTAGTTGTTCCTAACCATACGCCGCACCCGCACGCCCTGACCCCGGCAACAAGTTTGTGCCGTCCGGCGAAAAGTTACCGCCGCGGTGGTCCCTCGATCCTGCGCCTGACGGTGGACATCGCAAGCGGGCGCGAGCCGCCCTGTGCAAACTTGTCGTAGACCTCCTGGGCGACTTGATCGAGCGCTTCGCCCTTCGGCACGCCCTGCGCGATCAGCTTCTCCCTGCGGATGCGCGCCACCTCAATCCACCCGGCCTCACGCAGTTGCATCCCACGAGACAGCCGCGGCCGACCAGTGTGCGCCGCCCGGTCGAGGAGCGCGCGCGCAATCTCAGTCGGCAGGGTCACGCGTTTGCGTCCGTCCGCCTCCGCCCGCGCCACGAGCTTGCCGACGAGCGCGAGCGGGTCTTCGACGACCATCATCGCGCGGCCTCTCGCAGCTGCACCACGTTTGACGGCGGTGTCGATGTCGGCACCGGCTCGACGATCTCCCGCAGCCGTCCGGCCCACTGCTCCAACGCGCGGCGAATCTCGGGCCCGAAGCGGTTCATGTCGTAGGTCCGCTGGAGGCCCTTCCGCCCGTGGCCGAGCACCGCCTCGGCGATGTGCTCGGGCACCTGGAGCTTCGACAAGCCCGTCCGCACGCAGCGGCGCAGATCGTGCTGCACGAACGGCGCCAGCCGGACTTGTGCCGGGTCGTCACCACGGCGCCGGGCGAGCGCCCTTAAGGTGCGCAGCATCCGGGCGTCGAGCCTCGCCTTGTGCTTGGCGCCGAGCCACAGGGGCGCCTCGCCGTTCGACGTGAAGATGAGGTCGCTGCCCGCCATGTGCGGCACGCCTTCCAGCACCTCGCACGCGGCGACGCTGAGCTGGACGACGTGCTCGGCGTCGCTCTTGAACCGCTGCCGTGGGATGGTCAGTACCTTGCTGGTGTCGGGCACGGCCGACCAGTCGACGCGCTCGCCCGTCTTCGCCGCGTCGCGGAGCACTTTCCGCAACTCGGGATGCGCCTCTGACCACCGCGCGCCGGTGATCTCGCCGACGCGGCAGCCGGTCAGCAGCAACAACCGGTAAGCCGGTCCGGCCGGATAGCCGAGCCGGCCGCTCGCCCGCCAGAAGGCGACGATCTCGTCGTCGTCGAGCACGCGCTGGCGCGGTCCGATCTTGGCGCCCCGGAAAAGCAGCCGCCGGTCGAGACTCGCCAGCGGCGAGACGTCGATCAACTCTTGGTGGACGGCCCATTTGAAGATGCCGCTGGCATGCCCCCATGCGTTCCGCGCGTCGTAGGCAGAGTGCTTCTTCAGCCGCTCGAACAGCTGGCGCACGTCACGGGGGGTGATGTCGGCGATGGGCCGCCTGCTCCATTCGGCGACGAGCATCCGGCGTATCTCGCGGGCGTCTTGTTCCGCCCGACGGTTTGTGCGTTCGGCGATGTAGCGCTCGGCAACGGCGGAGAAGGTGTTCTCGTCCTTCGCGGCTCGCTCGCGCTCGGCGGTCTCCTTCGCCTGCCTCTCCTCCTCGAAGAGATCCCTGCCCGACTTCGCCGCCGCATAGAGATCGTGCGCACGTGCACGCGCTGCCTCCAGCGACATCGAAGGGTACTCCCCGCCAATCCCGCGCTTGGACTGAAACTTCTGCCCGGGCCACACGAGCTGCATGATCCAGACGCGTCGCGCGCTCTTTCCCTTGCCTAGCACCTTGAGGCCCAGCCCGGTCTGGCCAGTGTCCCAGATAATCCCCGGACCCGCGTTCTCAACTTTTGCGTCAGTCAGCTTGATCGCCATGTCCGCTCACCTTTCCAGCGACCCAGCGGTCGCGAGTGCAGGCCTTAAAACAGGCCTTAATTTAAGGCCTATGCGCGGCTAGCGCTCGCTAAGGCCGCCTAGCGGTATAGCCTATTTTCTGACAAGAAAGCAAACATTTAGTACAATGCGTGGCTATCCCCGGCTAGTCGCCGCTTTCGGCCAAATGGCGCCTGTTAACCGCTGGGTCGCTGGTTCGAGTCCGGCCCGGGGAGCCAACTCCAAAACGCCAATGTTTTCAGGTATTTCGGCGGCCGGCGGCCGCCGGTCTATGCCAGCGGCACCGGCAAACGAATTGCGTAGCGCGCCGCCCAGGGAGCGAGGGCCATCAGAATCGAACCATCGACCTCGACACCGTCGCGCAACTGCGCGCGTTTTAGCGCCAGGGCCCTCTCGCCGGGAAGTCTCACTGGGTGGTTCGGGTCGATCGGCGGATTGGCGCGACACGCCTCAGCGAGAAATTGGGTCTGCCGCTGAAACGCCGCCACGCCGCCGAACCCCGCAGGATCGATGACCTGCAGAAAGATCGAGGCGCGCCATCCGGATGGGCCGTCGGCCCGCCCGAAGCCGACCAGGCCCTGGGTCAACGCTTCCACCATGAGGGCGAGGGCGAAGCCCTTGTGGCCGGCGTCAAGACCGCCGAGCGGCAGGATGGTGCCAGGTCGGTCGCCGCCCTCCAAAGCTTCGGGATCGTCGGTCGGGTGGCCGTCGCCATCCAGCAGCCAGGCGCCGGGCAGACGTTCGCCCCGCGCGCGCGCGCGATCGACCTGCCCGCTCGCCGTCACTGAGCTGCTGATGTCGACGAGGATCGGATCGCCCTTGGTCGGGATGCCCATCGCGATCGGATTGGGGGTGAACAAAGCCTTTTTGCCTCCGAAGGGAGCGACGCCTGCCGACCCCGGGTTCGACGACGCCAGGATCATGATGTATCCACGCTCGGCCGCACGCTCCACGAAGCTGGCGAGGCAAGCGATGTGGTGGCTTTGCTTCATGACGATCGTGGCGACGCCATGTTCACGGGCGAGCGCGGCGGCGCGATTGAACGCCTTGTCGACGAGCCAGGGGCCCGGCAGCGCTTGTCCGTCCCAGACAGCGTTGGCTGCATGCTCGGAAATGACCTGCGGCACGCCCGTCGCGCTCATCTGTCCTCCGGCGATCTCGCGAAGGTAGCCGGGGGCGAGCGTCAAGCCATGGGTAGTGTGGCCGAGGAGATCCCCGTTGACGAGGTGGTAGGCGACCGAGGCGGCCTTCTCCCCGTCCAGGCCGGCGGCGCCGAAGACGGAGGTCGCAAAGATGCGCAAGTCATCGGCGAAATAGCGTGCCAGCGCGACCGCCCTCCCGTGTCGATGAGCGGCCCGGGAATGATCCCGGGCCGCGTCTCTTTTGTCGCTTCGATAAGACCGCGTCCCTACATCTTCGACTTGACCATGCGGTCCCACTTTTCCTTGTACTGGTTGTCCATCTCCGCCAGCCCGGCCCAGTCGAGCTGGATGGCATTGGCGATCGTCTCGGGCTTGTAGGCCGGATCGTTGGCCATGCGCTCAGGCAGTGGAACGTCCTTCGAACAGGGCGCCAGACCGTTCAGATCGCACCAGCGCGATAGCTGCTCCGGCGAAAGCAGGACGTTGAGGATCTTCTCGGCCACCGCCTTCTGCTCGGGCGTGGTGCCGACGACAATCTGGAAGAAAAGCGGGAAGGCGACGCAGCCCTCCTTGGGAATGGCGAACTCGACCGGTGCGCCGGCGTCCTTCCACTGCTGGATGTTGCCCTTCGACCAGACGGTGATCCAGGCATCGCCCCGCGCCATCAGGTTCTGCGCCTGCTGGGTCGAGGTAACCAGCGCCATGATCTGGTCGGTATGCTGCGACCAGATCTCGAAGCCGGGATCCGGATTCTTGACGCTGCCGCCGTTCATCAGGGCCGCCTGGACGACCGTGGTGTAGGGCCAGAGATAGTCGAACAGGACGACCCTACCCTTGTAGTCGGGATTCGACCAAACGTCGGCCCATGAGGTCGGCGGCGTCTTGACGAATTCGGTGTTGTAGCCGATGCCGATCAGGGAAACGCTGTTGCCGACGCCTTTGTCGCCGGCCCGGCGATACGCCGGGTAGACCGCGTTCATGTTGGGGATCTTCTCCGGATCCATCGTCTCCCACATGGTGTCCGCGTCACCACGGTAGGTCACGCCGACGTTGAAGTAGCCGAAATTGACTAGCGGCTGGTTGGGGTTGGCATCGCGCGCCGCCAGCATCTTCGGATAGGTGACCGCGTTACTCGACTCGTAGAAGTCGATCTTGGTGCCGGCGTTCTCGTCGAGGAACTTGGCAACGACTTCGCGGGCCACGGTTCCCTGCTCGCCGCCTGACCAGATGAACATGGTCAGCGCGACGTCAGCGGCCATGGCATCGACTGGGAATACCAGAGTCGAGGCCAAGGAGACTCCGGCGGCCCCCAGTCCGATGGTGCGCGCCCTTTCAAGGAAATCGCGGCGGGAAAGCATCTTGCGAGCATTGTCGGTGTATGACGGCATGTTCTTCCCTCTCATGCTTAGCGTTAGTTGATGACAGCCATCTCTTCGGTATCCATCAACGACGTCAGGATCTTCGCCCCGTTGTCGGTGATCAGCACGGTGTCCTCGATGTGGAAGCGGCCCAGCCCCTCGAAGAGCTGCGAGGTCTCGATGCACACGACCATGTCCTTGGCCAGGGGCTCGTTCTGATCCGGGCTGAGGATGGGGTATTCGTGCAGACGAATGCCCAGGCTGTGGCCAACATCCGGTCCCGAGAACGCCATGCCGAGATCGCGCGACACGGCGACCGCATGCGCGTAGACGTCGCGACCGACCACGCCCGGTTTGACAAGCTTGATCATCTCGCGTTGGACTGTGCGCATGCGCTTGTAGGCATCGCGCTGGGCGGCAGTCGGCTCGCCGACGATCGCCATTCGCGCCGAGTCCGTGTAGTAGCCGCCGAAGAAGCCGACCATGTCGACCATGATAATGCGGCCCTTGCTTAGCGGCGTGGCGTCCGGCGTCCAGTGATTGATCAGCGTGTGTTCGCCAGAATTGAAGATGATGAAGGGAACCCAGTCGGCGCCGTTGGCGTGGATGTTGGCGATGATGCTGTCGGCAACCTTGCGCTCGCTGTCGCCTTCACGGGCGGCGGCGAAGCCGTCGCGGATGGACCTCTCCCAGTTGCCGATGATCCCGGACATGAAAGCGATCTCTTCCGGGCTCTTGATCATGCGCGTCCGGTCGAGGACCTTTTCGGCGTCGATCAGGGTGAGCTTGGGAAGCTTGGCGCGCAGACGATCGGCGTCGCGGGCCGGCAGCGCGCCCATCTCCATCCAGATGCGGCCTTCCCCCAACCCGGCGTCGACCAGTGCCTTGGCGAGGCCGTCGACCGGCATGTCGACATGCTCGGTGTAGGTGATGACATCGTCGATCCACGACTTTGACTTGGCCGTATACTTGACCACCGTGCTCACCACGAACATCGGCGGGCCCTTGCGGCGATAGACTGCGAAGGCCAGGCGGTCGCGGATCATGCGCTGGCTGGCGATGAACACGCCCGCCAGGTGCTGGACGTTTTCAGGCGAGACGCCGATCACGGCGTCGATGTCTTCCTTGTCCATCGCCTCGCGCAGAACGCGCTCAAGGTAGTCTCGTTTGCTCATGTCCCGTCCTTCCCATTGTCGCCGCCGAGATAGACGGCGCGATCGATGATCTGCCCGAGGACTTCGAGGTCGCGCAGCGAGTCCGCGAGCGTTGAGCGGTTGTCCGCCTCGCCGCGCACGACCTTGGCGAAGTGATTGATCTGATTGGTGTATGGGCTCGCTCTGGCGAAGGCGAGTTCGGTCCAGCCGGGCGGATCGAGATGGAAATGGGTGACCCGCGGGAAGCGGTAGGGCCGGTGCGGATACCACAGCTCGACACGGATATTGCCGCGCGTGCCGTAGAGGATAATTTCCTCACCGCACTCCATGCCGCGCAACTGGTGGTGCGAGACCAAGACCCGGTTGGCGAATTCCAGCGTCACGATGCCGAGATTGTGGTTCTCGGCGCGATAGACGGCGGAATGAACCTCGGCGACATCGCCCAGCCAATAGCGCAGCAGGTTGATGTGGTGGATGCTGTTCTCACTCAACCAGTCCGACGGCAGGCTGTCGGGGGATGCGCAACCCCGCGGCGCGGCGGCGACCGGTGCGTAGCCGCGGTAGATCGACGGAAACACCAGACGGCATTGGCTGACGGCGGCACGGACCTCGCCGATGGCACCGCTGTCGAGCAGTTCCTTGACCTTCTGGCAGTCGTCGTCGTAGCGGCGGTGATAGGCCACAAGGCAGGTAACCCCAGCCGCCTCGACCGCGGCGATGGCGGCGCGGGCGTCGGCGATGCTGTAGGCAATGGGTTTCTCGACCAGGATCGGCTTGCCCGCCGCGGCCGCCTCGGCGATTAGCTGCGCGTGGGTGGGCGCCCGCGTAGCGATGAAGACCGCGTCGACCTCTTCTGTGAACAGTAGGCTCCTGAGATCGGTGTAGGCCCGCGCCTGGAAGGGCGCCGCCACGGCTTCGGCGCGGGCGCGATCGAGGTCGGCGGTCGCCACCACGGTGATCTCCGGCTGAAGTGTGAGGAAGCCGGGCACATGTTCGGCCTGGCTGATGTAGCCGCAGCCGACAATGGCAAAGCGCAGGGGCGCGGTCATGGCGCGCCTCGCCGGCTCATGCCTAGTGCCAGGCCGCTGCTGCGGGCGAAATAGGCGATGATTGCGACGGCGCAGGCGGATATCGCAATCAGCACTGTCGACAGGGCCGCCAGCGTCGGGTCTTCTAGTTCCTGCATGTAGAGGAACATGCGGATCGGGAGCGTCATGTTTTCCTCCCGCGTCAGGAAGAGCGAGATATCGAACTCGTCGAAGGAAAGGACGAAGGCGAACACCGCCGCAACCAGTATGCCGCCGCGGATCTGCGGCACGGTGGCGAGGCGGAACGTCTGGATGGCGTTGGCGCCGAGATCCATTGCCGCCTCCTCCTGTGCCTGCTGGACCTGCATCAGGTTGGCGACGAGGACGGTGACCACGTAGGGAAGTAAGATAATCGTGTGTCCGAGGATCAGGCTGATGAACGACGGGTAGAGCGTCGCCCGGATCGCGGCTGCGAAGACCGCGATGCCGATGATGATCTTGGGCACGGTCAACGGCACCAGCAGGAGCGATTCGAGCAGCGCGCGTCGTCGCCAGCCGCCGCGGACCAGCGCCAGCGCTGCCGCCACGCCGAGCACGATCGCCAGCGTCGCGGAGGCAAGCGCTATGATCAGCGAGTTCTTGGCGGCGAAGAGGAATTGCTCGGCGCCGAGAAGGTTGACGTACCACCGAAGCGAGAAGCCGGGCGGCGGAAAGACCGAATAGCGCGCCGAGTTGAACGAGTTGATGATGACGAAGAAGAGCGGACCGAGCATGAAGACCATGAACAGCACAGCATAGGCCCACATCGCCCATCGTCCGACGGTCCGGCTCATGAGCGCGCTCCCGACCAGGCGTTGCGCACCCGCAGGAGGCGCGTGAAGATCAGCACCAGGACCAGCGAGAAGCAGAGAAGCACAATCGACTGCACGGCCCCCATCGGCCAGTTGAGGCTGATGATGTTCTGGTAGATGGTCACCGGCATCACCCGCACCCGGCCGCCACCGAGGATCGTCGGCGAAGCAAAGGCGCTAATGCCGGTTGTGAACACGATCTGGCAGCCGGCCAGCACGCCCGGCAGCGACAGGGGAATGATCACCCGACGAAGCACCTGCCACTGGGTGGCGCCGAGGTCCTGCGCCGCCTCCACGAGATTGCGGGGAAGCTGCATCAGCACCGTCAGGATAGGAAACAGCATGAAGGGAAGCTGGATGTGGATCATCGAGATGATCACACCGGTCCAGTTGAACATCAGACGCAGTGGCCGGTCGGTCAGGCCGATAGCGTGGAGCACGTAGTTGACGACGCCGTTGTTGGAGAGAAGGAGCTGCCAGCCGTAGGCGCGCACGATGACGCTCACCAGGACCGGCGAGAACACGGCGAACGCCATCGCATAGAACATCGGCGTGCCACGCACGCGGATCATGATGATCGCCGCCGGAAACGCCACCAGCAACGTCAACGCCGTCACGACTAGGCCGAGATAGGCGCTATTGAGAAGCGTCTGGTACTGGAAGAAGTCGGTGAGGAAGGTGGCGAAGTTGGCGAGCGTCCATCCCGGCTGGGTGCGGTTGCCGTCGAACGGATGGAAGGCATCGGAAAAGAAGATGAGGACCGGCACCGCGAAGATGACCAGCAGGAAGACGGCCGCCGGCAGGATGAGCAAACCGTTCATCGCTCGCCGCCAGTGGCCTCTGACGGTCGGTGCGGTTGCAGCCACGGCGATCATTTTGGCAGCACCACGACGGCATCTTCTGCCCAGCGCATGGCGACGGACTGACCGATGGCAAACAGCGCCGTCTGATCCTGGTTCAGCGCCTGGACCTCGATCGTCCGGCCGCCCGCGACCTCGACGATGACCTTGACGATCGCGCCCTGGAAGACGATCGAGCGGACCGTCCCGGTCATGCGTGCGTCGGCGCAGGGGCCCACTTCGAAGACGATGTGTTCGGGGCGCACCGAGCAGCAGAGCGCGTCGCCGGCCTTGTGGCCCGCGGCACGAACGGAGAAGCGCAGGCCGTCCACCTCGACGGTCGCCATCCCCTCGGCGGTGACGTCGAGGACGCGCGTGTCGAAGATGTTGGTGTCACCGACGAAGGTTGCCACGAAACGCGTCGCCGGCTGGTCGTAGAGCTCGCGCGGCGTGCCGATCTGCTCGATCTCGCCGCCGTTCATCAGCGCGAGGCGGTCCGACATAGCGAAGGCCTCGTTCTGATCGTGGGTGACGAAGATGAAGGTCGTGCCGAGCCGACGCTGGATCGACTTCAACTCGATCTGGAGCTGCGCGCGAAGCTGAACGTCGAGCGCACCGAGCGGCTCGTCAAGCAGAAGAACCGCGGGCTCGTTGACCAGGGCCCGGGCGATGGCAACGCGCTGCTGCTGGCCGCCGGAGAGCTGATGGATCGCGCGATTTTCGTAGCCCGCGAGGCTGACCAGGGACAGGGCATCGCGAACCTTGCGCTCGACATCGGCGCGCGCGACGTTCTTCAGCCGCAGGCCGAAGGCAATGTTCTCGGCGACGTTCAAGTGCGGGAACAGGGCAAGCTGCTGGAACACCATGTTGGTGTTCCGGCGGTGTGGCGCGATGTGGTCGATCCGCTTCTCCTGCAGATAGACTTCGCCGGAATCGAGCTCCTCGAAGCCGCCAATGATGCGCAGCGTCGTGGTCTTGCCGCAGCCGGAGGGGCCGAGAAGGGAGAAGAACTCGCCGCGCTTGATGCAAAGCGAGACATTGCGCACCGCCAGCACGTCGCCGAAATGGCGCGTGACGTTAACGATGCGGACATCGTCCGGTGGGACAGCGCCACCGCCGCCAGGCGCGGCGAAGCGAGCCTCGTTACTGCCAGGGAGATGCACGCTCACTTGTCCGTTCGTCTCCGCTTTGTCATGCCTCCCGCCGGGCGTTTCCTCCGCGCTCAGGCAATCCACTCCGACACTGGTGCCGCCGCCTCGTTCAGCGGCTGGGTGATGACGTCGACAAGGGTCGGGCCGTCGGCCGCCAGCGCCGCCGCCAGGGCCGGCCGAAGCTCGGCTGCGGTCTCCACACGCCAGCTGCGCAGGCCATAGGCCGCAGCAACCTGGGCATGCTCTGTCCGGCTGAAATCGACCGAGAAGTACCGGCTCCCGAAGGACGCCTTCTGTCCCGCCTTGATCCATCCGAAGACGTCGTTGGAGATGACGACAATGGTCACCGGCAGACCGAGGCGGACGATCGTCTCCAGTTCGCCGACGGAAAAACCGAAGCTGCCGTCGCCGATCACGGCGACACATTTGCGCCTCGGCGCTGCGACCGCCGCGCCGACGACGCCGGGCAAGGCGTAGCCAAGCGCCCCATGGGCGCGGTTGGTGATGAAGGAGCGACCGGGCGACTTCAGCTGCCAATAGGCCGAGAAATAGGGGCATGGCGTGCCGGGATCGGCGACCAGGATGGCGTCATCCGGCAGGAGTCCGGCAAGCGTGGCAACGATCCGCTCGGGCCGGATGGGGCGCTCCTCGGACGTGGCGAGTTCGGTGAAGCGTGCGAACTTGCGGCGACGGGCATCATCAACCGCACGCTCGGCCTTGCCCTCGTCGGCGCGCCGATGGTCTTCTAGACAATCGCAGAGCGCACGAAGGCCGAGCCTGGCATCGCCAACGATCGCACCGGCGACCGGATAGTTCGCACCGATCACCATCGGGTCGACGTCGAGATGCAGGATCTTGCAGGCGCCAACGGCAGGGTGCTGCCACTTCTCGGTGGTCACCGATCCGGCGCGACAGCCAACCAGAAGAATGACGTCGGCGCGATCAACCAGCTCGCGCGTCTCGATGGTGCCACCGTTGGAGCCGACGACGCCGGCAGCGAGGGGGTGCAGCTCCGAGATGACTCCCTTGCCGCTTATCGAGGTGGCGACGATGGCACCAAGGTGCCCAGCCAGCTCGGCCAATTCGGCAAAGGCCCGCACATTGACCGGGCCGCCGCCGCAAATGATCATCGGCCGTTCGGCATTGCGTAGATGCTCCGCCACCCGCTCGACGTCGTCGGCATTTGGCGCGATCGGATGGCCGAGATAGGAGGTACCGCCCTCGGGCGCCCAGATCTCATCCGGGTCGACCGGTCCACGCTGCACATCCAGCGGCACACCGACATGAACCGCACCCGGGCGGCCAAGTGTCATGGCCCGCATCCCCTCGCGGAGCGTGGCAGGCACGCGGCTGGACAGCTCGATGACGGTGTTCCACTTGGTCAGCGGACGGAAGAACGAAAGCTGATCGAGCTCGGTGAGCGGATAGCGGCCCCGGCTCGCGACCCCGACATCCGAATTGAAGGCCAGGATCGGGATCGACGATTCGTTGGCCTCGGCCAGCGCCGGTGCGATGTAGGTGGCGCCGCCCCCGCTCGGCCCCTCACAGACGCCGACGCGGCCGGTTATCCTGGAGTAGACGTCGGCCATGTAGCCGGCGGAGCGCTCGTCGCGCGTAAGGATGTGGGTGATGCCGTGGTCGAGCCGATAGAGCGCATCGTAGATTGGCAGGCTGGTGTCGCCGCAAAGGCCGAAGACGTGCTCCACGCTGAACTCGTGAAGCATCAGCACCAGAGCTTCGGCGCCGGTGAGCTGGTTCATTCACCGGCCTCCGCGCCATTGAGTATTGGCAGGTGCTCTCGCATGTAGATTGTCGAGAACCCTTCGCGGACGACTTCGACGATGCGGCTCATGCGCCGCGTGATGTGTCGCTCCATCAGCGCGACGCAGGCGGCCGAATCACGCCGCTCCATCGCGTTCAAAATCTCCATATGCTCACTCTGCGTGATCGCCCGCCTGCCGCGCATGTCGATCCAGCGGACGAAGTAGATACGGGCGTTGAGGTTGCGCAGCGCCGCTAGCAGCGAGGCATTCTCCGAAAGCTCCGCGATCGTCTCGTGGAAGCGCTCGTCGAAATGAAGGACGCGCTCCTCCTCGCGATCGTCTGGCTCGTCGGCGGTGGCGATGAGAAACGCCTGGAGGTCTAGGAGCGCCTTATCGGAGGCGCGCTGGCAGGCCAGCTTGACCGAATGCATCTCCAGTCCGCAGCGCAACTCGTAGAGATCGAAGATAGTCTTCGGATCGAGCTGGCGGCAGAAGAAGCCGCGATTGTGGGTGACGGTGAGGAGTCCTTCCGAAACCAGGCGGTTCATCGCCTCGCGCAGGGGCGTGCGGCTGGTAGAAAGCCGCTTGGCGAGCTGCCCCTCGTTGATCCGTTCGCCCGGGGCAATCTCGAACCGGATTGCCATCTCCCGGAGCCGCCGATAGAGCCGGTCGATCTCCCCGCTCGCCACTTCCACTGCCATTTGTGCCCGCCCGTGTTCACCTGCTGGCTCATGTTATTCAAATGCATCGGTGCGCACAATCCTGAATACAGGGCTGCACACATTCAAATTGGGCATTCGGTGACGCTGCGTTGTTCTATGTGCAATGAACGGCTCACAACTCACGTCAAGCGGCAGAGTGCAGGTCTGAGACATGTTGAAGGATTTGCCTGAAGGCCGGCTGCGGGGCGAGGCAGAGCCACTTTTCCGACATATCCGAAACATGCCCTCCGGGCACCGGGCCTCTGCCGCATCGGTAGGCGCAAAGGCATGCTTCTTGCGCAAATTGGCGCCAGCGGACCGCGCAGCCGCCGTCGCCCGACTGGCGCTGGCTGAAATAGTAAGCAGGCACATTGAATTGCGGAAACGGCTGCCTAGCTCATTCGCGGGGGGATTGGCATGAGCCGGCTACGTCGATTGATGCGGGCCGGCTACGGGCATTCAGACCATGCATACCAAGGGCGTTACCTGGCTTGCGTCCTATCCGCGTTCCGGAAACACATGGCTCCGCTTCTTCCTTCACAGCTTGCTCGAATCGATGGCCGGCACGCCGGATGGCCACATCAAGATCGGCGATATCGGGCGCTATTCGCAGTGGGAGTCCGATCCCATCAATTTCAAGCAGTTCTTGAAAGAGCCGAGCAAGGAAACCCTCCGCACGATCAGTGACTTGCGGCCCGCCGCCCAGAAGGCGATGCTCGACCGCGAGGCAACCTCGATCTTCGTCAAGACGCACCTGGTGCTGGCGCGCCTGCACGGCACCCCGACGATCAACAGCGAGATAACGCGCGGCGCCGTCTATCTCGTGCGCGACCCGCGCGACGTGGCCGTCTCCTATGCGGCCCACCTTGGCGTGCCCATCGATTCGATCATCGACATCATGGCCGACACCAGAGCCGCCCAGTTGCACGGCGTGTGGGAGTACCTCAGTTCGTGGAGCCACAACGTCAAGAGCTGGACCCTCCTGCGCCAGCCGACCGTTCTGGTCGTGCGCTACGAGGACATGGTCGAACGCCCGCTCGAATCATTCTCGCGCATCGCCCACCATGTCGGACTCCATGCTCCGCAAAAGGTCATCGAGCAGGCCGTGCGCCTGTCTGCCTTCGCCCGGCTGCAACAGCAGGAAGCCACGATGGGCTTTGACGGATGGAAGAAGAGCGAAGGGCCCTTCTTCCGGCGTGGCCGGGTGGGCGATTGGCGGGGCGTGCTGACACCGGCGCAAGCGCAGACGATCGAAATGACGCACGGCGAGCAGATGAGCCGCTTCGGCTATTGCGGCTCGCCTGGTCGTTCCACCGCCCAGTCGGCCGCGTAGGCCCCGGCAGGCTCTGCGCGACTGCCGCATGGTGTGTCCCCGAGCGGCCGACACGGGTTGCCAGACCGCTCCCGCCCTCCGGCGGCGGGGGCCGACCGGCGCTTAACCTTAACCTCTGATAATTCTAATCAAATCGGCCCAGACCGCTTCTCCGCTCGTATGATCGCCCCCACGTTTCCGGCAATCCCGGCCGGAAAAGGAGCGGCAAGAGAATGGCGGCGGATCACGAGCGGGTAGCCTGGGTCGATTACGCCAAGGGCTTCTGCATCATCATGGTGGTGATGATGCACTCGACGCTAGGCGTCGAGAAGGCCGCCGAGGCGAGCGGCTGGATGGGCTACGTCGTCGCCTTCGCCAAGCCGTTCCGCATGCCCGATTTCTTCATGATCGCCGGCCTGTTCCTGGCGCGCGTCATCGACCGCGACTGGCGCACCTATCTCGACAAGAAGGTCGTCCACTTCGGCTATTTCTACGTCCTCTGGCTGACCATCCAGTTCGCCTTCAAGCTGCCCGAGATTTCCGCCGGCGGCGGCGCGCCGGAAATCGTGCGCGCCTATCTCCTCGCCTTCATCGATCCGTTCGGCACGATCTGGTTCATCTACCTGCTGCCGATCTTCTTCATCGTCGTGAAGGCGACCAAGAACGTGGTGCCGTGGTGGCTGATCTGGCTGATCGGAGCCGGCCTGCAGATGTCGAGCCTCAACACCGGCTGGGTCATCCCGGACGAGTTCGCGCTGCGCTTCATCTACTTCTATTCGGGCTATGTCTTCGCCCCGGCGATCTTCCGCTATGCCGCCACCGTTCTCCGCCACGGCTGGGCGGCCTTCGCCTATCTCGCCGTGTGGGGCGCGGTCGAAGCCTATGCCGTCTTCAACGGCTATTCCGAGCTGCCCGGCATCGGGCTGGCCCTCGGCTTCGTCGGCGCCATCGCCGTCATCACGCTCTCCACCATCCTCTCCAAGAGCGATCTCATGGCGCCGGTGCGCTATTGCGGGCGCAACTCGATCGTCATCTATCTCGCCTTCTTCCTGCCGATGGCGGCGACCCGCATTCTGCTGCTCAAGACCGGCATCATCAGCGATCTCGGCACCGTTTCCGTCGTCGTGACGGCCGCGGGCGTCATCTTTCCGCTGGTGCTGTTCTGGCTCACCCGCAACACCGGCCTCGGCTTCCTGTTCAAGCGGCCGGCCTGGGCGCACCTGCATCCCACGCCGCGACCGGCCCTGGTTCCAGCCGAATAAACTGTTAGTGACAATCGCACTTGGCTGTTGCGCGACGCCTGCTGTGGCGTGAACCTCGTGCCATGCCCCGTTTCGCAGGCCAACGCCCTACCATCGTCTGGTTTCGCGACGATCTGAGGCTCGCGGATAATCCGGCGCTCAGCGCCGCCTGCCGGCGCGGCGCCCCGGTCGTCCTGCTCTATGTCCATGACGAGGAGAGCCCCGAGGTCCGCCCGCTAGGCGGTGCCGGGCGCTGGTGGCTGCATCATTCGCTGGAGGATCTGGCGACGCGCCTCGGCGCCGCCGGGCAGACGCTCATCCTGCGCTCAGGCCCGGCCCACAAGGTCGTGCCGGATGTCGCCCGCGCCAGCGGCGCCGCCGCGCTCTACTGGAACCGGCGCTACGGCGCGGCGGCCGCGCTCGACGACCGGGTTGCCGCGGGCCTGTCGGGCACCGGCATGGTGATCGGCGCGTTCGAGGGCAACCTCCTGTTTCCGCCCGAAGCAATCCGCACCGCCGGCGGCGACGCGTTCCGGGTCTTCACGCCCTTCTGGCGTGCGCTCCACGCGGCCGGCGATCCGCGGCGCCCGCTCCCCGTCCCGGCCCGCATCCCGGCAGGTGTCCCGGTCAAGAACGACGACCTCGCCGGCCTCGATCTCGTCCCGGCGGGACAGGACTGGACGGGCGGCATTCGCGACGCCTGGCGGCCGGGCGAGCCGGCGGCGGCCGCGGCGCTCGATGCCTTCGTCGCCCGCATCGGCAGCTACGCGGCGGACCGCGACCGTCCGGCGGCCGGCGCCACGTCGCGCCTCTCGCCGTACCTCCGTTTCGGCGAGATCAGCCCGCGCCAGATCTGGCACGCGGTCGCGCCCATGCCCAATGCCGCCAAGTTCCTGTCGGAGCTCGGCTGGCGCGAGTTCGCCTGGCACCTGCTCAATGAGCGTCCCGACCTTTCCGTCAGCAATCTCAAGCCCGCCTTCGACGACTTCCCGTGGGCGGAGACCTATGCCGACGACATCTGGGCCTGGCGGCGCGGCAAGACCGGCTATCCGATGGTCGATGCCGGCATGCGCGAGCTGTGGGCGACCGGCTGGATGCATAATCGGGCGCGCATGATCGCCGCCTCGTTCCTGGTCAAGCACCTTCTCGCCGACTGGCGCATCGGCGAGGAATGGTTCTGGGACACGCTGGTCGACGCGGAGCCGGCGAGCAATCCGGTGAACTGGCAATGGGTGGCCGGCTGCGGCACCGACGCGCAGCCCTTCTTCCGCATCTTCAATCCGGTGCTGCAAGGCGAGAAATTCGATCCCGGCGGCGCCTATGTCCGCCGCTGGGTGCCGGAGCTCGCCCGCCTGCCGGACCGTTTCCTCCACAAGCCGTGGGCGGCGCCGGAAAATGTGCTGGCTGAGGCCGGCGTGCGCCTCGGCGCCAGCTATCCGCTGCCATTGGTCGACCATGCCGAGGCCCGCCAGCGGGCGCTCGAGGCCTTCGCCTCGCTTAAGAAGAAGCAGGCGCAGCGGGCCGCCGCCAAGACGTTGGCACACATGGGCGGCAGCGAACCCGACCTCGAAGGCGTGCCGCGCCGCTGACGGCTTGGCGGACGAATTTCACCCTGTGTGCTGCCTTGCGAGGCGAACGTTTCCGCCTTCCGGCCGTTGACGGTGCGGTCGCGCTTGAAGGCTGGCCGCCCGGCGAATAGTTTGCCGGCCAACGTTCGCAACCCCCCGCCCCCCGAAAGGTCATGGACGTCAAAACCACCGTCGTCGACGCCATCGGCAATACGCCGCTGATCCGCCTCGCCCATGCCTCGGAAGCAACCGGCTGCACCATCTACGGCAAGGCCGAATTCATGAACCCTGGCGGGTCGGTCAAGGACCGCACCGCGCGCCAGATGATCCTGGCGGCCGAACGGCGCGGCGATCTCAAGCCGGGCGGGCTGATCGTCGAAGCCACCGCCGGCAACACCGGCATCGGCCTGGCGCTGGTCGCGGCGGCGCGCGGCTACCGCACGATCATCGTCATCCCCGAGACGCAGAGCGACGAAAAGAAGCAGGCGTTGCGGCTGGCCGGCGCGACGCTGGTCGAAGTGCCGGCCAAGCCTTACAGCGACCCCAACAACTACCAGCACGTCGGCCGGCGCCTCGCCGAGAAGATGCGGGTCCGCGAGCCGCATGGGGTGCTGTTCGCCGACCAGTGGAACAACCGCGACAACCGCATGGCCCACTATCTCACCACCGGGCCCGAGATCTGGCGGCAGACCGGCGGCACGATCGACGCCTTCATCTGCTCGGTGGGCACCGGCGGCACGCTCGCCGGCGTCTCGCTCTACCTCCGCGACCAGAAGGCGGACATCGTCATCGGCTGCGCCGATCCGGAAGGGGCGGCGATGGCCAACCTGTTTGCGACCGGCACGGCGGAATCCAGCAAGGGCAACTCGATCACCGAGGGCATCGGGCTTGGCCGCTCGACCGTCATGGTCGAGGACATCACGGTGGAAAAGCCCTACGTCATCCCCGACAGCGAAGGGCTCCCCGTTCTCTTCGACCTCGCCGAGCATGAGGGGCTGCTGCTCGGCGGCTCGTCGGGCATCAACGTCGCCGGCGCCATCAGGATCGCCCGCGACCTCGGCCCCGGCCACACCATCGTCACTGTGCTCGCCGATCCCGGCACGCGCTACCAGTCGAAGCTCTACAACCCGGATTTCCTGCGCGCCCACGACCTGCCGGTTCCGGCGTGGCTGGCGGAGACCGCGACGATCGCGCCGCCCTTCGCCTGACGGCAGGCTGGCTTAAGGCGGGGGCAAACGGCTAGTCTGGCCGGACTGATCTCATCCGGACGACCGCCATGCCCACCGAACTCCTCTTCCGCACCGACGCCTACCTGCCCGAAACCGAGGCGACGGTGATCTCCGTCAACGACCGCCGCGGCATCGTGCTCGACCGCACGGTGTTCTATGCCACCGGCGGCGGCCAGCCGGGCGATACCGGCACGTTGCGCCGCGCCGGTGGCGATATCGCCATCGCCACCGCCGTCTATGGCGACGACAAGTCCCAGGTGGTGCATGTGCCGGGCGACGCCGAGCCGCTGCCCGAGCCGGGCGAGACCCTCATCGCCGCGCTCGACTGGGAGCGGCGCCATCGCCACATGCGCATCCACACCGGCCTCCACCTGCTCTCGGTGGTCCTCCCCTTCCCGGTCACCGGCGGCTCGATCGGCGCCGAGGAGGGCCGCCTCGATTTCGACATCGACGGCGAGGTGCCGCCCAAGGAAGAAATCGAAGAGCGGCTGAACGCGCTCGTCGCCGCCGATTACGCGGTCGCCGACGAGTGGATCACCGACGAGGAGCTTGCCGCCAATCCGGGGCTGGTGAAGACCATGAAGGTGAAGCCACCGATGGGTTCCGGCCGCGTCCGGCTGGTCCGCATCGGCGACATCGATCTGCAGCCCTGCGGCGGCACCCATGTGCGCTCGACCGCCGAAATCGGCCCTCTGGTCATCGCCAAGATGGAGAGCAAGGGCCGCCAGAACCGACGCGTGCGCATCCGCTTCGCTGAAACGAGCTGAGCCATGATCGACCGTTCCCGCTGGCTGGTCTCCACCGACTGGCTCGCCGACCACCTCGCCGACCCCGATCTCGTCGTCATCGACGGGAGTTGGCACCTGCCGGGCGGCCAGCGCGATGCGCGCAAGGAATACGAGGCCGAGCACATCCCCGGCGCGGTCTTCTTCGATATCGACGCCATCGCTGACACGACCAATCCCCTGCCCCACATGCTGCCCGCGGCCGAGCAGTTCGCCGCGGCCGTCGGCGCGCTCGGCATCGGCAACGACAGCAAGATCGTCTGCTACGATTCGATCGGCCTCTATTCGTCGCCGCGCGTCTGGTGGACCTTCAGGATCATGGGTGCCGAAAACGTGGTCTGCCTCGACGGCGGCCTGCCGGCATGGAAGGCGGACGACCGCCTGGTCAACGACTGGCCGGTGAGCCGGGAGCCGCGCACCTTCATCGCCCGCTTCGATCCGTCGGCCGTGCGCGACCTCACCGAGGTGCGCGACGGCGTGCCGGCCAAGGCCTTCCAGCTCGTCGATGCGCGGCCGGCAGCGCGCTTCCGCGGCGAGGCGCCGGAGCCGCGGAGCTGGGTCAAGAGCGGCCGCGTGCCGGGCAGCTACAACGTGCCGGCCACCGCCCTCATCGACAACGGCAGGCTCAAGGGCCCGGAGGACATCCGCGCCGCCTTCGCCGCCGCCGGGGTCGATCTGGCCAAGCCGATCGTTTCGAGCTGCGGCTCGGGCGTCAATGCCACCATCCTGACACTGGCGCTCGATACGCTCGGCATCGGCAGCGCCGTCTACGACGGCTCATGGACCGAATGGGGCGGCCGCGACGACACGCCAATCGCCACCGGAACGGATTCCTGACCGATACGTTCATTCCCGGTTCAAGTCGGACCGCGTAGGACGGCCGGCGATGGGGGTCTCAAAGGCCCCGAACCGTAGGAGCGACGAAACATGCATCATGCCAAGAGCTTTCTGCTGGCGAGCGTGGCCATCGCCATGGTCAGCGGCCCGCAAGCGTTTGCTGCACCGCACGCATCCCCGCCGCTCGTGCTGGCCCAGGCCGGCGCCGATGTGCCCGAGGCGGTGACGACCGCGGAGGCCAAGGTCACCGCCGCCCGTGCCGACTTGCAAAAGGCGACGGCCAGCGGCCAGGGCGTCAAGGAGGCCCGCCAGGCCCTGCGTGCGGCGCTGAAGGAGCTGAACGACGCCCGGGTCGCCGCCGGCCTGCCGCCGGCCAACCAGGAGCCGGCTGCCGCCGAGGCGCCGCCGCCAGCCGACCAGCCGCCGCCCGCCGAAGCCAAGGCACCGCCACAGCCCGCGCAGCCACCGGCCGCGGAGGCCAAGACCCCGCCGCCGACCGAGCAGGCACCGGCCGAGCAAGCCAAGACTCCGGCGCCGCCGGATCAGACGCAACCGGCAGCCGAGGCGCAGCCGCCGGCCACCCAGCAGCAGAAGCCGGCGACCGCTGAGGCGCCGCGCAAGCTCAGGAAGCCGCCGCCCGCCGAAGCCAAGGCACCGCCACAGCCCGCGCAGGCACCGGCTGCGGAGGCGAAGACCCCTCCGCCAGATCAGCAGCAGCAACCTCCGGCAGCCGAGGCGCAACCGCCGGCCGACCAGCAGCAGAAGCCAGCGACCGCTGAGGCGCCGCGCAAGCTCAGGAAGCCGCCGCCCGCCGAAGCCAAGGCACCGCCCACGCCGGAGCAGAAGCCCGCCGAAGCGGCCAAGGCTCCGCCGCCAGCGGCGAAGGCTCCGGCGCCGCAGACCGCCGCCGAACAGCCGGCAGCCAGTCCGCCGCCGGCCACCATGGACAACGGCCAGCCGCCGCCGAAATTCAACCCGCAGATGCTGAAGCAGCCGCATCCGCGCTTTGGCGAGGCCCCCAAGCAGGACCAGAACGTGCAGCTTCCAAAGCAGGAGGCGCAGATTCCCAAGGGCGGCGAAGTCAATGCCGGGGCCGGCCGCACCATCGTCAAGGAAGACAACGGACAGGTGACCGTCCGCCACGACGACACCGCACGCTTCCAACGGCTTGGCGGCAACGCCAACGTCCAGCAGGGCCGCGACGGCACCACCACGACCACGGTGACGCGGCCCGACGGGGTCCAGGTGGTCACCGTCAAGGACCGCAACGGCAACATCCTGCAGCGCTACCGCAAGGACCGGAACGGGCAGATCGAGGTGCTGATCGGCCAAACCGAGCCGCAGCGGAACGGCCGTCAGCCGCCGCCCCCGCCCAAGCCCGAACCGAAGGCGAGCTTCGACTTCCACATCAATCTGCCGCCGCTGAAGCTCACCATCCCGCAGGACCAATATGTCGTGGAGAGCAGCAAGGCCTCGCGCCAGCAGCTCACCCGCACCTTCGAGGCGCCGCCGGTCGAGAAGGTCGAGCGGCCCTACTCGCTCGAAGAGATCAGGCGCAGCGACCGCGTCCGCAACATGGTGCGTCGGGTCGATTTCGACACGGTCAACTTCGAGTTCGGCAGCGCGGTGCTGCCCGACGACCAGATCCCGAAGATGCAGGCGGTCGGCGAGGCGATGCAGGATGTGCTCAAGCGCGATCCCGGTCAGGTCTTCCTGATCGAAGGCCACACCGACGCCGTCGGCTCCGACCTCGCCAACCTGGCACTGTCCGACCGGCGCGCGGAGACGGTCGCCGAAATCCTCACCTACTATTTCGGCATTCCGCCGGAGAACCTGGTGACCCAGGGCTACGGTGAGCAGTACCTGAAGGTGCCAACCAACGGGCCGGAGCGCGCGAACCGCCGCGTCGTCTTCCGCAACATCACGCCGCTGATGCGCACCGGAAGCCGCTGAGCCACCCTTTCACGAGCGATGAGAGGACGCGCCCCGCCGGGCGCGTCCTTTTCCGTGGCCGGCAACGACCTATTTTGCCGGCGAACGACCGGACCCTGGGAGGAAAATGGACATCGTCGCCCTGATCGGCTTCCTCGCCGCCTGTCTCCTCGCCGCTTCGACCGGCATCTTCTTCCGTCCGGGCCAATGGTACGCGGGCCTCGCCAAGCCCTCCTGGCAACCGCCGAACACGGTCTTCGCCCCGGTGTGGAGCACGCTCTACCTGATGATCGCGGTCGCGGGCTGGCTGGTCTGGCGCGCGGACGGATTCGGGCTTCCGCTGGCGCTCTACTTCGTGCAGCTCGTGCTCAATGGGGTGTGGACGACGATCTTCTTCGGCCGCCACCGGCTCGATCTCGCCTTCTACGAGCTGGTCGTGCTGTGGATCGCCATCGCCGCCACCATCGCGCTGTTCGCGCCCGTCAGCGGCTGGGCCGCGGCCCTGCTCGTCCCCTACCTGGCGTGGGTGACCTTCGCCGGCGCGCTCAACTTCGCGGTCTGGCGCCTGAACCCGTCGCCGCCCGCCGGGCGTGCCGGCACCGGATCCGGCGTCAGTGCAGGATCTGGCTGAGGAACAGCTTGGTGCGGTCGTGCTCCGGGTTGGTGAAGAACGCGTTGGGCTCGTTCTGCTCGATGATCTGGCCGGCATCCATGAAGATCACCCGGTTGGCCACCTGGCGGGCGAAGCCCATCTCGTGGGTGACCACGATCATGGTCATGCCCTCCTCGGCGAGATCGACCATCACGTCGAGCACTTCCTTGATCATCTCCGGGTCGAGCGCCGAGGTCGGCTCGTCGAACAGCATCGTGCGCGGGTTCATGCACAGCGAGCGGGCGATGGCGACGCGCTGCTGCTGACCGCCTGAGAGCTGGCCGGGATACTTGTTGGCCTGCTCGGGAATCTTGACGCGGGTGAGGTAGCGCATGGCGACCTCCTCGGCCTCCTTCTTGGGCATCTTGCGCACCCAGATCGGCGCCAGCGTGCAGTTCTCCAGAATGGTGAGGTGCGGGAACAGGTTGAAGTGCTGGAACACCATGCCGACCTCGCGGCGGATCTCGTCGATGCGCTTGAGGTCGTTGGTCAGCTCGATGCCATCGACGATGATCTTGCCCTTCTGGTGCTCCTCCAGCCGGTTGATGCAGCGGATCATGGTCGACTTGCCCGAGCCGGACGGGCCGCAGACGACGATGCGCTCGCCGCGCATGACCTTGAGGTTGATGTTCCGCAAGACATGGAAGTCGCCGTACCACTTGTTCATGTCGGTGATCTCGATGGCGACGTCGGTGTCCGACACCGTCATGTGCGGATGTTCGGGCGTGGCGGTGGCAGCGGCAGTTTCACTCATCGGAGCTTCCCTCGTTCAACGCCTGTGGCCGGTGTCGAGCCGGCGTTCCGTGTAGATGGAGTATCGCGACATGCCGAAGCAGAAAAGCCAGAAGACGAAGGCGGCGAAGACGTAGCCGGTCGCCGGCGTCTTGTAGGAGGTCCAGTTCGAAGTCGGAGAAGTTGAGCTGGACGATGCCGAGCAGGTCGAACAGCCCGATGATGAGCACCAGGCTGGTGTCCTTGAACAGGCTGATGAAGCTGTTGACGATGCCGGGGATCACGATCTTCAGCGCCTGCGGCAGGATGATCATCTGCATCATGCGCCAGTAAGCCAGGCCGAGCGCCTTGGCACCCTCGTACTGGCCCCTGGGGATCGCCTGCAGGCCGCCTCGCACGGTTTCCGCCATGTAGGCCGAGGTGAACAGCGCCACGCCGATCAGCGCCCGGAGCAGCTTGTCGAAGTTGACGCCGGGCGGCAGGAACACCGGCAGCATGACGCTCGACATGAACAGCACCGTGATCAGCGGCACGCCGCGCCAGAACTCGATGAAGACGATCGAGGCGAACTTGACCACCGGCAGGTTCGAGCGCCGGCCGAGCGCCAGCAGCACGCCGAGCGGCAACGACGTGACCATGGCGACGATGGCCACCACCAGGGTCACCAGCAACCCGCCCCAGAGCTGGGTCTCGACGTAGGGAAGACCGAAGTTGATGGTGATCAGCACGACCACCGCCAGCAGGCCGACGACGATCGCCCACACCGTGCGCAGCGTGCTCCCACCCGGCCGATCGGGCGTGGCGAGCACCGACATGAACCCCGCCGCCGCGGCGATCAGCGCGGCGATGGCGGTGAGGACGCCGAAGATGGAAAGCGACAGCCCGCCGACGGGGATAGCCGCATCGGGGGCGAAGAACGTGACGACCGCCAGCACGATGGCGACCGCGGCGGCAACTGTCGCCAGGCGCCCGGCCGGCGACGCGGTCGCGGCGCCGGCGACCAGGCCCGTCGCCAGGCAGCCGACGAGCAGCAGCATCGCGACGAAACCGGTGGGGAAGTCGAAGTGGCCGCCGGTCAGCAGGATCAGCGCCGCGATCGGGAAGATCACCAGCAGATAAATGGCGTTCTCGCGCTTGAACGGCACCCGCGGGATGGCAATCGGGATGAGGCCGATCACCAGCAGCAGCCCGGTCAGATTGACCCGCCAGCGCTCCTCGATCGGATAGCGGCCGTACATGAACTGGGCGAACTTGGCGTCGACGAAGGCCCAGCAGGCGCCCGTGCCCGGCGCGATGCAGTCCTCGCGGCCGTTGCCGACCCAGACGGCATGGACGAATGCCCAGTTGATGAAGGGCGGCACGATCCAGACGACCAGGGCAAGGCCGAGCAGCGTCAGGACGGTGTTGGTGACCGACGAGAACAGGTTGGCGCGCAGCCAGCCGACGGCGCCGACCTCGCTCGGCGGCGGCGCCAGGATCGGCTCCTCCTCCTTGCGGGAGTAGGCAAGCTGCTCGGCCGACGACCGCTCGACCGCGGCGCCGCGCGGATGGCGGCGGTTGCGGCGGTGGGTCTCGCCATCTTCCATGATGAGGTCGTCTTCAGCCATCGCTCAGCGCTCCACCAGCGCGACGCGCTGATTGAACCAGTTCATGAAGCCCGAGGTCGCCAGGCTGATGGCAAGATAGACCAGCATGGTGATGAAGATGACCTCGACCGCCTGACCGGTCTGGTTAAGCACGGTGCCGGAGAACACCGAGACGAGGTCGGGGTAGCCGACCGCGACGGCGAGCGAGGAGTTCTTGGTCAGGTTCAAGTACTGGCTGGTCAGCGGCGGGATGATCACGCGCAATGCCTGCGGGATGATGACCAGGCGCAGCGTCGTGCCCGGCCGCAGGCCGAGCGCGTAGCTGGCTTCGGTCTGGCCATGCGCCACCGCCAGGATGCCGGCGCGCACGATCTCGCCGATATAGGTCGCGGTGTAGAGGGTCAGGCCGAGCAGAAGCGCGATGAATTCCGGCTTCACCTGGGTGCCGCCGACATAGTTGAACCCTTGCAGCTCGGGCAGATCGAACGATGCCGGCGTGCCGGTGACGAGGAAGACGATCGCCGGCAACACGATGAAGATGACCAGACTGACCCTGAAGGTCGGGAACAACCGCCCGGTGGCCATCTGGCGCCGGTGCGCCCAGCGCACCAGGAAGGCGATGATGACGATGGCGACGGCCAACGCGATGGTGGTCGCGACGAATTCCCTCATGGAAAATCGGGCGCGGAATGATCAGCCCGCGATTGCTGAGCTTGGCGTCGAGCGGCAGGTTGAAGCCCTGCCGTGGCGCCGGCAGCACGGAAAGGACCGCCTTGTACCAGAACAGGAGTTGCAGCAGCACCGGGATGTTGCGCAGGGTCTCGACGTAGATGGTGGCGATCTGGGCGATCAGCCAGTTCTTGGACAGGCGCGCGATGCCGAGCATGAAGCCGATGATCGAGGCGAAAACGATGCCCAGCGCCGCCACCAGAAGCGTGTTGAGGAGGCTGACCAGGAAGGCCTGGCCGTAGGTCGAAATCCTCGCTGTAGGGGAACAAGGCCTGGGAGATGTCGAAGCCGGCGCGGGCCCACAGGAAGCCGAAGCCCGAGGCAATGTGGGCGCGCTGGAGGTTCTGGACCGTGTTGTCGGCAATCCACCAGAAGAAGGCAATGAGCCCGATCGCCAGCAGCGCCTGGAAGACGATGCCACGGATTGTCGGATCATTGATCAGCGACGAACGCTGATGCGGCAGCCCCGCCGCACCGTCCTGAACCGCCATGCTCGATCATTCCCCTGGCGGTACCGGCTTTTCCGGTTACCCGCTGCCGGGCGGGCCGTCACCGGCCCGCCCGCTCGATGCAATCAGCAGACTAGCGGACCGGCATGCCGTACTGGATGCCGCCATTCGTCCACAGGGCGTTGATGCCCCGGGCAATCTTCAGAGGCGAATCGGCGCCGATGTTGCGATCGAAGATTTCGCCGTAGTTGCCGACGGCCTTGATCATGTTGGCCGCCCAGGCATTGTCGAGGCCGATCATCTGGCCGAAGGTCCCGTCGGTGCCGAGCAGACGACGGATTTCCTGGTTCTGGCTGTCCTTCATCTCGTCGACGTTCTTCGACGTGACGCCCAGCTCCTCGGCGTCGAGCAGCGCGTAGCTGACCCACTTCACGATGTTGAACCACTGGTCGTCGCCCTGGCGCACGACCGGTCCGAGCGGCTCCTTGGAGATGATCTCGGGCAGGATGATGTGGTCGTCCGGAGTGGTCAGCGCCAGACGCGACGCATAGAGACCCGAAGCGTCGGTGGTGTAGGCATCGCAGCGGCCCAAATCGTACGCCTGCAGCGTCTCGTCGAGCTTCTCGAAGGCCACCAGGTTGTACTGCATGTTGTTGCGCTTGAAGTAGTCGGCGAGATTCAGCTCGGTGGTCGTGCCGGTCTGCACGCATACCGAGGCGCCGCCGAGCTGCAGCGCCGAGCTGACGCCGAGCGATTTGCGCACCATGAAGCCCTGGCCGTCATAGTAGTTGACGCCGGCGAAGGTGAGGCCGAGCGAGGTGTCGCGCGACATCGTCCACGTGGTGTTGCGGGCCAGCATGTCGATTTCGCCGGACTGGAGGGCGGTGAAGCGCTCCTTGGCCGTCAGCGGGGTGAATTTCACCGCCTTGGGATCGCCGAAAACGGCCGTGGCCACGGCCCGGCAATAGTCGACGTCGAAGCCCTTCCATTCACCCTGATCGTCGGTCGAACCGAAGCCGATCAGGCCGGTGTTGACGCCGCATTGCAGAAAGCCCTTGGCCTTCACGTCGTCCAGGGTCGTCGCATGGGCCGCGCCCACAACGAGTGCAGCAATGGCGCCGGCGGCGATCGATACTACGGTAGCTCTCATGTATTGCCCTCCAGCTTGGTAGGAATGTCGGCAACGGCCCCCGGGCCGCGCCCATACAGTTGTGACTATATGCAGGCTGTCCGCCCCAATACACCCGAGGCCGCCCCGATCCGGGTCGATTGACCCAAGCATCACAGGCCATTATTCGATAGGGGTCAAGGGCATCGCCTGGGCAGGTGCGGTCACCATCTGCCCATTCGGGCGTCAATCCAGTGACCGATTGAGTGGCATGACCAATCATTCCGGCGACGGGCCGCATGCCAAGAAACCTGCCACCCGCCTCGTTCACGCCGGTCGCGACAAGAGTCTGACCGGTCCCTTTGTCAATCCACCCGTGGTTCATGCTTCGACGGTGCTTTATCCCTCCGTCGACGACATGCAAGATAGGCGCCAGCGATACTCCTACGGGCGGCACGGCACGCCGACCAGCGACGCGCTCGAGCAGGCCGTCAGCGAAATGGAGGGAGCGGCGGGGACCGTGCTGTGCCCATCGGGCCTGGCAGCCGCCACGGTCGCCCTGCTCTCCTGTCTGTCGGCGGGCGACCGCATCCTCATCGTCGACAACGTCTACGGCCCCATTCGCCGCTTCGCTGGAAGCGTTCTCAACCGCCTTGGAATCGAGACCAGCTATTTCGATCCGGCGGTCGGCGCCGGCATCGAGGCGCTGTTCACCGACAGGACGCGCGTGGTCTATGTGGAAGCGCCCGGCTCGCTGACCTTCGAGATGCAGGATGTGCCGGCCATCGCCGAGGTCGCGCATCGGCACGATGCCACGGTGCTGTTCGACAACACCTGGGCGACGCCGCTCTATTTTCGCCCGCTCGACCACGGCGTCGACCTGTCGATCCATGCCGGCACCAAATATCTCGGCGGCCATTCCGACGTGATGCTCGGCACGGTCGCGGCCAATGCGGCGGCCTGGCCGCGGCTGCACGACACGTTCACCTATCTCGGCATGCACGTGGCGCCCGACGACGTGTTCCTCGGCCTGCGCGGCCTGCGTACCCTCGCCGTCCGCCTGGAGCGCCACTACGCTTCGGCGCTCAAGGTGGCGGCGTGGCTGGCGGCGCGGCCGGAGATCGCCCGCGTGCTCTACCCGCCGCTGCCCTCCGATCCGGGCCATGCCCTGTGGAAGCGCGACATGACCGGCGGCAGCGGGCTGTTCGGCTTCGTCTTCCGCGGCTGGAGCGAGGAAGAGGCCAAGCGGTTCATCGACGGGCTCAGCCTCTTCGGCATCGGTGCCTCGTGGGGCGGATTCGAGAGCCTCGCCATCCTCGCCCATGTCGATTGGGGCCGCACCGCCGTTCCGTGGAAGGCGGAAGGCCCGCTGGTCCGCCTGCACATCGGGCTGGAGGACCCCGACGACCTGATCGCCGACCTCGAAACGAACCTGACCGCCGTCAGACGCCCGTCCCCCTGACCGAGAAGACATGCATGTCGACGCGCCGGGTCTTGCGCGCGTCGAAGCCATGGACGCGGCCGCGCTCGATCAGGTCGAGGCCGAGATCGTCGGCGCGCTGGCGGAAAGAGGATATCTGCGAGGTATCGACCGCGGCGACGCGGCAGCCGCGGGCGTTGAGGAAGTCCGCCGCGCCAGCGCCGTCGGTGAGCAGCGTCTGCCGCCCGGCGACGAGGACGAGGCTCTCCTCGGGGAAGCCGGCGGCGGCGAAGAGCGGGTCGACGCAGGACACGTT
Organism: uncultured Alphaproteobacteria bacterium; assembly: GCA_963782045.1. GTDB lineage: Bacteria > Pseudomonadota > Alphaproteobacteria > Rhizobiales > Kaistiaceae > CAVSRC01. Next base: position 32,181 of record CAWAIR010000037.1, read on the forward strand.
TGCCCGGCCGACGGCGACGATGTTTTCGGCGACGCGCAGCCCGCTCACCCCCGGCATGATTGACCCGAAGAATCCGAGATAGATGAAGGCCGCCGACAGCACGGCCAGCATCGACGCCGCCACCCCCTGGCCGCGCTCCAGCCACAGCCAGGCGACCGGCCCGAGGATGCCCGCGACCACGAAGGCGGCGAAGGCCCAGGCGGGGAAGCGGTTTTCGAGCGCGACGAAGATCGCCGGTATCGCCACGGCGATGATCGGCGGCCAGATCAGCGGGCTCGACGAATAGAACTGGCTGATGCGGCCCCTGATCTTCGCCGCTCCCTCGTCGATCGCCACGGCGGCCAGCATGGCGATCATCGGAACCGCCGGCAGCACGTATTGCGCCAGCTTGTCGGTGGTGAGCTCGGCGACCACCCACAGCGGCGCGCCCCAGGCCAACGCGAAGAACACCGCCGGCCGGCGGGCATTGGCGGTGAGCCAGGGGGTTGCGGCGAAGATGAAGGTCATCGCCGGGCCGGCGAGCAGCGGGGCGAACAGCGTGTAGGTTCCCGGCGGCGCCTCGAGCGCGAAGGGAACGCCGATGCGGGTGAGGAAGGGGATGTCGGGCCCGCCGGCATCGGAGATGGCCAGCGCCGCGATGGATGACAGCCAGGGCAAGGCGGCGAGCGCGATCACCCCGACGCCCACCGCCGGCCGGAGACGGCCGAGCCAGCCGAGATCGCTCCGCTCGAGCGAAAGCGCGAGCACCGCCGCGGCCGCCATCCCCGGCGCGACGATGCCATCGACCAGGACGCCGGCGGCGATCGCCAGCCAGAACAGCCAGGGGATTGCGCCGGCCGCCGGCTTGTCGTCGGCCAGCCACAGGCGCGCCAGGGCACCGGCGGCAAGCGTGGTCACCGCCACCAGCACGGCGTCCGGTGCCGCCAGCCGCGCCTGCAGCCCGAGGACGCCGCTGCCGGCGACCAGCACGCCGGCGATGAACGCCGCTCGCGGCCGGCCGAAGGCGAGCACCGTCCACCAGGTCAACAGAACCGTGGCAACGGCGCCGATGAGCGAGGGAATGCGGAAGATCCACACCGGCGGATTGCCGGTCCGGCCGGTGAGGATGAGGGTCAGCGCCTCCAGCCATTGCATGCCGTGCGGCCGCCACGGCTGCATGTCGGTCTGCACCCGCACGGTGCCGAAATCGCCGGTGGCCACCATCTCGCGGGCGGCGACGGCGTAGGACGGCCCGTCGCCGTCAAGCGGCGGTATGGTCAGGAAGCCCGGCAGGAAACAGGCAAGGGCAACCAGCACCAGCACGACAAGGCTCGCCGCCGGCGAGCCGGCGACGCGGTCGGTCGCTGCCTCCACCTGGCGCGCACGCTGGCCGCCAAAGAGTGACTCGAAGGAATTTGCCATCGTGCCGGACGGTCTGCCTTCCCTCGTCCGCGCGCGCCCCATGAAGACCGTGCCGAGGGTATTCAATTATGGCGGATTGCAACAGCCGGAAAACCGCTACGCCCCCGGCCTCTGCCGCTCACCCCTTGACCGCGCCGGCGGTCAGGCCGGCGACCAGATAGCGTTGCGCGACGACGAACATGATCACCGCCGGGATGATGGTGAGCGTGATGAATGCGAGGATGAGCTGCCAGGCGACGATGAACTCGCCCTGGTAGTCCATCAGTCCGAGCGTCCAGGGGTATTTCGACGTGGTGTTGAGCACGACCAGCGGCAGCAGGAAGTTGTTCCAACTGGTCACGAAGCTGATTACCGCCACCGTCGCCAGGATCGGCCGCGACAGCGGCAGCGTGATCCACAGGAAGAAGCGGATGTAGCCGCAGCCGTCGACCAGCGCCAATTCGAGGAGCTCGACCGGAAGCTGGCGGAAGGCATTGCGCAACAGCAGGATGCTGACCGCCTGGCCGAAGGCAACCTGCGGCAGGATGATGCCCCAATGGGTGTCGAGTAGGCCGAGATCGCGCACCTTGATGAACAGCGGCAGGATGGCCGTGGCGAACGGGAAGGTCAGCCCGAGGATGAGATAGTTGAACAGGAACTTGTGGCCGAAGAAACGCAGATGGGCGAAGGCAAAGGCGGCCGGCGCGGCCACCGCCAGCACCAGCGACACGGTGAACCCGGCGATGACCAGCGAATTGCCGAGGATGCGCCAGTAGCGCGCGGTGACCAGGATTCCCCAGTAGTTCTCCCAGTGCCAGACCTTCGGCAGGCCGAATGGGTTGGTCCTCAGTTCACCGAGTTCCTTGAAGCCGCCGACCGCGGTCGCCAGCAGCGGCACCAGGATGACGCCGGCCACGAAGAACAGGATCAGCAGGCGGGGCAGCCCGCCGACCGGGGTCGAAAGCGGCGTCCCCTCGTGCGCCGAGCGGCCAGCCGGCACGGCCATCGCGGGATTCGCGCGGGAGGTCAGGTCAGTCATCGCGCATGAAGATCCGCTTGTAGCCGAAGGCGACGGAGGCACAGATGACGAACAGCACGACGCCGACCGCAGAGCCGAAGCCGACGCGCATGCGGCCGATGCCGAAATAGTAGAGGAACGACACCATCGTATGGGTCGTGTTGAGCGGACCGCCGCCGGTCAGCGAGACGATCATGTCGAAGAACTGCAATGAGCCGAGCAGCGAGAAGAACACCGACAGGCGGATCATCGGCGCCAGGCCGGGAAGCGTGATGAAGCGGAAGCGCTGCCAGGCGTTGGCGCCATCGATCGCCGCCGCCTCGTAGAGGCTGCGGTCGATGCTTTGCAGGCCGGCGATGTAAAGCATCATGTGGAAGCCGAAATATTTCCACACGATCACCACCAGCACGGCGACGAAGGCCCAGTGGCGGTCGGCGAGCAGATAAACCGGCCCGAAGCCGATGCGCTGCGAGAGCTGCGAGATCAGCCCGTAGTCGCCGTCGAACATGAAGTGCCAGATGAGGCCGGCGGCGACGTCGGCGAGAATGTAGGGCAGGAAGAAGATCATGCGGAAGGCCACCGCGCCCCACAGCTTGTCGGCAAGCAGCACCGCCATCGCCAGGGCCAGCGGCAACTGTATCGTCAGCGAAATGACGATGATCAGCACGTTGTCGAGAAAAGCGCGCGCGAAGACCTTGTTGTGGAAGAGCTGGACGAAGTTCTCGATGCCGATGAAGCGCGACGGAAGACCGAGGCCGTTCCAGTTGAAGATGCTGTACCAGGCGGCCTCGCCGATCGGCAGGATGACGAAGACGGTGAACAGACCGAGCGCCGGCGGCAGGAAGATCAGCGCGGTGAGCCAGCCGCTGCGCGCATTAGCCGGTCTCCCGCTCAGGGTCGCTCTGGCGTCCGTCATCGGGCCCGCTTGATATCGCGCTCAAAGGGGAGACCCCGGCCGTCGCGCCGAGGTCCCCCAGAGGTCATTGCAAGACTATCTCTGGTTCCAGGCTTCCTGGATCTGCTGCACCGCCTCCTCGGGCGTCACATCGCCGGCGGCGATCGCCACCGACATGTCGTTGACCACGCGCCCGACCGAGGGCCCGAGATCCTGATCGAGGAAGTTCTGCAGCCAGGTGGCGTTCGACAGCATGTCGGACACCTGCTTGGTCAGCGGATTGGTGATGAACTGGCTGGTGCCCTTGACCGCCGGAACGTAGATGCCGGCCTCCGCCGCCGCCTTCTGCACCGGCGCGGTGGCAAAGTACTTGAGGAAGTCGACCGCCTCGGGCTTGGCGTCCTTGGTGAGCAGGAAGCCCTGCACGCCGCCGAACACGTCGGTGATCTTGCCCTTGCCGCCGGGAAGCGTCGGGAACGGCGCCATGCCGATCTTGTCGAGCGGGATGCCCTTGCCGTCGGTGGCGTTCTTCGCCTGGCCCTGGATGAAGCCGTTGAGTTGCAGCCCCATGGCCCCCTTGCCGTCGCCGAACATGCCCTGCGAGGGCAGGTACTTGGTGCCCAGCCAGCCTTCCTGGAACGGCTCGAGATCGGCGAGTTCCTTCAGCCGCTTGCCGGCCTCGACAAAGGGCGCCGCCAGGAAGCCGTCCTTGGTGCTCTCGGCGGTGGCCAGCACGGCTTCGCCACCAATGCGCATGAGCAGATAGGAATAGTAGAAATGCATCGGCCACTTGTCGCCGCCACCGACGATCAGCGGGGTGATGCCGGCCGCCTTGAGCTTCTTCACGGCATCAAGGAAGCCTTCCCAGGTCTTCATCGATTCCGGGTCGACGCCGGCCTTGGCCAGCAGGTCCTTGTTGTAGAGAATCGACACGTTGGAAAGCTGCATCGGGATGCCGTACAGCTTGCCGTCGACCACATAGGCGCCGAGCGGCGCCGGATAGAGCGCGTTCTCGAAATAGGCGCGATCGGCGCTGATGTCCTTGATGTATTGGGCGGCGATCTGCGCCTTCATGACGCCGCCGGCCCAGCTATAGATGATGTCCGGCCGGTCGTCCGACTGGAGCAGCGTCGGCAGCTTCGCCTTGTAGGCCTCGTTCTCCAGGTAGTCGACGCTGACGGTCACGCCCGGATGGGCCTTGCTGTAGTCCTCGCCCATCTGCTTCCAGATCGGGATGGCCACCTCGTTGACGTGAAGCATGTGGACTGTGACGTCGGCGGCCAGCGCCGGCGACATCATGAGAGCCAGGCCCAGCCCGGCTCCCGCAATCGCTTTCTTCAGCATTTTCGTCACCCTCTCTTCGCGTGTCCTCTGGATTCTCTTGGCACCTGTTCTTGTCGCCGGCCTCCGGCATTATTTTTGGAGCCAGAATTAAAATCTGGCTTTGGCGCGCTTTCACTGTCAAGCAAGATTTGCAACTGTGCGGATTTGCAGCACGCCCCGCATTGACACGAGGAGACCGAGCGAGGATTAAATCGCGGACCCACAGAAAAGACGGCGCCTTGGCGGGTGCCGCGGACTGACTGAAATGAAGACTGCCGATCCCGAGTTCATGCGCGCGATCAATCGCTTCCATGTGATGGACGCGATCCGCCGGGCCGGTCCGATCTCGCGTGTTGAGATCGCCGACCGCACCGACCTCAGCCCCACCACCGTTTCGGCCATCACCGCCGCCCTGCTCGAAGACGGGCTGATCATTCCGCGCCCGGTCGGCGCCGTCCGCGACGCGACGCGTGGACGCCCCCGCGTGATGCTCGAGCTCAATCCCGACGCCGCCTTCGTGGTCGGCGCCAAGCTGGCGCCGGCCCAGATCACCGTGGCGGTGACCAACTTTCGCGCCGATGTGGTCAAGACGCTGTCGCTGCCGATCCGCGTCGACCGACAGCCGGCCGGCGTCATCGCCGACCTGATCGAGGACGGCGTGCGCCGCGCCGTCGCCGATGCGGGTCTCGATATCGCCGCCATCAGCGGCGTCTGCGTCGGCCTCCCCGGCGTGGTCGAAAGCGCATCGGGCATCTGCCGCCAGAGCCCGATCTTCGGCGAGCGCGACGTCCCCTTCGGCGGGGAGATCTCGGCGCGCCTGGGCGTCCCGGTGATCGTCGACAGCGATGTCAATCTGGTCACCCTGGCCGAGCACTGGTTCGGCCACGGCATCGGCATCGACGATTTCCTCGTGGTCAGCGTCGAACACACACTCGGCCTCGGCATCATGCACCGCGGCGAGTTGTTCCGCGGCGCCGACGGTCTCAGCCCCGACCTCGGCGATTTCCTCGTCCATCTGCCCAATGCCGACGGCGAGCTGCGCCGGCTGATCGATTTCATCGACGCGGCCGACCCGGACGGCGGCGCCGCGCTGCACGCGGGCCACGCCGGCGGTGCGGCGGGCGTTGCGGCCCTGGCCGTCACCGACGCCGCCGCGACGCAGCTTGCCGGCGAGGCGCTCGGCTTCGCCATCGCCAACCTGATCACGCTATTTGCGCCGCCCAAGGTGATCCTCACCGGTACGGCGCTATCCGCCAGCAACCGGCTGCTGACGCCGCTGCGCGCCGCGGTGCTGCGCTTCACGCCGGCCAGCCTCTCCGACGTCGCCCGCATCGTGGTGCGCGACTTCGGCGAGGACATGTGGGCACGCGGCGCCGCCGCCATGACGCTCCGCGACCTCTACGGCGCACCCTGGAACACCACGGGCCCCGCCCCTCGACCACGTTAGGCCAAAGATGACCCAGCCCGCTTGCGCCGCTTTCGGCGCCCTCGAAACCTCCGCCACGCTCTCGCCCGACGAGATCGACGCCAGGGCGCTGAGCCTCGTCGCCGAACTCACCCTCGACGAAAAGCTCGGCCTGATGGATGGCGACCTGCCCTTCTGGCAGGGCCTCGCCCGCATGTCGGCGCCGCAGGGCTACAGCCGCGAATTCTGGGTGGCCGGAGCGGTCAAACGCCTCGGCATTCCCGGCATCCGCTTCGTCGATGGCCCGCGCGGCTGCATCATGGACGGCGCCACCACCTTCCCGGTGTCGATGGCGCGCGGGGCGAGCTTCGACCCGGAGCTGGAGGCCCGTGTCGGTGACGTCATCGGCCGCGAAATCCGCGCGCTCGGCGGCAACTTCTTCGGCGGCGTTTGCATCAACCTGCTGCGCCACCCGGCCTGGGGCCGCGCCCAGGAGAGCTACGGCGAGGATTCCTTCCACCTCGGCGTCATGGGGGCGGCGCTGGCGACCGGCGTGCAGAACCACGTCATGGCCTGCGTCAAGCACTACGCCCTCAATTCGATGGAGAACATGCGCCAGGACGTCGACGTGACGGCGGACGCGCGCACGCTGCACGAGGTCTATCTCGCCCACTTCAAGCGCGTGGTCGATGCCGGCGTCGCCTCGGTGATGACGTCCTACAACAGCGTCAACGGCGAATGGGCCGGCCAGAACCGCGCGCTCATCGCCGACATCCTCAAGGAGATGTGGGGCTTTTCCGGCTTCACCGTCACCGACTTCATCGTCGGCATGCGCGACGCCAGGAAGGCGGCGCTCGCCGGCCAGGACATCGAGATGCCGTTTGCCACCATCTACGCCATGGGTCTGAAGGCGCTGGTCGAAAGCGGTGCGGTGGCGATGGGCCGCATCGACGATGCGGCGCTCCGCCTCATCCGCCAGCAGGTGCGCTTCGGCCAGGGCCGCGATGCGGCTGCCTATCCGCCAAGCGTCGTCGGCGCGGCCGCCCATCGCGCCATCGCCCGCGAGGCGGCGGAGAAGAGCATCGTGCTCATCAAGAACGAGGGCGGCCTGCTGCCGCTCGCCGGCTCGGCCACGCTTGCCGTCATCGGCCGTCTCGCGGCGGTGCCCAATACCGGCGACGGCGGATCGAGCATGACCCATCCGGACCATGTGGTGACGCCGCTCGAGGGCCTCCGCGCCGCGCTCGGCGACGCTGTCAGCCATGACGACGGCAGCGATCTCAAGCGCGCCGCGCAAGCCGCCGCTGCCGTCGAAACCGTGCTTGTCGTCGTCGGCTTCACCCATGCCGACGAGGGCGAATACATCCCGCCCAACCAGTTGGCGCCGCATGCCGCGCTCTTCCCGCCACCCAGGAACGCCGCCGAGAAGGCGCAGACCGACCAGCTCGTCAACGGCATGAGCGACAGCGGCTTTTCGCCCGGCGGCGACCGGCTGAGCCTTACGCTTCGCCCCGAGGACGAGGCATTGATCGCGGCGGTCGCCGCCGCCAACCCGCGCACCATCGTTGCGGTCATGGCCGGCAGCGCCGTCATTATGGAAGCCTGGCGCCGGACGGTGCCGGCGATCCTCATGCTGTGGTACCCCGGCCAGGAGGGCGGCCATGCGCTGGCCGACATCCTCACCGGCAAGGTCAATCCGAGCGGCCGCCTGCCCTGCACCTTCCCGGCCTCGGCCGACCAGCTACCCTTCTTCGACCGCGACGCCACCGCGATCACCTACGATCTCTGGCACGGCTACCGGAAGCTCCTGCGCGACGGCAACAAGCCGGCCTATCCGTTCGGCTTCGGGCTCAGCTATACGACCTTCGCGCACGGCAACCTGCGGCTCGCCGCCGACACGCTGACGCCGGAGGGCACGCTTGCAGCCACGGTCGATGTCACCAACACCGGCGGCCGGGCCGGCGACGACGTCGTCCAGCTCTACGTTTCCTGCCGCGGCTCGAAGGTCGAACGGGCGCCGCGCGAGCTGAAAGCCTTCGCCCGCGTGCATCTCGCCCCCGGCGAGACGAAGCAGGTGCGCCTTGCCGTTCCGGCGGCGGAACTCGCCTGGTTCGACACGGCGAAAGGCTGGGTGGTGGAGCCGACCGAATACGAGGCGGTCGTCGCCCGCGATGCACACGACGACGATCCGCTGGCCGCGCGTTTCCGCATCGGCAAGGCGCAGGCGGCCTGACCCCCGCATCACGACGAAAGACAGGAGAGATCAGTGGATCCAGTCGGCATCGGCATCATCGGCTGCGGCAACATCAGTGGCGCCTATCTCAATGCGGCGCGTGTGTTTCCCGGCATCATCCAGATCCGCGCCGTGGCGGACCTGAACCAGGCCACGGCCGAGGCGTGTGGCGCCGAATTCGATATCCCAGCGAAGAGCGTCGAGGACCTGCTCGCTGATCCCCGGATCGAGATCGTCGTCAACCTCACCGTCCCCGGCGCCCACGTCGAGGTCGGCCTCAAGGCGATCGCCGCCGGCAAGCACGTCCACTCGGAGAAGCCGCTCGGCATCACGCTCGCCGAGGCGAAGACGCTGATCGACGCGGCCGCGGCCAAGGGCCTGCGCGTCGGCTCGGCCCCCGATACCTTTCTTGGCGGCGCCCACCAGACCTGCCGCAAGCTCATCGACGAGGGCGCCATCGGCCAGCCGATCGGCGGCACCGCCATCTTCGGCACCGCCGGCCACGAGCGCTGGCATCCGAGCCCGGCCTTCTACTATCTCAAGGGCGGCGGGCCGATACTCGACATGGGTCCCTACTACATCACCGACCTGGTCAACCTGCTCGGACCGGTGAAGCGGGTTGCCGGGCTCACCTCGCGCCTGCGCGCCGAGCGGATGATCACCAGCCAGCCGCTCGCCGGCACCACCATTCCGGTGGAGGTCGCCACCCATGTCGCCGGCACCATGGAGTTCCACAACGGCGCGTTGGTCACCGTCGTCATGAGCTTCGACATCGCCCGCCACGATCACCGGCCGATCGAGCTCTACGGCAGCGAGGGCGCTATCAGCGTGCCCGACCCCAACAATTTCGGCGGCCAGATCGAGACCGCCACCGCGGCCGCCGCCAACTGGCGGGCGGTGCCCACCCTGCATGCCTACGCCAACGGCAATTTCCGCATTCTCGGCGCTGTCGACATGGCGCGGGCAATCCGCACCGGCCGCCCGCACCGGGCAAGCGGTGCGCTCGCCTTCCACGTCCTCGAGGTGATGGAGGCGTTCCAGCGTTCCTCCGACTCGGGCCAGGCCATCGTCATCGAAAGCCGGCCGGAACGGCCGGCGATGCTGCCCGTCGCGCTTGCCAACGGCATGCTCGACTGAGCCGCTCAATCAACTTGGAGGAATTCGTCAATGCGTGAGGCAATGATCGTCTGGGGCGGCTGGAGCGGCCACGAGCCGGAACAGGGCGCACACATCGTCGAAGGCATGCTCGAGCAGGAGGGCTTCAAGGTCTACATCGAAAACACCACCGAGGCCTTCGCCGATCCGACCATCGCCGACATGAGCCTGATCGTGCCGATCTACACGATGTCGAAGATCGAGAAGGAGGAACTCGACAATCTGGAGAAGGCGGTGCGCGGCGGCGTCGGGCTCGCCGGCTATCACGGCGGCATGTGCGACGCCTTCCGCGACGCCGTCGCCTACCAGTTCATGTGCGGCGGCCAGTGGGTCGCCCATCCCGGCAACGTCATCGACTATCGCGTCAACGTGGTGAAGCGCGACGACCCGATCATGCAGGGCATCGACGACTTCGACTACACCTCCGAGCAGTACTACATGCACGTCGACCCGTCGAACGAGGTGCTCGCCACCACGACGTTTTCCGGCGAGCACGCGCCGTGGATCGCCGGCGTGGCCATGCCGGTGGTGTGGAAGCGCCGCCACGGGCAGGGCCGCGTCTTCTATTCCTCGCTCGGCCACGTCGTGAAGGAATTCGACGTGCCGGAGATGCGCACCATCCTCAAGCGCGGCCTGCTGTGGGCTGCGCGCTAGAAGCCGGATGCCCGCGGCCCCTCCCCCATGGAAAGAGTGCCGAGGCGGCCTGCGACGCGGCACGGGCCGGCGGACTTCGGCCTGACCATCCGCTCCGGAACCCTCGCGCGGCAACGGCATCCGGCCCCGGCCTCGCCGGCCGGGGCTGGTCTAATGCTTGGGGCGCGGCGCCGAGGCGCCGTGGATCAGCCCTTCTTGGTGGGCCCGTTGCGTGTGGCCGCAGCGCGGGTGCGCACCTTGGTCTTGGGTGCGGCCGCGGGCGCGCTTTCGCTCACCGGCTTGCGGCGCTTCACCACCGGCTTCTTGGCCGGCGGCATGTCGGCCGGCTGAAGGCTCGGCGCACTGCCGAGATGGGGAAGCTCGGGCTCGGCCGCCACCGATCCTTCGACCTCGCGCGCGGCGCGATGCCAATGGTCGTCGGCATGGCCGTGCGGATAGCCTTCCTGTTCCCAGATGTTGTATGCACGCTGACGAATCTTGTCTTCTCTGTCGGTCATAGCCTCTTCTCCAACTCACCACGCCCTCTGGTGAGCAAGGATAATGCCAATCTGTGACAGTTCATCAGAGATCGATCAGCGTTTGGCCCGCCGCCGGTTTCCGGTGGCCCGGCCGGCCGTGCTGCCGCCGCCGGTGCCGAGGCTGCCCATGCCGGCGCCGGGTTGAGCGCCGGGGATAGTACCGCCGGGCTGGAGGCTGGAGGCGCGGCCGATATCGGGGACCGGCACCGGCTCGTCATGCGAGTCTGGACCGACGGTGGGCTGTTCTTCGCCGATGCCGTCGGTCTGCTCGTCGAGTTCGCGCTCGGCGCGGTGCCAATGCTCCGCGGCGCGGCCGTGTGGCTCGCCTTCCTCCTGCCAGATGCCGTAGGCCCGCTGGCGAATCCTCTCTTCCCTGTCTCCCATGGTGTTCTCTCCGTCCCGATGGGCTGCCAGGGAATAACGCCAATCCACGAGTTTCCGTTCCGGCCGCACCGCCGCTTAAGGCGCCGTCAACGCTCATGCGGATACGACAGGCGCCATGCGCAAGCTCCGGGCCTTCACCTCATCGCCGCATCGAGCGCCGGCGCCCACGGCGGGCTGGCGCGGCAAACCGGATTTCGCCGTCCTCGGGCCGCCGCTCGCCGCGAGCGCCATCGCAGTGCTCGCCCTGCTATGGCTGCGCGCCGGCCCGCCGCTTCCGGGCACCGCCACATCAATCGACATGCCGGTCGCCCACGCCATCAGCGTGGTCGACGGCGACACCGTGCGCATTCACGGCCGGCTGACGCGGCTGGTCGGTTTCAATGCGCCGGAAACCTGGAAGCCGAACTGCGCGGCCGAGCAGCGGCTGGGCGAGGCGGCGACCGAGCGCCTGCGCCAACTCGTCGACGGCGGCGGCGTGCGTTTCGCCAGCCTCACCTGTGCCTGCCGGCCAGGCAGGGAGGGCACGCAAGCGTGCAACTACGGCCGCGCCTGCGGCAGCCTCCGCGTCGACGGCCGCGACGTCGGCGACATCCTCATTTCGGAAGGTCTCGCCGTCCCCTACCGGTGCGGCACCACCGGCTGCCCGCCTTCCCCCCGCCCCTGGTGCGGGTAAGCGGGCCGCAAGACTGGCGATCCCGGCAGGACTCGAACCTGCGACCAACAGCTTAGAAGGCTCACAGTTACTTCTGGTAACTTACTGAGAAAGTTACGCTATCTAGAGTGATAGCCCAACGACATCAAAGTGTTAAAAAGATTACGACATGCGTAACTATCTGATATGTACGGCACTTTTGTTCCGGCAGAAAGTGCGATTGTTTGTCACAAAAGTGGCACACTGGCAGGTGACCTCACGGCTTGTTCAGCATGCGAACGGCGGGGGTACCCACCGAGAAACGCTCAGTGAGAGGTGTTTGATTTCGGGAGTGCGATTTCCCCAGTCCCCCTCAAAGCCGCTCCTGACGCGATCCTCCACAATCCAGTGGCCATTTTGCAGATAGGCCGGGATCTGAGAAACTGGGGGGCGGTGCCTTGAACCCGACAGCGGAAATGAGTCAGCGTACCCTCTCACCTTCTCGCGCCCACTGAGTGGGCCGTGGTGCCGCCGCGGTCGGCGGACCCGCCGAGCCGTCGTCGCAGCAACACATCCGACTTACGACGAACTGGGATGGTGACCTACATTTGAGGGAGAAGACGGACGGTGCCAGATAGCGGGGCGAAAACGACGTTGAAGTGGCTCAATGTTGGCCTCAGGGGCATCATGGAGGCCGGCATCGTGGTGGCTTTCGCGGTCTGGGGCTACCACGCTGCTTCGGGGATGATGGCTATAGTTCTCGCCGTCACCGTTCCGGTACTGGGTTTTGGCTTCTGGGGAGCGGTCGATTTTCACCAAGCGGGAACGCTAGGAGAGCCCCTCCGTCTCACTCAGGAACTGATCATCTCGGGACTGGCTGCCCTTGCGTTGTACGTCGCCGGCCAACCGCTGTGGGCGTGGACGTTAGCGATCATCTCCATCGTTCATCACGCGGCGGTGTACGCTCTTGGGGGCAAGCTGCTGAACAAGGAAACGAGGTGAGCGCCGTAGTTCAGACCGTCAGAACATCCAGCGCATCCCAAACCGGAGAGCCACCGGGGGGCTACCCGACTGAGAAACGTCCCGTGAGAAGTGTGCGATTTCGGTGAAGAGATTGGTCGAGCGGCCGAACACGCAGCATTAGCTGTCGTTTGAAAGGCGAGGCCGGGGGCATGGACTCGCCAAAATGTGTGCGCGATGTTCGACCGCTCGTACTGGGATTACAGCTCCCGATCCTTAACAGATCGTTAACAAGAGGCGTCGCGGCGCTGGGCGGAGAACCGTTGAAGCGGGGTGACAACGCGGGTGTCTTCAAACAAGAAACGCTCCGTCCTCAATCATTCGAGTGGTGGCAACAACGCCGGTCCATGCCCAAGCGGCACAGGCCCCGGCTCAATCCGGTAGTTGGACCGCAGGAGCTGCTCAAGGATCGCGTCGGCTACCCGGTCGCGTTCTTCCTCGGATAACTGCCGGCGCATCCCGCGAACGAGCTTCAGGCCCCTTGAGAGGCCCATGCGGATCGTCAGCCTGAGATCGTCGCGACTCGTCCATGCCATGCTACCAGAGAAGCACGGGTAGGAATATTCAAAGCGCGAAAGTCAGGCTTCCGATCAGTGGCCGACCGCTGCCGAGCTTAGCGGAAAGTCGTCAGACAACCTTGCGGTGACTGCCTTGCCCTGCACTGGTATCCTAGAACGGCACCCCGGCGCGGGCACGGGCCGACCAGATCAGGTAGTTGCTGCCGAAGCCGCCAAGTTCGCCGTCGAGATTGAGCGTGGCGCCGGCCGGCAATGAAAAACCGACGCCGCCGGTCACCCGCCCCGACCAGCCATCCTCGACGCTCACCACCGGCGAGCCGACGACTGAGCTGTTGCTGCTGAAGCGGTAGTCGCCATAGGCACCGACATAGGGCGTCACCCGCGTTCCGTCGGCCGACATCCACGGATAGGCGATCTTGCCGCCGAGGCTGCCCCGCCCGGTGGAGAAGCTGTTGGCGGGGTGGGCAATCGTGAGGTTGTCGGTCCACGCATCCTGGCTCTCCCACAGCGCATAGAGATGCCCCGACGGCTCGAAAATGAACCCGCCCCATTTGTGGCTGCCGGTGAGGCCGCTCGACACCAGCCAGCGGCTGCCATTGAACGAGCCAGTCGCCGCGCCGGACGTCGCGTCATAGGCGATGCCCGACCACACGGCGGCGGCGTCGAAGCGGAGGCCCGTCCCGAAGCGCCAGCCGAGATAGCCGCCGACCGAGCCGCCGTTCCCCTTGAGCGTGCCCGAGAGCGAGGTCGCGTCGTAGTCGAAATGCTCATAGCCGGCGACGGCGCCGACCAGCAGGTCTGGCGTCAGCTTGTAGCCGACACCACCCGTCACGTTGATCTGCAGGCCGTCGACGCCGGCAGCAGCGCCGTGGCCGTTCCAGCCGGTGCCGCGCACGCTCGCCCAGGCGTTCCAGCGTTGGTCGAAGGTGAGCGGCCGCGGTTTGGTGGCCGGATCGTCGGCATAGCCCAGCGCGGCGAAAGCCTTGTTGGCGCGTTCGCGGACCGGTTCGCCGGCAAAGTTGAAGGTGAAGCCATCCGGGCCGAAGGCCAGCGGTCCGCCGCCACCCCCGCCCCCGCCGAACCCGTCGCCAATGCCGTCCGTGATCGCGTCGGTGATGGCCTCGCCCGATGTCTGGGCGACGATGGGCGTGATCTGCTTCTGAACCTGTTCCGCATTCACACTGTCGGCAGGCACATCGACGCTCTGGGCGAAGGCATCCGACGTGCTCGGGTCGTAGTTGCCGTCGCCATTATAGGTGGCGGTGATGCTGTGACTGCCAAGCGCCAGCGACGCAGTGGTGAAGGCGGCTGCGTTGCCGGACAAGGCGACCGTGCCCAGCACAGTGGCGCCATCCTTGAAGGTGACGGTGCCGGTTGGCGTTCCGCTCACTTTCAGCGTCGCCGTGAAGGTCACCGACTGCCCGAGTTCGCTCGGGTTCAGCGACGAGACCAGCGACACGCCGGTGGCCGCCGCGAGAATGGTGCCGGAAACCGTCTGGTCCTCGGTCTGCGCAGGGGTCGCACTGTCGGTCGCCCGGATCGTATAGCTGAACGGCCCGGCGGTCGTCGGTGTGCCGGATACGGTGCCAGTGCTGTGGTTCAGCGTCGTGCCGGCCGGTAGGGTGCCGATGACGGAATAGCTATATCCCGATCCCGGCGTGCCACCGCTGGCGACGTTCGTCTGCGAATAGGCCCGGCCGACCTGGGTCGTCGCTGAAGCGGTCGAATTGAGCTTCAGAGGGTCGACGGCGGGCGCGGGCGTGCAAGAAGACGCATATACTTGAATGTAAGAGCCACTCACGGGAGCATTGAGCGTCAACGTCCCGGTCCCGTCCGTTGCCGTAATGTCGACATAGGGATTATTTGAGGGATCGCCGGAGCCACCGCCAGACAGAGATCCGGTGAACGCAAAGGTTATCGCTCCGGGGTGATCATTGCCCGTGAAACTAAAGCTCAACTTTTCACCGGCCGCAAAGGTGTCGGATATAACATCAGAACCCCCGTAAACAGACTGGTTCCAGTCGCGATTGTTGACGGCGGCACAGCCCGTTGAGCCGACGAATATGGCGTTTGCAGCGTTGCTCAAGCCAATCAGCGCGGCAAAGGCCGCAGCGACGATGCCTGCCTTGCGAAAGGAAAATGCCCCACGTCCGTGCGCCGTGGCGCGCATCTGAGAGCGGCAAACATCCCTTTCCGCCGCGCGGTCAGCCCCGCACGGCGCACTGCGCCGATCATCCATGAAATGCCCTGCCCCACGGTCTCTTCCAGCATGAGCCCACGCCTCCATGGGACAGCCAGAAGAGAGACACCGCGAGCCGAGATTAGCATCTCGTTAACCCTCGGCTAGAACTCTTTTAATCTGATCTCGAAAATCATTTGGCGCCTTTGGCCGCAATCATCGAGTGCCCAGCGCCAAGGTATCCCACGTGATGCCTATGCGGGGCGGCTGAGACGTGGCGTCTCGCATATTCTCTCGCGAAGGGCGTGGACTTGTAATCTGACATCGACCGGATGAGCAGCTCTTTGAACTGAACGGCCGGATCGATCTAAAATCCGATGCTAGATTTGTGGGCGCATATAGCCCCGCGAGCGGATGCGGATTTTCCCCCGTGCCCCCGCCCCGTTTATCTCATGGTGGCGGGTTGATCTTGCCACGCTGCTAGGCAGGGACGCGCTCAGCGTCACGGACACGGATTACTGTCCCCACGCCAACGCCAAGCTCCCTTGCGATCCTCCTGATGCCTGTCCCTTCCGCCAATATGGCGCGGACCGCGATCAGTCCGCAGCTTGTACAGTGCATTTCTGATAGCCTGCCTTGACATTTGATAACACTGCACCCACATGAAACAGGCAACGAAAGGAGGAAGACATCCATCAAGTGACATTGACCGAAAACCACAGGCGGGGAAATTGGAACGCTACCTTCAACGGTGAGACCATCGTAAGGAACTCGATAGACCCGGCACACGCAGCAGCCAGAGTTCTGAAGGGTCGGGGACTGACCGGGGGATTTGAGACGCTGGACAGCAAGACCGGCAAAGTACGAATGAGGTACCGGGACTTGGTCGAGGCCGCGAAGTGGCGGGTGTCGGACAACAAACGGGGCGGATTTACCCGGCGCCGGTATAAGGACCTGAAAGAGGTCTGGGCGGAAGCCGCCTGAACCGCCTCTTGGCCACTCCCCATGAGCGCGAGAGCCCGATCAAGGGGGCGCCGGACGGGAACCTAGTTCAAATCGGCCTTCGGCCCTCTCAGCCGCATGGGGAAGATAACCGCGGCCCTGAGGGGGCTGTAGATCAAGACCATCCCTGAAAATGGCCGTATTCCGCGAAAGTCGATTTCTTTTACGTTACTGAGAAAGGCCCCAACGGAAAGATCGACCAAAAGACACACGTTAGGTGAGCGGATGGTGTCCCTTGCGTTCGACGAAAGACGGAACGGAAAGTGTCAAAGCAAAGGGATGGGTTAAGTGTGTAGGGAACGTTGGTCCCACGCGAGTCCCCTCGCCCGCCGCCACTGCACAAGAACCCGCGCCGATCCAAAAAATCTGTAGAAATTTGTGCGGGCATATTCCAGCGCAGGCGAACCGGAAATTTCCCCCCTGCCCCCGGTCCGGCAATCAGTGACGACGCACCCACCTGTGCAACAACTTTCTAACTAGCTGATTTTATTGAGGGTGCGATTTAGCCCGCTGGGATTGGACCTACGGCCCCCCAACCGCCAGTCCTGACGCCAAAGGGAGGGCTTCAAGGCCCCTCTGAGGTAGTCCACCCACCCCAACACCCTTGCTGGGCGCCTGACTGACCAGCGATGGCCCGTCGAACCCAACCGACCCAGCTCCAGGTGAACGGAAGCCCCGACCGGCGCCTGTGCCCCACAACCGGGCACGGTCAGCCTCCCTTGCGGCACAGTCGCGGCACACTCAGTGACCCCGCTGGGCTAACCTTTTGATCGTACAGGGACGAACGATCCCCGACCGTCAGCCTAGGTGGCTGATGGGCGCTGCATTGGCGCCCACAGATTGGACCTATCTGGCACCTATCGGCGCCCCCGCAGCGCCACATACGCCGGCTTCTTCTTCGGGTTCCTAGGCGGCATTTGAACTCCAGTGATAAACACCGGCACCCTGCGCCTGCCAATTACACGGCCATTGAGACGGACCGAGACATCCATGAATTGTCGGCCGCGGTAAGCTGAACGCTCGACCGCAAAGGCGCCTGTCCCCGCTTTGTGGCCCAGATCATTGATATTTTCCGCTTCCTCGCCCTCGTTGCGCACCGTCCAATGAATGCTGGCACCAACTGGCACCAAACCCGCATTCAGCAAGGTGAACTCGATGTCACAGTCACGCGGTATCGGACCAAGCTTGTTTATTCCCGTGAACGTCTTGCGGGGCATTGTTCGCGTGGTGGCTTGGGCAGCTACTTGCGGATCAAATTCGAGGGCAATCAATGCTTTCGATGTTGCTGCAGGAGCTTCCTCGCCGTCTGCGGCAAGTGGGAAGAAGTGCTCGAACAGCTCTGACCAGATGTCACAAGCTTCATCTTCTGATTGAGCGGCAACCGCACGGTCAGAGGTGCTGACGAACCTCTCCAGCTCTTGAACGAGGTTTTCCGTCTTGCTGGCGTCCAAGCGGTTGAGGTTTTCGTCATCGTTCACCGGGTTGGCCACGACGGTAGAATTGCGGAGCCGCGCGAGGATCATTGACGCCACTTCGCATAGGGCTTCGTCGTCGCCCGACACCTCATCCCAATCCACCGAACCTGCCTTCTCCAAAACGAGAACGGTGATCAGCACAGACGATGGCCGCTCGCTCTCATCGAACGTCAATAGCGCCCACGTCTTTAGGTATCGGACGAGGCGACGTACTTTCGCCCTCTCAACCTCATCCTCGAACTCGTTCTTGAACCAAACGTATATTGCCTTGGGATCACTTATTTCCCACTCGTCTGCATGCGTCGCGAGTGAACGCGCATCCCGGTCCTGATCCAAATGGTAGGCCGGGACATCAATGTGGAAATCACCGTTGAAATGGATGCGAGAACACCTAGCCTTTGGCGGCTCAGCCACCTGATCGGCGTCGTTCTCTTCATCTTCAGCGTATGTGTTCAAGCTTGCCTGAACGAAATCCTTGAGTTGTTTGGGACTGTATTGACCGTCCTCTGGACGTCCGGCCCAGTTGAAATAGACGCCGAGATCAATGTCGAACTCCTGTCCCTTCCGCGCCGGGCGTACCTGAGTACCAAACTTGTATGACCCTTGAAGCCACGAGGAGACGACCAACCGCGATTTCGCGCGAAGGTCCGACAAGAGGTGATCGGCCAGATTATTCCAACGGTCACGCTGCTCTTCGTACTGCTCTTCAGTCGGCCGAATGCGCCGATGCAGCGTCTGCTTTTCGCTATCGGCAGAATAGAAATAACCCGCAGCGATGCCCATTCATCTAGGTTCCCTATGTGGCAAAGAAACGCGGCGGCTCGGCCGTGTGCTGCAGCATGGTCCTGAGTTGAACACCCGGAAGGTGCTCACGCACCGAAGCCTCAGCCAAGCCAGCCAGGTCAATTCGTGCGGCCTCAGAGGCAATGTCGAGCCCTAGCTGCCGCTCTTGCTCCTTGGACTGCGGCTGATCAATGCGAAGGTAGTTTTCCCGAAGGCGATGCCGCAGCATGTAGTCCGTATTCATTTGCTGAGCGGCGATCATTACGTTTGGAAGTCGCTGGCCCGACAACCAAGCAATCCAACCCATGTCGAGCCCGCCACCGGCCGAGAACGAAAACTTTGACGTTGTCGTGCCTACACTCAGTATCCTGATCTCATTCAACGGCCAATCCAAGAAGTGCTCCGCTTCGTGGAGAGCAAGATGATCAGGTGAGTTGGCGTACAGCCCGCCATCGGCGAAAAGCTCCCCGTCAATCCGGTGGATCGGAAAGAACGTCGGTGCCGCGGACGTCGCTAGCGCAACGTCAATAACAGAGACGTTCAGATCGCGAACGAAAGTTGGATGATGCGGTGTCTTGAAGACCTGCGGACTCCCCTTTGTCAGATTGACGGTTGGGACGATCACCCGGCGCCGAAGTTCCCCAACCTTCAGTGAAGGATCGAAAAATTCCTCCAGCGCGGCGCGGAGAGGCGCCGATGAGTACTTCGCCTTGCGAGCGTTCAGGCGCAAATCGAGTTTCTGACGGATGCCGCTCTGGGGTGGGGGGCGCACGGAGAAGATCTTGGGTCCCTTGGAGACGAGTGTCTCACGGATGGACACAGCAGTTTTGCCGGCGGCCAATGCCAGCGCAATGACGCCACCTATAGATGTGCCGGCGATGAGATCGAACTGCATGACCACCGGTCGCTTGGTCGCCGCTTCGATACGGGCCAACACCTCAGCCGTGTATAGGCCCAAGTAGCCTCCACCAGATAGGCATAGGATTTGATAGGTCATGGCCCGCTCCGTTCCTGCTTCGTTCTAGCCATTGTGGACATTGGTTGCAATAGCAGGTGGCGACACCACTCACGGGCAGTGCGTTGGGCTTCTTCCGCCAATGAATGTCCGCACCCACCTGAGTCAAACGTGACTCATGGCTCAATCGACTCTCGATCTGATACGCGAGTGCAGACACAAGCCCCTGTTATTGTCACTTATCAGATGAGAACTTGATCAGTGGATCGCTGTACCCCATATTGAAGACTGCGAAACGAACGAGGGCGACACAATGGCTTACTCGCATCCCCAGCATGGGCACCCCGAAGCAGCAGCGCTGAGGAAACAGGCTGGCGACTATCTACGGCAATGCCGTCAGAAAGCGGAACTCACTCAGAACGCCATAGCGAAGGTTCTGGGGTTTGAGTACTACACCATGGTTTCACAGGTGGAGAGCGGGAAGACCCGTGTTCCGCCGGACAAGATGCAGCTCTGGGCACAAGCCGTGAAGGTGGACCCGCAGGAGTTCGCAAAGACCCTCCTGCGCTTTTACGACCCCTTCATGTGGCAGATGCTGTTTGGCTCGAAAGGAGGAAGGAAGGCAAAGTGAAGGGACCTACCGTCTATCGTAGAAAAAACTCCCCATACTGGTATTTTGACGTGACCGTCGCTGGGAAACGGAAGCGAGTGTCCACCAAACGGACCCTTAAGGCAGAGGCAAGGGCTGTTGCTGCCGACTATCGGACAAAGGAACTGGACAGGGTTCAGTTCGGCAACGGCGTACAGGAAATCTCTGTCAGGGACGCACTGTTCGATCACTACCTGCCAACGAAGCTTGGAGCCGCGAGCTACGCGGACCTTGAACGATCCTCCCGGAAGGTTGTCGGGGAATATCGAGGCGTTGAGGGTGTTGCTCCGGCGACAACGCCTTTCCACGAACTAACCACTTCGATGCTCAGGAAATATCGTCAGCGCCGCGCGGCGCAAGGTGCATCCCCGCAGACGATTGATCATGAGATCAAGGTGATTTCAGCCGCGTATCATCTGCTCAAGGGTGAGTTTCGGGTTCCCAACGGGCTTAAATTTCCAATGGCACGCCCCAAGGGGAAACCACGCCCCCTACTCCCGGACGAGGAGGAGGCGCTACTCGCCGACCTCAATCCTAGCCGGCCTATCGAGGGACGCGGTGGAGCCGAATACGTCCTTCCCGAGACCGCCAGGGCCTACCGCCAACGTGTTGACAACTACGACCTCGCCATAATGCTCCTAGACACAGGCGCACGGTACGGAGAGATCGCCCACCTGACATGGGACCAGATCGACACGATAGATTGGCACTGGCTTCACATCTACCGCACCAAGGTGGACAACGAGAGCCGCCTCGCGATGACCAACCGCATACGCCAAGTGCTGCAGCGGCGCTTTGAGGAGCGCGGCAACAGCTATTATGTGTTCCCCGGCTGGGCGGCGAATGGGGCTGATGTTCCCCGCCAATCCACCAAGGCTATGCGTCGAGCGATGGCCAAGATCGGTGTCAACGCGCCGCACAAAGTCGAACGGTTTGGGCGCCGGGACGTTAGGTCCCTCCGTGACACCTTTGCCACGAAGTTGCGGATGAAAGGCATGTCGCTGGACCGGCTGCAGAAGCTACTCGGACACGCGACGCCGGCCATGACCGCCAAGTACGGCGACTTGCCGCTGGACGTTGCCTCCACCGAGGCGACCACAATTCTGGACGAGATTGCTTAGGCCCCTCTTCCAGCGAAAAATCGCTCGCCCTTCTCGCTGCCATATGCTCCTGAAATTTCACGGCACAAAACTGCCACATAAGCTGACTGCGCCTACAGCGGAATTATTACGTGGCAAGAATTTTCCCGTAAAATCAAACGGAAGCTGGCGATCCCGGCAGGACTCGAACCTGCGACCAACAGCTTAGAAGGCTGCTGCTCTATCCAGCTGAGCTACGGGACCGAGCTTCAGCGGCCGCCATCGTCAACCCCGTCAGTGGGTCCACGGCTGCGGGCGGCCGGTGCGAAAGTTGTCGGAATAGGAAATCTTCTTGGGCGCCGACGCGTGGTCGGGCACCACGGTATAGGGAATGGCGTTGCGCTCGGCATAGGCGACGGCCTCGGCGCTGGTCTCGAATTCCAGCCTGATCTGGCTGCGCATGTCGGCCGAGGAGGTGTAGCCCATCAGCGGGTCGGCCGCCGGGCGGCCCTCCGGCTCATATTCGAGGACCCATTTGGTCGTTGCCGCCTTGCCCGACTGCATGGCCGTCCGGGAAGGCTTGAAGATCCGCGCGAGCATTCCGTTGTTCCTCTCGATCCCGTGTCCCTGCACGATACCGCCGCCCGCGGCCGATGGCGAAGGCTGGTCGGGGCGGCAGGATTCGAACCTGCGACCCTCTGCTCCCAAAGCAGATGCGCTACCAGACTGCGCTACGCCCCGGTCGCCTCGCCGGCGGGTGGCTTGGGAGTTACACGTTTGCCCGCCTGCCATCAAGCGGACCGCAACCGGCCAGACGCCGCAAACCTGCCGCATCCTCGGGCAAGGCTCGCCCGTTGTGAAGGCCGCCCTGCGCACTATACTCCGCCCGCGCCGCCGGTTCCGCCGGCA
Source organism: uncultured Alphaproteobacteria bacterium (assembly GCA_963782045.1). Taxonomy (GTDB): domain Bacteria; phylum Pseudomonadota; class Alphaproteobacteria; order Rhizobiales; family Kaistiaceae; genus CAVSRC01. Next base: position 54,346 of record CAWAIR010000037.1, read on the forward strand.
TCCTGCCTCCAACGAGCCTGAGCGCCACGGGAATTCATGAGCAAGAGCGCCCGGCGCCGGCCACCGGCCAGCAAGAAGCCAGCCCCGCCCCCGCCCGGTCCGGCGGCACCGCGGAAATCGCCACTCCTCATGTGGGCGGCGCTGGCGGCCGTCGCCGTGGCGACCGTCGCCGGCACCGCCTATCTGTGGCCGAAGCCGCCCGGCGCCGACATCACCCAGACGCGCGCCAGCGGCAGCACCGGCCCGCACCTGCTCGCCCAGGTCAATTCGCTCTACAACGACATCAGCGTCTATCAGCAGCCCGACGGGCTGATGGCGCTGACCTTCGGTGCCAAACGGCTCCACTACGTCGAGTCGGTGGTCAATCCGGACGACGAACTGGACCTGCCGGTCACCTACACCCAGTCGATGACCGCCGGCCTCGCCTACGCTTCCGAACTCACCCGCGCCGCCATCATCGGCCTCGGCGGCGGGCGTACCGCCTGGTACTACCACAAGTCCGTTCCCGCCCTCGATTTCACCGCCGCCGAGCTCGATCCGGCCGTGGTCAAGCTCGCCGGGCAGTATTTCGGCGTTCACCCGGAGCCCAACTTCGCCATCTCGGTGCAGGACGGGCGGGTGTGGCTGACCAAGAGCGACAAGGACTTCGACGTCATCCTGATCGACGCCTATCGCGGCCCGTTCGTCCCCTTCCACCTGCTCACCCACGAGTTCTATCAGCTCGTCGCGGAGCATCTGAGGCCGGGCGGCGTGGCGGTGCAGAACGTCGAGCCGACGACCATGCTGTTCGACAGCGCGGTCGCCACCATCAAGTCGGCCTTCCAGCATGTCGTCTTCCTGCGCGGCCAGGGCAACATCGTCGTCCTCGCCTATAACGGCCCGGAGAAGGACGAGGCGACGCTGCAGCGCCAGGCGAGCGAGCGCACGACGCAATATCATCTGCGCTATCCGCTGACCGAGATCCTCGATCGCCGCTTCACGCCGCAATGGAACGAGGCGACCAAGCCGCTCACCGACGACTTCGCACCGGTCGAATATCTGAAAGCGATCGCGCGCCACAACGAGAAGCAGCCATGAAGGACGATGCCGCCGGCGCGCTTGAGCGATCGTTGCTGCGTCGCCTCGCCGTCGGCCCGGGTCTGGCGCTGCTCGTCGCCATCGACGTCGCCACGCTCGGCTTCATCACGCTCGGCTTCGAGATGGTGGCGAGCCGCATCCTGACGCCGCTGTTCGGCAGCGGCATCTACACCTGGGCGACGATCATCTCGATCGTGGTCGCCGGCCTTATGGCCGGCTACTTCATCGGCGGCCTCGTCGCCGACCGTCATCCCACCTTCGGCGTGGCGGCAGCGATCAAGCTGGTCGGCGCGCTCTATCTGCTCTTCGTCTTCTTCATGACCGCCGGCGGGCTCGACCGGGTGATCGACGCGGTGCCCGGCGAGATCGCCGCGCTGTTTGCCAGCGGCTTCATCGTCTGCTTCCCGCCGATGCTGGTGCTCGGCATGTATTCGCCGCTCGCCGTGCGCCTCGTCCTCGGCGATCCGCACGATGCCGGCAAGATCTCCGGCGGGCTGTTCGCCATCTCCTCGCTCGGCAACATCGTCGGCATCATCGTCACCACCTTCGTGCTCATCCCGAACATCGGCACGCGCGCCATCACGCTTGCCTTCGCGGCCTTTCTCATCATCTCAAGCATGGTGTCGGTGGCCGCGCGGGCGGGCCGCGCGCAGCCCTAGCCGGTCGTCTCAACTTATTCTAATTCAACAGCTTTCCGCCGCTACTGCGACTGGAAGGGTCCGCCGCTCTCCGGCTGGATCTCGGCGGCCATCAGGCCCTTGGGCCCGTCGCCGAAGCGCACCAGCACCACCTGGCCCGGCCTCAGCTCGGTCATGCCGAAGCGGCGCAAGGTCTCCATGTGCACGAAGATGTCTTCGGTGCCTTCGCCGCGCGTCAGGAAGCCATAGCCACGTACGCGGTTGAACCACTTGACGATGACGCGCTCCAGACCGCTGGTCGGCACCACGGAGGTGTGAGTCCGCATCGGCGCCATCTGCGGCGGACGCACGGCCGTCGAACTCGTCCATGCTGATGACACGGAAGGCCTGACGCCCCTTCGTCCGCTCGAGCACTTCGCAGACGACGCGCGCACCTTCATAGGCTGTCTGAAAGTTGCTGCGGCGCAGACACGTCACATGCAGCAGGACGTCGGCACCGCCATCCTCAGGAACAACGAAGCCATAACCCTTGGAGGCATCGAACCACTTGATAACCCCGGCGAGCTCATGCAGGTCGACTGGAGATTCCTCGCCAACCGTTACACTCGTCGGAAGCTCCGGAGAGACCTTTGCCCCCATTGACCCCGCCCTTGTCAACGCTTTCAAACGTACCGCACCTTCGGCAAGGACACGCCGAATCTAGTCGATCAACCATAGCACCCGACGACAGTGTGACCAGCCCCAATCTGGCGTCCCTGTGCTTTGCCTGCACGACATGTGTGACTTCAGTCACACTTTCTCCCGCGTTGCGTTTTGCGACGACGCGATTAGGTTGCTGATCCGGCACGGCAAGGGAACGGAACAAGTCGATGAAATATCTTCACACCATGGTTCGCGTCACCGACGTCGAGAAGTCGTTGCATTTCTATCGTGATCTTCTCGGCCTGAAGGAGGTACGGCGCAGCGAGAATGAGAAGGGTCGCTACACGCTCATCTTTCTGGCAGCGCCCGGTCAGGAGGACACGCCCATCGAGCTCACCTACAACTGGGACCCGGAGGCCTATGGCGGCGGACGCAACTTCGGTCATCTCGCCTACGAGGTCGACGACATCTATGCCTTCTGCGAGAAGATGATGAAGGCCGGCGTGACCATCAACCGTCCGCCGCGCGACGGCCGCATGGCCTTCGTCCGTTCGCCCGATGCCATCTCGATCGAGATCCTCCAGAAGGGCGCGGCGCTGCCGCCGCAGGAGCCCTGGACATCGATGCCGAACACCGGCGCATGGTAGGCGCGTAGCAGTCCCCGGGCCTCTCATGGCCCTTGTCGGGACCCGCCAAACACCGTAGAAACCGCGGGCCCGCGCCCTTCGTCTAGCGGTCCAGGACGCCGCCCTTTCACGGCGGAAACACGGGTTCGATTCCCGTAGGGCGCGCCATTGTCTGGCTTCACACTGCCGCGCCTTCGGCGCTTCGCTCCAGCCCGGGCCTCGCATCAGTTCGGGCGCCAACTTGGGCTTGCGAACCCTTCGGGTTCGATGTTTCGCTCACGCTGGGCGCGCTGCGTTCGCCGGCTGTGCGGAGGCGGGCGAAAAGCCGCGGGCCGCACTTGCGGCCGTGGCGTCGTGCGCCATCTTGGCCGGGCCAGCCACGATCACAGGAGACAATCCACATGCTGCAGCGCCGCCGGTTCGTGTTGGGCTCCCTGGTCGGCCTCGCCGGGCTATCGCTTGCCGGGACAATCAAGGCCGAGGCTCAGGCCAAACCCACGCCACAGGATGTATTCTTCGATCCGGACAACACGGTTCTCGGCAATCCCGGCGGCGACATCTCGATCGCCGAGTATTTCGATTTCCAGTGCCCCTACTGCAAGCGCGACTTCCCGATGGTCCGCGACGTCATCAAGCAGGACGGAAATGTCCGGCTGGTCATGAAGGACTGGCCGATATTCGGCGACGTTTCTGTCCATGCGTCCCGCATGGCGTTGGCCGCAAAGACGCTCGGTCAGGGCGAGGCCGTCATCGACACCCTCATGGCGATAAAGGGCAGACTGTCGCAGGCGAGCGTCGATGCGACCCTCGCGCAAGCCGGTTTCGACATCGCCGCCCTCAAGGCGGCCTACGCCAAACAGGAGACCGAGATCAGCGCCGTCATCGCCCGCAATGGTGCACAAGCCGACGCATTCGGCTTTCCGGGCACGCCCGCCTATGTTGTCGGCCTGACGTTCTACCCCGGCGTCCTCAGTGAGGACGCTCTCAAGGCCGCGATCACCCGGGCGCGCATGAAGAAGTGACCGGCCGCGCCGCGCCGGCGGCACGCGAGCCGCGAGTTGCTCTCTCGGCGAAACGGAGGAAACTGGGCGGCTTCGGTCAGACCAGGGAGAGGCCCGATGGCTGCTATGCCATTCTTCGACGATCCGGTGTTCGACATGGCGCGGCGGCAGTTCGAGGCCGTCGCCGACCATCTGGAGATGGCGGACGGCGAGCGTGACCGGGTGTTTTATCCGAAGCGCGCGCTCGCGGTCTCCTGCCCGGTCCATCGCGACGACGGCTCGACCGAGGTGTTCCAGGGGTTTCGCGTCCAGCACCACCTGACCCTTGGTCCGACCAAAGGCGGCACGCGATTCGCCAGCACACTGACCATGGGCGAGGTGGCGGCGCTGGCGACCTGGATGAGCTGGAAGTGCGCGCTGGTCGGATTGCCCTACGGGGGAGCCAAAGGCGGCGTGGTCGTCGACCCCAATGCGCTGTCGCCGCGCGAACTGGAGGCGGTCTCGCGCCGCTACATGCAGGAGATGATCCCGTTCGTCGGCCCGAAGACCGACATCATGGCGCCCGACCTCGGCACCGACGAACAGGTCATGGCGTGGTTCATGGATACCTATTCCATGTACCAGGGTCAGACAGTCACCGAGATCGTGACCGGCAAGCCGGTCGGAATGGGCGGCATCGAGGGCCGACGCGAGGCAACCGGCCTCGGCGTCGCCCACCTCATTGGCCGGGCGTTCGAGCGATTGAACCTGCCCGTTGCGGGCGCGACGGCGATCGTGCAAGGCTTCGGCAATGTCGGCAGCAACGCTGCGGAGGCGCTCGCCGAGCGTGGTGTCAGGCTCGTCGGAGTAAGCGATCATACCGCTGCCTACTATTCCCCGTCGGGACTGGACGTCGGACGATTGATCGAGCACCAGAAGCGCAACAGGGTGCTGGCAGGGTTCTCCGAGGAACTGGCGATCGAGCCCGGTCTGCTGCTCTGCCAGCCGTGCGACGTGCTGGTGCCGGCAGCGGTCCAGCAGGTGATCGACCAGGCGAACGTCGAACGGCTCCGCTGCCGGGTATTGGCGGAAGCGGCCAACGGCCCGACCACGCCGGAGGCCGATGCGGTGCTGGCCAAGCGTGGCGACGTCTTCGTCATCCCCGATATCCTGTGCAACGCCGGCGGCGTCATCGTCAGCTACTTCGAATGGGTGCAGGACCTCCAGCAATTTTTCTGGCGGCGGGCGGAAGTCCTCGACCGCCTCTATCGCCTGCTGGACGACGCCTTCCGGCGCGTGCTCGACCGGGCTGCCCGCGACGGCGTTTCGCACCGCACGGCCGCCATGGCGATCGGCGTCGCCAGGGTCTGGGAAACCAAGCGAACCCGCGGTCTGTTCCCGTGATGACTGGCTTCCCGTCCCTGCGCCCCTAGATGAAGGGGCCTTGAACTGTCGGCCAACAGGGGGCAACCATGACCAAGCCGGTCGCGGCAATCGTCGGCATCGGACCGGGCAACGGCGCGGCGCTCGCCCGCCGCTTCGCCGCGGATCATCGGGTGGCGCTGCTCTCGCGCTCGACCGAGCTTGCCGCAAAGATCGCAGCGGAGCTTGGCGACGCCCGCGCCTATGCCTGCGATGTGGCGGACGCGCAGGCGGTCGAGCGCGCCTTCGATGCGGTGGCGGCCGATCTCGGCGCCGTCGATACGCTGGTCTACAACGCCGGCTCCGGCGTCTTCGCGACGATCGAGGACATCACACCGGAACAGTTCGAAACGGCTTGGCGGGTGAACGCCAACGGCCTGCTGCTTGCCGCCCGGAAGGTGATCCCGGCGATGAAGGCGAAGGGCAGCGGCGCCATCGTCGTCATCGGCGCCACTGCGTCCCGGCGCGGAGCGGCGCGCACCGCCGCCTTCGCCCCGGCCAAGGCGGCCCAGCGCAGCCTTGCCGAATCGATGGCCAAGCATCTCGGCCCGATGGGCATCCACGTTGCCGTGATCATCATCGACGGCGTCGTTGACCTGCCGCGCACGCGCCAGCGTATGGCGGACAAGCCGGACGATTTCTTCGTCAAGCCGGACGGCGTTGCCGAGATCGCCCACTTTCTGGCGCTTCAGCCGCGCTCGGCGTGGTCGTTCGAGGTCGAGGCGCGGCCGTTCGCCGAAAAGTGGTGAGCGCCGCCTAGATCCGGCGAAGCGGAAGCGCCCAGGCGAGCGTGGTAGCGACGCAGACGAAGGCGGCGATGGCGAAGAAGGCCGCCTGGAAGGCGGTTCCGATCTCCGACTCTATGGCCGCGAGCCGCTCGGCGCTCATCGATGCAACCGCGTCGGGGCCCTGCTCCAGGATCATCGCCAGGGCCGGACCGGCGGCGGGGTCGATCGCCGTCATGGTGGCGAACAGCACCGCGCCGACCAGCGCCGTGCCGAGCGCGGCGCCGATGGAACGCGAGAACTGCACCGATGCCGCGGCGGTTCCCAGCATCTTCGGCCCGGCGGCGACCTGTACGGTCACCTGCACCACCCCCATGACGGTGCCCATGAACAGGCCGGTCAGGCCAAGCATCGCCGAAAGCTGGGTTCCGCTGAGATGGGGAAGCAGGAACGCGACCGCCGTCACGACAAGGGTGGCGCCGATGAGGCCGATCGACGGAAAGATCGCCGTATAGCCCGTACGGCTCACCGCAAGACCGGTCAGGATCGAGCCGACCGGGGCCGAGATAGTGACCGGCAGCAGCGACACGCCGATGGTGCCGGCGCTCCAGCCCAGCCCGACGCGCAGATAGATGGGCAGAAAGGTGATGATCGAGACCAGCGCCGCCCCGTGGCAAAGGGCGAGCGCGTCGCTCCGCCAGATGGCCGGGTCGTGGAACAGCGAGATCGGGAAGAGCGGCGAGGACGCCCGCCGCTCGCGCCACACCAGCGCCGTGGCGGCGGCCACGCTCAGCGCCAGCATTGCCACCACCGGCAGCAGGATGGCGACGCTCATCGTCTGGATGTCGCGCAGCATCACCAGGGCCGAGGTGATGAAGACGACGAAGAGCACCAGGCCGCCGAGATCGAAGCGGAAGGGTTCGCGCTTGGGCACCAGTGACGGCAGCCGCATGAGCATGAGCATCGCCACGAGGCCGACCGGGGCGCTGATGAAGAAGATCGAACGCCAGCCGAAATGCTCGGTGAGCAGGCCGCCGGCGACCGCGCCGAAGGCATTGGAGAATACCGCCACCGAGGCCAGGAAGCCCTGATAGCGGGCGCGCTCGCGCGGCGGCACCGCCTCGCCGATCAGCGCCTGCGACAGGGTCATCAACCCTCCCCCGCCGAGCCCCTGGAGCACGCGCGCGGCAATCAGCAAATCGACGCTCGGCGCCAGCCCGCACAGCACCGTGGCGACCATGATGATGGTGAGCGCCACATACATCAGGCGCTTGCGGCCGAAGCTGTCGCCGAGTCGCCCGTAGACCGGCGAGGCGACGGTCGCCGCGATCAGATAGGCGATGACTACCCACGAGATCCGCTGCGCCTCGCCGAGCTCGCCGGCGATGGTGGGCAGCGCCGCGGAGACGATGGTGCCGTCGACCATCGCCAGGAACATCGGCAGCATGATCGAGGGAAACAGGGAGAAGAAGCGGTTCATCCTGATGGCGGGCGGATCGGCGATGGGGAAGGCAAAGCGGGCGACTCGGGCTTGGTCGGGCAAGCATAGCCCGCCGGACGGGCGGCAAACCGGACCTCGATGGCAAAGACCGGGCGCATATCCGCCAGGCTCATTGCAAATACGGCGTTTAGGCGATCGATCAAGGTCTTAAGGATTTCTGAACCGGACGGTAAGCCCCCCGATCCTAGGTTTGCGGGCGTACCCCGCGCCCTTTGGGGCGATCCGGACAGGGTGCATCCCGTGAGTAGCCCTTTGCCAAGCCGACTTCGATCCGCCGCCGCAGACGACACCCAGAGCGCGGGCGAATCGCCCGAAGGCGGGCCGGAACGCCGCCGGCACCCGCGCATCCGGGTGGATACCCAGGGCGTGGAAACGGTGGGCGCGGCGATCCGCGCCGCCGAGCGCGAGCCGCGCGCCGAACGGCGGACCGCGGGCAACCTGCGCAACGACGTCGGATGGACCGTTGCCGCCGACCGCGGCGGCAACCGCCGCCGTTTCCAGTACCGTCTCAAGCGATCGCGCATCATCGTGCTCGGCATCGCCATGGTCGCCGGCGGCTTCGCCGCCTATCTGGCGAACCAGACCGGCCGCCCGAGCGCGCCCGCGCCCGCCGCCCCGGTGTCCAAGGCAACCGTCGAGATCCTCGTCGCCAACCAGACCATTTCCGCCGGCGATCGCCTGTCGCCAGCCTCTTTGACCTGGCAGGCGTGGCCGGAACAGGCGCTGCAATCCGACTACATCACCTCGGCCGCCGGTCCCGGCGCCAGGGCCAACATGACCGGCATGATGGCGCGCTCCGAATTTCTCCCCGGCGATCCCATCCGCAGAGAGAAGCTGGCCAAGGGCGCTGGCGGCTTCCTCTCGGCCAGCCTCGACAAGGGCATGCGCGGCGTATCCGTCGCGGTCACCGCCGAAGCCGCGTCCGGCGGCTTCGTCAGTCCGGGCGATCGCGTCGACGTCGTGCTCACCCGCGCGCCGACGGGCGGCATCGGCGGCAGCTTGCCGCGGACCGAGACGATCCTCCGCGACGTCCGGGTGCTGGCGATCGATTCCAAGGCCGTGGCACCGGGGACCGTCGGTCCGTCGCCCGACGAACAGCAGCGCAGCAACACCTTCAACGGCAATGCCATCGCCACGCTGGCGCTGAGTTCGGCCGATGCCGACCTCGTGGTCAGCGCCTCAGCGATCGGCAAGCTCTCCCTGCTGCTCCGCTCGGCCTTCGATTCCTCTCATCCCGGGGCGACCACCGAAGCGCAGAACAGCGCCAATCAGGCGATCCGCCTGTCGAGCCCCTTCTGGTTGCAGTGACGCGCGGATATCCCCCGATGCAGACACACCCGATGATCGCCCTCCTCCTTCGCGCCTGTCCCGGCGATCGCCTGAAAGTCGCCGGTGCCGCGCTCGTGCTGCTCCTGGCGATGGCCGTCAGCGGACCGGTGACCGCCGCCCAGGACGTCACCTACGATCTTGCCACCACTTCGGTGCTGCGCATCAAGCTGCCGATATCGCAGGCGCTCACCGTCACCCTCACCGATACGATCGCCAAGGTCGTCGCCGCCGATCCGGCCATCGCGGACGCGCAGCTCATCACCGACCGGTCGCTCTATCTGGTCGGCAAGGGCCTCGGTCTCACCACCATCAACCTCTACACCGCGGACGGAAAGCCGGTCGGCCTGTTGGCCGTCGAAGTCGGGGCCGATACGGCCGATATCGCGCGCTCGATCCGCACCGCCGTTCCGGATTCCGCAGTCAAGGTCGGCACCGTCAACGGCCGCGTCCGGCTCACCGGCACGGTGCCCGACGACTATTCCTTGCAGAAGGTGCTCGACGTCGTCCGCCAATACGGCGACGCCCCGGTGATCAACACCATCACCCTCACCGGCGGCCAGCAGGTCAATCTCGAGGTCCGCATTCTCGAGGCGCAGCGCGACGCCGCCCGCAAGCTCGGCATCGAGTGGAGCGGCGGCGGCGGCAGCTTCAGGGGCAACGTCGCCGGCGGACAGAGCAATCCGGCCGCGGGCGCCGGTTCCTTCGCCTCGTTCACCGCCAGCGTGCTCTCCGGTCTCGGCGGCATCAGCCTGACCGCGACCATCAATGCCCTCGAATCGAAGGGCCTGGTGCGGACGCTCGCCGAACCCAACCTGACGACGCTCACCGGCGTCAAGGCGAGCTTCCTGGCCGGTGGCCAGATTCCGGTCCGCATCGCCGATCAGAACGGCAACGCCACCATCGATTACAAGGATTTCGGCGTCCGGCTGGTGTTCACCCCGGAAGTGCTCGACGGCGATCGCATCCAGATCCACCTGACGCCGGAGGTCAGCGGCCTCAACGGTTACACCCAGGTGGGCGATCCGATCTTCACCACGCGCAATCTCGACGCCACGGTCGAGCTCCGCGACGGGCAGAGCTTCTCGGTCGCCGGCCTCCTGCAGAACGACACCAAGCTCAACCAGAACCAGCTGCCCTGGGTCGGCAACGTGCCGGTGCTGGGCGCCCTGTTCAAATCGTCCGGCTACCAGAAGAACGAGACGGAGCTGGTGGTCATCGTGACGCCGCGGCTGGTGCGGCCCGACACGCCCGGGCAGCTCGCCGCCTCTCCGCTCGACAGCACGCTGCCGGCCAACGACGTGGATTTCTTCGCGCACGGCAAGCTGGAGGTGACACCGCGGATGATCCAGGATTTCCAGACCGGCGCCGGGATCAGCGGGCCGTACGGCTACATCATGAATCTGGGGGCCGGCGGCTGATGAACGCGCGCCATTGGCTGGTCTCGACGGCCGTGTTCGTGCTGCTGGCGTCGCTGCCGGCCGGCTGCGCCAAATACGACTACCTGCAACGCACGGACCGCATCAGCTATCACGCCGGCGACGCGGTCCGGGCCAACCTGGAGCGCGAAACCATCGATCCGTCGAACGGGGCGATGTACGACACCAGCGGTCTTGGCAAGAACGGCTCGGTCATCCCGCCGGAGACGCCCGCTTCCGCCAGCTCTTCCTCATCGACCGCCCCTCCCCCGGCCAATCGTCCCTAGGGCGTTTCTTGATCAAATAGAATCGTTCCGACGGAGCGATTTTGCGGCAGGATCAAGCCGGCGGGCGACGGGCGTACCCGGGGCACGGCCGAGACCGGCGGCGACGATAATGGCGCAAAAGCGCCCGTCCCTTCGGGTTTCCGACCGGCGGGCGCCCAACGCCGATCCCGGCTCGACCGATGCCCGGCATCACCCTTCGCCGGTCTCGACGCCGGATCGCCGCCCCGGTCGAGAAACGGAACTGCTTCTATCTGACCAACAAGCGCTCTAGCTGTGGAGCCTCAATAGGTTGTTCTCGGTGAGAGCGAGCCTGCTGATGGGCGGTTTGGAGTTAAGACTGCCATGTGGGCGATGCCAGTTGTATCGGTGGAGCCAGCGCGGCAGCTCGTCGCCGCGGTGGTCGGAGGTCGGGTAGGCCTGGGCATAGGCCCATTCCCTCAATGCCGTCTGGATGAAGCGCTCGGCCTTGCCGTTGGTCTTGGGCGTGTATGGCCTGGTCCTGATGTGCCTGAGGCCGAGGTCGCGACAGGCATCGCGGAAGGCGTGAGCATTGTAGCAGGCGCCATTGTCGGTCATGACGCGAGCGACGGTGATGCCGAGGCTTGCGTAGTAGGCGACGGCCGCACGCAGGAAGGCGATGGCGCTCCCCTTCTTCTCGTCGGGCAGGATCTGGGAGAAGGCCAGGCGGGAAGCGTCGTCGATCGAGACGTGGACAAACTCCCAGCCGACGCCACGGCTGTTGCTCTGTCCCCGACGGTCACCGGTGATGCGGTGGCCGATCCGGTCGAAACGGCCGAGCTTCTTGATGTCGATATGGATGAGCTCGCCGGGATGCTCGCGTTCGTAGCGGCGCACCGGCTCGGCCGGCTCCAGCGCGCTGATGCGGTTCAAGCCAAGGCGCCGGAGGATGCGGCTGACGGTGGCCGGCGAGATGTCGAGTTCGGCCGCGATCTGCTTGCCGGTCCAGCGTTGCCGGCGCAGCCGCTCCACTTCGGAGACGACTGCCTCCGGCGTTGGCTGGCAAAGCGTGTGGGGCCGCGATGAGCGGTCCTTCAGGCCCTCCGGCCCCGCGCGGCGGAAACGATCGACCCATTTGCGCACCGTGCGGATCGACACGCCGAAAGCCGCGGCAACCGCTGCCGTAGGCTGCCCGGTCTCTACGCGCCGCACCAGATCGGCTCGACTATGCGGCGTCAGACGGGCATTCTTGTGGATGTTCATCCGGTCCTCCGGGAATCGGCTGCAGCTTCGCAACTCCAGCTTCCGCCCTCAGGACCGGATGGACAACCTGCTGAAAGCTCACAGCTAGCCACACGGCGCGTGAACGAGCGCCCCGGTCACGATGCCCGGGTCTGCTTCATCGCGTTGGCGAGCATCTTCAGATTGTTGGCGACGGTGGGGTTCTGTGGGTCGAGTTGATTGGCCTTGCGCAGGTTGGCCAGCGCCGAGGCGGTGTCGCCGCGCAGCAGATAGGAATAGCCGAGGTTGTTGTAGTACTGGGTCGTCCCGCCGGTGAGCCGGTAGAGCGAGGCGTAGACGCGGTCGGACAGGTCGAAGCGCCGCAGGCGGTCGTAGGATGCGGCGAGCCCGACATAGCCTTCCGGGTCGTTGGGCGTCAGCTCGACGTAGCGCTTGTAGAGCGCCGCCGAATAGCCGAAGTCGCGGAGGCGGAAATGCGCGCGCGCCTCGCTGAGGGCGCGGGCGGCGTCGTAGGCTCCGACGTCCGGCGGGCCGGCGGTGAGCAGCGCCCCGTCGCCAAAGGCACCGAACGCGCCGCCTCCGTTGGAGCTGCAACCGGCAAGCGGCAACGCGACAATGGCCATGGCAAGCAGCACGGCGCCGCCCGCCAGCCTGACTCCATGACACCGCATACGCACTCGATTTCGCTCGTGACGCTGTCGACAGGCGCTTCGGCCGTCGATCTCGTTCTCCCGGCCGCGACCGTAGCCGGAGGGCGGTTAAAGATCGTAAATCGTTCCGCGACCCGTTCGATCGCGACTAAGAAAGGATTAACCCCTCGCATGCAGTTCGCCGGGAATTCGATGCTATAGTCGCGGTGCAGTCCGGTGTCCTTCCAAGGTGATGGCGATGAAGACGATCCTTGTCCCCGTCGAGCGCAACAGCCAGATCGAATCGACGCTGGCGACAGCCTGCGTGCTGGCCAAGCAGTTCGACAGCTACATCGAGGGCTTCGCGCTGAGCCCGGAACTCAACACGCTGGTCGCCGCCGAAGGTATCGGCTCGATGGTCGTCTATCCGACCGATCTGGCCGAGCAGGACGAGGTGGCGGCCAGGGAATCGCGCAAGCTGTTCGAGGAGGCGATGGCCAGGCACGGCGTCGCGGCAGGCGGCTCGACCGGCGCGCACTATTCCTGGAACCCGCGCACGCTCGCCGGCGACGGCTTCCTCGGCAGCCATGGCCGCGTGTTCGATCTCTCTGTGGTCGGCCGCCCAGGCTCGGCCGCCGCCAGCCCGCATATGAGCACGCTCGAGACCGCCCTCTTCGATAGCGGCCGCCCGATCCTCATCGCCCCGCCCGAAGCCCCCGAGCATATCGGCCGCATGGTGACCATCGCCTGGAACGGCAGCACCGAGACGGCGCGCGCCATCGCCTATGCCAAGCCGCTGATCAAGCGTGCCGAACGGGTCATCGTGCAGGTGGTGGAAGGCACGGGCGTGCCGGGGCCGAGCGGCGCCGACGTCGCCCGCCATCTTGAGCTGAACGGCATCGCCAGCGAGGTCGTCACCGTCAAGCGCGGCGCGCGCTCGCCGGGCGCCGCCATCCTGGAGGAGGCCATCGCCGCCGGCTGCGACCTCCTGGTCAAGGGCGCCTATACGCAGAGCCGGCTCCGCCAGATGATCTTTGGCGGCGCCACCAGCCACATCATCTCGGAGACCACGCTGCCGGTGCTGATGGCGCATTAAGTGAGCGAATAGGGAGTAGCGAGTAGCGAATAGACGGGCGTTCGCCGCCGGCTACTATTCGCTACTCGCTATTTCTCAGCTCCTCCAGCACCGGCCCGAGCAGCTTCTCCTCGATGCGGCCGAGCGTGCGCGCCACCATCGAGCCGTCGAGAACGCGGTGGTCGTACATGATGCGCACGCTGACCGACCCGTCATCGGCGATGACGCCCCAGTTCATGGTCGCGGTCAGCGGCGACAGCGGGTGCAGCGATTCGGCACCGAGGCCGGAATAGACGGTGATGCCGAAGGTGCCGAAATAATTGCCGCGCTGGCGGCCGATATTGAGCCCCAGCCACCAGACGAAGCGGCGCAGCGGCGTCGGCCATCTGGCAAGCGCGAACATGCGGCGGAAGTCGCGATTGTCCTCGATCGGCTTGTCCTTGGTCCCCTTCATCGCGTCGGAGAGGATTTTCAGCGGCGTCGTCTCCGGTGAGCGCATCAGCGTGGTGAGGATCACCATCTCGCCGTGCCAGTCGCGCTCGAACACCATCGACAGTGTGCTCTGCGGATATTCGTAGAGATGCGCCCACGGCACCTTGACGTAAGCCCGCCGCAGATCGGGAATCTCGACCGCGACGAGCGCAAAGGCCTTGGCGAAGAGCGCCGCCCACGCCGGCCGGTCGCTGAGCGCCGCGCGCGCTTCGATCACCGGCTTCAGATGCATGACCCGCTGCACCGGCACTGTCGGCGCAGCCAGGATGGTGAGGTCCACCACCAGCTTGCGGATCGGCGAAAGGGGAATGCTGCGCCCGCGCATGAGCTTCCAAATCCGTTGACCGGGCGGCGCCGCCAATAGCGCCGCACCCGCCCATTCATCGCGAGAAATCGCGCTGCGATCAACCGGCGCATTGGCGCGGACGCGCTGTTCCTAGAACGGCACGCCGGCGCGGGCGCGGGCCGACCAGATCAGATAGCCGATGCCGAAGCCGCAATTCCGCCACGCGGCCAGCCCCGCACGGCGCACCGCGCCAGTCAGCCATGAAATGCCCCACCCCCCCAATCTCTTCCAGCCTGGAAGTCCCACGCCTCCATGGGACAGCCGGACGAGAGATACCGCGCGGGAATTTCAGCGGCTTATCGCAGCCCGGCTAGCGCTCCATTTTCGCGGCGAACACGAAAAGCGATTGACACATTTGGCTCTTTTGCACAGCGCCCACGCGGATAGTCACCCTCGGACGCGCGTAATCTTGCCCCGCGCTTCGCCCCGGGGTGCAGCCATTCCACCTTTGACACCGGTCAAGGCGCCGAAGTGCAAATTCGTCATAAATTTCAATGGTTTTAATGTAGCCGGCGCGATCGGCGAAAGGCCAGCGGGCGATGGCCAAAGTCCTCTTCCTGATCCTTTCCTTCATTCTCACCGCCGTACCCACCGGACAGCCGGCCCTGGCCGCGGACGGCCATCCGGTCGACATGGTGCTGTTCTACGGACGCGGCTGCCCCTATTGCGCGGCCATGCGGGAATACCTCGCCGAGGCCAAGGTGCAGCATCCGGAGATGCGCCTCGACAAGCGCGAGATCTATTTCGACCAGGACAATGTCCAGCTCTTCGAGAAGCTGACCGCCGTCTACGGCACCACCATCCAGGGCGTGCCCACCCTGTTCATCGGCAACGACGTCATCGTCGGCTTCGACGAGGCGATGAAGCCGGACATCGAGGCCAAGATCAGCGCTTGCATCGCCGATGGCTGCCCCGCACCGCTCGACCGCCTGTCGGGCGCGACCACGAGCGCCGCGGCACCGGCCCTCACCCTCACGGCGGTGGTGACGGCGGCTGCGGTCGACGCCATCAACCCCTGCGCCTTCGCCGTGCTCATCATCCTGATCACGGCGGTTCTCGGCGCTGGCCGCCGGCGGCGGGTGCTCTATGCCGGCCTCGCCTTCTCGCTCGCCGTCTTCATTTCCTACTACCTGATGGGGCTCGGCGTTTATGCGGCCGTCGAGGCGGCCGGCGCCACGCAGGCGATCTACGTCGTGGTCGGCGTGCTCGCCATCCTCATCGGCTTGTTCAACCTCAAGGACTATCTCTGGTACGGCAGATGGTTCGTCATGGAGGTGCCACGCGCGTGGCGCCCGACCATGAAGGTGATCATCCAGCGGGTGACCTCGGTGCCCGGCGCGTTCCTCACCGGCTTCGTCGTCAGCCTGTTCCTGCTGCCCTGCACCTCGGGACCCTATATCGTCATCCTCGGCCTCTTGGGCAGAACCGCGACGCGCCCGCAGGCGCTCGCCTGGCTGGTCCTCTACAACCTGATCTTCGTCCTGCCGATGGTCGCCATCACGCTCGCGGTCTATTTCGGCCTGACCACGGCGGAAAAGGCGGAGGAGTGGCGCACCAAGAACCTCCGCCGGCTGCACCTCGTCGCCGGCATCATCATCCTCGCCCTCGGCATCGGCATGCTCGCCACGCTCTGGCTCGGCAAGGTGTGATTGCCACAGCGCGCAACGAATTCCGCCGGCAGTGCATGGCGATTTCCCGCTTCCTGTGAAAGCATGGGCGCTTCACAGTATCCCGAATCAGGATCGCCCATGAGCGCGCCCAAGAACCAGTATAATTGCCTCAAGTGCCCGGCCTATTGCTGCTCCTACGCCGAGATCGGCGCCACCGACTTCGACATCAAGCGGCTGGCCAAGCATTTCGGCCTCACCCCGGAGAAGGCGCGCAAGAAGTTCACCAAGAAATCGCAGGACGGCAAGACGCGCATCCTGCGCCACCAGAAAGACGAGCATTTCGGCACCGTTTGCCAGTTCCTCGATACCGAAACGCGCGGCTGCACGATCTACCCCGCCCGGCCGCGCATCTGCCGCGAGTTCCCCGGCACCACCCGCTGCGGCTACTACGATTTCCTCTCCTTCGAGCGCCGCGCGCTGGAGGACAAGGACTACATCTCGACCACCTGGAACAACTGAGCCGGCCTTAGCTCGCCGGCACCGCCGCGTCGAGGACGCGGAGGTTGGCGCTGCGCCGGCCCTGATAGGTGTCGATCGACAGGCAGCCGGCGACGTGCAGGTTGCGCCCGCGGGCCTTGAGCAGGGCCTCGCCGAGCGGCGAGCCGGCGCCGCGGAAGGCGACCGCCTTGATGGTGCCGCCGTCATTGGCGGCGAGGGTCAGGCGGACATGGCCGTTGCCGACCGTGTCGGCATAATCGATGCGGTGCGACGGGAAGGCATAGATCGGCTCGGCATGGCCGGCGCCGAAGGGCCCGGCCTTCTCCACCGCCTCGATCAAGTCGAGGCTGGCGCCGCGCGCGGTGAGCGCCGCATCGACCAGCAGCGCCCGGCTGCCGGTCGCCGCACGTACACGTTCGGCCAGCGCCTGTTCGAGGTACGCACGGAGGTCGCCAAGCCGGGCCTCGCTCACCGTGAGCCCGGCCGCCATGGCATGGCCGCCGCCCTTGGTGAGAATGCCCGCGGCGACAGCGTTGCGTACCGCCAGGCCGAGATCGACGCCGACCACCGAGCGGCCGGAGCCGGTGCCGACCCCATTCGCTGCCAGTGAGATGGCGATCGCCGGCCGCTCGAAGCGATCCTTCAGCCGCGAGGCGACGAGCCCGACCACGCCGGCGTGCCAGCCACGATTGGCGGTGACGATGACGGCCGGTCCCTCGCCGCCGGCGATTTCGGCGTCGGCCTCGGCGAAGGCTTCCTCCAGCGCCCGGGTCTCCATCGCCTGGCGCTCGCCGTTGAGGCGGTCGAGCTCGGCGGCAAGCGCGGCGCATTCGGCCGGATCGTCGCTGACCAGCAGCCGCGCGCCCAGCGCCGCGTCGCCGATGCGACCGCCGGCATTGATGCGGGGCCCAAGCAGGAAACCCAGGTGATAGGGCCGCGCCGGGCCGCCCAGCCGCGCCACGTCGGCGAGCGCCGCAATGCCGCGGTTGCCCCGCCGGGCAAGGGTCAGCAGCCCCTTGGCGACAAAGGCGCGATTGAGCCCGACGAGCGGCACGACATCGCAGACCGTGCCGAGCGCCACCAGGTCCAGCCATTGCAGCAGGTCCGGCTCGGGACGGGTGGCGCCGTACCAGCCGCGCGTGCGCAACAGCCGGTTGACCGCGACCACGGTCATGTAGGTGACGCCGACGGCGGCCAGCGCGCCAAGGCCGGAGAGATCGTCCTGGCGGTTGGGATTGACCATGGCGACCGCCGGCGGCCGCTCGGCGCCGAGCTCGTGGTGGTCGATGACGACGACATCGACGCCAAGCGCTTTGGCCTCGGCGAGCGCGTCGAATGAGGTCGAGCCGCAGTCGACGGTCACGATCAGCCGCGCCCCGTCGGCAGCGAGCTTGCGCAGCGCCTCGACATTGGGGCCGTAGCCCTCGAACAGGCGGTCGGGGATGTAGACGATGGGGTCCAGCCCCTGATGGCGGAGGAAGCGGGCGAGCAGCGCCGCCGAGGACGCACCGTCGACGTCGTAGTCGCCGAAGATCGCGATGCGCTCGCCGGCCATCACCGCGTCGGCGATGCGCGCGGCGGCGGCGTCCATGTCGGTCAGCACCGACGGGTCCGGCATCAGCCCCCTGAGGCTCGGCACCAGGAAGGCCGGTGCCTCCTCGACACCGATGCCCCGCCCGGCCAGGACCCGCGCCACGATGTCCCTGATCTGATGGCGCTGGGCGATGGCAAGCGCTGTGTTGCTGCCGGCGGCATCGAGCCGCTCACGCCACTCGCGCCCGGTGAGCGAGCGCTCCACGCCGAGGAACGTCCTGTGCTCGGGGCCGGCCTCCGCCGCGCCACCGCGAATCACCACAGCCGCCTGTGCCATGTCCCTTGCATAGCGCCGCAGGGCGGCGCTGTCCGCCCCCGGAGCAGCCGCCGGCTAGACGGCGTCCTCGCCGGTGCCGAACTTGTCGTTGTCCTGGTGGTGCGCGCGAATCCAGCGCACCGTCCCCGAGGAGGAACGCATGACCACGGTATGCGTGGTGATCGCCCGGCGGCCGAAGCGCACGCCGGAGAGAAGATCGCCGTCGGTGACACCGGTGGCGGCGAACAGCACCTTGCCGCGGGCCATGTCGCGCATGTCGAGCTTGCGGTCGATGTCGGCGACGCCCATGCGGCGGGCGCGGTCGCGCTGCTCCTCGGAGGATATCAGCAGGCGGCCCTGCATCTGGCCGCCGGTGCAGCGCAGCGCCGCCGCCGCCAGCACGCCCTCGGGGGCGCCGCCGATGCCCATGTAGATGTCGATGTGGCTGCGTTCCGGCTCGGTGACGTCGATGATGCCGGCGACATCGCCGTCGCCGATCAGCCGGATGGCGGCCCCGGTCGACCGGATTTCCTCGACCAGCTTGGCGTGGCGCGGGCGCTCAAGCACGCAGGCGTGGATCTCGCTCACCGGCACGTTCTTGGCCGCGGCGAGCGCCCGGATGTTCTCGGTCGGCGAGCGGTCGAGATCGACGAGGCCTTCCGGATAGCCGGGGCCGATGGCGATCTTGTCCATGTAGACGTCGGGCGCGTTGAGCAGCGTGCCGGATTCGGCGATGGCGACCACGGCGATGGCGTTGGGCAGGTTCTTGGCCGCGATCGTGGTGCCTTCCAGCGGGTCGAGGGCGATGTCGACCTTGGGGCCGTGCTTTTTGCCGACCTCCTCGCCGATATAGAGCATCGGCGCCTCGTCGCGCTCGCCCTCGCCGATCACCACGGTACCGTGGATCTGCATGCGGTTGAGCTCGCGCCGCATGGCCTCGACGGCCGCCTTGTCGGCGGCCATCTCGTCACCACGCCCACGCAGCCGGGCGGCCGCAACAGCCGCCTGCTCGGTGACCCGCACAAGCTCAAGCGTGAGAATGCGATCCATTGATCTCCCCTGGGGTGCCGCGCCGTCCCAATCAGGCGAGGGGCTCTATGCGTATCATCTGCGGTTCGCCGAGAACATGACCATCCGCCTTGATCGCCTCCAGCGCCCTGCGAATTGCTGTCTCGGTTGTCTCATATGTGATCAGGATGACCGGAGCCGGCGTTTCCTCGGCGGCTCCCTGCCCGGCGGCCGCGGCGGCCTTGGAGCGATGCCGCTGCACGATGGACTCAAGAGAGATGCCGCTTTCCGCCATGCGCCCGGCGATGGCGGCGAAGGCCCCCGGCCGGTCGAAGACGGACAGGCGGATGTAGTAGCCGCCCTCGTGCATGCGCATGCCGGCCCGGCGATAGGGTTCCAGCGCCGAGGCCGGCCGGCCGAAGGTGCCCATGCGGTCGCCACGGGCAATGTCGGCGATGTCGCTGACCACCGAGGAGGCCGTCGCCTCGCCCCCTGCCCCCGGTCCGGCAAGCACCAGCGAGCCGACGAAATCCGCATCGACCGCCACCGCGTTGGTGACCCCGTCGACGCGGGCGATCGCCGAGGATTTCGGCACCATGGTCGGATGGACGCGCTGCTCGACGCCGCTGTCGGTGCGCGAGGCAACGGCGAGCAGCTTGATGCGGTAACCGAGCTCGCTCGCCGCCTCGATATCCTGCGGCGTAATCGACGAAATGCCCTCGACATAGATCGATTCGACGTCGATCTCGGTGCCGAAGGCGATCGCGGTCAGCAAGGCAAGCTTGTGGGCGGCGTCGGTGCCGGAGATGTCGAAGGACGGGTCGGCCTCGGCATAGCCCAGATGCTGGGCCGCCGTCAGGCAGTCGGCGAAGGACAGGCCGTCCTGCTCCATGCGGGAGAGGATGTAATTGCAGGTGCCGTTGAGGATGCCGTAGATGCGGTTGACCGTATTGCCGGCCAGCGCCTCGCGCAGTGTCTTGATGATCGGGATGCCGCCGGCCGCCGCCGCCTCGAAATTGAGGCTGACGCCGGCCTCCTCGGCGGCGCGGGCGAGCTCCAGCCCGTGCTCGGCGAGCAGCGCCTTGTTGGCGGTGACGACGTGTTTGCCGGCCCCGATCGCCGCCAGGATCGAGGCGTGCGCCGGCCCGTCGGCGCCGCCGATCAGCTCGACGAAAAGATCGTTGCCGGGGTCCTTCGCCAGCGCCACCGGGTCGTCGAACCAGCCATAGCCGGAAATGTCGAAGCCGCGGTCCTTGTTGCGGTTGCGGGCGGAAACCGCCGTAATCGACAGCGCCCGTCCGGTGCGCACGGCAAGATCATTGCCGTGGCGCTCGAGGATGCGCACGAGCGACGAGCCGACGGTGCCGAGACCGGCGAGGCCGATGCGCAGAGGGGGCAGCGGCGCGTTCATGGGGGCCGCCCGCAAGCGTCAACCATATGAAAACGCACAGGATTCACTCCGGCCGTCAAACCATGCGCTCCCGGCCCGCAAGGGGTCGGGGGCGGCGATATCAGCGGCGGCTGCCCGAGATCGCGACGACGTTGTGCAACGTCTTGTCCGCCGATTCAAGAAAGCGTCTGAGGTTCCTGCCGGCCTGGCGAATGCGCTGCTCGTTCTCGACCAGGGCGATGCGGACATTGCCCTCGCCGTGCTCGCCGAAGGCGACGCCCGGCGAGACGGCCAGGTCGGCCTTCTCGATCAGCAGCTTGGAGAACTCCAGCGAGCCCAGCGACCGGAAGCGCTCGGGCAGCGGCGCCCAGGCAAACATGGAGGCCTTGGGCGGCGGAATCTCCCATCCGGCGCGGCCGAAGCTCTCAACCAGGGCGTCGCGGCGGCCCTTGTAGGTCGCCCGCATCTCGTCGATGCAATCGGCCGGACCGTTGAGCGCCGCCGTCGCCGCCACCTGGATCGGCGTGAAGGCGCCGTAATCGAGATAGGACTTCACCCGTGCCAGCGCCGAGATCAGCCGCTCGTTGCCCACCGCGAAGCCCATGCGCCAGCCGGCCATGGAGAAGGTCTTCGACATCGAGGTGAATTCCACCGCGATGTCCATGGCGCCGGGCACCTGCAGGATGGAGGGCGGCGGCACGCCGTCGAAATAGACCTCGGCATAGGCGAGGTCGGAGAGCACGATCAGCTCGTGGCGGCGGGCGAAGCTGACCAGGTCGCGGTAGAAATCGAGGTCGGCGACCTGCGCCGTCGGGTTGGACGGGTAGCACACCACCACCGCCAGCGGCTTGGGGATGGAGTGGATCACCGCCCTTTCCAGCGCGTGGAAATAGTCGGCGTCCGGCGTCGAGGGCAGCGCGCGGATGACGCCGCCGGCCATGAGGAAGCCGAAGGCATGGATCGGGTAGCTCGGGTTCGGGCACAGCACCACGTCGCCCGGCGCGGTGATGGCGCTGGCGATGTTGGCGAAGCCCTCCTTCGAGCCGATCGTCGCGATCACCTGCGTATCGGGGTTGAGCTTGACGCCGAAGCGGCGGTCGTAATAGGCGGCCTGCGCCTTCCTGAGGCCGTTGATGCCGCGCGAGGCGGAATAGCCGTGGGTGTCGGGGCGGCGGGCCGTCTCGTTCAGCTTCTCGACGATATGCGGCGGGGTCGGCAGGTCGGGATTGCCCATGCCGAGGTCGATGATGTCGGCGCCGGCAGCTCGGGCGCTCGCCTTCAGCCGGTTGACCTGCTCGAAGACATAAGGCGGCAAGCGCCGCACCCGATAGAATTCCGACATGGCTTAAGCCCCGTCCTCCTGGACAATGACGTCATCCGGCCGTTCCGGACGGCGTTGTCCTAGAGCGCTTCCTGGCCGGATGGAAGCAATTCCGTTGCTCGACCGGCTCGGGCGTCCGCCGCCGAGAAGCGCTCTGGCATTCCCCGTCGCCCGCTGCATCGGCGACGCGCCGCGCCGGCCAGACATCCTGCGCGGCTCAATCGGCGGATTTCTCGGTCTTGCCGAGGGCGGCGCTCTGCCTCTTGGCGAGTGCCTCGAGTTCGGCGATCACCCTGGCCTTCTCGGCCGGGCTGAGCAGCTTGCTCTTCGGCTGCGCCGGCACCTCGTTGAGGTTGACGGCGGCGGGCTCGATCGCCTGGTCCGTCGCCTCGGCCTCGGCAATCTGGCCCTGCGGCGGCGCGATCGCCATCGGAGCGCTCGCCCGGACGGCACGCGACGACGACGCTGGAACCGTCGTCTCTTCGACCAGCACGGCAGGCCGGGCAACGCCCGCCACACCCTGCGGATCGCCGGGCGTGAGGGCGACCGGTTCGTTCGATGCGGTGGTCCCGGTGCGGGCGAACTCGCTCATCGACTGAGCGCATCCGGATACCGCCAGCCCCAGTCCGATGATCGCCACGGCCGCCGTGAGGGACCGTAAACGCCGGTACGCTGGCGGGAACTGGTGCCGCCAATCCGCAGAATTCATGGGCAATAATCGTCTACGCAAAGGGGTGGGATTCCATGAGCCGCCCGTTAACTAGCATCGTATTATGTCGAAAAGACGGGCGTTAGCCTAGTTTCCCGTGCAAACCAGCGACCAAATGACCAAGACCGGGACCAGCGATCAGGACGCCGCGGCGACCGCCGGGATGAGGGATCCAGAGGCCTTCGCGCGCAACCTGGCACGGCTGATCGAGGAGGCCGGCAAGGCCGCCGCCAACTACCTGAAACCGCGGGAAACCGGCGAAACGAGCGACGAATTCGAGGGTTTCGTCACCGATGCCGTGCGCACGCTCACCAGGGTCGGCGAATACTGGATGAGCGAGCCCGAGCGCGCGGCGCAGGCGCAGAACCGGCTGCTGGCCGGCTACCTCGGCCTGTGGGCGTCGAGCCTGAAACGGATGATGGGCGAGCCAGCCGAGCCCGCGGCCGAGCCCGATGCGCGCGACAAGCAATTCGCCGATCCCGCCTGGCGCTCGAACCAATTCTTCGACTTCATCAAGCAATTCTACCTGATCACCAGCCGCTGGGCCGAAGCGATGGCCGAAGACGCGGAGGGGCTCGACCCGCACACCCGCCAGAAGGCCGCCTTCTACGTCAGGCAGGTGGCAAGCGCCCTGGCCCCGTCCAACTTCGCCTTGACCAACCCCGAGATCCTGCGCCAGACCTTCGCCAGCGACGCCGCCAACCTGGTGCGCGGCATGCACATGCTGGCCGAGGACATCAAGGCCGGCCACGGCGCGCTGAAGATTCGCCAGTCGGATGCCTCGCGCTTCAAGCTCGGCGAGACGCTGGCGACCACGCCCGGCAAGGTGATCCACCAGAACGACATCTGCCAGCTCATCCAGTACGAGGCGGCGACCGACAGCGTGCTCAAGCGGCCGCTGCTGATCGTCCCGCCGTGGATCAACAAGTTCTACATCCTCGACCTCACGCCGGAGAAATCCTTCATCCGCTGGTGCGTCGAGCAGGGCCACACTGTCTTCGTCGTCTCCTGGGTCAATCCCGACCGGCGCCAGGCGACGAAGAGCTTCGAACACTACATGCGCGAGGGCATCTTCGAGGCGCTCGACGTGATCGCGGCGGTGACCGGCGAGAAGGAAGTCAACGCGGCCGGCTACTGCGTCGGCGGCACGCTGCTGTCGATCGCGCTGGCCTATGCGGCTCGGACCGGCGACAGGCGCATCGCCTCGGCGACGCTGTTCGCCACCCAGGTCGATTTCACGCTTGCCGGCGACCTCAAGGTGTTCGTCGACGAGGAGCAGATCGCCGCGGTCGAGAGGACGATGGACGTGCGCGGCTATCTCGAAGGCCGCAACATGCATGCCGCCTTCAACATGCTGAGGCCCAACGACCTCATCTGGCCCTACGTCATCGCCAACTACTTCAAGGGCGAGCAGCCGTCGGCCTTCGACCTGCTCTACTGGAATTCCGACACGACGCGGATGCCCGCCGCCAACCACGCCTTCTACCTGCGCAACTGTTATCTCGATAACACCCTTGCCAAGGGCGAGATGGAGATCGCCGGCATCACCCTCGACCTCCACAAGATCACCGTGCCGGTGTTCAACCTCGCCACCCGCGAGGACCATATCGCCCCGCCGCGCTCGGTGTTCCTCGGCTCGTCCTTCTTCGGCGGCACGGTCACCTATGTGCTCGCCGGCTCCGGCCACATCGCCGGCGTCATCAACCCGCCGGCCCGCAACAAGTACCAGTACTGGACCGGCGCCAGGCCGAAGGGAGACCTCGATGCCTGGACGGCCAAGGCGAGGGAGCATCCCGGCTCGTGGTGGCCCTACTGGCAGAAATGGATCGAGAAGCTCGACAAGGCCCGCGTTCCGGCGCGCAGGATCGGCAGCCGCAAATACAGGCCGCTTGAGGACGCGCCCGGCTCCTACGTCCGCGTCCGGGCGTAAACGTCGGCGCCGGCCAAACGGCCCCATTGGCACGCCATCGCGGTCGTGATCTGATTCCCCGGGGGGAAGCCCGTGTTCATCGGAGGAAGACCCATGCGCCGCGCAGTGTTGGGGATGCTGCTGGCCATCACATTCGCGATTCCGGCTTCAGCCGCCGATCTGGTCGCCGAGGCGACCGAAGCGCAATCCCTTGCAGACCAGGGCAAATACATCGAAGCGATCGCCGCGCTCGATGCGGCGACCGACACGCTGTGGGAGAAGGCACCGCTCACCTTCCGCCGCGCTCTGTGGGTGGCCGGGCCGCCGAACGGCTTCGGCGCCTACAATCCGCGCGAGACCAACGTCTATGCCGCCGGCGACCAGATGATCGTCTATGCCGAGCCGGTCGGCTTCGGCTGGTCCAAGGCCGGCGACATCTGGCAGACGGATCTCGCTGTCGACCTGACCATCAAGGCAAAGGACGGCGAGGTGCTGCTGACCAAGGACGACTTCCAGAAGCTCGCCATCGCCAGCCGGGTGCGCAACCGCGAGTTCATGGCGACCCTCAAGCTGACGCTGACCGGCATCCCTGCCGGCGAATACATTGCCGAGACGACGCTCCGCGATCGGGTCACCGGCAAGGCGGCGACGATGTCCCTGCCCTTCGTCATCAAGGAGTGAGCCGGGGCCGGCCTCCGGGTCGGCCATTGACAGGATCGCGGTGGCGATTTCCCGGACAAACGATCTCGGCTTGCCGGGAGGCGGAAATCCGCCGCGTGATCGCCAATGGTCCGCCATGTAATCTCAACCGGAGATTGTTGGCGGAAGTGTCAGGGACTTGCCTTCCCGGCGCCAGACACTTAGCATTTTTCTAATTTGATGGTGATCAAGGTCGCGTTGGCCGTCGCAACTAGGGTGCCTCATGTTGGTTGGCGCCGCGGCCGTCAACGTTCTGGCAAGCCAGATGGCGAAGTCGACCCATCCACCGGGCTCCGGCGGTTGCCGAAGCCGGCTCTGATCGACGCGCACGTTGTCTATGCGGGGGTGCTGCTCTACCTCACCGCCAAGTCCGCCGGACATGTCCGGGGTCTCGACGGCGGGATCGGGAAGCATCCGGGCCTCAGGCCGCTGGTCACTTGAGACCGCAAAAATGCGGCGTGACACCACGCCAAGACTGGGTAAGGGGCGACTTTAAAGAGAGGATGAGCAAGACATGAAACGGCTCAGCGGAATTTCCACCATCCTGGCGGCGGCTGCCGTCCTTGCCCTGCCCGGCGCAGCGCTGGCGGCCTCGCCGCAGCTGTTCTTCTCCGGCGATATGGTCACCAGCCCACCGGATGGATCGAAGGCGCCCGATTGCGTGCTGGCGAGCCAGTTCAAGCACGGCATGGGAGTCGTATTCCGCGTCCGCGTTCAAAACGCCAGCGGAGACTCCGTCACCGACAAGGACGTCAAGAGCCTGACGGTCGACCTGTCCTCGGGGCAGACGGTCAATCTGAAGTACGGCGGCCATCCGCACAGCAAGCCGGAGGACTACTTCTGGTCTGGCTCATGGAAGATCCCGGCGGACTTCCCGTCGGGAAGCATGAGCTACAAGGTCGTGGCGACGCTGACCGACGGCACCACCCAGGACTGGGCGCCGTTCAAGGTCGCGCCGTCCCAGCTCACCATCCTCCCCGGCGACGTCGACTGACGTCCGGCGGCTGAAAAAGGGAGGCCCCCGCCATGAGCCATCGATTCAGGATGGGCGCCAATGCGCTTGCATTGGCGGCCGCGTCATTGATCCTTTCAGCCGTGGCGGCGGGCGCCGCCCCGCTGCCCTCCTCGTTCGGCCCGCAGGTTCCGCAGGCCGAAATGTCCGGCAGCTATGTCGGACATATCAAGGTGTCGCCGACGCACGGTCCGGTCGGCACGCCGGTCACCGCCACCGCCGACGGACTGCCCCCGAATTCCGAGGCGCAGATCGTCTGGCGGACGGTCACCGGAAGCTGGAACGTATCCAATGCCGAGTATCACGGCCGCACGTTCGCGCCGGTCGGCTACCAGATCGCCAAGGTGACCGCCGACGCCAATGGCGTCGCCACGGCGCATTTCGTGGCGCCGGACGATTTCGGCTTCACCCACGACGTCGTCGTCCAGGACGGCACGCGCCTCCTGTCGCAGACCGGCTTCTACATCGACATGAGCGTCGACGTGTCGCCGAAGAGCGGCCCGGTCGGGCAGCCGATCAGCGTCGACGTCAAGGGCATCGGCTGGCGGAGCCTGCACAATAGCTGGCAGCTCCTCTACGACAACAACTACACCGGCTGGATCTCGTCGGTGTCGACCGGCGGCTCGGCGCATTTCACGATTCCGGCGACCGGCCAGCCCGGCCTCCACATGCTCGAGGTCGTCCACGGCGGCTTCACCTTCCCCTACCGCAACATGCAGCAGTCGCCGGAGCCGGATCGGCCGCAATTCGCCATTCCCTTCACCATCACCAAGGGCGATGCGCTCCAGCCACCACCGCCGCCGGCACAGACCCAGACCGCCATCCGCAACCTTCCGGCGCCGGGCGACCTGACCGTCACGCCGGCCTTCTCGCCGGTCAAGCAGCCGGTCACGGTCAGTGGCTCGGGCTTCACGCCGGGCAAGGCCTATGCGCTCAACTGGACGACGGTGACCGGCAACCGGGTCGGCGGCAACGGCTGGGAGGAAGCCTCCCGGGTCGTCGCCAAGGCCACGGCGGACGCCAAGGGCAACCTCGACTACACCCTCGACACGCCTGACGATCTCGGCGGCGCGCATAGCTTCTGGGTGGAGGATGGCAGCACCAAGAAGACCGGCACGCTGTGGATCCAGCCCACCGCCATGCCGCTCAGCGTCGACCATGGGCCGGCGGGCACGCCCTTCACCATCCACCTCAAGGGCGTCGGCTGGACCGAGACCGCCAACATCTACACGATCGATTACGACAACAGCTACATCGGCTATTCGTGCGGCTTCAACAGCCAGGGCGACGTCGTCATCCATCTCTACGCCACCGGTCAGCCGGGCTGGCACTACATCGATCTCTATCCGGCAATCTACAAGGGCAAGGAAAACGGGCCGAACAACTTCCGGCTTCCGCAGTTGACCTCGGCGGCGGATCATCCCGGCGAGGATCTGCCCCAGTTCCACTTCGCCTTCCACGTGACCGAGGCGGCGGTCAACTGACGCCATCGACGGCGGGCCCGCTCCTCGCGGGCGCGGCCCACCGTTCCGGAAGATCAAAGGGGCGACACCCAATTCGATCGAGAGGTTGTGAAAATGCATGCGCGCGAGAAAGCGTCGATTGGCGTGAGGAAGACAGTCGTTTTGGCCGTGGCGGCAGCGGCGCTGGCGATGGGGGGCATCGCCGCTCAATCGACCCCCGCCTCGGCGGCAACGACGCTGACCGTCGGCAATCCGCAAGGCAATTCCTTCTCCTTCGTGCCGCTCACCATCGGCGAGCAGCTCGGCTACTTCTCCAAGAACGGCGTCGACCTGAAGGTGACCGCCTTCAACGGCTCGGCCGAACTGGAGAAGGCCCTCGAAAAGGGCACGGTGGAGATCGCGCTGGGCTCGGGCACCGAGTTCGCCTTCATCCCCAACGGCGCGCCCGACACCGCGGTGGCGGCGCTGGTTGAGAAGCCCAGCCTTCTGACCGTGACGGCCCGGCCCGACGGCGGCGTCGCCGCCACCGGCGATCTCAAGGGCAAGTCGGTCGGCGTGCAGCCGAACGACCCGGTGCCGGCCTGGCTGGTGCAGAAGCTTTCGGAAAACCAGGGCTGGGGGCCGGACGGCATCAAGGCCGTGCCGCTCGACAACCTGATCAGCGACGGCAAGATCAACGCCGACGTACCGGCGGCCGTCGCCGACCTGCCCACCGCGCTCGACCTTGCGGCCAAGGGCAACGGCAAGACCCTGGTCAACTTCGGCGATGTGGTGAAGGAATTTCCGTTCTACGTTGCCTTCGCCCGCAACGACCTGATCTCGCAGCACCCCGACGAGGTGAAGGGCTTCATCCAGGGCTGGCTGCAGACGGTCAAGTGGATGAAGGACAACCGCGATCAGGCGATCGACAAGGTCGCCGCGGCGATGAAGGCGCCCAAGGACGTCGCCACCAAGCTCTACGACACGCTGATGCCGGCCTATTCGCAGACTGGCAAGTTTGATCAGGATTTGCTCAAGGTGTTGGCCAAGGCCCTGGTCACCATGAAGGTGATCGACCGCGAGCAGGATCTCGGCCGCTACGTCAACGAGACGCTGCTGGCCAAGGGCGCAGGCTGCTAGGCCAGAAAACGGATTCCGCAACGGGGCGCAATGCTCGCCGGCCGTCACCACGCAATCGTGGTGGCGGCCGTCCCGTCTGCGCCCGCCTAACCGCCGGCCGCGAGCTTCGCCAGCAGCGCCTTGTCGGGGTAGGAGTCCGCCGGCAGCCCGAGCTTCACCTGCATGTCCTTGACGGCGGCGCGGGTGTTGGCGCCGATGACACCGTCGATCTCGCCGACCTCGTAGCCGCGGTCGGCGAGCAGCTTCTGCACCTGGCGCACCTCACCGGCGCTCAGCGGCTCGGCGTGGCCGCGCGACACCTTCGGCGCCCCGGCGAGACGGGTGGCGAGATAGGCGGCGGTGGTCGAATAGACGATCGAGTTGTTCCAGATCAGGTACACGTCGAAATTCGGATAGGCGAGAAAGGCCGGCCCGAAGCGGCCCATCGGCAGGAGCAACGAGGCGTCCGGTCCCTTCGTCGACAGCGGCTTGCCGTCCGCTTGGGTGACGCCCCACGCCGCCCACTTGGAAAGCGGCAGCTTGATGGTGAGGTCCGCCTGGTCCCACGGCAGACTCTCGGGCACGCGCACCTCCTGCAGCCACGGCTCGCCGCGCTTCCAGCCGATGCTCTTCAAGTAGTTGGCGGCCGAGGCCAGCGCATCGGCCGAGCTGGTCAGCATGTTGACCCGCCCGTCGTGGTCGAAATCGACGCCGTAGTCGAAATAGCGCTCGGGGATGAACTGGAGCTGGCCAAGTTCGCCGGCCCACGGCCCGCGCATCTCGGCGGCCGAGAGGTCGCCGCGATCGATGATCCTGGTGGCGTCGATAAGCTGGGTGCGGAAGAAGTCCGGCCGCCGGCAGTCATAGGCCAGCGTCGCCAGCGAGGTCAGCGTCGGCCCGTCGCCGATGAACGCGCCGAAATCGGTCTCGAGCGCCCAATAGGCGGTGAGCACTGGCGCGGGCACGCCGAATTGCTTCTCGATGGCGGCGAAGGTGTTCCCGTATTTCCGCATGTTCTCGGCGCCCTTCTTGAGCCGGTAGCCGGAGACCATGCGGTCGGAGAATTCCAGGAAATCCTGGGTGAAGACGCCCTGGGCGCGATCCTTCTTGACGATGGCAGGATCGAAGGAGACGTTGTCGAGCGCCGAATGGATGGCACTCGCCGACAGGCCCATCGCGGCGGCTTCCTTGCGCACCCCGTCGAGCCAGGCGGCGAAATCCGGCTCCTTGTGGCAGCCGGCGGCCAATGCCGGGCCGGCGACACACAAAAAAGCGGCCGCCAACGCGGCCATCCGTCCCAATACCAGGGCTTTCATCAGCGTTCCCTCGCTTCCGAACCGCCCACCCCGGGGCGGACTATAGGCATCGCCGCCGCTTCCGGCCAGATGCGACCGGTGGAGGACGGCAACTCGGGCCTTCATTTATTGCGCTGGAAGCCTAAATGGGTGCTTGCCCGCTCGCGAGTCGCGTTGGTGGGCGGGCTTTCCGATGGCACTGACTGTTCAGGAGGCTCAATATGAAGAGAAACCTGATGTTCATGGACTGGATCAATCTGGTCCTGGCTGTCTGCTTGGTCATCAGTCCCTGGGTTCTCGCGTTCTCCACCGGAGTTGCCATGTACAACGCCGTGATCGTCGGCCTCGTCATTGGCCTGGTCGCGATCGGCGCCATCGTGGCCTTCGCCCAGTGGGAGGAATGGCTGAACCTGATTCTTGGCCTGTGGGCCATCATCGCACCCTTCGTGCTCGGCTTCTCGGCCAACACGTCGGCGGTATGGGCCCACGTCGTGATCGGCCTTGTGGTCGCTGTTCTGGCGGCGGTTGAGCTGTGGAGCATCACGCATCAGCCGCCGGCTCATTCGACCGGTTGACCTCGGATGGCATGAACATGACTGGCCCCCACGCCGACCGGCGCGGGGGTCGGCTTTTCCGCAGGCTCTAGACCTCGATCTTGGCGAACAGCCAGGCGCCGAGCGCCAGCAGTCCGCCGGCGAAGGCGACGAGCACGGCGAAGTCGGGCAAGAGCCCGAAGTGGACGACGTTGATCAGCAGTCCGCGCAGCGCGTCGACGCCGTAGGACAAGGGATCGATGCGCACGATCACGTACATCGCGGTGGGCAGGCCGGTCAGCGGGAACAGCGCGCCGGACAGGAAGACCAGCGGCATGACGATGAAGTTCATGATGAGCTGGAAGCCCTGCATGTCGCGCAGCCGCGCGCCCATGGCGGTGCCGAAGGCGGTGAAGATGACCGCGACCAGCAGCATCACCACGAAGGCGGGTCCCAGCATCCACCACGAACCCGGCCGGAAGCCGAGCGCGAAGGTGACGAGCAACACCAGCGTCCCCTGGATGACGGCGACGGTGGCACCACCCAGCGTGCGGCCGAGCATCAGCGCCCAGCGCGGCACCGGCGCCACCAGCGTCTCCTTGAGGAAGCCGAACTGACGGTCCCACATCACGTCGATGCCGGAGAACACCGAGGCGAAGACGATCGCCATGACGACAATGCCGGGCGCCAGGAAATCGATGAAGTTGCCGTTGCCGGCGGCGCGGTAGACGGCGCTGAAACCGAAGCCGAAGGTGACCAGGAAGAGCAGCGGCTGGGCGAGCGAGGCGACAATGCGGGCGCGCGAGCGCACGTAGCGCTTCATCTGCCTGAGCCACATGATGTAGACGGCGGCGAACACGTCTGTCATCCCCTGCGCCGCGCCCGCTGGACCATGCGCATGCGGTCGGCCGAGCTGCCCTCTTCCTCGCGGATGGTGGTGCCGGTGACCGCCAGGAAGGCGTCCTCCAGCGATTCCGTCCCGGTTTCCGCCTTGAGCGATTGCGCCGTGCCCTGGGCGACGATGCGGCCGTGGTCGATGATGGCGATGCGCTCGGCGACGCGCTCGGCCTCCTCCATGTAGTGGGTGGAGAAGAAGACGGTGGTGCGGTCGCGCGCGTTCAGCGTCTGCAGATAGCTCCACATGTGGTTGCGGGTCTGCGGGTCGAGGCCGAGGGTGGGCTCGTCGAGGAAGATCAGGCGCGGCGTATGCAACAGGCCGCGGGCGATCTCCAGCCGGCGACGCATGCCACCGGAGAACTCCTTCACCTGGCTGTTGGCCCGTTCGGACAATTCGACGAAGCCGAGCAGCTCGTCGATGCGCTTGCGCCGCACCGCCTTCGGCACGCCGTAGAGCACGCCGTGGAACTCCATGTTCTCCCAGGCGGTCAGCTCCTCGTCGACGGCGGGGTCCTGGAAGACGATGCCGAAGGCGCGGCGCACCGAATCGGGATCGGCGACCGGATCGTGCCCGGCGACCCGGATGGTGCCCGAGGTCGGGCGCAACAGGGTCGTCAGCATCTTGATGGTGGTCGACTTGCCGGCGCCGTTGGGGCCGAGGAAGGCGAAAATCTCGCCTTCGGCGACATCGAAGCTGATGCCGTCGACCGCCCGCACCGTGCCGAAGGTGCGCACGAGGTTCCTCACTTCAATGATGTTCAAGGGGCGCCTCACGCGCTCATGACAGGAACGCCGCGCTATATCGTACGATACAGCGCGGCGCCGCAGATATGTGCCCTGGTCGGGGCTAAAGCAAGCGGCAGGCCGAAACTTCCTGCCAGCGTGAGGGCGGGAGCGCGACCTAGGCCAGCGCCTGCTCGAGGTCGGCGATGATGTCGGCGACGTCCTCGATGCCGACCGACAGGCGGATGACGTCCGGCCCGGCGCCGGCGGCCTTGCGCTGCTCTTCGCTCAACTGGCTGTGGGTGGTCGACCACGGATGGATGATGAGGCTGCGCACATCGCCGAGATTGGCGAGATGGGAGAACAGCTTCACCTTCGACACCAGCTTGGTGCCGGCCTCGGCGCCGCCCTCGACGCCGAAGGTCATCAGCGCGCCGGCGCCCTTCGGGCAGTACTTCTGGGCAAGCTGGTGATAGCGGTCGCCGGGGAGCCCGGCGTAGCTGACCCACGTCACCCTGTCGTGGCCGGCGAGGAATTCGGCGACGGCCTTGGCATTGTCGGAGTGCCTCTGCATGCGCAGCGGCAGCGTCTCGGAGCCGGTGAGGATGAGGAACGAGTTGAACGGCGAGATCGCCGGCCCGAGATCGCGCAGGCCGAGCACCCGGCAGGCGATGGCGAAGGCGAAATTGCCGAAGGTCTCGCCCAGCACCATGTTGTTGTATTCCGGCCGCGGTGCCGAGAGCACCGGATAGCGGTCCGACGCCAGCCAGTTGAACTTGCCGCCATCGACGATGATACCGCCGATGGAATTGCCATGACCGCCGATGAACTTGGTCAGTGAGTGGAGGACAATGTCGGCGCCGTGATCGAGCGGCCGGCAGAGATAGGGCGTGGCCAGCGTGTTGTCGACGATGAGCGGCACCCCTGCCCGCTTGGCAACCGCCGCCACCGCCGCGATGTCGGTGATGGCGCCGCCGGGATTGGCGATTGATTCGACGAAGATCGCCTTGGTCTTCGGGCTCACCGCCTGCTCGAAAGTGGCGATGTCGTCGATGTCGGCCCACTTCACCTGCCAGCCGAAGGCTTTGAACGAGTGGTTGAACTGGTTGATCGAGCCGCCATAGAGCTGGCGGGCGGCGACAAACTCGTCGCCCGGCTGCATCAGCGCGTGCAGGGTCACCACCTGGGCCGCATGGCCAGAAGCGACGGCGAGCGCCGCGGTGCCGCCCTCGAGCGCGGCAATGCGCTGCTCCAGCACATCGCTGGTCGGGTTCATGATGCGCGTGTAGATGTTGCCGAAGGCCTGCAGCCCGAACAGCGCGGCGGCGTGCTCCGCGTCGTTGAAGACGTAGGATGCGGTCTGGTAGATCGGCGTCACCCGGGCGCCGGTGGTCGGGTCGGGTTTGGCGCCGGCATGAACGGCCAGCGTCGCAAATCCCGGTACGCGATCGTCACTCATCGTTTCTCTCCCTTCCCTTGTCCGGGCACGTTGACAGCCTGCCCGGCCGCTATCCCTAGCCGCTGAACCACGCAAAATCCAAAGCAATTGCTGCCAAAAACGACGGCGACGCCCGAAAGAAATGCCCGCGCGCTTCAGATACCGAGCCGCCCGTGCTCAATCTTGATGCACCGGTCCTGGACGACGGTGACACCCGCCGCCCGCGCCCTCTCGGCCGCCAGATCGTTGCGCAGGCCAAGCTGCATCCAGATGACCTTCGGCTTGCGTTCGAGCGCCAGCGCTGCATCGACCGTCTCGCCGATCACTTCGCTGCGGCGGAAGATGTCGACGATGTCGATCGGTTCGGGCACGTCCGCCAGGCTGGCATAGACCGTCTTGCCGAATATCTTCTTGCCGGCATGGGCCGGGTTGACGGGAACAACGTGATAGCCGTGCTGGAGCAGGTAGCCCATGATGGCGCGGCTCACCCTGCCCGGCTTGGGCGAGGCGCCGACCACGGCGATGGTGGGGTTGGAGGTGAGGATTTCACGCAGAGTGTCGTCGGAGGGAGCGTCGCTGGTCATGGAAATCAACGGGTTGGGAGGGCCCGGCATTGCCGCCGGAAGGGAACACATTCGGATTTCACATAATGTCGCCGGGCGGCCGTGCAAAGCCCTCTCGCTGCCGTGCGGTATCACTATACCGCTACCCTAATAAACTGAGTTGCTTGCATTTTTCCGTCCGAATGTGCTTGACGTGACGTGACGCCGCAGCTAGAACCCGCGCCATCCGGCGGCGCCCATGCGCCGCCTCACTCGTTTTCAACACGCCGGAACGATCATGAAGACATTCAACCTGAAACCGGCCGACGTCGACAAGAAATGGGTCGTGATCGATGCCGACGGCCTCGTCGTCGGCCGCCTCGCGGCGATCGTCGCGCGGCGCCTGCGCGGCAAGCACCTGGCGACCTATACGCCGCATGTCGACTGTGGCGACAACGTCATCGTCATCAATGCCGAGAAGGTCACCTTCACCGGCAAGAAGCGCCAGGACAAGAAGTACTACTGGCACACCGGATGGATCGGCGGGATCAAGGAACGCACGGCCGCGAAGCTGCTCGACGGCCGCTTTCCCGAGCGCGTCGTCGAGAAGGCGGTGGAGCGCATGCTGCCCGAGGGGCCGCTCGCGCGCCGCCAGCTCAAGAATCTCCGCG
Source organism: uncultured Alphaproteobacteria bacterium (assembly GCA_963782045.1). Classification (GTDB taxonomy): domain Bacteria; phylum Pseudomonadota; class Alphaproteobacteria; order Rhizobiales; family Kaistiaceae; genus CAVSRC01. Next base: position 89,395 of record CAWAIR010000037.1, read on the forward strand.
TCTACAAGGGAGCCGAGCATCCCCACGCCGCCCAGCAGCCGGAAACGCTCGATATCGCCGGTTTGAGCCGCAAGAACGTGAGGACTGCCTGACATGGCCGATCTGCAATCCCTCCAGGACCTTGCCACCGCCGAGGTGGCGCCGACCGCCCCGGTCCACGTCCAGAAGCTCGACAGCCTCGGCCGCGCCTATGCCACCGGCAAGCGCAAGAACGCCGTCGCCCGCGTCTGGGTGACGCGCGGCGGTGGGCGCATCGTCGTCAACGGCAAGGACTTCACCGATTACTTCGCCCGGCCGGTTCTGCAGATGATCCTGCGCCAGCCGATCCTGGCGGCCAGCCGCGACGGCCAGTACGACGTCAACGCCACGGTCGTCGGCGGTGGCCTGTCCGGCCAGGCCGGCGCCGTGCGCCACGGCATTTCGCGGGCGCTCACCTACTACGAGCCGGAGCTGCGTGGGGTGCTCAAGAAGGCCGGTTTCCTCACCCGCAACTCGCGCGTGGTCGAGCGCAAGAAGTACGGTCGCGCCAAGGCCCGTCGCTCCTTCCAGTTCTCCAAGCGCTGATCGGCGCCACTTACGCCTCTTTTCGAGGGCGGGCCGGTCGGCCCGCCCTTTTCGTTTGTGCCGGCAAGGTCTATCTGCCTGTCCGGCCAGGAGGTTCGAACGATGGTTGCGACAGTCTTCATCGACGGCGAGACCGGCACCACCGGCCTGCAGATCCGGCAGCGGCTGGAAGGCCGCACCGACATCGAGGTCCTGTCGATCGCCCCTGAGCGGCGCAAGGATGCGCAGGCACGGGCGGAGCTGATGAACGGCGCCGACGCCGTCATCCTGTGCCTGCCGGACGATGCGGCACGCGAGGCGGTCAAGCTCGTCACCAGCAACCATGCGCGCATCATAGACGCCTCGACAGCGCACCGCGTCGCCGACGGCTGGACCTTCGGCTTCCCCGAAATGGACGCCGGCCAGCGCTCGCTCATCGCCGGATCGCACCGGGTCTCCAACCCGGGCTGCTGGTCGACCGGCGCCATCGGCCTCATCCGGCCGCTGACCGCGGCCGGCATGGTGCCGGCAGACATGGCGCTCACCATCTTCGGCATCTCCGGCTATTCCGGCGGCGGCAAGTCGCTGATCGCCGAGTTCGAAGACGAAAGCGCGCCGGACCACACCCACGATCGCGCCCGCATCTATGCCCTTGCCCTCAAGCACAAGCACGTGCCCGAGATCATGACGCACGGCGGGCTCACCATGCGCCCGGTCTTCGCGCCCTCGGTCGGCCGCTACTACAAGGGCATGATCGTGGAGGTGCCGCTACATCTGGATGGGCTGCCGGGCAGCCCGAAGCTCGCCGACGTCCACGCGGCGCTGGCCGAGCGTTACCTGCGCGAGCGCTTCGTCGACGTGGCGCCGCTCACCGAGTCGGCTGCCCTCAGCGGCCTTCAGCCGGAGGCGCTGAACGGCACCAATCACATGAAATTGTTCGTCTTCGGCTCCGACGACGTGCGTCAGGCGCGGCTGGTCGCGCTGCTCGACAATCTCGGCAAGGGCGCCTCGGGGGCGGCGGTGCAGAACCTCAATCTCATGCTGGGCTTCGACGAGGCGGCGGGGCTGGCGTAAGCGGCGCCGGCCGAGCGCGCGCAGAAGAAGAAAGAACCTCCTCAGACAGGGTGGCACGGCACGGAACCCGCACGGCACTACGATGCGCCCTTGCCGGCCGGGACGTCAGTGTTGAGGCATACCGGCGGGGGCTGGTGATGCGTCCAGTGGCGCAGACGAGGTCGCGCCTTGCGGCTGCTCCGGAGCTGTCGGCCCCAGAACGTCATAGCCGTGGCCGTTCCAGGAAATGACGTAACTGCCCTGGCTGCAATCCACGCCCCAGAGCCCCTCCATCATGTCCGGCGCGGCGTTCGGGGTCCATGGCGGCAAGCTACAAGGATGGCCGTTGGCGACCACAATGCCCGCCACCGCTGTTCGCTCCTGCTCGGGTTGCATGGCCCCAAGCGCCTCGGGCGTGGGCAATCGCGAGGGAGCGGTGACCGGCAGCGATGCCGCCGGCGGGCGCGGCGGCGGCGCGGCGGAGGAACGCGGCGGATTGCCACTAATCGCGTTGGCGCTGGTATAAGGCCCCTCGACGCGATACGAACTCATGTTCCACTGAAGAAGATAGAAGCCCTCTCCGCATACCAAGCCCCACCAGCCCGGTACATCCGGGTCCTCTCCCGCCGCCGTGTCTGGAGTGGCGCCCCCAACGTGCATGAGTGGCCATTGGCCAACACGATGCGCGCCAGCGCGGCCTGTAGATCCTTGGGCGACATGGTGCGGAGCTGGTCGGGCGTGGGTGTGTTCGACGCGGCCGGAGCCTGCGAGGGCGCCCCTGGCGAGAATTCCGGACCTGCCAGGGCGTCCCGTGCGATGGTAATGTGGTCGTGATTTTCCACCAGCACCACATAGGCGCCTTCCCTGCACGTCACGGCCCAGCCGTCCATCACCTCACTGGCGGCGATGGCGGGTCGAGTACATGGAAACTTCGCGGCGTCCAGCATGGTCGCCAGCACCGTGAGGCGATCCGTCTGGCTGCGTGCCGCCAAGGCGTTCTCGAAGCTCACGTCGGGAGCCGGCGAGGCCGCCTCGGCGTAGTCGATGTTCGCGTCAGGCACCACCGCCGGATCATACTTGATCTCGCTGGCCAGGACCTCCGGCCCTCCCACCGCATCGACAAGAACACTGAACAATTGCTCGCTGACCTGCCCGTCGACAGGAAGGCTCATTTGCGTTTCGAAGGCCTCAATTGCAGCACGCGTCGCCGGACCGGCAACTCCGTCGTCACTACCGGGATTGTAGTGCAACACGTTGAGCATGAACTGAACGTAGAACGTCAGGTCACCGGTGCCATTGTCCTGATTGGTCGTTTGGTTGCCTGAGCCGTCGAAGGCGTTGTCCGTCCAAGAGACATCGTTGGTGGCCTGGACGCACCACGCCAACGCCGCCTCACGCGCATAACCGGCACTGCACCGTTGACAGGTCATGCCCACTCCGTCGACCGTATCGTCCTGCGGGAAAGCGACGGCACCCCAGCCTCCGAAACATTCGAGCACCAGTTGGCAGTCGCTTCCGCCGGACTTGAGGCACTCCGCGCGCGCGCAGTTCTCGCTTGCAGCGTAGTTGGAGTCGGCGCACCAGCTGTAGATATTCTGCGGCGTCGAATAATAGAACGAGGTAGTCGCCTGAGCCGCACCGATAGTACCCACCAGCACGAGCGCGGCTGAGTGCAGCCCGGCAATAGCGGATAGTAACATTGACCCACGCCGGTCCCGAACGGAGGTCGCCGCGTCCAGGAGCCATCCAATTGTGATCCTGCGGGTGAGACCGAACCGCACTTGCTGAGACTCCTGTTTTGAGCGCAGAGAGTTCCGCTCTCAAAGAAGCAAGGTGTGGCTTGTGGCGATTTGCCGGCAAGACTTCACCGGCAATTCCCCGAAGCAACCCCTTCCGACACAGAAGCAATGCAAAAAACGCGAAAGGCTCACCAAGTAGGCGGCCTTGTCTGGGAAATATGGCGCCGCCATATTTCTTCGTCAATGCATGCATGCTTTCGTCGGAACTTCGTCAGGCGCCTGCAGATGAGTCGTCATCGACGAGGGCAAAGCAATACGCCCGAGCGCCGCATGTATGGGCGGCAGGCTGGCCAGGCGGTGGCGGAAAGCGCGGTGCTCCCAACAATTGCCGGATTTTGCCGAAACGATGGATTGTCGGCATGTCGCCGCATGGGCTGGGGACGTTCTGTAGCCAGGAGCGCCCCATGAAGCACGTATCGATTGACGACCTGAGGCACGTTGCAGAGGTCAACAGCGCACCGAAGCGGCCCCTCACCCCCCAGGAACGCCTGAACCGCTGGGCCGATCTGCTCGACCTGCGCGGCGGCGAGCGCTTCGCCACATTGCCCGGAACCGAATATGCGCGGCCGCAGATGCGCGATGCCATGCGCACCCCCAACTCGCCGCTATCAGTGGCCTTCGAAGACCCCGAACTGCGTGCCGACGGGCTGACCGGCGATACCTACGGCGCCGCCCGGCGTTATTTCGGGCTCGGCCACTGGCAGTTGCACGACATCGTCTGCCACTGCCACTCCGGCGCCAGCGTTTCCGGCGGCACGGCGGCCCGCAGGGTGCGGGCGCTTGCCGGCCATTGGCGCCCGGGCTTTCTCATGCGCGCCCGACAGCTTCTCTTCGGCTGAAATCCGTGGCCGGGACCGGAGCCGGGGGCCGGTTCCGGCTGACGCGGGCCTGGTGACGCCGTGGCTGCCTCAGGACGGGGCAACCGCGGGCATCGGCACCGCCGGCCACATGCGGCGCAGGTGGACCACGCCCGCGATCAGCACCATCGCGGCGCCGAACTGGTGGGTGAGGGCTACGTCGAGCGGCACGACCAGCAGCAGCGTCATGATGCCGAGTGCTGCCTGGAGCGTCACCAGCGAAGCCAGCCCGAGCGCGGCGCGGGCGAAGGGCGTGCCGCGCGCCTGCCAGACGTGGGCCCAGGCGAGTGCGAACAGGAGGTAGGCGCCGATGCGGTGGTCGAACTGCACCGTAGCGACGGTATCGAAGAGATTGCGCCACCATGGCGACAGCTGGAACAGGCCCGATGGCACCAGCCCGCCGTCCATCAGCGGCCAGGTGTTGTAGGTCAGCCCGGCGTGAAGCCCGGCGACCAAGCCGCCGAGGAAGATCTGCAGGAAGGTCAGCCCGACGATGAGGCCGGCCATGCCGCGCAGGCGCCGGCGCGTCCCCGTCAGCGGGCTCGGCGCAAGCCCGCGCGCCAGCCAGACCGTGTAGCTGAGCAGGATCGCCGCGAAGGTCAGGTGGGTGGCGAGCAGGTACTGGCTCACGCTGGTGCGCACGCTGAGGCCGCTCTTGACCATCAGCCAGCCAACCACGCCCTGCAACCCGCCGAGCAGGAACAGCGCCACGATGCGCGGTTTCATGCGCGCCTCGATGCGGCCTGTCACCCAGAAGAAGATCAGCGGCAGCAGCACCACCACGCCGATCAGCCGGCCGAGCAGGCGGTGGCTCCACTCCCACCAGAAGATGCCCTTGAAGCCGTCGAGGGTCATGCCCTGGTTGAGCTCCTTGTACTGGGGGATCTGCTGGTATTTGGCGAATTCCTCCTGCCACTGGGCCGTGTTCAGCGGCGGAATGACGCCATGGATCGGCTGCCATTCGGTGATCGACAGGCCGGACTGGGTGAGCCGGGTGGCGCCGCCGACCACCACCATGGCGACGATCATCACGGCAACCACTGCGAGCCAGGCCCGCACCATGGCGCGGTCGCGGCTGGGGTCTCTCAAGGCGACTGGGGAACTGCCGGCGATGCTTGCCAAGAACGCTACTCCTGGGCCAAGGGTTACAGGACGGCCGCCCCTGCGGGCAAGCGTGCACCCGGTGCGGCCTTTAGTCCAATTCCAAGGAGTGGACCGCCCTGCCCCGCACCGTCCGCAAGCTCATCGGCGCCGTCGTTCTGGTCGTCTTCGTGATGTTCTACGCGCTCGTCGCCATGACGGTGGGCGCCGCCAAGCTGCCCGGCACCTCGCTGGTTGTGCAGACGCTCTACTTCGCCGTTGCCGGGCTGATCTGGGTGATTCCCGCCGGCCTCATCATCATGTGGATGCAGCGCCCCGGTCCGGGCGAGGAATGAGGCTCACGCCGCGGCGTCGGCGGCGGCCTTCTCGCGCGGCATCGCCGGCGCTTCGCCGGGCTCGATCTCACGCGCCGGGGCGGCGGGATCGACCATGAGCAGCAGGATGCGCGCCGCGCTCGCCGCCGTGACGCGGTCGAAGGCGCCACGGGTGCGCGGGTCGGAGGCGCCGAACTCGCTGACTACCACGGCAAGGTCGGCGGTGCCGCCGACTGCGGCGATCATCGCATCGGCGGCGTCGAGGATGACGCAATCGTAGGTGAGCGCCAGCGCCGACAGGATCGTCTCCAGCCGTTCGCTACCGAGGCGCTCCGCATCGAGCGGCGCGTGTCCGGCCGGGATGAAATGCACGCGCGAGCGCCGGTCGCGGAAGATCACCTGGGCGAAGGACGCCTCGCCCTCGAACAGGTCGGAAAAGCCCGGCAGGTCCGCCCCCTCGCCCATCGACACCGCATTGGCGTCATCGCCACGAAGATCGACCACCACCGTGCGCCTGTCGGCACGCGCCAGCGCCCGGGCGAGCGCCACCGCCGCCAGCGGACGGCCATTGCCGTCCGAGCCTTCGGCGAGCGTCACCAGAACCCGCTTGGAGCCGTTGGCGACGATCTCGCCGGCGATCATGGCCAGCGACTCTTCGACGCGGTCGACCAGATCGGGCGCCAGCGTCGGCTCGGCCGGCATCATGCGGCGCACGCTGTGATCGTCGGCCCAGCGCAGATGGCCGCCGACCGGTATGGCATCCGGCACCACCGGCACGACGTCCTCGAAGGCGACGCGCCGCATCGGCCGGCCGCTCGCCAATTCGCGCAAGAGCACGAAGGCGATGGCGAGCAGCAAGGCGACGGCCGCCGCGGCGCCGGTCATCGGCACGACCTTCGGGAAGCTCGGATCGCTGGGCACGGCGGCCTGCGAGATGACCCGGGCGTCGGCCGGCGGCAGGCTCGCCTGCTCGCGCGACATCGCCTCGCGGTAGCGCCTGAGATAGGCGTCGAGCAGGTCGCGCTGGGCGGCGGCCTCGCGTTGCAGCGCCGCCAGTTCGACACCGGCATCGTTGGCCTGGCCGGTCGCCACCTTCTGCTCCGACAGCGCGTTGGCGATTTCCCTCTCGCGCGCCTGTTCCAGGCTCACCTGGGCGTCGAGAGCATCGACGATCTTGCCCGACTCGGAGGCAATCTGGCGGTCGAGGTCGGCGACCTGCGCGTTCAGTTCCTTCATGCGCGGATGCTGCGGCCCGAGCGTCACCGAGAGCTGGGCGATCTGCGAGCGCAGCGACACCTCCTGCTCGACCAGGCGCTGGATCAGCGGCGAATTGAGCACGTCGGGAACGTTGGGCGTGACGCCGGCCTTGATCGCTGCGCGGATCTGGTCGGCCTTGGCGCGCGCGTCGGCCATGTCGCTGCGCACCTTGGCGAGCTCGGTGGAAAGGTCGCCGAGCTGCTGCTGCGGCAGCGTGGTGTTGGAGAGGCTGCCCGAGGCGAACAGGTCGTTCGTGCTGCGGAAGGTCTCGACCTTGGCCTCGGCGTCCTTCACCTTGGTGCGCAGGTCGCCGATCTGCTGCGACAGATACTTGGCGGCGTCGGCGGTGGAGACGCGCTTGGCCTCGCGCTGGAGTGCGATGTAGCCGTCGGCGATGGCATTGGTCGCGGCGGCGGCGAGCTCAGGGTCGGTCGAATCGAAGTCGATGACGATCACCCGCGAATTGGCGACCGCGTAGACCGACAGCTTCTTGTAATAGGCGTCGAGCACCCGGTCCTCGACCGAGCGCGGCGCCTTCGGCGCCAGACCGACCACCTTCAGCACATGGTCGAGCAGCGAACTCGGGCGCAGCGTCGGATTGAACTCGGCGCGGCTGGCAAGATCGAGCTTGGCGGAGACGCTGTTGGCAAGGTCGCGCGAACGGACGAGCTGCACCTGGCTGGCGATCGCCTGGGCGTCGAGGGAGGCCGCCGTATCGCCGGGAGTGGCCTGGGTGGTCTGGGTCAGGCTCGATTCGCCGGCCTGGATGAGGATGGTCGTCTCCGCCGTATAGACCGGCGCCAGCCGGCTCAGGCCATAATAGGTCCCGGCCGTGACAATCAGCACGAACGCAATGACATACGGCAGCTTCCTCAACAACGTTGAGAACAGGGCGCGGAGATCGACCTCCGTTTCTGTTGCCGTGACCGTGGGCGTGTCCATCGCGAGACTCGATCCTGTACCTGGATTCGATCATCACGGGTCATGGTAATCACATCGTTAACGCGCCCCACGATCGCGCTAACCGTCCGTTAAGCTGGTTTAATATTGCGTTAATACTTCGGAGTCCGCGACTCGGCCTTTACCAGCCCTTAACCATAATCGCCCGATAGTCGGCGCCAGCAACCGCGGCAGCAAATCAGAGCCGGCTCCCATGCGTTCGTTCGGACTTTTCTCTCTGCTGATCGGCCTCACGCTGCTCGCCGGCTGCGCCAATACCCCCACCGTCCAGGACGGCTACCATCCCGAACTGGTCTCCGCCTACCACCTCGACGCCGGCGACCGGGTGCGCGTCATCGTCTTCGGCCAGACCGACCTTTCCAACACCTTCGTCGTCGATCAGGCCGGCAACCTGTCGATGCCGCTCATCGGTACGGTGCCGGCGCGCGGCCGCTCGACGGCCGAGATCGAGAAGGATATCGCCCAGCGCCTGCGCAAGGGCTACGTCCGCAACCCCGACGTTTCCGTCGAGATTGATCGCTATCGCCCGTTCTTCGTGATGGGCGAGGTCACCGCCGCCGGCCAGTACCCCTACCTGCCAGGCATGACCGTTCAGCAGGCGGTGGCGATCGCCGGCGGCTTCACGCCGCGCGCCAACGTCCGTGCCGTGCAGGTCACCCGCACCATGGACGGCCAGGTGGCCAGCGCCCAGTTGCCGCTCGGCGATGCGGTCATGCCCGGCGACACGCTCTATGTCCGCGAGCGCCACTTCTGAGGCGCCGCTCAACGGGGCGCCGTCCTTGAAGATCGTCCACTGTTTCCGCGAGCCCGTCGGCGGCCTGTTTCGCCATGTGCGCGACCTCGCCGAGGCGCAGCATGGCGCCGGCCATGCCGTCGGGGTGGTCTGCGAGTCCTCGCCCGGCGGCGGCATCTACGACAGCCTGCTCGACGAGCTGAAGCCGTACCTCGCGCTCGGCCTCGTCCGCTCTCCCATGCGCCGGCAACTGGCGCCATCCGATCTCGCCGCCGCCTGGCGCATCGCCGGCAAGGTGCGGCCGCTTGCTCCCGACGTCCTCCACGGTCACGGCGCCAAGGGCGGCGCCTATGCGCGGACGATCGGCACCCTCTTGCGGGCAACTGGTAACCGCGTAGCCCGCATCTACACCCCGCACGGCGGCAGCCTGCACTTCGACCCCAAATCGGCCGCCGGCCGCCTGTACTTCCTGGCCGAGCGCGGCCTCGGCCGCATGACCGACGGTTTCATCTTCGTCAGCCGCTACGAGGCCGACACCTACGCCGCCAAGGTCGGCCGGCCGCGTGTCGCGGCAAGCGTCGTCCCCAACGGTCTCAGGCCGGAGGAATTCGCGCCCGTCGCCCCTCTCCCCGATGCCGCCGATTTCCTGTTCATCGGCACGCTGCGCGCGCTCAAGGGGCCCGACCTGTTCCTCTCGGCCCTGGCGCAGCTCGGCCAGGAGACGGCGCGCGCCCCCACCGCGGTCATCGTCGGCGGCGGCGAGGAGAAGCCGCGCTACGTGGCCCTTGCCGCCGAACTGGGGTTGAGCGGCGCGGTGACCTTCCACGATCCGATGCCGGCGCGCGAGGCCTTCCGGCTGGGGCGCACCGTCGTGGTGCCGTCGCGGGCGGAATCGATGCCCTATATCGTGCTCGAAGCGATCGCCGCCGGGGCGCCGCTGATCACCACCCGCGTCGGCGGCATCCCGGAGATTTTTGGCGCTGAATCCGGCCGGCTGGTGGCGCCGGGCGAGGCCGGCGAGCTGGCCAACGCCATGGCCGCCGTGCTCGCCGGGCCGGAGGCGGCGCAAGTTGCCGCCGAACGGCTCAAGGCACGGATTCGCTCGACCTTCACCGTCGCCGCCATGGCCGCGTCGATCGAGGCGGCCTATGCCGCTGCAAGGGCGCGTTAAGGATAAACCTCGGCCAATCCGATTTTAGCCGTCACAACAAGCGTTTGTTAGCCGCAATCCCCTAGCCTTGGCGTGGGGTACGGGTTCGAGTGGACGCTTGTGAGATGAACCAGCACGACTTGGCGGGCAACGACGCCGCACGCGCGGCCGAGACCCCGCGCCGCAACACCGGCGTCGCGGTCGGCGACGACCCGGCGCTGTCGGCTGCGGCGCGTCTGGTCGCCTCCAGCCTGTCGTCGAGCCCGATCTCGCCGATCCTGCTCGCCGGCGTCGCCCGCATCGTCGAATTCAGCGCCGTCCTTGTGGTCGGCGTGGCGGCGTTTCTGGCCTATGTCGTGCCGGAAGAAGGCCTGGCCTGGTGGTACGCCGCGCCGTTGGTCGGCGGCGCCCTCATGGCCGTGGTCATGATCCAGCTTGCCGACGGCTATTCGGTGGTCGCCTTCCGCCGCGGCGGGTTGCAGCTCGGCCGCGTCTTCCTCGCCTGGACGATGGTCTTCGTCCTGTTCGCCGTCACCGCCTTCTTCGCCAAGGTCGGCGACGCCTATTCGCGCGTCTGGGTGACGTCGTGGTACGTCTCCGGCCTGTTCGTCTTCACCGGCTTCCGCCTGGCCTTCGCCCGCCTGGTGCGGCGCTGGATCCGCATCGGCCGCCTCGAGCGTCGCGCCGTCATCGTCGGCGGTGGCGAGCCGGCCGAGAAGCTGATCCGCGCCATCGAGGCCGAGCCCGACAACGACATCCGCATCTGCGGCATCTTCGACGACCGCCGCGACGATCGTTCGCCGCCGATCGTCGCCGGCTATCCGAAGCTCGGCAACATCGCCGAGCTGGTCGATTTCGGCCGCCTGGCGCGCATCGACCTGCTGATCGTGGCGCTGCCGATCACCGCCGAGAACCGCGTGCTGCAGATGGTGCGCCAGCTCTGGGTGCTGCCGGTCGACATCCGCCTGTCGGCGCATACCAACAAGCTGCGCTTCCGCCCGCGCACCTATTCCTTCGTCGGCAAAGTTCCTTTCCTCGACGTCTTCGACAAGCCCATCGCCGGCTGGGACGTCGTCTCCAAATGGATGGTCGACCATATCGTCGGCGGTCTCATCCTGCTCGCCGCCTCGCCGGTGATGGCGCTGACGGCGCTCGCCATCAAGCTCGACAGCAAGGGGCCGGTGCTGTTCAAGCAGAAGCGCTACGGTTTCAACAACGAGCTGATCGAGATCTACAAGTTCCGCTCGATGTACGTCGACCAGGCCGACGTCGATGCGGCCAGGCTGGTCACCAAGGACGACGCGCGCGTCACCCGCGTCGGCCGCTTCATCCGCAAGACCTCGATCGACGAGCTGCCGCAGCTCTTCAACGTCGTCTTCAAGGGCAGCCTGTCGCTGGTCGGCCCGCGCCCGCATGCGCTCCAGGCCAAGGCCGCCAACCGCCTCTACAACGACGTCGTCGACGGCTATTTCGCCCGCCACCGGGTCAAGCCGGGCATCACCGGCTGGGCGCAGATCAACGGCTGGCGCGGCGAGACCGATACCGCCGAGAAGCTCCAGCACCGCATCGAGCACGACCTGTTCTACATCGAGAACTGGTCGGTGCCGTTCGATCTCTACATCATCGCGCTCACCCCGTTCCGCCTGCTGCACACGGAGAACGCGTATTGAGCACGGCGGCGGTCGCTTCTGACCTCCACGCAGCGCGGACGGCCGCGCCGGGCTGGCGCTTCGGCCGCAAGCTCGGCAACTGGGCCCTGGGCCTGATCGTCTTTCTTGGCGGCTTCGTCATTCACGAGCCGGCGCCCTACGAGCTGCTGCTCGTTCCAGTCATCGTGGTGTGGAGCTTCTTCGGCCTCAAGATCGCGCGGGCCTTTCTGCCGATGGTGCTGCTGCTGACGCTCTATCTCGTCGGCGGCATCCTGGCGCTGACCCAGTTGCCGTCGATGAGCACCGGCCTCCTCTACATGGCGACCTCCGCCTTCCTAGTCCTGTCGGCGGTCTTCTTCGCTGCCGTCGTCGCCGAGGCGCCCGAGCGCCTGACGATCATCAGGCACGCCTACGTCGCCGCCGCCGTGCTTACGTCGCTGGCCGGCATCGGCGATTATTTCCACGTCATTCCCGGCGGCGGGCTGTTCCTGCGCTACGGCCGCGTCATGGGCGCCTTCCAGGACCCCAACGTCTTCGCACCGTTCCTGGCGCTGCCGATCGCGTTCCTCTTCCGCGACATCCTCACCCGTCGCCTCAGGGACAGCCTGGTCCCGGCGATGCTCATCGCCATTCTGCTCCTGGCCGAGTTCCTCGCCTTCTCGCGCGCCGCCTGGGCGATGACGGCGCTGGTGCTCCTGTTGGTCGGGGTTACCGCCTATGTCGGCGAGCCGCGCCAGATCCGCCGCCTGCGCATCGTCGCCTTCTTCGTCGTCGGCGTCATCGCCATCGCCCTTCTGGTCGCCATCGCCCTGTCGATCCCGGCCGTCTACCACCTGTTCGAAGAGCGCGCCCAGCTTCTCGAAAGCTACGACGCGGGCCATCTCGGCCGCTTCGCCCGCCAGGCCCTCGGCTTCTTCCTCATCCAGCAACATCCGCTCGGCATCGGTCCCGAAGCCTTCGCCAAGCTCTTCGGCGAGGACGAACACAACATGTGGCTGAAGGGCTTCACCACCTACGGCTGGCTTGGCGGCTTCTCCTACATCGTCCTGGTCATCTGGACGCTGGCCGCGTCGTTTCCGCTGCTTTTCAAGAAGCGGCCGTGGACGCCGGTCGTGCAATGCGCCTTCGCCGTCTTCGTCGGCCACGTCATGATCCACAACGTCATCGACAACGACCACTGGCGCCACCTCTTCCTGCTCTATGGCATCCTGTGGGGCGCGGTCGCCGCCGACAAGGCCTACCTCCGCCAGATGCACCGCAGCGCCGCCATCCGCCGCCAGGCGCCGCTCTCGGTGCCGCGCGCCCCGCCCCCGCCCCCGCCGGCGGCCGCGATCGAGCGGGCGGCACCGCCGGCCCAGGCGGCGCGCGGCCTTGCCGCGCATTGACGCCAGCCGGCCAAGCAGCCAGTCTCAGCCTCGACAGCCGCGCGACCCGCGGCACCCCATGATTCCGGACGGACTGGCCAAAACCCCCGTGTTTCCGATTCCCTCCAGCTTCTTCCTGACCAGCGGCATCGGCGTCCACCGTGAACAGCTTACCGCCTTCGAGCTGGCGCTGCGCGAGGCCGATATCGAGCAGCAGAACCTGGTCACCGTCTCCTCGATCCTGCCGCCCGGCTGCCAGCAGCTCGACCACGCCGAGGGGGTGAGGACGCTGAGGCCCGGCGAGATCACCTTCTGCGTCATGGCACGGGCCGAGACCAGCGAGCCGGGCCGCCGCATCCACGCCAGCATCGGGCTGGCGCGGCCGACCAACCCGGCCATGTACGGCTACATCTCCGAGCACCACGGCCACGGCATGAGCGGCGAGCAGAGCGGCGAATACGCCGAGGATCTCGCCGCCTCCATGCTCGCCTCGACGCTCGGCATCGAGTTCGACTTCGACGCCGCCTGGAACGAGCGCCGCAAGGTCTACGAGACCAGCCAGCTCATCATCGGCAGCACATCGCTCACCGCCGCCGCCGAAGGCGACAGGTCCGCCCGCTGGACCTGCGCCGTCGCAGCGGCCGTCTTCCGCTTCGCGTGACCCCAATGACCGATATCCCCACCTTCGCCGTCCCGTCCACCTTCCTCGGCATCCAGCGCCACGACCGCGACGCCGAGTTCTGCGTCGCCGGTATCCCCACCGACATCGGCACCACCAACCGGCCGGGCGCCCGCTTCGGCCCCGGCGCCATCCGCCAGGCGAGCCGCATGCTCACCGACGGCCACCATCCGCACTGGCGCATCAATCCGGCGACGCTGTCGCTGTCCGACATCGGCGATTTCTCGATCGCGCTCGGCGACATCTCCAATACGATCCGGCTGATCGAGCAGCAGGCCTCGCCGGTCGATCACCTGCTGGCGCTGGGCGGCGACCACGGCATCACGCTGCCACTGCTCGAGGTCGCCACCAAGCGCCAGGGCACGCCGCTGGCGCTTATCCACTTCGATGCCCATGTCGATACCTGGCCGGAGAACTTCGGCCAGCACTACGCCCACGGCTCGGTCTTCTACCATGCGCTCAACGCCGAGCTGATCGACCCGCACAAGATGGTCCAGATCGGCATCCGCTCGCCGGTCGACAAGCACATCCGCGACTGGACCATCGACCAGGGGGTGACCATCATCGACGCCCTCACCGTGCACGAGATGGGCCCGGCGTCGATCGCCCAGCGCGTCGTCGAGATCGTCGGCAACACGCCGGTCTATCTCTCCTTCGACATCGACGCGCTCGATCCCGCCTTCGCGCCGGGCACCGGCACGCCCGAGGTCGGCGGGCTGGCCACCTGGCAGGTGCAGGGCATCCTGCGCCGGCTGGTCGACCTGCGCTTCATCGGCATGGACGTGGTCGAGGTGTCGCCGCCCTACGACCACGCCGAGATCACGGCGCTGGCGGCGGCCACGGTCGCGTGGGAGTACCTCGCTCTGGTGGCCGCGGCCCACAGGCGGCGCCAGCAGCAGTCGCGCGAGGCGGCCGCGGGAACGACCTAAGGCCTCACTGCGACGGCAGCTGCACCGTGGGGCGTGTGTCGCCGCGGCCGGCGTCGTTCGAGTTCCCGTGCTGGACCCGGCGCCGGAGGGCGCCCTGTGACGGCCGTCACCCCCGCTGCGTGACCGTCGTCACTGCTCCGGCCGCCGCCCTCGCCTATCCCGGCGGCGCCTCTTCGGCCGGCCTGCCTGAGCCGGCAACGCGCTCTGACCGCGGGCCGCCGGACGCACAACAGTCACGGAGCATTTCCCATGTCCGCGTCCTATCCCTATCCCGCGCCGCAACCGGCGCCGGCCCCCTCAGGCTCGCCACGGCCGCCCAAGCGCGTCGTCATCCTCGGCGGCGGTTTCGCCGGCGTCGCCACCGCCTGCGCGCTGACCCGCAAGCTCGGCCGGCGCCGCGACGTCCATGTCGAGGTGCTGTCCGGCGAGAACTACTTCGTCTTCCAGCCGCTGCTCCTCGAGGTCGCCGCCGGCAGCATCAATCCCAACCACGTCGTCAACCCCATCCGCGAGCTGCTGCCGCGCGCCCATTTCCGCTGGTGCCGCATCGAGGGAGTGGACGAGGCCCGCAAGGTGGTGCTGGTCACCCAGGGCGAAGGCCGCGCCATGGTCGAGGTGCCCTACGATCACCTCGTCTTCGCCCTCGGCAAGGTGAGCGACGTCTCGTCGATGCCCGGCGTCGCCGAGCACGCGCTGGCCATGAAGGACCTCGGCGACGCCTTCCGGCTGCGCAACCGCGTGCTGCGCTGCCTGGAGCTCGCCGACATCGCCGAGGACCCCGACGAGAGGCAGGCCCTGCTCACCTTCGTCGTCGCCGGCGGCGGCTTCTCCGGCGTCGAGACGATCGGCGAGCTGTCGGAGATGGTGCGGCGCTGCCTGCCGCGCTTTCCCAATCTCGCCATGTCCGAGGTCCGCCTCTGCCTCATCCATTCGCGCGACACGGTGCTGCCCGAGATGGCGCCGTCGCTCGGCAAGGCCGCCGGCCGCATCCTGCGCCAGCGCAATGTCGAGATGATCATGAACGCGCGCGTCCGCGCCGCCACGCGCCACGGCGTCCATCTTTCGACGGGGCGGTTCGTCGCCACCCGCACGCTGGTCTGCACGGTGGGCAATGTCGCCAACCCGGTCGTGCGCCTGCTGCTCGATGACGCCGGCTTCGCCGAAGGCACGGTCAACGGCCGCGGCATCGGCGTGTTTTCGACCGATTCGACGCTTCAGTGCCTCGGCCGTCCCGGCTACTGGGCGCTCGGCGACGCCGCCGGTATCCCCGACCCGCAGAAGCCGCAGGCGCTGTGTCCGCCCACCGCCCAGTTCGCCGTGCGCGAGGCCAGGACCTGCGCCGCCAACATCCTGGCAGCGATCGACGGACGTCCACTCAAGGCCTTCCATTACCGCAATCTCGGCATGCTCGCCTCGCTCGGCCATCGCTCGGCTGTCGCCGATATCCTCGGCGTCCGCTTCTCCGGCCTGCCCGCCTGGATCGCCTGGCGCTCGGCCTACTGGGGCTTGCTGCCCGGTGTCGCCCGCAAGGTGACCGTGCTGATCGACTGGATGCTCGACTTCGTCTTCCGCCGCGACATCGCCCAGCTCCGCGTCGGCGGCGACAGCCGCGTGCGCATGGAGCACTACGAGCCGGGCGAGATCATCATCGGCAAGGACGAGATCGGTCGCGAGCTTTTCGCCGTCCGCGCCGGCGAGGTGGAGGTCTTCAATCCCACCAACGAGGGTGCGCCCGAGCGGCAGGTTGCGGTGCTCGGACCCGGCGAGGTGTTCGGTGAAAAGGCGCTGATCGAGGACCGGCAGCGCTCGGCGAGCGTGCGCGCCCTCACCGCCGTCGACGTGCTGGTCGTCCCGCGCGCGGACTTCGCCGCGCTGATCGGTCAGTTCGCGGTCCTGCGCGACTATTTCGATCGCCTGATGAGCGAGCGTTACGGTTCGCGCCCACCCGTTGCGCGGCGCCCCGAAAGCGGCGATCTCGTCCGGCCGGCGGCTTAGGCGCAGCCGGAACCGCCCGGCTAGAGCGCTTCTTGGTCAGATAGAAGCAGTTCCGTTTCTCGACCGGGGAGGCGATCCGGCGTCGAGACCGGCGAAGGGCGATGCCGGGCATCGGTCGAGCCGGGATCGGCGTTGGGCGCCCGCCGGTCGGAAACCCGAAGGGACGGGCGCTTTTGCGCCATTATCGTCGCCGCCGGTCTCGGCCGTACCCCGGGTACGCCCGTCGGCTTGATCCTGTCGCAAAATCGCTCCGTCGGAACGATTTTATCTGATCAAGAAACGCTCTAGAGCCAGTGGCCCTCGAAACCGGTGAACAGGACGATGGCGATGACCAGGACCAGCGCAATCGTCACGCCCCATCCTGTTGCCGGCGGCAGCGGCCCGCCGCCGGTCGTGTTTCTGTGGTTTGGTGCCATGGCGGCAGTGTCGCAGGCCATGGCAGGCGGATGCAAGTCTCCTAGAAGGCGATGATGAGCACGACGACGACGATGGCAACCAGCCCGATCACCGCGCTCAGGTCCGCCCAGGTTCTCACGTGATCTCGTCTCATAGGCACCCAACGCGGAGGTCGGGCGCCTGTTCCGCCGGTTCGCGCCAGGCGCAGGCTCGCGCCGGGCCCGGTCTTCCGGCCGCCCCCGGAACTTCTTGGCTGCGCCTGATGACGAACGGGGGCTTCAACCGGAGCGGGATGGCTCCGGGGCGGCGCATATCCAGTGTGAGCCTATGGCGAGCAGCCGTTAACGAAGGTCAGGATCGGATATTGCGCCAGGCGGACCGCGTGCTTGGAGATCCAGGCCTCCTTGCCGCCGGCGGAGATCTGGCACCACAGTCCCTCGGATGCGGTCGTGCACTGCTTCACCGCCACGCATGCCTTCGGTTCCAGCACCGTGACAACGGGAGCGTCCGGCCTTGCTTCGGCGCGGGCATTGAGCTTGACCAGCACGAGGACCTTGGCGTCCGCCCCCGGCAGAGCGGGCGGCGCGGCTTCGGCCGGATCGGCGCAGCGCGCGGTGTATCCGTAGTAGACGCAGTTGAGCGAATTCCAGAAACGGTGAACGCTTTCGGCGTGCTCCTTGCGATCGAGGACGACTGCCGTTCCATCGACCAACTGGCCGGTCACCCGGTTCTGGTTGCCCCCGAGCCGCACGAGGGGATTGCCGCTAGCGTCCATCAGCGCCAGTTGCTGGTCGACGATGCCCCAGGTCCGGACGCCCGCGAAGGCTCCGCCGCAATTCTGCTGCTGCGCGCCGTACACGCTTCCCGCGCGTGTCTCCGACAACGTGACATTGCACGCGCCGGCCGTAGACAGCGTCGAATCGTAGGTGACCCACGTTCCGGCGAAGGCCTTGACGAAATCCGCCTCCCCGGCGGCCAGCGCGGTCTGCGCCAGGAAGACGTTGGCAAGGACCAGCGCGGTTGCGAAGATCGAGGCACGGACCATCGGACGAGCTCCAGTCAGAATTCGCTTGCGGGGGTCAGGGCACGACGAGGTGGCTGCTCGAGACCACGGCGCCGCCCGAGGTGACCTCGAGCGAGACCTCGAGCGTGTCGCCGGGAGCGAAGGACAGACCGGCCTGAGCGACGACGCCGGTCTCGCCGGCAGCGAGGTCGAGCTTGCCGCCCTGGTTGGTCTTCATCGAGCCCGACGTTCCACTCTTGATGATCGCCATGGTCGCCTCGAAGTGGCCGGGCACGAGGGCGAGCACCCTGCCCTTGACGACAAGGCCGGTGTCCGACTTAGTCACGTCGATGCTGGCCAGCGCGGTCCGCGTCGCGGATGCGGCGCCGGCTGCCCCGACGCCTCCGGCGACTGCCGCCAGGAAGGTGACGGCCGCCACGGCAGTGGCAAATGCATGATCACCCCAAGCCATCGCGTCCCCTCGCCCGACGCTGCCTAGGGAGCCGTCTGGACGATGGTAACCTGGGCGCCGTTGTTGGTGGTCACGCTGGCGGCCTGCAGAAACGTCGCGTTGCTGCCGTTCAAAGTATAGGACGCGCTTGCCCCGGGTGTGCCCCGCACTTCGAAACCGGCTTTGTTACCGCTGCCGTTCAAAACGATGCTCCCCGCCGTTCCATCGTTGATCACCGACAGTTTGGCGTTGTTGTCGTTTCCGTTTTCAAGGATGCCGCCGAAGGCGTTCGCACCGGAAACGGAAAGGTCAGCGGTATTGTTGTCGCCGAGTTGCGCGACGAGGCCCTGAGCATTGCTGGCGCTGAGCGCGATGCTGGCGCTGTTGCCCACGGGTATCCCTGCACCGAGGTTGTCCTGCAGCAGCCCTGCTTCGCCACCGCTGTCCGTGATGGTGATGTCCGCGCTGTTGTTGGAGCCGCTCTGTCGCGCCGTTGAATGCGACCCGTCGAGGTTCAATGGCGTCAGGGTCGTGTCGTCGGTGACCGTAGTCGGCAAAACGACGCCACCGATGGTGCTGTTCGTCGCACCGGACTGATCGACATGGATCGTGTTCGAAGTGCCGTCCTGGGACAGGTAAAGCGTGTTGGAACTGCCCGCAATCACGGGTGGCGATGCCGCGAGCGCCGCGAAAGCGAAGACAACGACCGCCAGTTCCAAACGCCCTGTCATGCTCGGCCTCCCGCTGGGACCCCGGCGGCCGGCTGACCCGCGGCTACCAAGAGGTTTGCGATACCTTGATGATATTCCCATTCCCGTTCTGGACAAAGCTCAAATGGTTGCCGATGCCATTCTGTATCACCGCCGCCTGGTTGTGCTGGCCCAAGATGGTGGCTTCGATCGAATTGAACGACCCGGTCTGCGCCATGGCGAAGAGGTTGCCGGTTCCGCTGACGCTCAGCGTCATCAGGTTGCCCTCGCCGGCCTGGCTGAGATGGCCGGGCGCAAGCCCGGAAAGCAGCGCCACGCCACTGAAGCTGCCGGCCGCTCCGCCGTTTGCGTCACCGGTCAGCGAAACCTGCATGAGGTTCGGGTTGGCCGTACCCGCCGGCGCCGATTGCGACAGCGCGAGGACGTTCTCCGACCCCGCCACGCCGAGGGTGAGAAGATTGTCCGCCGGAACCGTGGGATCGATGGTGATGGTGTTGGTCGCCGCCACCGCCGGACCTGCCATGAGCATGGCCAGGGCCGCGGCGTGAGCCGGAAGCCTGAACATCGTCCTGCCCGCCTGTCGTCATTGTTGTTGACGGCATTGTCGGCGAGGAAGATTAAGTCCGGCTTTATCGAACCCGTCTATCCCGCAAGAAGTACTGGCGCCCGCGCTCCTTCTATTGCCGTATGATTAATTGATTGTTGTTGCCGAACTGAGAAAAGCTGGCAATGTTGTTGTCGCCGACCTGGATGACGGCGGCCTGGTTGGCCAGCCCCGCCACGCTGCCGGCGATCATGTTGCCGGCGCCTTCCTGCCAGCTGGCGGTCATGTTGCCGCCGCCCGCCACCCCCAGCGTCACCGCGTTGAGAGACCCCGATTGATGGAAGTGCCCGGGTGCGAGGCCGCGGGCGGCGGCCCCGGCCGCCACGTCGCCGGTGAAGGCGAGGCCGTCGGCGTTGTTGTCGCTGCTCGCCGCGCTTCCGCTGCCGAAGGCGAGGCTGGCGACGTTGCCCTGGCCGGTCTGGTCGATGAAGGCGCGGTTGCGCTCGCCCTCCATGGTCACGGCGACCGCGTTGGCATTGCCGTCCTGCGAGAAGCTCACATTGTTGTCGTCGCCGGTCTGGCGCACGCCCGCCTCGTTGTCGTTGCCGTCGACATTGCCGATGATGCCGTTACCATCGCCATCCTGCACGAAGCCGTAGAGATTGCGGTTCGCGGCGGCCGAGACGGCATAGGAGAGGTCGTTGTCGTCACCGATCTGCATGACCGTCGCCTGGAAGGCGCCGACGTCTCCGGCGAGCGAGGCGAAGGCGCCCGCGCCGCCGAGCCCGTCGCCGCCATTGTCATCGCCGGCAAGCGTGAGCTTGGCCCGGTTGCCGGAGATCGCCAGGCCGGCATTGTCCTGGGTGACGGTCTCGACGTAATTGGCCGTGCCGGACTCGGAGATGTTCGCCTGGTTGAGGTCGCCGGTCTGGATCACGGCGGAGACGACGTTGCCCCCGTTCAGCGTCTGCGTGACGACCGCATCGTTGCCGCTGCCGGTCTGGCTGATGGTGCCGGTCGCATTGGAGAAGGCGGACTGGGTGACGTCCGCGAGGTTGCCGTCGCCCTGCTGGCGGATGCGCGCGATGGCATTGCCGATGCCGGCGCCGCCGCCCGACTGGCTGACGCCGACGCTGTTGGCGGCCGCGCCCGCCGCGCCGTTGATCTGCACGATCTCGCCGATGAAATGCTCCGCCTCGCCGGTGCCGCCGTCGCCGGTCTGGGTGACGTCGATGACGTTCGACAGGGCGGCGAAGGCGCTGCTCGCCTCCTGATAGATCGCCTCGATGGTGTTCGAGCCGGCGGCGACCGTGTCGCTCTGGACGAGCGTCAGCCAGTTGAAATTGCCGATCTGGTTGAGGCCGTTGGCGGGCAGAAAATAGGGCGTGATCAGCGCGAAGCGCACCACCGCCGCAACCGTGTTGGCCCAGCCGGTCTGGGTGATGTCGACGGCGTTGTTGCCGCCGTCCTGATTGAGCAGCAGGCTGCTGTCGTCGGCGCCGACGGAATTGTCGAGCCCGGTCTGGGTGATGGTGATGGTGTTGGTGACGCCGGTCTGGCCGATGGCGATAGAGTTGGAGTTGGCGTGTGCCGCACCGGCGAACGCGCAGGCGATGCCAACTCCCAGTGACGCTACCATCATCCGTCGCATGGATCGGATGCCCCTGCCCGTTCAATCGCGCGGCGGCCGGCTTTCCTGCCCGGCCGCCGCATGTCTCGAGGCGCCGGGCGGTGATGCGCCGCCCGGGCGTTGCGGCGGGCCCTACTGCACGATTGTCGCGGTATTGCCCGTCCCGGTCTGCGAGAAGTTCGCGTTGTTGGTGCTGCCGCTCTGGCTCACGGCGACCCAGTTACCGGTGCCATCCTGGCTGCCGTCGATGTTGTTACTGTTGCCGGCCGTGCCCAAAGTGAGCGTCGCCGTGGTCAAGGGCGCGCCGGAGAAAGTGCCGCCCTGGACGAGGTAGGCCTCGTTGCCCGCCAAGCCGCTCTGCGCCATGACGATAGAGTTGTTGTCGCCGTTCTGGAGCATGGTAACGGTGTTCTCGCTGCCGAGACCGCCCGCACCCGACTGGGTCACGTCGACAGTGTTGTAGCTGCCCTTCTGGTCCTGCAGCGTCGCGACATTGTAACTGCCGCTCTGGTCGTAGGTCGCCGTGCCGTCGTTGCCCGACTGGTAGTTCGAGATCTCGTTGTCCGAGCCGATCTGGGTGCTGAAGAGCTTGTTGGTGTCCCCATACTGCTCGTTGGTCAGGCTGAGATTAATGCCGATCTGGCTGCCGAACGCCCACAGATTGGTGCCCGACTGCGTGCTGTCATACGAGTTGGACGTGCCGAGCTGGAGTATCGGGCGGTAGTCACCATTATTGCCCGGGTGCAGGGGGTTGACGTTTGTGTCCGGCCAGCCCGCCTCGCCGCCGACGAAGTTCGTGCCGGCGCCGGCGATGTTGGTCTGGGTCGACGAGAACTCATTGCTGCTGCCAACCTGGTTGGCGTCGGCGACGTTCGCCGCACCGGACTGGTGGACGGTCAGCTGATTGAGGCTGCCGCCGCCTTGCCCCACATTTGCGTAGTTGTTGGCATACGGATCGGCAATTCCCGACGTGTCCTGAGTGACCGTGATCTTGTTGTTTCCGCCGATCGGCGACAGGGAGTTCGCCGGGCCGATAGCGCTGCTTGGGTCGAAGGCGTTGCCGAACGACCAGACCCACAGATCCGGGGCCTGCGATGCCTGCCGGATATTCAGCCTGTTGAAGCCGGTTTGGGTCGCATCGATTTCGTTGTCTGTGCCACCTTGGCCGATGCTGAAGATGTTGCCGACCCCCGAGACATCGTTCGACTGGGTGAGCTTGACCGTGCTGCCGGACGCGGAGCTGTCCTGAACGATGATGTTGCCGAACG
Source organism: uncultured Alphaproteobacteria bacterium (assembly GCA_963782045.1). GTDB lineage: Bacteria > Pseudomonadota > Alphaproteobacteria > Rhizobiales > Kaistiaceae > CAVSRC01. The sequence continues at coordinate 111,780 of CAWAIR010000037.1, forward strand.
GAGAGTCGGTCCAGAAATGCGGCGTAACGAACGGCTCTCCGGTCCTGCCGTTGTTCGCCCCCGTCTGCTTGAGCTCCACGGTGCCGTCGCTGCCCATCTGGTCGATTTCGGCATTGTTGTTCGTGCCGGACTGGAAGCCCGTGACCTTGTTGCCCGAGCCGGTGGCTTCCAGACCGGTGATGTTCGGGATCGGGTAACCATGCACAGCGGCACCACCGTCGAGTTCCGAATTCGATGCCGAGTTCTGGTTGATCACCAGAATGTTGCCGCCCGCACCGGAAACACCTCCTGTGGTCCCGTTGTCCTGGATGAAGCGGTCGCTCGTCGAGACGCCGACGGACGCCCCGCTCGTCGAGCCGCTCTGGTCGATCGCGGCACTCTGGCCGTCGCCGCTCTGGGTGATATACAGAGACGAGCCGCCCGCATAAGCCGCCGCCGTCATGATGAGCCCCAGCGCGGTGGCTGTGGCAAGCGTGATCCTGAGCTTCATAATCCAAACCCTCCTGGAATTTCTGTTTGATCTGCGAATTGCTTGCTTCTGTTCGGCCGACCCGGATCGCTCCGTCGGCGGCTACGCAAAATGGCTACTGCTTGACGGCGAGGTTGTTCGACCCCGCTCCCGTCTGACTGAAATTCGCGGTGTTGCCGCTGCTGTTCTGAAGAATGGCGACCTCGTTGGACGAGGAGGCGGACGTATCGCCAACCGTTCCGTCGATCGTATTGCCCGAGCCGATCTGGTTGAAGGCGAACAGGTTCTCGCTGCCGGTAACGGTGTAGGTGAGGTTGTTGTCGGTCCCGGTCTGGTAGGTTTCGCTCTCGTTGAGACCCACGTTCCCGACGATCGTTGAAGCGAAAAGCGCGGCGCTGCCACTGTTGCCGCTACCGTCGCCGCCGTTCTTGTCGCCGACGAAGGTCATGGTGACGTGGTTGTTGCCACCGCCGGTCTGCTGGACGCGCCCCACGTAGTTCTTGTCACCGTACTGGTTGATGGCGATGGTCGAGGTCGAAACGCCGGAGCCGGAGGCGCCTTGCTCCACACTGTTGACGGCGTTGTTTTGCCCATCCGAACCGTTGCCGGCCGCGCCGGACTGGTTGATGGTGACCGTATCCGAGGTCCCGTATTGGGTGACCGAACGGATTTTATTGTGCCCGCCCACCTGATGGATGGTTGCCCCGAGGCCTGAACCGACCTGCGTAATGCCACCACCTAGTTGATCCCCGCCGTTGACCAGGCGACCGACGCCGTTATTTGCCCCAGGGCCGGCGTGAAAGGCAGTCTGCTCGATGTCCACCGAATTGGCCGCCGCGGCGGCGCCCCCGGTGTTCGTCTGGTTCACGATCGTGATCGCGCTAGCGCCATATCCTCCGCCTTGATTGCCCTGCGTGATCGTCAGCACATTCTGCTGCGACGTGGCGTCCGAATCGCCGGTCTGCTGGACCTGGTAGATCTTGTTCTGCCCTTTGGACTGGCCGACAGTGATGCTGTTCCTGTCGCCGTTCTGGTCGAGCCCCAGATTGGTCCCTTTGCTGGAGTGGATCCCTACAGCGTTCTGGTCCCCCCCCTGGGTGATCGACAGGACGTTGTTGTCGCCCGTCTGTTTCATGGAATCGGTGTCGATACCGGCCTGATTGCCGACAACCGCGGCGCTGTCCTGGCCGGTCGAAGCAGAGTTACCGTCGCCGAGCTGCTCGAGATAAGTCTCGTTGCCACCCGCATAGGCGACGCCGGTCGCTGCCAGCAACGCGAGGGCAGTTCCGAGGACGAGTGTCTTCTTCATGTGGATTACTCCCTCAGGCCAGCTTCGCGGGCCGGCGGATTTCCTGAACGACAAGGCTGGGCACGGCGCCCCACCCCGGTGAACCGGCGATGCCGCTTCCGCCCTGGAAGCGCCGACGCGCGATGCGCCACCCAGCAGCCTGGCTTAGCTGGTCGTGATTGGGGGGAAGTGCCGCTGCCGGCACCGGATGCGGCATAGGTCGGCAGTGCCGCGGCGGTCGCGTGCGAAATCAAAGCCGACGAATGAATGCCCATGCCATGCTGCCCCAACATGCCCCGTCGTGCCGACGAGCAGGCAATACTGTCCCTTCCGCTCCGGCGCGCTTCGCCAGACCAGCACCTCTCGCCGCTGCTGCTTCCGATTTCCGAGGATGTCCGCGGCCCCTGCGGACAGTCCGTTTACGCGGTACAAACTGCTTGCCGGGCCTCGCCCGGAGCCGGCTCCGGCAGGCCAATCCGACCCGCCACCGGCCACAACCTTTCCGTAAATAAAGTATTAACCGCACGCGGTTTTTTCGTCAACCGGCAAGTGGTTGTTAAGGTTTTTTTCGCGCTGCAATAGTGAATAACAGACGACCCCTGATGGCCTCAGCCGAGCGCACCCGGTCGATCATTTTGGATCAAGCGACTGATTCTTTAGTTGTTTTTATTCCAGCTGGGTGTCCGCGAACCGCCTGGGAACCACGGTAGCGCGCCAAGACAATCTATACGGGGGTGGTGTCTGCGCCACACCTGCAACCGCGCCGGCAGGCGTGGCGGATCGTGCCGAACGGGGGGGCGCCGGGCATCCAGGCACCTGCGGACCAGGCACCTGGGTCTGCAAGCCCGACGGGGAGCGGGATGCCGCCCCTGCCCATGCGCCGCCATCGTCGAGAAGGCCGGCGCTTGCGCTGGCTTGCTGACGTGCGTTGAAGCAGGTTGCCCGCGCCGGTCCCATCGGTCCGGGGGTGTCTCCGGACGCCCGGCCCGCCGGCTTCGCCGGCGGCCGACTATCCGACCGGGGGCTCGTTGGGGTTCGGCGGCGGCGGCAGGATCTGGCTCGACGGCCCTGGCCTCTTCGCCGGAGCTGAGGCGGGCGCCGTGCTCGTGGGGGCCGGGTGATAGGCCGCTTTGCGCGTGATTGGATAGGTGTCCGCAATATTGGCGGGGTTGACCGTCTTGGGCGGAGACAGCGGCTCGCCGGCAAGATCGGTCTCGCGCGCGTACTCCTCCTGATCGTAGGCCGTGACGTATTCCTGGCCGGCCTTCTGATCGGCGAAGTGCCAGATGCCGAGTTTGGCGCCCTGCACGATCAGCGCGATCACGGCCTTGTCGATGGCCGCCTCGACGGCGAGCTGCTTCGGTTCGTTGTAGGTCACCCCCATCTCGGCCTCGAGCAGTTCGTTCAGCTTGAGGTAGCGGAAGGCGCCGCCCTGCAGGGAGTAGGAGGCGAGCTCCTTGCGCGTATTGACCGAGGCAAGCACCTCGCCGGTCTTGGTCGAGACCGCCCGCAGCGTCACGGTCACGGTGTCCTTTTGGTATTTGGTATCGCCGCCGATGCCGAGATAGCGCGCGCCGAGGCCACCGGTCACCGTGTTGGTGTCGAAGCCGACGATGCCGCCCTCGACGATGATGCCCGCATGCATGAGCGGCGGCAGGACCGCCGGATCGGTCTTGGTCTCGTCGCGGTAGATGCGACGCATCTCGGTGATGATCTGGCGCTCCTTGAGGAGATCGTTCAGCTGGTTGCGTTCGAGCACGGTGAACCAGCGGCGCTGGCCGGCGTCCTGCAGCGCCGCGATGAGGATCGCCGCCCCGCCCTGGGTCACGGCGCGCGACAGGGTCTGGACGTTGTCGAGCTCTTTATACTGGCCGGTCAGATCGTCGAAATTGTAGACCGCGACCGACACCTTCTGGTCGGGCGCCGGTATCTCGCGCAGCTTGTCATTGACCGGGGTGATCTTGGCGAGGACCGGCGGTGAATCCAGCAGCGGATTGCCGTTTGCGACGCAGCCGCTGAGGGCTGCAAGCGCCACCAGGCCGGCGAACTGGAATATTGGGAGACGATACTTCATACAAGTACTCGCAACGTATAATCGTCTGGCTAAGCTGAAGCCGGACCCCGCGGTTACTGGATCTGGAGTTGCGGCACCTCGATCGTGGTCGTGGTGCCGTCGAGCGCGTTGTAGATGTCCAGGTGGATCGAGCCGACGGTGCGCGAGAACGTCACGGTCGTATCGCCGAAAATGACCTTGCCGCTTTCCTGGGGATTGCTGCCGAAGATGGCGTCGGTCACCTGGCTGGCCAGCGCCGACAGCAGCCGTCCCTCCAGTTGCTGAACGAAAAGCTGGGCGTTGGACAAGCCGCTCGAGCCGGTGGTTCCGCCGGTCGAGGACGAAGAACTCGTGTTCGCGTCGCTCGCCGTGGCATTGCGCTGTGCGCCGGCGACGGAGAGCAGGTGCGAGGAGTTGAGCGGATTGCCGCCAAACGATGGATCGATCGGCGTATACACCAGGTTGCCCGCCTGCGCGCTGAAGGCAAAGGCGGCCGAAAGCGCAAACGCAATGACTGCGCGCTTCATGGAATACCCCCGTCACAACCACGGGGTTCCGGCCTCACGGCCAGGTCCCCGCATGATTTCCATCACATCAACCGGCGCGCCCGCCCGCATCCACGGGACATCTGAAAGCACACTAGCACACGCATTCCGCTAGCGCTTCCAAAAGAACCTATGGGACGTTGCTCGGCGGGCCTTCCAGGGATGCCCTGCACGGTGCCGGCAGAGGCGCGTTAGGGAAGCCTTAACCAATTGCGCTAGCTGCTAAATCTCGTGACGATCGAGAACCGTTCCATGATTCAACCGATGGTGGCAGAATTGCAACACCGGACCACGGATAAAGTCGGCCCGATTTGTCCGTGGGCTTGGTGCACCAAAAGAGGGATTGAGCCGGGCCCATCTGGCGGATGATGCAAGGGTTGCCGTAAACGGTGGCGCACTCCGCAGGAGCGACTTCGAATGCGCCAAAGGCCACAAGCGCGGCCCGGGCTTTTGCCCGCCCCCCGGAACGAACGCCATGCAAGGGGCCGCCGTTCGGACTTTTCGCGCTCCACGAATGGTCGGGGCTGGAGGTTGTTGGTGGACCGAATTGGTGCCACACACCGACCGATGGCAGATGACACCAGAAAAGCTCAGTGGCCGCACACGATCTGCACAGTGAAGCGCTTCGCCAAATCGGCGACCGCTTCTACCGTCAATTCGTCGCCCGATCGGCCATAGGCAAACTCGTAGTTGAAGGGGCGAAGAAAATCGGCCAGCGTTGCCGCGTTTATGGCGAAGCCGATGGTACCACCCGTGGTGCCCGCAGCCTTGAGCAGGGCGACTTCGTTGAGCTTTGCTTGCGCAACCCCCACGACCTCACCCTGCATGTTCAGAATCGGTCCCCCCGAGTTGCCCGGCTGCACGTTGGCGGAAACGGTGAACGTTGCCGTGTCTCCCCCGATGCCGGAAAGGCTCGATACGACGCCCGGACTGATCGTCAGCGCGTCTCCCATCACGTCAGACAGCGGATATCCCAGGACGACGACTGCTTCGCCAAGGTGAACTGACGCGGTCTGCACCTTCGCTTCGCCTATGGGCTGCGTTTCGTTCAGTCGGATGACAGCAAGGTCGCGATCTTTGTCCTTGGTCACGGCCGTCGCCGCGCCGAAGCCCTTGACCTCGATCGAGCCGCAACCGTCGACAACGTGAGCGTTCGTGACAATCACGCCGTTGGTGGAGATGGAGAACCCCGATCCACTCGATATTGCAGGCTCGCTTCCTCGGGATGTATCTGGTCGGCCGACTTCACCGGCGACCGGGAATTGGATGATCGACGCAAGAAAAGCCGAAACTATCCGGCCGACCTTGTCCTCGGCCAGTGTCCAAGACACAGAAAATCCTTGGCTTCCGGTACCTGACCGGATTACGGCTGTATAGAATTTCCGGGCACCGACTTCGCCACTAAGCACAAACATGGCGTTCGTGACGTATTTGTATTCGAGCTTTCTTTCGCCCGCCGTGCTGAGCCGCCGGAGCAGCCGGTCGAATGATGTTTGCGATTCTGGGATGGCGAGGGTTTCGAGTTCAACACCGTCGTCCCCGCTCTCCCAATGGGTGCCAAACGTCGCGGCGCGGTGTTGTGTCAGGAGATTTGTGGGGACCAGCATGTTGATGCCGGTTCTCGGATCGGTCTGCTCGGTAAAGCCCAACGCGCCATAAACCCGGCCTGCCGCAACCAACAGGTCGTGTTCTTCAGCAGCGGTCAGAACCCCGTCACCGTCGAGGTGCTGGGAGTTCTCGTATTCAGTGATGGCCTGATAGGTGTTTCGCCCGAAAACGCCGTCGATGAGACCGATATAGTGGCCGACGAGAATGAGCGTCGTTTGAAGGACCAAACGATCAGATTCAGACTTTGCTGCGAACCAGCGGGAAGCAGACCGATAGTCGGCGTTGGCCGGCGTGGCGCCGGGGAATGCAACGGCTACCGTCAACAACGCTGCGGCAAGGAAATTCCGCCCGACAGGTGCTGCTCGAACAATCCACAACATCTTGGTCCCCCAATCAGGCGTAGCCTACACCTGACGACAGAAGAATGTAGCCGCCAGAGCGTCCCTGCCCGAATGGAATTTCGGCACGAGCAGTCCTGCTTCAAGCGCCGCTCTGTTTATGCATTGAGAACATTCTGTTCAGGTCTGCGGAGTGCCGCCGCCACCAGAAGCAACCGCTTCGAGGGAGCCCTCATGCACGCGGACGGGGGCGGGGCCGCCGGATCGGGGGGGGGTCGACAGGATGAGAGAGCGACAGTTCTCGGCCGGCCACGAAAGCATGCTTCTTTTGGCGGATTGCCGCCGCGGTGGTGACCGCACGGCTATGCGCCGCGGAGCCACTTCGGCGTGTCGCCATAAGCTCTTGCATTAAGTTATATATTTGGCGCGCCCGGAGAGTCTCGAACTCCCGACCTTCGCGTTCGAAGCGCGACGCTCTGTCCACTGAGCTACGGGCGCGAAAGGCCGGCCTGCGGCCTGGCCCTCGAGAGGACCTGGTCGGAGCGACTGGATTCGAACCAGCGACCCCTTGACCCCCAGTCAAGTGCGCTACCAGACTGCGCCACGCTCCGACCGGCGCGGACTATATGGGCGCCCGTGCCCGCACGCAACGCGCCGGGCGCCGATTGATGCCTCAGCGCGACTGGTCGAGCAGGCGCTTCAGCTCGAGCAACTCGCTCAAGGTCGTCTGCAGGCGGGTCTTCTCGTCTTCCGACAGCCGCCTCACCTGCCCGTGCGACGGGCCGACGCCGTTGGTCGGGCGGTGCACGGCATGGCCATGCGGCACCGGGGTGTCGAAAGCCGGCAGATCCTGCGCCTCGTATCCGCCGTTGGGCGCGGCGTCTTCCGCCCGTCGTCCGCTTCAGGCGGGTCGACGCGGCCGCGCCGCGGAACCGCGGCGAGCGCGCCATGGCCGGCGGCGATGACGAAGCGGGCGCCCTGCTCCTTGAGGATGCGCTGGACGCCGCGGATGGTGTAGCCCTCGCCGTAGAGCAGGTGGCGGATGCCGCGCAGAAGCTCGACGTCGTCGGGACGGTAGTAACGCCGTCCGCCGCCGCGCTTGAGTGGTTTGATCTGCGCAAAGCGGGTTTCCCAAAACCGCAGGACGTGTTGCGGTAGGCTGAGCTCGCCCGCTACCTCACTGATCGTCCTGAACGCGTCTGGCCCCTTGGACACTGTCCATCCCTGAAGTCGCGCCCGCCGCGGGCACGGTCGTCACTGGTCGCTTTCCTCCCGGCTGTCACCGTCGATCAGCGCCTGATTGATTTTTTGTTTGAGCACATTGCTCGGCTTGAAGACCATCACCCGCCGCGGTGAAATCGGTACTTCCTCGCCGGTCTTGGGATTGCGCCCGATGCGCTCGCCTTTGTTGCGCACGATAAAGGAGCCGAACGACGACAGCTTCACTGCCTCGCCGGCGACAATGCGGGTGCTGATCTCGTCGAGAACCAGCTCGACCAGCTCGGCCAACTCCGTCCGCGACAGGCCCACCGCCTGGTAGACCGCCTCACAAAGATCGGCCCGAGTCACAGTCTTGCCTGTCATCGCCTCGATTGTTCCCCCGGGGGCATCGCCGCCGTCATGGCGCATTATCGCCATCAATCCAATGCGATAGCCTATTGCGTCGCCTTGGCAGAATCAACAGGCCGACAACGCCTTAGAGCGTTCGGCGGCCACCCCATATGGGGGGGTCACCAGCGCACAATCGCCGAACCCCAGGTAAATCCGCCGCCCATCAATTCCAGCAGCAACAGATCATCGCGCTTGATGCGCCCGTCGTCGTGGGCCAGCGCCAGCGCCAGCGGGATCGACGCGGCCGAGGTGTTGCCGTGCTGCGCCACCGTCTTGATCACCTTCTCATCGGGAATGCCGAACTTCCTGGCGCTGCCGTCGATGATGCGGATGTTGGCCTGATGGGGCACGAACCAGTCGATGTCGGCGGCCGTGAAGCCGGTAGCCTTGAAGGCATGCTCGATCACGTCGCTGATGGCGGTGATGGCGTACTTGAAGACCTCGCGTCCTTCCATGCGCAGATGTCCGACAGTGCCGGTCGAGGACGGGCCGCCGTCGACGTAGAGCTGCAGCTTGTGGCGGCCATCGGAGCGCAGGTGCGCCGTCAACACGCCGCGATCGTCGTGCGTTCCCGGCTGTTCCTCCGCCCCCAGCACCACCGCCCCGGCGCCGTCGCCGAACAGCACGCAGGTCGCCCGGTCGGTCCAGTCGAGAATGCGCGAGAACGTCTCGGCGCCGATGACCAGCGCCTTCTTGGCGTGGCCGGCACGCACCAGCGCGTCGGTGGTCGTCAGCGCGTAGACGAAGCCGGAGCACACCGCCTGGATGTCGAAGGCGGCGCCGGAGGTCATGCCGAGCTTGTCCTGGACGGTGACCGCCGCCGCCGGGAAGGTGTTGTCCGGCGTCGCGGTGGCCAGCACGATCAGGTCGATGTCGCTGGCCCTCAGCCCAGCGCGGTCCAGCGCCACGCGGGCGGCGGCCGCGGCGAGGTCGGACGTCAGTTCGCCGTCGGCGGCGATGTGGCGTTGAGCAATGCCGGTGCGCTGGCGGATCCAGGCATCGGAGGTATCGACCATCTTGGCCAGATCGTCATTGGTGAGGATTTTTTCCGGCAGGTAGCCGCCGGCACCCAGAACAACCGAACGCAGTTTGCTCACAACGCACCCGTGTTGGCGACCGTATCGGCGGCGGCAACCGCCTGGCGGTGCGCGGACAGGTCCCTGTTGATCTTCTCGACGATGCCGCTCTTGGCCATGCTGTAGCCGATCTCGATGGCCGAGGCGAAGCCTTCGGCGTCGGTGCCGCCGTGGCTCTTGATCACCAGCCCGCCGAGCCCGAGAAAGGCACCGCCGTTGCTGCGCCGCGGATCCATCCTGTGGCGCAAACGGTCGAAGGCGCCGCGCGCCAGCAGGTAGCCGAGCCGGGCAGGCAGGCTGGCGCTCATCGCATCGCGCAGATAGCTCATGATTTGCCTGGCCGTGCCTTCGGCGGCCTTCAGCGCGATGTTGCCGGCGAAGCCCTCGGTGACCACCACGTCCGTGGTCCCCTTGCCGATGTCGTCACCCTCGACGAAGCCGAGATAGTCGAGATAGGGCAGCTCGGCTTCCTTGAGCATCTGGCCGGCCAGACGAATCTCCTCGAGGCCCTTGACCTCCTCGACGCCGATATTGAGCAGGCCGACGCTCGGCCGCTCCTTGCCAAACAGCGCGCGGGCCATGGCGGCGCCCATCACCGCATATTCGAACAACTGCTCGGCATCGGCGCCAATCGTGGCCCCGATGTCCAAAACCACCGCCTCGCCTTTCAGCGTCGGCCAGATGCCGGCGATGGCCGGGCGGTCGATGTCGTTCTCGCCGCGCAGGCAGAACAGGGCCATGGCCATCAGCGCCCCGGTATTGCCGGCCGATACGGCGAAGCCGGCGCCTTCCTTGATCGCCTCAATGGCGCGCCACATGCTCGATTTGCCGCGCCCGCGCCTGAGCGCCTGGGTGGGCTTGTCCTCGCCACGCACCGTCACCTCGCAATGCTCGAAGTCGGATGCGGCCTTGAGGCGCGGATACTGGTCGAGCAGCGGCCGCACCACCTTCTCGTCTCCGAACAGACGGAAGCGCATGCCCTGATGGCGGGTGAGCACCAGGTCGGCCCCCGGCAACACCACCTCGGCGCCCTTGTCGCCTCCCATGACATCAAGCGATGCCGTGACCGTTGCCGCCATCGAACCTCTGCGCTGCTTTTCGATTTGATTCGCGGCCTCTGCCGCCGCAGGTCCCCGCGCGAAGCGGGCGAACATTACAGGCTTCGCGATGCCAGACAAAGGCCCTGCGGCGAACAACCCCGGGGTCACTTGCGGCTGCGAACGACCCCGCGCAGCACGGCAAAGGGCGATTCCGCCCAGAATCAAACTCTTCACCGCCGCCGGCGGGCAGTTCCGCCCCCGGCGCGCGTGGATATGGGTCGATGGCGAGCACGAACATCTCCTCGACGAGCGCGCCGACGTCGACGCTGGTTCCCGCCATCGGCTCGGGCGGATCGGGCGCTTCCGGGTCGATCGCCACCTCCCGCGCCGCCTCCAACGGGGGTTTGGCCGCAGGCCTGCCGGCCGGCGCGAAATCCACCGCGAACGTCTCGTCGATGTGCTGTGCCACCGGCTCCAGGCTGACCACGCAGGATTGGACGATGTCGGCGACGACACGGCCGGAAACGGCCACCAGGCCGCCAGCGCCGGGCGTCAGCGTCGCGCTGGCGGAGAGCCGGTCCATTGCCACCAGATCGTAGGCGGCCGCCAGCGCCGCTCTCTGTTCGTCGCTGGCCGCGAATTCCATGTCGACACCGGTCGCCGGCAGGTGGGCGGTGTCGTAGGGACGGGAAAGAATGGCGTGGTCGTTCATACCTTGGCCTCCGTCTGGGCCCCCGCAAAATCTGCCGGATCGGGAAATGCCACCCTGCCCGCCCCGATATCGGCCAGCGGCGTCTCCACCAGAGCCGCCGCAGCGGCCATCGCATAGTCGGCAAGCCGATCTGCACTCGCTTTAGTTGCATTCTGGAAGACATTGCGTGCGATGGCTGCGGACAGTTCGGCACGGTCGGCGAGTGTGCGGCCATACGCCTCAGCACGCCCGTAGAAGCTTTCGCCCAGCTTCTTCATCCGCTTGGGCACGCCGAGATCGCCGAAGCCGAGCTCGCGCAGCGACCGGTCCATGTCGCGGCAGAAACGGTCGAAGACGAGCTGGCCGAGCGCCTCGCCCGCCTCGCCGTCGCGGCGCAGCCGGCGGATGACCAGGACCGTGTGCAGGACCACCATTTCGAAGCGGCCGGTGACCGAATCGGGTACGCCGAGGATGGCGTAGAGTGCCGGCGTGCGGGCCTGGGCGACGACGGCGCCGTAAGCCGCTGCCGCGGCAGCCTCCGCCGCTCGATCGGTGCGAAACAGGCGTGCAAACACGGATGGTCTCCCCTCTTGCTGGGCTTCCGACACTCCCGCAGGTGTTGGGACGTTGCAAGCGACGCTGTGGCAGGGTAGAGCGCGTGTCGGCGCGGGATACCACGTTTCCGACACGATCATGCACAAGCCTCCGACGGCGCAGCCATAGGGCGCCCACGGGCGGTGAAGAAAAGCAGGCGGGACTGGGCGGAATGACCAAGGACGGACACGGGAAGAACGGCATCTCTCTGGCTTCCGGGCGTCTGCGGGCTCGCCTCGCACTCGGCGCCACCCTGACGGCGGCGCTGGCGCTGGCCGGTTGCGGCGCCACCGGCGGCACCACCGGCATGTTCAGCGGAATCTCCGAGACGACCCAGCACGGCTATGTCGTGTCGCCCACGGCGCTCGAGCAGATCCCGCCCGGATCGAGCAAGGAGCAGGTGCAGATCGCGCTCGGCTCGCCCTCGACCACGGCCAATTACGGCAACGACGTCTATTACTACATCAGCCAGACGCGCGAGCGCCCGGTCGCCTTCATGCCGGAGAAGGTCGTCGACCAGCGGGTGGTCGCCGTCTATTTCAACAACAAGGATCAGGTCGACCACGTCGCCAACTACGGTCTCAAGGACGGCAAGGTGTTCGACTTCATCTCGCGCACCACGCCGACCGGCGGCGCCGACCAGAGCTTCCTGCAGCAGGTGCTGTCGGGCGTCATCGGATTGGGCAAGCCAGGTCTGTAGCGGCGCGGCGCACCCGAGCCCGCTGTCCTGACACAAGGCGAGCCGCGAAGCGGCAGGCCTGCCTGCGTGGCACCGAACCGCGATACGCGTGCCGTGCCCGGCCCCGACCGGGCCTCGGTAATCGCCGGCGTCGGCGACTTGCGCCGCAAGCCGCAGCGATGACCGGGTCCTCGCTTTCGCGAGGACGACAGATATGTCTCCTGCCGCAAGCGACCGGCGCCGCTCCGAAACGAAAAGGGCGACCGCGCCTCGGCGCGATCGCCCCTTGTTGAGGACCCCGAAGGGTCTTAGTGCGCCAGCACCGCCAGCAGAAGCAGCGCGACGATGTTGGTGATCTTGATCATCGGGTTCACAGCCGGGCCGGCCGTGTCCTTGTAGGGGTCGCCGACGGTGTCGCCGGTCACCGCCGCCTTGTGCGCGTCGGAGCCCTTGCCGCCGTAGTGGCCGTCCTCGATGTACTTCTTGGCGTTGTCCCAGGCGCCGCCGCCGGCGGTCATCGAGATGGCGACGAACAGGCCGTTGACGATCACGCCGAGCAGCATGGCACCGAGCGCCGAGAAGGCCGCGCCCTTGCCGCCGATCCACCAGACCGCGAAGAAGCACGACGAGCGGCGAGAGCACCGGCAACAGCGAGGGCACGACCATCTCGCGGATGGCGGCGCGGGTGAGCAGGTCAACCGCCTTGCCGTAATCCGGCTTGTCGGTGCCCTGCATGATGCCGGGCTTCTCCTTGAACTGCCGGCGCACCTCCTCGACGATCGCGCTGGCCGCGCGGCCGACCGCCGTCATGGTGATGCCGCCGAAGAGGTACGGCAGCAGGCCGCCGAACAGCAGGCCGGCCACGACGTAGGGGTTGGCCAGCGAGAAGTTCGACCTCGACGCCGGCGAAGAACGGGAACTCCGCCGGGTTCTGGGAGAAGTGCGTCAGGTCCGAGGTGTAGGCGGCGAACAGCACCAGCGCGCCGAGGCCGGCGGAGCCGATGGCGTAGCCCTTGGTCACCGCCTTGGTGGTGTTGCCGACCGCGTCGAGCGCGTCGGTGGTCTTGCGCACCTCGGCCGGCAGGTCGGCCATCTCGGCGATGCCGCCGGCGTTGTCGGTGACCGGGCCGAAGGCGTCGAGCGCCACCACCACGCCGGCCAGCGCCAGCATGGTGGTCACCGCGATGGCGATGCCGTAGAGGCCGGCGAGGTTATAGGTGGCCAGGATGCCGGCGATGATCACCAGCGCCGGCAGCGCCGTCGATTCGAGCGAGACGGCCAGGCCCTGGATGACGTTGGTGCCGTGGCCGGTGATCGAGGCCTTGGCGATCGATTGCACCGGACGATAGTTGGTGCCGGTGTAGTACTCGGTGATCACGATGATCAGGCCGGTGACGATGAGGCCGACGATGCCGCAGAGGAACAGGCTGAGGCCGGTGAAGGTCTGGGCGCCCACGGTGACCGTGGTGCCGAAGCCGAAGACCAGCCAGGTAACCAGCGCGAGGCCGACGATGGAGAGCAGCGCCGAGGCGATGAAGCCCTTGTAGAGGGCGCCCATGATCGAGTTCGTTGGCGCCGAGCCTGACGAAGAACATGCCGCCGATCGAGGTCAGGATGCAGACGCCGGCGATCGCCAGCGGATACATCATGCCGGTGGCGGCGAGGTCGCCGGTGAGCAGGATCGAGCCCAGCACCATGGTGGCGACCACGGTGACCGCATAGGTCTCGAACAGGTCGGCCGCCATGCCGGCGCAGTCGCCGACATTGTCGCCGACGTTGTCGGCGATGGTCGCCGGGTTGCGGGGATCGTCCTCGGGGATGCCGGCCTCGACCTTGCCGACCAGGTCGCCGCCGACGTCGGCACCCTTGGTGAAGATGCCGCCGCCGAGACGGGCGAAGATCGAGATCAGCGAGGCGCCGAAGCCGAGCGCCACCAGCGCGTCGATGACGACGCGGTCGGTGGGGGCGTGGCCGAGGAACTGGGTGAGGATCAGGAAGTAGACGCTGACGCCGAGCAGCGCCAGGCCGGCCACCAGCATGCCGGTGATCGAGCCGGAGCGGAAGGCGATGGCGAGGCCCGCCGCCAGGCTCTTGGTCGCGGCCTGGGCGGTGCGCACATTGGCGCGCACCGAGATCATCATGCCGATGAAGCCGGCCGAGCCGGAGAGGATCGCGCCGATCAGGAAGCCGATGCCGACGGTGATCGACAGGAACCAGGTGATGATGATGAACACCACGATGCCGACCGCGGCGATGGTGGCGTACTGGCGGCGCAGATAGGCGGTGGCGCCTTCCTGCACGGCGGCCGATATCTCTTGCATGCGAGTCGAGCCGGCATCGGCAGCCAGCACCTCGCGGGCCGACCACACGCTATAGGCAATAGCGATCAGCCCACACAGAATGATCAGGTAAATCACGGGTCTTTCCCTCCGTCGGCTGGAGCTGACGAGCGCCCGAAAACCGCTCGCGCCCAGCCAGAATCAAGCAGAAGTGGCCGAACGGAACCGCCCCCCCGGCGGCTGGAACCGGCGTGGGTATGGCCCGTCGGGAAACGGGCGTCAAGCCATGTGATCGGCCGCTCTTGACCTCGCGCAAACGGCGCGCGCGAGCGCTTCAGCCGGCCCGCCGCCGCCGCAGGACGAAGGCCACCAGCGAGCGCCGCAGGCAGACCGCGATGACCGGAAAAACGTAGAGATTGAGCCGTTCCCAGCCGACCGTGGCGTAGAGCCTGCCGGACGACAGCGAGGCCAGCGCCACCGAGCCGAAGACCAGGAAATCGTTGAGCCCCTGCACCGTGCTCTTCTCTTCCGGCCGGTAGGTCTCGGTGAGCATGGCGGTGGCGCCGATGAAGCCGAAATTCCAGCCGAGGCCGAGCAGAATCAGCGCCACCCAGAAATTGGCGAGATTGACGCCGGCCACCGCGACGCGCGGCGCAGCAGCGCCAGCAGCCCCATGCCGATGGCGATCACCGGCTCCTTGCCGTAGCGGGCGATCAGCCGGCCGGTGACGTAGCTCGGGCCGAACATGGCCAGCACGTGCCACTGGATGCCGAGCGCGGCGTTGTCCTGGCCGAAGCCGCAACCGACGATTGCCAGCGGCGCCGCCGTCATCAGCAGGCTCATCAGCGCGTAGGAGCCCATCGCGCAGACGATCGGCGACGATGAAGCGCGGCTGGCGCGCGATCTCGGCAAGCGAGCGGCCGCCGGTCGCCGCCGGCATGCGGCGGCGGCTCGCGCGCCTCGCCGGAGAGCCGCGACAGGATGGTGATCGCCACCAGAGCGAGGATGCCGATGGCGAAGAAGCTGCCGGCAAAGGGAATCGGGCTCAGCAGGTTGCGGGTGAGGATCACCGTCTGCGGGCCGATCACCGCCGCGGCGATGCCGCCGGTCGAGCACCCAGGAGATGGCGCGGGCGCGGAAGGCCGGGCTGCCGGCATCGGCGGCGGCGAAGCGGTATTGCTGGGCGAAGGCGCCGGAGAAGCCGACGACGGCAAGGCCGAGCGCGAAGAGGACGAAGGAGCCGGCGAGCACCGCATAGCCGGCGGCGAGGCCGCCGAAGATCGCGACGCTGGCGCCCGACAGGAATCCGGCCCGGCGGCCGACGCGGCGCATCAGCAGGGCGGCGGGAATCGTGCCGAGCGCGACGCCGACGTTGAAGCCGCTCACCGGCAGGGTGGCCAGCGACTTGTCGGCGTCGAGCAGATAGGCCCCGGCGAGGCCGCCCAGCGAGACGGCGACGACCGGGATGGCGCCGCTGAACGCCGCCGCCGCCGACAGCAGCAGGGCGTTCCGCCGCGCGTGCCAGGTGCCGCCGAGGCCAGTGGTCGCTTCAGCCGTCGTCATGGCGGTTCGAGATAGCCGGCCGGCGCCGCGCAAGGCACGCTAAAAATGCGCATGGCCGGCGCCGTCGAGGCGGATCGGCTTGCCGCCGGCGTCGAGCACGCAGCGGCGGCCCCTTGCCGTCGACGATGCGGCCGATGCGGGTCACCGGCACGCCGGCCTCGCGCGCCGCGGCGGCAAAGCGCGGCGCCGCCGAGCGCGCTGACCGTCGCCAGGATCTCGTAGTCGTCGCCGCCGGTGAGGATCGTGCGCGATCAGCCGCCGGTCGCCGGCAAGCAGCCGCCGCGCCGCGGGCGACAGCGGCACCAGCGCCGCCTCGATCTCGGCGCCGACGCCGGAGACGTCGCAGATGTGGCCGAGATCGGCGACGAGGCCGTCGGAGACGTCCATGGCGCTCGAGGCATGGCGGCGGAGGACCGGCGCCAGCGCCATGCGCGGCTGCGGGTGCAGGTAGCGGTCGATGAGGTGCTTGGCCCCCCTGCCCTCGCCGGCGGCGATCCGCCCGAGGCGCAGGCCGAGGCCGAGCGCCGCATCGCCGATGGTGCCGGAGACGAAGATCGACGTCGCCCGGCCGGGCGCCGGCGCGGGTGACCATGCGCCCCTTGGGGATGCGGCCGAGCGCGGTCACCGACACGGTGAGGCCGCCGGCGGCGCGGATGGTGTCGCCGCCGATGAGGGTGATGCCGTAGCGCTCCTGGTCGGCCTTCAGCCCCCGGGCGAAGCCGGCGAGCCAGCTCTCGGTCCAGTCCGCGGGCAAGCGCCAGCGACGAGCAGGTAGCCGAAGGGCGTCGCGCCCTTGGCGGCGAGGTCGGAGAGGTTGACGCGGAGCGCCTTCCTGGCGACCGAGGCCGGCGCATCGTCGGCGAAGAAGTGGACGCCGGCCGGCGATCATGTCGGTGGTCACCACCAGATCCTCGCCCGGCCGCTGGCGATAGACCGCCGCGTCGTCGGTCAGCGCGAAGGCGCCGGCATCGCCGGCGAGCGGCCGGAAATAGCGCTCGATCAGCTCGAACTCGCCGGGGCGCTTCTTCCGCTTCGCCGCCATCGTACGAGCCGCTCTGCGGCTTGGCGAACTCGCCCGCCCTCAGCTCGTGGGCGAGCGCGTCGAGCACGCGCATTGACGACGCCCGGCGCGTCGTCCTCGAAGAAGGCCTTGGCGACGTCGACATATTCGCTGATCACGACGCGCGAGGGCACGTCGGCGCGGCTCGCCAGCTCGAAGGCGCCGGCAGCGCAGGATGGCGCGCAGCGTCGTGTCGATGCGGGTCAGCGGCCAGCCCTTGGCGAGCGTGCGGTCGATCGCCGGGTCGAGCGTCTTCTGGTCGCGCACGACGCCGGCGACGATGTCGCGGAAGAAGGCGGCGTCGGCGTCGCGATACTGGTCGCCGTCGACCTCCTTGCCGAGGCGGTAGGTCTCGAACTCGGCGATCACCTCGGGCAGCGTCGCGCCGGCGAGGTCCATCTGGTAGAGCGCCTGCACGGCGGCGAGCCGCGCCGCGCCGCGCTGGTTGGCCGGCCGTGCGCTGCGTTCGGCAGGCTCGGCTGTGGCAGCGGCCATCAGAGACTTGAAGCGCGCCCGCAGCGCGATCATGCGCAGCGCCGCCTCCGCGGCCGCGCCGCCCTTGTTCTTGCCGTCGACGCGCGCCCGCGCCCAGGCCTGCTCGTCGTTCTCGACGGTCAGGATGCCGTTGCCGATGGCGATCGCCTCGTCCATCGCCAGGTCCATGAGCGCCGCGGGCGGATTCGTTCGGCGACGATGTCGTAATGGCGTGGTCTCGCCGCGGATGACGCAGCCGAGCGCGACGTAGCCGTCATATTCGACGTTGCCCTGCTCGACCGCCTCCAGCGCCATGCGACAGCGCCGCCGGGATCTCCAGCGCGCCGGGCACGGTGACGCGCTCATAGGTGGCGCCGGCGCGCTCCAGCGCCCCGACGGCGCCGCGCAGCAGCTCGTCGGCGATGTCGTCGTAGAAACGCGCTTCGATGATCAGCAGATGCGGCACGGACGCTCACTCGGGCTGCCGGGGTGGAGATGGCGCGTGACCAATACCGCGCGAGCCGGGCTTGTCCAGCGGAATCGACCGTCCGAGGCTCAGGCCGCGCTCGGCGATGCGCGCCACGTAGCGGGCGATGGTGTCGACCTCGAGATTGATCCGGTCGCCCGGCCTGGCGCTCGCCCCAGGTGGTCACCTTGCAGCGTATGCGGGATGAGCAGGCAGTCGAAGCGGTCGCCGTCGACGCCGTTGACGGTCAGCGACATGCCGTCGAGCGCCACCGAGCCCTTGGGCGCGATGAAGCGGGCGAGCGCGTGCGGCGCCTCGAAGACGAACTTGGTCGGTCTCGCCGAAGTCCTCGCGCGAGACGATCGTCGCCAGCCCGTCGACATGGCCGGTGACCAGATGGCCGCCAAGCTCGTCGCCGAGCTTCAGCGAGCGTTCCAGATTGATGCGCGTGCCGACCGCCCAGTCCTGCGCCGTGGTGACGGCGAGCGTCTCCGGCGCCGCCTCGACCTCGAAGACGCAGCCGCCGTCCGCCGCCACCGGCGGCGACACCACCGTCAGGCAGATGCCGTTGCAGGCGATCGACGCGCCGACGTCGATGGTCGTCCGCGTCATAGGCCGACGCGATCGCGATGCGGCGCACGTCGTTGCGCTCGTCGACGCGCGTGACGCGGCCGACATCGGTGACAATTCCGGTAAACATGATGCTCATGCCCTCAGATAACGCCGCATGGTGTCCTCGCCGACGGCGGCGGTCTCGACCAGCCGGTAGCGCGGACTGCGCTCCAGCGCCGACAGCGCCGTGCCGCCGAGCGCGCGCACGCCGTTCGGCCCGACGACCACCGGCGCGCGGAAGATCACCACCTCGTCGATCAGGTCGCCGGCGACCAGCGAGGCGGCGACCTCCGCCCCGCCCTCGGCGAACAGGCGCGAGAAGCCCTCGCTCGGCGAGCGCCGCCAGCGCCTGGCGCAGGTCGATGCCGCCGGCGGCCGCATCGACCTGCGATGATCTTGGCACCGGCCGCTTCCAGCTCGGCCTTGCGCGCCTCCGGCGCCTGCGGCCCGACCACGTCGATCAGCGGCACCTCGCGCGCGCTCTGCACCAGGTTCGATTCCAGCGACAGCCGCGCCGAGGCATCGAGGATGACGCGCGTCGGCGTGCGGTCGGCCATGCCCGGCAGGCGCACGGTCAGCCGCGGATCGTCGACCAGCACCGTGCCGATGCCGACCATCACCAGGTCGAAGCTCGGTGCGCATCGCCTGCACGGCGGCGAAGGCCTCGCTGCCGGTGATGATCATGCGCTCGCCGCCGCGCGTGCCGATCATGCCGTCGGCGGAGACGGCGAGCTTGAGCGTGACGTGCGGCCGCCCCTTGGTGATCCGCTGGATGTGGCCGGAATGGGCGCGCGCCGCCTCCTCGGCGAGCACGCCGGTGGTGACCGCGATGCCGGCCGCCTCGAGCATCGCATGGCCCTTGCCGGCGTGCGCGGATCGGGATCGACCATGGCGGTGACGACGCGGGCGACCTTGGCCGCGACCAGCGCCTCGCTGCACGGCTTCACCCGGCCCTTGTGGGCGCAGGGCTCCAGCGTCACATAGACGGTGGCGCCCTCGGCCGCGGCGCCGGCCTCCTTCAGCGCCTCCTTCTCGGCATGCGGCCGGCCGCCGACCGCGGTCCAGCCGCGGCCGACCACCACCGGCTCGTCGCCGTCGGTCCTGCACGATGACGCAGCCGACGGCCGGATTGGGATGGGTCTGGCCGAGATTGCGGCGGCCGAGGCGGAGGGCGGCGGCCATCATGCGGCGGTCGAATTCCGGATCGATGCGCGGTGCTTTGCGGCGGGCCGGCATGGCGTCACTTCTTCAGCGGTCGCCGGCGGTTCGCCGGAAAGTTCGCCGAGGACGTTCTTGAAGTCCTCGGCATCGCTGAAATTCTTGTAGACCGAGGCGAAGCGCACATAGGCGACGTCGTCGAGGTTGCGCAGGCCCTCCATGACAAGCTGGCCGATCGCCTCCGAGGGGACGTCGCTCTCGCCGCTCGCTTCGAGCTGGCGGACGATGCCGTTGACCATGCGCTCGACGCGCTCGGGATCGACCGTGCGCTTGCGCAGCGCCACCTGCACCGAGCGCATCAGCTTGTCGCGGTCGAAGGGCACCCGGCGGCCGTTGCGCTTGACCACCGTCAGCTCGCGCAGCTGCACGCGCTCGAAGGTGGTGAAGCGGCCGCCGCAATCCGGGCAGACGCGCCGGCGGCGGATGGCGGTGTTGTCTTCCGACGGCCGCGAATCCTTCACCTGGGTGTCGGGATTGCCGCAATAAGGACAGCGCATCGCCCCTGCCCGCCTCGTCCGCCGTCCGTCTACTGGTAGATCGGGAAGCGGTCGGCGAGCGCCCTCACCTTCTGCTTGACCGCGGCCTCGACCAGCGGCGCCGCCCCGTCCTCGCTCTGCGCCACGGCGTCGAGCACCTCGGCGATCAGCTGGCCGACCTGCCGGAACTCGGCGACGCCGAAGCCGCGCGTGGTCGAGGCCGGCGTGCCGAGGCGGATGCCCGAGGTGACGAACGGCTTCTCCGGGTCGTAGGGAATGCCGTTCTTGTTGCAGGTGAGGCCGGCGCGGCCGAGCGCCTTCTCCGAGATGTTGCCCTTGAGGCTCTTCGGCCTGAGATCGACCAGCATCAGGTGGTTGTCGGTGCCGCCGGAGACGATCTCGAGGCCGGCGCTCTTCAGCGTCTCGGCGAGCGCGCGCGCGTTCTCGACGATGTTCTTCGCGTAGACCTTGAACTCCGGCCGGAGCGCCTCGCCGAGCGCCACCGCCTTGGCGGCGATGACATGCATCAGCGGCCCGCCCTGCAGGCCGGGGAAGACCGCCGAGTTGATCTTCTTGGCGATCGCCTCGTCGTTGGTGAGGATCAGGCCGCCGCGCGGACCGCGCAGCGACTTGTGGGTGGTGGTCGTGACGACATGGGCATGCGGGATCGGCGAGGGATGCACGCCGCCCGCCACCAGGCCGGCGAAATGGGCCATGTCGACCATCAGATAGGCGCCGACCGAATCGGCGATCTCGCGGAAGCGCTTGAAGTCCCAGTAGCGCGAATAGGCGGTGCCGCCGGCGAGGATCAGCTTCGGCTTGGCCTCGTGGGCGATCCGCTCGATCTCGTCATAGTCGAGCAAGCTGGTCGTCGCGGCGCACGCCGTAGGGCGCCACCTTGAACCACTTGCCCGACATGTTGACCGGCGAGCCGTGGGTCAGATGGCCGCCGGCGGCCAGGTCGAGGCCCATGAAGGTGTCGCCGGGCTGGAGCAGCGCCAGGAACACCGCCTGGTTCATCTGGCTGCCGGAGTTCGGCTGGACATTGGCGAAATTCGGCGCCGAACAGCTTCTTGGCGCGCTCGATCGCCAGCGTCTCGGCGATGTCGACGAACTGGCAGCCGCCGTAGTAGCGCTTGCCCGGATAGCCCTCGGCATATTTGTTGGTCATGACCGAGCCCTGCGCCTCGAGCACGGCCCTGGAGACGATGTTCTCGGAGGCGATCAGCTCGATCTCGTGCTGCTGGCGGCCGAGCTCCTTGGCGATCGCGTCGGCGATCTCGGGATCGGATTCGGCAAGCGAGGCGGTGAAGAAATCCGGGCGCGCGGTTGGCGCCGAGGGCGGCGGTCACGGACATGGTCGCGACTGTTCCTGTCGGCACGGGAAGAGACGTCCGGCGGCCGGCTCGGGGCCGGCCGGAACCCGGACCGGGCTCTATCACAGTTGGGCAGCCGGCGCCATTGAAGCGGCCGCGGAAGCCGGGCGGCAGGCCGGCGCCTACTGCGCGGCCGGCGGCGGCGGCGGCAGAGGCCGGCGGCGGCAGTCGGCTGGTCGGCAGGCGCGTCGTGTCGACCGGCCGGCGCCGCGGAAGCATCGGCGGTGAGCTGGTCGAGGCCGTCGAGATTGTAGATGTCATTGCGGAAATTGACGATGCCGTCGGTCGTCGCCCAGGCCGTGATGTAGGTCCAGTGGAGCGGCACCGGGTTGGTCACCCTGATGTTCAGCCTGCTCCGGATTGCGCAGCTCGGTATCGACCACGTCGGGCGTCTGGCCGGGCGTGTCCTTGAGCATCCAGCTGATCAGTTCGCGGATGTTCTGGATGCGCACGCAGCCCGATGAATCGAAGCGGTAGTCGTCGTTGAACAGGCCCTTGTGCGGCGTGTCGTGCATGTAGACGCCGTCGGGACTCGGGAAGTTGATCTTGACGATGCCCAGCGAGTTCTAGTCGCCCGGGTCCTGGCGGAACATGTAGCCCTTGGTCGCCTGGTCGGTGCTCCAGTCGATCTGCGTCGGGCGAGATCTCGTTGCCCTTCGGGTCGTAGACGCGGATGTGCCACGTCGCCAGATAGGTCGGGATCCTTCTGCATCAGCGGGATCAGGTCCTTCTTGATGATGCTCGCCGGCACCGTCCAGTACGGATGGAAGTTGATCTCGGTGATCTTGGAATTGACGATCGGCGACGGCCGCGTGACCTTGCCGACGACGGCGGTGTGGCGCTGGACGACGACGCCGTTCTCGACCACCTCGACCGAGGCCGCCGGAATGTTGACCATGACGTAGCGGTCGGGCAGCGACTTGGACGGTCAGCACCTTGAGGCGGGTCAGGTTGGTGGCAAGCTGCTGGAGGCGCACCTGCGCCGGCACGTTGAGCGCGGCAAAGGTCGAATCGCCGACCACGCCGTCCGGCTGGATGCCGTGGCGCGCCTGGAAGCGCTTCACCGCCGCATCGACGTAGGAATTGAAGGCGGTCGAATTGTTCGCCGCGGCGCTCGGCAGGTCGCCGGCAATCGCCAGGCGCTGGCGCAGCACCGCCACCGCCGGATCGCTCATGCCGATCCTCAGCGACTTGTCGGACGGCACGATCGGCCAGCCGCCAGCGGCGACGATGCCGGAATACTGGGCGATGGCCGTCCTGCACGGCGCCGATGATCTGCGGCGACATGGTCGGGATCGAGGTGCGCACGTCGGCCGCGCTGACCGAGGCGGTGTCGAACCCGTCCGACCATTCGGAACCGCCGGCCTGCTGGAGCACCTCTCCGATCGGGTCCTGGGCGAACGCCGGCACGGCGACGAGCCCGGCGGCCAGCATGGCGGCGGCGAACAGACCGGTGCGGACAATCGATGGGCAATAGGCGGTCATCAGCTTGCGACTCTCCTGCAAGTGCTCTCGAATCCCCATTCTTCCGCCGCTCGTACCTCGGCGTAACACGCTCATCCCCATGTGACAATTGCAGCGGCCGCGTCCTTGTTGCCGGTTCGCGCAGATTTGAACCGCGAGCGGAGGACCGTCGGTCTTTGTCATGGCGAGGTTATGTGGCGCTTTCGCGGCGCCGATTCCAGCCTGCCGCGACAAACAGAATCGAAACGGCCCGGCAGTGCGCCGGGCCGTTTCGCCGCGATGTCTCCTGGGAGGAGCCGGCCCTACAGCCGGTAGAGAATTTGGTCCGTCCAGAAGCGCTCCAGCCGCTGCAGGGAGCGGTTGAGGGTCTGGAAGTCGTCGGCGCCGATGCCGCCGACCTGGTCGATCGAGCGGATGTGGCGCTCATAGAGGCCGTTGACGATGTCGGCGACCTCCTGGCCCTTGTCCGTCAGGCTGACGCGCACCGACCGGCGGTCCATGCGCGAACGCTGGTGATGGATGTAGCCCATCTCGACCAGCTTCTTGAGGTTGTAGGACACGTTCGAGCCGAGATAGTAGCCGCGCGTCCTGAGTTCGCCGGCGGTCAGCTCGGAATCGCCGATGTTGGACAGGAGCAGCGCCTGCACGCTGTTCACGTCCGACCGTCCGGCGCGGTCGAATTCGTCCTTGATCACGTCGAGCAGGCGCCGGTGCAGCCGCTCGACGAGCGTCAGCGCCTCCAGATAAAGCGGCTTCAGCTCCGCCCCACGCGGGGGCGAGGCAACAGCCTCCACTGCCCTTTTTGCAATAGCCATCTTCGCCTCTCCGTTCGGCAGGTATTTCCCTGCTCTGATGGAGACGACCATTACGCAAAGCGACTAAAAATCGGCTTAAGCACCAGCCTTAACGCAGGCTTACCGGCAACGCTCCAATTTGCCGGAATTCCGCCATTGCGGCCGGGTCAGGCGCGGCGGGCGAGCAGGGTCAGGCCGACGAAGGCGCCGATGGTGACCACGTGCAGGAGCACGATCGGCAGATTGCTGCCGAAGGTGCGCACGAAGACGGTGTGGAGCGCGATGCCGGCAAGCGCGGCGAGCAGCCACACCACCTTGCCCCAGGCGCCGCGCATCCACAGGCCGACCGAGGCGACCAGGTAGATGACGGACATGGTCATGGTGGCCATCTTCCACGGCGCGGTCATCGTCTCGAACGATCCGGGGGTGCCGGGAACGACGCCGAGGATGACCGCCCACTCGCGCAGGCCGAGCAGCATCATCAGCACCGAGAGCGCAATCAGATAGTATTCGAGCGCCACGTCGAGGCGGTTGCGTTCGACCTCCTGGGTCGCCGCGGAATCGTCATTCACCATCTGCATGGGCTTGGACCGCTCTCCTTGACGTGTGCCCGCGAAACCTGTTCATCCAGCTTTGTTCGTCGCCGGAAGACGGGAACCCCGGCCCGAATCTCCCCGAACCTGGCGCTCGCGGCGATTGTGGCCTGGATGCCCGCCGGCGCGGGCACGAACACGGAGTGTGGTGCATCGTCGTGCCCGAGGTCGCCCGGCAAACGATGTACGGTGTATTGTGCAATGGTGCCAATTCCAAGACTTCCCTGACAGGACCGTCATGACCAGCCAGCCACCGCCGTTCAAGCCCGATCCCGCCACCCGGCCGGACATGGATTCGATCCTCGGCGGCCGGCGGATGCGCCGCAACCGCCGCGCCGACTGGTCGCGCCGGCTGGTGCGCGAATCCACCCTCACCGTCGACGACCTGATCTGGCCGCTGTTCCTCACCGACAAGGCGAAGGCCGAGCCGGTCGCCGCCATGCCGGGCGTCACGCGCCAGACGATCGACGGCGTGGTTTCGGAGGCCCGCCGCGCCCGCGACCTCGGGATTCCGGCGATCGCCCTGTTCCCCAACACCGACCCGAAACTCCGCGACGACGTCGGTTCCGAGGCGCTCAATCCGCACAACCTCGTCTGCCGAGCGCTCCGCGCCATCAAGGCGGACGTGCCCGAAGTCGGGCTCATCACCGACGTGGCGCTCGACCCCTACACCAGCCACGGCCACGACGGCGTCATGGCCGGCGAGGAGATCGTCAACGACGCCACCGTCGAGCGGCTGGTGGTGCAGGCGCTGGTCCAGGCCGAGGCCGGCGCCGACGTCATCGCGCCCTCCGACATGATGGACGGGCGGGTCGGCGCCATCCGCAAGGGGCTCGACGCCAAGGGCTACCGCCACGTGCAGATCATGGCCTATTCGGCGAAATATGCCTCTGCCTTCTACGGCCCCTTCCGCGACGCGGTCGGCACCAACAAGACGCTGATCGGCGACAAGCGCACCTACCAGATGGACCCCGGCAACGGCGACGAGGCGTTGCGCGAGGCCGAACTCGACATCGCCGAGGGCGCCGACATGATCATGGTCAAGCCGGGCCTGCCCTATCTCGACATCGTCTGGCGGGTGAAGGAGGCCTTCGGCATGCCGACCTACGCCTATCAGGTGTCGGGCGAGTACTCGATGATCCGCGCCGCCGCCGACAATGGCTGGATCGACGGCGACCTGGCGATGGCGGAATCGCTCATGGCCTTCAAGCGTGCCGGCGCCGACGGCATCCTCACCTACTTCGCCCCCTTCGTGGCGGAGAAGCTGAGGCGTTCGTAGCCCGCAAGAAGCGAAGCGGATTGCGGGGTCCGCGTTCCGGATTTCGCTGTCGCTTCATCCGGGCTACAAGCGTCCATGCCCGACGCTACTCTTCCCACACTCTCCGACATCCGCGCCGCGGCCGGCCAGATCGCCGGCGTGGTCACCCGCACGCCATTCCTGCCCTCGCCGCGCCTTTCCGCGCTGACCGGCGCCGACATCTGGGTCAAATACGAGAACCTGCAGGCGACCGCCTCGTTCAAGGAGCGCGGCGCTCTGATCAAGCTGCTGTCGCTGTCGCCGCAGGAACGCGCCCGTGGCGTCATCGCCATGTCGGCCGGCAACCATGCCCAGGCGGTTGCCTGGCACGCCCGGCGGCTCGGCATCCGCGCCACCATCGTCATGCCGGCGCCGACCCCGTTCGTGAAGATCGCCGCCACCCGCTCCTTCGGCGCCGAGGTGGTGATCGACGGCGAGACGCTGGCCGATTGCCACGCCATCGTCGACCAGCGCATCGCGGAGACCGGCGCAGTGCTGGTCCACCCCTATGACGACGCGCACGTCATCGCCGGCCAGGGCACCATCGGGCTGGAGATTCTCGAGGACCAGCCGGCGCTTGATGCCGTCATCGTCCCGGTCGGCGGCGGCGGGCTGATCTCCGGCATCGCCATCGCGGTGAAAGCGCTGAGACCCGAAACGCAAGTCATCGGCGTCGAGACCGAAGCCTACCCGTCGATGTGGGCGGCCCTCCGCGGCCAGTCGCCGAAGATCGGCGGCGAGACGCTGGCCGAGGGCATCGCGGTCAAGAACGTCGGCACCCTGACGCTCGAGGCCGTCCGCCGCCACGTCGACGACGTGGTGCTGGTCGGCGAGGGGAAAATCGAGCAGGCGGTCGCCGCCTACCTGATGCTGCAGAAGACCATGGCGGAGGGCGCCGGCGCCGCAGGCCTGGCCGCGGTGCTGTCCGACCCGGAGCGCTTCCGTGGCCGCCGCGTCGGGCTGATCCTTGCCGGCGGCAACATCGACCCGCGGCTCGCCGCCTCGATCATGGTGCGCGAGCTCGCCCGCGAGCAGCAGGTGGTCGCCGTCCGCGTCATCATCCGCGACCGGCCCGGCGTGCTCGCCGAGATCGCGCGGGTGATCGGCGAGGCAGGCGGCAACATCCTCGACGTCTCCCATCGGCGCACCATGCTGTCGGTGCCGCCGAAGGGCGCCAGCGTCGACGTCACCATGGAGACGCACGGTCCCGACCATGCCGCCGAGATCATCGCCGCGCTCAGGGCCCACGGCTTCGGCGTCGAGCGGCTGGACACGCCATAGGACGTATCCCGGGCGCAGCGCAGCATGTCAGTGATGCGCTGCAGAACCGGGATCTACGAGCTTCATGGACCCCGGATCTGCGCCGCGGCGTTGCGCGCTGCGGCGTGTCCGGGGAACGAAGTGGGCCCGGCGCTCAAGCGCCACCACGACAAATTCATCGAATTCGCTATACTCACCGCGTAACCGACTCCGGCCGGGACCCATCGATGAGCGACACCGGAAACGCGACCGCCAGCCAACGCTTCGTCTACGATCCTGCGGCACAGCCGGAGCTGTTCGACGGCATCCTGTCGAAGCGCATCGTCGCCTTCATCATCGACGCTATCCTGATCGTGCTGCTGATGGTTCCGGCGGGGCTGATGATCCTCATCCTCGGCGTCATCACGCTCGGCATCGCCTGGCTGCTGTTCCCGGCGCTGTTCGCCATCGTGGCACTCGGCTACGTGGCGCTCACCCTCGGCGGCCGCGGTTCGGCGACGCCCGGCATGCGCGTCGTCGGCGTCGAATTCCGCACCTGGAACGGCCAACGCATGTTCCCGCTGCTGGCCGTCCTGCACGCCCTCATCTTCTGGTTCTCGTGCGGCATCCTGACGCCGCTGATCCTGCTCGTCGGCCTGTTCACGCCGCGCCGCCAGCTCCTCCACGACCTTCTGCTCGGCGTCGTCGCCCTCAATGCCGAGCCACTGGCCCGCCTGAGCATTTGATTGCGCAGAACGGCGCTCCCACACAAAATTGCTGGCTTGAGCGCCGCTCGCGCTCGGGCATGATGCGCGCGACATGGCAGCGGCGGCCCCCACCCTCCTCACCTGGCTGAGCTTCGCGGCGATCGTGGCGATGATCGTCGCCTACGCGCTCGAGCGCTGGGCGATCGAGATCGTGTCGCTGGTGGCGCTGGTCGGCTGGCTGGTGCTGTTCTGGGCGGTGCCCGCACTCACCGGCAGCAAAGCGCCGCTCAACCCCGAGGCCCTGCTCGCCGGCCTCGCCAACCCGGCGCTGATCACCGTGCTCGCCTTGCTCGTCGTCGGCCAGGGCCTCTTCCACACCGACGCGCTGGAGAAGCCGACCACCCTGCTCGCCCGCTTCGGCGGGCGCACCGGCATGGGCGCCATCTATCTGGTGCTGGGCGCGGCGACCATCGCCAGCGCCTTCGTCAACGACACTCCGGTGGTGGTCATGTTCCTGCCGATCATCACCGCGATCGCCGCCGGGCGCGGCGTCGCCGCCTCCAAGACGCTGATGCCACTGTCCTTCGCGGCGCTGCTTGGCGGCATGACCACGCTGATCGGCACCTCGACCAACCTGCTCGCCGCCGGCGTCGCCGAAAAGGTCGGCGGCCTCACCATCGGCTTCTTCGATTTCACCGTTCCGGCCGGCGCCATGGCGCTCGCCGGCTTCGCCTACGTCGCCTTCGTCCTGCCCAGGATCCTCAGGGCCCGCACCGGCATGGCCGAGCAGATCAGCGGCTCGGGCAAGCAGTTCATCGCCCAGATCGACATCGGCTACGGTCACCCGCTCGCCGGCACCAAGGCGGTGGCCGGGATGTTCCCGGCGCTCAAGGACATGACCGTGCGCCTCGTCCAGCGGGGCGAGCACCCGCTGCTGCCGCCCTTCGAGGACCTGACGCTCACCCCCGGCGACACGCTGGTGGTGGCCGCCACCCGCTCGGCGCTGACCCGCGCCATCTCCGACCAGGCGGTCGGCAGCCAGTCGGCCGATGGCGAGGGGGCGCCGGGCGTTTCGACCACCGACCTGACGCTCGCCGAGGCGATGGTCGCGCCTGGTTCGCGGGTCATCGGCCGCACGGTCGAGCAGGCGGCGATCCACCGCGACACCGACACCGTGGTCCTTGGCGTCGAGCGGCGCAGCCGCATGCCGCGCATGCAGCTTGCCGACATCCGCCTGGAGGCCGGCGACGTGCTCTTGGTCGGCGG
Source organism: uncultured Alphaproteobacteria bacterium (assembly GCA_963782045.1). GTDB lineage: Bacteria > Pseudomonadota > Alphaproteobacteria > Rhizobiales > Kaistiaceae > CAVSRC01. Next base: position 140,656 of record CAWAIR010000037.1, read on the forward strand.
CAAACGCCAGGCCATCGAGGGGCTGAGGACCAACCGCGACGTGATCCTGCTCGAATGGTCGGCGGCCGAATTGCCCCAGCGCCGCTACGCCCGGCGGGCGCAGGTCATCTTCGTCCTGCTCGTGCTCTACGCGGCCAGCGGCATCGGCCCGATCGTCATCGGGGCGCTCTCCGCCGCGCTCGCCATGATCCTCGGCGGCTGCCTCAACATCCGCCAGGCGGTGCGCGCCTTCGACCGGCGCATCTACCTGATGATCGGCGCGGCGCTCGCCGCCGCCACCGCGCTGCAGGCGACCGGCGGCGCCGCCGTCATCGCCGAGGCCACCATCGGCCTGGTCGCCGGCATGCCCAACTGGGTGGTGCTGTCGGTTCTCTTCCTGGTGGTCAGCGTGCTCACCAACATCCTGTCGAACAACGCCACGGCGGTTCTGTTCACGCCGATCGCGCTCGACATCGCGACAAAAGTCGGCGCCAAGCCGCTGCCCTTCGTGGTGGCGGTGATGCTGGCGGCAAGCTGCGCCTTCGCCTCCCCGGTCGGCTACCAGACCAACATGCTGGTCATGGGGCCCGGCCACTACCGCTTCTCCGACTACCTGGTCGGCGGCCTGCCGCTGGTCATCCTGATGTGGCTTGTCTTTTCGATCGTCGGTCCCTGGTATTATGGTGTCTAGAGCGATACCAAATTAGCCGCGCCTGGCATGACCCAGCATCAGACCGAGACCCCGCAATTCTACCTGACGGCACCGGCGCCGTGCCCGTACCTGCCCGGCCGTGCCGAGCGCAAGGTGTTCACCCATCTGGTCGGCGAGCGGGCGGCGGCCCTCAACGACATCCTCACCCAGGGTGGCTTCCGCCGCAGCCAGAACATCGCCTACCGGCCGGCCTGCGAGGGCTGCCGCGCCTGCGTCTCGATCCGGGTGGTGGTCGACGCCTTCGCCATGAGCCGCAGCCTCAAGCGGGTCATCCGGGCGAATCGCGACATCGTCGGCGCCGAATCGGCGGCCAGCCCCTCGGCCGACCAGTATTCGCTTTTCCGCGCCTATCTCGACGCCCGCCACGCCGAGGGCGGCATGGCCGACATGACGGTGCTCGACTACGCCATGATGGTCGGCGATTCCCATGTCGACACGCAGGTGATCGAGTACCGCTTCCGCGGACCCGACACCGCCATCACCGGCCGTGGCGACGGGCCGCTGGTCGCCACCGCCTTGACCGACGTGCTCGCCGACGGCCTGTCGATGGTCTACTCGTTCTTCGACCCCGATTATGCCGAGCGCGGGCTGGGCACCTACATGATCCTCGACCACATCACCCGGGCGCGGAAGATGGGCCTGCCCTACGTCTATCTCGGCTACTGGGTCGAGGGCTCGCGCAAGATGGACTACAAGCGCCGCTTTCGCCCGCAGGAGCACCTGATGGCACGGGGGTGGGTGCGGGTGGACTGAAAACGACGTCCGCGGCGAACGCCTGCGCGGGCAAGAACGGGCTGTGGCGCCAGCCTCGGCCAGCGGCTACAGGAAAGGAAGCCCCGCTGGAGGAAAGCGCGCCATGACCCGCGAGCAGATGATCGCCCATCTTCGCGCCGCCAACGATGTGGCGCGCGAGGCCGCGGCCCACGGCCACCACCCCTTCGGCGCAGTGCTCGTCGGCCCGGATGGGCTCATCCTCATGCGCCAGGGCAATCTCGACGTGGTGCGCCACGCCGAGACGGAGCTCGCCCGCCGCGCCGCCGCCGCCTACTCGCCCGCGTACCTGTGGCGCTGCACGCTCGCCACCACCTTCGAGCCCTGCGCCATGTGCGCCGGCACGCTCTACTGGGCGAACATCGGCACCCTGGTCTATGGCGCCGAGGAGACGACGCTGGCGGCGCTCACCGGCCCGAGCCAGGAAAACCCGACCATGGCGCTGCCATCCCGGGCCGTACTCGGCTCCGGCCAGAAGGCCATCGCGGTCCACGGCCCCTTCCCCGAGATCGCGGGCGAGCTGATCGCTTCCCACCGCGACTTCTGGGCTACCCCTTCGGCTCCGAGCCGCTGAAGAGCTGCAACAGCCACGCCTCGCGCCGGCGCTCGAAGACACCGGTCAGCCGGTACGGGTGGCTGTCGTCCCCGGTCGACAGGCGATAGCTGCCCTCGGCGGTCAGCCAGGCGACATGGCCGTGGGCGGAGACCTTGCCGGGCTCGAGGTCGAAGAGGATACGGAAGGGCTGCGCATAGTACTCGGCGAAGTGCTGGCGGATCGCCGTCACGCCAAGGCAGGCGTCGGTGACCTCCGAGCCGAACAGGGTGACGTCGGCATCGTCGCTGAAGCAGGCCATGGTCGCATCGAGGCGGCCGTCGGCGATCGCCGCGACGAGGGCGTTGAAGGTCTTCAGCACGCCCCACTTGGTCTCGGCGTTGGCAAGCATCTAGATCCCCGGCGTGCCAAAGCGATTGGAGCGCGGGAAGCCGTCCGGCCGAATGCGGCCAGCCTGCGCCCGCTCGCCGACCCAGAGCTTCAGCTCGGACTTCGGCCGAACGAAGGTGCGGCCGGAAGAATCCTGCCAGGAGAGGCCGTCGGCCTTGGCGAAGACGCGCGCGTCCGCCACTCCGCCGTCCTTGTATTTCTGCAGGCGGACGCCCTTGCCGCGCGCCATCTCCGGCACCTGGTTCAGCGGGAAGAGCAGCATCTTGCGGTTCTCGCCAAGCACGGCGACGGTGTCGCCGGCCGCCGACACGCAGATGCGCATCTCCTCCGGCGCGCTGACGCTCATCACGTTGCGGCCCTTGCGCGTGTTGGCCAGCACCTCCGCCTCCGGCACGACGAAGCCGCGGCCCTCGGTCGAGACGAGCAGGAGCTTGCGCTCCGGATCGTGGACGAACACGGTGACCACGTCGTCGGCGGCGTCCATGTCGACCATCAGCTTGATCGGCTCGCCGTGGCCGCGCCCGCCCGGCAGGTTGGCGGCGGCGAGCGTATAGAAGCGCCCGCCGGTCGAGGCGACCACGATCTTGTCGGTGGTCTCCGCCGGGAAGGCGACCCTGAGGCTGTCGTCGGTCTTGAAGGCGAGCGTCTTGGTATCGACCTCGTGGCCCTTCAAAGCCCTGATCCAGCCCTTCTCCGAGACCACGACGGTGATCGGCTCGCGCTCGATCATCGCCGTCTGCATGTCCTCGATGTCGTGTTCGGGTGCCTCGGCGAAGGTGGTGCGGCGCTTGCCGAGCGGCGTGGTGGGGCCGAAGGTCTTGCGCACTTCACGGATTTCGTCGGCGACCTTGGCCCACTGCTGGTCCTCCGACTTGACCAGTGCCTTCAGCGATTTCTGCTCCTTGGTCAGTTCGGCGTGCTCGCCCCTGATCTCCATCTCCTCGAGCTTGCGCAAGGCGCGCAGGCGCATGTTGAGGATGGCTTCCGCCTGCATGTCGGTGAGCTTGAAGCGCTTCATCAGAACCGGCTTGGGCTCGTCCTCGTTGCGGATGATGCGGATCACCTCGTCGAGGTTCAGATAGGCGATGAGGTAGCCGTCGAGGATCTCCAGCCGCCGGGCGATCTCAGCGAGCCGGTGGTTGGCGCGGCGGACCAGCACCTCGCGCCGGTGCGCCAGCCATTCGGTCAGCACCTCGCCGAGGCCCATCACCCGCGGCACCACGCCCCTGGAGAGCACGTTGAGGTTGAGCGGGATGCGGCTTTCGAGGTCGGTCAGGCGGAAGAGCGATTCCATCATCAGGCCGGGATCGACCGTGCGGCTCTTCGGCTCGATGACGACGCGGATGTCCTCGGCCAACTCGTCGCGGATGTCGGCGACCAGCGGCAGCTTCCTGGCTTCCAGAAGCTCGGCGATCTTCTCGATCAGCCGCGACTTCTGCACCTGATAGGGGATCTCGGTGACGACCACGACCCAAGTGCCGCGCTTCTGGTCCTCCTGGCTCCAACGCGCCCGCACGCGGAACGAGCCGCGCCCGGTGCGGTAGGCCTCGACGATCGCCTCCTTCGGTTCGACGATGATGCCGCCGGTGGGGAAGTCCGGTCCCTTGACCAGCTCGACCAGGGTCTCGATACGCGCCTTCGGCGTCTTGATGAGGTGCAGCGCCGCGTCGCACAGCTCGGCGGCGTTGTGCGGCGGTATGTTGGTCGCCATGCCGACCGCGATGCCCGAGGCGCCGTTGGCGAGCAGGTTGGGGAAGGCGCCGGGCAGCACCACCGGCTCCTTGTCGGAGCCGTCATAGGTCGGGCGGAAGTCGACCGCGTCCTCGTCGATGCCGTCGAGCAGCAGGCGGGCGACCTCGGTCATGCGCGCCTCGGTGTAGCGCATGGCCGCGGCGCTATCGCCGTCGATGTTGCCGAAGTTGCCCTGGCCGTCGACCAGCGGATAGCGCGAGGCGAAATCCTGCGCCAGGCGCACCAGCGCGTCGTAGATGGCCTGGTCGCCATGCGGGTGGAAGCCGCCCATGACGTCGCCGACGATCTTGGCCGACTTCTTGAACCCGCCGCCCGGATCGAGGCGGAGCTGGCGCATGCCGTAGAGGATGCGCCGATGCACCGGCTTCAGCCCGTCGCGGAGGTCGGGCAGCGCCCGGTTGGTGATGGTGGAGAGCGCATAGGCGAGATAGCGCTCTTCGAGAGCCTGGCGCAGGTTGACGGGCTCGATGTCGCCGCCGCCGGGCGGAATCAGATGTTTGGCCATACCCCGGACTAGCCGGGGAATCCTTGCGATTCAAGCGTTTCGCCGTGGCGCGCACAACCCGTGGAGCGACTTCCGGGTGGTCCTTCCCGGCGCACCTCAGGCGACGACGTCAGTCACTTTTGCTCTCGAAAGGTCGTGCCTGAACTGCCGAATGGATTCTTCGGCGTCTTCGCGGGTGCCGAACCCCGGGACGTTGGCTATGAGCTTTTCTGTTTCCGACACGATGGCCCACGCAAACTCGCCATTTGGAGTCCGGTAGATGACGAACTTGATCGGATCGGAATTCGCGGGAGCGCGTCCTGTTAGGACAGCTGCCGCCTCGGCGAATTCTGCCTCAAGTGCGTCGAAGGCCGCTTTGTAGGCGGGATCGTTCAGCCAATTCGCGTGCAGTCGAGCTACTTTGGTCATCGTGTCGGGTCCTGTCGGTCCAGTTCCGCCAATCGTGCGAAGGCTAACTTGATCTCCCGTCGGGGCGTCGCCTGACTTTTCTTCTCAAAAGCGCGCAGAATAATGACGCGCCTGCCAACACGTGTCACGTAGAAGGCTCTGGCTATTCCTGATCGGCCACGGGGACGCATTTCCCATATGGGGCCCTCAATGTGCTTCACATAGGGCTCGCGCATCCTGTCGATGCCAACTTCTTCTATTAATTGAGATATCCGGACGAGGCCGGCGCGGATGTCCACCGGCAATTCTTCGATCTCCCGATCAACGCGGCGGTCCAGAGTTTCGACAGTCCAGCTACTGGCCATCGGCTGCTACGATTGATCCGGAGAATACCGCCTGGCGCGCGAGGAGCGCGATGAAGCGCTCGCGGGCATCCGGCGGCGCAATCCCGCGCGGCTCGAAGACGTGGCGGGCGAGAAAATAGCCGGTGAGCGCGAAGGCCAGAGCCAGTTCGCCCGGCTCCGCCGGCTGGGCGGCGGCCGGCTCGAGCAGGAAGCGCGGCAACTTGAGCAGCCGGTCGCCATAGGGCTCGCCGGCGGAGCGGCTGACCGCCCTGCCCGACTTCGGCGAGACGAAGGCGAGATCGTCGTTGGTGCCAGTGGCGGCGCAGCGTTCGAGATCGAGACCGAAGCCGAGATCGTCGAGCAGGCCCAACTCGAAGCGGGCGATCAGCGCGGCGGCGATGAGCGGTTCATCGAACCAATCGAGGATGGCGGCCAGCCCCTCATAGAGGCGCGGGTGCGGGTCGCGCTCGGGGAGCAGGCGCAACAGGCCGCCGAGCGTCTGGATGCCGTAGAGGCCGGCGGCGCTCTCGATCAGCCGCGCGGCGCGCTGGCGCGTCGGCTCGACCGTATAGGTGCCGAGATGCTCGTCGAGCCGCGCCCGCCAGATGGCGCTGACCGAATTGCCGGGTTGCAGGATCGGCTGCTGGCGGCGCGAACGCCCGCCGCGCACGAGTCCCAGATGGCGGCCGTGGGCGGGGGTCATCAATTCGATGATGAGGCTCGTCTCGCCGTGCCGGCGCGTGCCGATGATGATGCCTTCGTCCGACCACTGCATGGGGACAATCTAGCGCCGAATCGGGCCCGCCGCCCTACCCCTTCGGGAACTCGATCCCCATGGCGCGGTAGCGTTCGGGGTCGTCGGCCCAGTTCTCGCGCACCTTGACGAACAGGAAGAGATGCACGGGCTTCTCGGCAATCTCGCTGATCTCCTTGCGCGCGGCCATCGAGATCGCCTTGATGGTGGCGCCGGCCTTGCCGATGACGATCTTCTTCTGGCTGTCGCGGGTGACATAGATGGTCTGCTCGACGCGCGCCGAACCGTCCTTCTGGTCGGTCCACGCCTCGGTCTCGACCGTCGCCTGATAGGGCAGCTCCTGGTGCAGCCGCTCGAACAGCTTCTCGCGGGTGATCTCGGCGGCGAGCTGGCGGAGCGGAATGTCGCTGACCTCGTCCTCGGGATAGAGGAACGGCCCCTGCGGCACGGCCGCGGCCAGATAGGCCATGAAGTCGTCGAGCCCGTCGCCGGTCAGCGCCGAGATCATGAAGGTGCGCTCGAAGGTGACCGCCTGGTTGGCGGCTTCTGCCAGCGGCAGCAGGCTGTCGCGCCTGACCGTGTCGATCTTGTTGAGGAGGAGCAGCTTGGGCAGGCGGATGTCGGCGAGCCGGCCGATGAGCGCGCCCGCCTCCTCGTCGATGCCCTTGGCCGCGTCGATCAGCAGCGCCACGATATCGGCATCGCGCGCCCCGCCCCAGGCGGTATCGACCATGGCGCGGTCGAGCCGACGCTTCGGCTTGAAGATGCCGGGGGTGTCGACGAAGACGATCTGCGAGGCGGCGGTGATCGCGATGCCGCGCACGATCGACCGGGTGGTCTGTACCTTGTGGCTGACGATCGAGACCTTGGTGCCGACCAGCCGGTTGATGAGCGTCGACTTGCCGGCGTTGGGCACGCCGATGAGCGCGACGAAGCCGCAGCGGGTGTCGGCGGTGCTCTCCGGCCCGCTCATCGCTTCTCCGTCCATACGCCCTCGCGCAGGAGCACGGCGGTCGCCGCCGCCTGCTCCGCCTCGCGCCGGTTGCGGCCCTCGCCACTCCCCGGCTCCAGCCCGCCGATCTGCACCGTGATGACGAAGGTCGGGGCGTGGTCCGGGCCGCTGCGCTCGGCGATCTCGTAGGTCGGCGTGCCGCGCCCCTCGCCCTGCGCCCATTCCTGCAGGGCCGACTTGGCGTTGCGGCCGCCGACCGGCGCCTCCAGCATGCGCTCGCGCCAGTTCAACTGGACGAAGCGGTTGGCGGCCTCGAAGCCGCCGTCGAGATAGACCGCGGCGATCAGCGCCTCGCAGACGTCGCCGAGCACGTTGACGGTCAGCAGCGTCTTCTGCTGCGCCCGGTTGCCGCCGAAGACCACCGCCGGGCCGATGTCGAGCGCCATCGCCACCTCGGCGCAGGTCTCCTTGCGCACCAGGTCGGCGAGCCGCGAGGAGAGTTCGCCCTCGGTCGCCTCGGGAAAGGCTTCCAGCAGCATGGCGGCAACCACCAGGCCGAGCACCCGGTCGCCGAGGAATTCCAGCCGCTGGTAGGTCTCGCCGGCGGCAATGCGCGCATCGCCGACGGCGCTGGCATGGGTCAGCGCCGTCACCAGCAGGTTGCGGTCCTTGAAGCGATAGTCGGTCCGGCGCTCCAGCGCGTCGAGGAGAGCGCCCTCGGCGGTCATAGGATCTTGAACAGGCGGTCCCAGCGGACCGACCACGGCCAATCCCAGAAGGCCAAGACCGAATCGCCCTCCTTGACCGAGAAGAAGATGATCTCGGCGCGGCCCACCAGGTTCTCGAACGGCACGTAGCCCACCCCGCCGGCGGTCGGCGGCACGCGACTGTCGGTGGAGTTGTCGCGGTTGTCGCCCATCATGAAATAGTGGTCGGGCGGCACCTCGAACACCTGGGTATTGTCGAGCAGGCCGTCGGTCTCGCGGTCGAGCACCTTGTACTTGACGCCGTTCGGCATGGTCTCCTGGTACTGGGTGTACTGCACCCCATCAAGCGTGACCGGGCCGATCTTCTCGCGCGGCACCGCCTTGCCGTTGATGTAGAGGATCGAGTGCTGCACCTGGATCTTGTCGCCGGGCAGACCGACGACGCGCTTGATGTAGTCGGTGGTGTCGTCGCGCGGCAGCTTGAAGACGATGATGTCGCCGCGCTTGGGCGGCGACGACCAGATGCGCCCGTCGAACAGGTGCGGCCCGAAGGGCAGCGAGAAGCGCGAATAGCCGTAGGCATACTTGGAGACGAACAGATAGTCGCCGATGAGCAGCGTGTTCTCCATCGAGCCGGACGGAATATTGAACGGCTGGAACAGGAAAGTGCGCACCAGGAGCGCCAGAACCAGCGCCTGGATGATGATCTTGACGGTCTCGCCGACGCCACCGCTGGCCTGCTTTTCCGATGACACGCTCATAATCCCGTCCGTTTTGTCCAAGCCCCGGCCGGCCGGTAATACCGGCTCGCCGGGACGCGCGCAACGCCAACCTTGGCGCCGTCCTGCCGTCGTCCTGGCGGCCTCAGACCACCCCTTGGGGCAACGCCTCGATGATGACGAAGGCCTGGGCGAGCGGGAAGTCGTCGGTAATGGTGACGTGGATTTCGGGCCGGTGCCCGGCCGGAATCAGCGATGCCAGCCGGGCGGCGGCGCCGCCGGTCAGCATCATGGTCGGCTTGCCCGAAGGCAGGTTGACCACGCCCAGATCGCGCCAGAAGACGCCAGCGCTCATGCCGGTGCCGAGCGCCTTGGCACACGCCTCCTTGGCGGCGAAGCGCTTGGCGTAGGAGGCGGCGCGCAGGCGTCGCCGGTCCGACTTGCGCTGCTCGATCTCGGTGAAGACGCGGGCGGTGAAGCGATCGCCGTGGCGCTCGATCACCCTCTCCACCCGGCGGATGTCGATGGTGTCGTTGCCGATGCCGACGATCATGCCTCGACCGCCCCCTCGCCGGCCGCGATCCCGGCGCGTGCCTCGTCCATCAGCCGGCGCATGGTGCGGATGCTCTCGTCGAGGCCGATGAAGATCGCCTCGCCGACGATGAAATGGCCGATGTTCAGCTCGCGGATTTCCGGAATGGCGGCGATCGGCTTGACGTTGTCGAAGGTGAGCCCGTGGCCGGCATGGACCTCGAGGCCGAGGCCGGCGGCATAGGTGGCCGCCTCGGCAATCCGCGCCCGCTCCATCTCGAAGGCGTCGGGACCGGAGAACCACGCCTCGTAATAGGCGCCGGTGTGCAGCTCGACCACCGGTGCGCCGAGCCCCACCGCCGCATCGATCTGGCGCGGCGACGCCTCGATGAACAACGACACACGCACGTCCGCCTCGCCCAGCGCCTGGACGATATGCTTCAGCCGGTTGTGCATCCCCGCCGCGTCGATGCCGCCCTCGGTGGTGCGCTCCTCGCGCCGCTCCGGCACGATGCAGGCGGCGTGCGGCGCGTGGCGCAGCGCGATCGCCAGCATCTCGTCGGTTGCCGCCATTTCCAGGTTGAGCGGCAGCGAGATCGTGTGACGCAGGCGCTCGATGTCGCGATCGCCGATGTGCCGGCGGTCCTCGCGGAGATGGGCGGTGATGCCGTCGGCGCCGGCTGCGGCGGCGATCGCGGCGGCGCGCAGCGGATCGGGATGGTCGCCGCCGCGGGCGTTGCGGATGGTCGCCACGTGGTCGATGTTGACGCCGAGCCTCAGGTCCCTGGTCATGCTTCCTCCGTCTCCTTGACTGGGGGGGCGACTGCCATCGCCTCGCGCCGGCGGGCGTCCAGCCGCTCACGGCGCAGGTCGCGGAAGGCGCGCACGGCGAAGAACGCCAGGACGTAGACGACCAGCGCCACCGGCAGGCCGATGGGCACCGCGCCGACCAGCATCGGGGCGATGATCGGCACCAGCACCTCGAACGAACGGTGGACCAGCGCGTAGTGGATCTCATGCAGCGCCAGCGCGTTGCTCTGGCCGAGGATGTGGCTGCCGAGGCTGTAGGTCGAGGCCCAGATGAACGGGAAGGTCACCGGGTTGCCTACGAAGGTGCCCATGGCGGCGGCCAGCATGTTGCCGCCGACGATGAAGGCGAAGAGGAAGCTGATGATGAAGTGCAGCCCGACGAAGGGCGTGAAGGAGGCGAAGACGCCGGCTGCGACGCCGGCCGCCACCGTGTGGGGCGAGCCGGAGAGCCGCAGCACGCGCTTGACGAAATAGCGGGCCGAGCGCGACCAGCTATGGCGCGGCCAAACTGCCGTGCGCAGGCGCGCCAGCATGCTTTGAGTTTCGCGGCGACGGAACAGCATGGCCTATCGTCTCTCAGATTCTGCCGCCGCCGGCGCGGCAGGCGCGGGGTGCGGACCGCTTAGCCATTGACCCGCGCCACACTGTTGACGATCGGTCTGGCGCGCAGTTGCGCGATCAGCCGGTTGAGATGCTTCACGTCGAAGACTTCCATGTCGAACACCATGACCATGAAATCGGGCGCGGAGCGGGCCATGCGGACGTTGGTGATGTTGGCCTCGTTGTCGGCCATCACCTGGGCGACCTGCGCCAGGGTGCCGGGCTCGTTGATGGCCGTCACCTCGATGCGCACCGCAAACCGGGCCGGGAACTCGTCGTCCACGTCCCAGCGCACGTCGAGCCACCGCTCCGGCTCGTCATCGAACTCCTTCAGCGCCGGCGACTGTATGGGATAGATGGTGATGCCCTCGCCCGGTGTCATGATGCCGACGATGCGTTCGCCCGGAATGGCGCCGCCGTCGGCGAAACGCACCGGCATCTCGCCGTGGAGGCCGCGGATGGGGATGGGGCGGCCCTGGCGCGGGTCGTTGGCCGGCGTCTTGCGCGACAGGCCGGGCACGCGGAACTTCACGCCCGAGCCGCGCCTGAGGCCAAACCAGCCGCCCTCCTCGGTGGTCGGCTTGCGGCGCACGGTGCGTTCGACCTTGTGGTCGGGGTAGACCGCCTTCAGCACGTTGTCGGAGGGGATTTCGCCGCGGCCGACCGCCGCCAGCATGTCCTCGACGTTGCTCTGCGCCAGACGCGACAGGGCGCCCTCGATCAGCCTGTCGGAATAGTCGCGGCCGGCGCGGGCAAAGGCCCGTTCCACGATCTGGCGGCCGAGGCCGGCATACTGCTTGCGCACCGCCACCCGCGTCGCCCGGCGGATCGCCGAGCGCGCCTTGCCGGTCACCACCATCGATTCCCAGGCCGGCGGCGGCACCTGGGCCTTGGAGCGCAGGATCTCCACCTCGTCGCCGTTGCGGAGCGCGGTCATCAGCGGCATGGCGCGGCCGTTGATCTTGGCGCCCACCGTGGTGTCGCCGATGTCGGTGTGGACGGCATAGGCGAAGTCGATGGGCGTAGCGCCGCGCGGCAGGGCGATCAGGCGGCCCTTGGGCGTGAAGCAGAACACCTGGTCCTGGAACAGCTCGAGCTTGGTGTGCTCGAGGAACTCCTCCGGGGTGTCGCCCTCAGCGAGCATCTCGATGGTCCGCCGCAGCCATTCGTAGGCGTGGATTTCCTCGTTGAAGCCCCTGAGGGTGGCGGCGCCGCCGACATCGTCGGGCGGCGTGCCGCCGTTGGGATGGGCCGCACCGTTGGCACTGCCGTTGCCGTTCGCCTTGCGGGGCGGTGCGACGCCGTCCTTGTAGAGGGCGTGGGCGGCGATGCCGTATTCGGCGATGCGGTGCATCTCGGCGGTGCGCACCTGCAGCTCGACGCGCTGCCTGCCGGGCCCGATGACGGTGGTGTGGATCGAGCGGTAGTCGTTCTGCTTCGGCGTCGAGATGTAGTCCTTGAACCGCCCGGGCACGGTCGGCCAGGTGGTGTGGACCACGCCCAGCGCCGCGTAGCACTCGGCCTCGGTGCTGACGACCACCCGGAAGCCGAGGATGTCGGAGAGCTGCTCGAAGCTGATCGCCTTGCGCTCCATCTTGCGGAAGATCGAATAGGGCTGCTTCTCCCGCCCCTTCACCTCTGCCGCGATGCCGGCGTTGGCCAGCCGCTCGGTCAGCTCCTGCTCGATGCGCTCGGTGAGCGTGCGGTTGCGCGTGCGGAAGTCCTCGAGGCGCCGCTCGATGGTGGCATAGGCCTCCGGGTTGAGGGTACGGAAGGCCAGGTCCTCCATCTCCTCGCGCATGTCGTGCATGCCCATGCGGCCGGCCAGCGGCGCATAGATGTCGAGCGTCTCCTGGCCGATGCGGGTGCGCGCCTCCACCGGCATGAACTGGAGGGTGCGCATGTTGTGCAGCCGGTCGGCGAGCTTCACCAGCAGCACGCGGATGTCGGAGGAGATGGCGAGCAGCAGCTTGCGCAGGTTTTCCGCCTGCTCGGCCCGCTTCGACACCAGATCGAGCTTGCTGATCTTGGTCAGCCCCTCGACCAGCCGGCCGATGTCCTCGCCGAACATCTGGTCGATCTCGGCGCGGGTGGCGTCGGTGTCCTCGATGGTGTCGTGCAGCAGGGCCACCGCGATGGTGGCGTCGTCGAGCTTGAGGTCGGTGAGGATGCCGGCGACTTCGAGCGGATGCGAGAAATAGGGATCGCCATTGGCGCGCGTCTGCGTGCCATGCTTCTGCATGGCATAGACGTAGGCCTTGTTCAGCAGGTTCTCGTCGGCGTTCGGGTTGTAACGGGTAACCCGCTCGACCAACTCGTACTGGCGCATCATGGCGCGTTAGTCCGGCACATCCATCGCCCGCCGCCGGCCGGCGGGCTCCGATGTTTCAGTACCGTATATAGTATAGGGAAAGCTTTACGCACCAGATACGCCGGCACACCCCAGCCGGCTCAGAATTCCTCGGTCTTGTCGGGCGGAACCATGCTTTCCAGGCCGCGCAGCAGCTCCTCCTCCGACATCCGATCGAAGGCGATGTCGGCGTCTTCGCTGCCCTGGGGCGCCGCGGTCGGCGAGGCGATCATCGGCACCGGCTCGGCCTCGGGCTCGTCCACCTCGACGTACTTCTGCAGCGAATGGATGAGGTCTTCCTTGAGGTCCTCCGGCGCGATCGTCTGGTCGGCGATCTCGCGGAGCGCCACGACGGGATTCTTGTCGTTGTCGCGATCGACCGTCAGCGGCGGCGCCGCTGGAAATCATGCGCCCGCGGTGGGCCGCCAGCAGCACCAGTTCGAATCGATTCTCGACCTTGTCGACGCAATCCTCAACGGTGACGCGCGCCATGGGCTTTCTCCTGAAATCGGGTGTGGGCGGGCATATAGGCTGCCCGCCGCCCAAAAGCAAGGAATTTGGCCGAAATCGTCCACCGACCTGCCGGCAGGCGCATGCAACCCAGTCTTGCCCGCCTCTGGACTGGTGCAAAACGTGCACCACATGTGCATAGTTGTAGCTGTATTGAAGGGATTTGCGGTCCGCGAGACCGGCACCTGTTTTCAGCAATTCGGGTTTGTCCCGGCACAGCATTTCCACTGTAGATGGTGCGGCAGTCGAGTTCATCACGACGACAAAGGCAATAGATAAAGATATGTTTGACCCTCGCGAGAAAATTGCGCTGTTCATAGACGGGGCGAATCTGTATGCGGCGGCGAAGGCGCTGGGATTTGACATAGACTACAGGAAGCTCTTGCAGGAATTCCAGGACAAGGGCTACCTGCTCCGTGCCTATTATTATACGGCTTTGGCGGAAGATCAGGAGTATTCTTCGATCCGCCCCCTGATCGACTGGTTGGACTACAACGGCTATACGGTCGTGACCAAGCCGACCAAGGAATTTGTCGACTCCACCGGCCGCCGCAAGATCAAGGGCAACATGGACATCGAGCTGGCCGTCCACGTCATGGAGATGGTGGATGCGGTCGACCATTTCGTCCTGTTCTCCGGCGACGGCGATTTCCGCTCCCTGGTCGAGGCAGTGCAGCGCAAGGGCCGCAAGGTGAGCGTGGTGTCGACGCTGGTCAGCCAGCCGCCGATGATCGCCGACGAACTGCGCCGCCAGGCCGACCATTTTGTCGAACTGCAGACCATGCAGGCGAAGATCGGCCGCGACCCGTCAGAGCGGGCCCAGCGCCAGGCCGAGCGGACCCAGGTGGCTTTCGCCGACGACGAGTTCGAGAACGACGAGGCCATCTGACGTTTCCGGCATGGACCCGACGACGCCGGGCCGCGACTGCCCGCTCTGCCCGCGGCTGGTCGCCTTCCGTGAGGAATGGCGGGCCAAGGAGCCCGGCTGGCACAACGCGCCGGTGGCGACCTTCGCCGATGCGGACGCCCGTCTGCTGGTCGTCGGCCTGGCGCCGGGCCTGCGCGGCGCCAACCGCACCGGCCGCCCCTTCACGGGCGACTATGCCGGCGTGTTGCTCTACCAGACCATGATCGATTTCGGTTTTGCATCAGGCACTTACGATGCGCGGCCGGACGACGGCGTGACGCTTTCCGGCGCCGCGATCACCAATGCGGTGCGTTGCGTGCCGCCGCAGAACAAGCCGGAAACCGCCGAAATCCGAACCTGCCGGCCCTATCTCGTAGCGACCATCGACGCCATGCCGCAGCTTGGCGCCATCCTGGCGCTCGGCCGCATCGCCCATGACAGCGTCGCCACGACGCTGGGGCTGAAACGGAGCGCCGTCCCGTTCGGCCACGGCGCATCGCACGCCGTCCGCCCGGGCCTCACGCTTTTCGACAGCTATCACTGCTCGCGCTACAACACGAACACCGGCGTGCTTACCGAAGCGATGTTCCGCGCGGTGTTCGAGCAGATCCGCGCCGACCTCGGCCCGTTGGCCCGCGACCCGTAGCGGCAGCCGGACCCTGCCTAACCCTCTGGGGCGCGCAGGTGCGGAAACCGGCCTGCCGCGATATAGGCGACTTCTTCGGCGGTCGACGTCCTGCCAAGCTCCGCGTTTCGGTGCGGATGGCGACCGAAAGCGGCGATCACCTTGTCGACCGCGACCGCCTGACCAGCGGTGAACTCGTAGATTTCCTTCATGTGCGGCGGAGCGCCCGCGACAATGTCGGCAGCAAGGCGCTTGGCGAGCGCGAGGCGTTCGCGGTGATCGGCCCCCTCGCAATGGCCGAGCGGCAGGTTGTAGACCGTCTTCTCCCAGGGCGTCGTCAGGGCCGCGTAGTGACCGTTGTCGTAGCCCTCGAGAGCCAGCGCCAGCGCCTTCTCATCCTGGGCATAGGCCCGCGGCGTGCCTTGCCAGACCGAGCGCGAGAACTGGTCGAGCACGATGATCAGGGCCAGGCGCCCGCGCGGATCGCTCGCCCAGTGATCGCGCCTGCCCGCCGCTGCCTCATCCGTCAGTGCCGTGAAACGGGCGAGAATTTCTTGAGTTCGCGCCGCCGGTCATGCGCCAGAGCCAATGGCGGTGGTGGGTTTCCGTGTCTTCGTCGAGCGTATCGGGAAACCAGAAGCCCAATACCGCGTCCCAGTCCGCCATGACCATCTCTCCGGCCTCGCCGGTGATGATGATGCGCGATGCCTCGGCGCGCGCCAACCCTGTCCGCGCGCGCGACCCGCCAGTCCTTCAAAGGCACGCGCCGTCCCCGCGCCTGCCCAATCGGTCGCAGCAGCTTTTGCGTTCCGTCAATCCCACCGGTCGTTTCCGCCTGCTACAAGCCCGTCGCGGTCGGCATGGCCGCTCGTTCGCGCGGGTGGCGAGCCCCCCTTTCCAGATGCCGGAAGCAAGCGTTCTCGCGCAGGTGGTTGGCGGCGTCGGATTCGGGCTTCTGGTTCTGTCGACCTTCGCCCGCGCCCGCCTGCGCTTCCTGCTCATCGACATCGCGGGGCTGGTCCCGGTCATCGCCCACTATGTGATCCTGGCCGCGCCGGTGGGGGCGGCGCTCTCGGCGTTCTACATGCTCTCGGACGTCGTCGCGGCCTTCTCCGAACGGCGCGCGGCGCGCGTCGCCTTCTGGCTTTTCTATCCGCTCGCCGTGGCCATCGGCTGGGTCTTCTGGGCCGGCCCCGCCGACCTGCTCGCCATCGTCGGCACGGTGCTGGCGGTCGCCGCCCGGCATCAACGGTCGGTGTGGCGCATCCAGGCCCTGATCCTGGTCAGCACGATCGGCTGGGGAACCTACGGCCTGCTGGTCGGCTCCGTCGTGCAGGTGGCCTTCTCGATGATCTATGGCGTGGCAGCGCTCGCCAATGCGGTGCGCTTCTTCCGCCAGCAGTCGCCGAGCCCGGCAGCCGAGCCTGGTCAGCTCCCCGCGACCCGGTAGTGATAGGCCGCCAGCCGGCGGTAGCCGATGCCGCGATAGAGCGCGACGGCTCCGGCATTGTCGTCCACCACCGAGAGCACGAGCCGGCGCACGCCCTCTGCCGCCGCCCACGCCTCGGCTGCGCGCATGATCGCCAGCGCCACGCCCTGCCGGCGGAAAGCCGGAAACGTCAGGACACAGTCAACCGCGGCGTCCTCGCCCGCCCGGCCGACGAGGGCGACACCGGCGGGCACGCCCTCGCGGCGGCACAGGATGAAACCGTGCCGCTCCGGGAGCTTCGCCAGGATCAGCGGCAGCTCCGCCGCCTTGTCCGCCGGCTGCTGGGCGCGGTAGAGGTCCAGCCATGCTGCCACCGGCCCGTCGGCCACCGACACGTCGGGCGGCATGGCCCCACCGGCCACCGCCTTGACCATATCCGAGCAGTCGAGCTCCCGCCGGTAGCCGCGCGCGGCAAGCTCCGCGTCGAGGCCGGCAGGCCCGGCGATATCCAGCATCTGAAAACGTGGCTGCAGACGGCGCTCGCGATAGAAGGCCTCGGCCCGTTCGATCGCGGCCGGAAGGTCGCCGGCGAACGGCCCCGTCCACACCGAGTTGACGCGGTTGTAGCCGCCGCGCCCGGCCCTCAGAATCCAGCCGTCGCATTCGGCGGCTTCCGGCGCCGGCCACGCATCGCGTAGGCAGATCTGCGCCGCAAGCTGGCCATCCACGGAGCCTCTAGCCCTTATCGCGCAGCAGCCGGGCCTTCTCGCGGCCCCAGTCGCGCTTCTTGGCGGTCTCGCGCTTGTCGTGCAGCTTCTTGCCACGCGCCACCGCCAGCTCGACCTTCGCCCGCCCGCGATCGTTGAAATAGATCTTCAGCGGCACGACGGTCATGCCCTCGCGGTCGACGGCGCCCATCAGCCGGCCGATCTCGCGCTTGTGGAGCAGCAGCTTCCGCGGCCGCCGGGTCTCGTGGTTGAAGCGGTTGGCTTGCAGGTATTCGGGGATGTAGGCGTTGTAGAGCCACATCTCGCCGTTGCGCTCGCCGGCATAGGCGTCGGCGATGCTGGAACGCCCTTCGCGCAACGACTTCACCTCGGTGCCGGCCAGCGCGATGCCGGCCTCGAAGATCTGGCCGATCTCGTAGTTGAAGCGCGCGCGCCGGTTGACCGCCGCGGTCCGGCTCGGCGCCTTGTCCTTCTTGGCCGCCATGGGATCAGTTCGTCAGGCCGGCATGCACCATCGCGGCGCGGATCCCGGTGCGGGCGTTCTCCGTCACCGTCACCAGCGGCAGGCGCAGCTCCTCGCTCATCTTCCCGAGCAGCGAGAGCGCGTACTTGGCCCCGGCCGGGTTGGGCTCCAGGAACAGCGCCTGGTGCAGTGGCATCATGCGGTCCTGGTAGGTCAGCGCCTTGGCGAAATCGCCCGCCAGGCACGCCTCCTGGAACTCGGCCTGGGCCTTGGGCGCGACGTTCGAAGTGACCGAGATGCAGCCGTGGCCGCCGTGGGCCATCACCGCCAGCGCCGTGCCGTCCTCGCCGGAGAGCTGGTTGAACTCCGGCCCCATGGCGGCGCGCTGCAGGCTGATGCGGTCGATCTTGGTGGTGGCGTCCTTGACGCCTGCGATGTTCTTCAACTCGAACAGGCGCGCCATCGTCTCGACGCTCATGTCGATCACCGAGCGCGGCGGGATGTTGTAGATGATGATCGGAATGCCCACCGCGTCGTTGATCGCCTTGTAGTGCTGGTAGAGCCCTTCCTGGCTAGGCTTGTTGTAGTAGGGCGTCACCACCAGCAGGCCGTCCGCCCCCGCATCTTCAGCAAAGCGGGCGAGCTCGATGGCTTCGGTGGTGTTGTTGGAGCCGGCGCCGGCGATCACCGGCACGCGGCCGCCGGCGACCTCGATGCACACCTGGACGACGCGCTTGTGCTCGTCATGGCTGAGCGTCGGACTTTCGCCGGTGGTGCCGACCGGCACCAGCCCGTGTGTCCCTTCGCTGATCTGCCAGTCGACGAAGCCACGGAACGCCTCTTCGTCGAAACGGCCGTCGCGCATCGGCGTCACCAGGGCAGTGATCGAACCTGTGAACATGAAAACCCGCTTCCGGCGGCCGAATTCTGGTCAAACTCGGCGGTTTGAATATCGCGGCGACCATAGTCCCTGCCCTGTGGACGGGCAAGAATGTAGCGGTCGTCAAGCAATCGTTCACTATGGCACAATAGCCTTCTTCAGCAAGGCAATGGCCTTTCCGGCTAGAATGCGGCCGTGACGCAGCACCGGAAGGATCACCAAAGGGCGAAACGATGATGACTGCCGCAGCCGGCAGGACCGGTCACCGGTTGGCTTCCGCCATGGCGGGCGCGCTGGCGGCGCTGGCGCTGCTTGTCGTCGCCGCCGCGCCCGAGGCCCTGGCCGCCGGCAAGTCGGCCGCGGTCAACGTGCCCCTGCCCCGGCTCAAGCCGCCGCAGGCCACCGATGCGGTCCCGGTGCCGGAGCCCGCCCCCGATCCGGCCGGCGCGGCGGCCGGCAACGATCCCATCGCCGCGCTCATCGCCGGGGCCCCCGACGAGGATCGTGCCGCCGAGGACAGCGACGCCCCGCAGGCGGGCGATTCGGCGGTGGTCGACGTGCCGGTTCCCGAGCCCGCCCCGGCGGCCCCGGCGGCGCTCAATTCGGCCGGACTCAAACTGGCCCTCAAGTTCATCGACAGCGGCGATCCGGCGGCGGCGACGGTCGCCGCCCATGCCCTGCCCGACCCGGTCGACATCAAGATCGTCGACTGGCTGGTCGCCACCAGCGGCAGCGACGCCGTGCCCTCCTCGCGCATCCAGGCGGTGCGCAAGGAACTGGCCGGCTGGCCCGGCCAGGCACTGCTGCGCATCCGCTACGAGCAGGCGGTCGCGCGCGAGAAGCCGGCACCGGCGGACGTCATCCGGGCGCTCGGCGGGTCCAAGCCGATCACCGACGGCGCCACCATCCAGCTCGCCGAGGCCTATGTCGCCACCGGCCGCCAGAAGGATGCCGCCACGCTCATCCGCAGCTTCTGGCGCAGCGAGGATTTCTCGAAGTCCGACGAGAGCACCGTGCTTTCGGAGTTCGGCGACATGCTGACCGCCGCCGACCACAAGGCGCGCATGGACCGGCTGCTCTACAGCGGCCAGTCCGACGACGCGCTGCGCGTCGCCGCCCTTCTCGGCAAGGACCAACTGGCGCTCGCCAAGGCGGTCACCTCGACGAGCAAGCATCGCAAGTCCGCCTACAAGGAACTGACCGACCTGCCGCGATCGGTGCGCAACGACCCGCTTGCCCTCTATTCGCGCATTCAGGCGCTGCGCCGTGCCGACAAGATCGACGATGCCGCCGGCCTGCTGCTCTCCGCGCCCCGCGACGCCAACAAGCTGGTCGACCCCGATGCCTGGTGGATCGAGCGGCGACTGATCTCGCGTGCCCTCATCGAAGAGGGCAAGGCGAAGCTCGCCTATCGCATCGCCGCCGGCCACTCCGCCGAGTCGCCCGCCTACCGCGCCGAGGCCGAGTTCCACGCCGGCTGGTACGCGCTCGAGTTTCTCCACGATCCGGCGACGGCGGCCAGGCACTTCGCCGAGATCGCGGCGATCTCGACCATGCCGCTCAGCCTGTCGCGGGCCGAATACTGGATGGGCCGCGCCGCTACCGCGGCCGGCGACAAGGCCGGCGCCGCGGCCCACTTCAAGCGCGCCGGCGCCTATCCGACGACCTTCTACGGCCAACTGGCGCTCGCCCGGCTGGGCGACACCCGGCTGCACCTGTCGCAGCCGCCCACCCCCGACGCCGCCACCCGCCAGCGCTTTGCCGGCCGCGAGCTGGTCAAGGTCATCCAGCACCTGACGGCGGCGGGCCGCACCGCATCGGTCGGGTTGTTC
The DNA here is from genome assembly GCA_963782045.1 of uncultured Alphaproteobacteria bacterium. Lineage (GTDB taxonomy): Bacteria > Pseudomonadota > Alphaproteobacteria > Rhizobiales > Kaistiaceae > CAVSRC01. Next base: position 160,846 of record CAWAIR010000037.1, read on the forward strand.
TACCGCCACCTCGCCGACACCCTCACCGACCCGGCAGAGATCGCGCTGCTCGCCGGCATGGCCGACAAGGACGGCGATTACCAGATCGCCCTCCAGGTCGGCAAAGTCGCCGCCGTGCGCGGCATGCCGGTGGAGACCCTCGCCTTCCCGACCGAGGCGATCCCCGCCTCGACCAGGATGCCCAAGGTGGAGAAGTCGGTCGTCTATGCCGTCGCCCGCCAGGAGAGCGCCTTCAACCCCGAGGCGATCAGTCGAGCCGGCGCCCGCGGGCTGCTGCAACTGATGCCGGCGACGGCGAAGATCGTCGCCAAATCGATCGGCCTGCCCTACTCCAAGGCCCGGCTCACCTCCGATCCGGCCTACAACGCCACGCTGGGCGCCGCCCATCTCGGCGATCTCGTCGACAATTTCGGCGGCTCCTACGTCATGACCTTCGCCGCCTACAACGCCGGCGCCAGCCGCGTCGCGCAATGGGTCAAGCAGCACGGCGACCCGCGCGACCCCAAGGTCGACGTCGTCGACTGGATCGAGATGATCCCCTTCACCGAGACGCGCAACTACGTCGAGCGCATCATGGAGAACCTGCAGGTCTACCGCGCCCGCCTGGGCGAGCCGGCGCTGGTCATCGAGGCCGACCTCAGGCGGGGCAAGTCCGCCGGTTGACGGCCGGCAGGCCGCCGGCTGATATCGCGCCATGGCCCGCAAGCCCCGCCCCGACCCCACTGCCGACGCCGCCGAAGAGAGCGAAGCGCCGGTTCAGCCGACGTTTCGCGAAGCGATCTACACCAGCGCCGACGGCCTCAAGCTGTCGGTGCGCGATTACGGCAGTCCGCTGTCGCCCTGGCTGCCGGTGGTGTGCCTCGCCGGCTTCACCCGCGATAGCCGCGATTTCCACGAGCTCGCCGTCCACCTTTCCACCCACCGCCACCGGCCGCGCCGGGTGGTGGCCTTCGACTATCGCGGCCGCGGCCGCTCCGACTGGGCGAAGAGCGCTGCGACCTACAACCCGCTGACCGAGATGGACGACGTGCTCGACGGAATGGCGGCGCTGGCCATCCCCCGCGCCGTCGTCGTCGGCACCTCGCGCGGCGGCATCATCGGGATGCTGATGGCCCTGGCCCGGCCGGCGACGGTCGCCGGGCTGGTGCTGAACGATGTCGGCCCGGTCATTGAGGCCCAGGGGCTCGCCCGCATCAAGACCTATGTCGGCCGCATGCCGCAGCCGAACGACTGGGCCGACGCCGCCCACCTGCTGAAGCGCATTCACGGCGCCAGCTTTCCGACCTGGCGCGACGTCGATTGGGACTACTACGCCCGCCTCACCTTCAACGAAGACGAGGGGCGTCCGGCCGGCAGCTACGACCCGAAGCTGACGCAGGCCTTCGACGGCCTCGAACTCGACCAGCGGCAGCCGGCGATGTGGGAGGAGTTCCGCGCCCTCAAGACCATTCCGATCCTGGTCATCCGCGGCGAGAACTCGGACCTCCTGTCGGCCGCCACCGTGGCCCGCATGAGCGAGGAACATCCGCGCGTCGAAACCGTCACCGTCGCCGGCGAAGGGCACGCACCGCTGTTGCGCTACGGGCAGCTTCTCGCCCGGGTTTCCGCCTTCGTCACGGCCGTCGAGGGCAACGGCCCGCCGGCCGACGCAATCATCCCGCGCGACGAGGCGACGTTCGACCTCGACGCAGCCGCCGAGGGCGAGGCGCCGGAGGCCGAGAAAGCCGGCTAAGGGGACGGCTTCGCCGGCTCTTCTTGCTCATCGGTGCCGGCTTTGCCACCGGCGTCGTCGACGTCGCTGGAGCGTGCCGCATCGTCGTCGCTGGCTTCCGCGCCGGTTTCGGCAATCTCAGCTTCGCTCTCCACCGAGGGCGCTTCGGCGGTTTCGGGATCGGCTTCGGCGGAGGCAATCGCGACCTCGGCGATGGCGCTATCATCTTCGCCGCCGCCAGTCTGCTCGTCGCCGCCGGCATCGTCCTCGGCGAACGGCTGGTCCACCTCCGGGCCGTTGGTGTCGTCATCCTCGGTCCCGCGCGCCAGAGCCTCCTCGAGCGCCTGCTCGCGGCGCCGCTGGCGTCGCCGGCCGGCTGACTTGACGAAGCCGGTGTCGCCGCCAGCAGCCAGCACGATCGCCTGACCGATCCAGTCGTCCCACGCGATCCGCTCCGGAAAGGCGAGTTGTTGCGCCATCCAGCCCATCTCGGCCGGCGTCCACGCCGCGATCTGGCCAAAATGGTAGATGCCCAGGTCATTGAGGCGCTGCTCGATCCGCCGGCCGATGCCGCGAATGCGCTGCAGGTCGTCCGGCACGCCGTTGCGCGGCGCCGCCAGCCCCATCGGCCGCACCATGGCGACCGCTTCCTCGGCATCCTCGCCGGCCTCGCTCGCCACGACGGCCGCGGACGCCTCGGCGCGATCGCCGGCCGCATCCGCACGCGGCACCGACAGGTCGGGAAGCATCGGCACGCCGCCGCCGATCAGCAGCCGGGGCTCCTGGCGGCCGGCCGCTTCGCCGCGGCCATCGTCGTCGTCCGCGTCCTCGGCGCTGCGGCGCTCGACCAGACGGCGGTATTCCGGCCGCCAGACCGGGCCGATGCCGAGCCGGCTCTTGATGCCGTCGACGACGTCGCCGACCACATCGGCGAAGTCGCCCTGGAGATTGCCGAGCGGGCCGCTGGCAATCAGCTTGTAGGCCATCGCGCCGAGCGGGCAGCCGATGGCGAAGGCCACCAGCATCAGCACCCAGACCTCGAAGAAGTGCCAGATCACGGCTCGTCGGGCTCCCGCTCCAGCCACGCCGTCAGATCGTCGACGGCGCGCGGATCCTGGTACCACCAGCCGACAGCGGCGCCGATCGCCAGCATCGCCAGCAGGAACGGCCAGTAGGCCCCGATCAGGTAGAGCAACGCGGTCATCATCCCGCCGGCTCGGTAAAGGTGAACTCGATGCGCCGATTGGCGGCCTTGCCCGCCGCCGTGGCGTTGTCGGCGATCGGCTTGGTTTCGCCGTAGCCGACCGCCGTCAGGCGCTCGCGCTTGACGCCGGCGGCCACCAGGTACTCGAGGATGGTCTCGGCGCGCGCCTGGGTGAGGTCGCGGTTGAGCGAGGCCGAGCCGTCGGAATCGCTGTGCGCGCCCACCTCGACGCCGGCCTGCGGGCAGCGGTCGATCACCGCCGAGGCGCGGTCGAGGATGCCCTCGCTGTCCTCGGTGAGGGCCGCCTTGCCGCCGTCGAAGCCGATGCCGCCGATCTTGAGTACGGACTGCATCAGATCGCGGCACTGGTCGGCGGTCACCGGCTGGTCGCCCTGCCGGGACGCGATGGCGTCGGCATTGAGCTTGAATCCGTCCGGCAGACCCGACTTCAACTCGTCGGTGATTTCGCCGGCCGCGGCGGGATAATAGGTGTAGCCGGCGACGGTCATGGCGTCGTCGACCACCGAGGCTTGGCCTCCCGACAGCCGGCTCAGCGCCTGCACCACCGCCTCTGCGGCCGCGGCAAAGCCGTCGGGCTCGCCGCTGGCGTAGACGAGCTGGTCATCTACCGCGGCCGAGCCGAACTTGCGATGGGCTGCTTCCAGCAGCCGCTGGCGTTCGACGGGGCTGGCGATGTTACCACTGAGCACGATGCCGGCACCGCGCCGCTCGGCGGCGAAGCGGTAGGGCGAGGCCCGCGGCGGCACGATGTCGGCCTGCTTGAGGGCGAGGCTCGCCGGCAGGGTATGGGCGTTGGCCGCGGCCAGTGCGACGAAGGCATCCGAACTCGCCGCCTCGCCGGTGATGGAATAGGTCCTGTCGCCGAGCGCGACCGAACCGCTGGTCAGTTCGGCGAGCTGGCCGAGAGCGAACTTGATGCCCCCCAGCCAGTCCATGCGCGGCTCGCCGGCGGCGACGCGGACCTGCTCGTCGATGGCGTCGCCGGCGAACAACGACTGCGCCAGCGCGGTGATCTGCATCCGGTCCTGCGGGTCGGGAACGTAGCCGGTGAGCACCACACGGCCGGCGGTGCGCTCGGCCTTCCAGAAATAGGGCGATACCGTCGCCGGCTGGATTTCGATGTCGATCACCTGCATCCCCTCGGGCAGCGCGCCGCCGAGAGCAGCGATGGCGGCCTCGTAATCGTCGACCGACCTGGCGGCGCCGGCGACGTCGAGCTTGAGCCCGTCAAGCGTCACGCCACCCCGGTTGAGCCGGTCGAGCGTCTTGACGGCGAATGCCGCGGCATCGGCAAACCCGGACGGATCGCCGGAAGCGATGGCCGAGCGATCGTCGACCGGCACGCCGGGGAGCGTCGCCTTGACGTCCGCCACCAGCGATTCGCGCACCATATCATTGGGGACGAAGCCGGCTATCACGACCGATGAACCGTCGTAGTTCGCCGACCACACGAACGGGTCGGCGCGCGCCGGCTGGACCTCGGCCGGTCCCATCGCCAGCCCCGGCGGAACCTGCGCGTCGAGCGCCAGCCGCGTCGCCGCATAGGCGGCGGCGTCGCGCGCCACGCCCTGCACGGTGAGCGTCGAGTTGGTTAGCGTTATGTGCCCTTCGGCAAGATCGGCAAGGCGCTGGAGCGCGAAGGCGACCGCGGCGCCGAAGACGCCCGGCGCGCCGCGCGCCGGTACCATCTGGTCGACGATCTCGGCCTGCGGCAGGGCCCGACGGGTTGCCGCCAGCAGCGATGCGCGCGCGCCCTCCGAAGGCACCGAACCCGCCAGCGTCACCTTGCGGCCCGCGCGGCGGGCATTCCACACATAGGGCGAGGCGATGGGGAGCAGGCTGGTGCGGTCGGTGACGGAATGGACGCCGGGAACCGTCGCGGCCAGGCGGAGCGCCGCCTGCTGCGATTCGGGCGTCGGCGCGGTGCCCCTGACGGTGATGTCCCGTGCCGAAGCGTCGGCGGTCGCCCAGGCCTGTCCCTTGGCGGAAAGGTCGGCGTTGACTGCATCAGCCAGTTCATGCCCGATCGATCCGCTCCTGACGATAACGGCGATCAGGGCCACCAGGATCGTGATCACAAGGCCGGGGCGAATTCCACCTCTGCCAGTTCATGGCCCACAGGTTTCCTGCGCTCGTCACCTGGCGGCAGACCGCCGCAAACCCGCCCTTGGTTGCCTGCTTGACTGGCCGCACATCCACCTAACCGGATGCCACCTTCATCCCTCAGTCGTCAAGCAAGACCCCCGGTCGCGGCTTCCTGGCGCCTGCCGCCGCGAGCCACCGCGTACCCGGCCAAAGCTCCGGAATCCGGGGGATTTCCCTGTCTCTGGCGGCCTGCCCGCGGCGACATCCATGGACGGCCCGGCGAGACGAAAAGCGGTCTGGCGGACGATTCCCGCCGCCGCGGCGCTGCCCGCGTCATTCCGACGGCCCAGGGCCACCAGGGCGCCGCTTTCCTGGCCGCCGGGTCGCAACAGGTGGATAATCCCTTGCCGGCACGGCGCCGGCTCGGCTATTGCGGGGGTCGGGGAGAGGTGGCCGAGTGGTCGAAGGCGCCCGCCTGCTAAGCGGGTATACGGTCAAAAGCCGTATCGTGGGTTCGAATCCCATCCTCTCCGCCATATTTCGCAGAAATCCGCCATTTTCACGCTATTTGGCTGGGCTGCCCACAAACTGACACACAACTAAAAAGCCCCGGCAGTCACCCGCCCATGGCCGTGGTCCGCCTCGGGTCCGCTGGTCAGCCGGTGGCAACGCTGGGGCAGAAAAGGTGCTACGCTCGCCCGGGCTGTATTGAACATCTCGGGGGCGACGATGGGATACAGGAAGCCACTTGGGTTAGCTGCCGTTGCGGCCGTTGCGCTGAGCGCCGCTTTTGTGTCACCGGCAACCGCGAGCCAGGTCTTCGGCAGCGGTTCGATCGCCTGCCTTACCAGTTCGGCGCTGGACGAAGCCATGCAGGCGGTCAGCAACAACGACAAGCAGCAGTGGAAGGCGATCTTTGACGCCCATCTCTGCTTTCTGGTGCAGGGGCGGGAGTTTTCGTTGGTGCGTCGCCATTTCTACAGCGCCGAGGTCCGCGTCTACGCCGGCGGCGATTTGGTCGTGCTGTGGACCACGATCGACGCCGTGAAGTGAAATCCTTTCCGACGGCGGCCCGGTCGCGCCGCAGCGGGACTCGCTGACACCCCATTACGCTTCGCGAGTCCCCGCTACCGGCCAAGGGCTCGCCAGAGGTCAAAGCCCGAATTGAGAAAACAGCAGTCACGCGAGGAGCCGCGAAAAGTGATGGAAAACACTCTCTTTGAAATTCAGGAGGACGGACTGCTTTTGATCATGCTGGATGGGACCAAATGGCGCGTCAGCGACGGCGAGAACACCAAGAGTATAACGTGGTTGCCGATAGACGCGGTCGTGATCGAAGAGCGGCGCGATGGCAGCTATCTGATTACACGACGGCCCGATGGCGACTCTGTCACGGCCCGGCCAGATTTGACTTAATGACGGTTTGATATCCGCGCCGCAAGGTCGGTGAGCTGATCGCAGCGCAGCGGGCGACGGTGGGGCTCAATAAAGGGGCAAAGGCTGGAAGGCTCCCTAAAAATGGTGGGTCGAGAACGGACCCGCCATTATCAGACGACAGGCCGACTCTCGCCGAAGCCGGCATCGACAAGCACCTCGCCGACAGGGCGAGCCCGTAGGAAGCCCGCTGACGGCCGTTTGCCCTTCCCGAGTCCCTGATACCGGCCCGCCTGTCCGCGGGCGTGCTGACCGGCTTTCTGGCCGCCGTGTGAGTCGTTTTCGCTCGCCGTCTATCAGAGGGCCTGATCTCGGAAGGCGGCAGCCGGAAGCGCCGGCAGCTTCGGGAAGGCTTTCGTAAATTCAGCCTTGCTCATGGTAAGCGCGTTCACCCAAGGGTCGATGGCGTTGATCGCCTGCCAGCCCTTCGAGCCGTAGATCCATGCCTCCGCGCTGGTGTAGCAAACGGCCAGCCCGTCGAGGGCGCCGTAGAAAATATCATTTGGTGCGTTTGCCATGAGGCCTCCAGGTGGCCGGCGGCGGGTGACTAGACCACCGCCGGCCTGTGGCGCGACTAGCGCGCCCTGTGGCCGGAGGCGGCGACAACAACCACCTACCGGCCGGGGCGACGGGACATGAAACCGTCCGCCCGCTATTGGCCGGCGGGGAACGGGCAACCCCTCCGCCGGCAGGATGGAGGCGCCGAAGGACGACGGCGCCCCTCAGTGAGATTTCAGACCACGCCCAAGATTGCCCTCGGATCGGCGTGCGCGCGTCTGGCGACGTGGCTGCCGGACTGGCGGGCCATGCGGACCAGCTCTTCCTCGCGGCGCTCGGTCTCCAGCAACTTGGCCTCAAGGTCGGCCTGCCTTGTGGCGCGTTCGCTGTCCGTCAATCCATCGCCGGGGAATCGCGCATCGATTTCCGCCTCAAGACGTTCGGTAAGGTGCTCGCTGTCGAGCCAACCCAAGAGGCTCATCACGTCGATGCCGGCCGCGGTCTCGGTGTAGTCGTCGGCGGTTCGCGGATTGACGACGCCAGTACGGGGCCACAGCACCCTCAGCCCGTCTACAGTATCGATGAATGGGCGGAAGCCCTTGACCGCCTTGGCGACCATCTCGCGGGCTCGGGCTTTCAGTTCATCGGCGGACGGCGGTGCGGTGCGCGTCGACTTGATGTCCGCCTTCGCCGCTTCGATTGCCTGCCGGCAAGCGTCAACGGCAGCCGTTGTGCTTTGCCCGGGCTCCAGTGCCACCTTGATCGGCGCCGCCTCCTGGAGGGCGCCCGCGTGGCGCTCAAGGTGTTGCTGGCAGCGCATGAGGATCTGGCTAGCGGCATTTGCCCGCGCCCGGCGTTCGGCCAGGTCGGCCGGTGAATCGCTGCCGCGGCCCGCGTCTGCCAGCGCAGCAGCGTCAGCGGCGTCCTGACGAAGATTTCGCAGGCGCTCTAGCACGGCGTCAGGCAGTGCAATATCGTCCTGAATGAAGGGGATCGCGTTCATGCTGCTTCTCCCCGCCAAGCATTCGCCATGTCGTCGATCGACTTCTGATAGCCGGCGTCGCGCTGGGCGTTGATCTCAGCAAGGCTCAACTCGCTGGCCGGCTGGCGTGGGGGCGCCTGACCCGCATCGCCCATCCATTCGAACTGCATCTCATGCCGGGAGCGCTCGTAGGCGTCGGCTGCCCGCTGCCGGGCGTCCTCCAGCGCCTGCGGCGAGCCGGCAGCGATGGCACGCTGCACGGCGTCCATCATCGTCAGCTTGACGATGACGGCTTCGCCGTCGGCCAAAATATAGCCGGCCTTCTCTTCTCGGATTTGGCCGTCAATTCCTCGGATTTTCATGGTCCATGTCCTTTCTCAGTGTCGCAGTAGGTGGCTGTAGAGCTGGTTTCGGCGCCACGCGGCTCGGTCGGCCTCGCTGTCGTCGCCGGGGTCGCCCTCCATCATTTTCTCAAGGTCGTAGGTGCTCGCCGGCTCGCGTGCGCTGTAGATCGCACCCGCGGCGGCGGTGGCCGCGTCGTCATGCTGCCCCGGCCGGTGTCCGGCCTTGTCGCGTCCGGCCGTTCCGCGACGGCGCTCCAGGCCACGCAATTCCCGCAACAGCACCGGCTCATCGAGAAGCACGACGGCGCCTGCGTTGACTACGGGCACCAACTCCATGAACGCGTCAGACGTGGTTATCGGCGCTGCGGTGTAGGTGATGGCGTTGGCGCGGAAGTTCTCGGCGACGAAACCGGGCGCGTATCGATCGCCCGACACTTCGCGAATGCGGTAGCGGCCGAACAGGTCTGCGGCCTCGGCAATGACACCGCTGGGGTTGAAGGGCGGCTGCCAGCGCCGGCAACAATCGAGCACGACGCGCTCGCCGTCCCGGTGCGCGACGCCCGCGGCGAAGGAGTCCTTGCCGCTGCCGGAAGCCGCGTCAACATAGCCGGCGTACTTCCTGCCATCCTCCGGCGCCCGCTCGCGGATACCGACTTCCACTACCGCGGCCAGGGCGTCGGGATCGAGCAGAGTGGAGACACCGGCCCGGAACAAGCCGAGCACTTCCGATCGGAATGCCTCGGGATCGTCCTGCTCCATGCGGGCGACGTAGTCGTGCCGGCAAGCTCGGGTTCATTTCGGGCGCCGATGCCTGCCAGATCAACGTATCGGAGTCGTCGCGGCCGAAGTGGCGTCGATGCAGTTCGTACAACGCACCCGACTGCCCGTAAGGCGACGAAAGGATGACCAGCTTGCCGCCCGTCGTCGCAACCCGGCCACGCGCCGCGCGAAGCATTTCAACATCGGTTGGCCGCCCGTCCGTCGCCGTGAAAAACGCCAGCTCGTCAATGGCGACGATGCAGGCACGAAGGCCGCGGATGCTTTGCGGGCGGCACGGATAGGCGCTCAGCGACGTGCCGCTCGCCAGTTCCAGAGTGTCGGCGGTTGAGCGGCGGACCTCGCCACGAAATGCGTCCAGTTCATCGAACGGTGCGCGCGCGTATTTCAGCAAGGCGCGCACGGCCCCGCGCTGGTCTTGGGCGAGCATGAGCGCATGTGTCCCGCGGGCACCCGTCAGCGCCGCGTGGACGCTCAGGGTCGCCGCTGTCTCGGTCTTGCCCGATTGCACGCCGCACGACTAGGCTTCGGGATAACCCCCCGCTCGCGGTTCGCTGCGGCCCGTATGGCGGCGGAACAGATCAAGGGCGGCGTCATCCATCGGCTCGCCGTAGACGGCCGCCACGAAGGCCCGCCAGGCCCGCCAGGATGCCTGCGGATGGAGGGCATCGAAGAGGGCGAGCACGTTCATGCGTCGGCGCCTTCGCGGCGCTCAGCCGCTTGGGCCAAGTACTCGGCCACGGATTGCGTCTTCGCCTTTGCCGGCTTGCCGATGAGGCCAAGACGCCGCTCGGCGAGCTGAGCCACGCGCTCGGCGCGGATCACGTCATTAGGGCCAATGCCACCCTCAACGAAAGCCGCCCTCACCATCTCGGCGATCGTCGCAAGCTCGGCAGCCCGCTCGACTTGAAGCCGGAGCGCTGGCGTCATTGCCGGTTCGCCACCAAGCTCGGCGATGAACAGCCGGATCAACTCGCACCGCCGCCGCCACGGCGCCCGGCGCTTATCCCATAGATCGGCCTTCGTGCGTCGCGGCGAGCGCTGTTGAACGGCGCGCGTTCCACGGCGCGTCGGTGCCTCGTCAGCGGTGTAGTCGGTGGCTATCGACACGGCTTCAACGCCTCCTGATTTGCCCAGCGACTTGTGCGTCGACTTGTGGGTAGATGCGATCGTAGGCGCGAAATGTCAAGGATTTCGCTTGTTCGCGGCGGATGAGACGTCCGCCTGGGGGTGGCGGCGGCGCCCTCAGTTTGCCGGCTGACGAAAAAGTTGCCGAGTTGGCGGATGCGGCCGGGCGGGCTGCTTGGCGGGTAAGGCGGGATAAAGCGGGTATCTCTTTAAGCCCTACGCCGGCGAACTTGGGGACATTTTTATAGAAGGCACTTGGAAACATACCCGCTGATACCCGCCTATCCCGCCGGAATGGGTTCATGCTGCCACCAGGCGCCATACGCTTTGCTTACGTTTTGCGTCGCGGTCGCCGGCGAGGCGATGGCCTTCGATAATCCGTCCCTTGTTTCTGCCGAGGAAATGCCCGAGGCGTCGCGGATCGATGGTGCCCCGGTGGCCGGCGACATCGAGGAGGGCCTGATTGAGTTCGGGGAAGGCAAGCGCACCGGGCAAGTGTGGATCGTGTTTCTCAGCCTGAGCTTTGAGCTCTCCGGCTGTCAGCGATTTGTTTGCTGCGGCGGTGTTCGCCCATGCGGACACGACGGCGCGGAAGCGGGCAACCTCCGGGTCGTCGGCGCGGGCCGTTTCGATGGTGTCGACCGGATCGGCGGTGCCCAGCCATAGCAATGCGCCGCGCACCATGCGCGACCAGTCCGGGAAGCTGGCGAGCGGTGGCGGCTGGTTGGGGAAGCCCGCCACGACATAGGCGCGGACAATGGTCAGGACGGCGGCGAGATAATGCCCGCGATCCGCCAGGATGGTTTGCAACGGGTCGTGTTCGTATTCGCGCAGTTCAGGCCGCTCGATTTGCTGATCGATGGTGCAGAGCAAAGTGCGTCGCACAATGTCGCCGGTCGGCTGTAGGTTATTGCCGGTGGCGAACAATGTCGCCCGCGATTCGATGCGTTTGAGTTTCGAGAACCCCAATACGCGAATGTCAAAACTCGGCCGCTCGATGGCCTGACAAAATTGGTCGCCGCGCAACAGCCCGTTGAGATTGTCGATGCTCAGAAGCGGGTAGCCGGCTAGCAGGGCTGACCCGAGGCGTTTTTCGGTTTCGGAGTCGTCTTGCGTTCCGGGTTCGCGTCCGGTCGCGGCGGCGATTACCGGACAGCGCCGGCCGGTCGCCCCGGTCGCTGCAATGTCTACCAGATACGATTTGCCGGAACCTGCCGATGGTGCCGTAATTGCGTGCAAGGGCGCGACCGGCAACGCCCCGCGCACCACAGGCGTAATCAGCCCCGACAGCGCAACCGCGTGGCTTGCCTTGTCGGCAAACGGAAATTCCTCCAACAGCCCATCGAGGAAGGCGAGCGCGGCCAAGGCCTCGGTTCGGGTCGGCTGCGACGGCATGGCTGGCAGCATCGGCGGGTCGAGAAGCAACAGCCGCGTCGTCGGGTCATAGCCGGGCGTTGACAGAATCGTGCCATCCGGTCGGATCGTTGGCGTTGTCAGGACGCCGATCAGGCGCGGGAACTTCCATTCGCCATCGCGCGATAGGACGATGGCCGCAACCTGCTTGGGCGGGTCGGCTACGATCCATTGGTTCTCCGTCTTGGAAAAGCGTTCCCATTTTGCAGCGCGCGATGCGTGGTCGAGCATCGGGTCGAGCGTGACCGGAGATAATCGTGCGGTCTTGGTGCGGTGGCCATCCGCCGCGTCCACTTCATCGACGATCGGACGAACGATGCCACCGCTGTTTTGATAGAGCGGCGAGCCGGATGCGATCAGAGCCGCTTCAAGTTCGGTCGCCAGTTCGTGCCAGCGACCGGCAAGAATACGAATGAGCGGCTTGGAGTTGTCGCCGATGGCCGGCGGGCGCGCGGCGCTCGCGGGAAGCGTTTCGTTCGCTGATTTGGCCGCAGTATCCCAAGCGACTCGGAGTTCATCCGCGCCACTTTCGCGGGCGATGTCGTTGGCGTCGCGGGCCATCAGGCGGCGTCCTTCTCGTCGCTGAGGAACTGCAGCCCGGCGCTCAGCCCGCGCGCCTCCAGCCTTTGGGCAAGCCCGAGCGCTCCGGCACGGCCGGCCTTGTCGGCTTCGGCCGCGATAGTGAGATAGTCGATCCAGTCCGGCACCTTGTCGGCGAGTGCCGGCATGCGGCCGGCTGCGCCTGCGACCCAGACGGCTAAGCCAGTCGCCTCAGCGATGCTGAGGCCGCTTTCGACGCCTTCGCAGACGACGAGTCCGAGCAAGTCGTTCGGCGGGGCCACCACGATCGGCCAGCCGTTCGACGGGCCGACCATGATCTTGTCGCGGCCAGTGCCGGCCTTGCCGCTGCCATCGGGCTTCAACAGTGTCAGGTGGATGCCGTGCACCATGTCGGCGGCGAGATTGATGACGCCGGGCTCGGGCTCGGTCGGGCAGCCGAACGCGGAAATCATCGCCGGGTGATGTTCCGGCTTTGTCGCCGGCAGATAGGCGATGGTCGCCGGGATTGTGCCGAAGTAGCGGCGCACGTCACGAAGGTATTTCTCGACCGGAGATCCGATAGCCGGCTGGCGGCGGTGCCAAAGGAACAGCGCCTTGCCAGCCTGGCGGTTGGTGCGGTCATCGGCGGTTCCGGGTGCAACGATCGCCGGCTTGCGGATCGTCGGCACCGCATTGGGCCGCTCCTTGTCGGCCGCCCATCCCTGCAAGCCGCAGCGCGCGCAAGCGAACGTCGCGAAGTCGGGCTCTTGTCTCCAAATCCGAAGGACTTGCCGCTTGCGGTTAGCCGGATCGCGGCGGCCGGGTCCGCACGCCGGACAAGGCGCGTCGAAGATGCCAAGCTTGAAGCCGGTCAGACGGTCGATGGTGGCGAGGTCGAGGTCGCTCATCGGTCGCCGCCTTGCCGGCCCGCGGCGATTACCGCGTGCATCGCGGCGACCACCGAGGTGAACAGTCCCAGACTCTCGCCGGTGGGCAGCGCGGCCTCATACTGCCCGTTGCGATGCTCGACTACATCGCCGCAATGCTGGCGGCCGTCATAGATCGCTGTTGCGGTCAGCTCGGGTGAGATTGTGCGGGTGGTCGGTGCCTTCATCGCGGCACCTCCACGCTGAAGGCGATCTCGGCCACGGTGCGCGCTGTCGGCAGCGGCAGGCGGTAACGGTCGGCCAGTCGCCGGGCTTGCCGGTCGAGTGGATTGGGGCTATTTGGAAGTGAGTTCGAGCCGGTCAGCCGAACCGATTTCCGAGCCGCCCCCGGTCGCCAGCCGGCGGGCGGTTTCGTTTTGGAGGTCATGGATCACGCGGCCTCCTGATCACGTTCCTCGCGCCTCGCGGCGAGCCAAGCGTCAAGCTCACTAGCGAGCCAAGCGACGGTGTTTGGCCCAAGACGAATAGGCCGGGGAAATGTGCCCTGGGCGATGCGTCGATAAATGGTCGAAATGCCGAGCCCGCAATAATCAGGCAGGCCGCGGCGGCGAACTATTTTCTTGTCCATGACCGAACCCTTGCTGAGCCCGGGATAGACCAACCGGGCGGGTTCGGGATAACTACGCGCCTATTGCTCGGCATTTTGCGGGAAAAACAATTCCCCCGCAAAAATCAGGACTGAGAGCGTTTTCGCCGACCGACAACTCGCCGCGAGTGCGAAGTTTGCAGATAGTGGACAACATCCGCCGGGTCGACGTGTAGGGGATTCGACGGGTTTATCTCGTTCCAGTGCTCGATCGCCTCGCGGCACAGCTTTTTCATAATGTGCTGTGGCACGTTCTTGTGGCGCCTGGGCGGAATATCGCCGGCAAGGTAGCGGGCGCGCGCTTGCGTCCTCTCCGGCTCGGCAAGGGCTTCGTTCTTGGCAACGACTTCGTTTTCGGCGATTCCTCGGTTGATGGCGCGCCACAGCTCGATGCGCCCCTGCGCCTGCGCGGCCGCGACGGCAATCGGATTATTCCACCACCTAGTTGTTCCGCGTGGTCTTCCGGGCTTCCGTGCCATCAGCGTGCCCTCCGCATCGGAACCACGTCGCCGCCGCCGGCCGGTCGCGACAGGAATTCGGCCCAGGCGTCCATCATCCGGCGGCGCTTCGCCAGCGCGTCGCCTCTCCGATAAGCGGCCTCGGTCTGGTCGCCGACGACATGTGCGAGCGCGGCTTCGGCGACTTCGGGCTGGAAGTTGGTGGCCTCACCAACCCAATCGCGGAACGAACTCCGAAAGCCGTGAACGGTGAAACCGTTGTCGGTCTTGCCGCGCAACAATTCCAGCATGGCCATGTTTGACAGGCCATGTCCTGCCCGTGCCCCCGGAAAGACGATATCGCCTTCACGCGGCAGGCCGGCGAGGATTTCCAGCACGCGGTCGCTCAGTGGCACGCGATGGTCGCGACCGCTCTTGGTGCGATCGCCGGGGCAGGTCCACACCTTGGCCGAAAGATCAAATTCGCTCCACCGAGCGCCGATGGTTTCGCCGGTTCTCGCAGCGGTCAAAATCGTGAATTCGAGCGCCTTCGCCGACACGCTGGTTTCGTCGCGCAATGTCGCCATGAATGCGGGCAGATCGCCGAAGGGCATCGCGTCGTGATGCTTCACCTTGCGCACCTTGCCCTTGGCCGGCAGTAGCTTGTCCAAATGGCCGCGCCAGCGGGCGGGGTTGTCGCCCTGCCGAAATCCACGGGCCGTCGCCCAATCGAGCACGGCCTCGACACGCCCGCGCACCCGGCTCGCCGTCTCGGTCTTGTTCTCCCAAATCGGTTCCAGGATCTTCAGGACGTGCGCCGTCTCGACTGCACTCACCGGAAGGTCGCCAATCACCGGGGCGGCGTAGCGCTCAAGGGTGGACGTCCATTGTTCGCCGTGTTTTGCGTTTTTCCAGCCTGCCCGCTGCGCTGCGATGTATTGCGCGGCTGCGTCGCGGAACGGCACCAGGATGGCGGTGGCAGCCGCAGCGGCGGCTCGCTGGCCGCGGCGAGCGTCAATCGGGTCAATCCCCTCCAGGAGCAAAGCGCGGGCCTGCCGTGCCTTCTCCCGGGCTTCGGCGAGTGTCAGCGTGTGGATGGCGCCAAATCCCATCTGCCGCGCCTTGCCGTTCAACATGTAGCGGAACAGCCAACTTTTTGTCCCCCATTGCGACACCTGAAGGTAAAGCCCGCCGCCGTCCGCATACCGGCCCGGCTTGCCTTTCTTCGCCACGGCTGTTGCCGTCAGTCTGTGAATGCCGGCCATGTCCAACAGCTCCCGCTAGGTACATTTCTACCCACAACGATAGTTGCGATTGGGTGGGACGGCAAGAGACAATGCGGGACTGTGGAAACGGCAGAGTGTCGCGGCTATTGTGGCTCAATCCGACGCGTTGAGACAGCGCGGGACGCGGCTTGGATAGACATCCTCTCCGCCATGATTCCGCTCACGGCAGGCGCGCTACGCTCGCCGCCTCTGCGGGGGCGGGCGAAAGCCCGGGCCGCAGTCGCGGCCTGTGGCTCCGGGTTCGAGGTTTCTCCCATCCTCTTCTCCATCTTGGTGCTCACGCCAATCTCACTGCGTTCGATGGCTCCGCCAGGGCGCGCTGGCCGCGCGGCGGGCAGTCGCCCGCTGGGCGTCACGCAGACCTCAGCGGAAGGCTTTCGGCGGCTCGGGAATGGCGATGCCACGCCGCTCGAACTCCTGCCTCAGCTTGCCGGTGATCGCCCGGCAGCCGCAGTTCCTGGCGTGCTCGGCATGCCAGGCGATGCGCTGATCCAGCGTCGGTTTCTCGGGCATCGGGTGTGCCCGGTGCCACCCCGCGTTGATCTTGCCCATGAGACCCGCCTCCCGGCCGGCCAACCGGAGACAGCAAAGGCGGCCGGTCGCCCGGCCGCCTTGTCCTGGGTCAACGCTGCGGCGTCCCGCCCCAGCGCCGGCTCTAGTGGTTGTCGCGCGGGATGCCCATCTCGCTGGGCGACGTGCCGGTACTTGACCGCCGGCTTCAGGACCATGCCCTCGGCGAACTGGTCGACCATGCCGCGCTGGATCTCCTGCCAGGGCGTCTGGCTCTTCGGGAAAGTGGATAGCCGCCATGCGGCCTGCAGGTCGGCGCGGCGCTGGGCCAGCTCCTCGTCGGAGATCAGGATGTTGGCCTCGCCGCTTGTTGAGGTCGATGCGCACCCGGTCGCCGGTCTTGAGGATGCGCGAGGCCGCCGCCCGCCGCCGCCTCGGGCGAGGCGTTGAGGATCGAGGGCGAGCCCGACGTGCCCGACTGGCGGCCGTCGCCGATGCAGGGCAGCGCGTGGATGCCGCGTTTGATGAGCGCGGCCGGCGGCTGCATGTTCACCACCTCGGCGCCGCCCGGATAGCCGATCGGCGCCGGTGCCGCGGATGAACAGCATGCAGTTCTCGTCGATCTCGAGCGCCGGATCGTCGATGCGGTGGTGGTAGTCCTCCGGCCCGTCGAAGACGATGGCGCGGCCCTCGAAGGCGTTCGGGCTGCTTCGGGTCGGAGAGATAGCGGTCGCGGAATTCCTGCGAGATGACGCTGGTCTTCATGATCGCGCGGAATCGAACAGGTTGCCCTTCAGCACGAGGAAGCCGGCATCGGCGACCAGCGGGTTGCTCGAACGGGCGGATGACGTCCGGTCGTCCTGATTGTCGCGGCCGCGGCAGTTGTCGCCCATGGTCTTGCCGTTGACGGTCATCGCGTCCTCGTGGATCAGGCCGTGCTTCATCAGCTCGTCGACCACCGCCGGCACGCCGCCGGCGCGGTGGTACTCCTCGCCGAGATACTTGCCGGCCGGCTGCAGGTTGACCAGCAGCGGCACCTTGTGGCCGATGCGTCTGCCAGTCCTCGATGGTGAGCTCGACGCCGATGTGGCGGGCGATGGCGTTGAGGTGGATCGGCGCGTTGGTCGAGCCGCCGATCGCCGAATTGACGACGATGGCGTTCTCGAAGGCCTCGCGGGTCAGGATGTCGGAGGGCTTCAGATCCTCCCACACCATCTCGACGGTGCGCTTGCCGGTCTCGTAGGCGATCTGCCCGCGCTCGCGATAGGGGGCGGGGATCGCGGCGCAGCCGGGCAGGCTCATGCCCAGCGCCTCGGCGAGCGAGTTCATGGTCGTCGCCGTGCCCATGGTGTTGCAGTGGCCGATCGACGGCGCCGAGGAGGCGACGATCTCGATGAACTCGTCGTAGTCGATCTCGCCGGCGGCGAGGTCGCTCGCGCGCCTTCCACACGATCGTGCCGGAGCCGGTGCGCTCGCCCTTGCACCAGCCGTTCAGCATCGGCCCGCCGGAGAGCACGATCGCCGGGATGTTGACCGTCGCCGCCGCCATGATGCAGGCCGGCGTGGTCTTGTCGCAGCCGGTGGTCAGCACCACGCCGTCGAGCGGATAGCCGTAGAGCACCTCGACCAGGCCGAGATAGGCGAGGTTGCGGTCGAGCGCGGCGGTCGGCCGCTTGCCGGTCTCCTGGATCGGATGGACCGGGAACTCGATGCGCGAGGCCGCCGGCGGCGGTGATGCCGTCGCGCACCCGCTTGGCGAGCTCCAGATGGTGCCGGTTGCAGGGCGACAGGTCGGAGCCGGTCTGGGCGATGCCGATGATCGGCTTGCCGGACTGCAGTTCCTCGCGGGTCAGGCCAAAGTTGAGATAGCGCTCCAGATAGAGGGCGGTCATTCCCGGGTTTTCGGGGTTGTCGAACCAGGCTTTGGAGCGCAATTGCGACTTGTCTTTTTTGGCCATCGATCTTTTCTTCCGTCATGGTGCTGCGCGTCAGGCTGGGTCGACCGGCCCTTCCGATCGCTGTCTGTGGCGCGGGCCGCGGTTCAAGGTATCGGCAGCTTCACCCGCCTTGGCAAGCGTCCTCGCGTGCCTACATTTTATATCGACGATTGTCCTCGGCGAACCGGAGAACAGCGGCCAGGGCCCATGTGCACGGCTGCTGACGATCTCAGTTAACGCCGGAAAGATACTATGATAAACGTCACCCCGTCCAACGGATGGACGACGAGGCCGCCATGGACGGCCCAAATTCCGGGAGACCCGCCGGCCGGCGCCACCAGCGCCTTTCGGAAATGGTCGCGGCGACGCTCGGGAAGCGAATTGTCAACGGCCAGTACCAGCCCGGCGACACCCTGCCGACCGAGCCGGCAGTACAGGCGGAATTCGGCGTTTCGCGCACTGCCGTGCGCGAGGCGATCCGGCTGCTGTCGGCCAAGGGGCTGACGGCGTCGCGCCCCAAGATCGGCACCCGCGTCCGGCCCGACGGTCGACTGGAACATGCTCGATGCCGGACGTGCTGCGCTGGCAGATCGAACAGGGCCGACCGACGAATTCGTCGACGCCCTCTTCGAGATGCGCGAGATCATGGAGCCGGCGGCCTGCGTCGCTGGCCGCGGAGCGGGCGACCGCCGGAGGACATCGCCGCGCTCGGCGCGGCGATGGACGGCATCCAAAAGGACCCGCGCGGCGGCCCCGAGCAGATCGCGGCGGACATCGATTTCCACATGGCGATCCTGAGCCTCGCGCAATCCGATGCTGCGTCTCGGTCGGCGCCATGATCAATTCGGCGCTGGAGCTGACGTTCACCCTCGGCTGGCGGACGGTCATGGCCGCCGATGCGGTGTTGCAGCACCGCGCGGTCTACGAAGCGATCGCGCCCGGGACGCGGAAGGCGCGTTCTCGGCATGCGGCGGCTGCTCAGGAACTCGAAGGGCAATGTGCTTCGATGCCCTCTGGGTGCGCGCGCGAGGCGCCACGAAGCCGGCTGACACGCCGCCGGCCGACGGACGGTGCCCGGCCGCATTCGGGGAGAGCCCATGCGTTTGATGCAGGTGCGCGACGGCGAGGGGCCGTCGTGTGGTCGCGACCGAGCGCGGCAGGTCGTGGATCGTCGGCGGCCGCTTCCAGCGGTCTACGACCTGGCCAGGGCGGCGATCGCGCGCAAGACGAGCATCGCCAAGCTGGTGCAGGCGGCCGGCAGCCGCGGCGAGGCCGACCCCGCCGCGCTGTCTCGCCAGGGGCCGGGTGCTGCCGCCGATCGATCATCCCGATCCGGCGCATCTGCTGGTCACCGGCACCGGCCTCACCCATCTCGGCTCCGCCGCGACCCGCGATTCCATGCACGCCAAGGCAGCGAACGGCGACGAGGCAGACGCTGACCGATTCCATGAAGATGTTCCGCATGGGGCTCGAGGGCGGCAAGCCGGCCAAGGGCGAGACCGGCGTGCAGCCGGAGTGGTTCTACAAGGGCGACGGCAGCTTCGTGGCGGCGCCGGGCAAGCCGCTCACCTCGCCCGCCTTCGCCGAGGACGGCGGCGAGGAGCCGGAGGTCGCCGGCATCTATCGTGGTCGGCCAGCGACGGCACGCCGTGGCGGATCGGCTTCGCGCTCGTCAACGAATTCTCCGACCACGTCATGGAGCGGCAGCAACTATCTCTATCTCGCCCATTCCAAGCTGCGGCCGTGCTCCTTCGGGCCCGAGATGCTGCTCGGCGACCTGCCCGACGACGTGCGCGGCATGTCGCGCATCCGCCGCGGCGACAAGGTGATCTTCGAGAAGCCGTTCCTCACCGGCGAGGCGAACATGTCGCACACCATCGCCAATCTCGAGCCCCACCATTTCAAGTATCCGTCTTTCCGCCGGCCCGGCGACGTCCACGTCCACTGCTTCGGCACCGCGACGCTGTCGTTTGCCGCCGGCATCCGCGACCGAGGCGGGCGACGTCTTCGAGATCGCGGCGCCGCCGTTCGGCCTGCCGCTTGCCAATCCGCTCGCGGTCGGCAAAGACGAGCGGGTGAGGATCCGCCGCCTCTAAGCCGTCCTTCGCCGGCAATTGCAAACAGAACTGGGGAATTCTGCCGTCATGGACGATCTGCACCGCAACTATATCGATGGGGAATGGGTGGATGGCGAGGCCATCGCCGACATCAACCCCTCCAACACCAACGACGTCGTCGGCCACTATGCCCGCGCCAGCGCCGACGACGCCAGGCGCGCCATCGCCGCCGCCAAGGCGGCGTTCCCGGCGTGGTCGCGCTCGGGCATCCAGCAGCGCCACGACGTGCTCAAGGCGGCCGGCGACGAGATCCTGGCGCGGCGCGAGGAGCTCGGCAGGCTGCTCGCCCGCGAGGAGGGCAAGACGCTCGCCGAGGGCATCGGCGAGACGGTGCGGGCGGCGCAGATCTTCGATTTCTTCGCCGGCGAAGCGCTGCGCTTGTCCGGCGAGATGGTGCCGAGCGTGCGCCCGGGCATCGAGGTCGAGATCACCCGCGAGCCGGTCGGCGTGGTCGGCATCATCACGCCGTGGAACTTCCCGATCGCCATCCCGGCGTGGAAGATCGCGCCGGCGCTCTGCTACGGCAACACGGTGGTCTTCAAGCCGGCCGATCTGGTGCCCGGCTGCGCCTGGGCGATCGTCGACATCCTCGTCGCGCGCCGGCCTGCCCAAGGGCGTGCTCAACCTGGTCATGGGCAGGGGCTCGGTGGTCGGCCAGGCCATGCTCGATTCGCCCGGACGTCAACGCCATGACCTTCACCGGCTCGGTCGGCACCGGCCGGCGCGTCGCCGACGCCTCGGTCAAGGTGATGCGCAAGTTCCAGCTCGAGATGGGCGGCAAGAACCCGCTGGTGGTGCTCGACGACGCCGACCTCGACGTCGCGGTCGAGATGCGCGCGCCAACGGCGCCTTCTTCTCCACCGGCCAGCGCTGCACCGCCTCCTCGCGGCTGATCGTGACCGAGGGCATCCACGACAGGTTCGTCGCGGCGCTGACCGAGCGCCTGAAGGGCCTCAAGGTCGACGATGCGCTGCAAGGCCGGCACCCAGATCGGCCCGGTGGTCGATCCAAGCCAGCTCAAGCAGGACGAGGACTACATCAGACATCGGCGCAAGACGAAGGCGCCACGCTCGCCTGGGGCGGCGAGCGGCTCAACCGCGAGACGCCCGGCTTCTATCTCGCAGCCGGCGCTGTTCACCGAAACCACGCCGAGATGCGCATCAACCGCGAGGAAATCTTCGGGCCGGTGGCGAGCGTCATCCGCGTCAAGGATTACGACGAGGCGCTGGCGGTCGCCAACGACACGCCCTTCGGCCTGTCCTCGGGCATCTGCACCACCAGCCTCAAATACGCCACGCACTTCAAGCGCAATGCCGAGGCCGGCATGGTGATGGTCAACCTGCCGACCGCCGGCGTCGACTATCACGTGCCGTTCGGCGGCCGGAAGGCATCGAGCTACGGCCCGCGCGAGCAGGGCCGCTACGCCGCCGAGTTCTTCACCACCGTGAAGACGGCCTACATGATGCCCTGATAGGGGGGATGTAGCCCGGGTGGAGCGCAGCGAAACCCGGGGCACCTTCGATCATTCCCGGATTACGCTTCGCTCCATCCGGGCTACGCGCAAGCGAAGTCGCCCCCTACTTGCAGAACACCCGTTTGGTCGAGCCGTTGGGCAGGATGGTGCCATCCTTCTCGTTGAAGGAATTGGGGAAATACTTGCGGCAGGCGGCGAACCAGTCGGCCGTCCAGGGCGTCGCGCCGCCGGTATAGGAATGGCCCGAGGGCGAACTGTCCGCCGTCTGCTTGGCCGGCTCCGGTGCGATCTTTGGCGCGGGCGCCGCCGCCGTGTCCCCGGCCGTGGCGACGGCGGGCGGTGCGAGCGGGGCGGTCGCCGGGTCCTTGGCCGCGTCCGCTTGGCCCGCCGTATCGACCGAGGTGCCGTAATAGGCGGAGCCCGACGGCATCTCCGGCTCCTGGTCCAGGTTGAGGCAGCGATAGTAGGCCTCGTCCTGAATCTTCGGCTCCGCCCCCGGCTTCTCGCCGGCGGCCGCGGCAAACTGATTGGCGTATTCGCGCGCGTAGAGCGCGCAGTAGGCCGGCGGGGCCGCGACGGCCGCCCCGGTCGCCGCCGCCAGCAAGCCCAGCCCGGCGAGCGGCGCAATCGTGAACTTCATGGCTTCCGGTTCCCTCCCGGTCGCGTACCTGTCTGTTATCTTGGCGCAACGGCGAAAACTCAAGGGTCATGGCGGGGCCGTCGGCGCGTCTTGCGCCACGAGGCCAGCATCCCGCCGATCTTTGGTGACAACAGGGTGGCGCGATGGCCGGAAATGGGCATTTGCCGGTTGCCCGATCACATTTTCTGCGCCAAGACGCTGGCCAGGCCGGACGCTGCCGGAAACCGCACACGGAGGAGCGACCTTGCCCGATTTTCCCCTGATCGACGCCCACGTCCATCTCTACGACCCGGACGCCCTGCCCTATCCGTGGATGGCGGCGGAGCCGATGCTGAACAGCCGCCACGGCCCGGCCGAATATACCGCCGCGCTCGGCGGCGTGGCGGTGGACAGGCTGGTCTTCGTCGAGGTCGATGCCGCGCCCGGCCGTCACCTTGACGAGGCGCTGTGGGTCGAGGCGGCGGCGCGCGACGACGGCCGCGTGCAGGGGATCGTCGCCTCCATGCCGCTGGAAATGGGGGCCGCGGCCGAGCCCGACATCGCCGCCTTCGCCAGCATGCCGCACGCCCGCGCCGTGCGCCGCCTGATCCAGGGCCACGCCAGCGAGCCGGGCTGGTGCCTGCAGCCGGATTTCATCGCCGGCGTGCGCCTGCTCGCCAAGTACGACCTCGGTTTCGAGATCTGCATCTACCACCAGCAGATGGCCGACGCGATCGAGCTGGTGGGCCGCTGCCCGGAGGTGCGCTTCATCCTCGACCATATCGGCAAGCCGGGAATCAAGGACGGCCGGTTCGAGCCGTGGGCGAGCCAGATGCGCGCGCTGGCGGCGCTCCCCAACGTGGCGTGCAAGGTCTCCGGCGTGGTCACCGAAGCCGACCACCGAACGTGGACATACGATCGGGTCGCGCCCTACGTGGCGCACGCCATCGAGGCCTTCGGCTTCGACCGTTGCGCCTTCGGCGGCGACTGGCCGGTGATGGAGCTGGCGACCCGCTATCCCGACTGGGTGGCGGTCGTCGACCGGGTGACCGCCGGCGCTTCGGCGGCAGAGCTCAACGAGCTCTACCGCGACACGGCGATCGCCTGGTATCGGCTGTAGCCTAGTGCGTGGTCAGCCATTCGCGGGCGGCGCGCTGGGCCTCGGCGATCGCGTTCGCCGTCATCTCGCGGGCGACCTCCTGACGATAGTTCGCCGCCTCAGGAATGCCCCGCGCCGCCGCCAGATTGAACCACTTGTGCGCGGCCACCAGATCCGGCTCGACCTCGCCGCCGCTCGCATAGAGCATGCCCAGATCGAACAGGTTCTGAGCGTTCGGCTTTGCTTCCGCCATCGACGCGAGTTCCGCGCCACCCATGTCCCAACGTGCCATGACACTTCCCCTTTTGTCCTTTTGGCCGGCGGATGTCCCCTCCGCCCGGCTTACAGGGACAAGTCTCGCGGCCGGCGATCAAAAGCCGGTTAAGGAGCGCGCTTAACAAGATTCCAATGGCAGATTGGCACTTCGTTCAGCATGACCGGCGGCGGCCTTTGAATCGCTTGTCTTTTTGGCCCCGACGTCGACGCGCCTTTACGCCCTGTTAGCCGGCCGGCAACCGACGGTTCACCACGCCTGCAATCGGCCGTCTGCGGCATCGTCGCCGCGACCGCACTGGCCATCTTGGGGAAAGCCTGCGGAGGGCGGATAATCGCCTCACCCGTTTCTCGCGGAGCGACGACCGTGAAAGCCAGATTCCTCGCTCTTTCCGTCAGCCTGTTTGCGGCCTTCGGGCTGGCCGGCTGCTTCACCAGCGACCGACCGCTGTTCGGCGACGACCAGGCGGTGGCGCCCTACGCCAGGATCACCTTTGCCGAGCACAATTCACCCGAGGACAAGACCACCGTGACGCGCGCGGGCAAAGCCTATGTGGGCAAGATCGACAACGGCACTATGACGCTCCGTTTCCTGCCGGTCGGGGACGACCTCTATGTCGCCGAGTCGACCGCCGAGCAGCAGGGCAAGACCCAGCGTCTCTATGCCGTGGTCAGGCTGGACGCGAAGAAGAACAGGGCAATGGCCTACAAGGCGATGGCCCACGACGGCGACGCCGGCCCGGGCCTCGTCGCCTGCGGCGACAACATGGACATGGTGTGCATCGAGGACGTCGCGGCCTACGAGGCGCTGGCCAGGGCGGCGATCGCCGCCGGCGCCGAACCGGACACCATCTACGATGTGAGCTTCAAGTAGCTGGCTTCCGCCGTTCGCAACGCGGGTGCCCTCACGCCCTGATCCGCCGGCCCTTCTCCGGTGTGCGCGCCGTGGCCAGCGGAACCTCGCGCAGAAGCAGCGCGAAGAGGATGCCGAGCGCCATGACCGGCACGAAATCGAGGAAGACGGAGGGCAGCACGGCGCCGAAGGCATCGATCACCGCGGTGTGGACCTTGGGCGGCAGGTCGGCCATCGCCGCCGGGTCGATGCGCGCCCCCTGCATGTGCATGCGAGCGAGCGCATTGGCCGGAACCGTCTCGACGAGATGGGTATGCAGCCGCGAGGTGAACAGCGTGCCGGCGATGGCGACGCCGACGGCGCCGCTGAGTTGGCGGGCGAGGTTGACGCCGGACGTCGCCATGCCCAGGCGCTCGCGGCGCACCGCGTTCTGCGCCACCTGGGTTAGCACCGGCATCACCATGCCGAGCCCGGCGCCGAGGATGACCATGTAGCCATCGAGCAGCGGGCTCGGCGTGTCCGGCCCGATGGTCGACAGGAGGTACATGCCGACGCTGCCGGCGATGGTGCCGCCGATCGGAAAGAGCTTGTAGCGCCCGGTGCGGCTGATGAGCTGGCCGGTGGTGACCGCGGCGACGAACAGGCCGACGGAGAGCGGCAGCATCAGCAGGCCGGAAGCGGTCGGGCTCGCCTGGCGGGCGATCTGCAGGAAGGTGGGCAGATAGGTAAGCGTCCCGAACAGGCCGAGGCCGACGGTAATGCCGAGCGCCATGCAATCGAGGATGATGCCGTTGTGGAAGAAGTCGGGCGCGAAGATCGGGTCGTGGGCATGCCGCTCGGCGAGGTAGAAGAGCGCGGCGAAGACGACCGACGCGGCGGCGAGCCCGAGGATTTCGGGTGACAGCCATCCATAGAGATCGCCTCCCCAGGTCGTCGCCAGCACCGCACAGGACATGGCCGCGGCGAGCAGCGCGGCGCCGCCATAGTCGATACGGTGATTGCCCGGCGCGCCCTTGGGCAGGTCGAGCTTCCACCATGCGCCGGCGATGGCCACCAGGCCGATGGGCAGGTTGACGTAGAAGATCCAGCGCCAGCTCAGATTGTCGATGAAGAAGCCGCCCAGCGTCGGCCCGAAGACGCTGGCCAGGCCGAAGACCGGCATGATGTAGGCGAGGTACTTGCCGCGGTCCCGCGGCGGGATGACGTCGCCGATGATCGAGAAGGCGGTCACCAACACGCCGCCGGCGCCGAGCCCCTGGAGGGCGCGGAAGGCGATCAGTTCGTTCATCGATTGCGCCAGGCCGGAGAGCGCCGAGCCGACGAGGAAGCAAATGACGGCATAAATCAGCAGCCACTTGCGCCCGTAGAGATCGCCGAGCTTGCCGCAGATCGGCATGGCGATGGTCTGGGCCAGCAGGTAGGCGGTCACCAGCCACGAAATCCGATCGAGCCCGTTGAGTTCGCCGGCGATGGTCGGAATGGCGGTCGAAACGATCGTCTGGTCGAGCGCGGCGAGCAGGATGGCAAACAGCAGCACCGTGATGACGGTGAGGATTTCGCGGTGGGTGTAGGTGCGCCCTGCCGGCACCGCGGCGTCGCGCCGCAGCGAGCCTTCCGCGCCTGCGTGAGTGGTGTCGGCCGCGCCGTCGGCGCCTGCGTGGGTGATCGAAGTCATTGCTATCGCTTCGCTTGAGGTCGGGGTCGGTTACCCCCCGTGCGGGCAATGCCGGACGCCCCGCCTGGGTTCCCCGGCCAGCACGGACGTGCGGAACCTTTCGGCCGGCGCGCGCATTGGCCCACCAAAGGAGAAGAACATGGTTCGCGCAGGTCCGGCCCAGCCGGCGCCACCACCGAAGGAAGCCGAAATTCCGGCGCGGAGCG
Organism: uncultured Alphaproteobacteria bacterium; assembly: GCA_963782045.1. Lineage (GTDB taxonomy): Bacteria > Pseudomonadota > Alphaproteobacteria > Rhizobiales > Kaistiaceae > CAVSRC01. The sequence continues at coordinate 187,002 of CAWAIR010000037.1, forward strand.
CGCGTGGGGGCGAGATCATCCTGCGCTCGCCGGCCAGCCGGGCGGTCTTCGTCATAGGTCTCGTCCTGGTCGTCTTGATCGCCGTTGGGATCGACCTCTGGCACTGACGCCGGTTGCCCGCCGGGCGCCGGTCGCGCACCATCGGTTCATGTCCCAGAAGTCCGCTGGCATCCTCCTCTATCGCCGCACCGCCGCGGGCCTGGAGGCGCTGCTCGTCCACATGGGCGGGCCGTTCTGGGCGAAGAAGGACGCCGCCGCATGGTCGATCCCCAAGGGCCTCGTCGATCCGGGCGAGGAGGCAATCGCGGCGGCGCGGCGCGAATTCCGCGAGGAGACCGGCGGCGCGGCGCCGCGCGATCTCACGGCGCTCGGCGAATTCCGCCAGTCCGGCAACAAGGTCCTCACCGCCTTCGCCGCCGAAGGCGATTTCGATACCGCCGGCTTCCGCTCCAACAGCTTCACCATGGAATGGCCGCCGAAGTCCGGTCGCATGGCGGAATTCCCGGAGGCCGACCGGGCGGAATGGTTCGGACTGGAGCAGGCGACGGAGAAAATCACCGCCGGTCAGCGGCCGGTTCTGGAGGCCCTGGCGGCGCTACTGGCAGGGTAGGCTCAGAGGCCACGCCACGCACTCTCGTCCTTCCGGCGAAGGCCGGAAACCAGTCAGTACTTCCACGGGGTGTGGCGCAGCCGACTGCGCCCCGGCGTTCGCCAGGGCGACGATGAAAACGCTGTGCCCGCCCCCTAGCCTATCGTGTTCTTGAGGATGTCGTAGTCGATGCAGACGCCCTTGACGTAGGCCGGCCGCGCCTTCAATCGCTCGTACCAGCCATCGACACCGGCAAGCGGCGGGCGTTCGACGTCCATGGTGTACCAGCGATAGAGCAGCGCGCCGGCGGCGATGTCGCCGTAGGTCAGTCGCTCGCCGGCGAGATAGGGCGTCCGCCGGAGCTGCGCTTCGAGGATGCGGAAGCATGGCTCGACGGCCTTCATCGCCGCAGCGACCGCCTTCTTGTCTCGGGCCTCCGGCTTGGTGCGGGCCACCGCCGAGAACACCGCCCCCCAGGCCGGCTGGAAGCGCATCGCCGTCCAGTCGGTCCACTGGTCGGCGATGGCGCGGGCCTTCGGCGCCTCCGGCCACAGGTTGCCGGCGCCGTAGCTCGCCGACAGGTAGCGGACGATGGCGTGGCTCTCCCACAGGACGAGTTCGCCGTCCTTGAGGGTGGGCACCAGGCCGTTCGGGTTCATCGCCAGGTATTCGGCCGTATCGACGCCACCGAAATTGAGGCCGAGCTCGACCTGTGCGTAGGGCACGCGAAGCTCTTCCAGAACCCAGACCGCCTTCTGCACGTTGACCGAGGTCTTGCGCCCGTAAAGCGTGATGTCCGGCATCGGCCCCTCCCCCCGCTAGCGACGGCGCACTCTATTCTCCGATCAGGTGGAGCACCACATCCCTGCGGTGCGGCCGCCGCCGGTGTTCGAACAGATAGATGCCCTGCCAGGTGCCGAGCACCATGCGTCCGCCGCTGACCGGGATCGAGAGGCTGACCTGGGTCAAAGCGGTGCGGATATGGGCCGGCATGTCGTCCGGCCCCTCGAGCGTGTGGACGTAGTCGCCATCCTCCGGTGCCAACCGCTCAAAGAAGGCCTCGAGGTCGGCGCGCACGTCCGGATCGGCGTTTTCCTGCACGATCAGCGAGGCTGATGTGTGCCGACAGAACAGGGTCAGCAGGCCCTTGCCGATTCCCTCGCCGGCCAGCCAGCGGGCGACCGGCTCGGTGATCTCCGTCAGGCCCTTGCCGCGCGTCTCGATCGCCAGATGGTGCTGTGCTTGCCGCATTGCCTGCCCAACTTATGTCTCAATGCGGCATGTGCGAAGGGCCGGAATCACGGCCAAATCCGTCGGGTTTCGGCGGCATCCGGCCATTTCTTGCTGCATCGCAACATGTATGACGGAATTGTGTTGCGTTGCATGAAGTGCAAGGCCGGTATGCGAAAACTCGTCTGCAAATGCCTCCGCCATGCGCCTATCTTCACTCTCGAAGGACGGCAAGAGAGTTCCGAGTGGCCGTCCACAGAGATTTGGAATTCGAGAGGCACGACGAAAATGAGTAACCGGATTGTCACGACCTATCGGGCTTGGCGCAAGTACCGCCAGACCTACAATGAGCTGATGAGGCTCTCCAACCGCGACCTGGCCGACCTCGGCATCGCGGCTTCGGATATCCCGGCGATCGCCCGCAAGGCCGCCACGATGTAACGGAATTCGCTGCGGGGATCCTCCTCCCTCCCCCGTGGCGAGCTGGGCCGGTGCGGCGTCCTCCCACGCGACCGGTCCGTTAGAGAAACGCCCGCCGATTTCCTCCCCGGCGGGCGTTTTTCATTTTCACATGCACCGTTGAACCCGCCGGGTCTGGCGACTAGCTTGCCGCCCATGATCGCTCCCGTCCATGTCATCGGCGGCGGCCTCGCCGGATCGGAGGCCGCTTGGCAGCTTTGCCGCCGCGGCGTGCCGGTGGTGCTGCACGAGATGCGCCCGCTCCGCCCGACCGAAGCGCACAAGACCGACCGGCTGGCCGAGCTGGTCTGCTCCAATTCCTTCCGCTCCGACGACACCCTCAACAACGCCGTCGGGCTGCTGCACGAGGAGCTGCGCCGCGCCGGCTCGCTGGTCATGCGGGCCGCGGACAGCCATCAGGTGCCGGCCGGCGGGGCGCTCGCCGTCGACCGCGAGGGCTTCTCCGCAGGCATCACCGATGCGCTCGGGGCCGAACCGCTGGTCACGGTCGAGCGCGGCGAGATCGCCGGCCTGCCGGCGGCCGAATGGGACAACGTGATCGTGGCCACCGGCCCGCTCACCTCGGTGCCGCTGGCCGAGGCGATCCGGCAATTGACCGGCGAGGATGCCCTTGCCTTCTTCGATGCCATCGCGCCGATCGTGCACTTCGAGTCCGTCGACATGGACGTTGCCTGGTTCCAGTCGCGCTACGACAAGGCAGGCCCGGGCGGCAGCGGCGCCGACTACATCAACTGCCCCATGGACAAGGCGCAATACGACGCCTTCGTCGATGCGCTGCTGTCGGGCGAGCCGCACAAGCATCACGACTGGGAGAAGGTCCCCTATTTCGACGGGTGCCTGCCGATCGAGGTGATGGCCGAGCGCGGCCGCGAGACGCTGCGCCACGGGCCGATGAAGCCGGTGGGCCTGACCAACCCGCGCAATCCCACCGTCAAGCCCTATGCCATCGTCCAGCTCCGCCAGGACAATGCGCTCGGCACCCTCTACAACATGGTCGGCTTCCAGACCCGGCTGCGCTACGCCATCCAGGCCGACACCTTCCGCATGATCCCCGGCCTGCGCCAGGCCCAGTTCGCCCGCCTCGGCGGCCTCCACCGCAACACCTTCCTCAACTCGCCCCAGGTGCTGGACGGCCTGCTGCGCCTGAAGGCGGACCCGCGGCTGCGCTTCGCCGGCCAGATCACCGGCTGCGAGGGCTACGTCGAATCGGCGGCGATCGGGCTTCTCGCCGGACGCATGGCGGCGGCGGAGCGGCTTGGCGAGGCCATCGTGCCGCCGCCCGCCACCACCGCCTTCGGGGCGATCCTCGGCCATATCACCGGCGGGCACCTGTCGAGCGACGAGGAGCCGGGCAAGCGCTCGTTCCAGCCGATGAACGTCAATTTCGGCCTGTTCCCCGATATCGCGATGACGCCCGATCCGGGCCGCAAGCTGAAGGGGCCGGAACGCGGTTCGGCCAAGCGCCAGGCGATCGCCGCCCGCGCGCTCCGTGATCTCGATTCGTGGCTTGCCGGTGCCGCCGCCGACGCGGCGGAATAGCCCCTGCCCCTAACCCCAGCGCCGCGCGGCGCGCCAGAGGATCCACTGGCGGCGGAGCGGGGTCAGGTCGATCCGCCCCGAGAACGGGTCGTAGTCGGGCCGGTCCATGCGGTCGAGCAGCGGGCCGACCAGGGCGATCGGCAGGAAGGCCGGCTTCAGCGCCGCCGGCAGGCCGACGATCTCCGGCATCGCCCGGTCGAGATGGGCGCGGGCGATCTGGCGGAGCGCCGCCAGCGTCGCCTTGAGTTCCGGCGTCGCCCGCGCCTGGCCGAGCGTCCGCCGGTCGAAGCCGTGGGCGGCGCCGATATCAGCCGGCAGATAGCACTGGCCGCGCGCCGCGTGGATCGGCAAGGCGCGCATCAGCCCGGTCATGGCATAGGCGACCCCGGCATGGCCGGCAGGGCCGGCGACGCGCGGATCGTGGCCGCCGGCGAGCACGATGGCGGCAAGCTGGATCAGCGCCGACGAGGTCTCGCCGGCATAGCCCTCGAGGTCGTTCCGGGTCGGCATCTGGTCGTCGTAGAGATCGAACAGGCGCGCGTCGATCAGCCCCTCGAAGCCGGCGAGCGGCAGCGAGAAGGTGCGGATGGTCTCGATCAGCGCGGTCGCCACCGGATGGCCGCCGCCGCCAGTGATGAGCGCGTCACGCCACCATTGCAGCCGAATCTCGCCGAGCACCGGGTCGCTCACCGTGTCGCGGATGCGCGCGACCTCGGCAGCGAAGGCGTGGAGCGCGAACAGGTGCTTGCGGACCCCGGCCGGCGCGAACAGATCGGCGATGTAGCGGTCGCGATCGAGGTCGCGCACCGTGCGGGCGCAGTGCTCGTAGACGTCCATACCGTGAGATATGTACTGGCGGGCGGCCTCAGTCCACGGCTATCAGTGCCGCGGCGACTGCCCGCTCCTCGGCGAGCAGCACGTTGAAGGTGCGTACCGCCGCGCCGGTCGACATCGGATCGGCGACGATGCCGGCCGCGCGGCAGCGCTCCCTGAGCGCGGCGGAAAGCGGCACGAGGTTGGTCCCGGTGCCGACCAGCAGGATGTCGATGGCCGCGGCCTCGGCAAACACCTTGTCGAGGCTCGCCGGGTCGAGGGCGCCCGGGTCCGGCGCGTCCCAGCCGTAGATGCCGCTCGGCAAGCAGAGCAGCGAGCCGCGGTGCGACATGGCGGCGAAGCGGAAGCCGTCGTTGCCGTAGCTCTCGATCGGCGCGCGGCCGGGATAGTGGGCGGCGCGGATGACGACGCCCCTGGCCATCGGCTACGCCTTGCCCGGGGCCCCGGCGGTCTCGCTGCCTGGCGTTTCTTCGCGGTTCGACCCGCCCGGCCTGAGCTTGAAGAAGATCAGCACCGGCGCCGCGATGTAGATCGACGAGTAGGTGCCGACCACCACACCGAACAACATGGCGGCGACGAAGGAGCGGATGACCTCGCCGCCGAAGATGAACAGTGCGAGCAGCGCCAGGAACGTCGTGGTCGAGGTCAGCGTGGTTCGTGCCAGCATCTCGTTGACCGAGCGGTCGATCAGCTCAGGGACCGGCATCTTCTTGTATTTGCGGAGGTTCTCGCGGATGCGATCGTAGACGACGACGGTGTCGTTGAGCGAGTAGCCGACGATGGTGAGGATGGCGGCGACGCTCGACAGGCTGAAATCCACCTGCGAGATCACGAAGAAGCCGAGCGTCATGAACACGTCGTGGCTGGTGGCGATGATCGCCCCCAGCGCGAACTGCCACTCGAAGCGGAACCAGATGTAGGCGAGGATTGCCAGCATGGTGACGAGCAGCGCGATTGTGGCGGCCGAGGCCAGTTCGCTCGACACGCTCGGTCCGACGCTCTCCACGCGGCGGAACTCCATGGTGCTGCCGAAGGCATCGCGCACCTTGGTCACCGCCGCCTGCTGGGCCGTCTCGCCACCCTTCTGCTGCTCGATGCGCATCAGCACCGACTTGCCGGCGCTGGGGTCGCTCACCTCGGTGACCTGAACGTCGCCGAGATCGAGCGAGCTGATCTTTGAGCGGATGTCGGCCAGGCTGTAGGTCGCCGCTGCCGGCTTCACCTCGATCAGCGTGCCGCCCTTGAAGTCGATGCCGTAATTGGGCCCGACCGTGAAGAACAGCGTCACCGACAGCAGCGACAGGATCAAGGTCGCCGGGAAGTTGATCCGCCACAGCGACATGAAGCGGATCTTGGTGTTGTCGGGGATGAAACGGAGCTTGCGCATGAATGGGTTCCCTGGACGCCCCGGACCTAGAGATCGATCCTGTTCGGCCGGCGCCACGCCACCCACATCGAGACGATCATCCGCGTGAAGGTGAAGGCGGTGAAGACCGTGGTGACGATGCCGATGGCGTTGGTGACGGCGAAACCGCGGATCGGGCCGGTGCCGAGCTGCATGAGCACCAGGGCCGAGATCATGGTGGTGATGTTGGCGTCGAGGATGGTGCCCAGCGCCCGCTGGAAGCCGACGTCGATGGCGGCAATGGCGGTGCGCCCGTTGCGGAACTCCTCGCGGATGCGCTCGTAGATGAGCACGTTCGAGTCGACCGCCATGCCGATGGTCAGCACGATGCCGGCGATGCCGGGCAGCGTCAGCGTCGCGCCGAGCAGCGTCAGCACCGAGAAGATGAGTGCCACGTTGACGATGACGGCGACGTTGGCGATGACGCCGAAGAAGCCGTAGGTGGCGAACATGAAGACGACCACGAAGACGGTGCCGATCACCGCGGCGATCTTGCCGGCGCGGATCGAGTTCGGCGCCGAGGCCGGGGCCGACCGTGCGCTCCTCGACGATGCTGAGCTTGGCGGGCAGCGAACCGGCACGCAGCAGGATGGCAAGGTCGTTGGCCGACTGCACGGTGAAGTGGCCGCTGATCTGGCCGGAGCCGCCGAGGATCGGCGTCTGGATCACCGGCGCCGAAATCACCTTGTTGTCGAGGACGATGGCAAACGGGCGGCCGACGTTCTTGGAGGTGACGTCGCCGAAGACGCGCGCACCGGAAGCGTTGAGCCGGAAATTGACCACCGGCTCGTTGGTGCGGCTGTCGAAGCCGGCCTGAGCATCGGCGAGGTCCTCGCCGGTCATCAGCGCCTGATCATCGACCACGTAGATCATGTTCGGATTGTTCGCGTCGGGAAACTCGAGGGAATTGGCCGGCGGCGGCTGGGCGTCAGCCTGATCCTTGGTGATCTCGTTCTTGACGAGGTGGAAGGTCATCTGCGCGGTCTGGCCGACCAGCGCTTTCAGGCGCCCCGGATCGCCGAGGCCGGGCGCCTCGACCAGGATGCGGTCGTTGCCCTGGCGCGTGATCGAGGGCTCGGTCGTGCCGAGCTGGTTGATGCGCCGGTTGATCACCTCGATCGACTGCTGGACGATGCCGCGTATGCGCTGCGTCAGGCCGTTCGCATCGTAAGTGAAGCGAACCAGCCCGTTGTCGGCGACGGTGAGGTCGAACTCGTAGACGCTGGAGCCGCCGATGATGCTGGCATTCAGCGGATTGCGCAGCGGATCGAGGCGCTTCTTGGCCTCGTCGAGCTGGCTGAGATCGCGGATGCGAAGCTGGACCGCCTGCCCCTGGATGCCAAGGCCGGTGTAGCCGATGCGCGGGTCCTGCAGCATCGCCTTGCGGATGTCGCCGACCAGAGCGCGCAGGCGCTTGTCGACGTAGTCGGTCTGGTCGACCTGATAGAGCAGATAGGCGCCGCCCTGCAGGTCGAGGCCGAGGACGACCTGCTGGTGCGGTATCCAGCTCGGCCATTTGGCCACGTTCGAGGCGGAAAAGAAGTTCGGGATGTCCACCATGATCGCCGCGAGGACGAGCAGGAGGATCAGCGTGATTTTCCAGCGGGAGATTTGCAGCATGCAATCAGGTCCGGGCGCGCATCAATTCAAGCTGCCGCCCTAGCTCCCTTCCTTCACCGGCTCGCCCTTGGCGCGGACCTCGGCGACCATGCTGCGCACGATGCGCACCCGCGTCTGCTCGGCGATCTCGACCTGAATCTCGTTCTCGTCCACCTTGGCGACTTTGCCGATGATCCCGCCGGTGGTGACGATGGTGTCGCCGCGGCGGACATTGGCGATCAATTCCCGGTGCTGGCGCTGCCTCTGCTGCTGCGGGCGCAGAATCAGGAAATACATGATGACGAAAATCAGGACGATCGGCAGCAGCGATCCGATCGGCCCGCCGAGAAAACCGGCGTCGGGCGCAGCCGGCGTCGCCGCGAATGCCTCGGTCACGAAGGACATATAGCTACTCCTGTCTTCGGCGGCTGAGACCCGCGCGAAACGGCGCGGACTATACCGGGGTGGCCCCTCAATGCAAACGATATAGGGACGGCCGCGACCGAATAGCACCCGCTTGGCGCCAAGGCGACCGCCATGCTAACGCTCTCGACCATCCGCCACCCGAAGGCCGGAGGATTCTCCTTGTCGGACAAGGACCTGAACGCCATTGCCAGCCGCCTCGACCGGCTCCTCAGCCTGGTCGAACGGGCGGTTCCCCCGGTTGCCGCGAGCCCCGATTTCGCCGCCGCGAACGCCTTCGTCTGGCAGGCGGCAAGCCGCAGCCTGCAGCCGGTCGACAAGGTCAACCGGGTGGAGATCGGCCTGCTCAAGGGCATCGACCGGCTGCGCGACATCCTGGTGGAGAACACCGAGCGGTTCCAGCGCGGGCTGCCGGCCAACAACGCCCTCTTGTGGGGGGCGCGCGGCATGGGCAAGAGCTCGCTGGTCAAGGCGGTCCATGCCGGCCTCAACGCGGCCGATCCGGCGCACCGGCTCAAGCTCATCGAGATCCACCGCGAAGACATCGAGACCCTGCCCGACCTCATGGCGCTGGTGCGCGCGGCGCCGCACCGCTTCATCCTGTTCTGCGACGACCTCTCCTTCGACGGCGACGATGCCTCGTACAAGTCGCTGAAGGCGGCGCTCGAGGGCGGCATCGAGGGGCGGCCGGCGAACGTCGTCTTCTACGCCACCTCGAACCGCCGGCACCTGCTGCCGCGCGACATGATGGAGAACGAGCGCTCGACCGCGATCAACCCGCACGAGGCGGTCGAGGAGAAGGTGTCGCTGTCGGACCGCTTCGGCCTGTGGCTCGGCTTCCACAAGTGCAGCCAGGACGAATATCTGGCGATGGTCAGGGGCTACGTGGCCCATTACGGCCTGGTGATCGATGGCGACCGTCTGGCCGCCGAGGCGCTCGAATGGTCGACCACCCGCGGCGCGCGATCCGGCCGCGTCGCGTGGCAGTTCATCCAGGATCTGGCGGGGGAACTCGGCGTTGCGCTGACCGACGAGCGTCAGCCCTGAATGAAACGACGTCCGGCCGGGGCCGGACGTCGACGGGGTCGCGGCGTCTCGCCTGCGATCAACTGGCGAGGTAGTCGAGCGGGTTGACCGGCTTGGCGCCCTTGCGCAGCTCGAAGTGGACCTGCGGGGAGTTCACCGCTCCGGTCATGCCGGCATGGGCGATCACCTCGCCGCGGCGCACCTTGTCACCGCGCTTGACGATCAGGTCTTTGTTGTTGGCATAGGCCGACACCCAGCCGTCGGCGTGACGGATGAGGATCAGGTTGCCGTAACCTTCCAGCTCGTTGCCGGCATAGATCACGGTGCCCGCCTCGGCCGCCTTGACGGCGGTGCCTTCCGGAACGGCAAGGTTGATGCCCTCGTTCTTCTCGCCGTTGGGCTTGGTGCCGAAGCCGGCGATGATGCGCCCACGCACGGGCCAGCGGAACTCGGTGCCGGTGGTGGAGCCGAAATCGGCGGCCTTGTCGATGGCGGCGGTGGCGGCAGCGGCGTCGTTGCTGTTGCCGCCCTTGACGACGGGAACGGTGGGCACGGCCGGAATCGTGGGCGCCCCGGCGGTGGGCGCCATCGGCGGCTCTTCCGACGTGGGCGCCAGCGGGATCTTGGCCTTGGGATCGAGCGAGGCGACGCGGGTCGGCTGGGCACCGGGCACGGTCCGCGGCTCGGCCGGCCTGGCGGCGGCGATGGTCGCGTGGCCGTCCGACCGGAGCTTCAGCACCTGGCCGACGCGGATCGACTTCAGCCGAGGAAAGCCCGTTCAGGGCCACCAGTTCGCTGACCGTGGTGCCATGGTTGTGGGCAATCCCATAGAGCGTGTCGCCGCCGGCGACGGTGTAGGTGGCGGCGGTCTCGCTGCGCGCCGGTTCCCTGGCGGCCGCCGGGGTGTAGCTCACCGGCGTCGGCTTGATGGTGGTATCGGGGGCGAGCGCCACACGGTGCGGGATGACCATGACGCGGCCGGCGCGGACGTCAGACGCACTGCGCATCTGATTGGCGGAGAGAAGCTGCTTCTGCGGCACGCCGTATTGTGCGGCGAGCGAATTCAGGGTCTGGCCGGAGCGGACGGTGATCACCTGCCCGCCGACGGCGGACCAGCCGTAATCGCCGTTGGCATAGGCGATGTCGGTGCTGGCCGGGAATGCCGAGACGCTGGACGGTGGCGGCAGGTCGGCCCGGCTGACGGCAGTCGGCTGCGGCAGCGCGGCGGGCATCGGCTGCTTGATTGCGGCCTGGCCGATGATTTCGCGCTGGTTTTCGGTGGAGCCGGTGAAGAAGGGCTGGTCGAAACGTGTCGCGTTGCTGCAGGAAGCGGCCATCCCAGCGGCGACGACGACGAAGGCGGCATGGCCAAGGACGCGGTACCGGAAGGCATTGTCACGGTTACGCATTGCTCAACTCGCACAACAGGACTCGAAACTGGAGCGAGTAAACCGCGGTAACGTTGATAAAGACTAAACAGGCGGCGTGTTTGCACGTTGGCGCGCCAATCGCGGCCGCAAGTTGTTCGCCGCACGCTCCGTGTCGTCCCTGCGCAAGCAGGGACCCCAGCAGCCGCCGACGCCGGCGATTCCATTGCAGGCGCCTGCGGTCACCGGGTGCCCGGTCGCGGCCGGCCACGACCGGCCCCGACTACAGCCGTTGCGCCTTGCCGGGGATGAGCGGCACGAAACGCACGTCGGCGAGCGGCTCGGCGGCGAAGCCCTCCTCGCCGCGCACGTAGCGCATCAGCTTCTGCACGCCGTCGGCCGGCCCCACCGGCATGATCAGCACGCCGCCGAGGCGCACCTGGCGGGGCAGCCCCTCGGGCACCGCCTCGTCGGCGGCGGTGACAATGATGCGGTCGAAGGGCGCCTGCTCCGGCCAGCCCTTGAGGCCGTCGCCGACGAGCGTGGTGACGTTGGTGATCCTGAGCGTGCGGAAGCGGGATTCGGCGGCGGCGGTCAGCGTGCGGAAGCGCTCGATGGTGTAGACCCGCCGCGCCAGCCGGGCGAGGATCGCCGTCTGGTAGCCGGTGCCGGTGCCGATCTCGAGCACGCGGTCGTCCGCGCCGACGTCGAGCGCGGCGGTCATCATGCCCACCACCAGCGGCGCGCTGATGGTCTGGCCGCAATCGATCGGCAGCGCCCGCTCGGTATAGGAACTCGGCGCGCAGCTCGGCGGCGACGAACAGGTCGCGCGGCACCGACTCGATCGCCGTGACGACGCGCCGGTCGGTGATGCCGGCCTGGCGCAGCCGCAGGATCATCTCGGCGATGTGCGTGCGGCGCTCGGCGTCGGTAACGGTCATCAGCGGGACCCGCCGGCCCCGTTGATCGCCTGGTTGAGCGGGTCGCGCAGGTCGTCGGCGGTCATGTCGATGCGCAGCGGGGTAACCGAGATGACGTTCCGCTCGACCGCCTCGACGTCGGTGCCCGGCCCGGCGATGGTGGCCGAGCGGCGATACATGAGCCAGTAATACGGCAGGTTGCGCCCGTCGCGGCGGGCGTCGATGTGCAGCGAATGGGCGAGCTTGCCCTGGCGAGTGACGGCGATGCCGCCGACCTCGTCGGGCGCGCAGTTGGGGAAGTTGAGGTTGTAGAAGACGCCGTCGGGGAAGCCGAAATCGATGAGCTTGCGGATGATCTCGGGCCCGCGCGCCTCCGCCGTCGCCCACGGCACGACGCGCTCGTCATCCTGATAGGTATAGGCCTGGCTGACGGCGATCGAGCGCACGCCAAGCATGGTGCCCTCGATGGCGCCGGCGACCGTGCCCGAATAGGTGACGTCCTCGGCCATGTTGGCGCCCGAGTTGATGCCGGAGAGCACGAGGTCGGGCTTGTCCTCGGCGAGCAGCTGGCGGATCGCCATGATGACGCAGTCGGAGGGCGTGCCGCGCACGGCATAGTGCTTGTCGGCGATCTTGCGCAGGCGCAGCGGATCGTTGAGCGAGAGCGAATGCGACAGGCCGGACTGGTCGAGCTCCGGCGCCACCACCCAGATATCGTCGGTGAAGGTGCGGGCGACCCGCTCCAGCGCCTGCAGGCCGGGCGAATTAATGCCGTCGTCGTTGGTGATGAGGATGCGCATGTTCGTTTCGTTTAGTCTCCGCCGAGAGCCCGTGCCATCGGCAATCGGCAATGGGCAGTCGATCGATTGCCGACTGCCTACTGCCTACTGCCCAATCTTGTCCTTTCCGCCCATATAGGGCCGCAGAACCTCCGGCACCGTGATCGAGCCGTCGGGGTTCTGATAATTCTCCATGACAGCGATAAGGCAGCGGCCGACGGCGACGCCCGACCCGTTGAGGGTGTGGACGAAGCGGGTGCCCTTCTCGCCCTTCGGCCGATAGCGCGCCTGCATGCGCCGCGCCTGGAAATCGCCGCAGAGCGAGATGGACGAGATTTCGCGATAGGTCCCCTGCCCCGGCAGCCAGACCTCGATGTCGTATGTCTTCTGGGCGCCGAAGCCCATGTCGCCCGTCGACAGCGTCATCACCCGGTAGTGCAGGTCGAGCCGCTTGAGCACTTCTTCGGCGCAGACGAGCATGCGCTCATGTTCGCCGTGTGACGTCTCGGGCGTGGTGATGGAGACCAGCTCGACCTTGTCGAACTGGTGCTGGCGCAGCATGCCGCGGGTGTCCTTGCCGGCGGCGCCGGCTTCGGAGCGGAAGCACGGGGTGAGCGCGGTGACGCGGATCGGCAGCTCGGCCTCGTCGCGGATGGATTCCCGCACGAGGTTGGTGAGCGGCACCTCGGCGGTGGGGATGAGCCAGAGGCGATCGCTCGAAACCGCTTCGGCGGCATCGCTTTGCGAGCCACGACGGGCCGTCGCAAACAGGTCCTCGCCGAACTTCGGCAGTTGCCCCGTGCCAAAGGCGGCGTCGTCGCGCACCAGCAGCGGCGGGATCACCTCCGTGTAGCCGTGCTCGGTGGTGTGCAGGTCGAGCATGAACTGGCCGAGCGCCCGCTCCATGCGCGCCAGCTCGCCCTTGAGCACGACGAAGCGCGAGCCGGAGAGTTTCGCGGCCGCCTCGAAGTCCATGCCGCCCAGCGCCTCGCCGAGCTCGAAGTGCTCCTTGGCGTCGTTGATGCCGGGCTTCGTCCCCCACATGCGGTACTGGACGTTGGCGTGTTCGTCCGGCCCCACCGGCACGTCGTCGAGCGGCAGATTGGGGATGACGGCGAGCGCATCCTCGAGCGCCTTGTCGAGCTCCCGGCCCCGGCTCTCCGCCTCCTGCAGGAGCGTCTTCAGCGCGGCGACCTCGGCCATCAGCGTCGCCGCCGCCGCCTCGTCCTTCTGCGCCTTGGCCTTGCCGATTTCTTTCGACGCTGCGTTGCGGCGCGCCTGCGCCTCTTCCAGCTTCAGGATGTGCGCCCGCCGCGCCTCGTCCCTGGCGATGGCATCGTCGACCGTGGCGCGGGCGTCCGCCGCCGAGGCGCCGCGCTTTTGCAGCGCAGCGGCCAGAGCCTCGGGATTGTCGCGGATCCATCTGATGTCGAGCATGGGGGCCTTCGTTTCCGGAAGGCGAGGCAGGCGCCTCCTCTCCCATGGGGAGAGGGCTTTCGGCCTTCAGCGTCGCAGGCCCGTGCGGCCGAGACGCTTAGGCCGAAAGGGTGAGGGGGTACGGTCCCTCGACAGGCCCAACGCCCTCACCCTTCGCGCCTAACTCGCTGCGCTCATAAGGCGCGAAGCCCTCTCCCCACGGGAGAGGGAACCGCGCCCTGTTTCGAGGCGGGGTATATCCGTCCGGTCGCGCGGATGGAAGGGCGATGCTTACGCCGTGTTCCCCTCCGCCGCGGCGCGGGCGGCTTCCTCGCGGGCGCGCCGGCGTTCGACCATCTTCACCGACCAGATCGACCCCTCGTAGAGGAGCAGCGTCGGGATGGCGAGGCTGACCTGCGAGAAGATATCCGGCGGGGTGAGCACCGCTGCGGCGATGAAGGCCAGCACGATGGCGTAGCGCCGGCCGCCCTTCAGCGTGTCCGAGGTGATGACGCCGATGCGGGCGAGCAGGGTGAGGACCACCGGAAGCTGGAAGACCAGGCCGAAGGCGAGGATCAGGGTCATGATCAGCCCGAGATACTCGTTGACCTTGGGCAACAGGTCGATCGCCGCCTGGCCGCTGCCGCCGGGCTGCTCCAGCGACAGGAAGAAGCGCATGGCCAGCGGCATCATGATGGTGAAGACCACCAGCGCGCCAATGGTGAACAGCACCGGCGTGGCGATCAGATAGGGCAAGAAGGCGCGGCGCTCGTTCTTGTAGAGGCCCGGCGCCACGAACTTGTAAATCTGCATGGCGATCACCGGGAAGGCGATGAACACCGCCCCGAACAGCGCCACCTTCATCTGGGTGATGAAGTACTCCTGCGGCGCCGTGTAGATCAGCCGCGGCACGTCGCCGTGCGCGCTCGCCGCCCAGACATAGGGGATGAGCAGCACGTTGTAGATCTGCCTGGCGAAGATGAAGCAGACGACGAAGGCGACCAGGATCGCAGCGATCGCGCGGATCAGGCGGGCGCGCAGTTCGATGAGATGGGCGAGCAGCGGCGCCCGGCTCGAACTCGACCTCGTCGAGTTCTTCCGGCGGGTTGGTGTCGCTCACGGCTTCACCTCGCCGGCGGCAGCGGCGGCTGGCGCAGGCGGTGGCACGGGTGCCGCCTCGGCCGGCTCAGCCGCGGCAGGCGCCAGCGTCTCGGCCGGCGGCGGCGTGCCGGATGCCGGGGTCGCCGCCGTATCCGGCGCCTTTAACTGAAGTCCCTTGTCGATATCCGCACCGGCCTTGGCCACGCCTTCCTTGACGCTCTTGCTGATCGCCTCGACGTCCTCGCGAACGCCCTCCAGCTCGGCCTCGCGCAGCGCCTCGTTGAACTGCCCCTGGAACTCGCGCGCCATGCGCTTCATCTTGCCGGTCCACTGACCGACCATGCGCATCACACGCGGCAAATCCTTGGGCCCGATGACGACGATCGCGACGATGGCGATCAGCAGAAGTTCAGTCCAGCCTATATCGAACATGCGACAGCGCTCGCGATCGCCCGCTTGACGGGCGACAAGACAGGCCCGCGCCCCCGGGCGTGGATCAGGCCTTCGCCTTGGTCTTCTCTTCCGGGACCGCCTGCTTGCTCTCTATCGGCTTGGCCGTCGTCTCGTCGTCGTCGTCGGCCAGTCCCTTCTTGAAGCTCTTCACGCCCTTGGCCACGTCGCCCATGAGATCGGAGATCTTGCCCCTCCCGAAGAGGAGCATCACCACCACGATGACGACCAGCCAATGCCAAATACTCAGACCACCCATGGGTCACTTCTCCCAATTCATCCCCAAGCTGCCGCGCAAGCCCGCCCCGCGGCAAACGCCTGAGCCCTCATGTAGGGGCATTCCACGACCTTGGCAAATACAGTATTTGCGCGGCGACAAGCTTGCGGCCAAGTTCCCGCCGCCGGATCCGGCGCGGAGGCGGCTATTCTTCGGCCGGTTCAGCAGCCGTCTCTTCGGCCGTCTCGTCGACCAGACCGCCGGTGTCGCCCTCCTCCAGCGGGTCCTCGTCCTCCGCCAGCCCCGCCGTCGCATTCGGCTCGGGAATGGAGAAATTGGCCGGAATCCGGGAATCGAGCAGGCCGGCCGCCTTCAGGTCCTCGACGCCGGGAAGGTCGCCGACGCTGTCGAGGCCGAAATGGGTGAGGAAGCCTTCGGTCACGCCATAGGTCACCGGCCGGCCGGGCGAGCGGCGGCGGCCGCGCATCCTGATCCAGCCGGTTTCGATGAGCACGTCGAGCGTGCCCTTGCTGGTCGCCACACCGCGGATTTCCTCGATGTCGGCGCGGGTCACCGGCTGGTGGTAGGCGATGATCGCCAGCGTCTCCAGCGCCGCGCGCGACAGCTTCTTCTGCTCCACCGCCTCGCGGCTGAGCAGGAAGGAGAGGTCGCCGGCGGTGCGGAACATCCACTTGCCGGCCACCTGCACCAGATTGACGCCGCGCTCGGCATAGGCCGCCTGGACCTCGCGCAGGAGCCCGGCGACATCGGTGCCTTCCGGCAGCCGGCCGGCGATCTCGGCCGCCGACAGCGGCTCGGCGGAGGCGAAAAGCAGCGCCTCCACCATGCGCAGGTTCTGCCGTCTCTCCTCGGGGCTCTGGTTCATCGCGGTCGCATCGTTATCGACGGCGATTACCACGGCGGCGCTGGAATTAGCCATTTCCGTTCTCCGGGGTGACGAGGGCGGCCGGCGGCGGCCGGTCGCGGACGTAAAGCGGCTGGAAGTGCTCGGTCTGGCGCAGTTCGATGCGGCCCTCGCGGACCAGTTCGAGGCTGGCGCCGAAGGCGCTGGCGGTCACGCTGCGGCGCATGGCCGGCGTGGTCGCCAGATAGGGCGAGAACAGCACATGCATCGGCGTCCATTCAGCGATGCGACCGACCATGCGGGTGAGCGCGTCGCGCGCGTCCTGCAGCGACCAGACCTCGCGCACGCGCACCACGTGCGACTGCACACCGCCGACATTCTGGCGCATCGCCGCGTAGGCGGTGAGCAGGTCGTAGAGGGTGGCGGTGAACTCGCCGCGCTTGACGATGGCGATCGGCTCCGGATCGGCACGGCCGAAGACGTCGCGGCCGAGCCGGTCGCGGTTGGCCAGCCGGTTGGCGGCGTCGCGCATGGCCTCCAGCCGGCGCAGGCGGAAGGCGAGTTCGGCGGCCATCTCCTCGCCGGTCGGCTCCTCGCCGTCGGCGACCTGGGGCAGCAGCAGGCGCGACTTGAGGTAGGCGAGCCATGCCGCCATCACCAGATAGTCGGCGGCGAGCTCCAGCCTGAGGCTGCGCGCCTGCTCGACATAGGCAAGATACTGCTCGGCCAGCGCCAGGATGGAGATGCGCGTCAGGTCGACCTTCTGCGTGCGGGCCAGCGCCAGCAGCAGGTCGAGCGGCCCCTCGAAGCCGTCGACGTCGATCACCAGCGCCTCGCCGGCATCGGCCTCCGGCGCTTCGTCGATGACCCACAGGTCGTCCTGGTCGCGGTCTTCGGCGGTCATGGCCCTAACCTAAAGCCGCGCCGAATGGCGCGAGCAGCGCGCGATACTCACCGCGCGCTGCCGCGCGATCGAACGGCACCGGCTGCTGCCTCGCCCGCAGAACACGGGCGGCGCGCTCGCCTGAAAACCCCGCGAGTTCCGGCGCCGCGTCGGCGACCGCTTGCATCTCCTCGGCCCGACCGTTGCAGTGAAGCACGATATCGCAGCCAGCGGCATAGATAGCTGCCGCTCTTTCGCGGTAATCCCCAGAAAGTGCATTCATCGAGACGTCATCGCTGACGAGTAGTCCGTCAAAACCAATTCGCCCCCTGATAATATCGCGGATGACGACCGCCGAGGCGGTGGCCGGCCGGCCCGGATCGATGGCGCTGTAGACGATGTGGGCGGTCATCGCCATCGGCAGGCCGGAAAGCGCCGCAAACGGCAGGAAATCGCTTTCGGCCAGCGTTGCCACATCGGCATCGACGACCGGCAGGCCGACATGGCTGTCGGAGGTCGCCCGCCCCTGCCCCGGCAGATGCTTGATCACCGGCAGCACGCCGCCGTCCATCAGCCCTTCGGCCAGTGCCCGGCCGAGCGCCCCTGCCCTGGCCGGATCGCCGCCGAAGGAGCGGTCGCCGATGGCCTCGCTGGTACCCGGT
The DNA here is from genome assembly GCA_963782045.1 of uncultured Alphaproteobacteria bacterium. Taxonomy (GTDB): domain Bacteria; phylum Pseudomonadota; class Alphaproteobacteria; order Rhizobiales; family Kaistiaceae; genus CAVSRC01. The sequence continues at coordinate 204,787 of CAWAIR010000037.1, forward strand.
CCCCTCAGGTCGAGCACCGGGGCGCAGTCGACGTCGATGCCGAGATCGATGAGGTCGGCCGCGATCAGCCGTCCGTGCAGCCAGGCGGCGCGCGGTCCGGCCTCCGGGTCGGTGGCATCGAGGGCGCCGATCGCGGCGGCCGCAGCGTAGGCCGGCCAGTGGGGCGGCTTCAGCCGCCGCACACGCCCGCCCTCCTGATCGATCAGCACCGGCGCATCGCTCCGCCCGACTGCCTCGCGGAAGGCGGCGGTGAGCGCTCGCACCTCCGCCGGCTCGCGACAATTGCGCTGGAACAGGATCAGGCCGAACGGCCGTTCGTCGCGCAGGAAGGCGATCTCGTAGGCGCTGAGCGCCGCGCCGGCGCAGCCACAGATGAAGGCCTTGGCAGCGATGTCGCCCACATCACCCTCCGCGCGGGGACCGCTCAGCGGGAGGCCAGGATGCAGTCGCCGCCGGCGTCCTTCAGCGCGCTGCAAAGATTCTGCGCATTGGCCGAATCGAACGGACCGACGCGCACGCGGTAGTAGGTGCCGCGGCTGCCGAGGTCGGCGCGCTGGATGTCGGCCTGATAACCGCCGAGGATCGACGGATAACGCGCCTGGAGGTCGCGGAAGGTCGCTTGGGCGGCGTCTTGGGAGCGCTGCGAGGAGACCTGCACCATCATGCCGCCGGCGACCAACGGCAACGCCGCGCCGGTTCCGGCGCTGGGCGTGCGCGCGGCGACCTGGGTCGGCGCCTGGCCCTTGCCGGGGGTGAGATCGAGCGGCCCGCCGCCGTTGGAGGAAACCACCTTCGGCTTGGTCGGCGCCGGCTCCGGAGTCGGCGTGGGCTTCGGCGTCCGCGGTTCCGCGGTCGCCGTTCGGGTCGGCGTCTCCGCCGGCGCGGTCATGGCTCCGGGGGTGGCGGTGATCGGCAGTTCTGCGCCGCTCTTGCTGCCGGCAATCGCCGCGGTGTCGTCGTTGGTCGGGACCGGCGGCACCTCAGGCACGTTGCTCGCCGTGTCCGCCGCCGGGGCGTCGGTGGAGGCGGGCGCGTCGCCGGGGGCCGGCACCGCATCGCTCGACACGATCGTGCCGTCCGGCCGCACAACGACGGTGCGCACCTTGCGCGGGCCGATCGACTGCGGCGTGCCGCTGTCGTTGGTGGCGAGGTTGGTGCCATTGTCGCCGGGCGTGCCGGCGTCCGTCGCGCCGTCGGTGTTGGAACCCGGGCCGCCGGGCAGGATGACCCGCGCGATGGCGTTGTTGGAATCGTTGCTGGAGGGCACCGGCGCGATCGGCTGGCTGCCGGGCGTGACCAGGTTGGTGTTGGCCGAGGTGTTGCTCGTGCCGGAGTCGACGCGATCGTAGATCAGCTTGTTCTGCTCGCCGCCGTTGGCCGCCGGCGGCTCGGGCGGCGCGATCTTGGTCGGACCGGCGTCAGCCGCGATGATCGGCGGCGTGCCGGTGCTGCTGCTGCCCGGCCGGAGCAGGACGAAGCCAAGCACGCCGACCAGGACCAGCGCCAGGATGCCGGCGACCGCCACCAGCGAGCGGGGCACGCCACGCTTGCCGAGCGGCTCGAGGTCGTCGTCCGGATAGGGCGGCAGCTCGGCCTCGTCGCCGTAGCCCGGAACGATGTCGAACGCGTCGAGCGGAAACTCGTCGGTTGCCTCTTCGCCATCGAGAGCGAAAGGCAGGCCCTCGCCGAAGGTTGGTTCCTCCTCGTCGGGGAGCGGCGGCGGCGGGGACGGCTGGACGGGCGCCGGCTGGGCCGGGTAGCTGGCGGTGCGCGGCGGCGCGAAGCGGCTGGCGGCGGGTGCCTGCGGCTTCGGCGGCTCGGCCGGTCTGTCCCAGCGCGACGACCTGGCGGCGGCCGGCGCCGGCGTCTCCGGCGATGCCACCTCGGGCGGCGCGGCGGCGACACGCGCGTGCGGCTGCCCTGTCGGGCGCAGGTTGAAGTTGCTCGCCTCGACCTTCTTCGGCGCAGCGGCGGCGGAAGGCGGCGGCGCGTGGGGGCGCTCGCCCTGCGGCGGGGCCGCCGGAGCGGCGGCCTGGCGCGGCGGCATCTGCTGGATGGGCGGTCGCGCGGCGGCCGGGACACGCCGCGGCGGCTGGTGCGGCGCCGGGGCGTGGGACACCGCGGCTTCCGGTTGCGGCGGGCGGGGCGGCTCGACCGGCGGCACGCGCGACGGCGTCGACGTCGGGTTTGCGGCGGCCGGGGGCGCGGGCGGCGCCTCGGGGGCGGGCGACGACGGCGCCTTGGGCTCGACCGCCCCCTTCACGGCGGCGAAGGACGACTGAAGGTCGCTCAGCAGCTCTGCTTCGAGGTCGCCGAGGATGTCCGGCTCGGGCGCGGCGGGCTTCGGCGGCTCGGCGGGCGGCGCCGGGCGGCCGCGCGACGGCGGCGTGGCAGAGGCAGAAGCGCCGCCGCCGCCGCGACCAGACACGATCCGGGCCAGTTCAAACAGCGGGTCGTCACTCGCGGCGGGGCCCTGATTGGTGTCTGATGCCTTGCGGTCAGTCGTCGGCCGCACGGTGACTTTTGGGTCGTACCGGTCCGCCATTACGTTTGCATACCCCAGATTACTCAGCCCCGCATGACCGGAGCCGTTTGCCGCTAGCGCATTTCTTCCGGTGCGCTCACCCCAAGCATAGTCAATCCCGACGACAACACCAGTTTTGTGGCGTGAATGAGGGCAAGTCGCGCCAGCGTCACCGCGGGGTCCGGCGGGCTGATGAAGCGCAGTTCGGGCATCTCCTTGCCCCGGTTCCAGTGGCTGTGGAACTCGGAGGCGAGGTCGTGCAGGTAGAAGGCGACGCGGTGCGGTTCATGCGCCGACGCGGCCGCCTCGATCACCCGCGGATATTCCGCCAAACGGCGGATTAGAGCCATTTCGCCGCTGTCGGTGAGGCGCGCCAGCGGCGCCTCGGCGAGCGCCTTGTCGTCCACTGCCAGCGCCGCCATCTCGTGCGCGGCCTGGCGGAACACGGACGCCGTGCGGGCATGGGCGTATTGCACGTAGAAGACCGGGTTGTCCTTCGACTGCTCGGTGACCTTGTCAAAGTCGAAATCGAGCGGCGCATCGTTCTTGCGGAAAATCATCATGAAACGAATCGGGTCGCGGCCGACTTCCTCGACCACGTCGCGCAGCGTGACGAACTCCCCCGACCGCTTCGACATCTTCACCGGCTCGCCGCCCTTGAGCAACCGCACGAGCTGGCAGATCTTGAGGTCGATCGACCCTTCGCCGCCGGTGATCGCCTTGACCGCCGCCTGCATGCGCTTGACGTAGCCGCCGTGGTCGGCGCCCCACACGTCGATCATGTCGCGGAAGCCGCGCAGGTACTTGTCGTAGTGATAGGCGATGTCCGACGCGAAATAGGTGTAGCTGCCGTCCGACTTCTTCAGCGGACGGTCGACGTCGTCGCCGAACTCGGTCGCCCGGAAGAGGGTCTGCTCACGGTCCTCCCAGTCCTCCGGCACCTGCCCCTTGGGCGGCGGCAGGCGGCCCTCGTAGATCAGCCCCTTGCCTGCCAGCCAGTCGATCGCCTCGGCAACGCGGTCGTGGGCGCCGTCGTTGAGCGAACGCTCCGAGAAGAACACCCCGTGGCGGATGCCGAGCTCGGCGAGGTCGGCGCGGATGAGATCCATCATCGCGGTGACGGTGACCTCGCGCACCAGCGGCAACCATGTCTCTTCCGGCTGGGTGAGCAGCGCATTGCCGAAGCGGCGCATCAGCGTCTCGCCGACCGGCTTCAGGTAGTCGCCGGGGTAGAGCCCCTCGGGGATGGCGCCGATTTCTTCGCCGAGCGCCTCGCGATAACGCAGATAGGCCGAGCGTGCGAGCGCGTCGACCTGGGCGCCGGCATCGTTGATGTAGTACTCGCGGGTGACGTCGTAGCCGGCCATGGCGAGCAGCGAGGAGAGCGTGTCGCCGAAGACGGCGCCGCGGGTATGGCCGACATGCATCGGCCCGGTCGGATTGGCCGAGACGTATTCGATATTGACCTTGCGCCCGCCGCCCATGGTGCTCTGTCCGTAGTCGCGGCCGGCGGCGACCATGGCACCGAGCGCGCCCTGCCAATAGGCCGGCTTGAGGCGCAGGTTGATGAAGCCGGGGCCGGCGACCTCCGCCGTCTCGACATCCGGGTCCTCCGCCAGACGCCCGGCGATGCTGGTTGCCAGATCGCGGGGCTTCAGTCCGAGGGGCTTCGCCAGCATCATGGCAACGTTGGTCGCCAGGTCCCCATGGCCGGCGTCCCGCGGCGGCTCCACGAGAACGCGGTCGAGCCCGAGTTCGGCGCCGTTGTCCGATTGCTTGACAACAGCTTCGGCGGCGTTCTTCACGCGGCTGGTGAAATCGTGAAAGACATTCATGGGATGGCCGGGCGGTGGCGGCAAAGGGCAGCGCGGCCTATCCCAATTCGCCCAAGCCGTCAAACCAGGGCTACGGCCGCACGGGGTCCTCGCCGAACAGCCGTTCGTGGGCGCCGAGGGCATAGCGGTCGGTCATGCCGGCGAGGAAATCGGCGACCCGCCGTGCCTTGCGCCCGGGGTCGTCGCCGGGCAGCGGCCGCCAGGCTTCGGGCATGGCGGCGGGATCGTCGAAATAGCGGGCGAACAGACGGGCAAGCACGCCTTCCATCCTGTCCATCACGTCCATCACCTGTCGGTGGCGGTAGACGTTGGCCTTGAGCATCGCCTTGATCGCGACGTCAGCCTCGGCCATCGCCGCCGAGAAGGCGACCAGCGGACGGCCGGCGGCACGGATCGCATCTGCCGAGGCGGGTTTCAGCGCCTTCAGCCGCGCCCGGCTCTCCTCCACCACGTCGGCGATCATGGTCGAGATCAGGTGGCGGATGAGCGCGGCGACGGTGCGCTCCGGTGCGAGCCCCGGATAATCGGCGGCGATGCGGGCGAGGATGTCGCCGGCAAGCGGTGTCCCGGCGAGGGCGTCGAGCGACAGCAGGCCGGCGCGCAGCCCGTCGTCGATGTCGTGGGCGTCATAGGCGATGTCGTCGGCGATCGCCGCCGCCTGGGCCTCCGGTCCGGCGTAGGTGGCAAGCTCCAGATCCTGGCGCTCGGCGTAGGTGCGGATGGCATAGGGCAGCCCGCGCGCCGCATAGCGGCCGATGGGGCGGCCGGCGGCGTCGGTCAGCGGGCCGTTGTGCTTGACCAGGCCCTCCAGCGTCTCCCAGGTCAGGTTCAGCCCGTCGAAGCTCGGATAGCGCCGCTCGAGCCTGGTCACCACGCGCAGGCTCTGGGCGTTGTGGTCGAAGCCGCCATAATCGGCCATCGCCGCGTCCAGCGCCCGCTCGCCGGCGTGGCCGAAGGGCGGATGGCCGAGATCGTGGGCGAGCGCCAGGGCCTCGGCCAGGTCCTCGTCCAGGCGCAGCGTGCGGGCGAGCGCCCGGGCGATCTGCGCCACCTCCAGCGAATGGGTCAGGCGCGTGCGGTAATGGTCGCCCTCATCATACAGAAATACCTGGGTTTTCTCCTTCAGCCGGCGGAAAGCGGCGGAGTGGATGACGCGGTCGCGGTCGCGCTCGAAGGCGGTGCGCGTCGGGCTCGGCGGCTCGTCGTGGAGGCGCCCACGGCTCCTGTCGGGGTCGGAGGCATAGGGCGCCCGCCCGGTCATGCGCGCATCGGTTGAATCGCCCATCGTCTGGACCCATGCGTTGCTGCAGCCGGCATGAACCGGCTGCCATTGTAAACGCCCGGCGCCCTGCTCGAAAGACGCCGGATTCCGCGCCTTGCTGCGCTGCACACGAAGCGGCCGGGGCGAAATTCGCCTTGTCGGTCACGCACTTGGCCGGCGGTGGACGATCGTGCAGCATTGACTCCCCGCCCCTCGGCCCATAACTATTGTGGCGGTAAGTCCTATGTAAAATCTTGCTTTTCGGCAGCTTTCGCAATGCTCGACACAGCAGCCAACGTCACCATGTCGGAGAGCGCGGCCAAGCGCATCGTGCGCATCCTGTCTTCCGAGCCGGAGGGCACGGCGTTGCGCATCAGCGTGTCCGGCGGCGGCTGTTCCGGCTTCCAGTACGGCTTCGATCTCGACCGCAACCGCGGCGACGACGACATCGTCATCGAGCGCGACGGCGCGGTGGTGCTGATCGATTCCGTTTCACTGCCCTACATGGGCGGGTCCGAGATCGACTTCGTCGACGATCTCATCGGCCAGTCGTTCCAGATCCACAATCCGAACGCGACCGCGTCCTGCGGCTGCGGTACCAGTTTTTCGATCTGAGGGTGCGCCATGGCCGGGGGGAAGTCGACAGCACACACCAAGAAGGCTTCTTCGGCAAAGGCGCCGACCAAGTCGGCACGCGCCGCCAAGACCGCCAAACCGGCGCCGCATGCGCGCGCCAAGACCACCGCCCGCGCCAAGCCGGCGGCGAAGCGCCCGGCCCGCGCGCCCGCAGACAAGACCGCGGCACCGAAGGCGCCGGCCAAGCGTCCGACGGTGGTGGCGCGCAACAACGCCATCGACAAGCTTCAGCAGGTGGCGCTGACCGCCACCAACCTCGATGCCTCGATCGCGTTCTATCGCGACGTGCTGGGCCTGCGCTTCATTACGCGCTTCGATCCGCCGGCGCTGGCCTTCTTCAATCTCGGCAGCGGCGTCCGCCTGCTGCTCTCGGCCACCGCCTCGCAGGCCTCCCTCTATTTCCAGGTCGACGACGTCGAAGCGGCGGTCAAGGAGCTCAAGGAGCGCGGCGTGCGCTTCCTGCAGCAGGCGCAGCTCATCCACCGCGACGAGGCCGGCGACTTCGGCAAGAAGGGCGTCGAGGAGTGGATGGCCTTCTTCAATGATCCGGCCGGCAACCTGCTGGCCCTGGTCGAGCGGCGGTGATCCGTCAAGCGAATAGCGAATAGTGGGTAGCGCATAGAGCAGATCACGTTCATCTATTCGCTATTCGCCATCCCTACTGGAACGCCGTCTCCGTGAAGCTCCTGAGCTTGCGCGAATGGACTCGCTCGTGCGGCATCGAGGCGAGCTTCTCCATGGCGCGAATACCGATCTCCAGATGCTGGCCGACCTGCTGGCGGTAGAAGGCCGAGGCCATGCCGGGCAGCTTCAGTTCGCCGTGCAACGGCTTGTCGGAGACGCATAGCAGCGTGCCGTAGGGAACGCGGAAGCGGAAGCCGTTGGCGGCGATGGTCGCCGATTCCATGTCGAGGGCGATGGCGCGCGACTGCGAGAAGCGCTGCACCGGCTCGCGGTGGTCGCGCAGTTCCCAGTTGCGGTTGTCGATGGTGGCGACCGTGCCGGTGCGCATGATGCTCTTCAGTTCGAAGCCCGACAGGCCGGTGACCTCGGCCACCGCCTCCTCGAGCGCCACCTGCACTTCGGCGAGCGGCGGGATCGGCACCCAGGTCGGCAGGTCGGCGTCGAGCACGTGATCCTCGCGCACATAGCCGTGGGCGAGGACGTAGTCGCCGAGCGCCTGGCTGTTCCTGAGGCCGGCGCAATGGCCGAGCATCAGCCAGGCGTGCGGCCTCAGCACCGCGATGTGGTCGGTGATCGTCTTGGCGTTGGAGGGACCGACGCCGATGTTGATGATGGTGAGGCCCGAATGGTTGCCGCGCTTCAGGTGATAGGCCGGCATCTGCGGCAGCCGCGCCAGTTGCGAGCCGGCCTCCGGCTCGGTCTTGCCGGCCAGCGTCACCGCGTCGCCCGGTTCGACGAAGCTCTCGTAGCCACCGCCGCCCGCCGCCATCATCTTGCGGGCACGCACGACGAACTCGTCGACGTAGAACTGGTAGTTGGTGAAGATGATGAAGTTCTGGAAGTGCTCCGGATGGGTCGCGGTGTAATGCGGCAGCCGGTGCAGCGAATAGTCGATGCGGCTGGCATTGAACGGCGCCAGCGCCTGCGCCTTGTCGGGCGGCGGCACGAAGGTGCCGTTGACGATGGCGTCGTCGACCACCGCAAGGTCGGGCACGTCGAACATGTCGCGCAGCGGCCGGTCGATCTGCTCGGTCAGTTCGCCCTCGACGTAGATGCCCTCCGGAAAGGCGAAGTGGAGCGGGATCGGCTCGTCCGAGGCGCCGATCTCGACGGGCACGTTGTGATTGCGGATGAGCTGCTTGATCTGCTCGACCAGGTAGCTGCGGAACAGGCTCGGCTGGGTGACGGTCGCCGAATAGACGCCGGGCCCGGCAACGTGGCCGTAGGACAGGCGCGAGTCGACCTGGGCGAAGGACGAGGTCTCGATGCGGATCTCGGGATAGGTGGCGCGCACGCGGCCGTCGAGATGGCGCGTCTCCAGCAGCCGCGCGAAGCGGTCGCGGATGAAGGCGGTGTGCCGGTTATAGATCAGTTCGAGCTGGTCGACGGCGGCCTCGGGATCGCGGAACGGCTTGTGGGCGATCGGCCGCGGCTGGTCGAGCGAATTGGCGTCAGCTTTCATGGGATACACTTTCGGTCAAAGTGCGCCGCAATCTCTGCCAGCCGTCCCTCCGGGTCAAGTCGTGGCCGCGTCCTCGGCCCCGGCGGCCGCCGCGCGCCGGTCGAGCACCGCCGAAAGGAGGGCCACCGCCAGCCCGACGCCCACGAAAATCGCACTGATTCCAGGGAGTTGGGCGTAGGACCAGCCGCCGTTGAGGGCGACCCCGCCGAGCCATGCGCCGCCGGCGATGCCGACGTTGTAGGCCGTCGAGATAAGGGTCGAGACCAGGTTGGGGGCGTCGTGGGCGGCCGACAGGATGCGCGCCTGCACCGGGGCTGAGAAGGAGAAGCCGACCAGCGACCACAGCAGGAAGACGGCGCCGAAGGCGATGGCGTTGTACACGGCCGGCAGCGCCGCGAGGTAGAGCACCACCTCCAGCGCGAGGATGGCGATCATCGCCGGCATCGGCTTCCAGTCGCCCAGCCGGCCGCCGAGAAAGTTGCCGAGGATGCCGCCGACGCCGGAGACGAAGAGCAGCACCGGCACGAGGCCGGTCGAAAGACCAGTCACCTGGGTCAGGATCGGCACGATGAAGGTGAAGGGCAGGAAGAAGGCGACCATGCCGAGGGCGATCATCAGGAACGAAGTCAGCACCGGCTGGCGGAAGACGGCGCGGATCTCGGCGGAGAGGCTCAGCGCCTGATGGCGGCTGCCTGCGGGCGCTCTGGGCACGAGCGCAGCCAGCGCGGCGGTAGCGATGACGCCGACCCCGGCGATCGCCCAGAAGGCCATGCGCCAGCCGAAGGCGTTGCCGATGGCGGTGCCGATCGGCGCGCCGACGACGTTGGCGACCGTGATGCCGGCGACGACGAACGCCACGGCGCTCGCCTGGCGCCCCGGCGACACCAGCCGGATGGCGATGATCAGCGCCACGCCGAAGAAGACGCCGTGGCTCGCCGCGATCACCAGCCGCGCGCCCATCAGCAGCCAGTAGCTCGTCGCCAGGGCACAGAGGACGTTGCCGGCGATGAACACCAGCATCATGGCGAGCAGCAGCGCCCGGCGCGGCAGCCGGCCGGTGAGCAGGATGAGGACCGGTCCGCCGATCGCCACCCCCAGCGCATAGCCGGTGATCAGCAGCCCGGCGGTCGGGATATCGACGGAGAGGTCGGCGGCCAGCGCCGGCAGCAGGCCGGCGACGACGATCTCGGTCGTGCCGATGGCGAAGGCGGCGACGAACAGGGCAAGGAGCGGCAGCGGCATGGCAATCCGCCGAAGCGGCCTTCTGGCGAAACTGAGCCGAAGGTCGCGCCCCGGCGCCGCGGACCATGGGTCAGTCGCGCGGCGCGGTCAACCGAGGCCGCTGCCCGGCCCGTCAGCTCTCCAGCGTCGCGTCGAGGGTGATCGCCACAGCGCCCAGCGCCCGCGACACCGGGCAGCCGAGCTTGGTGCCGGCGGCGATCTCCTGGAACTTGGCGTCGTCGATGCCGGGCACCTTGGCGCCAACGGTCAGCTCGATCAGCGCGATTGTCGGGGCGCCGTCGACCATGTCGAGATGGACGGCGGCGCTCGCCCGGATGATCTCCGGCTTGAAGCCGGCCTCGGTCAGGTCGGCCGACAGCGCCATGGCGTAGCAGCCGGCGTGGGCGGCGGCGATCAGCTCCTCCGGATTGGTGCCGCCGCCATCGGAGAAGCGCGAGGCAAAGGTGTATTCGCCGTCATAGGCGCCGCCGCCGAAGCGCATGTGCCCGCGGCCCTCGCGCAGATTGCCGTTCCAGATAGCGTCGCTCGTCCTGATCGGCATCGTCGTTTCCTTTGGCTGATGAATTCGGTGGGAGGTCGCCGGACGGACGACCGGACAAGCGGTGGATATGGCAGTTTCAGCGCCCGCGTCCAGTCTCCTCGACTAGCACGAATCCCCTGATCCGTGCGATCACGTCCCCCATGAAGATCGCTACCTGGAACATCAACGGCATCAGGGCGCGGCTGGAGACGGCGCGCGCCTGGGTGAAAGAGGCGGCGCCGGAGATCGTCTGCCTGCAGGAGATCAAGTGCGAGGATGCCGCCTTCCCCTCCGAGATGTTCGAGGAGCTCGGCTACAACGTCGCCACCCACGGCCAGAAGGGTTTCAACGGCGTCGCGATCCTCTCCAAGCTGCCGCTCGAGGACATCGACCGCGGCCTTGCCGGGGACGACGCCGACAGCCATTCGCGCTTCATCGAGGCGGTGGTGTCGCTCTCCGGCACGGCGCTCCGCGTGGTCTCGCTCTATCTGCCCAACGGCAACCCGGTCGACAGCGACAAGTTTCCCTACAAGCTCGCCTGGATGGAGCGGCTCGAAGCTTATGCCCGCACCCGGCTCGCGGACGAGGAAGCCTTCCTGCTCGCCGGTGATTTCAACGTCATCCCCGAGCCGATCGACGCGCGCCATCCGGAGAACTGGACGCGCGACGCGCTCTACCAGCCTCAGACCCGTGCCGCCTGGCGGCGGCTCACCAACCTCGGCCTGACCGACGCCTTCCGTGCCTGCGCTCCGGAAGCCGGCCACTACTCGTTCTGGGACTATCAGGCCGGCGCCTGGCAGAAGAACAACGGCATCCTGATCGACCACATCCTGTTGTCGCCGCAGGCGGCCGACCGGCTCAGCGCCGCATGGATCGACAAGCACACGCGCGGCTGGGACAAGCCGTCGGACCACGTGCCGGTGGTGGTCGAACTCGATTTCGAGCGCGCGCAGCCCTCGGGGTAGCCGTCCGCCCAGGTTGTGTTACCCTTCCCCATGCTCAAGCGGCTCGTCATCGCAACTGCCGCGTTCGCGGCGTCCGTTCTGCCGGCACTCGCCGGCGAGAACGGCATCGAGTGCCGCTGCCTCTATCAGGGCAAGTATTTCGACCAGGGCGATACGGTGTGCATCCGTGTCGACGGCCGTTCGCGCATGGTGCGCTGCGACATGATGCTGAACAACAGTTCCTGGACGTTCCTGCCATCCAAGAACGGCTGCCCGACGGCGCTGATGAGCCCGCTGCCGCCGTACCGGGCGACCAGCGATTCGGCATCCGCCGGTGCCCGTTCAATCTCGCTCTTGTGATCGGCTGCCGGATACCGGCAGCCCGCGCGCCACGCTAAGCTGACTCATGGCAAGACGGTGGATGCTCGCGGCCGGTATCCTCACGGCGCTGTCGGTGAACCCGGCGGCGGCCCAGGACGCGCCCGCTGCCACGCCGCTTCCCGCTACGCCTCTGCCGCCATCGGCCTCTCCCGCCGGCCCGGTCACCTGCTCCAGCGCCGGCAACACCTATCAGGCCGGCGACTACGCCTGCATCCCCGCCTGTCACGGCCAGCGGCGCCTGGCACGCTGCGACGCCGCCGGCCAGGCCGGCGCGTGGACCTACGTGTCGAATTCCTGCCCGAGCGCCATGATCAACGCGCCGTGGCCGAGCGACTGGAGCGCGCTGCCCACCGTCACCGACATGACGCCGCTGCCGGTCCCGGTGCGCATGAGCGCCATCGATGCGAGGATCGCGCCGCTCATCGGCTCGCATTATCCGCAGTCGGTGCTGACCCGCTGAAAAGCGGGGAGACATCAGCCGGAGGGTTTGTTGCTGGCGAGCTTGGCCTGGTTCTTGGCCAGCCAGTCGTCGGCAAGCTTCTTGGCCTGCTGCCACTGGTCGGCCGTCGCCGCCGACAGCGCTTCCTCGTGCATCGCCACGATCCAGTCCTGGTCGGGCCCGGAGCGGCTGAGCGCGATGGTCAGGTACATCAGCCCCTGCACCGGCTCGCGGATGGTGCCATCGCCGACGAACAGGATGTGGCCGTAGAGCGCCTGGCCTTCGACGCTGCCATAGTTGGCGGCAAGCCGCGCCCATTGCGCCGCCTGGCGCAAGTTGCCGGGCTTGTCGGCGTGATCGAGATGGTCGTGGGTGATCTGGAGGGCGATCTCGACCAGAAGGTCCTTGGCCGCCGGATTGCCCTTGTCGGCGGCGAGGTTCGCCCATTTCGCCGCCTGGATGAGATCGCGGTCGCCGCCCTCGCCGTTGTAGAACATGGTGGCGAGGTTGAGCTGGGCATCGGCGTCGCCGAAATAGGCGGCGCGCCAGAAATATTCGCGGGCGCGGCCGGGGTCCGCCTTGACGTCGGAATTGGGTATGCCCTTGCGGAAGAAGGAGCCGAGCTTGGCCCAGGCGCTGGTGACAAAGGGCGTAGGCTGGTCGCGCCGGCTGTTGCTGTCGTCGCCGGCGTGCGCGGCGACGTCGCTGAACAGCTTGAAGGCGGTGTAGTCGTTCTTCGCCACCCCGTCGCCCTGGGCATACATGTTGCCAAGCTTCCACTGGGCGCCGGCGCTGCCGTTCTTGGCAGCGAAGGACAGCGCCTCGACGGCGGTGGTCTTGTCGCCGCTGCGATACGACGTGATGCCGTAGCGCAGCGCCTCCGCCGGCGGCGTATTCGCGTTGAGGTTCTTGATGTCGAAGGCAACGGCATGAGCGGTCATGCCGAGGACGATCACCAATGCTCCGTTGAACGCGTTACAAGTCCGCATAGCTCTTGACTTCCGCCGCGCCCCCCGGATGGGTCACGGCGCCCTTGCGGGCCGGGCCCACGCCTTGCGCATATTTCCATATTGCCCCGGTGGTATAGGCGTTGGCGCGCGGCTTCCAGGCCTTGCGCCGCTCGGCCAGCGTGGCGTCGTCGAGGCGGACCGAGATGGTGCCGGCGACCGCGTCGATATCGATGATGTCGCCGTCCTGGAGGAGGCCGATCGGCCCGCCTTCCGCCGCTTCCGGACCGACATGGCCGATGCAGAAGCCGCGGGTGCCGCCAGAGAAGCGTCCGTCGGTGATCAGCGCCACCTTGTCGCCGGCGCCCTGGCCGTAGAGCGCGGCCGTCGTCGACAGCATCTCCGGCATGCCGGGGCCGCCCTTCGGCCCGACGTAGCGGATGACCAGCACATCGCCGTCCTTGTAGGTGCGGTTGCTCACCGCCTCGAAGCATTCCTGCTCGGTGTCGAAGCAGCGCGCCGGGCCGGAGAACTTGAGGTTCTTCATGCCGGCGACCTTCACGATCGCCCCGTCGGGGGCCAGGTTGCCCTTGAGCCCGACGACGCCGCCGGTCGGCGAGAACGGCTTGTCGGCCGGGACGATGACGTCCTGGTCCGGATTCCACTTCACGTTCTTGAGGTTCTCGGCGACGGTGCGCCCGGTGACCGTCATGCAATCGCCGTGGAGATAGCCGTTGTCGAGCAGCGTCTTCATCAGCATCGGCGTGCCGCCGGCCTCGAACAGGTCCTTGGCGACGTATTTGCCGCCCGGCTTGAGCGTGGCGATGTAGGGCGTCTTCTTGAAGATCTCGGCGACGTCGAACAGGTCGAACTCGATGCCGCACTCATGCGCGATCGCCGGCAGGTGGAGGGCGGCGTTGGTCGAACCGCCGGAGGCGGCGACCGTGGTCGCGGCATTCTCCAGTGCCTTCCGGGTAACGATGTCGCGCGGGCGGATGTTGCGGGCGACGAGCTCCATCACCTTCTCGCCGGCGGCCATGCAGAAACGGTCGCGGATCTCGTAGGGCGCCGGGGCGCCGGCCGAATAAGGCAGCGCCAGGCCGATCGCCTCGGAGATCATGGCCATGGTGTTGGCGGTGAACTGGCCGCCGCAGGCACCGGCCGAAGGACAGGCGACCTGCTCGAGCTCGTAGAGGTCCTCGTCGCTCATCTTGCCGACCGAGTGCAGGCCGACCGCCTCGAACACGTCGACGACGGTGACGTCGCGGCCCTTGAAGGTGCCGGGCAGGATCGAGCCGCCGTAGATGAAGATGGAGGGCACGTTCAGGCGGCACATCGCCATCATCATGCCGGGCAGCGACTTGTCGCATCCGGCCATGCCGACCAGCGCGTCGTAGCCGTGGCCGCGCATGGTCAGCTCGACGGAGTCGGCGATGACCTCGCGCGAGGGCAGCGACGATTTCATGCCCTCATGGCCCATGGCGATGCCGTCGGTGACGGTGATGGTGCAGAACTCGCGCGGCGTGCCACTGGCAGCCGCCACGCCGTGCTTCACCGCCTGCGCCTGGCGCATCAGCGAGATGTTGCACGGCGCCGCCTCGTTCCAGCAGGTGGCGACGCCGACGAAGGGCGCGTGGATCTGCTCAGCCGACAGACCCATGGCGTAGTAGTAGGAGCGGTGCGGCGCGTGCTCCGGCCCCTCCGTCACGTGGCGGCTGGGCAGTTTCTTCTTGTCAAACACACGCGCTTCCATGCTTTCCTCACCAGGTCGGTTCGCCCCTGCCGGGCATCGGTTTCGGTTCCAGCCCGCGGCGACGACCGGGCGCCCCGCATTGCCATGCAGGCAGGGCATTCGTTCGTCGCAGGTTGCTTGCCCCCCTGGCAGGCGACCTGATCAGCCGCAGACTTCGTGTCAGTTTATGGCTGAAAGGCGGCGGATCGCCTTCATTTACCGTGAGGAGGTTAACTTCTCCTCCCACTGTGGCGCGAACGCAACAAAAGCGCCAACGGGGCGCTTTTGTTGCGTTCTTCTGGCGAAAGCGGGCCGACCGCCCGCGGCCTCAGCGCTGGCCGTAGAGCACCTTGCGCTGCTCTTCCTCGCTGGCCGGCTTGTCGTCCGGCGGCGGCTTCAACGCCATGCCCTTGTCGACACCAGGACGGGCGGCCATGCGGCCGATCCATGCCTTGACGTTGGGGAACTCGGCGACGTCGACGCCACGTGACTCGGGGCTGCGCGTCCAGCCGTAGAGCGACATGTCGGCGACCGAGTAGTCGCCGGCCACCCAGTCGCGGCCTTCGAGCTGGCCGTTGAACACCCGGTAGAGCCGGTAGGCCTCGTCGCCGAAGCGCTTCAGCGCATAGGTGTTGTCCGGGTCCATGCGCTTGAAGTGGTTGTAGTTGCCGAAGACCGGGCCGACATTTGCGTTCTGCCAGAACAGCCACTCGTTGATCGCCACGCGCTCGCGTGCGTTCTTGCCGTAGAAGCGGTCGAACTTCTGCCCGAGATAGATGAGGATGGCGCCTGACTCGAAGACCGAGATCGGGGCGCCGTCCGGCCCCTCGGGGTCGACGATCGCCGGCATGCGGTTATTGGGGGAGATCTTCAGGAACTCGGGCTTGAACTGGTCGCCCTTGCCGATGTTGACGAAGCGGGTCGTGTAGGGGACGCCGAGCTCCTCCAGCATGATGGCGATCTTGTAGCCGTTAGGGGTGTTCCAGAAATACAGGTCGATCGGCTTTTGCTGGCGCGCGGGCATGGCAAATCTCTCGGATCGTTTGGGAGGCGACGAAGTCGTCGGGAAGGGAGCCAGTTAAATGGCGCCCCCGGGGGGATATCGCAAGGGCACGATTTTGCAGAGATATTCCCTGTTGCGCAACGCCGCGGCGCTTTCCTGCCCGGATCAGGGAAATTCCGTCATGGCGCCGCCGCCAGGGCCTCCAGGCGCTGCTGCTTCTCCACCCGCAGCCGCTCCGACAGGGGCGCGGCGAGGAAGCGGCGCAGGAGCTCCGCGGACCGCTGTTTGTCGAAGTGATCGCGGAACAGCTCGACCACCAACACCCGGTCGCCGGCATAGGGCGTGTGCTCGACGATGTCGCCCATCTGCACCACGCCCTCGCTGACCACGCGGCAATAGAGGCCGGGACGCTCGGCTTCGCGGAAGATCTTGATGAACTGCGGGTGCTCCATGCGCCGGGCGAGCGTGTCGCACGGCGCCCGCGGGGCGGTCACCTCGAGCACCACCGTTTCGCCGATGGCCAGCCGGTCGCCGACGGCATAGTCGGTGCTCGCCAGCCCGTCGACGGTCAGGTTGTCGCCGAAGGTGCCGGGTTCCAGCGGCTTGCCCATGCGGAAGGCCCACCAGTCGTAGTCCTCGCTGCCATAGACGTAGACCGCCTGGTCGGGGCCGCCGTGGACCCTGCCGTCGGCCACCGTGTCGCCATCGAGGCCGAGCCGCGCGATGCGCACGGGGCGCGCGAAGACCGGACGCTTGAAGATGCCGGTCGGCATCGGCGTCCCCTTCATGTCGAGCATACGTTCCCGACCCACGTTCACACTCGCCAGACGCATGTCCCCTGCCCCCGTCGCGGCGCAACCCCGGCGCCTATTTCCACTTGATCGAGCAGCCGACCGACGGAATCTGATCCGCCGGTCCCCTGCCCGTCGCTGCAATCGCCCGCATGGCCTCGACCAGTTCGCGCTTCGCGTTCGGCGGCGGCTGGTCGGTGCGGCCCTGGTCGAGCCGGCCGTGATACTCGATCGTGCCGGCCTTGCTGATGCCATAGAACTCCGGCGTGCAGGCCGCGTCATAGGCGCGCGCGGTTTCCTGCGTCTCGTCGAACAGATAGGGGAACGGGAAGCCGTGCTTGTCGGCGAACAGTTTCATGTTGGCCGGCGAATCCTGCGGATGGCTGACGATGTCGTTGGCGTTGATGGCGACGAAGCCGACGCCCTCTGCGGCCAGCGTCCTGGCGTCGGCGACCATGCGCGCCGCGACCGCCTTGACGTAGGGACAATGGTTGCAGATGAAGGCCACCACCGTCCCGTTCGCTCCAGCGACGTCGGCGAGGCTGTAGGTCTTGCCGTCGGTGGCTGCCAGCGAAAACGGCGGCGCCGCGATGCCGAGTGCCGGCGTGGTTGCAAGTGTCGCCATGGTGCTCTCGCTGTTGCGTCTCACGGGGGCCAGTAGATGACGGCAGGGGGCGTCCGTTCAAGCCCCGACAGTCTGCGGCGTCACGCCTCGTAACTCATGTGCACCGCGTGGCGTGCCGTCTCGCCGGCGGCGAGGAACCGCATGGACGGCTTCTCCGCCAGCTCGCCGTCGAAGCCTTCCGGGTCGGCATGGCCGGTCCATGCCTCGATGCTGACGAACGGCGCCGCGGCCTTCGACCACACGACCAGATGCGGGAAATTCTCGGTCTCGACAACAATGGCGCCGCCAACGCCGTCGTCGAAGCGGAGGCTGCGGCTTCTGGCGTTGAAGAAGCAGAGCGGCGCGCCGGCAAGCAGCCCCTCGCCGAGCGGCAGTGTCCGCCCCGCCATGGGCAGCCGGCGGCGCGTCGCCTTGAAGGCGCCCCCGGCGCCCACCTCCGGCACCATCGCATCTTCCGCCTCGGCAAAGACGATGGCGTGGCCGTGCTTGTCGCCGCCGGCAAAGGGCCAGTGGAAGCCAGGATGGAAGCCGATGGCATAGGGCATGGTGATCGTGCCGGTATTCTTCACGGCGAAGGCCGCCGAGAAGCGGCCGGCGGTGACCCGGTAATCGACCGTCAGGGCAAAGGCGAAGGGCCAGGCGGCGCGGGTCGCCGCGTCGTCGCTTAGGCCCATGCGGACATGGTCCGCCGCCTGTTCCTCGACCGTGTAGGTCGCGGTCGGTGCGAAGCCGTGCAGGGGAATGGGATAGCGCACGCCATCGACCTTGATGGTGCCGCTTATGGTCTGGCCGCAAAGCGGGAAGAGCACCGGGGCGCTCTTCGGCCACCAGGTGGGGTCGGCATCCCAGATGAGCTCGGTGCCGTCGACCGACCACGCCACCGGTTCGGCACCGCGGGTCGCGATGCGGGCGGAGGTCGCGCCGGCGCTGATCTCGACGGCGGGCGAAACCGGGCGTGGCGGGTCGTCATAGGGTCCGGGCGGACGAGATTGCGGCACGGTGGGCACTCCTGTCGCTGGTGAATTCACGCGGTCCGGATGAGGCCCTTGCCGACCAGCCACTTGACCGCTTCCAGCACCGCCTCGAACGAGCTGTAGCGCGGCTCGTAGCCGATCAGCCGGCGCGCCTTGTCGATCGAGCAACTGGGGCTGTGGGCGATGTGGTCCCAGGTCGATCGCGCCTCCTCCTCGCTGCGCGCCGTCTTCCATGCCTCCCAGGGCAGATAGGTGAGCTTCGCCTCGCGGCCGAACCAGCGCGCCGCCGCTTCGGCATAGCCCCTGAGCGTCACCGCCGCCGGCGAGACGATATGGAACGCCTCGCCCACCGCACCGCTCCAGTTGGCGATCGCCTTCATGAAGCCCTGCGCCACGTCGTCGGCATGGACGTGGTGGACGGTCTCCATGCCGAGATTGGGCAGCGCCACCTCCTCGCTGCGCGCCAGCCGGGAGAATATCTTCGGGTCGAAATGGCCGGCCGGGTTCAGCGGGTTCCAGCCCTCGCCGACGATGTGGCCGGGATGAAGGATGGTCGCCGGGAAGCGGTTCCGCCGCGCCTCGTCGATGAGGTAGGCCTCGATCGCCGCCTTACGGACGCCGTAGTCGCCGAAGGGGCGGCGCGGCTGCATCTCGGTGGTCGGCACCGCGACGCTCGGCCCGTGCACCCAGATGGTGCCGCAATGGAGGAAATGGCCGACATGGCCGGCGAGCGCCTCGACTGCCTGGCGGGCGCTTTCCGGCGTGAAGCAGATCATGTCGACGACGATGTCGCCCTTGAGGTTGCGGATGGCGCGGCCGAAGGTGCCGGCCTTCTCCTCGGCCTCGCGGTCGATGACCACGGTCTGCACCTCGCGCCAGGCGCCATGCTGGGTGTAGGGCTGGCGCTGGCCGCGGGTCACGTTGCAGACGGTGAAGCCGGCCTCGACCAGCCGCGGCACCAGATAGGTGCCGACATGACCGCTGCCACCGATGATCACCACGCGGGACATGACATTCTCCTGTTTTGCATGGCTGCCATCATGCCCCGCCCTCTCCTGCCCGTCATCCGCCGCTGTTGTCTCACCCGTGCCGAGGGTATCGAGAGGCTGGAGCACGCATTTGACCGACTTGACCAGGCGCTCACCTGCCGCGAAGGTCCTGCGCCGGCCTCCCGCGACACGACGCCTCGTGCCACACTGACCCGACCTGATTCGAGTTCCGAGAAGTCTCTTCCATGCCTGCCGCCAAGAAACGCAGATCCGACAAGTCCGCCGACCTATTCGCCCAGCTCGACCAGGAGGTCGGCAAGCTGAAGTCGGTCGCCAGTGCCGCGCGGCAGGGCAAGTCGGTGCCGCTGAAGAAGGCAGTCGGCGCCGACGACAGCTATTCGGCCGCCGACATCGAGGTGCTGGAGGGGCTGGAGCCGGTGCGCCGCAGGCCGGGCATGTATATCGGCGGCACCGACGAGAAGGGCCTGCATCACCTCTTCTCGGAGGTCATCGACAACTCGATGGACGAGGCAGTGGCCGGCCACGCCAGCTGGATCGAGGTCGAGGTCGAGGCGGACGGCTTCGTCACCGTCACCGACAACGGCCGCGGCATCCCCGTCGGCCTGCACCCCAAGTTCAAGAACAAGTCGGCGCTGGAGGTGATCATGACCACCCTCCACTCCGGCGGAAAGTTCAATTCCAAGGTCTACGAGACGTCAGGCGGCCTGCACGGCGTCGGCGTGTCGGTGGTCAACGCGCTCTCCGAAACTCTCGAGGTGGAGGTTGCGATTGGACGGCGGCTCTACGGCCAGACCTATTCGCGCGGCGAGCCCAAGGGGCCGCTGAAGGAGCTCGGCGAGGTCCACAACCGGCGCGGCACGCGCATACGCTTCCGCCCCGACCCGCAGATCTTCGGCAAGGGCGCCGCGCTCGACCCCAAGCGTCTGTTCGCCATGTCGCGCTCGAAGGCCTACCTCTTCGGCGGCGTCGAGATTCGCTGGTCCTGCGCTCCCGCGCTCATCCAGGGCACGGACATCCCGGAGAAGGCGAGCTTCCACTTCCCCGGCGGCCTGTCGGAATTTTTGGCCGCCGAACTCGGCAGCGAGAAGACCGTTGTGCCGATCTTCGCCGGCCGCACCGACAAGACCAGCGGCCATGGCGCGGCGGAATGGGCGGTCGCCTGGTTCCCCGGCGAAGGCTTCATCCGCTCCTACTGCAACACCATTCCGACCGGTGACGGCGGCACCCACGAGGCCGGCTTCCGCGCCGCGCTCACCCGCGGCCTCAAGGCCTATGCCGAGCTCAGCGGCAACAAGCGCGCCAATGTCATCACCGCCGACGACGTGATGACGTCCGCCGCCGGCCTGCTCTCGGTCTTCATCCGCGAGCCGGAATTCGTCGGCCAGACCAAGGACCGGCTGTCCTCGGCCGAGGCGACGCGCATCGTCGAGAATGCCGTGCGCGATCCCTTCGACCACTGGCTCGCCGCCTCGCCAGCCGATGCCACCCGCCTGCTCGACTGGGTGGTCGAGCGCGCCGAGGAGCGGCTGCGCCGCCGGCACGAGAAGGAGATCGGCCGGCAGACGGCGGCGCGCAAGCTGCGCCTGCCCGGCAAGCTCGCCGACTGCTCACAGGCCGGCAAGGCCGACACCGAGCTGTTCATCGTCGAGGGCGATTCCGCCGGCGGCTCGGCCAAGCAGGCGCGCAACCGCGCCACCCAGGCAATCCTGCCGCTCAGGGGCAAGATCCTCAACGTCGCCAATGCCGGCCGCGAGAAGCTTTCCCAGAACCAGCAGATCGGCGATCTCATCCAGGCGCTCGGCGTCTCCCCGCGCGCCGGCTACAAGGCGGCGGACCTGCGCTACGACCGCATCATCGTGATGACCGACGCCGACGTCGACGGCGCCCACATCGCCTCGCTGCTCATCACCTTCTTCTATCGCGAGATGCCGCAGCTGATCCGCGACGGCCACCTCTTCCTCGCCGTGCCGCCGCTCTACAAGCTCAGCCAGGGCGCCAAGGTGATGTACGCCCGCGACGACGCCCACCGGGCCGAGTTGGAGAAGAAGGAATTCAACGGCCGCGGCAAGATCGAGGTCAGCCGTTTCAAGGGTCTCGGCGAAATGCTTCCCGGCCAGCTCAAGGAAACGACCATGGACCCGGCCAAGCGCACGCTGCTCAAGGTCGAGATCGTCGAGGAGGCGGAGACCGGATCGGCAGTCGAAAGCCTGATGGGCAACAAGCCGGAGGAGCGCTTCCGTTTCATCCAGGAGCGCGCCGAGTTCGCCAAGGATCTGGATATCTGAGGCGATCCTGAAGACCGTCTCGGTCAACGGGCAGCCGACGCAAGGCGCGGCGCCGCCGGGCGGCGACCAACGCGAATGTGAGCAATCTGCAATGCGGCGCTCGGGTTGCTGGCACCGCAACCGGCGCTAGTTCCTCGATTGTCGCCAGACAGCCCTGGCCGAGAGGACGTTTCCATGACAGCCGGCTCTGCATCCCTCTCGGATGGGCCCGTTCCAGCCTCGAGCCGGAATCCTGCGGTTTCCGAAAGCCCCACCTCGTTCTCGGGCGGACCGGGCGAAGCTGGCTCATCCGCGCGCGGATTGAGCTATCGCGACCTCCTGGACGGGATCGATCAAGGCTTCTGCATCATCGAGATGGTGTTCGACGAGGAGGAACGCCCTGTCGACTATCGCTTTCTGGAGGTCAACGCGGCCTTCGAGAGCGAAACCGGGCTCAAGAACGCGACCGGAAGAACGATGCGTTCCCTCGAACCGGGGCACGAGGATTACTGGTTCGCCCTCTATGGCCACGTCGCCTCGACGGGCGAACCGGTGCGGTTCGAACGACCGGCCGAGAAGCTCGATCGTCATTACGACGTCTATGCCTTCCGTGTCGGTCCGCCACACCTGCGACGGGTGGCGGTCCTGTTCAGCGACATTACCGGGCGCAAGCGCGAGGAGGAGCGGCTGGCGCTGATCTCGGCGGAAATCGATCACCGCGCCAAGAACCTGTTCTCGGTCGTCTCCAGCCTCGTCCGGCGCACGCAGGCCGAAACGGTCGATGCGTTCAGGCGCAAGCTTTCCGGGCGGATCAATTCATTGGCCCGCTCCCATCGCCTTCTCTCGGGCGTGCAGGCGGCGGACCTGGCGGAGCTGGTCGGCCAGGAAGTGGCCTGCTTCGGGTCCGACGGGGAAGCAAGGATCACCTGGCAGGGCCCCGACGTCCGCCTGCCCCGTGCGACGGCGCAACTGATCGGGCTGGTCCTGCACGAGCTGGCGACCAACGCCGTGAAATACGGTTCGCTCTCCGTCGCCGACGGCCGGCTTGACGTGTCGTGGTCCTGGCGAGACGACGGGCGGCTGGACCTGACCTGGGTGGAGGCCGACGGCCCCGCCGTGCAGGAGCCGACCAGCCAGGGAATGGGGACCGACGTCATTTTTGGCGCGATCGAGCACCAGCTCGGCGGCAAGGTCCGCTTCGAATGGCCTCCGCAGGGCCTGCGCTGCGCCCTGTCGCTGCCCGCCGGGGTGCTCTCCGACCAGGCCCCTCAGAACGGCACGGCGGCCCGCGCGTCCGCCGACCAGGTCAGATAGGTGCTGCCGAGACCGCCCAGCGCGCCGCCGAGCGACAGCGTCGCATGGCGCACGTTGCGCACCGCCAGGCCCGCGGTCACCCGCCCCGACACGCCGCCGGGGCTGGCCAGCGTCGATCCGCTGGAGGCCGGACTGGTGCGGCCGAAGCCATAGTCGGCATAGGCGCCCAAAGAGGGGGTGACCGTCGCACCGTTCGGTGCCATCCAGGGATAGGCGAGATTTAGCCCGCCGCTCACCCGGCCGAGCAGCACACGCTGCGCGGCGTGCGCGCTCGCGGCGCTGTCGGTGTAAGCGCCCTGATCCTCCCACGCGGCAAACACCCGCGCCGAAGGCGTCCATACGAAGCCGCCGGCCTTGTGGCTGCCGGAGAGCTCGCCGCTCGCCAGCCAGCGATTGGCGTCGAACGAGCCGGCGGTCGCCCCCGCCGTCGCGTCGTAGGACAGGTGCGACCACACCGCCGCTGCCTCGAATCTCAATCCACGACCGAAACGCCAGCCGAGGTAAGTACCGAGCGAAGCGCCATGGCCCTTGAGATTCCCGCTCGACGAAGCCGCGCCATAGTCGAAATGCTCATAGCCGCCGAGGAGACCGACGACGAGATCCGGCGACAGCCTGTGGCCGAGCCCGGCCGTCACGTTGATCTGGGTGCCGTTTGTGCCCGTCGCGGCGCCTCGCCCGGTCAAGCCGGCGCCGCGCACGTCGGCCCAGACGTTCCACATGCGCCGGAAGCCGGCCCTGGCCACCGCGCCGGTGGTCAGCGGCAACGCCTTCTTGCCGGTGTCATGGCCGAGCGCGGCGAAGGCGTCGTCGAAACGCTGGTGCGGCGTCTCCGGCGCGTAGAACAGGGCGACGCCATCGCCGCCGATGCTGACCGGACTGCCGCCACCGAAGGCACCGTCGATGGCGCTGCTCACCGCGCCGCCGATCTCCCCGCCGGCGATCTGCACCACCTGTTGTGAAAGGTCCGTTTGCGCCTGGTCGACCTGGTCCACGGCGGGCGGACTGCCGGAGCTCGCGGGCGGGCTGGGGGAGCTGGGCGGCGCCGGCGGGCTGGGGGAACTCACGGGCACCGGCGTGCACGTCGCGGTGACGGTCAGAGCGGGGCCCGCCGACGCGACCCGGAAGCGGCCGGTGGACTTCAGCATGGCCCGCGCATCCGCGCCCGAGACCGTGTAGCTCAGCGAAACGCTCGGCGCGTGCGAACTGGCAACGGTGGCGCCGGCGTCGTTTTGCAAAGTCCAAAGGTATCTGTAATACGGGGGATCACCGGTTGCCGTGGCGG
The DNA here is from genome assembly GCA_963782045.1 of uncultured Alphaproteobacteria bacterium. Lineage (GTDB taxonomy): Bacteria > Pseudomonadota > Alphaproteobacteria > Rhizobiales > Kaistiaceae > CAVSRC01. Next base: position 228,657 of record CAWAIR010000037.1, read on the forward strand.
TGATGTTGATCGTGTCGCCGTCATCGAAACCGGTGGCCTGCTTCGTCTGGACTGAATTGCCCGTGATGTAGATGTCCAGCGCGCCGGAATTGACGGCAGTGCAGCCGCTCGAGATCGCCCAGGCCGGCGCGCAGGCGCCCGCCAGGACAATCGCGAATGCACCCGCCGCGCCGGCAAATCGCCGGAACCCGCGGTAGCGACCCCTTCTCGTCACCCGGCGCCTTCCCCCTCCGTGTCCGCCGCGCGAATCGGCTCGACCTAGAGGACAGCCCAGAGTGTTAACGGGACGTTTCGATCCGGCTGCGTCGTGGCCTCGCGCGCCGACGAGCACGAGGCACACGCAGCGCCGCTGCCCCCGATGTCGGGCTGACCTCACTTCCGCTTTCTGCTAGGCTTCCCGCCTGGAACGGCATTCGGAGACGCGCATGATCCGCCCGCTCATCCTTGCCGCGATGCTGGTCGTCGGCCTTGCCGCGACGGCGCCGGCCCGTGCCGACGCGCTCACCGACGGCCTCGCCGCGATGCCAGGCTCGGTCGAGGACGTGCGCATCGCCGGCACCTGGGACCAGGGCGACAAGACCGGTGCCTACCGCGTCATCATCGCGCGCACCGTCGGCGAGGCGGTCACCGCGCGCCTGTTCGTGCAATGGATCGCCTATCAGGACGACGGCAGCGCCACCGTCCAGAACACCATCGAGATCAAGGAACTGGCCGATCTCAAGGTGGATATCGTCGATTACACTTCGGAATCGGACTCCGACGGCCTGTCGGTGTTCATCCAGACGCTCAACCCCAACGGCAACACCGACCAGAACTACGAGCTGTTCGTCCTGTCGCCGACCGAATACCGCTTTGGCCCGGCCAGTAACTAGCCAGCATTATTTACCCAGAATTCGGCCGAAAACATTGACATGGCGCCGGCATTCCCTATGTTGCAACGCGTCGCCTCCGCCGCGCCTGATCCTCAAATCGGCGCCGTCACACCACGGCTATGAGCCGGGTCTATCGTTTCACGAATGAGCTTTGAATCTCTCGGACTGAGCCCCAAGGTCCTGGCCGCGGTTGAGGCCAGTGGCTACACCGAACCTACGCCCATCCAGGCGCAGGCCATCCCCCACGCATTGGCACGCCGCGATGTCGTCGGCGTCGCGCAGACCGGAACCGGCAAGACGGCAAGCTTCGTGCTGCCGATGCTGACCCTGCTCGAGCAGGGCCGCGCCCGGGCGCGCATGCCGCGCACGCTGATCCTCGAACCGACGCGGGAACTCGCCGCGCAGGTCGAGGAGAACTTCGGCCGCTACGGCCGCAATCACAAGCTGACCGTGGCGCTGATCATCGGCGGCGTCTCCTTCGACGACCAGCTCAAGAAGCTGGACCGCGGCGTCGACATCCTGATCGCCACCCCCGGCCGCCTGCTTGACCTGTTCGAGCGCGGCAAGATCCTGATGACCGGCGTCGAAATCCTCGTCATCGACGAGGCCGACCGCATGCTCGACATGGGCTTCATCCCGGACATCGAGCGCATCTGCAAGCTTCTGCCGTTCACCCGCCAGACGCTGTTCTTTTCGGCAACCATGCCGCCCGAGATCAAGCGGCTCGCCGACCAGTTCCTGCACAACCCGGTGCGGGTGGAGGCCTCGAAGCCGGCGACGGCGGCAACCACCATCAGCCAGTACATCGTCCAGTCAGGCCGCGAGCCGGTCGACAAGCGCGCCGTCCTGCGCACGCTCATCCGCGGCGCCGACAATTTCAAGAATGCCATCATCTTCTGCAACCGAAAGCGCGACGTGGCTACGCTGCACCGCTCGCTTTCCAAGCACGGCTTCTCGGTCGGCGCACTGCACGGCGACATGGACCAGCGGGCGCGCACAGCCACCCTCGACGACTTTCGCCAGGACCGCATCAAGCTTCTGGTCGCCAGCGACGTGGCTGCGCGCGGCCTCGATATCCCAGCGGTGAGCCACATCTTCAATTTCGACGTGCCCACCCACGCCGAAGACTACATCCACCGCATCGGCCGCACCGGGCGCGCCGGACTGACCGGCACGTCGATCACCATCGCCACGTCGCTCGATCGCAAATACGTGGCGGGGATCGAGAAGCTGACCGGCCATCCCATTCCGCCGCTCGACGTCGATGCCGACAGCGAGCGCGCCGCCGCCCTGCACAAGGGCCGCGCCGAGCGCGAGCACGAGGCGGATTCGGATCACGAGCACCGCGAGAGCCGTGAACGCGGCCGCGGCGACCGCCGCCCGCGACGCGAGGCGTCGCCCAAGGCAGAGCCGCGAGAACAGGCAGCCCAGGCCGAGAGCCCGGCGCCGGAACAGCCGCGCCGCGAGCATCGCCCTGAACAACCGCACCAGGAGCACGCGCCGCGCGACAATCGCAGGCCCCGCCGCGACGACCACCGGCGCGACCGCCGTCCGCGCGAGGGCGAGCGCGACGAGGCGCCGGTCATCGGCCTCGGCGACCACGTCCCGGCCTTCCTGCTGCGCCCGGTCAAGGTGCCGACCGGCTGAGCAAGCAGCCCCGCCTCTAGAACAGCCTGCCGACCAGCGCGAGAGCGAAACCGAGGACGACGCCGGCGGCCGGACCGATGATCCAGCCGCGCAGGATGCCGAGGATCACGCCCCGGTCGATGGTCTCCCGTCCGCGGGCAAGACCGGCGCCTGCCATGGCACCGATCAGCGCCTGGTTCATTGACGTGAAATAGCCGAAGAGCACGGCCGTCAGGACGACGATCGCTTGCACGAGCTGGGCCGCCGTTGCCATCGGCATGTCGAGCCTGACGATGTCGAAAGCGACGCGTTCGAGAAGCGGTCGTCCCCAGGTGAGGACGCCGACCGCAAGGCCGATGCCACCGATCAGCCCCGCCAGGAGTGGGCCGGAAAACCCGGTCGGCAGAAACAGGGCGGTCGCGTTCGATACGTCATTTGCCCCCATGGTCAGCGAGGCAGCGCCACCGACCGCCACCAGCACGCGGCCGATCGCGCCCGCGGTTCCGCTCCGCGCAAAGCCGGGAAGCGCATCGAAGGCCTTGGTGAAGGCGTAGCCGAGCGCCGCGGCGACGACCGGCGCCAGCACCCACAGGATGGCCAGCCGAAGAATCGTCTGCCAGCGGATCGCGAGGCCGAGGGCCGCGCCGGCGCCGACGATGCAGAAGACCAGGATCTGAATGGTCGAGGTGGGAATTCGCCGCCAGGTGAAGAATGTCGTGAGGATGAAGGCCGCGCCGATAATCGCCACGGCCGGCGCCGCGCCAAGCCGATCAGCGGCGAGGATGTTGTGGCCGACGTTCTCGAGCACCTGATGACTGAGAAAGGTGGCGCCGATCAGCGTGAGCGGCGCCATGATCAGCAAGGCGGGCCACAGCCGGATGCTTCCGGTCGCGTGCGGCATGCCCATGCAGGCGCCCGTGTAGTGCGCCCCCATGCTCCAGGCGAAGGCAAGCGCAACAATGACCAGGAGAACATCGGCAGCGGTCATGGAGGCTTCCGCATGTGTCTGGGTGCCGCCCTCGGCGGCGACCCTATCACGCTCGGCCTCACGGCGTCGGCCCCTGCGTCGCGATCAGGTCTTCCTGCGTTTCGTCTGCCCGGCGGTCGGCCTCGCCTTCTTCGGTCCTCGCTTGGCGGACTCTGCGCGCACCGCCGCCGCGAACGCCGCCCGCGCCCACGCGGCGAATTCGTCGGGCTCGTCGAGCAGGCGCTCCGGCGCCCGCCAGTAGGGCATGGGGATCGCCCGCCCCTTCATCTCCGGCGTCCACTGATCGCAGCCCTCGGCCGCGAAGGCCGCCGCGGTCTCTTCGTCCGCCTTCAGGTAGAAGACGTCGTGCGAGGAGATCAGCGCGAACATCAGCCCGTCCTTGAAGACGCCGCGGCCGCCGAACATGCGGCGGATGGAGACGCCGCCGAGCGGCGCCATCAGGTCTGCGACGAGGTCTTCGAGCCCGGCCATCGGGCCAATCTACAGCAGGCGCGCCGTCGGCGCAGCGGCGCGACCGCGACCGTCCTCAGATCACGAAGGGAATCAGTGCCTTCACCCGGTGGCTGTAGTCGTCATAGGCGGCGCCGAAGGTCTGGCGCATCACCCTCTCCTCGAGGCTCAGCTTGTACCAAAGGCTGCCGACGACCAGCACGATCGCGATCAGCGCCCGCGCCTCGCCCACCGCCAGCGCGGTTCCGAGAAACGCCAGCAGCATGCCGGTGTAGATCGGGTGGCGGGAGAGCGCATAGGGACCGCCGCGGATGAGTTCGTGGTCCTGCTTCACCTGCACGTTGGCGCTCCAGTTGGCGCCGAGCACGCGCCGCGCCCAGATCGCATAGGCGACGCCGGCGGCGGTGATGACCGTCGCGGCGATCACCAGCCACAGGCGGAACGGATAGAGATGGGCGTCGAGGAAAGGCCCGAGGTGGCGATCGAAGAGCAGCATCGCCGCGATCCACAGCGGGATGCTGTAGGTGAGCCGCGATTGCCAGCTTTCCGACTGCGCCGTGGCCTTGGCACCGGACGAGGCCGCGACCCAGTACAACAGCCACGCGATCCAGAGCAGCCCGATGACCGTGTAGAAGAAGCCGAACATGCCGGTGCGCAGCGTGGCCCGTGCCGCCTCAGGCGTCTTCGGGCTCGAGAGTGGCCGGCTTCAGCTCGACCGATTCGCCACAGCCGCAGGCGGAGACCTCGTTGGGATTATGGAAGACGAAGCCCGAGCGCAGCTTGGTGGTCTCGAAGTCCATGGTGGTGCCGAGCAGGAAGAGCACTGCCTTCGGATCGACATAGACGGTGACGCCGTGCTGGCTGACGACGTCGTCCGCCAGGTTGGGCTCCGTGACCTTGTCGAGCGTGTAGGCCATGCCGGCGCAGCCGGCGTTCTTCACCCCGACGCGGACGCCGACGGCCGGCGTGTCGCCGCCCTCCATGAGGTCGCGCACGCGCGCGGCCGCCGCTTCAGTCAACGAGATCACGGAAAGGCGCGGACGGGGCATGGGCTGTCTCTCATTTCTCACGGGCGGCGCCGGTTCAAGGCCGGCGTCGACTGGTTCTAAAATGGGCCGCTTCGCACCATTGGACAAGCCCCATACAAACAATTGATATATCTTAGAAATCCCGGTTCCGAAGCAGGTGGGCGGGAATCGCCAGCCCGGCGCCGATGGCACCGAGCGTGAAGGCGACGCGCAGCGAATATTCGAGCGCGAGCACGATGGTGGCCACCTCGTTGGCCGGGTTGGGCGCGGTCACCGCCAGCAGGCCCAGAATCGCCTGGCTCATGAAGGCGCCGGGCACCATCGGGATGCAGCCGGCGAGCGCCACCGCATTGCTCTCGGTGCCGAGGAAGCGGCGGAAGCCCCAGCCGGCGCAGGAGGCGGCGATCGCGGCGACGAAGGAGGCGGCTTCGAGGCTCCAGCCGGCGTCCTGGCCAAGCGTGCGCACCATCAGCGCCAGCCCCCCTGCCCCCATGCACCAGAGGAGCGTGCGCGGGCCGACATTGAAGAGCACAGCGAAGCCGGCGGCGGCGACGGCGCCGAAGGCGACCTGATGGATGAGGTGGAGCAAAGCGGCGTCCATCACTTCACCCCCAGGATCACTTCGGCGATCCACACGCCGACGGTGGCGAAGATCATCACCATGAGCACGGCGACCGCCCGGGCGCTCCCCATCGACGGATAGCCGTCCATGATGTCGGTCTGGGCGTTGGTCGCCGGCACGCCCGGCACCAGCAGCAGGATCGCCGCGATCATCGCCAGCGGCACGGTCCGGCTGCCCACTGCCATGGCGCCGAGGCCGCTCAGCGCGGCGGAGAGGAAGGCGATGACGGCAGAAACGACGTAGGCGTTGATGCCGCGGGCGCGCATGAGGTGGCGGACGTATTGGCCGACGGTGCCGGCGACGAAGACCGGCACGAAGGCCGCCCAGTCGACGCCGAGCAGCCGGCCGAAGGCGGCGCAGGCAATGCCGACCGCGAGCGCCACGACCGGCGCCGGGTAGCGCGGCGTCTCGCGCTCCAGCCGGTCGATCGCCGTCTCGACCTCATCGACGCTCATGCCGCCCTCCGACACCTTCACGCACAGCGCGCGCAGGCCGTGGTCGAGCCGGTGGTTGACGCCGTGCGAGCCGACCGAGGTCATGCGGGTGACGGTGTTACCGCCGCCCGAGACGGTGATCTCGTGCGAGGCGTAGCCGGCGCGCATGCCGATGATGTCGGCGCCGAGACCACGGACGATCAGCCCGGCGCCCTCGTGCACCACCTTCACACGGGCGCCGCTCTGCAACAGGATGCGCGCCGCTTTCAGCGCGACCAGGGCGATGCGCTCCAGCTCGCGGTGCTTCTTGGGAACGGGGTCGATTTCGGGCGGCATGGTGGCTTGTCGCTACACGACAAGTCCCGGCGGAGGCTTGATCCGGCGCAAAGGCGGGTTCTGGCCAGGCGCGCAGCTGCCCTGCGCCTGCAACACGGCTCCATCAACTTCCGCTGCCGGCAAAGCCAAAATCGGACCAATCAAAAGGAAAGCGGTTCCGCACTAAAGAGGCAGGCGCGGCCAACATCGGCACACGCGCCCGCGTTACTGCGACCGTTCCTTGCGCAAGTCGTCTGCCGATTTCAGCCTGACCACGTTGCTGCGGAAGCCATCGTCGAGCGTCGGCGTCAGGGGCCGCTCGGTTCTCACCGGCTTGCCGGCGTCCCCCGGCACCCCGACGTCGATTGCGGCGAACGGCGAGGGTCTCGGCAGGCCGGCGGCCGCGTCTTTCGCCTGTTCCAACTCGGCCGGCGTCAGCGTCGCCTCGATCTCGTTCAGGAGCTTGCGCGTCTTGCTGGGGAAGGTCTCTTTGGCCACGCTCAGATAGGCGTGGGCCAGCACGTCGTTCTTCTCGACGCCGACGCCGAGATGATAGGAGACGCCAAGCGCGAAGGCGCCCTGGGCGCTGCCCAGCGCCCATTCCTGGCGAAAATGCTCGACGCCCGCTTGGGGATCGCGCAGCGCCGGCGGCACGACCTCGATCAGGTATTCGCCGGCCAGCTGGTGCGCGAAGGCGCGGTCGTTCAGCGAGGCATCGGAATTCGCCGCGCGGTCGAGGGCCGCCAGGGCCATCCTGACGGCACCGGCTTCGCCCTTCTTGACCCGGGGCATGAGCGCCGCGGCCAGCGCCAGGTCGGCCTTGGGGAAGTTCTGGCCCGAGGCCTTCTCGAACAGCCCTTCCGCCTTGTCGGAGTCGGGCGCGACGCCGACGCCGGCGAGATACATCATGCCGAGCTCGAAGGACGACAGGCCGTCGCCGAGGCCGGCCGCCTCGCGCCAGAAGGCGGCGGCCGCGGCATAGTCGGGCTCGCCCGTCGCGCCGAGCGCCGCCGCCATGCCGAGATTGCGCTTGGCGGCAACCTGCCCCATCGCCGATGCACGCCGCCACCAGTCGAGGGCTTCGCGCACCATCTCGTCGGGTTCTTGCGGCACGGCCTGCCCGGAGCCGTCGAGGGTGACCAGGGCCTTCTTCGGGACGATGTGCCGGTAGTAGAGGCTGGCGACGCCGAACTTGGTGTCGCCGGTGAGCGTGAACGCGGCCGGAACCGCGTGGTCGGTGGCGACGCGGAGCCGCCTCAGGATCATCGGCAGTTGGGGAAGCGTGATCTGCCGCAGCATCACGACGGCGCTGGCGTAAGCGACCGTCGGATCGTCGCCGTTCAGCTTGTCGAGGATTTGCTGCGCGCCGTCGAAATCCTCGGCGGCCAGCCGCTGGTTGACGTCGCGGAGCGCCGGCGTCAGCGTCGGGCCGGCCTGCTCCACGGTCGCCGGGTCGAGCGCGATCTTGGGCGGCAATATGCCGTAGTCGAACGAGACCCGGCCGAGGCCGGTGTTGTCCGCCCAATTGACCTTGCCGATGGTGGAGCCCGCACCCTGCTGCGGATGATTGAACCAGGCGAAGACGTCGGGGAAGGACGGCAGATCCGCGGTGAACAGGATCGCAATCAGCGCAACCGCCGCCAGGTCCACCAGGCCGCGGAACAGCGTATCGCCGCGGTAGAGCGAAATGGCGTAGGGCAGCGGCCGCGGCTTGTGATCGCTGCGCGGCAGGATCGCACGGGCGGCGGCGCGCGCCCGGTTCATGCGTCGGCCACCACGCGCGATGGCGCGGTCGCCGCCACGCTCTCAGGCCGGACGACGACCTTGTCGCCATCGGCGGCGAGCCTGAGGCCGGTGGCGCCCGCGGCGCGGGCTTCGAGGAACTGGTCGGTCACCTGCCGCTCGATGGCCCGCGCGATATCGCGCACGCCGCCATCGGTCCGCCGCTCCAGCGCGGCGATCGCATCGAGCAGGATCTGCGGGTCGATGCCGCCGGCGGCGATGGTGAGGCCGAACTGCTTGGCGAGCGCTTCCAGCTCGAGCGCCACGACGCGGGCGATGTCGAGGCCGGCAAGCGGCCTCAGCGCAAAGACCTCGTCGATGCGCGACAGCACTTCGGGAGCAAACTGCGCGTCGCCAAGCGCGATCTTGATCAGGCGCGCGGCCTCGTCGGGATCGTCGGCTTGGTCGCGCGCGATCTCTCCTGCCCGGCGCGACGCGGCATTGGTGGTGAGGATGAAGATGGCCTCCGCCGTGGAGACGCGAGCGCCGTCGCTGACCTCGGTGATGAAGCCATCGTTCCAAGCGGTAAGGAAACGCTTGTGGACTTCCGGATGTGCCTTCTCGAATTCGTCGAGCAGCACGACGGCATCGGGCTTGTCGCGGAGCGCCGCGGTGAGCGCGCCATAGCTGGTCGAGCCGACATAGCCGCGTGCCTGCCCGAAGAGGCTGGCGGCGGCGTGCGGCTGCCCGAACTGGCTCATGTCGAAGAAATGCAGGCTCTTGCTGTCGCCGAACAGCTCCTCGGCCAAGACCTTCGCCAGGTGGGTCTTGCCGACGCCCGGCGGTCCGGCCAGGCAGAAGACGGCGACCGGCTTGTCGGGCCGCTGGGCGGCCAGCCGCCGGCGGAGCTGCGCCGCGATGGCATCGACGACGCCATCCTGGCCGACGACGCGCGCCTTGATCCGGCTGGCGAGTTCGGCGGCATCGATGGTGAAGGTGACCTTGCTCTGCGCCTCGTAGGCGCGCTCGAGGGAGGCCTTGTTGGTGAGCCGGTCGAGCACATCCATGATCCACCTCGGAAAATAGCGTCCGCGATACGCGAAGATCGCGGCGGCCACGCATGCGGCGAGCAGCGCGACGAACACAGTCAACGGACGGCTGAAATTGATCAGCGCCAACACGAAGATCGCGCTGAACAGGAGCGACATGAGCGGACCGAAGGGCATCGCCATCACAGCACCGGAATTTCGACGGTCTGGCCGACGCCGAGAGGCGGCAGGACGACCGGACCGATGATCGTCGACACGCCCAGCGTCACGCCGCCGCCGCCGCCGTCGCTCAGAGCAGTGATGGCGACCTTGGTGCCGGGATAGTAAGGCACGTAGACCATCGTCCGGGCGTGCGCGATCGCCACGTCCTGATCGTAGCCGGCGCCGCCGACGCGAACCGTGTCGGCGTCTTCGTCAATCGTGTCCCACAGGAAGAGGGCGCCGAGCCTGAGCTTGCCGTCGGCGACCTCCCGCATGACGCGCCGCTTCTGGCTGTCCGGCAGGGCCAACGCGGTCCACGAGGGACTGCCCTCAAAGACGAGCGACGCAGCGACCGGCAGGACCGAGCCGGGCACGTCGTTGGTGGCCATGGTGATGGTGGGCAGGGTCGCGCGGCCGTCGCCGGTTTCCCCCATCGGGTTCAGCGCCAGCCACAGGCCCACGGCCGCCGCCACGACGGCGGCGCCGCCGGCCAGCGCCAGGCCAGCCGCGAGCAACTGCGGCTGCGGTCCGATCAGCTCAGGAACGGTCGACGACGGGTTCGGTGCCGTCGGCGGATTGGTGTCGCCCATGACGGCAAACTAGCCGAGGACCCTTAACCCCCGGTTTCGCCGATGGCGCAATTTCTCAACTCCGGATCGTTCCGGGTGGTGCGCTTTGCCGCACGGCCCCCGGGGGCCGCTCAGTACCAGTCGAGCGCGACGCGGGCGATGTCCGACATGCGCTCCGGCGTCCACGGCGGGTCGAACACCATGCTGACGCTGACCTCCTTGACGCCCGGCACCATGCTCACTGCGTTCTCCACCCAGGCCGGCATCTCGCCGGCGACCGGGCAGCCGGGCGCGGTCAGCGTCATGTCGATGGCGATGTTGCGATCGTCGTCGATGTCGACGCGGTAGATCAACCCCAGCTCGTAGATATCGGCCGGGATCTCCGGGTCGTAGACGGTCTTCAGCGCCTCGACGATGTCGCCGGTCAGCCGCTCCAGCTCCTCCGGCGGAATCGCCGAGCCGGTGGCACGCGGCGCCACGGAAGCGCCATGCGTCGTCTCTGGCTCCGGCGCCGCCTTCGTCTCCGGGCTTTCAGACGGCATGAATGTGGGACGCTCGTCCATCGTCATCACGCGAAGAAACCTGCCGCTTTCTGCAAGGCTTCGGCCAGGCGGTCGACTTCCTCGGTGGTGTTATAGAGCGCGAAGGAGGCGCGACAGGTGGCGGTGACACCGAAGCGGGCAAGCAGCGGCTGGGCGCAGTGGGTGCCGGCCCTGCACCGCGACGCCCGACCGGTCGATGATGGTCGAGACGTCGTGCGGGTGGGCGCCGGCCATGTTGAAGGAGACGATGGCGCCCTTGCCCATGGCCTGCCCGTAGATGGTCAGGCTGTTGATGCGCGACAGGCGCTCCTGGGCATAGGCGGCCAGCTCCGCCTCGTGGGCATGGATGCGCTGGAGGCCGAGCGCTCTCCATGTAGGTCAGCGCCGCGCCGAGGCCGATCGCCTGGACGATCGGCGGCGTGCCCGCCTCGAAGCGGTGCGGCGGCTCGGCATAGGTGACCCGATCCTCGCTGACGTCGGCGATCATCTCGCCGCCGCCCATGTAGGGCGGCATCGCGCTGCAGGCGCTCGCGCTTGCCATAGAGCACGCCGATGCCGGTCGGCCCGTAGAGCTTGTGGCCGGTGAAGCGCATAGAAGTCGCAGTCGATGTCCTGCACGTCGACCGGCAGATGCACGGCGCCCTGGCTGCCGTCGACCAGCACCGGAATGCCGCGCGCATGCGCGATGCGGCAGACCTCCTTCACCGGCACGACCGTGCCGAGCACGTTCGACATGTGGGTGATCGCCACCATCTTCGTGCGCGGGCGTCGAGCAGCTTCTCGAATTCGTCGACGAGGAACGTGCCGTCGTCGGCGACCGGCGCCCATTTGATCACCGCGCCGCGCTGCTCGCGCAGAAAGTTCCACGGCACGATGTTGGAGTGGTGCTCCATGATCGAGAGCACGATCTCGTCGCCCTCGCCGATCACCGAGCCGCCGAACGAGGCAGCGGCGAGGTTGATCGCCTCGGTCGCGTTGCGGGTGAAGATCGATCTCGTCGGTCGTGCGCCGCGTTGATGAAGCGGCGGACGATCTCGCGCGCCTCCTCGTATTTCTCGGTCGCCGAGATTGGAGAGGAAATGCAGGCCGCGATGGACGTTGGCGTATTCCGCGCCATAGGCCTGCGGCGACCGCGTCGATGACCGCCTGCGGCTTCTGGGCCGAGGCGGCATTGTCGAGATAGACCAGCGGCTTGTCGTAGACGGTGCGCGCCAGAATCGGGAAATCCCGCCGCACCGCCTGCGACATCGAGAGGCGCGTTGATCGTCTCGGGCCTGTTCACGACGCCCTCCCGAACACCCCACCCACCATGCTTCGCCTATGGCTTCGCATGGTCTCCCCCTCCCCGTTCCTGGGAGGGGATTGTGCGTTCGCGGCACCGGCGCCGGGCCAACTTGAACGCTTGAGCAATCGGGAGCCACCCATCCCTCCCTCGCTCCGGGTAGGAGGGACCACGCGCAGCGTGGTGGGTGGGGTCGTCGCCATCGCGCTCACGACGCCGCCCCTCCCCGCTTCTTCAGCCAGGCGCTGACCACGCCCTTGAGCGCGCTCGCCGTCGCCTCGTCCTTGAGCATGTCGATGGCGTCGTCGAGAAAGGCCTCGATCAGGAGCTGCTCGGCCTCGGCCGCGGCACGCCGCGCGCCATCAGGTAGAAGAGCTCGGTGTCGTCGATGCGCCCCGAGGTGGCGCCGTGGCCGCACTGGACGTCGTCGGCGAAGATCTCCAGCTCCGGCTTGGAGGCGAACTGCGCTTCGTCCGACAGGAGCAGCGCCTGGGTCATCATCTTGGCGTCGGTCTTCTGGGCGTCCTGATCGACGACGATGCGGCCCTGGAAGACGCCCTCGGCCTTGCCGTCGACCACGTTCTTGAACAGCTCGCGGCTCTGCGACCAGCCCTCGGCGTGGCGGACGACCAGCGTCTGGTCGCCGTGCTCGCTGCCGGAGAGCATGGTGGCGCCGTTGAAGGAGAGCGTCACGCCGCGCCCGGCGACGGTGGCGAAGCCCTGCCAGCGCCACAGCGCGGCGCCGGCATTGACGATGAGATGGCTGAGGGTGGCGTCGGCGGCAAGCCTCGTCTGCAGCGTGCCGATGTGCTGGGCGGCGCCGCCCTCCGCCTGCAGCCGCGCCCATTCGACATGGGCGCCGGGAGCGATCGACAGCTCGGTGACGGCATTGACCTGATAGGCGAGCCCGTCCGGGCCGCGATGGGAATCGATCGACCCGCACGCTGGCATTGGCGCCGACCGTCACCATGTCGCGGACGAAGATCGCCACCGGTGCGCCGGCGGCCGTCAGGTGGACGATCTCGATCGGCCGCGCCGGCGTCGCGTCCCTGGCGACGTCGACCACGACGCCGCCCTGCATGAAGGCCGAGTTGAGCGCCAGCGCCGTGTCGTCGGAATCGGCGAAGAGCCGGCCGATGCGCTCGGGCGCGTTGGCGAGCACGTCGGTCGAGCGCCGTCACGGTGACGCCGTCGAGCCCGGCAAGGTCGGAGAGGTCGGGGCGATAGGTGCCGTTGACCACCACCAGGCGGGCGCGGTCGAGCCCGGCCAGCGGGTCCTTGCCCGCCAGCTCGGTCAGCGTCGCATCGTCGACGCCGTCGGCGAGCGGCGCGGCACCCTTCATCAGCGCGCGCAGGTCGGTGTACTTCCACTCCTCGACGCGGCGGTGCGGCAGGCCGCTCTTCTCGAACAGCGCGATCGCCGCCTCGCGCCGATGCGCGACCGGCGTGCCGCCCGGCAGGTCGCGCGGCGTTGGCGCGGTATTCGGCGATCAGCGCCTCTTCCGCCTTGGTGCGGATGGTTCTGGGTTCTGCGGTCATCGGGTCGCTCAGGCCGCCGCGCCGGCGAACTCGGCGTAGCCCTTCTCTTCCAGCTCAAGCGCCAGCTCCTTGCCGCCCGAGCGCGCGATGCGGCCGGCGGAAAGCACATGCACCACGTCGGGCACGATGTGGTTCAAGAGGCGCTGATAGTGGGTGATGACGATGGTCGAGCGCTCCGGCGACTTCATCGCGTTGACGCCGTCGGAGACGACGCGCAGCGCATCGATATCGAGGCCGGAATCGGTCTCGTCCATGACGCAGAGCTGCGGATCGAGCAGCGCCATCTGCATGATTTCGTTGCGCTTCTTCTCGCCGCCCGAAAAGCCGACATTGAGCGGCCGGCGCAGCATCTCCTGGGTGACGTTGAGCCGCTCGGAAACCTCGCGCACCTTGCGCACGAAATCGGGCGTCGGTGAGCTCCGGCTCGCCGCGCGCCCTGCGCTGGGCGTTGAGCGCCGACTTGAGGAACGTCATGGTGGCGACGCCGGGGATCTCGACCGGATACTGGAAGGCGAGGAAGATGCCGGCGGCGGCGCGCGCGTCCGGCTCCATCGTCAGCAGGTCCTGGCCGTTGTAGGTCACCGAGCCCTCGGTCACCGTGTAGCCGGGGTGGCCGGCGAGCACATAGGCCAGCGTCGACTTGCCGCCGCCGTTCGGGCCCATGATGGCGTGGGTCTCGCCCTTGCCGACCGAGAGGTCGATGCCGCGCAGGATCTCGCGCTCGGCCACGGTCACATGCAGGTTCTTGATCTCAAGCAGTGCCATTCGTTCCACTTTCCTTCAGGTTCCGCGAAGGCGGCGACCTGCTCCAAAACCTTCATTCGCCGTCCCAGTAGTCGAGCGAATTCTCGGCGCGGCCGACATAGCGCACGCCGCCCTTGCCGGTCGCCCAGTCGAAGCGCGAGGAGACCGCGAACTTCTTCGAGTCCGGATATTCGACCACGTCACCGGTTCCCGTCGGATTGGCCGAGATGCCGAGATATTTCAGCGTCGTCTTGCCGGTATTGACGATCTGGTGGGCGACCTCCGGCCCGCCGGTCGGCGCGGCGCAGACATCGCCGGCCTTCACCGGATAGCTCTCGGCGCCGAAGCGGTAGGTGCCCTCGCCTTCGAGGATGACGAACAGCTCCTGCGTCATGTGGTGGGCGTGGAAGGGAAACGCCTTCTTGCCCGGCTCGACCACGTGCAGCATGACGCCCATGCCGGTCGAGCCGATCATGCGGCCGAACGAGCCGATCTTGGCCGCGAACGCCTCGCCATGCGCGTTGTCGCGCAGCGGCACGTCGGCGATGTTCATCACGGGCTTTGCAGTCTCGGTCATGGCGGTCGTCACCCCAATGAAACGGAAACCGGCGGGCGCCTAGCCGACGCTCCCCTCCAGGCTGATGCCGATGAGCTTCTGCGCCTCGACGGCGAACTCCATCGGCAGGTGCTGGATGACGTCCTTGACGAAGCCGTTGACCACCAGCGCCACCGCCTCCTCGTCGGAGAGGCCGCGGCTGCGGCAGTAGAACAGCATGTCGTCGGAGATCTTCGAGGTGGTCGCCTCGTGCTCGAAGTTCACCGACGAATTCTTCGCCTCGATATAGGGAACGGTGTGGGCGCCGCACTTGTCGCCGATCAGCAGCGAGTCGCAGTTGGTGTAGTTGCGCGCGCCGGTCGCCTTGCGGTGCGAGGTGACCAGGCCGCGATAGGTGTTCTGCGAGTGGCCGGCGGCGATGCCCTTGGAGATGATGCGGCTCTTGGTGTTCTTGCCGAGATGGGTCATCTTGGTGCCGCTGTCGATCTGCTGGTAGCCGTTCGACACCGCGATCGAATAGAACTCGCCCGATGAATCGTCGCCCCGCAGGATCACGCTCGGATACTTCCAGGTGATGGCCGAGCCGGTCTCCACCTGCGTCCACGAGATCTTGGAGCGGTCGCCGCGGCAGTCGCCGCGCTTGGTGACGAAGTTGTAGATGCCGCCCTTGCCTTCAGCGTCGCCGGGATACCAGTTCTGCACCGTCGAATACTTGATCTCGGCGTCTTCCTGCGCGACCAGCTCGACCACGGCGGCGTGGAGCTGGTTCTCGTCGCGCATCGGCGCCGTGCAGCCTTCCAGATAGGAGACGTAGGCGCCCTTCTCGGCGATGATCAGCGTGCGCTCGAACTGGCCGGTGTTCTTCTCGTTGATGCGGAAATAGGTCGACAGCTCCATCGGGCAGCGCACGCCCTCCGGCACATAGACGAAGGAGCCGTCGGAGAACACCGCCGAGTTCAGCGTCGCATAGAAATTGTCGGTGGTCGGCACGACCGAGCCCAGATACTTCTTGACGATCTCCGGGTGCTCGCGGATCGCCTCCGAGATCGAGCAGAAGATGACGCCGGCCTTGGCCAGCTCCGCCTTGAAGGTGGTCACCACCGAGACGGAATCGAACACCGCATCGACCGCCACGCGGGCGCCCTCGACGCCGGCCAGCACGGCGCGCTCGCTGCAGCGGAATGCCGAGCTTCTCGTAGGTCGCCAGAAGCTGCGGATCGACCTCGTCGAGGCTCTTCGGCCCGGCCGTCTTCTTCGGCGCCGAGTAGTAGTAGATGTCCTGGAAATCGATCTTGGGATAGTTCACCCGCGCCCAGGTCGGCTCGATCATGGTCAGCCAGCGCCGGAAGGCCGCCAGCCGCCACTCCAGCATCCATTCGGGCTCGCCCTTCTTGGCCGAGATGAAGCGCACCGTGTCCTCGGAAAGGCCCTTCGGCGCCTTGTCGGACTCGATGTCGGTGACGAACCCATACTTGTATTGGTCGACGTCGATCCGGCGAACCTGATCGACCGTCTCGCGAACGGCAGGCATTCGGCTACTCCATCCACAGCGGCTTCAAGGGCCGCGGGTGAGCGATGCAGGCAGCACTCAGGCGACCTGAATCTCTCCTGGCGCGACGTGCTTTAGCACGGCCTTCCAGGCGCTTGCGAATGAATCTAAGTCGTTTTCGGCCGAATCCCAGCCCAGACTCAGTCGAATGGCGCATTTTGCCAGCTCCGGGTCCACACCCATCGCCGCCAGAACGTGGCTCGGCGCCACCTTGCCGGAGGAGCAGGCCGAACCCGAGGACACCGCGACCCCGGCCAAATCGAGAGCAATCACAAGGGTTTCCGCCGGACAAGCCGGGCACGGCGAGGCACAGCGTCTGCGGCAGGCGGGGCGACGCCGGCGCTGAACACCGTCGCCTGCGGCCCGACGATCTCCGCCAGCCGGTCGCGCCAGGCGGACCAGCCTTGCGGCCCGGTCGAGATCGGCCAGCGCGGCTTCGGCCGCCGCGCCGAACCCGGCGATGGCCGCGACATTCTCGGTTCCCGCGCGGGCCCGCCGCTCCTGCCCGCCGCCGGTCAGAAGTGGCGCAAAGGTCACGCCCTCGCTCGCCCGCACGATCGCGCCCGCCCCCTGCGGGCCGCCGATCTTGTGGGCCGAGAGCGTGAGAACATCCACGCCGAGCGCCTTGATATCCAATGGGATTCTGCCGGCGGCCTGGATCGCGTCGCAATGCACCAGCGCGCCCGCCTCGTGGGCGATGGCGGCGATCTCGGCGACCGGCTGGATGGCGCCGGTCTCGTTGTTGGCGAGCATCACCGAGACCAGAGACCGGCCGCCTGCTCTGGCGAGCATGGCGGGCAATGCGTCGCGGTCGACGATGCCCTCGCCGTCGACCGGGATGGTCCGCGTCTCGTCCACGGCGAAGCCGCCGCCGGCAAGCACCGAGGGGTGCTCGGTGGCGCCGATGAGCAGCGTGTCGAGATCGACGATCTCGCTGCCGATGCGCCAGTCGGGGGTCAGAACCGTGTTGTTGGCCTCGGTGCCGCCGCTGACGAAGGTGACGAGCTTCGCCTCGCCGCCCACCAGCTCGCGCCACCGCGCTGCGGGCCGTCTCGATGCGGGCGCGCGCCGCGCGCCCCTCGGCATGGACCGAGGAGGCGTTGCCGACCTCGCCGAGCGCGGCGAGCATCGCCTCGCGCGCTTCACCGCGCAGCGGCGCCGTGGCGTTGTAGTCGAGATAAGTGCGCTTCATCGGGCGCCGCCTTTCGTGCCGCCGGCTTCCACCAGGCCGGCCATCGCCTGCCGCCCGGCGCTCCCCTCGGCGCGGAGGCCCGCGACGACGCCGTCGCGGTCGGCTTCCGGCCGGTTCTGGCTCACCTTCCACTTGCCCTCGATGCGGGCGATTTCGATCTCGATGCCGACGATGCCGCGCAGCATGGCGGTCGACGAAGGGTTCCGGGCGCGTCCGAGACCTGCCAGGGCTGCGGCCGCGTCTCCTCGCGCGCACGCGTCAGGGCATCGACCTGGCGGCGCAGCCAGTCGGCGTCCTCGATGACGCGAAGCGCCCCGATAGGCCTGCACGATGGCGTAGTTCCAGGTCGGCACCACCTTGCCGGTCTCCACCTTGGTCGCATACCACGACGGGGTGATGTAGGCCTCCGCCCCCTGGAAGACGACCAGCGCCGCGACCGAGGGGTCGAAATCGCGCCACTGGCGATTGGCGCGGGCAAGATGCCCCTTGAGCACGCCCTTCGCGCCCGGCCGCGGCATCGAGGACGAACGGGATCGGGTTCGCCTCCAGCCCGCCCGTGCCGGCCGTCACCAGCAGGCCGAGCGGATGGGCGCGGATCAGCGCGTGCTGAACGCCGAGATCGTCCTCGCGATGGTGCTCAGGCTGGTACATGGCGCGCATAGCCGGCCATACTGGAACGGACCGCCCGCCGGCGCCTTAGCGCCAGGCAACCGAGACGGTCCGTCTGCGACCACATCCCGCGAACGGCATTTGAGCGATGTCAATATTCAATTATTGCTGTTATCATAATTTACGCAGCGTCGGGGAGCCGAGGAAATCGGCGAAGCCGGCGAGACGGGGAGTAACCAGATGAACAGACATTGGGGCGCGGCTTCTTCCGGCCGCCATGGGGTTGGCGGCCTGTCTCCTGTTGCCGGCCGCGGCGTGGTCGACCGAGGGCTATTTCCAGCTCGGTTTCAGTCCGGTGCAGAACGCGCTCGGCGGCGCCGGCGTGGCCAATTCGGAAGACGCCATGGCGATGGCACTCAACCCGGCGGGAATTGTCGGCGTCGGCCGCCAGTTCCAGATCGGTGGCGCACTGTTCATGCCCTATCGCGGCTACACCGGGACGGGAACCGGCTACGTCGCACCGGGGACGATCGAGAGCTCCGACAATCTCTTCCTCATGCCCAACATGGCCTACAGCCAGCCGATCGACGCGGATTCCGCGGTCGGGTTCGTGCTCTACGGCAATGGCGGCATGAACACGACCTACAAGGGCGTCACCAACAACAACCTGGCCTGCGGCGCGGGAGCGGGCGCCGGCGCCGGCGTCTTCTGTGCCGGTGACACCGGCGTCGACCTGATGCAGATGTTCGTCTCGGCCGACTATGCCCGGCGCATGGGCAACCTCTCGTTCGGCATCGCGCCAACCCTGGCCATCCAGACCTTCAAGGCGAAGGGGCTCGGCTCATTCGCGGGCTTTTCGTCAGACGCGTCGAACCTCAGCAACCGCGGCTATGACTGGTCGTATGGCGGCGGGCTGCGCGCCGGCCTGGAATACGACGTCACCCCGCAGTTCCGTCTCGGCCTGTCCGGCCAGACGAAGATGTGGATGACGAAGTTCGGCAAGTATGCCGGCCTGTTCGCCGATCAGGGCGACTTCGACATCCCCGCCTCGATCACCGCGGGCTTCGCCTACGACGTCAATACGCGCCTGACGGTCATGGCCGACTTCCAGCGCATCTTCTACAGCGGCGTCGGTGCGGTCTCGAACCCGTCCAGCGCGCCTTTGCCGTTCGGAGCCACCGGCGGACCCGGCTTCGGATGGCACGATGTCAATGTCTACAAGGTCGGCCTCGAATACCGGGCGAACGACCTGTGGACGCTGCGCGCCGGCTACGCCTACGGCGAGAACCCCGTGCAGTCGGCCGACGTCATGCTCAACATCATCGCCCCGGGTGTCGTTCAGCATCACATAACGGCGGGCGCCACCTACAGGATTTCGGACAAGAGCTCCCTCGACTTCGCCTTCGTCTATGTGCCGGACAGCACCGTCACCGGCACCATTGCGACGACCCCGTTCGGCGGCGGAACGGTCAAGCTCCACATGCACCAGTTCATCGGACAGGTCGGCTGGACCTACAAGTTCTGACCCTCGCTCCGATCGGTCGTTGCGCGGGCGCGGTCTCGGCATCGCGCCCGCCCCTTGCTCAGGCCCGCGCGGTCACCAGCAGGAAGATGGCGCAGAAGTGGACGGCGGCGCCGGCGACCACGAAACAGTGCCAGATCGCCCGCCGGTAGGGCAGCTGTTGCAGGGTGTAGAACACCGTGCCGAGCGTGTAGATGGCACCGCCTGCCAGGAGCAGCCACAGGATTTCCGGGCTCAACGCCGCCAGAAACGGCTGAGCCGCAATCGCGCCGATCCAGCCAAAGGCGATGTAGATGAGCGTGGTGACGTTGCGCAGTCCGTACGGGATGAGCGCGGTCTTGAGCACGATGCCCGCCGCGGCGATCGCCCACACCGCCGCCGTCAGGCCGGTCGCCCAGGCGCCGGTGAGGATGCCGGCGGTGAACGGCGTGTAGGTGCCGGCGATCATCACGAAGATGCCGGCGAAGTCGAGCCGGCGCAGGACCTCGTGAAACGGCAGGCGCGACCCGAGGCTGTAGGCCGCAGAAACCGCCAGCATGGCAATCAGCGCTGAGGCATAGACGGCAACCGGCGCGACCGCGACGCCGCGGGCGGCGGCGGCCCCGATGAGCACGCGTGCCCCGATGACGGCGGCCCCAAGCCCGATAGCGTGGACGATGCCGTCGGCGACGATCTCGCGCCGGCTGAACGGGCGCTCCCCACTCTGTATGGCAATCTCTGCGGCCATGACTGCTCCATGCGGGCTCCGCACACGCGCTTCGACGCAAGTCCCATGCCCAAAATGGTGCAGCGGCCTCGGATCGGCCAGCGGCGTGCGACAAAGCGCGGGCCCGGCGGTGCTCCATCGGGCCGCGCGCCGGGGCCGCTCTGTCGGTTATCCTTGAAATCGCCCCCGGCGATTGTGATATGAAGGCGCCCACTTGCCCGCCGACTGGCGGGAATTGGCCAATTCCGCCGCCCTTCCCCTCCGCAAGCCGGCTATTGAAGCCGAAGGGCGCGCGTCACTTCCGAGGTCCGCTGCCCCCCATGCCCGAAGTCATCTTTGCCGGCCCCGCCGGCCGCCTCGAAGGCCGCTTCCAGCCGGCCAAGCGCAAGAATGGCCCGATCGCCATCATCCTGCACCCCCATCCGCAGTTCGGGGGGACGATGAACAACCAGATCACCTACCAGCTCTTCTACATGTTCGCGAAGCGCGGCTTCGCGGTGCTGCGCTTCAATTTCCGCGGGGTCGGCCGCAGCCAGGGCGAGTTCGACCACGGCGGCGGCGAGCTGTCGGATGCGGCGGCCGCCCTCGACTGGGTGCAGTCGGTGCATACCGACGCGCGCTCGTGCTGGGTCGCCGGCTTCTCCTTCGGCGCCTGGATCGGCATGCAGCTCCTCATGCGCCGGCCGGAGATCGAGGGCTTCATCTCGGTGGCACCGCAGCCCAACCTCTACGACTTCACCTTTCTCGCCCCCTGCCCGTCGTCGGGCCTGATCATCCACGGCGACCAGGACAAGGTCGCCCCGCCCAAGGACGTGCAGACGCTGGTCGACAAGCTCAAGACCCAGAAGGGCATCAAGATCGAGCAGACCATCATCAAGGGCGCCAACCACTTCTTCGAGAACAACACCGAAGAACTGATCGACATCTGCTCGGATTACGTCGACCGCCGCCTGGCGCCGGGCTCGACCGCGGGGTAACTCCCGCTCACAGACTGTAGCCCGCAGGGAACGAAGCGGAATGCCGGAGCCGCTGCCCCGGATTACGCTGGCGCTCCATCCGGGCTACGTCGCGACGTAGCCATCCTCACAGAAACATCCCGCCGCCGTTCACCGCGACCGTCTGGCCGGTGATGAAGCCGTTGCCGACGATCATCGTGACCGCCTGCGCGATCTCTTGCGTGGTTCCGATGCGCCCGACGGGGATGCGTGCCACATAGCCAGCCTCGATCAACGGCTGCGCCATTTCCGTCTCGGTCAGCCCGGGCGCGACCGCGTTGACCGTGACGCCCTCCGCCGCGAGCCGGGAGGCATAGCCGCGCGTCAGGCCCTCGAGGCCGGCCTTGGAGGCGTTGTAGAGGACGCTGACGCCGCCGGCGCCGCGCGCCGCGATCGAGGAGATGTTGACGATGCGGCCGAAACGCCGCGCGCGCATGCCGGGCAGGACCGCCTGCGTGCAGAGGAAGACCGACTTGAGATTGACCGCGATCGTGCGGTCGAAATCCTCTTCCGTCATGTCGTCGATGGCGTGATGCTCGCCCATGCCGGCGTTGTTGACGAGGATGTCGATCGGGCCGAGCCCTTCTTCCACATCACGGACCATGCCTTCGACGTCCCGGCGCAGCGAGACGTCGGCGGCGAAGGCCACCGCCTGTCCGCCGCGCGCGCGGATCGCTTCGGCAACCGCCGCTGCCTCGGCCTCGCGTTCGCGGTAGTTCACGGCCACGGCGGCGCCCGCCACGGCCAGCGCCAGGGCGATTGCCCGGCCGATGCCGCGCGAGGCACCGGTGACCAGCGCTACGCGGTTGTTCAGTTCTGCCATGGGGAATTTCCTGTCGGTGACGGTCGGTGGGCGCGGGTAGATAGGGCCGATCACTGCCGCGACGAGAGCCATCCGGTTTCACGGCGGCCGCGCTGCGCGCGGGTCATGCCACCGGCACTCAGGCCAGTTTCCTGGCCGCCAGAACCGCGTTGAGGCCGCCGAAGGCAAACGAGTTCGACATCGCCACGTCGATGGTCAGCTCGCGCGCGACATTCGGCACGTAGTCGAGATCGCAGGCCGGGTCCGGCTCGGCGTAGTTCATCGTCGGCGGGGCAATGCCGTCGCGGATGGCAAGCAGCGTGGCGACGAACTCCAGCGCCCCCGCCGCCCCCAGGGCGTGGCCGACCATCGACTTGGTGGACGACACCGGAATGGCCTTGGCCTTTTCGCCGAAGCTCACCTTGAGTGCGTCGGTCTCGGTCGCGTCGTTGGCGAGCGTGCCGGTGCCGTGGGCGTTGATGTAGTCGACGTCGTCGCGGTCGAGACCGGCATCGGCGAGGCAGGCGTTCATCGCCCGCGCCATGCCGCCGACGTCCGGGTTGGTCAGGTCGCGCGCATCGGCACTCATGCCGAAGCCGGCGACCTCGGCGATGATCTCGGCGCCGCGTGCCCGGGCGCCCTCCAGCGTCTCCAGCACCATCATGGCGGAGCCCTCGCCGATGACCAGCCCCTTGCGCCCCTTGGAGAACGGCCGGCAGGTGTCGGTCGCCATCACGCGCAGCGCCTCCCAACCCTTGAGCGTGCCGAGCGTGATGCAGGCTTCGGTGCCGCCGGTCAGCGCCGCGTCGGCGATGCCCGAGCGCACCATCTGGTAGGCGAGCCCGATGGCGTGGGTCGCCGAGGAGCAGGCACTGACGACGCCGAAGGCCGGGCCGCGCAACCCCAGGAACATCGACACCTGGCTCGCCGGGGCGTTGGGCATCAGCTTGGGGATGGAGAGCGGATAGACGCGCGTCGCCTTTTCAGCGTAGAGCCGCTTGTAGGACTCATCGAGCGTGACCGCGCCGCCGATGCCGGTGCCGACGATCGCCGCCATCCGTTCCGACAGCGCCTCGCCGATCGTCAGCCCGGAGCTGGTGAGTGCCTCGCGCGCCGCCACGATGGCGAACTGCGAGACGCGGTCGAGGGGCGAAAGCTGACGCTCCTCGAAATGCGCCAGCGGGTCGTAGCCCTTGACCTCCGCCACGACCTCGCGCGACAGCAGCTCCGGCGCCACTAGCGTCGGCTGGCCGATGCCGCTCCTGCCTTCGGTGAGGGCTGCCCAATAGCTCGCCGTGTCGTTGCCGACCGGCGAGACGACGCCGCAACCCGTGACGACGACGCGATGCGGCCAGATCACGTTTGCTGCTTCTGATCGACGAGGCCCTGGATCGCCTTCACCACGTCACCGACGGTCGCGAAGTCGGTCGCGGCATTGTTGGCGTTGTAGGGGATCTGGATACCGAACTTCTCCTCCAGATCGAACACCATCTCGAGTGCGTCGATGGACTCCAGGCCAAGCGCCTGGAGATTGTCATCCATGTTGATCGCCTCATCGCCGGGAACCTTCTTGGCAATAATAGCGATGACGTCGGCTGCTACATCCGCCATGCCTTCAGCGCCTCCTGCCCCCAAAGGGCTGCCCTCCTTCAATCCTTGCTACCGGCCCTTCGCCACGTTTTCCAGAGTTTCTACGCGCTTTTTCAAATCGTCCACCCGCGGGTAAAGCTGCCGCAGTCGCCCGATATCCATCAAGCGGGCGATGAAACGGTCGTGGAGGTCGCCGGGGTGCCCGCGAAGACCGCCCCGGCCGGAACGTTGGTGCCCACCCCGGCCAGGCCGTGATGGATGGCACCCTCGCCCACCGTCATGTGCGGCGCCAGGCCGACGCCGGAGGCGATCACACCCGGTCGCCGATGACGCAGCTGCCCGGCAATCCCCGCCATGCCGCAGATCACGCAGCATCTCGCCGATCACCACGTTGTGGGCGATCTGCACCTGATTGTCGATCTTGGTGCCGCGGCCGATGCGCGTCTCGCGCAGCGTGCCGCGGTCGATGGTGGTGCCGGCGCCGATCTCGACATCGTCGCCGATGACGACCGTGCCGACGAATGGATGCGCACCGGGCGTCGATGGGGTTCCGCGAGCCGTCGGGATTGGCGACCGGAATGAAGCTGAAGCCGTCGAGCCGACCACCGTATTGGCGATGATCGAACCCGGTCGCCGAGGATGACGCGGTCGCCGATGCGCGCGCCCGGATGGATGACGCAGTCGCGCCCGATGATGACGCCGGCGCCGACACGTGGCGTCCGGCGCAGCATGACCGTGCCGGCGCCGACGCGGCTGCCCGAGCCGACCGCGGCGTAGGGGCCGACGCTGACACCCTCGCCGAGCACGGCGTCGGCGCGCCACAACCGCCGCCGGGTGGATGCCCGCGGCTGAGCCGGGCCGGGATCGAACAGCCGCGTCAGGATCGCCAGCGCCATGCGCTCGTGCCCGCCGAAGAGGATCGCGGCGAAGCCCTCGCGGCGCCGAAACGGCGCCGGCGACACCACGGCGCCGGCGCGGGTGCCGGCGAGGTGGCCGTGCGCCTCCTTGGTGAGCGCCAGCGCAAGGTCGCCGCTGGCCCCCCGCGTCCGCCGGATGGACGAGCCGGGTGACGTCGAGGCCGCCGTTGCCGGTGACCTTCGCCGCCAAGGGCGCTGGCGATGTCGCTGAGCTGCATGGCCGGGGGCGTGATCGTCCTGCTGATTGCCTCCGGCTCCTGCGTCACAATCCGGTGGCCGGCCAGCGCGGTCAGGTGCGGCAAGAGCCGCCGGCCGTCGGCGCGCGGAACGCCGGTCGTGCCGGGAAAGGTCAGCGGCAGTCCGCGCAGGCTCCGCGCGGCGAGATAGGCGAAGGCCTCCGCCTCGATGAAATCCGGCGACCAGCCGAGCTCGTCGGCGCTTTCGACCGGGATCCCGGCGCCGGCCGCGAGCATCGCCATCAGCACCGGATTCTGGCGCCGCCGCCCGCGACGACGATGCGGTCGGCGCCGCCCGCCGTCACAATGCCTTTCACGATCGTCCGAGAAGTGAAGGCGGTGAGCGTCGCGGCGCCGTCCTCGGTCGAGAGCGGCGCCACCGGCGTCGAGCCGAGAAGGCGTCGCGGTCGAGCGATTTCGGCATCGGCCGGTCGAACCAGGGATTGGCCATAGGCGCGGCGAGCGCCGCAGCGTCGACACGGCCGCGCGCGGCGAGCGCCGCCACCTGCGTCCATGGCGGCGCCGGTGCGCGCGCGCACGAAATCGTCGATGAGGGCGTTGCCGGGACCGGTGTCGCCGGCGACGAGCGCGCCGTCGGCGCCGATCCGCGTGATGTTGGCGACGCCGCCGATGTTGACCACGACGACGGTGCCGGTGAGCCCGGCGCGCGCGACCAGCGCCCGGTGATAGACCGGCACCAGCGGCGCGCCCTCGCCGCCCGCCGCCACGTCGGCGGCGCGGAGGTCGAAGACCACCGGCACGCCGAGCCGCCGGGCGAGCGCCGGCGCCGTCGCCGATCTGCACCGTCAGGCGGCGCTCCGGCGCGTGCAGCACGGTCTGGCCGTGGAAGCCGACGAGATCGATGGCGACGTCCGGATTTTGCCGGCGAAGTGTCTCGACCGTCTCGGCATGGGCCTCGGTGACGATGCGCTCGGCCTCGGCCAGTGCGCCCGGCCGCGCCGTCCGGTCGGTCGAGGCCGCGGGCCTCGGCCAGCGCCGCGGCGCAGCACCGCGCGCTCCGCCTCGCATAGGGCCGGGCCAGCCGCGGGCCGAAGCCGGCGATCGTCTCGCCGTCGGTGACAAGCACCGCGGCATCGACCCCGTCCATCGAGGTGCCGCTCATCAGGCCGAGAACGTTCATGAATCGCCCAAATCCCCGGATGAAATCCCCCGCCTCTCCTGCTAAACAGCCCCGCGCGCCAGCGACAAGGCGCGCCTGCGCACGGAATAGCCAAGAATGACCGAGTTCAAGTCCGACTTCCTGCGCATCATGGCCGAGCGCGGCTTCATCCACCAGTGCTCCGACCCGGAGGGCCTCGACGCGGCACTCGCCGAGGGCATGGTCACCGCCTATGTCGGCTACGACTGCACGGCGGCGAGCTTCCACGTCGGCAACCTGCTCTCGATCATGATGCTGCGCTGGTTGCAGAAGACCGGCCACCGGCCGATCACGCTGATGGGCGGCGGCACGACCCGCGTCGGCGATCCGTCGGGCAAGGACGAGTCGCGCAAGCTGCTCACCTACGACCAGATCGAGGCCAACAAGCAGAGCCTCACACGAACCTTCGCCAAGTTCGTCGATTTCGAGAGCGGCAGCCAACGCCGCCGTCATGGTCGATAACGCCGAATGGCTGGCGCCGCTCAACTACATCGACTTCCTGCGCGACGTCGGCCGCTACTTCTCGGTCAACCGGATGCTGGCGATGGACTCGGTGAAGATACGGCTCGACCGCGAGCACGAGCTGTCCTTCCTCGAGTTCAACTACATGGTGCTCCAGGCCTACGACTTCACCGAGCTCAACCGGCGCTACGACTGCACGCTGCAGATCGGCGGCTCCGACCAGTGGGGCAACATCGTCAACGGCATCGACCTCGGCCGGCGCATGGGCCTGGCGCAGTTCTACGCCCTCACCTGCCCGCTGCTCACCACCGCATCGGGCGCCAAGATGGGCAAGACCGCGCAGGGCGCCGTCTGGCTCAATGCCGACCTCCTGTCGCCTTACGAATACTGGCAGTTCTGGCGCAACGTCGAGGACGCCGACGTCGAGCGCTTCCTCAAGCTCTACACCGAGCTGCCCTTGGCCGAGATCGGCCGCCTGGCGGAACTCGCAGGCGGCGAGATCAACGAGGCCAAGAAGGTGCTGGCGACCGAGGCGACCGCCCTTCTCCACGGCCGCGCCGCGGCGGACGAGGCGGCGGAAGCAGCCCGGCGCACCTTCGAGGAAGGCGGGCTGGCCGACGCGCTGCCGACCATCGCCGTGCCGGCCCACGAGCTTGCCGCCGGCATGGGCGTGCTCACCCTGTTCGTGCGCGCCGGGCTGGTTTCGTCGAACGGCGAGGCGAGGCGCCAGATCCGCGGCGGCGGCCTCCGCCTCAACGACGTGGCGGTGGCCAACGAGACGGCCGTGGTCGGCGACGGCGACCTCATCGGCGGCGTCGTCAAGCTGTCGCTCGGCCGCAAGAAGCACGTGCTGGTCAAGCCGGAATGAGGGCCGCTCTATCCCGGGCGCGGCGCGGCATGAAATGCTGCGCCGCAGAACCGGGACGCTTTGCGCCTACGGCTGGAACTCGAAGATCTTGCGGAAGATGCCGGGCGCCACCGCCGACAGCGGATTGAAGAAGACGCGCGGCTCGGCGATCGGCCCCTCGATCTTGAAGGTGACGCCGATCAGGCCCTCGGTGAGGCCACCGCCGGCGATGATGCCGACGATCGGAATGCGGCTGAACAGGTTGTTGAAGGCATAGGCGGGCAGATAGGTGCCGGAGAGCGAAATGGTCGCGCTCGGCAGGTCATAGCGGCCGTTGAAGGTGGCGCCCAGCGACGCGCCGCGCAGCAGCGCATCCTCGATGACCACCGCCCGCTGGGTCTTCGAGAAGCGGGCGACCATGCGGTCGAAATGCACCCGTGACGGATCGAAGCCGTCGCGGCTGAGGTTGCGGCCGCCGACCCGGCTCATCGCCGGCTCGTTGAGCACGTAGAAATCGGCGAGCTGCATGGTGCCGATCATCGGCCCGTTCGGCCCGCCCTGCCCGCTCAGCGCGATGGTGCCGCCATCGACGTGGTTATAGAGGTTGGTGAAGCGCAGCAGGTCGCCGGCATCGTCGCTGCTGGCGTTGAGCCGCGTCCCGTTGGCGCCGACCGCGTAGTCGATGTTGATGTCCGATCCGCCGATCTTGCCGTCGAAGGAGAGCTTCTGCGTTTCGCCGCCGACCGAGACCAGGGTCAGCGAGGCGCCGGTGATGACCTGCTGGTTGTAGCCGATCAGCTTGTCGATATGGGCGTCGACGGCGATGTCGGGGAAGCCGCCCGACTGGTCGTTGTGGTCGCGCAGGTGCGCGAGCAGCCCGCGCAGGTCGAAGGAGGCGCCGCGCGCCGAGATGGCGTAGCCGGCGTCGCTGCGGGTCAGGCGCAGCGAGACCTGGTCTCCGACGTGCAGCGACATGTTGTCGATGTCGGCGGAGATCAGGTTGAGCGACGAATCGAGCTTGGCCGAGCCCGTCAGACCGAAGCCGTCGCCCTTGAGCACGAGATTGTCGACCGACTGGCCGTCATTGGTCTTGACCAGATCGAAGGACAGCGTCGCCGGCACGCCGATCCCCTTCGACCAGCCGATCCCTTGCAGCACGACCCGCGCCTTGCGCAGATCGAGCTTGTAGTGCTGCTTGCCATCGTCGCCGTCGGTGACCAGTGCCGTCACGGTGCCCGACAGCACGTCCTCCAGGCCGACGCCAAGGCGCTTGCGCGCCGCGTCGTCGAGCACCAGGCGGACCTGGCGCTCGCCTGCCTTCGACGCGGTGCCGCCGTCGGTGGCCGGCATCGACATGCTGACGTCGGCCGGGACGCCGTCGATCTTGGCCTTGCCGTAGACCGTCACGTCGCTGGGGACCACGGTCAGCGTGACGTCGGCGTCGCTCAGCATGCGCCCGTCGATCGGCACCTTGCTGGCCGCCTTCTTGATCTTGGCCACGACCTTCCAGTCGACGTCGGCCTCGTCGATCTGGTCGCGCATGGGAAAGCGGATCGACAGCGAGGCATCGGCGGTGCCGCTGAGGTCGTCCGGCGACATGTCGCGCTGGGAGAGCGCGTTGACCGGGTCGGCGTCGGCGACCTGCGCCAGGGCGGCGACCGGTCCGCTAAGCTGGAACTCAACGATCCCGTTGGGCGGCCGCTTGGCGACGTTGGGGACCGCGAAGGCACCGGCCTCGACCTTGATGGTGCCGGCCGGCACCTTGACCTCGCCACTGGTCATGTCGACGCCCAGGGTCGAGCCCGACAGCACCACGTCGCCGGACGCCTTCGATACCGCCGGCACCTTGCCGATGGTGGTGAAGGTGACGTTCTTGAGTTTCATGTCGAGGCGCATGGCCTTTTCGGGGAGCTGCACCGGCTTGCCCCACAGCACGCCGGCCGGCACCGATGCCTCGTAGCTGCCTTCGGTGACCTGGCCGGAAAGCAGGTGCTCCATCACCCAGTGGCGGGCGGCCGGGGCGATGAACGGAATCCAGATTGTCTTCAGCGTGCTCACCGGCATCGGCGAGAACGACGCGGCCATCGCCAGCGACGGCGTCTTGCCCGGCTCGAAGCCGAGCCGGCCGGCGGCGGCGACCGAGCCGGCCGAGGTGATGATGACGGCGTTGCTGAAGGAGAGCGTCTGCTGGCTGAGGTCGGCCACCCCGGAGACGGAAATGCGCTGCGCCACCATCGGCGGCGCGCCCGAATCGGAGGGCGCCATCACCGTGCCCGGCGATTCCAGATCGTAGGCATAGCGGCCGGAACCGGGGTCGCCGTCCGGCTTGATGGTGCCGGTCACCAGGCCGCGCGTGTTGCCGAAGGAGAAGGTCGACGGGTCGATGACGATCGCCTTGTTGGGGATGTCCCAGTGCATGCGGACGGTGGCCCCGTCGAGCAGCACGCTCTCCTGCTTGGCGGTCAGGTCCTCACGGAAGCGCAGCACGCCGGCACCGACGTCGAAGTGTGCGCTGGCGTCCTCGATGTCGCCGGCGGCGCTGATGTGCATGACGGCGCGGCCGTAGAGCGGCATGTCGGCGACGAACAGGCCCTTGTCGTCGCCGAAGGCGGGGATCACGTCCGCCATGGTGAGCTGGGAAAACTCCATCGACAGCGCGTGACCGCCGGAGTTGGCGTCGAGATCACGCTCGATGGTCGCCTGCCAGCGCCCGCTGTAGCCGGCCGTGGCGAAATTCACCGTCATTGCCGAGGTTTGCGGATCGAGGTTGACGCTGAGATCGGTCGACGAGAAGCGGCGCAACTGGCCGAAGCCGGCGTCCCATATCGAGATGGTGCCGTTGACCACCGACAGGCGCTGGAAGCCGGCCGCGGTCGCCGCATCGATCGGCGGCTCGATGCCGCTGTCGAGGATCTTGAGCGCGCTCACCAGGTCCGGGAAGACCGGCGGCGCGCTGCCGCTGGGCGGTGCCGGCGGCGT
This sequence comes from uncultured Alphaproteobacteria bacterium, assembly GCA_963782045.1. Lineage (GTDB taxonomy): Bacteria > Pseudomonadota > Alphaproteobacteria > Rhizobiales > Kaistiaceae > CAVSRC01. Next base: position 258,761 of record CAWAIR010000037.1, read on the forward strand.
GCTGCCGCTGGGCGGTGCCGGCGGCGCGGCGGCATCGACCGTCGGCGACGGTACCGGTGCGGGCGCGGGTACCGGCGGGGTCGGCGGGTCGGTTTCGGCCACCGTTTGCGTGGCGGTGGCCGGTGGTGCGCCGGCCGCCGACGACGTTCCGTCGGTCGCGGCGCCGAGCATCACGCGGCCTTCGGCGGTGCGCACGAAGGAAAGCTGCGGCGCGTTGAACTCGACGCTGCGGATATCGATGCGCAACCCGAGCAGTGAATACGGATCGACGACGAAGCGCGTCTCGGGAAGGTCGGCGACCACCTCGTCCTTGTCGTTGCGCACGACGATGTCGTCGACGCGCACGACCAGGCCGAGCACCGGATCGGTGTCGATCACCGCCCGCTTGATGGCGACCGAATAGCCGGGGCCAAGGTTGGCGCGCAGCGTCGTGGCGACGCGGTCGCGGACGAAGCCGAAGTCGGTGTGAGCGACCACCGCCAGCACGATCCCGCCGACGACCACGACGACGAGGACGACGACCAGGATGGCCGCCGCGCGCACGGCAAGCCGAACCCTCGCGGCGGGCGAGTTGCGTTGTCGCAGCGGCCGCGCGGCCCTGGCTCGGGAGAAATACTTCAGGCGCATTGCTTCGAGCGTCGAACCCTCCCGACCCGGCACCCGCGCCGGCCGGCAATTCCAGATTGGATGCGCCCCCTTGTACCCAAGAAGCTCGATGGTGGCGACACTCCCTCGCCGCCCCGTCGCTTGTCGGCGACACACCGGCGGCAATAAGCTCCCCACCCTCAGGCACCGCCGGCCCGTCAGCCTCGTGGTGCGCCCTTGAAGACAGGCAAGTGCGACGAAAGGAAGGCAAAATGGCGGATTTGGTGGAAGGAGGTGCTGCCCCGGACTTCACGCTGGAGGCCGACGACGGCAGCCGGTTTACCCTGGCCGACCACAGAGGCAGCAAGGTCGTGGTCTATTTCTATCCGAAGGATGACACCCAGGGTTGCACCATCGAGGCGATCGACTTCACCAAGGCGGCGCCGGCCTTCGCCAAGGCGGGCGCGATCGTGGTGGGAATCTCGCCCGACAGCGTCGAATCGCATTGCAAGTTTCGCGACAAGCACAGCCTTGCCGTCACGCTCGCCGCCGATCCCGAGCACCAGGCGATCGAGGCCTATGGCGTGTGGGCGGAGAAGTCGATGTACGGACGCAAGTACATGGGCGTCGACCGGTCGACCTTCCTGATCGCGCCGGACGGGCGCGTCGCGCGGGCATGGCGGCAGGTCAAGGTGGGAGGCCACGTCGAAGAGGTCCTGTCGGCAGCCGAGGCGCTGTAGAGCCGGCTGTGGATGAGGCGGAATCGAATCGTGCGCGCGGAAAAAGCTTCTGGCGTTCGCCGCCTCTTTGCCTCATTCTCGCGCTCAAACCGTGCCCGGTGACGGGCGGGCCGTTGGTGCGGCGTGTCCACCATTCAGTGGATGGAGCTAGACGTGTTCAGATCATCGATGGGAACCGGGGCGATTTCGTCCTTCGGAATCGCCCTGGCGATTGCTGTCGCCTCGCTTGCAACCGATGCATGGGCCGAGACGGCCCCGCCCCGGCCCCCGCCCCCTCCGACCAGCAGGCGCAACCGGCCCGCGCAAGTCTCACCCGCCGAGTGGGTGAAGGTGTGCGCCCCGAACAATGCCAAGCTGTGCCAGATCAGCGAGGATTATGCCCTGAACGGCGGCGATCAGGTCATTGGAAGCATTTCGGTGCAGACCTCGCCCGACGCCAACAAGTTCTCGCTCGGCATCCAGGTCCCCATCGGCTTCCTGCTCCCGGCGGGCATCCCGATCAGTGTCGACGGTACCAAGAAGACCACGGCGCCGTTCATCACCTGTCTGCCGTCGCCGCAGGGTCCCTCGTTCTTCTGTCTGGCGCAGGCCGAGGTCGATGGCGGCTTCGTCGACATGCTGAAGAAGGGCAAGAACCTGCAGCTGTCGCTGACCTCGATGAACAAGACCAACACGACCCTGGATTTTCCGCTGGCCACCTTCACCTCGGCGCTCGAAGGCCCTGACCAGGCCGCGCTGGCGCGCCAGCGGGACGATGCCGCCAAGGCGCTGGCCGAGAAGGCCAAGGAGCGGGCGAAGCAGCTCGAGGGCCAGCAGGGCAAATAGGGCAAGCAGGCGCCGCGCCCTCCTCCCCCAGCGATTGCCGACAAGCGAACCAGGCCGAAGGGGCGCGCCGCCAGGGCAGCGCCCCCTGATGCCGCATGGGCTCCGCCGGCCACCTGACGGCCGCGCGGCAAGCTTTCGCGGCTGCCAGCCAAGGTTTTGTTAACCTTAATGCTTTCTAATCGGGCGCATCGAATTCCTTGCATGTTTCCGCAGAAATCGGTGCGTACCGCATGCCAGCCGCTTCCCGACGCCCAACCTCCTTCGCGCGGCGCAAACCGCCGCATCGCATCATCATTGCCCGCGGTGGCGAGGTCAGGACCTTCACGCTGAGGCCGTGGCTCGCCGGCACCATCGTCGCCGGCGCGGCGGTCTTCGCCGTCGTCTACCTGGCGGCGACCGGCTATCTCTTCTTCCGCGACGACATCCTCAGGGATTCGATCGCGCAGCAGCAGCACATGAAGCAGGCCTACGAGGACCGCATCGCCACGTTGCGGTCCGACATCGACCGGCTGACCAGCCGCCAGCTCGTCAACCAGCAGCAGCTCCAGGCGGACGTGCAGCGGATCACCGGCCGTCAGGCGGCGCTCGACGCGCGCCAGGACGTCATCGCCGGCCTCAGCCAGACCGCCCGGCGCGTCGGCATCGTGCCCGCCGCCGCCTCCACCTCGGCCACCGACACCGCCCCGGCCGCCGACAAAGCGGCCAGTGCGGCCGGTCTGGCGCCTGCCCCGGCGGCGGCGAAATCGCCGCTGGCCGATGCCGCCATCCGCTCGGTCGCGCCGGATACGGCCGCCGATCCCGAGAAGCGCCTCAGCGCCGTCGAGCACTCGCTCGATCAGCTTGCGCGCGAACAGGTCGCCTATGTCGACAACGTCGCCACGCGGGTAAAGCAGCGCTCACAGAAGATCGCCGCCATTCTCCACCGCCTCGGCCAGCCGGTACCGCCCGGCCAGTCCGTCGGCGGCGACGACGCGGTCGGCGGGCCACTGGTGGCGCTGGCGCCCGATGCCGATCCGGACACCTTTCGTTCAGGCGTTTCGCTGATCGCCGGCGAGGTCGAGCACTTCGGCGCGCTCCGCCGCGTCGCGCTGCGCCTGCCGCTCACCCGCCCGATCCCGAGCGCGCCGATCACCAGCCGCTTCGGCATGCGCCTCGATCCGTTCCTCGGCACGCCGGCGATGCACACCGGCGTCGATTTCCGCGCGCCCGTCGGGTACCCGGCACGCGCCACCGCCGACGGTACCGTGACCATGGCCGGCTACAATGGCGGCTACGGCAACATGGTCGAGGTCGACCACGGCAACGGCATCACCACCCGCTACGGCCACCTGAGCAAGATCGAGGTCAAGGTCGGCCAGGTGGTGTCCAAGGGCACCGTCCTCGGCCGCACCGGCTCGACCGGCCGCTCCACCGGCCCGCACCTGCACTACGAGGTCAGGGTCGACGGCGATGCCATCGACCCGATGAAGTACATCAAGGCGGGCAGCGAGATCGCCGCGCTGCTGTAGGCCGGCGGAACGGGATACGCGTCAATAGAGGAAGGGAATCAATCGCCAAGTCCGGCGGCGGTAGGCCTCGAATTCGGCGCCAAACTGAGAAAGCAGCAGAGCCTCTTCGGAATTCATCCGGGCGACCAGCGGTGGGACGATGAGTGCCGTGAGCAGCACGCCGACGCCCGAACGGAAGACAAGCGCCCAGCCGAGCATGAAGACCAGGGCACCGAGATAGCTCGGATGGCGGATACTGCCGTATATGCCGGTGGTAACCAGCGCGTGTCCGGGCTGGATCGCGACCAGTCCACTGAAGCGCCGCCCGAGCACGAAGACCGGCCACAGCCGCAGAACGCCGCCGGCCGCGAAAACCGCCAGGCCGAACCAGCGCAACGCCTCGCCGTCCAGCGTCCAGAAGCCCAAGCGGTCGGTATAGGCTGGCAGATAGCCGTTGAGCAGACCGATCACCGTGAAGGCCACCAACACCCACCGATCGCGGCGATCCTCGCGCTCACCGCGACGGATGCCGCCCTCGGTCGCAAGCGATGCCAACGCCAACGCCAAGGTGACCAGCGCCAGCAGCACAAATTGCGGGTGCGAAAGGAAAGTGGCGAATCCCCCCGCTCCGAGGACGGCAAGCGCGAGATAGGCCAGCGTGGCGATGACGACCGCGACCAACATCGCGGGAGAGATCCTCATTGCCGTCCACCTTTCCGCAACCTGCGGCGAGCACGTTGTCGATAATTGGAATATTCTATATATATCGAATATGGCGACGATTTAAATGAATGAACCCCAGCGACGTTTCGTCGAGGATATCGCGCACCTGCTTATCCCATGGGGCGTGCCATCGACGGCGGCGCGGCTCTACGGCTTTCTGCTGCTGTGCGACGAACCGGTGGGCCTCGACGCGCTTGCCGAGGGCATGGAGGTCAGCAAGAGCAGCGCCAGCGTGGCCGCGCGCCTGCTCGAGAAATACCTGCTGGCGCGTCGCCACGGCGAGCGCGGCAGCAAGCGGGTCCTCTATGAGGCTTCCGAGAACTACGAGGGCATGCTGATCGAGCAGAAGCGCATGCTCGAAACGCTGACGAGGCTGTTGCAGGCGGGTGCAAGCGAGGCCGCACTTCCGTCGGTGCGCGAACGGCTCGAGGAGATGGCGGCGTTCTATATCACGGCCCGCGACAGCCTCGAGGCAGCGCTCGCCGGATGGCGCGCCCGCTCGAAATCGGGGCGGGCCGCGGTGCGCCCAGGCCGAACGCCGGTTGCCCATCGCGGGTCGCAGGGCGTCGGCAAGCGCCGCCGATGATGGGTGGCGGTCCTAATGGCCCGTCGAGGGTGCGCTGCCGCTCGGGCCCCCGCGATAGAACAGCAGGAAGCCGCCGGCGACGATCAGGAGCAGCGCCAGCACCAGACCGGCGTCGAACCAGCCGCGGTTGAAGATGAACAGCTCGAACATCGCCGCCAGGATCGCGAAGACGACCACGCCCCACTGCATCAGGGCGCGCCCGCTGGCGTGTGCCGCGGCGTCGTCGTCGCGCCCGCCGATCATCCAGAAGGCAACGCCGGCGAAGGCCGGCAGCAGCGCCCAGCATAGGCCCAGGACTGGTAGTGGTCGGTGGCGTTCTGGGTGGCGAGGATGATGCCGGTGCCGGCAACCACCGCGCCGGTGGCGGCCAGATACTTGGAGCGCCAGACGCCGTAGGTGGCCAGAGCCCACAGGGCGGCGCCGGGGGCGATGACGAAGAGCGGCCACAGCGAGCCGGCGAACCAGCCGAAAGTGCGCAGCCCGAGCAGCAACAGGCCGAGGCCGAGGAGTGCCGCGGCAAGCATGCCACGGTTGCTCGCGGAGTAGGTCATGCGATGCCGCCATGAAAGAAAGACGACCACGGGCGCCGTGATCGCCTTCCCTCACCGCTGGACCTTGACGTGCATCAAGCCGCTGCGCTTTGCCGCGGCCTCTTGGGCTCAGGCGGCAGCGGCCGCCGTCTCGGCGCGCACGCCCTGCATCGCCCGGCTCCACGCGGTGAGCTGGTCGAAGAGGACGCCGAGCTGCTGCTCGTGCTGCGGCGCGGGCTTGAACTTGGTGAAGTTCTCAAAATCGGTGAACAGCGACATCGAGACGTGGGCGCGCACGTCGGCCACCTGCACCTCGGCCATGATGCCGCGCAGATGCTCGACCGCGCGCACGCCGCCGGTCGAGCCGTAGCTGACGAAGCCGGCCGCCTTGTTGGTCCACTCGTGATAGATGAAGTCGATGGCGTTCTTGAGCGCGCCCGAGATCGAGTGGTTGTATTCCGGCGTGACGAAGACGTAGCCGTCGTAGGAGGCGATCGTCTCGCTCCACCGCTTGGTATGGCCGTGGGCGTAGTTGCCCATCGAAGGCGGCACCGGCTCGTCGAGCACGGGCAGGTCGAAGTCGGCGATATCGACGATCTCGTAGGTGGCATCGCCGCGCTTCCTGGCGTGTTCGAGCACCCATTCGGCCACCTGCGGGGAGGAGCGGTTGGGCCGGGTGCTGCCGACGATGATGGCGATCCTGAGCATTGCTATTTCGAGTCCCCTGCTACTGGTATAGTTTGGTAACTGACACTAGATAAGTGACCAGCTCGTGCCCGAAAACAAGGAGGCACTTTTTTGAAACAAGGTTCCCTAAACCAGACCGAACCGTGCCGGCGGATCAGCGACATCCTCTCGCGCATCGGCGACAAATGGAGCCTGCTGGTCATCCGCCAGCTCGGCGACGGCCCGCTGCGCTTCAGCCAGATCAAGCGCAGCCTGGGCAGCATCTCGCAGAAGATGCTGACCGCGACGCTGCGCGGCCTGGAGCGCGACGGCTTCGTCAGCCGCACCGTCTTCCCGACCGTGCCGCCGCGCGTCGATTACGAACTGACCCCGCTCGGCCGCGACCTGCTCAACCCGGTCAAGGAACTCGGCGACTGGGCGCTGAAGAACGCCGAGCGCATCGAGCGCGCCCGCAAGCGCTTCGACGAGGCGGCGGTGCGGCGGGATTCGGCTGCGTGAGCCTGCAGCCGCGGACGCTCGACGTCCACGGGCACCTGTGGGGCGCCCGCGCCCGCGACTGGGCCGATTTCCAGGAAGGCACCGTCCTGCCGGTGTTCGAGGCGGCGCTCGAGCGCACCGGCGTCGGTCCCGGGACGCGCTTCCTCGACGTCGGCTGCGGCACCGGCATGGCGGCCGAGATGGCGGCGGCGCGGGGCGCCAGCGTCGCCGGCATCGACGCCGCCGAGGGCATGCTGGCGATCGCGCGCGAGCGCGTGGCGGCGGGCGACTTCCACCGCGGCGACATGGAGGAACTGCCCTTCGCCGACGGCACCTTCGATGTCGTCACCGGCATCAACGCCTTCCAATATGCTGGCAACCCGACGGCGGCGCTCGCCGAGGCCGGCCGCGTCGCCCGGCGCGACGGCCGCGTCGTGGTGGCGGCCTTCGGCGATCCGACGGGCATGGGCGTCGCCGAGCTGATCGGCGCGCTGGCCCCGCTGTTGCCGCCGCGCCCACCGGGAATGCCGGGGCCGTTCGCGCTGTCCGACGAAAACGCCTTGCGCAGCTTCGCCTCCGACGCCGGCCTTGAGCCGATCGCGGTGTTCGACGTCGACAGCCCGTGGATTTATGCCGACGAAACGGCCGCCATGCGCGGCCTGATGTCGACCGGCAATGCCGTCCGGGCAATGGAGCATTCCGGCGCACAGGCCGTTGCCGAAATGTACGCCCGGGTGTTGGTGCCGTTTCGCCAGCCCGACGGCAGCTATCAGGCCAGCGCCTGGTTCCGCTGCCTGCTGGCGCGACCAGGCTGACAGATCGCCGAGCGCATCGAGCGCGCCGGCAAGCGTTTCGACGAAGGGATGGCGGGACGGGAATCGGTGGCAGCCTGAGGCGGACTACCGCCCGGTTGCATCGCGCTCGAGGAGCCAGCGGTTGAGCTTGGCGAAGAAATCGTCGGCATCGCGGGGCAATGGCTGGCGTTCGCCATTGCCGGCGGCGGCGCGGATGTCGCTCGGCGACTTGCCGTAGGTCTGGCGCAGCGCGCGGCTGAAGACGGCATCGCTGGTGAAACCGCACCGCACCGCCACATCCTTGACGCGCTCGGTGCGCCGCGCCGGATCGGACAGCATGCGGAACGCGCGGGCAACCCGCCGCTGGCGGATGTGGTTGCTGACCCCACCGAACGGCTCAAACAGGCGATAGAGGGTCGCGCGCGACACCCCGCCGTGGCGGCAAAGAAGATCTGGTCCGAGATTGGGATCGCCGAGATGCTTGTCGATCAGGCGGCGCAGCCTGTGCAGCACCGCTGCCGCCATTGCGGTCTGTGCCGTTTCCTTGCCCGCGGTGCTTGGCCCCAGGCAGGCGGCGACCAGCCCCTCGGTTGCGCGCGCTGCGGCGCCAGCATCGCTGTTTCCGAAATTCGGCGCTTCTCCGTGAAGCATGCGCATGTGCGAGAGCAGCAGCGCGTTCAGTGGCGAGCCGTGCCGCAGGACCACGCCGTGCAGGGCGTCGATGTCGGCGACCAGCGGCTCCAGCGCGGCGCGCGGCATGACGATGGTCATCTGGGAATAGCTGGTGCCCTCCACATGGCACGGGCGCGTCATGTCAAGGACACGGATGTCCCCCGCCCTCACCTCCGTCTCGCGACCTTCGGCAGAAAAGCGGTGACCGCCGTTGAGCTGGGCCGTGACGACGAACTGCTCCATGCCGCTGCGGGCAATGCGTTGCTGGTCGCGATCCAAGAACACAGCCGACGAACGAGCGGAGGTGACCGACATGTCGGCAAAACAGACCACGGCAGCATCGAAGCTGAACGACTGCCGTTCCGCCGGATCGACGATGTCCATGGCGAACATCGGCGCAACGGCGGCGCGCCAGCGCTCGAAGCCCTCGGCACTGCCCGGCGGCACATGCAATTTGAGGTGGAATGGCTGGGAGAGATTCGTTGCGGCCATGCGGTCACGTGCCCCGGAGATTGCAATTCGCCAAGGGTGTCGCTCCGCGCCGGACGATGCCCTGTGTCCTCTTTATTTGCAATACGTCTCAATTCCTTGACGCCGCGTCTCAATCGCATGGTTGAAGGGGCTCGCCCCATGGAGCATCCGCTAACCCGCGATTAACCTTTCGCCTTGGGGTGGTGTGGTCCTGCGGAATACAAGGGCGGGGGTCAATCATGACAGGGCTGGGTCGGGCGGCGCGCAAAGGCGCCGCCGTGGACGGTCGTGCAATCCGGGCGCACTGGATGCGACGCCTCCTGTCGACCACCGCTTTGTGCGGCGTCCTTGCATTGGGCCTTGCGGCCGCGCCGGCCTTCGCCGCCGGCGGCGCTGGCGGGGCCGGTGGCACCGGCGCCGGCGGAGCCGGCGGTGCTGCCGGCAGCGGCGCTGGCGGGGATGGTTCTTTCAATGGCGGCGGCGGTGGTGGTGGCGGCAACGCCGGCGGCAATGCAGGCGGTCAGGGCGGCGCCGGCGTCACCGGGAATAACGCGGCCGGGGGCACGTCGGGCCACATAGACGGCTACGGTGGTGATTCTGGCTCGTCGACTGGTGGTGGTGGCGGTGGCGGCGGCGGCTATGGCGGCGCCAACGGCACCTCCGGCTCGCCGACCGGCGGAAATGGCGGCAATGGCGGCGATGGGGGCAGCAGTACCGTCAGTGGTGGCGGTGGTGGTGGTGGTGGCGGCAGCGGCGGCTATGGTTTGGACGTCACCGGGACCAGCGCGAACAACAGCGGCACGATCACGGGCGGCACCGGCGGGAACGGCGGCGCGGGAGGTGCAGGCTTTGAAAGAGGTGGCGATGCTGGCAACGGCGGCGACGGCGGGATCGGCATTCTGTTCAACACCTCCGGGGCCACGCTCACGAACAACGGGCTAATCCAGGGCGGGGCCGGCGGCACCGGTGGTACCGGCGGTACCGGCGGTTCTTTGAACGGCAGCGCCGGCCTCAGTGGTTCCGGTGGCGTCGGCGTGGTCGGCTCGGGGCTCACCATCGACAACAGTGGCGGCACGATCACCGGCGGCGTCAACGGCGACGCCATCAGCCGCGCCTTCGCCATCGAGTTCACCGGCGGCACCAACAGCATCGGCGGCGGCGCCATCCAGGGCGGCATCTCCGTTACCGGCGGCAGCTTCGCCCCGGCGCTTTCCACTTCGCCCATCGGCACAGGACTGACGATCGACGGACCGCTGACGTTCGGCTCCGGCACGCAGTATGACGTGCGCTTCTCGTCGACCACCAGCGACTATGCTTCGCTGGTCACCAGCACCATCGGCGGCATCACCAGCACCGGGCTCGCGACGCTCACGGGCGCCTCTGTCAGCGCCCAGTTCAATAACGATGCTTGGATCAAGAAGCAGTACACCATCCTCTCCGCGGCAGGCGGGTTCAGCGGCAGCTTCTCCGGCGTGACCACCAACCTGCCCTCGTGGACGACCTCAAGCCTGAGCTATGGTCCCACCCTGAGCCCCACCAACGTCTATCTGAACCTGGATACGGAGTACTCGAACACCTCCGGCCTCAACACCAACCAGCTCAACACCGCGACCGCGCTGGAGAACTACTTCACCACGAACGGCACCCTGCCGACCAAGCTGTTCGAGCTCCGGAAGAGCGAGCTGACGACCGCCGACGGCGAAGTGGCAACCGGCGTCCAGACGGTCTCCTTCCAGCTCTCCGACCAGTTCCTGTCGATGCTGCTCGGTCCGCTCTACAGCGCCCCCAGCAGCAGCGGCGGCCTGGCTATGGGCTATGCCGACCAGCGGCCGGCCATCTCGCCGGCGGCGCAGAGGGCCTATGACGGCCTCATGGGCAAGGCGACCGCGGCCCTCGATCCGGCCATCTGGGTCACTGCATTCGGCGGCGCCAACACAAACAAGGGCAATAACACGCTGGGCTCCAGCAACACCAACGCGCAGACCGGCGGGCTGGCAATGGGGGTGGAGCACGAGCTGGCCCCCGGCCTGATGGTCGGCGTGGCGGCGGCCGGCGGTGGCACCCATTGGACCCTCTCGGATGCCGCCCTCGGCAACGGCCACGGCATCGCCGCGCAGGCAGGCGCTTATGCGCGCGCTCACGCTGGCCCGGTCTATCTCTCCGTGGCCGGCGACTTCACCAATCAGTGGTTCTCGACCTCGCGCACTACGGCAGGAGACCAGATTACGGCCGACTTCATGGGCCAGAGCTACGGCGGCCGGGCGGAGACCGGCATTCGCTTTGGCTCAAGGAGAGGCATGGGCCTGACGCCCTTCGTGGGCGGCACCTATCAGGCGGTGCACACGCCGGCCTACAGTGAGACCGACAAGAGCGGCGGCGGGCTCAGCCTCAGCTACGGTGCCAAAACCGTCACCGACACGCGCAGCGAGGTCGGCGCCCAGTTCGACACCACCAAGACGACGGCCAGCGGCGGTTCGCTGCTGTTCTTCAGCCGCTTTGCCTGGGCTCATCGCTGGAGCAGCGACGACCCGTCGCTCGCCGCGAGCTTCACCGCCCTGCCGGGCACCACGTTTACGGTCAACGGTGCGGCCAGGCCGAAGGACCAGGGCCTGGTCAGCGTCGGCGCGCAGGTCGCGGCCAGCAACGGTTGGTCGTGGCGGGCCCAGTTCGACGGAGCCTTCGGCAAGAGGGACCAAACCTACGGCGGGACCGCCAGCCTGCGCTATCAGTGGTGAGACGGCACCAGCGGATCAATCCGCCGCCTTGTTGTCCGCGCCCACCCGGTGGGCGAGCGCGGCTTCCATGAACGGCAGGAGCGCGCCGTCGAGCACGTCCTGCGGGCTGGTGCTCTCGACCCCGGTCCTCAGGTCCTTCACCAGCTGATAGGGCTGCAGCACGTAGGAGCGGATCTGGTGGCCCCAGCCGATCTCGGTCTTCGACGCCAACTCGGCGGCGGCGGCGGCCTCGCGCTTCTCCAGCTCCAGCTCGTAGAGCCGGGCGCGCAGCATCTTCCACGCGGTGGCGCGGTTCTTGTGCTGCGAGCGCTCGCTCTGGCAGGCCACGGCGATCCCGGTCGGAATGTGTGTCAGGCGCACCGCCGAGTCGGTAGTGTTGATGTGCTGGCCGCCCTTGCCCGACGCGCGGTAGGTGTCGGTGCGCACGTCTTCGTCCTTGATGTCGACGACGATGGTATCGTCGACCACCGGATAGACCCAGACGCTGGCGAACGAGGTGTGCCGGCGCGCGGCGCTGTCGAAGGGCGAGATGCGCACCAGACGGTGGACGCCGGATTCGGTCTTCAGCCAGCCATAGGCGCTGGGGCCGGTGACCTGGAGAGTCGCCGACTTGATGCCGGCCTCTTCGCCGTCGTGGATTTCGAGGAGCTCGGCCTTGTAGCCGCTCTGCTCGGCCCAGCGCGTGTACATGCGCATGAGCATCTGGGCCCAGTCCTGGCTCTCGGTGCCCCCTGCCCCGGCATGGACCTCGAGGAAGGCATCGAGGTGGTCGGCCTCGCCGGAGAGCATCGATTCGACCTGGCGGTGCTGGACCTCGGCGTTGAGCGCGCGGAGCGCGGCTTCAGCATCGGCGACGACCGCCTTGTCATCCTCCGCCTCGCCCAGATCGATCAGCTCGCTCTGCTCGGCGAGTTCGCGCTCGATATGCTCGACCGCGCCGATCTGGCTCTCCAGATGCTGGCGCTCGCGCATCATCTTCTGAGCGCGTTCCGCGTCGTTCCACAGATTGGGGTCTTCGGCCGCCGCGTTCAGTTCCGACAGGCGGGCCTTGGCGCGATCCCAGTCAAAGATGCCTCCTCAGCAGGTCGATCGCCTGCTTGATCTCGTCAGTGATGGACTCGATTTCGGGACGCATTCTTTCACCGGCTCCGGCATTGGGCGATGCCTAGTTAGTGGCCCGGATGCCGACTGTAAACCCGTGATCCAGGATGGGAGGCCGGACGGCTCAGCTCTTGCCCGCCGGGAATTGCGCGGCGGTCGAAGCGCGGAATTTCGCCGCGGTCGCCTCGGCCTGGCTGGCCGGCACCAGCACGTAGCCACGCTTGCTCATGCAGGGCTCGGCGCCACGCAGAGCGCTGTTGTCCGCGGTGGCGGCGAAGCCGCACGCGGTCCGGTCGGCGGCAAACTGGTCGACCAGTGCCGGGTTTGCCCGGCCGCTCTGACCATCGGTACGCACCCAGGCGAGCGGCTCCTCCGAGACCGCCGGCGGAGCCGAGGTGGCGCAAGCGGTAAGGCCCGCGAGGCAGAAGGCTCCACCGATGGCGAGAATGGGTCGCATTGCGAAGACCTCCCAATCTCTCCTGGCCGGCGGCTAGTACAGGCCGCCGGTGCCGGAGATCACCGCCCGGTCGGATTCCGGCGCAACCGTCAGCGGCCGGCCCTGGGTGTCGGTGTAGCCGATGATCGAATAGGTGTCGGGCGGCCCGGTCCCCGGCTTGAAGGCCTCCAGGATGGTGCCCTGATCGCCCGGGTTGGCGCGCAGGCCGGTCTGCTGGTTGATCGGGATGAAGGTCAGCCCCGGCGGCACGCGGAACGGGATCGGCGGCTTGTCGGCGAGCGCCGTCTTCATGAATTCGCCGAAGATCGGCGCGGCGAGCGCGCCGCCGGTCTCGCCCTTGCCGAGCGAGCGCGGCTTGTCGAAGCCGACATAGACGACGGTCACCAGGTCGGGCGAGAAGCCGGCGAACCAGGCGTCGTGGTAGTCGCTGGTGGTGCCGGTCTTGCCGGCCAGCGGCCGGTCCAGGTACTTCTTCACCACCGTGCCGGTGCCGCGCTTGATGACGTCCTCCATCATCGAGGTGATCTGGTAGGCGGTCATCGGGTCGAGCACCTGCGCGGCGTTGTCGATGATCTTGGGCTCCGGCTGGTTGTGCCAGCTATCGGCGTCGCAGCCCTCGCAGGTGCGGTTCTCGTGGCGGAAGATGGTCTGGCCGAAACGGTTCTGGATGCGGTCGATCAGGGTGGGCCGCACCTCCTTGCCGCCGTTGTCGAACACCGAGTAGCCGGCGGCCATGCGCATCACCGTCGTCTCGCCGGCGCCGAGCGCCATGGACAGCACCGGCAGCATGTTGTCGTAGATGCCGAAGCGGCGGGCGTATTCGGCGATCAGCGGCATGCCCATGTCCTGGGCGAGGCGCACGGTCATGACGTTGCGCGAATGGACGATGCCGGTGCGCAGCGTCGAGGGCCCGAGGAAGTCGCCCTCGTAGTTCTCCGGCTCCCACACCCCCTGGCCGTTGCCGAGGTCGATGGTGAGCGGCGCGTCCATGATCACCGAGGACGGCGTGTAGCCGTTGTCGAGCGCGGCGGAATAGACAAAGGGCTTGAACGAGGAGCCGGGCTGGCGCTCGGCCTGGGTGGCGCGGTTGAACTCGCTGAGGTCGTAGGAGAAGCCGCCGTCGAGGGCGAGCACGCGGCCGGTGTGCGGGTCCATCACGACGATGGCCCCCTCCACCTCCGGCACCTGGCGCAGCGCGTATTCGTGCGGGCCGCCGTCGGCCTTCTCGACATAGACGACGTCGCCGACATTGAGGACGTCGCCGGCACCCTTCACCGCCTTGCCGGCGCTGGGGCCGGTCTGCCACTTGGCCCACTTCATCTGGTCGAAGGGGATGGTGCCGGTCTCGCGGTCGGGCGCGACCTTGCCGGTGCCGGGCTCGGTGCTCGGCTGCAGCCCGATCTTGGCCTCCTTGGCGTCGACCGAGAGCACCACGGCCAGGCGCCATTCGATGACGTCGGAGAGCGCCTGGATCTTGGCGAGCTTCGGTCCCCAGTCCGGCGACAGGTCGCCGATATGATCGACCGGGCCGCGCCAGCCGTGGTCCTGGTCGTAGCTGACCAGGCCGTCGATCAGCGCCTGGCGGGCCATCACCTGGAACTTCGGGTCGAGCGAGGTCCTGCACCGACAGGCCGCCCTCGTAGAGCGTCTTCTCGCCATACATGTCGACCAGCTCGCGGCGGACCTCCTCGACGAAATAGTCGGCGCCGAACATCGCCGGGCTGGTGTCGTGGACGACGACGCCGAGCGGCTCCTTCTTGGCCGCCTCGCCCTCCGCCTTGGTGGCGTAGCCGTTCTCGACCATGCGGTCGATCACCCAGTTGCGCCGCTCGACCGCCTGTCTGGGGATGGCGGAACGGGTTGTAGTTGTTGGGGCCCTTGGGCAGCGCCGCCAGATAGGCGGTCTCGGCCAGCGTCAGCTCGTGCACCGACTTGTCGAAATAGGTCAGCGCAGCGGAGGCGACGCCATAGGCGCCGAGGCCAAAATAAATCTCGTTGAGGTAGAGCTCGAGGATCTTGTCCTTGGAATAGGCCTGCTCGATCCTCAGCGACAGCATCGCTTCCTTGATCTTGCGGTTGATGGTCTGATCGCTCGACAGGAGGAAGTTCTTGGCCACCTGCTGGGTGATGGTGGAGGCGCCGACCAGCGGGCCGCTGTTGCCTTCGAGCCGGTTCTTCAGGTTGGTGAAGGCGGCGCGGATGATGCCGTAATAATCCAGGCCGGAATGCTCGTAGAAGGTCTTGTCCTCGGCCGAGATGAAGGCCGCCTTGACCCGGTCGGGGATCGCCTGGATGGGCAGGTAGAGGCGCCGCTCCTTGGCGTATTCGGCAACCAGCTGCCCGTCGGCGGCATGGACGCGGGTCATTACCGGCGGCTCGTATTTGGCCAGCACGTCGTAATTGGGAAGGTCGGCCGTCAGCCCGGAGATGTACCAGGCTGCGACCCCCGCAAGAGCAAGAAAGAGCACGGCACCAATCCCGAACAGGTAGCCGAAGAATCGGAATATCATAGTCTGCTCACTGCTCAGCCGCTCAAGCGCCACATGGCGGCCGCCGGTCTGGCAGAAGCCTCATTTTCGCGGTCGCGGTCAAGGCTCGTGTGACCGCCCGGTTTTTCATCGACCATGAGGCTCCGCCCGTATGTCCCTGACCGCCTGTCTCACCGGTCTTTGTGGAGATTATGGGGCGCGTGGCCCTGCCGGCCACGGCTGCCGCGGCCGTGACACAACGGCAACAGCCGCTCAGTTCCCGCCGCGGCCGGCGATGCGCGTGCGGAAGTAGTCGTCGATCGCGTTGACCATCGAGCCGGCGGTCTTGTCCTGCCAGGCCTCGGTGACCATCAGCTTGGCGTCGTTGGGGTTGGTCAGGTAGCCGAGCTCGACCAGCGCCGAGGGCACGTCGGGCGCCTCCAGCACCTTGAAGGCCGCCTCCTGGTGGGGAACCTTGAACAGGCGCGTCGACTTGCCGAGTTCCTTGACCAGATTGCGGGCGAAGACCACGCCGAAATTGCGCGTCTCGCGCAGCGTCAGGTCGTTGAGGATGCTCATCACGTCGCCGGAATCGGCGGCGTTGACGTCGACGCCGGCGAGCGCATCCAATTCGTTCTCTGTATTGGCCAGCGCCGCCGCCATCTTGTCGGAGGCCTTGTCGGACGCCGTGTAGACGATGGCGCCGCGCACCGAATCGCCCGGGAACGAGTTGGCGTGGATGGAGACGAACAGATCGGCGTTGTTGCGCCGCGCGATCGCCACCCGCTCGCCGAGCGAGATGTAGAAATCGTCCTGGCGGGTGTAGATCACGCGATAGCGCCCGGTCGCCTCGAGCAGCTTGCCCAGCGTCTTGCCGAAGGCGAGCGTCACGTCCTTCTCCAGCACGCCGCCGCCGCCGTGGGCGCCGGTATCGATGCCGCCGTGGCCGGGATCGACGACGATGATCGGCTTGTTGCCGTGCTCGGCGGTTGCGGCGGCGGGGTCGGGAGCCGCCTGTTCGACGCTGGCGAGCTGTTCTTCCTTGTACTGGCGGGTGGCGGCGAGGAACTTGGCCTCGGTCGTCGGCACGGCGTCGATGACCAGCCGCGCCGGCTGGC
This sequence comes from uncultured Alphaproteobacteria bacterium, assembly GCA_963782045.1. Classification (GTDB taxonomy): domain Bacteria; phylum Pseudomonadota; class Alphaproteobacteria; order Rhizobiales; family Kaistiaceae; genus CAVSRC01. The sequence continues at coordinate 275,217 of CAWAIR010000037.1, forward strand.
CGTCGGCCGGGTCGAGGACGAAGGTCTTGTCGATCAGCGTGGGCCCGGTCAGGTCGATGACGATGCGCGACTTGCCCGGCGAGATGAGCCCGTAGCGGAACGCCGAAATCAGGCCGCGGCCGGTGGTGCCGGCGAGCTCGGGCAAGGCGAAGCGCACCTCGGGCAGGTCGACGACGATGCGGTCGGGATCGGCAAGCGTGAAGACGGTGGCTTCGACCGTCTTCGACAGGTCGGCGACGAAGCGAACGCGGCTGTCGTCGCCGACGATGCGCGCCCCCAGCATCACCGGACCGCTCGGCGCCGCCGTCATGTCGGCCGAACTGGAGGCATGCGCCGGCGCCGCCAGCAGCGCCACAAGAATGGCCGCCAGTCCGGCGATGAGACTGTGCCGACCGGTGGTTGCAGCTCTCATCAGGCTCGCCCTGGGAGACCGGCCCCGATGCCGGACATCCGCGCTTCCCCCTCCGTCATAAAGCATGGAAGGCGATTGGTTAACCGCCACTTGCCAAAAATGCCCCTCAGGAACCGCTCATCGCCGTCCTTGCCAAGAACTCGTTTGCTTGCCTAAAACACAGGCGACGGAATTCATTCCCGCCCGCGGTGCCGTGAGGGCGATCGTGGGTCGATTTCCGCGGTTTCATTTGATTTCCGCGCGGATCGGTTCGTCGGTCGAGGTCCCAAAAATCACGGACAACGGCGGAGAATGCACCGGACGAGGGCCGGATCGATGCGCTCGCAGCTTTCAAGCGCGATCACTTGCCCAATATCCGTGATCCGGACAGCCCGGCATCCGTGGCCCAAGACTCCATGGGACGCGCGGGATGTCCTTGTATTGATTCCGGTCGTTGAATTGTAAAAAGGTAACGGCGCATTCCATGCCTCTGGCAAGACCGCTTCACCAGCCGATACCCGCCCTGGCCATCGCCGGCGGGACGCTGCGGCGGGCGGCCGCGGGCATCTGCGCCCTGGTTCCAACAAGACAAGCCGGTCCCTCCCCGGCCGACGCGGCAGGGGCGCGAAGCGCCCGCCGCCGGCCCGGCGGACGCGACCGCGGAGAGTTCTTCCCATGGCAAACAAGATGCTCATCGACGCCGCCCATCCGGAGGAGACCCGGGTCGTGGTGGTGCGCGGCAATCGAGTCGAGGAGTTCGATTTCGAGTCGGCCAGCCGCCGGCAACTGCGCGGCAACATCTATCTAGCGAAGGTCACGCGGGTCGAGCCGTCGCTTCAGGCGGCCTTCGTCGATTACGGCGGCAACCGCCACGGTTTCCTCGCCTTCTCGGAAATCCATCCCGACTACTACCAGATTCCGGTCGCCGACCGGCAGGCGCTGATCGAGGCCGAGCAGCGCGAGATCGACGACGACCCGACCGGCGAGGCGTCGGGCGACGAGCCGGCGGTCGAGAGCGAGGTCCCTGACGAGCCGACCGATGCGCGGCGACGAGGCTCCCGTCGTGGTCGCCGCCGAGGCTGCACCGGCACCGGCGGTGAGGGCATCGGCCGGGGAAGAGCCGGCGCCGGAAGACGGCGACGAGGCGCCGGATGGGGAAAGCGACGAGGCGAGCGCTGCGGAAGACGACAGCGAGACACCGCCGCGGGCGGCCAGGGGCGACGCCGACGAGGTGGAGAGCGACGACCGGGTCGAATCGGTCGGCGCCGAGGACGCGCTGGAAGAGGTGCCGGAGCGGCGCAAGTCGCGGGTGCGCCAGTACAAGATCCAGGAAGTCATCAAGCGCCGCCAGGTGCTGCTGGTCCAGGTCGTCAAGGAGGAGCGCGGCAACAAGGGCGCGGCGCTGACCACCTACCTGTCGCTTGCCGGCCGCTATTCGGTGCTGATGCCCAATACCGCCCGCGGCGGCGGCATCAGCCGCAAGATCACCTCGATGGCCGATCGCAAGCGGCTGAAGCAGGTGGTCTCCGACCTCGAGGTGCCGGAAGGCATGGGCGTGATCCTGCGGACCGCCGGCGCAGCCCGCACGCGCGCCGAGGTCAAACGCGACTTCGAATATCTGCTGCGGCTGTGGGAGAACGTGCGCGAGCTGACGCTGCGCTCCACCGCCCCGGCGCTGGTCTACGAGGAAGGCTCGCTGATCAAGCGCTCCATCCGCGACCTCTACAACAAGGACATCGACGAGATCATCGTCGCCGGTGACGAGGCCTATCGCGAGGCCAAGGACTTCATGCGCATGCTCATGCCGAGCCATGCCAAGAACGTCCAGCCCTACAAGGAAGGCCAGCCGATCTTCGCCCGCTACAGCGGCGTCGAGGCGCAGCTCGATGCCATGTTCAGCCCCCAGGTGACGCTGAAGTCCGGCGGCTACATGGTCATCAACCCGACCGAGGCGCTGGTCTCCATCGACGTCAACTCGGGCCGCTCGACGCGCGAGCACAACATCGAGGACACGGCGCTGCAGACCAACCTCGAGGCGGCGGAGGAAGTCGCCCGCCAGCTCCGCCTGCGCGACCTCGCCGGCCTCATCGTCATCGACTTCATCGACATGGAGGAGAAGCGCAATAACCGGGCGGTCGAGCGCAAGCTCAACGACGCGCTGAAGAACGACCGGGCGCGCATCCAGGTCGGCCGCATCTCGCATTTCGGCCTGCTCGAGATGTCGCGCCAGCGCATCCGCACCGGTGTGCTGGAATCGACCACCACCGTCTGCCCGACCTGCCAGGGCACCGGCCATGTGCGCGCCCCGGCTTCGGTGGCGCTGCACGTGCTGCGCTCGCTCGAGGACCAGCTCCTCAAGGGCGTCACCCACCACCTGACCATCCGCACGCGCACGCCGGTGGCGCTCTACATCCTCAACCAGAAGCGCTCGCATCTCTCCGAGATCGAGCAGCGCTTCGGCCTGCGCATCACGGTCTCTGCCGACGAAACCGTCACCAACGGCGCCCATTTCGTCGTCGAGCGCGGCGAGCCGGTCGACCGGCGCGAGGTTCTGCCCCGCTCGATCCAGCCGGATTCGGTGCAGCCGGACGTCGAGCCGGTGGAGACCGCCGCCGAGGTGGAGAACCCCGCCGAATTCGCCGACCCGACCGAGGACGAAACGTCCGGCAGCCGTCAGGACGAGCGCGGCGAGGAAGCCGGTCGCCGCCGGCGCCGCCGCCGGCGTCGTCGCGGTGGCAGCGAACACGGCGAACATGGCGAGCAAAGCGAAGCGGCGTTATCCGCCGCCGACGGCGACGACGCGGAGAGCGATGCCGCCGACGAGGACAGCGGTGCGGCCGAGGCAGCCAACGGCGATGGCGACGACGGCGCCCCGCGCAAGCGGCGTCGCGGCCGCCGCGGCGGCCGCCGCGGCCGGCGCGGGCGCGGCGGCGAGGACCGGCAGACCGGCGAGGAGGCCGCAGCCGACAGCCCGGCCGGCGAAGCCGCGATGACCGAGGCTCCCGCGGCGGACGCTCCGATGGCAGAGGCGCCATCGACGGACGCGGTCGACGACGCTGCCGGCGAGACCGCGCCGGCGCCGGTCGATGACGACTGGTCGGCGCCCGAGCCCATGGCCATGCCGGAAGAGGCGGAGCCGGCCCCTGCCCTCAGTACGCCGGCGCCGCAGCCCGAAACGGCCGAGCCGGAGCCGCATGGCGAGGCGGAGCCGGAGCCGGCCACCGATGGGCAGGTGGAGCCCGAGCAGCCCGAGCAGACGCCCAAGCGCAGCGGCTGGTGGCAGCGGCGGACATCGTTCTTCTAGGTTGGGACTTGCCGGCGGCGCCGGATGCGGTCAATGGTGCGCACATGAAAGACTTCCTGCTGCAGTTCTTCACGTGGTGGCACGGCCAGACGCTGGGCACGCGCTTGCAGATATGGCGCAAGGGCGAGCTGGTCGGCACCGACGAATCCGGCAACCGCTACTACCGCATGCGCGGCACCGACCGGCGCTGGGTCATCTACAACGGCCCGGTCGAGGCCTCGCGCATCCCGCCCGGCTGGCACGCCTGGATGCACCACCGCTCCGATGAGCCGCCGGCCGACTACAGCCCGCGCGAGTGGCAGAAGCCGCATCAGCCGAACCTCACCGGCACGGCCAAGGCCTACCGGCCGCCGGGCTCCATCCTCGGGCCCGAGCCGCGCACACCGGGCGCGCCCGACTACGAGGCGTGGCAGCCGTGATGCCGGCGAGCTGAATCACAAAGGGCGGCCACTGGCCGCCCTTTTCGTTCGTGCCGACCGATATCCTCAGTGCCTGCGACCGTGACCGCCGTCGTGGCCGCCATGATCGTGGCCACCGTTGTCGTGGCCACCGTGGTCGCCATGGTCCGACTGCGAGCTGCTCGGCGACGACGACGGGCTGCTGCTTGGCGAGGACGACGGGCTGCTGCCCGACGAGGAGGAGGATGCGCTGCTGCTCGACGAAGACGACGACGATGGACTGCTGCTCGGCGACGACGACGGGCTGCTGCTTGGCGAGGACGATGGGCTGCTGCTTGGCGACGCTGCGCTGGAATGATTCGACTGGTTGTCGCCCGACGGCTGGCCCCGGTCGCTGTGGAACGAGCCATGGGACGAGAACCCGTTCTGCCCTCCCGTCGGAGACTGGAAAGAGCCGCGGGTTGGTCCGCCCTGGAAGCCGCCATGCGAGGGTCCGCCCTGGAACGCCCCGTGCGAAGGTCCGCCCTGGAACGAGCCCTGCGAAGGCCGGCCCTGGAACGACCCGTGCGAGGGGCCGCCCTGGAACGAGCCCTGCGACGGCCCGCCCCGGAACTGCCCACGGGAGGAAACCTGGTTCTGCCCCGGCGTCTGTGACTGGACGTCGTTCCGCGTCGGGCGCCCCTGCCGGTCGCCCGCCGGGAATTGCTCCGGCGTCGGCCGTCCGTAGCGGCCCGGGTTCGGGTCCTGTCCGGGTGTCGGCCGCCCGTGCTGATTGAAATCCGCGAACTGCCCCTGGTCCGGATGCGGGTACTGACCCGGCAGCGGCCGCCCGTAGCGGCCGGGGTTCGGGTACTGGTCGAAGCCCGGCATCGGCCGTCCGCGCCGATCCCCACCCGCGAACTGCCCCTGGCCCGGATTGGGATGCGGGTACTGACCCGACCGTCCATAGCGGCCCGGATTCGGGTACTGGTCGAGGCCCGGCATCGGCCGTCCGCGCCGATCCCCACCCGCGAACTGCGTCTGGTCCGGATTGGCATGCGGGTACTGACCCGACAGCGGCCGCCCGTAGCGGCCGGGCTGCGGGTATTGCTGCGGTGCGCTTGCTGAACTGCTGCCGGGCCGATCGCGCCTGGCGTTGCCGATGTAGAAGTGCGCATCCGGTCCCTCCGAGCCGCGTCCGCGCTGGACGCGCTGGCCGGGGACCATCCAGTCGGCGGGGTTCGGGATCGGGTAGCCGTTCCTGCCGAACTGGGTCGGCGGGCGCGTGATCGGCGGCGGGTTCGGCCGCGGCGGGTGGATCGCGCCGCGCGGATGGGGGGGACCGGCATTGGGCGCCAGCCGCACGTGCGGCTGCGTGGGCGGCGACACCCCGGCCGACCGGTGTGGCAGCGGCGGACGATGGATCGGCGGACGCTGCGCTGGAATTGGCGGCAGATGCACGCCCGGCGGCAAATGCACATGCGGTATCCGCGGCACGTGCGGCAGGTGGCGGACGTCCGGCGGCAGGTGCACGCGCGGGATCCGCGGTACATGCGGCAGATGGACACCCGGCGGCAGGTGCAAGGGACGATGCCAATGCCGCAGGTGCACCGGCGGGAACACCGGCGGCCGTCCGGGCCGATGCGGCGGGTGCCATCCGCGCGGACCGAGGACCGGCCAGCGATGATCGGGCCAATGCCAGTCGTGGTGCGGGGGATGCGGCGCCGGACCGTGCGGCAACGGCGGCCAATGGGGCGGCGGCCAATGCGGCGGCGGCGGCCAGTGTGGCGGCGGCGGCGGCCAATGATGCGGCCAGTGACGCGGCGGCCAATGGTGCGGCGGATGGTAGTCGCAGGTCGGTGGCGGCTCCGGCGTCGGCGGCACGACCACCGGCGGGATCACCACCGGCGGCGGCGCGGCCGGTGGGACCACCAGCTGCGGCGGCACGCTCTGCGGCGGGACGACCAGCACGGCCTGGAACAGGTTGCCGCAGCTCGCCGTATCGGCACGGAACTCGGGCAGCAACGGACGCTGGTCGACGGCGTACTTGAAGTTCTTGATGAGCGTCTGGTTGCGATCGGCGATCGAACTGACCTTCTTGACGTCCTGCCCCGGCTGGAACGTCGCCAGGCTGCATCCGCCCTGGATGCTGACGCATTCGCGGCGGGTGCCGTTGCGTTTGCAGACGTCGGCGGCGCCGCTGTAGATCACCACCCCCTCGTCGACGCTGACGTCGATCTGGGTGCCGCGCACGCCGATGGTCGCGGTCGGCGTGGTGATGTTGTAGGCGGCGTGGTTGCTCTTGCCGGAGATAAAGCGGAAGGCGCCCTTGAGCGCGTTGATCGACAGCTTGCGGGCATTGTTGTTGCTGTCGAAGACGAAGGCATCGACGACCAGACGCGAGTTCGGCCCGACCACCAGCTTGGTGTCGTCGCGGAACTTGACCTGGGCCGAGCCGACCGGGCCGGTGATGATGGCGTCGCCCGAATAGACCGGCGCGTCCGCCTTGAGGACGCGCTTGCCGGTGTCGCCGTTGGCTTCGGCCTGTTGGACGACGGCGATGGCGATGCCGCCCGGAGGCGTGGCCGCCTGCGCGGGACCGGAAAGAACGCCAAGGGCCAGCCAGCCAAGGCCGAACACGCCCACGCAACTTCGACACAACGCCGCCACACCACCACCCCAACCAGAGAAAACGCGGCCGTAGTGCTGGCGACTATAGTTTCTTTTACGTTCTGTTTACTAGTTTCCTTAGAACGCGGTTAACCCGGTTCATTGGCATTACGTCAACCATGTTTCGGCCCGGTGCACGCCACTCCGGCGGCCGGTCCGCGAATCAAGATCGGCCGCCAACGCCCTGTCGTTCTTCGTATTTCTGGTTTCGCTCGAGCGGTCCCGCCGCCGCTCAGCCGCGGATGCCGATGGTCGCGGTCGGCGTGGTGATCCGGTAGACGTCCTTCGGGCTCTTGCCGGAGATGAAGCGGAAGGCGCCCTTGATCGCGCTGATCGAGACCTGACGGGCGGTGTCGTTGTTGCTGAAGACGAAGGCGTCGATCACCAGCGTCGAGTTCGGGCCGACGACCAGCTTGGTGTCGTCGCGGAACTTGATCTGCGTGTTGCCGACGTTGTCGGTGGTAATGCGGTCGCCGGAATAGACCGGGCTCGATTTCAACAGAATGCGGCGGCCGGTCTTGGCGTCGATGATAGTCTGCTGGACGACGGCGATGACGATGCCGTCGGGCTGGGCGTGGGCAGCCGGCATCCAGGCGAGCGCGACCGCAAGCGCCGCGACTGCCAGGGAAATCCTGCTGAACCAGGTCATTGCCACCCCCTGTCCCCTTAGTGGCCGCCCAAGTCAGGACACCACCCTATCAGAAAAGTGGTTCGTTAACCCTGGCTTTCCAGAGGCAGCCTGTGATTGTGGTCACAGGACCCACAATCAGCAATCTGCCGCTTTGGAGCCCGGAACCTCCTTCGTTCGATCGCCGGCAGCCGTCACGCTCGATGAACGGGGCAAGGGCCAGGGCTTGCTTCAGCCGCACCCACAATCCTAGCCGGGCGATGGACACCTGGTAGAGGACATCGTCCGGGTCCCCGCACCACCAATTCCGGCTCCGGTCAGGGAACGGCATCGAGACCAGCCACCATAGCTTGCCAATCACTGCGCGATGAGTTCGACGCGCCGGTTCTTTGCCCGCCCCTCCTCCGTGTCGTTCGACGCAACCGGCTGAGCGAGGCCGGCACCCTCCGAGGACAGCCGTCCTGCATCGACGCCATAGCCGCTTATCAGGGCCGCCGCGACGTTTGCAGCGCGGCGCTGCGAAAGGTCCATGTTGTATTCGGCCGAGCCCCGATTGTCGGTGTGGCCGACGATCTTCAGCTTGAGCTCGGGCTTTGCGGTCAGCAGCTTGGCGATCTCGTCCAGCGACTGATCGAACTCAGGCTTCAACGTGTCCTTGTCGAAATCGAACAGAATGCCATAGAGCGCAACCTTTCCCGTATCGGCGATCGCCTGCTCCATCTGCGAAGCGTTGAGGAAGGCAATCTTCCCGGTCTCCATCTCCTTCGTCTCGACGACGCGCACGACGGCGACGTTGCCGTCGCTGCTCTCGCCGAGATAGAGGGCGACATAGACGGCGCCCTCCGGACGATCGAGCTTGGCAAGGAGGTAGCGGCCGCCCTCCTGGAACCAGTTGTGAACGTAGTCGTCTGAGAGCTTCGGCAGGCTGAGCGGGTCACCGACGGCCTCGCCGAGCAGGTATCCGCCTTCCGGCTGACCGGATTCGAAACAGGACCCGTTCTTGGTGGTGCAGGTGAAGACCTCCGCAAAGCCCTTCGACTTCAGGCTGTCCTCATAATTGCGGAGCACTTCGAGAGTCGAACGGCCCTGCGGCAGCGCGTAATAAATGAGGGTGATCTTTCCCTCGACCGTCTTGAAACCGGTGCCGCCATTGGTGCTGGTCGGCGAGAACGGACCCTCGACGAGGTTTGCCTCGTCGTATTCGGTGAGGTTGTAGCCGACGATCTCGCTGCCGGCGTAGCGCCCGACCAACGGGTGGTCTGAACTGCCTTCGACGTCGGCCGCCTGGGTAGGCCCCACCCAAAGCAACGCCGCGACGGCGCCGATCGCCAATCGACCGAGAGTTCTCATTTTCGTCATTCCTTGACCATGCAGTACAGGGCGACCTGAAGCTCGATCGTGCCGATGACCAGGTTCGTCGGCGCGACATAGGTGCGGGTGAAGGTGACATAGGCATCCGGCGGCGCCGAGAGAGCGATCTCTGCCGAGGCATCGATCTCGACCGGCTCGACGGCGGGCGGCGTCTCGGCGACACAGCCCATCACATTGACGAAGACGATGTCCTTGTCGGCGAGTTGGCCGGGCGGCAGCTTGCTCTTGACGCAGGCCTCGATGGCGGTCCTGTCGGGCATTTGCAGCTTGACGCGGGCGGAACCGTGGATGCCGGCGACGGAGGTCGGCTGCCCCTCTGCGTTCGTCAACCGGTGGTCCTGCTTGCTCGCCGGCAGGCTCATCTCGCCGAAGGGCGCGTTGATGCTCAGTGTGCCCTCAGCTTCGCCGTCGTAGACGAATGTCATCGCCGGTGCGTTGAAGGCAGGGTCCGCATCGCAGGCGACGGTGACCGTCTCGGCGGACGCCGAGACGGTGAGGATGCCTGAAAGCAGAAGCATACCGGACAGGCGGGAGGCCGCTTCGCTTGTTCTCATCCCATTCTCCAGTTTCGCGGGTATGCGGCGCCTCGCCTTCGCATCCATTCGCGCACCGCGGGCCGGGCGCCTCGACGCGCGGCCCGCTCGTTTTCAGGTCACTCGGGCGGTCAAGCCGGACGCGGCTTTCGCCTGGCCTTCCCCGGGTGTCACTTCATTCCGTTATCCGCAGAACACCCTGGGCGGCGCACTTTCCCCCAATGGGATTGCTGCACACGCAATACGCCGCCTGCGCGTCGCAGCCGCTGAAGGTCATGCCCTTTGCCGCGCATTTCGGTGCAAGCAGGCAGCCAGCATTCTGGGCTTCTTTCTTGCCTCCGCCCTTGCCGCCCTGCTGCATGCCGCCGTCGCCCTGCTGCATGCCGCCGTCGTTGCCGTTACCGCACCAGTTGTTCCACTTCCCGCACTTCTGACCGCCGTTGTTGGCCTGGCCGCACCAGTTGTTCCACTTCCCGCACTTCTGGCCGCCGTTGTTGGCCTGTCCGCACCAATTGTTCCACTTCCCGCACTTCTGGCCGCCGTTGTTGGCCTGTCCGCACCAGTTGTTCCACTTCCCGCACTTTTGACCGCCGTTGTTGGCCTGACCGCAAAAGTTATTCCACGGGCCGCATATCTGAATGTTGACGTTGCCCTGGCCGCAGAAGCCGTTCCACGGGCCGCATTTTGCCTTGGTCAGTTGGTAGCCGCCCTGCTCTCCGCCGTAATCGCCCGCGGAGGCAGATCCAGCGGTGAACAGGCCGATACAGAACATCATAAGTATTGCTTGGATCATTCTCATGTTCGTCGCCCTCCGTGGCGCGAGTGGGGATCGGGGCGCTCAGGAACCAAGCGGAGCGCGTCTCGCTACAGGAACGTCCGGATGAAGCACGCATGGCCGTACCCCCCGGTATCTACTCACCCATCGGCACGTAGAGCCCGACGGTCACGTTCGATGCTGCCGAAACGGCATTCTCAAGCGCCATGCGAACGAGCGAGGAAATGTATTTCAGCGGAGAGCAAGCCTCTTGGACGCAAGGGAAGTAGAACTGGTCTAATGCGAAATCTTGCGTCTTTTTTCGCGCGCCAGTGGTACAAGGTGAAGCTGGGGGTAAGGGAAGGAGCCGCCGATGGCCGCACCGGCACCCGGCGTTATGGAGTTTCGTGTCTCGACACGAGCGATGCCCGTCGGGCAATGGCGTGAAGAGTTCGGGCGCGGATTTCTTCGCCTCGACATCGAGCCGAAAAACCTCGAGCATTTCCGGGCTGACGCGACCATCCGGGCGCTGTCCGGCCTGAAGATTGCCTCCTGCTCGATCTCGGCCTCGCATTGGCAACGGACGCGCATGCTGCTCGATCCGGGCGCCGAATACTTCGGCCTGATGTTCGGCACGGACGGGCCGGCTTTGCTTTCGCAGCGCGGCCGCACCCTGGAGCTCGGCATCGGCGACGCAGCAACCTGCTCCCATACGGAGCCGGCGGACCTGACTCTTCCTTGCGAGAATGGGCGGCATGTGGGTCTGGTGGTTCCCCTGAAGCCGCTAACGGCTTTGGTCCCGGACCTCGAGGAGAGGATACCAACCCGCATCGAACGACGCAGTGATGCGCTCCGGTTGCTCGTGAGCTATCTCGGTGCCCTTGCTGACGCCAAGACGCTCGTCAACCCCGATCTCTGTCGGATGGTCGTTACGCATGTCCACGACTTGATCGCGCTCGCGGTCGGTGCCAGCCGCGATGGGGCGGAACTCGCTGTCGGCCGTGGACTACGCGCTGCGCGGCTCCGCACCGCCAAAACCCACATACTTGAGAATCTCGCAAGCCACCGGCTTTCCGTGGCCGCCGTCGCAAAGCGACAGGGAATCACGCCTCGCTACGTGCACCTGTTGTTCGAGGCCGAGGGAACGACGTTCTCGCAATTCGTGCTTGGCCGACGCCTGGTATTGGCCCATCGGCTGCTCGCGGATCCACGCCACGATGGAAAAACGATCACCGAGATCGCCTACGAGGCGGGGTTCGGCGACCTTTCCTATTTCAACCGCGTCTTCCGCCGCCACTTCGGCATCACGCCCAGTGACGCGCGGCGAGACCCGAGCGAAGGCACCGCTTGATTCTGCGCGGGCATGATGCAGACCGCCATCGGCCGTACGATCAGAATCGCGACGAACACCGTCGAGTCGCACCTCCTCCATCTTTTCGACAAGACCGGCTGTTGGCGGCGCGTCGATTGGTCGGAACTCGCGGCCAACCCGTCGCTGCCGATCCACGGGAACCGGAACGACAATCCCCGGAATTCGCCGCTGGCTTGGATGAGGCTCCAATTGTGATCGGCGCCTCGTTGACGCTCGGACGCGACTCGCAATAGCGTCACCCAAGCGTCATGAGGTGACGTTCCGGCGGCGCGTGACGGCACCGGGTTTTCCTTCAGAGCGTTGTGGGTTCAGGCTCCTGGCGGCGGTTAGCCGGCGTCGGGGGAACGGGTTCGATTTGTGTCCGGAACCGGCTGTGGACCGAGCGGTTTTCGTTCAGAAAACACCTGACAAAGAGCGTCGGTAACACTATATTTAGGGGTTCCGGGCATCGTTAGACACAAGCACTGGGGGTCAACCCCGGGCCCGGAGTGAGGCCGAAAGACAAGCGGGCCTGACCGTCAAAGGATGGGCAGGCCGGCGGAAAAGACAGGAACTACCCGGTTCACACGGGTCAAAAGGCTTGCGTTCTGATGGCGACGCAGGCCCTAGCATTTGGGGCAAAAGCATGCGGATTGAGCGGCGCTACACCAAGGCAGGGGCTTCGGCCTATGAGGGCATCGAGTTCCGGACGACACGAAGCGAGATTCGCAATCCGGATGGCTCGGTCGTCTTCAAGCTCGACGATATCCAGGTCCCGGCGGCGTGGAGCCAGGTGGCCAGCGACATCCTCGCCCAGAAGTATTTTCGCAAGGCCGGCGTCCCCGCCCGGCTGAAGAAGTTCGAGGAGAACGACGTCCCCTCCTGGCTGTGGCGCTCGCTGCCCGACGAAAAGGCGCTCGCCGAGCTGCCCGAGGGCGAGCACACCGTCTCCGAGCGCGACGCCCGCCAGGTCTTCGACCGGCTCGCCGGCACCTGGACCTACTGGGGCTGGAAGGGCGGCTATTTCGACGGCGAGGCCGACGCGCGCGCCTTCTTCGACGAGCTTTGCGCCATGCTCGCCACCCAGAAGGCAGCGCCCAACAGCCCGCAATGGTTCAACACCGGCCTCCACTGGGCCTACGGCATCGACGGGCCGAGCCAGGGCCACCACTATGTCGACTACCGGACGGGCCAGCTCACCGCCTCGGCCAGCGCCTACGAGCATCCGCAGCCGCATGCCTGCTTCATCCAGGGCATCGAGGACGACCTCGTCAACGAGGGCGGCATCATGGACCTGTGGGTGCGCGAGGCGCGCCTGTTCAAGTATGGCTCGGGCACCGGCTCCAACTTCTCCAAGCTGCGCGGTGAAGGCGAGCGGCTGTCGGGCGGCGGCAAATCGTCCGGCCTGATGAGTTTTCTCAAGATCGGCGACCGCGCCGCCGGCGCCATCAAGTCGGGCGGCACCACGCGCCGCGCCGCCAAGATGGTGGTGGTCGACGTCGATCACCCCGACATCGAGAACTACGTCAACTGGAAGGTGCGCGAGGAGCAGAAGGTAGCGGCGCTGGTCACCGGCTCCAAGATCCTCGCCGCCCACCTCAAGGCGATCATGCGCGCCTGCGTCAATTGCGACGGGCCGAACGATTCGTGCTTCGACCCGGCCAAGAACCCGGCGCTGAAACGCGAGATCAAGGCCGCCAAGAAGGCGCAGATTCCGCAGAACTACGTGCTCCGCGTCATCCAGTTCGCGCGTCAGGGCTACACCGACATCGACGTGCCGATCTACGACACCGACTGGGATTCGGAGGCCTATCTCACCGTCTCCGGCCAGAACTCCAACAATTCGGTGCGCGTCACTGACGACTTCCTGCGCGCAGTCGAGAACGACGAGGACTGGCAGCTCAAGGGCCGCATCTCGCGCAAGGCCGACAAGACTCTCAAGGCCCGCGAGCTGTGGGAGATGATCGGCAACGCCGCCTGGCAGTCGGCCGATCCCGGCATCCAGTTCCACACCACGATCAACGACTGGCACACCTGCCCGGCCTCAGGCGCAATCCGTGCCTCCAATCCGTGCTCGGAATACATGTTCCTCGACGACACGGCGTGCAATCTGGCCTCGCTCAACCTGATGCAGTTCGCCGACGGCGACCACCGCTTCCAGGTCGCCTCGTTCGAGCATGCCGTGCGCCTGTGGACCATCGTGCTCGAAATCTCGGTGATGATGGCCCAGTTCCCCTCGCGCCGCATCGCCGAGCTGTCCTACGAATACCGCACGCTTGGCCTCGGCTACGCCAATATCGGCGGCCTCCTGATGTCGTCGGCAATCCCCTACGATTCGGACAAGGGCCGCGCCATCGCCGCCGCCATCACCGCGGTGATGACCGGCGTTTCATACGCCACCTCAGCCGAGATGGCGGGCGAGCTCGGCGCCTTCCCCGGCTTCGCCAAGAACCGCGAAGCGATGCTCCGCGTCATCCGCAACCATCGCCGCGCCGCCTACGGCCACGCCGACGACTACGAGGCGCTGTCGGTGAACCCGGTGCCGCTCGACGCCGCCGCCTGCCCGGACGAGGCGCTGGTGGCGCACGCCCGCGTCGCCTGGGACCAGGCGCTGGCGCTCGGCGAGGCGCACGGCTTCCGCAACGCGCAGGTCTCGGTGATCGCGCCGACCGGCACCATCGGCCTGGTCATGGACTGCGACACCACCGGCATCGAGCCGGACTTCGCGCTGGTCAAGTTCAAGAAGCTCGCCGGCGGCGGCTACTTCAAGATCATCAACCGCGCCGTGCCGGAAGCGCTGCGCATGCTGGGCTACGACGCCGCCGCCATCAAGGGCATGATCGACTACGCCGTCGGCCGTGGCACGCTCGACGGCGCCCCGGCGATCAACCCGGCCTCGCTTCATGCCAAGGGCTTCTCCGACGCCACCATCGCCAAGCTCAGCGAGGCGGTGAAGACCGCCTTCGACATCAAGTTCGTGTTCAACCGCTGGACGGTGGGCGACGAGCAGATGGCGGCCCTCGATGTGCCCGAGGAGAAGCTCTCCGACCCGGCCTTCGACCTGCTCACCCATCTCGGCTTCACCAAGAAGGAGATCGAGGCGGCCAACACCTTCGTCTGCGGGACGATGACGCTGGAAGGCGCGCCGGGCCTCAAGGAGGAGCACCTGGCGGTGTTCGATTGCGCATCCCCTTGCGGGCGCATCGGCAAGCGCCTGCTGTCGGTGGAGAGCCACATCCACATGCTGGCGGCGGCGCAGCCCTTCATCACCGGCGCCATCTCGAAAACCATCAACATGCCCAACGACGCCACCGTCGAGGACTGCAAGAACGCCTACATGCTGTCCTGGAAGCTGGCACTGAAGGCCAACGCGCTCTACCGCGACGGCTCCAAGCTGTCGCAGCCGCTGAACGCCCAGCTGCTCGCCGATGACGACGAGGACGAGGAGGATGCGGTCGAGGCGCTGATCGCCAAGCCCGCCGCCGCCCGCGCCGAGGCGGTGGCCGAGCGGATCGTCGAACGCATCGTCGAGCATGTCGTGCGCGAGCGCGAGAAGCTGCCCAACCGGCGCAAGGGCTACGCCCAGAAGGCGATCGTCGGCGGCCACAAGGTCTATCTCCACACCGGCGAATACGAGGACGGCCGCCTCGGCGAGATCTTCATCGACATGCACAAGGAAGGCGCCGCCTTCCGCAGCCTGATGAACAACTTCGCCATCGCCATCTCGCTTGGCCTGCAATATGGCGTGCCGCTCGAGGAATATGTCGACGCCTTCACCTTCACCCGCTTCGAGCCCGCCGGCTTCGTCCAGGGCAACGACGCGATCAAGAGCGCGACCTCGATCCTCGACTACGTCTTCCGCGAGCTCGCCATCTCCTATCTCGCCCGCCACGACCTCGCCCACTCCGCCCCCGGCGACACCGGCACGACGGCGGTCGGCGGCGAGCCGCAGGTCAAGGCGACGCCGGATTCGGCGGTCTCCCATGGCCTCTTCCGCGGCAAGCGGCTGGCGCTGGTCGACCGCACCGAGGCGCGCGGCAGCGATGCGGGGGCGCCGCGCGGCCCCGCGGCCGGCGGCTCGGTCACCGCCATCGGCGG
Source organism: uncultured Alphaproteobacteria bacterium (assembly GCA_963782045.1). Taxonomy (GTDB): domain Bacteria; phylum Pseudomonadota; class Alphaproteobacteria; order Rhizobiales; family Kaistiaceae; genus CAVSRC01. The sequence continues at coordinate 290,694 of CAWAIR010000037.1, forward strand.
CTCCGGCGCGGGCGCTGCCCGCGCGCTTGCCGCCACCGCGCTCCGCCGCGAGGTCGCGGCCACCGCGCCGCAGATGAAGCTCGGCCTCGCCGAGGCGGCGCTCGCGGCCAGGCCGAAGCCGGTCGAGGCGGCCCCCGCCGCCCGCGCCGAGAAGACCGACGGCCCGGCCTTCAAGCCGGCCGGCAGCCACGCCAAGGCGGAGGCTCCGTCAAAAGAGCAACGCTCCGCCGCCGCGCGCCTTGCCGGCTACCAGGGCGACGCCTGCCCCGAATGCGGCAACTTCACGCTGGTGCGCAACGGCACCTGCCTCAAGTGCGACACCTGCGGCTCCACGACGGGGTGCTCGTAGAAAATAAGGAACCTCGGCTGACGATGGCCGGGGTTCTTTTTTGTATCGGGATTCAACCACGCGGTTGATCAACAGGTGGAGGGAAGAATGGCCGCACTTACTGAGTTCGGGGCACGCTGTCGTGAACATCGAGCTCTTCGGAAGCTCCGACTGCTCGATCAGGCAGAGGCCTTCGGATGCTCAGTGGCATTCATCTCGGCCGTTGAACTCGGCGAAAAGAAGCCGCCGGAGGCTTACTCAGCCAACTTCGCGAAGTGGCTGAACCTATCAGAGAGCGAAGCGGATGAACTGCAAGCACTGGCTGACTCAACATCCAATGTATTGCAGTTCCGCCCACGAAATCCCGAACAGGCAGCAGCAGCTCGGAAGCTGTTTCGGAAGATAAGCACGATGTCGCCGCATGAGATTCGGCGCATCGAGATGCGTCTGAAGAGGAAGCCCACAGATGACCCACGATGCATACGTTAGGGGCCTTTCCACGAAAGAAATCGAAGGGCGTTCCCTCGCTTGGCGCGATGCTCTAGGCCTTGGCGGTCGGTGGGCTCCTGACATGATTGAAGTCCTTGAGCATCGTCTGCCAGAGCTTTTCGAAGAATTCACGCTGGTTGTGCACGAGGATGAGCCTATGGGGGATGCAGAGGCCTACACCCAGTTTACTCCGCCGAGAATAGTGCTGCGAGAAAGCGTCTATCGCGCGGCAGCAGATCATCATCCCCGCAGTCGCATGACTTTGGCCCACGAGCTAGGTCATTTGGTACTCCATAATGGTCTAGCGAAGGCACGCGAAGTCTCACCAAGAGCTCAAGCCCTTAAGCCTTTCAACAGCGCGGAGTGGCAGGCAAACAAGTTCGCCGCCACGTTCCTGATGCCCGAGTTTGTCGTCCGACAATTTGGTGCAGCTACCGACTTGGCCGACGGCTGCAGGGTGAGCTTACAAGCCGCGACCATCCGGATGTCCGAGGTTGGCCATATCCCGACGCCTGCCCTCCCTGAAGAAGTCGAGCGGTTCCTGCGTGAAAAATAGTGCCTGCCCCAACAGGCAGTACCTGGGGAAAACGAGGACAACTACATGTTGTTTTAGGCGCGCATTTGACGACGAGAACAAAATGAGACTCTCTAGAAATACCAACGCCGAACTCATGGTCCGGCGTTGGCACCACGAACCGGCCGGGGCCGACGTGGGACGAAGAGATCTGACGACCCCTCCGCGTGCAACGGCAAATTACGGTCTTCGGATTTCCTCGTCGAGATAGCTTCGGCATCACCTCTGGATAACGAGGAAAGCATGAGCAAATCGACGCGCAACACTGGAACGGGCTGGAACTCGCGGTGACGTGAGCCAACTCCGCCAACTCGCTTCACAAAACACTCCTACGCGAGTGATTGGCCTGAAGCTCGGAAGAACCGAAGGCGCAGTACGAACCAAGGCCAGCGAGACTGGAGTGTCGCTGAAGCCAACCAACCAGTCGCCGTACAATCGGCGGCCCAAATGAAGTTGGCCGGGACCCACCAAAAGTGGGTCCCGTTTCCCCTTTGCCCGGCGAGAAACAGCAACGCGGGAGACGATGATGCCTGTGTTTGTGATTGCTTATGACCTTAGGAGTCCCGGCAAGGACTACACCTCCCTGATTTCCGCCATCCAGGCTGCACCGTGGTGCCACGCGCAAGGGTCAGTCTGGTTCGTTGAACATCCGGGGCCAGCTTCCGTCATCCGAAACATCTTGATGGGCCAGATGGACGCCAATGACGTTCTGTTTGTCGACCGCGTTAGCGACGCGTGGGCGGGCAAAAGCATGGCAGCGTGCGGCAAGTGGCTTAACGCACGGGGCTGTTAGCCAATTGCACGCACGCACAACGCCAACCTTGAGGGTTCCCGCGGGGGCGTGTCTCAGCCCGTTGCGCTCGCCCTCTCAGCCAGCGTTGCATCAAGCTCCGGCACCATCACGATGCCATCCTGATCGCTGCCGGATGAATGGACGACAATGCAGGTGCAGGGCTTTCCGCTCTCGTTGCGCGGCGCGTGCGGCATGTCAGCGGCAATGAAACACTGCTCCCCCTGGTGCACCAGGATGCGCTTCTGCAAGCCGTCGCCGTAATAGATTGCGCACTCTCCTTCGAGCATGAAGGCGATGGTCTCGATGCCTTTGTGGTAGTGCGCCTTTGCGACCGCACCGGGCGGCATCGGCAGGATGTTCATGCAGACCTTCTGCGCGCCAACCGTTTCAGCGGACGCGCCCGCGCGGTATGTGAAGCCCTGTTTTCCAACATAGGTTCCACCGGGGCCTACAACCGCAACCCCGTCATGTGCCAATGCCGGCATCTGGCGCCTCGTCGTGACTGGCTGAATGCGTGAGTTGGTCACGCTAACCGGTGCCGCACATTTCGAATAGCGCGCCGGGTGGAAGTACGCAAAGTGTTCCGCCGCTTATGCGGACCGCAAACCACGCGGCGGGTTACGCCTGCGGGCACCCACCCTACGAACTGAGCATCGCCCCGCGCACGGCGCCGAACCTCCCCCTTGAGGGGAGGTCGAAATCGCGTCAGCGATTTCGGGAGGGGGTGACGGCCTTGCCCCTCCTCCGTTCGTTCCCGCGAAGGCGGGAACCCAGGTCTAACTCGCCGCGTGGCACCTCCCGCCCCCGCCGTTCCCGATTGCCATCCGGCCGGCGGGTGATACGGTCCGCCTCCCCGCCTCCCACCTGAAGCCCAGGAACCCCCATGCCGCTCTCCATGTATTCGATCTCGGTGCCGGTCTACGCCAACATCCTCACCCAGCTTGCCGCCACGCTCGACAAGGCCGCCGCCCATTGCGAGGCGAACAAGATCAAGCCGGAGGCGCTGATCGGCGCGCGCCTCTTTCCCGACATGTGGTCGCTGGCCGAGCAGGTGCGCGCCGTCTGCAACCACGCCACGCGCGGTCCGGCCCGCATCGTCGGCCTGCCCATCCCGCAGTTCGAGGGCAAGGACGAAAGCTTTGCCGACCTCAAGGCGCGCGTCGCCTGGGCGCTCGCCTTCGTCAACGGGCTCGCCCCGGACAAGTTCGCCGACGCTGCCGAACGCACCGTCAGTTTCCCGTCAGGGGGCGCCGAGGTGTCGATGACCGGCGAGCGCTACCTGCTCTTCTTCTCGATGCCGAATTTCTATTTCCACGCCACCGCCGCCTACGCCATCCTGCGCCACAACGGCGTGCCGCTGCACAAGACCGACTTCATGGGCAGCCTGTAAGGCCGGCGTAACGCCAGCCACCACGGCGGCACATCGCCTGCCCGGCGCGCCCCGGTTGGGTGCGAACGCAATTCGCTGCCCTCCCGTCACAATCCTCTCCCCTCGCCCGTCATACCGGCACGGGCACCAGCGCCCGCCAACCGCCGCCGCGGGCGGCAGAGGTCGAGGAGACTGACATGAGCAGGAAGATGACGTTCGTCCGCCTCAAGGCGAAGCCCGGCAAGCGCGACGAGCTCCGTCGCGTCTGGGAGAAGTACGCGCGCGTTTTTGCCGAGGGCAACGAGGGCTTCCTCAGCGTCTATTACTGCTACGACGACGCCGATCCCGAAGCGGTCACGGTCGTCTCGGTCGCCGCCGACGAGGCGGCCGCGCAGGAATTCGGCAAGCAGCCGTGGGTGGCCGACTACCAGCGCGAAACGGCGGCCCTGCTTGCCGGACCGCCGGAAGCCCACACGGCGACGGCCGTCTATGTGAAAGGCGCCTGAGGCACTCTGCGAAAGGAAATCTATCCCCGCCCCCCAGGCCCCATGAGATGATGCGCTCATCCCGTTCCATGAGGGGCGTCTCCGGAGGCGTCTTGAGATGGGAGCGGGTGCGGTGTCCTGTCCTTCCGCCTCGCAAGCGGGAGGGCCGGAGCTTGGAAGCCCGTCGCCGGAGGGGGAAACCTCTCCGTGCGCTTAAGCCCTGAAATGGTGCGGCGCTAAAGGCGGGCAGAGGTCAGCCACCGGTGAGACCGGCCCGGGAAACCGAGGCCCCGGCACCGTGGCGGTCGAGAGCGGCCGATGTGCCAGCTCGCCTCTGTCCGTCCAGGCGGGGCCTCGCTTAAATCCCGCGGCGGGCGCTCGGTGAGCGCCACCACTGGACTACCCGACGCGGCACTCATCGAGCGCCCGCCACCCCTCATGCCTCCGGGCATGGGAACGTTCTTTGAAATCCTCATCACCCGGCGCTTCCGGCGCGCGGAAAGGGAAAGGTGCGCCCGCCGCGCGCCCCCTGTGGCCTGCGCCACAGCGCCCGGCCCGCCCCCGCGCTATCTTCGCCCCGCAACCACGGGGAGAGCGCCATGGCCGACGACACGCTGCCGATCGTCTTCAGGTCAAGACGGCTCACCGGCCTCATCATGACGGCGGTCGGTGCCTTCATCGTCGCGGCCGGCATCGCCAAGGCCGCCGACGACAGCTTCTCCCATTCCGACGATCATTTCGGCCCGTTCACCTTCAGCTCGCAGACGACGGGCTGGCTGATGATCGCCATCGGCCTGCCGTTCGCTCTCTACGCGCTGGTGACGGTCGTGCGCGGCTGTCCGACCTTGCGGCTCGACGATGCCGGCCTCCTGCTGAGCCGCTGCCTGCAAAGTCCGGTCAGCCTGCCGTGGAGCCAGCTCGCCAATGTGGTGATCAAGCGCATCCCCGCTCCCACGCGTGGACGGGTCACCATGGTCGACGTGCTCTTCCTGGTGACCGACGAAGGCAAGGAAATCGGCGTCGGCAATGTCGGCGAACCCCGCACGATCGCCGAGAAGATCAAGCGCGTCGGCGCGCGGATGAAGCGTCAGGCAACGGCCGATCCCGCCCCACCGGCCCCGTGAGCCATTCACGGCGGGGGCATTCTGTCCCCGGATTTCGCTGACGCTCCGTCCGGGCTACCGCGCCCCGTCCGCCGGTTATGGAGCGCTGTCCTGGCCTCACAACTCCGCGTGGGTCGGGGTCGGCCTGCCCTGCTCGGCGCGCAGGATTTCCAAGCCTTCCTGCTCGCCGCGCAGTCCGCGCCGTTCCATCATCTTCAGCAAGTCCGGCGGGAAGTGCTCCGCCACCATCGTGTTGTCGATCTCGATGTCGGACATGCCGAGCGTGCCCTTCTCCTTGAACATCTCGCCGAAGTCCAAATACCACTTGATCTCGTTCATGTTGCCGCTGGGGTCGCAGACGAACATCGAGAGACAGGTGTCGGGATCGTCGGCGAACAGGAAATGGAAGGAATCGAGCAGGTTCCGCGCCGGCGCATGGCCCATCTTGGAGAACGACACGCACAGGTCCTGGGGCACGCCGTGGCGCTTCATGACGAGTTGCAGCGAGCGTCTCAGGTCGGCGAATTTCTCATAGGCGATGTTCAGCCCGAAATGGGGAACCAGCACCTCGCCCTTGTTGCCGCCCATGTTGTGATGGCCTTCATCGCCGCCGGCCATCGGCCCGAAATAGTCCGTTCTGGTCCTCGTCAGCAGATAATGAGAATCCCACGCATAGACCGTCTGCGTGACCTTCGTGTCCCTGTCGAAATTTCGCGAGACGACCTCGCAGCCCAAGACGGATTCGTAATAGTGCTCGTGCTGGGCGAGTAAATCCTTGCCGTAGGCGTGCGTCGCCAGCCAGCGTTCGACCAGCGGCAGGCGCGTCGCATCCTTGCGGTACGAGGCGATGACCGGGCAGGTCGCAATGTGCGCCAGGTCGCCATGAATCTTCTTCTGCTCCTCTTCCAGATCGGGCGAGGCCGCGCGGATTTCGGTGCCGAAGACGAAGGGCGCAACAGAGTACTTGGCGGCGTAGTCCTCATCGCTCAGCGCGCTGACGAAGAACACCAGCGGGTAGCCGTCGGGATCGCGGAAGACGATGCCCGATTCGACCGCGCCGTCGCCGAACAGGCCGCTGGCGTCATCGATCTTCGCCCAGATGACGTCCGGGCCCTTGGACCGGATGCGGTCCATCTGCATGTCATAGAAGCGCCTGCTGAGGACCACGCCGAGGAAGGGAAACGGGACTTGCCTGAAGGACAGGCTGCGATCGCCGGACGCGGTCTCGCGCAGAACCGCCGGCGTATCGTGATCGCTCGCCCAGGGTCCGTGTCCTTCGCGCCCGGGCGGGACCTTCCACAGGTGGAAGACCGTGAACGACGCGAAAGCCCCGAACGAAGCCCAGGACGAACCGAGCTGGTCGGTCTTGGCGCCGGCATGGGCGCGATCGACCGTCTTGTAGAGCGGCCAGCCGATGATGCCGTTGTAGAATTGCACGCAGCGCCGGATATCCGAGGTGAGCAGCGCCAGGTGGGTCGTGGCAAAGCCCAGACTGTTGTCGATGCAGCCGTTGTCTTCGAGAAACTGCTTGAGCACCTCGTAACGCGGATGATCGGGGCGGGAATGCTCCGGACGCATCGCCAGCGCATGCACCAGGGTCTCGATGGCAGCGGTGTGATCGAGCGTCTCGCCGCGGGCAAAGGCGGTCTTCTCGACGATGGTCTGCGCTTCCTCCGCGTTGATCTTGAAGCCGTGCTGGGTCAACGACGTGACGAGATCCTCCGCCGTCAGCGCTCCGTCCTGGTTCTGATCCAGTATCGAGAGAATCTTCTCCAGCTTGGTTCGCTGGTCGTCGAGCGACGTCGCGGAGAGGACGACCAGCGACCTCGCGCCCGTCGTCGCGTCGATCGCCGTCGCGAAGTTGTCAAGCGAGCACCTCCACAGCCTGCCGACGGCATCCATGTTGTGCGCCGAAGCGATCACCAGGCCGTTGCGGTCGTCGGCGGCGGCATCGGCGTTGAAATCGGCGACGACGCCCCAGCTATACGTACCATGGCTGAGGACGTTGGCCTCGCTGGCGTACTGCGCGCGAAAATCGGAATTGAATGCGACCCCGAGGTCGAAGGGCGCCAGAATGGCATGCTTGCCCGATCCGCAATTGGCCTCCTTGAGGATGGTCCGCAGCAGTTCGCCGGTCAGCGGCCTGGGAAGCTCGATCTCGTAGGCCTTCGATCTGAGATAGCCGGATCCGTTCAGTCTTTGCAGCAATTGCAGGACATGACCCGAGGCTGCGAAGCTGTTCAGTTCCTCGGTGTAGCTCGCCCCCAGGGACCGCATGATCTCGTCGACGCCGGATACCTGGCTGGCCGCCTCTCCGAGCACCCGGCAGGCCAGGGCCATGGCCGATATGCCCTCCATGTTCATCGTGCCGAGGTGCGATTTCCAGATGGTCGGAACGTATCTCTGGAAGTGACTGGCGACATAGGGCCTCGGCGGCGTCAGCCAGTCGAGCAGCGTGTCGGCCCGCTCCAGGCCGCGCAGAGGCCGCTCGGTCTCAGCGTCCATGCGGCCGAGCCGGAGTATGCCGCGGGCCCTGCCGGAGCTCTCGATCTCCGCCATCGCCGTGCGCATTCGCCCCACCGGAGCGGCCCAGTGCGCCCCGTATTTCAGCGGATGAACATCGGAAATCACCAATTCCCGAGTATCGGGGATGGACCCGGCGAGGAGCGCGAAGTGGCCGCCGCCATCGCTGCGGCCATGCGCGATGCCGGAATCGAAATTCAAGATCAGAACATCGTTGGCATTGGAGGTGAAGTCCTTGCTGCAGACCTCCCAGAGTTCGTCTTCCGTGATGTCCAGGTGCTCGTCAAAATGATAGGCCTCGGCAAATACAGGCAGGCGCGACTTCGCAATGAAGCGCAGCGTCATTTCGTGGGTTTCGGCAAGGCTGAGGCCTTCCCTGATGACCGTGTCGATATCCAGCTCGAGGGTCGCAAAAATATCGTCCGGACTGATGCGAAAACCCAGCACGTTAAGGCCGTACGATAGCGCAGTCGTCTGACAGCAATTTATCGACTGCTGGAAATGAAACTGTATGATTGAAAGGATTTTGCTCGCTTCCTTCGGATGAAGATTGTCATGGTACGGCAATATGCTTTGAATATTTTCATCCGTGATTTGGCGAGATTTATAGGTTTCATTGTCACGCATGCTTGCGGGCCCCCGCGTGCTCGAAAGGTGCCGGTCTAGTATTCGGCAATTTAGAACGATATCAGCCTACTGGCGCCCTCGCAATATTCGGGCCGGCCGACGGCTGCGCGAGGCAGGCACGACGGCCCCCTCACCCGCCCCACACCTTCATCGCCTGGGCGATCTGCGCGACCACTGCATCCACGTCGGCCAGCACTTCGTCCTCGTCGAATCGCAGGACGAGATAACCGGCGGACTCGAAGGCGGCGGTGCGGGCATGGGCATCGTCACCCTGGGCATCGTGGGCGTCGCCGTCGATCTCGACGATGACGCTCGCCTGATACGATCCGAAATCGGCGATGCGCCGGCCGACCGGCATCTGGCTGCGGAAGTCGCCGGCCAGGGGCGCATCATTGAGGCGTGCCCACAGGGCCTCTTCCGCCGCGCTCCTGTGGTGGCGCGGCGTGCGCGAGAATCCCGTCCGCCGCAGTCCGATCCGCCGCTTCATCGCCCGGCCATCTCCCGCATTCCGCCGCGCCAGCGACACATTGCGTCCCCGCTTTCGTGCATCCTTGCACGATCAGCCGGACCACACGGAACCAAACGCCCGGCCGGGCGTTCCGTTTGACTTGGCGCGGTCGGGCGACAAATCCCTGTGGGGTGTGTGCCATGGCCCAGCGCAGTGCGGATCCGATTGCCCTGATCGTCGAAGACGATCGGGGCCTGCGCCATGAGCTTGCCGAGCAATTCCATGACGCCGGCTGGTTCACGATCGAGGCAGCCTCCGCCGAGTCTCGGCCTGGCTCTGATCCAGCGCGGCCACGAGATCGGCGTCGCCGTGATCGACGTGCGCCTTGCCGGCAATATGAATGGATTTGAGCTGGCCAGGGTGCTGCGCGCGATCGGCTGCACCGCTCCGGTCGTCTACATGCTGGAGCGGCCGGCCGAGACCGCGGAAATGGTCTCCGACAGCATCTGCCGCGCCAAGCCGGTCGCAGCACAGGACGTGGTGGCCATCTCGGAAGCGCTCTTCGCCGGCGATGCGCTTCCCCCCAGCCACGAGGCCGGGGAGCATGGTACTTGAACGGTCCCTGGACTGGCGCTGCGGCGCCCGCCCCCCGCTCTCAGGCGCGGGCGCGGCCCACGCCGGTGCGCGGCGGCTTCTTCTTCGGCGCGGGGATGAGCCCCTCGCGCTGGGCGAGCTTGCGCGCCTGCTTGCGGCCGCGCCGGATCGCCTCGCCCTTCTCACGCGCACGGCGCTCGGACGGCTTCTCGTAGAAGCGCTGGCGCTTCAGCTCGCGGAAGACGCCCTCACGCTGCAGCTTCTTCTTCAGCACCTTGATGGCTTGTTCGACATTGTTGTCACGAACGACGATTTGCAGGGGATATTCCTTTCATGCGTTTGCGCCGGCGCGCCTTCTTCGCCGCGGGGCGGAGAAAACATCGGGATCGGCCCCCGAATAGGCGTGCCGGAAATCTGTCCCCGAATTCGCGCCTGGCGCGTCGACGCCGGCGAATTCGGCTCGAGACCGCGCGATGCGGCCCAGCCAGCGGGATCGTGAATCGCCGCCTGACGTCTATCTAGGGGGGATGGCGCCCGGCCGCAAGTTTCGGGGGCGCCGATGGTGGTGTCCGCGACACCGCGCGGCATCCGGCGCCCCTAGGCTAACCCGCCATTAACCACGCCTGGGGTTCAATGGCGGCCGCGTCGGGCAGCTTGCCCGCTGCCGGAGGTTCGCCATGTTTCATCGCTCACTGCTCGCCGCCGCCCTCGCCTCGGCCCTGTCGCTTCCCGCCGGCGGTGCCTTTGCCGCCGATCTCGCCGTCGGCCCGCCGGTCTACGCGCCGCCGGCCCACTGCGGCACCGTCAGTCACACCATGACGCTGCGCAAGAAACATGGGCACAATTCCGACTACCAGCGGATCTACGACGTGGCGCCCTACGATCCGGGCTGCCCGCAGGGCCAGCCTGTCGGCATCTACGTGCCGCCGCAGACGGCCTATCTGGTGTCCTCGCCGAACCGATACACCAAATGCGTGTGGCCCTGTGCCGATTCGACCCACAAGGACTGGTATGACGGCCGCCTGTGGTACCACGACGCCGGCACGCCCAACCGGCCGGACGTCTTCATGATCCTCCAGAAGCACTGAGGCGGTTGACCGGCTGGCCGGCGCCAGCCGGCGGCCATCGGGCCACGATCCGCCTTGTCCTTGCCGTGAAGTGCGGCGAATATCGCGCCGCCGTGGCTGGCGAATCCGTCAGCCCCCAACGCCCAGGGAGGGTGTTCATGCTTCGCAGCGTGTCGCGACTGGCCGCTTGCGGCTCGTTCCTGATTGCCATTCTCGCTGCCGCCGGGGCTTCCGCGGCGCCCGACGCGCATGCGGTCGCCGATGCGCTCACCGCCGCCTTCGGCGCCTCCGGCAAGGCGCAGGCGAGCTATGCGGACGCCACCGCCAGCGGCGATACGGTCACCATCACCGGCTTCAAGGCGGTGGAGCCCAAGCGCACCGGCCGCGACGTCACCATCGCCACCATCATCGTCGCCGGCGTTGCCGACCGGCAGCGGGGCGGCTTCACCGCCACCAGCATCACCTTCGACGACGGCAGCGCCGCCTATCGCCAGGGAACGATGACGTGGAAGGAGGCCGTCGTCGCCAATGCGATCATCCCGTCGGCCGATGAAATCAAGTCGCTGAGCAACAAGGTCCTGCCCTTCACCACCGCCTCGGTCAGCGGCATCAGCATGAGCGACCCCGAGCTGACGCAGCCGGTCGACATTGCCAAGGTCGATCTGGCCATGGCCGCCGACGCCAACGGCGAGCCCAACAGCGTCACCTTCTCCACCACCGGCGTCCACCTGCCTGCCTCCGCCTTCAAGGCGCCGGAGGTGCGCGGCATGATGCAGGGCCTCGGCTACAGCGACCTCGTCCTTTCGGTCGCCTTCGATGCCGGCTTCGATTCGGGCGCCGATACCTTCACGCTGCGCTCGTTCGCCGTCGACATCACCGACGTCGGCAAGCTGGCGATCAGCGGCAAGTTCAGCGACGTCAAGGTGCACAACATGGTCAATACCGGCGCCGATGCCAAGCCGGCGCCGAAGCAGACGCCGAGCCTCGACGCGCTCACCGTGCGCTTCGATAATGCCGGCGTGGTGGAGCGGGCGCTCGACATGCAGGCGCAACTGCTCGGCACCACCCGCGACGACGTCGCCTCGCAGTGGCCGATGCTGCTCATGTTCCTGATCGGCGATTCCGGCGGCATGGACTTCCAGCAGAAGGTGCAGACGGCGCTCACCGACTTCCTCAAATCGCCGAAGTCGATCACGGTCACGTTGTCGCCACCGGCTCCGGTTTCGTTCGACAAGGTCGCCGCGGCGGTGGGCGGAGATCAGGCGAAGCTTCCCGAGCTGCTCGCCGTCGACATCGCCGTCGACCAGTGAGGGCCGCGGAGCGACCAGGGAGGATCCCCATGCGGTTCCGGCTCGCCGTCGCCGCGCTCGCCGTCGCCGCGGGCCTTTCCCTGTTCGCCAACGCCGCTGCCGCCGAGACGCCGGCCGAGACCGCCATCCAGGGCTGGGTCGCCGCCGTCGACGCCTCGCCCGGCTGGCATGCCGCCTACACCTCCCTCGCCTACGACGCGGCGAGCGATCGGGCGGTCCTCACCGGCCTCACCATCCGCAGCGCGCTGCCGGGGGTACTGGTCAACTTCGGAACCGTCGCCCTCACCGGCTTCGTCGCCACGCCCGACGGGGGCTTCACCGCCAGCCGCATCACGGCGGACGAAGGCACGCTGGAAGCCGGGGCGTTCAAGGTCGGCGTGTCGGACGTCGAGCTCAACGGCTTCGCCATGCCGGCGCTGCCCGCCATCACCTGGGACCCGCAGCACCCGTTTACCTCGCTGGTCAAGGCCTATGCGTCGCTCAGCCGGCTAGCGATGACCAACGGCCGCATCGGCTCGCTCGGCGTGATAGAGAACAATGCCGGCGTCGCCAGCCGCATCGTCTACGACCAGTTCCGCATCGACCGCTGGGGCGACGGCAAGATCGCCGCCTTCACGGCCGGCCCGCTTAGCATGGAAACGCCCAACCCGAACGGCCTGGTGACCATGAAGGTGGCGAGCGTCGAGATGCGCGGCATCGACATCGACGCCATGCTGGGGGTGCTCGACCCGGACCGCTACGCTGGTGGCGTCGGCGACGGCGTCTGGCACACGGTCACCGACCTGGTCGCCTATCATGACTTCGCGATCGCCGGCCCGGGCGTCAAGCTCTCCATGGCGCTTCTCTCGGTCCAGAATTTGAAGCTGCGCCAGCCATCGCAAAGCTTCGCCGGCTACCTGGACCGGGTTCTCACCGATCCCCTCGTACCCCCACCGATGAGCGGTCGGCGCAGGCGGCCATCGACATGCTGTCGGCCTATGGCATCGGCCGGCTTGGCATCAGCGGGCTCGACATCGCCGCCACCGGCATGAAGCGTTTCCATCTCGGCGGCTTCAACATCTCGGATCTGTCCATCGACCGGCTGGGGGAACTGGCCATCGACGACGTGGCTTCGGAAGTCGAGGACGCGGGCTCGTTCAAACTCGGGCATTTCGCCATCGGCGACGTCGCCCTGCCGGGGGCCAAAGCGCTCGTCCAGGGGCTCGACGCCAGCCTCGGGATCGGCAAGGTCGACACCACCCGCCTCGCCCCGAAGCCGGGCTACATCGAGATGTCCGGCCTCGACGTCGCTCGCGCCAATACCCCGCCCGTCACGCTCGACAAGATGCGCGTCGATCTCTCCGACTATATCGGCGCGGTGCCGACCGTGATCTCGGCGGACGTCGGCGATCTCGTCATGCCGGTATCGTTGCTGGATTCCACGGGCCAGGCGGTCTTCGCCAAGCTCGGCTATGACACGCTCGACCTCGGCTGGCACCTCAAGGCCAAGTGGAACGAGGCGGACGAGACGCTCGCCGTCGACCGCCTCGGTTTCGAGATGAAGGGCGCTGGCGGACTTGCCCTGAACATGCTGCTCGGCGGCCTGCCGCGCGAGGCGATCGAGAAGCCGCAGTCGCTGCCCGACGTGCTGCCGAGCCTGTCGCTCAACCACGCGGAGCTGACGCTCAAGGACGATTCCATCGTCGGCAAGGGCCTCGACCTGCTGGCCGAGAAGATGCACGCCAAGCCAGAGACATTCCGCCAGCAGTTCGCCAGCGCCATGCCGCTGCTCTTGTCGCTGTTCGTGCTGAACGACCCCAAGGTGGCGGCGCTGGTGCGCCAGAGCGGCATCCTGGCGACGCTGGCGCCGGTGGTGAAGGCGTTCGTCGCCGCGCCCGGCTCGTCGGTGACGATCTCGCTGGCGCCGCCGACTCCGGTCCCGTTGCCGGCGATCGCGCAGGCGGCGGACAAGGAACCGGCCTCGCTGATCACGCTCCTCGGGCTCTCCGCAACCAGCTCGGCCATGCAGCCGGACGGCGGCCAGACCAAGCCGCAGCAGGCGCCCGGCACGTCAACGCCGCCGATCGGCGACATGCGGCCGACCGCGCCGGCGCAGTAGCGCGAGCGGCGGGGCCGCCGCTATTCCGGCAGGTTCAGGCGGATGTGCAGCTCGCGGAGCTGCTGGGCGGTCACCTCGGACGGCGCCCCCATCATCAGGTCCTCGGCCCGCTGGTTCATCGGGAATAGGGTCACCTCGCGCAGGTTGTCCTCGCCGCAGAGCAGCATGACGATGCGATCGATGCCGGGCGCGATGCCGCCATGCGGCGGGGCGCCGGTCTGCAGCGCATGCAGCATGCCGCCGAACTTGGTCTCCAGCACCTCCTCGCCATAGCCGGCGATGGCGAAGGCCTTCTTCATGATCTCCGGCTTGTGATTGCGGATGGCGCCGGACGACAGCTCCACGCCGTTGCAGACGATGTCGTACTGGAAGGCGTGAATAGACAGGATCGTCTCCTCGGCGGCCGGCGTCGAGTGCCAGGAAGGCGTCGTGGTCGAAGTTCGGCATGGAGAACGGGTTGTGCGAGAAGTCGATCTTCTTGAACTCCTCGTTCCACTCGTACATCGGGAAGTCGACGACCCAGCAGAAGGCGAAGCGGTCTTCGTCGATCAGCTTGAGGTCGCGGCCGGCCTTCTGGCGCGCCGCCCCGGCGAAGGCGAGGAACTTGTCCGGCCGCCCGCAGACGAAGAACACCGCGTCGCCGTCGTCGAGGCCCAACTGGCTGCGGATCGCCTCGGTGCGGTCCGTGCCGATGTTCTTGGCGATCGGCCCGGCGCCCTCGCCATCGCCGCGGAAGAAGATGTAGCCGAGGCCGGGCTGGCCCTCGCCTTGCGCCCACGAATTCATGCGGTCGCAGAAGGCGCGGTTGCCCCCGGTCGGCGCCGGGATCGCCCACACCACCACCTTGGGGTCGGCCTCGATCTGGCCGGCGAAGACCTTGAAGCCGGACCCGGCGAAATGGGCCGTGACATCCTGCATCTCGATCGGGTTCCTGAGGTCCGGCTTGTCGGAGCCGTACTTCTTCAGCGCCTCGACATAGGGGATGCGCGGGAACACCTGGGTCACCGGCTTGCCCCCGGCGAACTCCTCGAACAGGCCGCGCAGCACCGGCTCGACCGCCTGGAAGACGTCCTCCTGCTCGACGAAGCTCATCTCGATGTCGAGCTGGTAGAACTCGCCGGGCGAGCGGTCGGCGCGGGCATCCTCGTCGCGGAAGCACGGCGCGATCTGGAAGTAGCGGTCGAAGCCGGCAATCATGATGAGCTGCTTGAACTGCTGCGGCGCCTGCGGCAGGGCGTAGAACTTGCCGGGATGCAGGCGCGAGGGCACCAGGAAGTCGCGCGCGCCTTCCGGCGACGAGGCGGTCAGGATCGGCGTCTGGAATTCGAAGAATCCGCCGGCAATCATCCGCCGGCGGATCGAGGAGATGATCTCGGCCCGCTTCATGATGTTGCGGTGGAGCTTGTCGCGGCGCAGATCGAGGAAGCGGTATTTCAGCCGTGTCTCCTCCGGATAGTCGAGGTCGCCGAACACTGGCATCGGCAGTTCGCCCGCCTCCGACAGCACCTCCAGCTTGTCGATAAAGACCTCGACGCCACCGGTCGGCAGATTGGGGTTGACCGTCTCGGGCGTGCGCGCCTTGACCGTGCCGTCGACGCGGATCACCCATTCGGAACGCAACTTCTCCGCGGCGGCAAAGGCCGGCGAATCGGGATCGGCGACGCACTGGGTGAGGCCGTAGTGGTCGCGGAGGTCGATGAACAGCAGCCCGCCATGGTCGCGCACCCGGTGGACCCAGCCGGAAAGGCGCACGGACTGGCCGACATCGGCGGGTTTGAGGGCGCCACAGGTATGGCTGCGATAGCGGTGCATGGGAGGTCTCTGGGTCTTGAAACGGTCGCCCGGCGGGCCGAAATGGCCGGTTTCCGGCGGCCGCGAAAAGCGCACGCGTGCGCGTGGCTGTCAAGGCCCGGCGGGGCCGCGCGCGGCGGCCGCATTCGCCGCATGGGCCCGCTCCGATCGGCCCTGGCGGGCGACCAGCGCCTGGCGCAGCGGTCAGCGGCCGCCGGCCTCCGCCTGAAGCGGCGGTCGATCACATTTCCAGGGGCGGCGCGGCCGAACCCTCGTCAAAACTGTCAGGACGGAACCGTCGCCATTTGAGAAAAGTCTTTGCATGACGACACCTTGGCGGTAATTGCATAACTACAACAAAAGCGTCGCGGGTGGCAGCGCCACAAGGGACAAATCCCCCTCTCGTCAGCTATACGATTACTATGAATATCGTCACCTCGACCGCCGATCTGAACGCCCTGTGCAAGCGCCTCGCCCGTTTCCCCGTGGCTACAGTCGACACCGAATTCATGCGGGAAACGACCTTCTGGCCGAAGCTCTGCGTGATCCAGATGGCGAGCGCCGAAGAGGCGACGATCATCGACGCGACGGTGCCGGAGCTCGACCTCGATCCATTCTTCAAGCTGATGAAGAATGAGAAAGTCATCAAGGTCTTTCATGCCGCCCGCCAGGACATCGAAATCATCCACCACCTCGGCGGGCTCATCCCCCATCCGGTGTTCGACACCCAGGTCGCCGCCATGGTCTGCGGCTTCGGCGAGTCGGTCAGCTACGACCAGCTCGTCCACAAGCTGACCGGCGCCCGCGTCGACAAGTCGTCACGCTTCACCGACTGGAGCCGCCGGCCGCTGTCCGACCGGCAGGTCGAGTATGCGCTGGCCGACGTCACCCATCTCCGCGACGTCTACCAGGCGCTGGCCCAGCGCCTGGACGAACAGAACCGCACCGAATGGGTGCGCGAGGAGATGGAAGTACTGACCTCGCCCGGCACCTATAATGTGGAGCCGGAAGAGGCGTGGAAGCGGCTGAAGATGCGCGTGCGCAAGCCGATCGAGCTCGCCGTCATGCGCGAGGTGGCGGCGTGGCGCGAGCGCGAGGCGCAGGCGCGCGACGTGCCGCGCAGCCGCGTGATCAAGGACGACGCCATCTACGAGATCGCCGCGCAGCAGCCGACCACCAGCCAGGCGCTGGGCCAGTTGCGCACGATTCCGCGCGGGTTCGAGCGCTCGCGCGCGGCGGAGGACATCCTCGCCGCGGTGCGCAAGGCGTTGGACATCCCGCGCGACCAGCTTCCGCGCATCCCCAAGCACCGGCCGGCGGCCAACGGCAACGGCGCCGCGGTCGACCTGCTCAAGGTGCTGCTCAAGATGACCAGCGAGAGCCACGGCGTGGCTTCCAAGATCATCGCCACGGTGGACGACCTCGAGGCGATCGCCAGCGACGACGCGGCGGACGTGCCGGCGCTCTCCGGCTGGCGGCGCGAGCTTTTCGGCGAAGCGGCGCTCAAGCTGAAATCCGGCAAGATCGCGCTTGCCGTGAAGCAGAACCACGTGGTGACCATCAACAAGGGGTGAGCGTCGTTCTGCGTAGCCCGGATGAAGCGCAAGCGTAATCCGGGGCCGCTTCCCCCGCATTGCGCTCCGCTGCATGCGGGCTGCGTTGGCCGCAGCGTTTCATCGATGCGCCGCGCCTGCCGCACCCGATCCTCCGGTCAAGCCGGTTGATGACCGTGCCGGGGGAGCGCGCCCTCCACCCTACTCCGCCACGATTGTCGGCTCCAGCCCGGCGAACTTGGCGACTTGGGCGAGGCGACGCAGCACGCGGGCGCCGCCCAGCGTGGACAGCTCCTTGGGCAGCACCAGCGCCAGCATCTTGCCGCGGATCTCGATGCGCGTGCGGTTGACCACGCCGGGGGTGGCGGCCGAAATCAGGTGCACCACGCGCAGGATCGCGCCAAGCGCCCGGGCCCGCTCCATCAGGCGGGTCGGCGCCAGCTCGCGGATGCGCGGCGAAAGCTGCTCGTCGATCAGCCCCTCGTGCCGATAGAAATTGGCCAGCGCCAGAAAGGCGCGGCCGGGATGGTCGATGCCGATGAAGGAGGCATGGGCGATGAGGTTGAGGCTCTGCTCGCCGCGATATTCCGGGTGGGCGCGCCAGCCGAGATCGGTCAACAGGCAGGCGGCGTGGCGCAAGCGGGTCTCGGCCTCGGTCTCGTCAAGGCCGATGACGCGGAAGGCCATCGCCGACCACTCCGCCAGCTCATGGACGTGGCGCGGCGAACGCGAGCGCAGGAACGAGAGCTCCTCGCAGGCGGTGATGAGCGGGTCCTTGGCCTTCTCCTTGGGGTCGAGCAACTCGTAGAGCAGCCCCTCGCGCACGCCCAGCGCCGACAGCACCACCTGTGACGGCTTCATCACGCGCACGACCTGCTCCAGCACGACGGCGCCGTAAGGGAGCAGCGGACGGCGGTTGCGCGAGACGACCTCGATCGAATCGAGCGAATCGATCTCGCGCCGGGCGACCATGCGGCAGAAATCGGCGGCCTCGCCGGCATCGATCGTATAGTGGTGCATGACGTGGAGCGGATAGCCCTTCTGGCGCATGTGCAGCCGGGCGAGCGAACGCCAGGTGCCGCCGATGGCATAGAAGATGCGGCCCGCGCCGCCGGGAAGCACCTTGGATTTCTCCAGCGCCTCGGCGGCGATCTTCTCCGCCTTCTTCATCGAGCGGTCGGAGAGCTCCTCGAGCCTGAGGCCGCCGAGCGGAAAGGTCTCGCCCTTGCCGGTCTTGCTGTCGCGGACGTCGACCACCTCGATGCTGCCGCCGCCGAGATCGCCGGCAACGCCATCGGGCTCATGGAAACCGGAGACGACGCCCTGGGCGGAGAGCCGCGCCTCCTCGCTGCCGGAAAGCACGGTCACCTTGACGCCGGCAATCGCTTCGACCGAGACGATGAAATCGGGGCCGTTGGAGGCGTCGCGCACGGCCGCGGTGGCCAGCACATGCAGCGCGGTCACCCCGATCTGCTTGGCGAGCGCGGCGAAGCGGCGGATGGCGGTGAGCGCCGAGGCGATCGCCGCCGGTTCAAGCCGGCTGCGCGTCCCCAGCCCCAGCCCCCGCCCGAGGCCGCACAGCTCCTTCTCGTTGAACAGCGGAGTGGCCGAGCGGGAGAGCCGTTCGTAGACGACCAGACGGACCGAGTTGGAGCCGATATCGACGATACCGATCGGCCCGCCGCCGTTGAGGCGCCCGGGCGCCTCGCTGATGATGGACAGGTCAGCCGGCAGAATTCGCTCCCCGACCGCGCCGGCGGCCTGGTTTGGCCGTGCCGATCTTGAGGGCTTTGCCGCGACCGGAGAGGCTCGGGTTGGTCATGAAATACTGGTGCGCGTTGACGGGCAATTCGCCCTTCTGCGGAATGATGCGTTGCGACGTGCCATCCGCCAAGACCCGCCAGCTCTGCTGGTTGTCGGCGAGATTGGTGACCATGATCTGGCCGAGGATCTGCTCGTGGACGGTCGGGGTGAGAATCGGCACGATTGCCTCGACGCGGCGGTCGAGGTTGCGCGGCATCATGTCGGCCGAGCCGATGAAGACCTTGGCGCCCGGCGACGGCAGGCCGTGGCCGTCGCCGAAGCAGTAGATGCGGGCGTGCTCGAGGAAGCGCCCGACGATCGACTTGACGCGGATGCGCTCCGACAGGCCGGGAATGCCCGGCCTCAGGCAGCAGATGCCGCGCACCACCAGGTCGATGTCGACACCGGCCTGGCTGGCGTCGTAGAGCGCGTCGATGATCTGCGAATCGACCAGCGCGTTCATCTTCATCCAGATCTGCGCCGGGCGGCCGGCCTTGGCATGGGCGATTTCGGCGGCGATCAGACCGAGGATGGTGCGGCGGAGCATGTGCGGAGAGATCGCCATGCGCTCCAGCGTCTCCGGCTCGGAATAGCCGGTGATGTAGTTGAAGATGCGGGCGACGTCGCGGGCGATCGCCGGATCGGCCGAGAAGAACGACAGGTCGGTGTAGATGCGCGCGGTGACCTGATGGTAGTTGCCGGTGCCGATGTGGACGTAGCTGGCGAGCTGGCCGCCCTCGCGGCGCACGACCAATGACAATTTGGCGTGGGTCTTCAGCTCGATGAAGCCGTAGACCACCTGCACGCCGGCGCGCTCGAGATCGCGCGACCAGCGGATGTTGGCCTCCTCGTCGAAGCGCGCCTTGAGCTCGACCAGCGCGGTCACCGACTTGCCGGACTCGGCCGCCTCGGCCAGCGCCCTGGCGATCGGCGAATCGTTCGAGGTCCGGTAGAGCGTCTGCTTGATGGCTACGACATCCGGATCGGAGGCCGCCTGGCGCAGGAACTGGACCACCACGTCGAACAATTCATAAGGGTGGTGGACGACGATGTCCTTCTCGCGGATCGCCGCCAGGCAATCGCCGCTGTGGTCGCGGATGCGCTCCGGGAAGCGCGGCGTGTAGGGCGAGAACTTCAGGTTGGGGCGGTCGATGGCAACGAGCTGGGAAAGATCGTTCAGCGCCAGCAGGCCATGGACGAGGAAGATCTCGTCGGGGGTGACGGCCAGCGATTCGGCAACGAGCTGGCGCAGGCCCTCCGGCATCGCCGCCTCGATCTCCAGGCGGATCACCGAACCGCGCCGGCGGCGCTTGAGCGCGCTCTCAAAAAAGCGGACCAGGTCCTCGGCCTCTTCCTCCACCTCGATGTCCGAATCGCGGACGACGCGGAAGGCGCCCTGCCCGTCGACGCCATAGCCGGGGAAGAGGCTGTGGACGAACAGCGTCACCGCCTGCTCCAGGCTGATGAAGCGATCCTTGCAGACCTCGTTCGAGGGCAGGCGGATGAAGCGCTCGATGGTGCCGGGAACGCGCAAGAGCGCGGTCATGCGATGGCCGTTCGACTTACGCGTCATCTGCAGCGCCACCGTCAGGCCGAGATTGGGGATGAACGGGAACGGATGCGCCGGGTCGATGGCGAGCGGGGTAAGCACCGGGAAGATCGAATCGAGGAAATAGTGCTCCAGCCATTCGCGGTCGGCATCGGGGATGTGGCTGGCGTCGATCAGGTGAATGTCGGCCTCGTCCAGCTCGCTGCGCAACACCGCCCAACGCGCCTGCTGGTCGCTGGCGAGGCTGGCGCAGGCCTCGCCGATGGCGCCGAGCTGGCCGGAGA
The DNA here is from genome assembly GCA_963782045.1 of uncultured Alphaproteobacteria bacterium. Classification (GTDB taxonomy): domain Bacteria; phylum Pseudomonadota; class Alphaproteobacteria; order Rhizobiales; family Kaistiaceae; genus CAVSRC01. The sequence continues at coordinate 311,482 of CAWAIR010000037.1, forward strand.
GCGAGCGCCCGTCGTCGGACACCATGGCGATGCCCTGGCGCTGCTGACCCTTGAGGCCGGCGAAGCGCACCATGAAGAACTCGTCGAGGTTGTTGGCCGAGATCGACAGGAAGCGCAGCCGTTCGAGCAGCGGATGGTTGGGGTTCTCCGCCTCCTCGAGGACACGCCGGTTGAACTGCAGCCAGGACAGCTCGCGGTTGATGAAGCGCGATTTCGACTGGCGCAGCTCCAGCCCCGCGGCGACGTCGGGATCGACGGTGGCAACGGCTTCAGCGGCGGCGTGCGGGTTCTTCTGTTCCATCGGTCAGGGTCGGTTCTTTCGCAAAACCATACTCCTAGCCCTGAATTATGACAATTCCGACAAAAATGAACCGGATTGCGCCGGTTCCGGCCAATGGCGTGCCGGATGCCCCTAGTCGGCGAACAGATCCGGCTGGCGGTCGATCACCTGGGCAAGCGTCTCGGCGGCGAGCCGCCGGCTGATGGCGCGGCCGCCGGCGAGCGCCTCGCGGTCGAGCTCGGCGACGATGCGGCTGGCCGCCTCCAGCGAGCGCTCCATGCGGGTGACGATGGTCTCGATGACGCCAACATCGACGGTGAGCTGACGGTCGGCGAACAGCTTGACCAGGACGAGGCGCAGAAGCGCATCGTCCGGTGGGCCGAGCGTGACCGGCCGGGCGGCGCGCAACCGCGAGGCAAGGTCGGGCAGCCGCACATTGAGCCCGCCGATCGGCTGCCGGCTGGTCATCAGCAGCGGCACATGCCGCTCGCCGCCGAGATTGATGAGATGGAACAGGCCGGACTCGTCGAGCGGCCCGGCATGCAGGTCAACGACCGCCACCGCCGGAGCCGCAGCCAGCGCCTCGACGTTGCCGAGCGCATCGGCCGGGACGACCGCGGCGCCGCTCGCATGCCGCCAGATCTCGGTGAGGTGCGTCTTTCCGGACCCGGCCGGGCCGGAGAGCAGCACCGTGCGGTCGGGCCAGGCGGGCCAGGCGTCGATCAGCGCGATCGCCGCCCGGTTGGCTTCGCCCACCAGGAAATCGGCGCGCGTCATGGCGGCGCGGTGCGGCAAATTCAGCGGCAACTGCCGGGCGGCGGGCGGCCGCTCACTCATTGCCGGCCTTGCTGGCGACACGGCCACGATAGAGCGGGCTCGCCTGATAGCGCAGAATCGCGAAGTGGAAGAGCACGCCGACCGCCGCCGCCGCGGGAATGGCGATGAGCAGGCCGAGGAAGCCGAACAGCAGGCCGAAGGCGAACAGGGCGAAGAGCAGCCACACCGGGTGCAGGCCGACGCGGGTGCCGATCAGATAGGGTTGCAGGACGTAGCCTTCGAGCACCTGGCCGGCCATGAACACGGCGACGGTGGCGGCAAGCCAGATCCAGTTCGGCCAGAACTGGACGAGCGCGATGATGATCGAGGCGACGAAGCCGGTGGTGAAGCCGAAATAGGGGATGAAGCTGAGGATGCCGGCCGCCAGCCCGACGAGCAGCCCGTAGTTGAGCCCGATGCCGACAAGGCCCGCGGCGTAGAACATGCCGAGCACCGTGCCGGACAGCATCTGGCCGCGCACGAAGGCGGCGACCTTCTCGTCCATGGCGCGGGCGAGGCCGCGGATGTCGTCGGCATAGTCGCAGGGCAGGAGCCCGTCGACCCAGGCGATCATGCGGTGCCAGTCGCGCAGACCGTAGAAGACCACGAAGGGGGTGACGAAGAGCAGCGAGGCGATGTCGACCACCGTGCGACCGCCGGTGAGCAGCGAGGCGAGCAGCGTCTGCACGACGTCGGCGCCGCTGGTGAAGAAGCCGGTGAGCGAGGCACGCAGGTTCTCGGCATTGATGCCGAGATAGCGCGCCCAGTCGCTTTCCAGCCAGGGCCCGAGCATCGTCTGCAGGCGGCTGATCAGGCTCGGGAGCTGCTGCAGGAAATCGACGAGCTGGTTGATCAGCACCGGCACGATGAGGATGAAGACGGCGACGAAGAGAATGAGGATCAGCACCACGATGATCAGCGCCGCGACTGCGCGGCTGACCCCTCGCCGCTCCAGCCAGCTCGCGACCGGATCGAGCGCATAGGCGAGCGCGAAGCCGGCGACGAAGGGCAGCAGAATGGCGCGGAAGATGACCAGCGCCGCGACGGCGGCCGCCAGCGCCCCCAGCCAGAACAACGCGATCTGCACCTGGCGGTTCATCGCGGCCAGGGCTCGTCGCTCGATCCGTCGGGCGAGCCGGCGGCGCTCTCGCCCATGCCCATGTGGCGGACCCAATCGACCAGATAGACCGCGGCCGAGGCGACGGTGAGGATGCCGACCAGATAGACCAGGATCATGCGCAGCGTGCCGAGGCCGGCGGCGAGCGCGAGATCGCCGAGGACGACGGCGGCGAGCACGATCTGCACCGTGGTGTTGACCTTGCTGATGATCAGCGGCCGCATCTCCACCGGCTGGTCGAGCATCCACGACAGGACCACCGCGCCGACGATGAACAGGTCGCGGCTGACGACGAGGATCACCACCCACAGCGGCACTTCGCCGAGCACGGCGAGCGAGATGTAGATCGACACCAGCAGTGCCTTGTCGGCCAGCGGGTCGAGATAGGAGCCGAGCGTGGAGCGCAGGTTGAAGCTGCGCGCCAGGAAGCCATCGACGGCGTCGCTGACCGCCGCCAGGATGAACACGGCGAAGGCCGCCACCGACTGGCCGGTGATCATCAGCCAGACGATCAGCGGCACCAGGACCAACCTGCCGATGGTGATCAGATTGGGAATGGTCACGAACACCAGCCGTCCCTGCTCCACGCTCCGGCCGCCGACCGGGCGAACCCAATAGACATGGCACTATCGCCCGGCGAGGCCAAGGTCCGCCCGGCCCTCCTGGCATCTTGCTTTCCGATACCTTTTCATGGATTGGGATGCCAGCGGTCGGAGGCACCCGAATCCATGACCAACGCTCCCGGGCGACGGGAAACGTCCTATGCCGACGCCGGCGTCGATATCGACGCCGGCAATGCCCTGGTCGAGGCGATCAAGCCGCTGGTGCGCGCTACCCGCCGGCCCGGCGCCGACGCCGAGATCGGCGGTTTCGGCGGGCTTTTCGACCTCAAGGCGGCGGGTTTCCGCGATCCGGTGCTGGTCGCCGCCACCGACGGGGTCGGCACCAAGCTGAAGATCGCCATCGATACCGGCATCCTCGATACGGTCGGCATCGATCTGGTCGCCATGTGCGTCAACGATCTGGTGGTCCAGGGGGCCGAGCCGCTGTTCTTCCTCGACTATTTCGCCACCGGCCGGCTCGACCCGGCGGCCGGCGCGCGAATCGTCGCCGGCATCGCCGAGGGCTGCCGCCAGGCCGGCGCTGCGCTGATCGGCGGCGAGACGGCGGAAATGCCCGGCATGTACGCCGGCAAGGATTTCGACCTCGCCGGCTTTGCCGTCGGCGCGGTCGAGCGCGGCGGCATTCTGCCGCGCGGCGACATCGCGGCCGGCGACGTGGTGCTGGCGCTCGCTTCTTCCGGCGTCCATTCCAACGGCTTCTCGCTGGTGCGCAAGCTGGTCGCCGACGCCGGCCTGTCGCTCGACGTCCCGGCGCCCTTCGACAACGACAAGAGCCTCGGCGAGGCCCTGCTGACGCCGACCCGCATCTACGTGAAGCCGCTGCTCGCCGCGATGCGCGCGACCGGCGCCATCAAGGCGCTGGCCCACATCACCGGCGGCGGCATCACCGAGAACCTGCCGCGCGTGCTGCCGGACGAGCTCGCCGCGCGCATCGACCTCGATGCGCTGCCGGTGCCGCCGGTCTTCCGCTGGCTGGCGGAGCTTGCCGAGATCGCACCCGACGAGATGCTGCGCACGTTCAACTGCGGCGTCGGCATGATGCTGGTGGTGCCAGCCGCGGCGGCCGAGGCGGTGACGGCGGCGCTGGCCGTTGCCGGCGAGACGGTGGTCGCCGTCGGCGAACTCGCCCCGCGCGACGATGCGGCGGTCGCCTATTCCGGCACCCTCGACCTCGCCAAGCCATGACGCAAGCGCGTCGCCATCCTGATTTCCGGGCGCGGCACCAACATGAGCGCGCTCATCCGCGCCGCGGCCCGGCCCGACTATCCGGCGAAAATCGTGCTGGTCGTCTCCAGCCGGTCGGATGCCGGCGGGCTGGCGAAAGCCACCGAGGCCGGCATCGCCACGGCGGTGGTCAGCTCCAGGGAGATCAAGGACCGCGCCGAATTCGAGGCGGCGATCGAGGAGCATCTCCAGGCGGCGCATGTCGACATCGTCTGCCTCGCCGGATTCATGCGGCTGCTGTCGGAGGCGTTCGTCGAGCGCTGGCGCGATAAGGTGCTCAACATCCACCCGTCGATCCTGCCCGCCTTCCAGGGGCTCAACACCCACGAGCGGGCGCTCGCTGCCGGCGTCAAGCTGCACGGCTGCACGGTGCATTTCGTGCGTGCGGCGATGGACAACGGGCCGATCATCGCCCAGGCCGCCGTGCCGGTTCTGTCCACCGACACGCCGGAGGACCTGGCCGCCCGCGTGCTCGGCGCCGAGCACCGCATCTATCCGCTGGCGCTGGCGCTGGTAGCGGCGGAGCGTACGCGCGTCGTCGGCGAGCGGGTGGTGGTCGCCGACCTGCCGCCGGAGGCGGCGCGCGGCGTGCTCGTCTCGCCGGCCAAGATCTAGGGCGGAACGCTCCCATGAACTACCGCCACGCCTTCCACGCCGGCGGCTTCGCCGACGTGGTCAAGCATTCGGTGCTGGCGCTGCTCATCGAGCGGTTGAAGCAGAAGGATACCGCCTTCCGTGTCATCGACACCCATGCCGGCGTCGGGCTCTACGATCTCACCGGCAATGAGGCGACGCGCTCGGGCGAATGGCGGGAGGGCATCGGCCGCCTCTGGCAGCGCGATCTTCCCCCTGCCCTGACGCCGCTCACCGCCCCCTGGCTCAACGCGGTCAAGGCGGCCAACGGCGGCGGCGGCGCGCTCCGCGTCTATCCCGGCTCGCCGTGGATCGCCCGCCATCTCTTCCGCCGGAAGGACCGGCTGACCGCGGTCGAGCTGCACCCGGAGGACGCGCAGGCGCTCGCCGGCCTGTTCGCCGGCGACATCCAGGTGCGCGCGATCGAACTCGACGGCTGGCTGGCGCTCGGCGCCTTCGTGCCGCCCAAGGAGCGGCGCGGGCTGGTGCTGGTCGATCCGCCATACGAGGAGAGCGACGAGTTCACCCGCCTCGCCGACGGTTTCGTCGGCGCCTACCGCCGCTGGCCCACCGGCATCTACTGCCTGTGGTATCCGGTGAAGGATCTCGCCGCCGTCGACCGGCTGCGCGTGCGGCTGGCCCAGTCCGGCATCCGCCGGCTCGTCCGCGCCGAGCTGACCGTGCGCCAACGTGGCGCCGAGGGCACCTTCAACGGCACGGGCCTCGTCATCTGCAACCCGCCCTGGCAATTCGCCGAGGCGCTGGCGGCGCTGCTCTCCGGCCTGGTGCCGATCCTCGCGCAGGGTGCTGGCGCCGGCCACGCGATCGACGAAATCGCCGGGGAGTAACGAAGAGCCTTTCGCGGCCAGAGGGGACCTCTGGCCGCGAAAGGCTCTACCTCGCCTTGACCGGGAGACGGGCCCGTCGCATTGTCGCCATCGACTGCAAACCGGGGGAGACGACAGCCATGCTGCGCATCCTGACGGGCCTGGTGGCGCTTGGTCTTCTGGTGATTCCCGCCCAGGCCGCCGATTACACCTATGGCGGAAGCTATGCCGGCGTGCCCTATGGCGGCCTCTTCCACCGCCTGCCTGTCTGCGACGCAGGCAAGGTGCTGGCCAAGGTGATCAACAAGTTCGCCTATTACGACGCGCACGTCATCCACAGCGGGCTGACCATCGCCAACATCGGCGAGGTCCGCGAGACGCGGATCAGCGTCGACGGGCCGAGCCTGATCCCGCGCCGCTATTGCGACGCCACCGCCATCCTGTCGGACGGCCGCCGCTCCGAGGTGGTCTTTCTGATCGAGTACAAGCAGGGCTTCGCCTCGATCCATTACGGCGTCCAGTCCTGCCTGCCGGGCTACGATCCCTACCGGGTTTACGGCGCTGGGTGCCACTCGATCCGTCCATGAGGCGCGACAGGCTCTTAGCAGCGTTTGTTCTTGCGGCCGCGACGGCCCTTTGCTGGGCTCTGCCGGCCGCGGCGGGCGGCAAGCCCGGCGTCTTCGATTTCTACGTCCTGTCGCTGTCGTGGTCGCCGAGCTATTGCGCCACCGCCAGCCATCCCGACCCGACCGAATGCGGCACGCCGCATAACTTCATCGTCCACGGCCTGTGGCCCGAATACGAGCACGGCTACCCGTCCGACTGCCCGTCGAATATGCCGCGCCGCGTCAGCCAGGCGACGGTCGACGGGCTCGCCGACATCATGCCCGGCGCCGGCCTCATCAATCACGAATGGCAGAAGCACGGCATGTGCACCGGCCTCAACCAGGCCGACTTCTTCGCCACGCTCCGCAAGGCCTATTCGGCGGTGACCCTGCCGGCATCGCTGGCCGGCCGCAAACTGGCGCCACGCGAGGTCGAGCAGGCGTTCATCGCCGCCAATCCGCCCATGGTCGAATCGGGCATTGCCGTCACCTGCCGACGCGGTCTCATGCAGGAAGTGCGCATCTGCCTGACCAAGGCCCTCACCTTCCGCCGCTGCCCCGAGGTCGACCGTCAGGGCTGCCACGTCCCCGAGATCAGCGTGCCGGCGGGGAAGTAGGACCTCGCCCGTAGCCCGGATGGAGCCCCCCCGGGGCGCACCTTCGGTTCGCTCGAGGGTAAACTCCGCGCAATCCGGGTAACGGCGTCTGCCCCGCATTTCGCTCCGCTCCATGCGGGCTACGATTCCCCCAGAATCAAACGCCCCGCCGCGGGTAAACCGCGGCGGGGCTTGAGACTGGCAGCAGCCTGCGCCGTCAGAACTTGAAGCCGACGCCCACCATCAGGTCGTTGGAGGTCTGGCTGACGGTGGACGCGCCGACCGTGCTCGAGCCGAGGTCGGTGTGCCGATACTCGAGCCGGCCGGTGACGTTGCTGGTCAGCGCCGCTTCGATGCCGCCGCCCAGCGTCCAGCCGGTCTTGGTGGTCGAGGTGCCGGAATTCTTGATGTCGCCGAAGGCAACGCCGCCGGTGGCATAGAGCAGGTAACGGTCGTAGGCGTAGCCGAGACGGCCGCGCAGCGTGGAATCCCAGCTATTGGTGCTCTTGTTGGTGGCGGTGATGTCACCCTCAAGGCCAACCACCCAGTTCGGATTGATCTGGAAGTTGTAGCCGGCGAAGGCGCCGCCCAGCAAGCCGTTGGAGGTGCCCCAGCCATAGCCGCCGGTGAGGCCGACATAGGGGCCCGTCCAGTCAAACGCCGGCGCCGGGTTGTACACCTGCGCGGCGGGCGGCGGCGAATAGGTCGGGGGCAGGTCGGCCGCAAGTGCGATACCGGCGCTGCCTGCGAGTGCCAACGCGCTCACGCCGATGGTCCGGATGGACAACATGATCTACTCCTCGTTCTCTTCTGGACTGGCGACGACAAGACAAAGCCGCCCGCGACGCCAGGTTCCCACAAATGTTCCTGCCGCGACTATGCGAGGAGGAATACGGCGTAAACGTTAATGAAATACGGCCGCACGGCGGCGGATCAATGGCCGATTGTGGTGTTGCACGAAGGCAACAAAATCGCCACAAGCTATTGAATTATTTGCGTTTGGACATAGGCCCGGGGCCTCCTATCTAGGCTCTGCCGGCCATCGGCACGGCCCGCCATTCTTAAACAGGGTTAACCAACCGTTATGCCGCTTGCTTCTCCCGTCGCACTGGTCACCGGCGGTGCGCGCCGCATCGGCCGCGCCATCGTCGAGGACCTCGCCGCGCACGGCTGGGCGGTCGCCATCCACTGCAACCGGTCGCGCGACGAGGCCGGCGACCTTGCCGCCGCTATCGCGGCAAACGGCGGGCGCGCGGCGGTCATCGCCGGCGATCTCGCCGATCCGGCGCACCGGAGCGTGTCGTCGGCCGAAGCCACCGACGCGCTCGGGCCGCTGACCTTGCTGGTCAACAACGCCTCGATCTTCGAGCACGACGCGGTCGGCGCCCTCGACCGCTGCCTGTGGGACCGGCAGATGGCCATCAACCTGACGGCACCGGTGTTCCTCGCCGAAGCCTTCGCCCGCCAGCTTCCCGACGGTGCCGAGGGCAACATCGTCAACCTGCTCGACCAGAGCGTGCTGGCGACCCACCCCCGTCAATTTCTCCTATCAGATCAGCAAGGCGGCGCTGGCTGCCGTCACCGAGCGGCTGGCCCAGGCGCTGGCGCCGCGGGTCCGCGTCAACGGCATCGCGCCCGGCCCGGCTCTGCCCAGCGTGCGCCAGACCGAGGACGGCTATCGCCGCCTGGTGGAGTCCACGCTGCTCCGCCGCGCCCCGGACCTGACGGAATTCGGCCGCACCATCCGCTATATTGTCGAGACGCCGTCGATCACCGGCCAGGTGATCGCGCTCGACGGCGGCCAGCACCTCGGCTGACCGCCGCCACGCCATGACCGATAACGCCACGACCGACAACCGACCGACAAGCCGACCCGCATCGGGCCGGAGGTCATCGCCGATGCGGTCAAGCGGCTGCCCAACGGGCCCGGCGTCTATCGCATGATCGACGCCAAGGGCACGGTGCTCTACGTCGGCAAGGCGCGCAGCCTCAAGAAGCGGGTGCAGAGCTACACCCGCACCGCCGGCCTCTCCGGCCGCATCCAGCGCGTCATCATGGCGACCGCCGACATGGAGTTCGTCTCGACGCGCACCGAGACCGAGGCGCTGCTGCTCGAGGCGAACCTGATCAAGCGCCTGCAGGCCGCGCTACAACGTGCTGCTGAGGGACGACAAGTCGTTCCCCTACATCCTCATCACCGGCGACCACAAGGCGCCGCAGATCGCCAAGCACCGTGGCGCGCGCACGCGCAAGGGCGACTATTTCGGCCCCTTCGCCTCGGCCGGCGCGGTCGGCGCGCACGATCAACGCGCTGGAGCGCGCCTTCCTGCTGCGCTCGTGCTCGGACGCCGTCTTCGACAGCCGCACGCGGCCCTGCCTGCTCCACCAGATCAAGCGCTGCTCGGCGCCGTGCACCGGCGAGATCGGCCTCGACGACTACGCCAGGCTGGTGAAGGAGGCGCGCGACTTCCTCTCCGGCCGCAGCCAGGCCGTGCGCGCGACCTTGCAGACGGCGATGAGCGCGGCCGCCGACCGGCTCGATTTCGAGCAGGCGGCGCGCAACCGCGACCGCCTCGCCGCTCTCTCCCACGTCCAGGGTCACCAGGGCATCAATCCGCAGACCTTCGAGGAGGCCGACCTGTTCGCCGTGCATCAGGCGGGCGGGCAGACCTGCGTCCAGGTGTTCTTCTTCCGCACCGGCCAGAACTGGGGCAACCGCGCCTATTTCCCGCGCGCCGACAAGGGGTTCGAAGCCGGCGCCGTGCTCGGCGCCTTCCTCGCCCAGTTCTACGACGACAAGCCGGCGCCGAAGCTGATCCTGCTCTCCCACGATTTCGAGGAGCGGGCGCTGCTCGAAGCGGCGCTCGGCGAGCGGGGCGGCAGACATGTGAGCGTGCTCGTTCCACAGCGTGGCGAGAAGAAAGACCTCGTCGAGCACGCGCTCGCCAACGCCCGCGAAGCGCTCGGCCGCGAGCTCGCCGAATCGACCTCGCAGCGCACGCTGCTGGAAGGCTTCGCCGAGCGCTTCGGCCTCCCCGAGACGCCGCGCCGCATCGAGGTCTACGACAACAGCCACATCATGGGCACCAACGCGGTCGGCGGCATGATCGTCTCCGGCCCGGACGGCTTCGTCAAAGGCCAGTACCGCAAGTTCAACATGCGCTCGGAGGACCTCACCCCCGGCGACGACTACGCCATGATGCGAGAGATGCTCGGCCGGCGCTTCGCACGCCTGATCAAGGAGGCGGGGCCGCGCGAGGCGGTGGAGCGCGACGAGGACTCCGACACCATCGGCCCGTGGCCGGACGTGCTCCTGGTCGACGGCGGCCGCGGCCAGCTCGCCGTGGTGACCGCGGTGCTCGCCGAGCTCGGCGTCACCGACCTGCCGCTGATCGGGGTGGCCAAGGGGCCGGACCGCGATGCCGGGCGCGAGACCTTCTACATGAACGGACGCGCGTCCTTCATGCTGCCGCCGCGCGACCCGGTGCTCTATTTCGTCCAGCGCCTGCGCGACGAGGCGCACCGCTTCGCCATCGGCTCGCACCGGGCACGGCGGAAATCCGACATCGCCCGCAACCCGCTCGACGAGATCGGCGGCATCGGGCCGGCGCGCAAGCGCGCCCTGCTGCGCCACTTCGGCACCGCCAAGGCGGTCGGCCGCGCCAGCGTCGACGACCTGCGCGCGGTTCCCGGCATCTCCGACGATCTCGCCCGCACCATCCACGGCTTCTTCAACCAGAGCGCCGATTGACCAGGTGAGCGGACGCGCCACATAGCCCCGAGAGAACGGCTGCAGTGAGAGCGAGGGTGCCTTCCGGGCGTCGACGCGCTAGGATCGGGGACCGACGCAACGTGCGGGGCAGGCCGGAACCCGGCCGCGGGCAATTCGATGCACGAAACTGCAACCAATGCAGCAGACCGGGCGCGGGCAGGCCCATGCCTTCTCGCTGCCTAACCTGTTGACCTATTTCCGCATCTTCGCCGTGCCCCTGCTGGTGTTCTTCTTCTACGTCGAGAGCAACGCCAGCCGCTGGCTGAGTTTCGCGGTGTTCATCGCCGCCACCATCTCGGATTTCTTTGACGGCTATCTTGCCCGCGCCTGGCAGCAACAATCGGCCATCGGCCGCATCCTCGATCCGATCGCCGACAAGCTGCTGGTGGCAACCGCGCTGCTGCTGCTCGTCTCCGACGGCACCATCTCCGACTGGTCGGTGTTGGCGGCCATCGTCATCCTCGTCCGCGAGATATCGGTGTCGGGCCTGCGCGAGTTTCTCGCCGAGCTGCGCGTCAGCGTGCCGGTGACGACGCTGGCCAAATGGAAGACGACCATGCAGATGGTCGCCATCGGCTTCCTGCTCGCCGGTCCCGCCGGCGACAAGCTGATGCGCTACTACCTGCAGGACTTCGGCCTGTTCACCTATGTCGGCCTGCTGCTGTTGTGGATGTCGGCGCTGATCACCGTCTACACCGGATACGACTACTTTCGCGCCGGGCTCCGCCATCTGGTGGGAAACGATCCGTGAAGCTCGTCTATTTCGCCTGGGTGCGCGAGCGCATCGGCCTCGAATCGGAGGAGGTCGCGCTGCCGGCGACGGTGCGCACGACCCACGGCCTGATCGACTGGCTGAAGACCCGCGGCCCCGGCTACGAGAGCGCGCTCTCCGAGCCGCGCGCGCTGCGCATTGCCGTCGATAAGGTCCATGCCGTCGGCGACGTGGCGATCGAAGGCGCCCAGGAAGTGGCGATCTTTCCGCCGATGACCGGCGGATAGGGGCGATGGACGTGACGATCACCGTCCGCGTCCAGGCGGAGCGTTTCGACATCGCGGCCGAGATCGAAGCGGTCAGGCGTGCGAGCGACGTCGGCGCGGTGGTCAGCTTCACCGGCGTCTGCCGGAGCGAAGGCGGCCGCCTGACGGCGCTGGAGCTGGAGCACTATCCCGGCATGGCCGAGGAAGAGATCGCCCGCATCGCGCAGGAGGCAGCGACGCGCTGGCCGCTTGCCGCCGTCACCATCATCCATCGCCACGGCAGGATCGCCGTCGGCGACGACATCGTGCTGGTCGTCGCCTCCTCCGGGCATCGCCAGGCCGCCTTCGCGGCGGCCGGCTTCCTGATGGACTACCTGAAGAGCCGGGCGCCCTTCTGGAAGAAGGAGCATCTCGCCGGCGGCGCCGAGGGCGGCTGGGTCGAGGCCCGCCACGCCGACGAGGAAACCGTCAAGCGCTGGCGCTAAACCTTCCCTGGCCGGGCAACCTCACTGATAGAGGTTGTAGCTCGCCCACTGCTCCTTGGGGATCGCCTTGCCGATCTTGTAGGTGAACGACTTCACCTCCAGATGGTCGGGCGTTGTCGAGCAGGTGAAGGAGAACTGATACCACTTGTCGCGGCTGCGCAGCGCGCCGCCGCTGCCCTTCATCACATCGCCGTCGACATGTGGCGCTCCCAGCGCATCGACGGCGGCGTGGGTGGGCCGTAGCCCGTTCTTGTCCCTGGAGACCTCGATCAGCGCCTGGAGGTTGCATGCCTGGACGAAGCGGGTCGTCCCGGAAAGCTCCTTCAATTGTCGGGTCAGCGAGGCATCGAAGGCTGCGGCAGGCACACTGCCGGCTGCAAACAGACACGCGGCTACAAAGAGTGCTCTTTTCATGATCCAGCCCGGAATATCGCTGCGCGCGCAGCGAGCCGCCCCGCGGCGCCCCGAATAGCGCGGAATTTGGCCCGTTCGATGGCGGCCTAGCCGACGATCTCGATGGCCGGGAACCAGTAGGCGATCTCCTCGCGCGCGGTCTCCGGAGCGTCGGAGCCGTGCACCGAGTTCTCGCCGATCGAATTGGCGAAATCCTTGCGGATGGTGCCCGCCGCCGCCTTGGCCGGATCGGTCGCGCCCATCACCTCGCGGTTCTTGGCGATGGCGTTGTCGCCTTCCAGCACCTGGACGATCGTCGGCCCCGACGACATGAAATCGCACAGCTCGTCGAAGAACGGCCGGCCCTTGTGGACGGCGTAAAAGCCTTCCGCCTGCTTGCGGCTCATCCACACGCGCTTCTGCGCGACGATGCGCAAGCCCGCCTCCTCCAGCCGCGCGTTGATCTTGCCGGTCAGGTTGCGCGCGGTTGCGTCCGGCTTGATCATGGAAAAAGTACGCTCAACTGCCATGCTGGTCGTTCCTCGCTGATGTGACGGTGGCCGCTGTATAGCCCGGCCCATCGCCGCCCGACAAGGCGACCGGGTTCAACCGGCAGGTCCGGCGGAGGGCGCTGCAACGGATGGTCGCAGGAGGTCGACCAGCGCCAGGAAATGCGACCGCCGCGGCGAGGCCCGCCGCCAGGCGAGGCCGACGGTGCGGTGCGGCTCGGGCGCGGCGAAGCGGACGAGCGCCAGGCGCGGATCGGCCGAGATGCCGGAATCCACCGCCATCTCGGGGATCAGGGTGATCCCCTGCCCCGCCGCCACCAGTTGCAGGACGGTGGCGATCGAGGTGGCGCCGAAGCTCCTCAGGCGCCGCGGGTCGATGCGGTGACAGACGGCAAGCGCCTGGTCGCGCAGGCAGTGGCCGTCCTCGAGCAGCAGCAGTTCCTCGGCGTCGATCATGTCGGCGAGCGCCGGCGAGCGATGGGCATGCGGCGAGCCGGCCGGCGCGGCGAGCAGGAAGGTGTCGTCGAAGGCCGCCGCCTCCTCGAAGCCGTCGCCGGCCTCCAGCGGCAGGCTGGCGACGATGGCGTCGAGGCCGCCGTCGGCCAGCTCCTCGATCAGGTGCTCGGTGATCGTCTCGCGCACCACGAGCTGCAACGCAGGATGTGCCTGCGTAGCGCGCTTCAGCAGCCGCGGCAGCAGGAAGGGCGCCACCGACGGAATGATGCCAAGACGGAGCGGGCCGGAGAGTTGCGCGTTCCTTGCCCGCGCCAGTTCCTCCAGGTCGCGCACGGCGGCGAGGATGTGGGTCACCCGCCCCTTCACGTCGCGGCCAAGCTCGGTGAGGCTGGCGCCGTCCGGCCGGCGTTCGACAAGGCCGCCGCCGAGCGCCGCCTCCAGCTCGCGAAGCTGCATGGAGAGCGCCGGCTGGGAAATGCCCGAGGCTTCCGCCGCCCTGCCGAAATGGCCGGAGGCGGCAAGCGCATGGAAGTAGCGAAGCTGGCGGAGCGTGATCATGGCGATAAGAATACCTGATCGCCATGTAGCTGCAATATGATTGGATTTTATCGCGCCAAACTGGCACCGTTCCAAATAAACACAGTCACCCACGGTTCCGACAGTCGCCCCGCGACGGGGCCCGGCACCGGGTGGCGCGATCGCCCCAAACTCCCGGAGGAGGCATTCCATGGACGAGAAAGTCGACGAAGTCGGGCAAGTGCCCGGTCATGCACGGACCGAGCAACCGCGACTGGTGGCCGGAGCAGCTCGACATCCAGGTGCTCCATCATAATTCCAGCAAGTCCGATCCGATGGGCGCGGACTTCGACTACGCCGAGGAGTTCAAGAGCCTCGACCTCGACGCGGTCGTCGGCGACCTCAAGGCGCTGATGACCAATTCGCAGGACTGGTGGCCGGCCGACTTCGGCCACTATGGCGGCCTGTTCATCCGCATGGCCTGGCACTCGGCCGGCACTTACCGCATCACCGATGGCCGTGGCGGCGCCGGGGCCGGCCAGCAGCGCTTCGCGCCGCTCAATTCGTGGCCGGACAACGTCAACCTCGACAAGGCGCGCCGGCTCTTGTGGCCGATCAAGCAGAAGTACGGCCGCAAGATCTCCTGGGCCGATCTGATGGTGCTGACCGGCAACGTCGCGCTGGAAACCATGGGCTTCAAGACGTTCGGCTTCGCCGGCGGCCGCGCCGATGTGTGGGAGCCGGAGGAGCTCTACTGGGGGCCGGAAGGGCACCTGGCTCGGCGACGAGCGCTACAGCGGCGAGCGCGAGCTGCGAATCCCCGCTGGCCGCCGTGCAGATGGGCCTCATCTACGTCAACCCGGAAGGCCCGAACGGCAATCCGGATCCGGTCGCCGCGGCCAAGGACATCCGCGAGACCTTCTTCCGCATGGCCATGAACGACGAGGAGACGGTGGCGCTGATCGCCGGCGGCCACTCCTTCGGCAAGACCCACGGCGCCGGCGACCCGTCACTGGTCGGCCCCGACCCTGAGGGCGCCGCCGTTGAGGACCAGGGTCTCGGCTGGAGGAGCCGCCATGGCTCCGGCTTCGGCGACGACACCATCGGCGGCGGCCCGGAGGTCACCTGGACGCAGACGCCGACCAAGTGGAGCAACTATTTCTTCGACAACCTGTTCGGCTTCGAGTGGGAGCTGACCAAGAGCCCGGCCGGCGCCAAGCAATGGGTCGCCAAGGGCGCGCCGGAGTCGATCCCCTACGCCCACGACCCGTCGAAGTTCCGCAAGCCGACGATGCTGACGACCGACCTGTCGCTGCGCTTCGACCCGGAATACGAGAAGATCTCGCGCCGCTTCCACAAGGATTTCGGACGACTTCACCGACGCCTTCGCCCGCGCCTGGTTCAAGCTGACCCACCGCGACATGGGCCCGCGCGTGCGCTATCTCGGCCCGCTGGTGCCCGCCGAAGAGCTGATCTGGCAGGACCCGGTGCCGGCGGTCGACCATGAACTGATCGGCGACAAGGACATCGCCGACCTCAAGGCCAAGATCCTGGCGTCCGGCCTCACCGTGCCCGAGCTGGTCTCGACCGCCTGGGCCTCGGCCTCGACCTTCCGCGGCTCCGACAAGCGCGGCGGCGCCAACGGCGCGCGCATCCGCCTCAGCCCCGCAGAAGGACTGGGAGGTCAACCAGCCCGCCCAGCTCGCCAAGGTGCTGGCGAAGCTCGAAGAGGTCCAGAAGGCGTTCAACGGCGCTGGGAAGGGCGACAAGAAAGTCTCGCTCGCCGACCTCATCGTGCTCGGCGGCGTCGCGGCGATCGAGAAGGCCGCCAAGGACGCCGGCGTGACGGTCACGATGCCCTTCATGCCGGGCCGCACGGACGCCGCGCAGGAGCAGACCGACGTCGCAGTCGTTCGCCCCGCTCGAGCCGCTCAGCGACGGCTTCCGCAACTACGTCAGCACGAAACCGCAGCTCATGACGCCGGAGGAGGCGCTGGTCGACAAGGCGCAGCTCCTGCGGCTGACCGGGCCGGAGATGACGGTGTTGATCGGCGGCCTGCGCGTGCTCGGCGCCAATGTCGGCGGATCAAAGCACGGCGTGTTCACCGAACGCGTCGGCGTGCTCAGCACCGACTTCTTCGTCAACCTCTTGACCATGGCGACCGAATGGAAGGCGAAGGACGACGGTACCTATCGAGGGCCGCGACCGCAAGACCGGCGCGCCCAAGTGGACCGCAACCCGCATCGACCTGATCTTCGGCTCGCACTCGCAGTTGCGCGCCTTCGCCGAGGTCTATGCCTCAGGCCGACGCCAAGGAGAAGTTCGTGAACGACTTCGTCGTGGCCTGGGCCAAGGTGATGAAGCTGACCGCTTCGACCTGCATCGCTGAGGTGCGGCGCAACGCACGCATGGGGGAAGGACGGAACGCCGGGCCCATTGCCCGGCGTTTCTTTTTGCACACCACCCGGTGCGGGGATCTTCGGCTGCGCGGCCTACATCTTCTTGGTCTTGCACGCCGTCGCCGCCTTCATCGCGGCAGAGGCCTTGGCCTTGGTCGGGTAGCTGGTGGTGCCGACCTCCTTCATCGTCTTGCCGTTCGGCTTGTGCGTGACGATGTAGCAGCGGTTCGTCTTCACGCTCTGCTCGACGTAATAGGCCTTGGTGGCGGCGAAGGCGGGGACGGCGAAGGTCGCGATGATGGCGGTTGCGACAAGCGTTTTGCGGAACATGGGGTCTCTCCTCGAGTCAGCTTCGGTTTGGTCGCCCACGGCGCCGCAGCCTCGGCCACGACAGGCACCCTCCGCCCGTTTGGTTCGGCGGCGAAGTGCATGCCCGGCAATGAAGCAGGCTCGCGTAACTCGGTTATTTCCAGGATCGGCCGGTTTGTAACACGCGGTTGCAGAGCCGCGCCGGCATGGCGCGCCTCAGGCCGCAGCCGGCATCGCGGCTCGTCCGGAAACAGACCTGGTCCTCGGGCGTCAGGCGATCGCAGATGTCCTTGATGATCATGAGCGCCGCCGGCGATTGCCACGTCGCACGCCCGGCCACCCTCCCCTGCGAAGAGTGACGGCCGGTCGGGATAGGCGTCCTCGAGATGGAGCGCGATGTCGAAGGATTCGCGCATCAGCGTGCCGCCGTCGCCGGGGGTTCCCATTCCGTCATGCCTCTGTCACCTTCGACTGGTCCCGCGGCACTCGGAACGAAAGGGGCCTCCATGGGCGATATTCACGTTGTCTTCGGAACGGGCGCGGTCGGACGCGCCCTGATCCATTCGCTCCTCGAGCGCAAGCTGCCGGTGCGTGCCGTCGGCCGCAGGCCCCACGACCTGCCCGAGGGCGTCGAGACGGCCGCCGGCGACGCCGCCGACCCCGCCTTCGCGGCAGGCGCGGCCAAGGACGCGGCCGCGCTCTATCAATGCCTGAGCCCGCCCTATCACAGCTGGGGCGAGCTTTTCCCGCCGCTCCAGCGCTCGCTGACGAACGCCGCGCGCGGCACCGGCGCCCGCTATGTCTCCTTCGAGAACCTCTACATGTATGGCGACAGCCACGGCGCACCGATTACCGAGGACATGGCCGTGGCGCCGACGACGCGCAAGGGCAAGGTGCGTGCGGCCATGGCGGCGGAACTGAAGACGATGGCGGATGCCGGCGACCTCGCCGTGGCGACCGTGCGGGCCTCCGACTATTTCGGTCCCAACGCCCGCGAGCAGTCGCCGCTCGGCACACGGGTCATCGGCCGGGCGCTCGAAGGCAAGCCGGCGCAGGTGATCGGCGATCCCGATCAGCCGCACAGCTACAGCTTTCTGCCGGATATCGGCCGGGCGCTGGCAGTTATCGGCACTGACGAGCGCGCCGTCGGCCAGGTCTGGCACGTGCCCAATGCGCCGGCCCGAACCACACGCGAGCTCATCGCCATGATTGCGGTCGAGATCGGTCATGAGATCAATGTCGCGCCGACGCCGAAGTTCATCCTTCAGGTGCTCGGCCTCATCAACCCGGCCGTCGGCGAGCTGATCGAGATGCTCTACGAGTTCGAGCAGCCCTTCGTGGTCGACGGCGGCAAGTTCGAGACGACCTTCGGCATGGGCGCCACACCCTTCGCGCAGTCGATCCCGGCCACCGTCGCCTGGTGGCGCGCTTTGACCGGTTCACAGCGCTGAGGCGCCTCAGGCCGCAGCCGGCATCGCCCGGCCCATGCCGTCGTAAAGATCGAGGCAGCGCTCGAACCAGACGTTCACCGGGTCGTCGTCGGCGATGAGCCTGAACGGGCTCATTACCCGCGTCCATTGCAGCGTGGCGAAGGGGCAGTAGTCGGCATAGAGCGGCGCCTCGCCGCCGATGAACGGCTGGTGGGCGAGCATGCTCCGGAGCGGCTCCCAGGCCGCGCGCCAGGCGGCGAGGCGCTCTTCCCTGCTCGCCTGCAGTTCCTCGAGCGTGCGGCCGAAGCGCTTCTCGCGGCTCTCGCGGAAATAGACCTGATCTTCCGGCGACAGGCGGTCGTGGACGTCCTTGATGATCATCGGCAGGGCGGTGCGCGCCAGCATCGTTGCCGCCCACGAATCGATGAAGCGCGCCATCGCCGCACCGCTCGCGCCACCGAACAGCGACGGCCGCTCAGGAAAGGCCGGCTTCGAGATGGAGCGCGATGTCGAAGGATTCGCGCATCAGCTTGCCGCCGTCGTCGATCACCGGCACGGTCGGCGAGAAGCCGTCGCCGATCGCCTTGATCCTGGCATAGGGCGTCGCCCGCGCCTCGAAATCGAGGCCCTTGTGCGCCAGCGCCATGCGCACCTTCCAGCACGCCGGGCTGAAACGGCGCGTCGTGTCGCCCGCGCAGAGATCGTAGAGAATGATCGGCATCGCTTTCCTCCTGCCCCTTATGTCAGTAGGTATGACCTATCCCAGCCGATGACGGGGTCAAGCCATGCACGATCATTTCGCGATGTTCGCCGTCTATAACCGGTGGGCGAACGCGCGCCTTTACGAGGCGGCGGCAACGCTCCCCGATGCCGACTACCGGGCGAATCGCGGCGCCTTCTTCGGCTCGCTCAACGGCACGCTCAACCACCTGCTGGTCGCCGACCGCATCTGGATGCGCCGCTTCACCGGCAGCGGGCCGCAGCCGACTCGGCTGGACGAAATCCTGTTCGACGACCTGCCGTCGCTCGCCGCAGCCCGCCGGGCCGAGGACGAACGCATCATCGCCTATGTCGACGGCCTCACCGAGGCCGACCTCGCCGGCACCTTCAGCTACCGCACCATCGTCAAGCCGGCCGACATCACGCAGCCGCTTGCCCCGGCGCTGGCGCACTTCTTCAACCACCAGACCCACCATCGCGGCCAGGCGCACACGCTTCTCACCATCGCCAGCGGCAACGATGCCGCGCCCTCGCTCGACCTCATCTACTTCCAGCGCGAGACAGGCATCGGACTCGACTGAGGCCCGCGCCCGGCGGGGGCTCAGCGAGACGCGAACCGCTCACTCGCCGCCGCGGTCGCCGGCATGTACAGCGAGACAGCCGTGCCCTCGGGATCGCGGAACTGGAAGGTCTTGTTGCCCCACGGCATCGTCTTCAGTCCGTGGACCAGCGGCACCTTGTCCTTGAGGCGCTCGTAGTCGGCGTCGATGTCGTCCACCTGGAACTCGATGACGGCCGTGCGGTTGGCAGCGGGCTCGGCGCTGCCCTCCTGCCAGAGGGCAACCGTCTCGGCGGCGCCGATCGCCAGTGTCGCCGCCGGAGTCACGATTTCGGCGAAGACGGGCGCGAGCCACTCGGCCTTCGCCCCGGTCACCATCTCGTAGAAGGCGACCATCTGCCGGATATCGGCGGCGACGAGACGGGTCGATGCGAACTTCATGGGATCACTCCAGCCGGCCGAGGCGGGCCCCCGGCATCGATAGCGCCTTTGTCGCACACACCTGGTGTCACCGTTCTGGCAGCAGCCACGATGGGTCGCGCCGACGACCGGACGCGATCGCGGGATCGCCTGCGGGCCTACGAGCCCCGCCGCTTCTCCTTCGCCTTCACGACACCCTTGACCATGCGGCCGAAGTCGCGTTCGCGTGCATGGCGTTCGTGCAGCGCCTCGGAGTTGCGGGCGTCCTCGCGGGCGAGCTTCAGGTAGCGGGCGTAGCGGGCGCCATCGAGCGTGCCGTCGGCGAGCGCGACCTGCACGGCACAGCCCGGCTCCGCCTCATGACTGCAATCGGCGAAGCGACATTGGCCGGCGAGTTCCACGATGTCGGCGAAGACGTCCTCGATGCCCTCGCCGGCACCGGCGAGTTGCAGCTCGCGCATGCCGGGCGTGTCCATCAGCAGCCCGCCCTCCGCCAGCGGGTGGAGCGAGCGGCCGGCGGTGGTGTGGCGGCCGTGGGCGTCGTCCTCGCGGATCGCGGCCGTCGCCAGCGCGCCGCCGGTCAGCGTGTTGATGAGCGTCGATTTGCCCACCCCCGACGAGCCGACCAGCGCCACCGTCTGGCCCACCCCGCACCACGGCTTGAGGTGCGCCGCCTCGCCCGCCGCACGGGCGTCGAGGCATTCGACCAGCAGGCCCGGCATCAGCTTCGCCGCGCGGGCGACATAGGCGTGCGCGTCGTCGGTCAAATCGGCCTTGGTGAGCACGATCACCGGCGTCACGTCGGCCTCGCGGGCGAGCGCCAGATAGCGTTCGAGGCGGGCGACATTGAAGTCCTGGTTGCACGAGGTGACGACGAAGAGCGTGTCGACGTTGGCGGCAATGAGCTGCACGCGCCGGCCGGTGCCTGCCGCCCGGCGCTTGAACAGGCTCTTGCGGGCGAGCACGCGGAGGGGAGCGCCGCTGGCGCGATCGACGAGCAGCCAGTCGCCAACCGTGGCGGCCGCCTCATCGTCGGCGCCGGCAACCGGCGGCACGCGTCCGGCGAAGTCGGCACCGGCCACGTCGAGGCCGTTGCGGTAGACGGCGAAGACGCGGGCCGGCACGGCGCCGGCGAGGTCGGCAACGCCGAGCTGCGACTGAAAGAACTGCGACCAGCCATAGCCGGCCAGGGAAGAAGGTCTGTTGGTCATCGGTCTCGACCGTTCGGGCTTCGCGGGAAAGCGCGAAGCCAAGCGACACCACGCCGCCCCTGAGGGCAGCGAATGAAGGCTTGAGGCTGGTCGAGACGGACGCCGGCAGCGGCCGGCGAACAAGCCGCTTAGGCGGCGATCCCCTCGCCAGCCGGGCGACGGGCAACAATGGCCGTAGACATCAAACGCTCCTTGTGGCTGACGCCGCGACGCGGCTTGCGGGGTTGCTGACGAGGCGTGAGATACGCCTCAGGGCGGCCGGGCGCAAGAGATACCCCCGTGTTTCGCTTGCTTGAGCGTAGCCCGGATGGAGCGCAGTGCAATCCGGGATCGGCGTCCCGGGACCCCCGTATTCCGCTCCGCTCCATACGGGCTACGGCGCAGCGTCGGCTGACCGTCGTCCCGGCGCCGCTCCCCTACTTCGTCACCTTGCAGGCCACCACCTTGCAGCTCGCCGGGTGCTTGCTCTTATCCTGGCAGTCGGCCTTGGCGAGCGCGCCGGCGATGGTCTTCACGGAGAATTCGAGCAGGCCGGTCTGCTTTTCCGTCCAGTGCTTGCCGGCGGAATCCTTCGCCGTGCAGGCAACGGTGGCGGCCGCTGCCGGCGAGGTCGCCAGCAGGAGCCCGGCAAGGAGCGTCGCAGAAACGTATCTCATGGTGCTCTCCGCTCTCAGCCGTGCTTGTGGATCGGGTCGACCCAGGCCACCGCCTCCGGTTTCTCCACCGGCTCGATGTCGAGATTGACCACCACCGCCTCGTTGTCGGAGCGCACCATCACGCATTCGAGCGGCTCGTCGGTCGAGGCGTTGATCTCCTGGTGCGGCACGAAGGGCGGCACGAAGATGAAATCGCCGGGTCCCGCCTCGGCGACGTATTCGAGACTGTTCCCCCAGCGCATGCGTGCCCGGCCGCGGACCACGTAGATGACGCTCTCCAGCTCACCGTGATGGTGGGCGCCGGTCTTGGCGTTGGGCTGGATCTTGACGGTGCCCGCCCAGATCTTCTGCGCACCGACGCGGGCCAAATTGATCGCCGCGGCGCGGTCCATGCCCGGCGTCTGCGCCGTGTTGGGATCGAGCTGGCTTCCGGGGATCACCTTCACTCCGTGCGTCTTCCAGTCGATCTTGCCGGCTTGCGTCATTGTTGTTCCCTCCCGACATCGGCTCCGCGCCTGCGCTACCCACCCTACAATGTTATTGTGCCCGAGGGGACAGAGGGGCGGATCGCAGCAGGAGGCAGACAATGAGGTTCCTTTCGGGCGGCCGGCGGTTCGCCGTCGCAGCCGCCGTTATCCTGATTGCCGCGACGCCCGCCGCTGCCGCAAGCTTCGATTGCGGCAAGGCGAAGACCGCCGACGAGAAGGCGATCTGCGCCGACCAGACGCTCTCCGAGCTCGACGTCGCCATGGCGACGCTCTACGGCGTGCGCATGCAGATCCCGATGCTGATGGGCGCGCGCGGCGCGGCAAGGGACGAACAGGTCGCCTGGCTCGCCAAGCGCCGGGCCTGCGGCGGCGACGTCGCCTGCCTGACCGAGAGCTACCACCAGCGGATCGTCGACCTCGACCAGACGATCACGGAGGCCATGCACGACTACTGCGTGCGCATGGGCATCTGCGGCTGAGCCTTATGGGTGCGAGATGACGACGTGGCACGTCCGCGGACGGGCGCTGTCTGCCTGGCACCTGGCAATGGCGCTCGTGCACGTGCCGGCTTTATAGACGCCGGTTGCGGTGTAGAGCGCGCCGCGGATGTTTTTCGCCGTGCAGACCCAGGCGAAGGCCGGCGAGGTCGTCGCGCTCATTAGACCGGCGGCTGCGGCAACTAGAAGAAGGCGTGAACCAGCGCTTCATGGATCAGTCTCCCCTTGCAGACCGATGGAGACACGGTTCGCTCCAGACTTCCGCCCCCTTTCGGCCCGGCAACTTTACACTAGTTCCAATCTTGGAGGAATCCTCACATAAGGCCGCGCAAATCGCCCCACCCCTTGCCCCCTCGCCCGCTTCGCGGCACAAACCCGCCGCCATGCTCCACATCAACGACCTCACCTACCGGATCGGCCATCGCCTGCTGATCGACCATGCCACCGTGGCGCTGCCCGACGGTGCCAAGGTCGGCCTGGTGGGGCCAAACGGTGCCGGCAAGACCACGCTCTTCCGCCTGATCTCCGGCGAGGTCGGGCCGGAGAGCGGCTCCATCGGCCTGCCCAGGAACGCGCGCATCGGCCAGGTGGCGCAGGAGGCGCCGGGCGGGCCGGAGAACCTGATCGCGGTGGTGCTCGCCGCCGACCGCGAGCGCGCGACGCTGCTCGCCGAGGCGGAGACGGCCCACGACGGCCACCGCATCGCCGAGATTCACACGCGGCTCGCCGACATCGATTCCCATTCGGCGGAGGCGCGCGCCGCCACCATCCTCGCCGGCCTCGGCTTCGACGAGGCCGCCCAGCAGCAGCCCTGCTCGTCCTTCTCCGGCGGCTGGCGCATGCGGGTGGCGCTCGCCGCCACGCTGTTCACGCGGCCGGACCTGCTGCTGCTGGACGAGCCGACCAACTATCTCGATCTCGAAGGCACGCTGTGGCTGGAGACCTACGTCACCAAATACCCCTATAGCGTGCTCATCATCAGCCACGATCGCGACCTCCTCAACCGCGCCGTCGACACCATCGTCCATCTCGATCAGGGCAAGCTCACGCTCTATCGCGGCGGTTACGATTCCTTCGATCGCCAGCGGCGCGAGCGCCAGGCGCTGCAACTGAAGCTGAAGGCCAGGCAGGACGACCAGCGCCGCCACCTGCAATCCTTCGTCGACCGTTTCCGCTACAAGGCGTCGAAGGCGACCCAGGCGCAGTCCCGCCTGAAGATGCTGGAGAAGATGGAGCCGATCGTGGCGCTCGCCGACAACACGGTGGTGCCCTTCCATTTCCCGCCGCCGGCCAAACCCGCGGCGCCGCCGATCATGACCATGGAGGACGTCTCGGTCGGCTATCAGGCGGACCGGCCGGTGCTCCGCGGCATGAACCTCAGGCTCGACGACGACGACCGCATCGGCCTGCTCGGCGCCAACGGCAACGGCAAGTCGACGCTCGCCAAGCTGATAGCCGGGCGGCTTGCGGCGATGGGCGGCCGCTTCCGCCGCCTGCACCGGCTGGAGGTCGCCTATTTCGCCCAGCACCAGCTCGACGAGCTGAAGCCGCAGTGGTCGCCCTACGACCATGTCCGCGACCTGATGCCGGACGCGACCGAAGCGCAGGTGCGCGCCCGCGCCGGGGCGCTCGGCTTCGTGCGCACCAAGATGGACACCAAGGCCGCCGATCTCTCCGGCGGCGAGAAGGCGCGCCTGCTGCTCGGCCTCGCCACCTTCACCGGCGCCAACCTGATGATCCTCGACGAACCCACCAACCACCTCGACATCGACAGCCGCGAGGCGCTGGTCCAGGCGCTGGCCGAGTTCCCCGGCGCCGTCATCCTCATCAGCCACGACCGCCACCTGGTCGAATCCTCGGTCGACCGCCTGTGGCTGGTCGCCGGCGGCACCGTCGCCCCCTATGACGGCGACCTCGACGACTACCGTCGCGACGTTCTCGACAGCCGCAACGGTGGAAACGGCAACGGTGCCGCGCGCAAGGCATCGGCCAGCGGCACGGCGCAGGAGCGCCGCCGCGAAGCCGCCGGGCGGCGCCAGCAGACGGCGCCGCTGCGCAAGAAGATCAAGGATGCCGAAGCGCAAGTCGAATCTCTTCACAAGGAGATTCAACGGATTGACCGAAAGCTCGGCGATTCCACGCTTTATGAGCGCGATTCCGGCGAAGCGGCGTTCCTCGCCAAGGAGCGCGCCGAGGCGGTTCGTAAGCTGGCTAAGGCCGAGGACAAGTGGCTCGCCGCCAGCACCGCGCTGGAAGAGGCGATGACGGAGCCGGAATAAGCCGGCTAAGCTCTCTTCTCCCAGCGGCCACGCTCCGACTGCTGCCAGTAGGTGGCCTCGTGGCCCGCGGCCTTGGCCGCCTTCCAGGCCGCCCGCGCCTGGTCGACGGCATCGGGATCGTTGCCGTCGAAGAGGCGCACGATGCGGCTGTAGGCACCGTAGTCGGGGATGTCGGCGCCATCGGCGAGAAAGCGCACTTGCGCCCCGTTGGGATTGTCTTCCTCGGCGGTCAGCCATACCGGCTGGGCACCGGCGCGGCCGTCCTTGACGGTGCCGTGCGGCAGAAACCCTTCGTCGCGCCATGTCCACAGATGCGCGTCGAGCGCGTCGCGGCGCTCCTCCGAGCCGACCTGCACCACCGCCCGCCACTTGCGTTCGAGGCACTTCTCAAGCAGCTCGGGCAGCACCCGCTCCAGCGGCTGGTTGGTGAGGTGGTAGAACAGGACCTCGGTCATTCTGCGGTCTCGTGCCACGGCCGGCGCGCCGCGTGGCGGATATGCAGGATCGCTATCTCGCTTCCCTCCGCGTGCCAGTAGATCAGGTAGGGATAGCGGCCCGCCTGAACGACACGTGTGTGCTGCTCGCCGGAAAGGCGGCCACCTTGCGGAAACTCGGCGATCCTGGCAATCGTCCGGGCTACGTTGCGCGCACCGGCCGGGCTATGCTGCTCAAGATATTCCAAGATCTCCCGAAGATCGCGTTCCGCCCTGCGCGAGAAGTGGAGCACTAGACACCGAAGCGCCGCCAGAGCCCGTCTATTTCCTCGTCGCTGGCGAATTCACCCCGCCTGGCCTCTTCGAGGCCCTGGCGGATCGCTGCCCGGGTCTCCTGGTCGAGTTCCTCCGGCTTGTCGGAGGTGTCGGCCATGGCAAGAAGCGCAAGGGCCATGGAATCCTGGACATCGTCCGGCAGCGTGCGGGCGCGCTCGATCGCCTTTTCCAGCAGCTTGGTCATGGGCTCAGTCTAGCTCCGCCGCCTCGGAAAATCACTTCTCGTAGTTGTCGGCCACCAGCCGGTCGAGCAGGCGCACGCCCCAGCCCGACGCCCACGAGCGGTTCACCTCGGTCTGCGGCGAGCCGAAGCCGGTGCCGGCGATATCGAGATGGACCCAGGGCGTGTCCTTGACGAAGCGCTTGATGAAATGGGCAGCGGTGATCGAGCCGCCGTCGCGCCCGCCGGTGTTCTTGACGTTGGCGAACTTGGAATCGATCTGCTTGTCGTATTCCTTGCCGAGCGGCATGCGCCAGACGCGCTCGCCGGTCACCTCGCCGGCGGCGGAGAGCGCCGCGGCGAGCCCGTCCTCGGTGGCGTACATGCCGGCATAGTGGTGGCCGAGCGCGACGACGATGGCGCCGGTGAGCGTCGCCAGGTCGACGATGAACCTGGGCTTGAAGCGCTCTTCGGTGTAGGCGACGGCGTCGGCGAGCACCAGCCGGCCCTCGGCATCTGTGTTGATGATCTCGATGGTGCGGCCGGTCATGGCGGTAACGATGTCGCCCGGCCGCTGGGCGGCGCCGTCGGGCATGTTCTCGACCACGCCGATGACGCCGACCGCGTTGACCTTGGCCTTGCGCCCGGCGAGCGCGCGCATGAGGCCGGTGACCGCCGCGGCGCCGCCCATGTCGCCCTTCATGTCCTCCATGCCGCCGGCGGGCTTGATCGAGATGCCGCCGGTATCGAAGACCACGCCCTTGCCGACGAAGGCCACCGGCTGGTCCTTGGCGCGGCCGCCGTTCCAGCGCATCACCACCAGCCGCGGCGGCCGCGCCGATCCTTGCGCGACGCCGAGCAGCGCGCGCATGCCGAGCTTCTTCATCTGCGTCTCGGTCAGCACCTCGACCTCGACGCCGAGCGTCTTCAGTTCCTTCGCGCGCTCGGCGAACTCGACCGGCCCCAGCACGTTGGCCGGCTCGTTGACGAGGTCGCGGGCAAGCAGCGTGCCCTCCGCCACCGCGTTGTGCACCGCCCAGGCGGCGCGCGCGGCGGGTAGGTCGGCGACCGCGATGGTGACGTCGACCGGCTGCTTGCGCCCGTCGTCGCCGTTGCCGCTGCCGTCGCCGTTGGTCTTGTACTTGTCGAAGGCGTAAGCGCGCAGCTTCATGCCGAGGGCGAAATCGGCCACGGCCGATTTGCCGAGGCGGCGGCCATCGGGGCGCTCGAAGAGGACGGTGACGGCCCTGGCCTTGCCGAACGCACCGGCGGCAGCGCCGCCGAGATCGACCCAGTCCTTCTCTCCGATCTCACCCGGTGCCCCGGTGCCGACCAGAACCAGGCGGTCGAAGGCAACACCAGCGGGCGCCAGCAGGTCGAGGATCGACTTCGCCTTGCCGGAAAAGCCGGCCGCCGCGGCCGCCCGCGGGATCACGGCGTCGAGCCCGAGCCCGCGCGCCTGCGGCCCGAGCACAAGATCCGGGCCGACCAGGGCGACGACGGTGGCGGCGAACTTGCCGCTCGGCTTGGCGAACTGAAGGCGAACAAGATCGGTCATGACGGTCGGGCTCACACAAAAAGGGCGGATTTCGGCGGTCACGATAGCAGACCCGTGCGCCGAGGGAGCTATTTAGGCTCGCACGCTGCCGGCCTGTTGCGCAATGCAGCAATCCCACCATAATCGCGGGCGGCGACATTGGCCCGAAGGCGCCCATGAGACTGATCGAGCGCTACATCTTCCAGAGAATCACCGCTGCCACGACCATGACTTTCGTGGCGCTGGGGACGATGGTTTGGCTGTCGCAGGCGCTGCGGCAGTTCAACCTAGTGACGTCCAACGGCCAGACGGTCGGGACCTTCCTCTACGTCTCGGCGCTGCTGGTGCCGGCGCTGGTCACCATCGTGCTGCCGGTCGCCGTGCTGATCGCGGTGATTTACACGTTCACCCATCTCAACGGCGATTCGGAGCTGGTGGTGGTCAATGCCAGCGGCGCGGCGCAGATAACGGTTCTGCGTCCGACGCTGGCGGTCGGCATCATCGTCACGCTGATGGTCGCCACGATGTCGCTCTACTTCGCGCCGCTGTCGCTGCGCGCCTGGCAGGTGCTCATCACCAACGTGCGCGGCGACATCCTCACCACGATCCTGAAACCCGGGCAGTTCATGCAGCCGGTGCCCGGACTCACCATCCACATCCGCAACCGCGATTCGGACGGCACGATGCATGGCGTCTTCGTTTCCGACGACCGCGATCCGGGCGAAACGACGACCTACCTCGCCGAACGCGGCGCCGTGATGGACAACGCGCTCGGGGTGTTCATGATCATGAATCACGGCACGATCCAGCAACGCAGCAAGACCGATCAGTCGATCTCGATGATCGAATTCAGCTCCTACGCCTTCGACCTGTCCTCGTTCGCCAGCCGCAGCACGACGCCGCAGTTGCGTCCTGCCGAACGCAGCACCGGCTATCTGCTCAATCCCGATCCGGAGGACCCCTATTTCCGCAAGTTCCCGGGTAAGTTCCGGGCGGAACTGCACAATCGGCTGTCGTCGCCGCTCTACGGACTGCTCTTCGCCGTATTGCCGCTGGTCTTTCTCGGACAGGCCGAATCGCCGAGGCAAAGCCGGGCGGCCAGCGTAACGATGGCGGTCACGGTCACCACGACACTGCGGGCCATCGGCGTCTTCCTGCCCAATCTGGCCGAGACGAGCACGCTTGCCGTGTGGCTGATGTACGCCATCCCGCTCGGCGGCGTGCTGGTCGCCTGCCTGCTGATTCTCACCGGGCGCCAACTGCGGCCGCCGGAGACGATCGTCGCCGCCGCCGAGGCGATGTTCGCCCGTGCCAGCGGCATGCTGCGCAGCGGCAGTGCCGCGCCGGCCGGGGGCGCGCGCTGAGAGCCTTTGGTAGCCAGATGGCCCCATTCCGACGGAGCGATTTTGCGGCAGGATCAAGCCGGCGGGCGACGGGCGTACCCGGGGTACGGCCGAGACCGGCGGCGACGATAATGGCGCAAAAGCGCCCGTCCCTCCGGGTTTCCGACCGGCGGGCGCCCGACGCCGATCCCGGCTCGACCGATGCCCCACATCGCCCTTCGCCGGTCTCGACGCCGGATCGCTCCGCCGGTCGAGAAACGGAATTGCTTCCATCTGGCTACCAAAGGCTCTGACATGTTCGGCCGCACCCTCTCGCTCTACTTCGCGCGCCACTTCGCCAAGATGGTGCTGTCCATCTTCATGTTGGGCTTCCTGCTGATCACGGTCGTCACCTACATCGAGTTCTTCAATCGCGCCTTCATGGGCGACTACATCGGCGGCTTCACGCTCGCCCTCGTCGCCCTCTTCCGCGTGCCGAGCGTAACCGAGGATGCCCTGCCCTTCGCCGTCCTCTACGGCTCGATTGCCGCCTTCGTCGTCGCTAACCGCCGGCTCGAGGTGGTTGTGGCGCGGGCGGCCGGAGTGTCGGCGATGCAGTTCCTGCTGCCAGCCTGTGTGGTCGGACTCCTCATCGGGGTCGTCGGGACCACGATCTACAACCCGCTGGCGGCGAGCCTGCTCAACTGGTCGAACGCGCTGACGACGCAGGTGGTGCCGGAAGGGCATCGGCCGACGGTCACCACCCACAGCGGACCGGTGTGGGTGCGCCAGGCGGCCGGTGGCAGCGAATCAATCGTCGGCGCCCCCCAGTCCTACGACGACGGACTCGGCCTCATCGGCGCCACGGCCTACGTGTTCGACCGGAACGGGAAATTCCGCGAGCGAATCGACGCAGACACGGGTCACTACGAGCCCGGGAAGTGGCGCCTGGAGAAGGCGACGGTGACCGCCGCCAATGCCGTTCCACGCAAGGTGGCGGTCTATAATCTGCCCACCAACCTGTCGGTAGACGACGTTAAAAGAACCTTCTTACAGGTTGATTCCGTTTCGTTTTGGGCGCTGCCGGGACTGGCCGCTTCGGCGCAGCGAGCCGGTGTCTCGGGCAGCCGCTTCGTGCTACAATACAACGTGCTCTTGTCGAGACCGATCCTGCTCCTCGCCATGGTGCTGATTGCGGCCAATGTCTCCCTCAGATTCTCGCGTTCGCGGGACGTCGGATGGATGATTATCGCTGGCGTAGGCGTGGGCTTCATGCTTTATGTTCTCATGAACATTGCGTGGGATTTGGGCAGTGGTGGAGTTGTGCCTCCATCATTGGCTGCGTGGTTGCCGGCGGGTGTGGCAACCTTGTTCGGAATCACGGTGCTGTTGCATCTGGAGGATGGATGAACGGGGCGGCGACCAGGGTCGCTGATGGGGGACGAGCCGGCCGGATTTTCGGCCGGGGCCTGATGCGCATCGCCCTGGCCGCGGTGCTCGTCGGGTGCGCTGTCCCCACGGCCGGCTTGGCCGCCGTTGGGGGCATGATGAATGTCCCGGAGCTTTCCGCCCCCGCCGGCGAGCGCATGCTCGTCGAATCCGATCAGCTGGTCTACGACTACGATCACAACGCCGTCTCCGCCGTCGGCAATGTGAAAATCTACTACGCCGGCTACACGCTCGAGGCGGAGAAGGTCACCTACAACAAGACCAGCGGCCGGCTGTTTGCCTCCGGTCACGTCAAGCTGGTCGACCCGACCGGCTCGGCCTACTACAGCGACTACCTGGATATCACCGACAACTTCCGCGACGGCTTCGTTCAGTCGCTGCGGGTGGACAGCGCCGATCACACGCATTTCGGTGCGGAGAGCGCCACGCGCGGTGGTGACGAGACGACCTTCGCCGATGGCACCTACACGGCCTGCGAGCCGTGCCGCGAGCATCCCGAGAGGCCTCCACTGTGGGACGTCAAGGCGACCAAGATCGTCTTCAACCACAAGGAGCACATGGTCTACTTCACCGACGCCAAGCTCGAGTTCATGGGGCTGCCATTGGCCTGGATGCCGTATTTTGCGGTGCCCGACCCGAGCGTGAAGCGCAAGTCCGGCTTCCTGGCGCCGACTTTCGGGTACTCCAAGGTCCTCGGTTTCTACGGCATGCTGCCCTACTACTGGGTGATAGCGCCCAACATGGACGTGACCCTGACGCCGTCCTACCTCGCCCGCCAGGGGTTCCTGGGGCAGGCCGAGTTCCGCCATCGCCTGTCGAATGGTCAATATGCGATCCGCGTCGCCGGCATCAGGCAGAGCGACCCGAGCGTGTTCTCGTCGAGCAAGACGTTTCGCGGCGCCATCAACACGAGCGGAGCGTTTACCCTCAGCCCGGACTGGACGTTCGGATGGAACGGAACGCTGCTCAGTGATCGGACCTTCACGCGCGACTATGACGTCATCAACGCCGATACGGCGAATACGACCTCTACCGTCTATTTGTCAGGGCTGAGGGACCGCAACTACTTCAACGCGCAAGCGTCCTACCACAAGGTCCTCACCGCTTCGACCGACCCCCTGTACCACCAGGGCCGCCAGGCGGTGGAGATTCCGCAGATCGACAGCAAGAAATATGCTGACCATCCGCTGTTCGGGGGCGAGCTGTCGTTCACCTCGAACCTGGCGTCGCTCAACCGCGGCGAGGATGACTGGTTCCAGTACATGGGCAGTGGCCCGACATACTTCAACGGCACCGCCGGAACCTTCGTTCGGGCGAGCGAGCAGGCCGATTGGCAGCGGCGGTTCATCGGGCCGATGGGTCAGGTCATCACCCCCTTCGCCTATCTGCGCGGTGATGCGTTCTTCCTCAGCGGCCAGACCTCGGCGGCACTTGCGGGCGGGCTCACTTCCGATTCCACCGTCTATCGCGCCATGCCGGCCGTGGGCGTCGACTGGAGTTCTGCCGATCCTGGCGCAGACGGCCCACGCCACCAACATCATCGAGCCGCGGGCGCAGTTGATCGTGCGCCCGGACGAGATGAAGTCGGGCCAGCTGCCCAACAACGACGCGCAGAGCCTCGTGTTCGATGCGTCGAACCTGTTCGCCCACGACAAGTTCTCCGGCTTCGACCGCGAGGAAGGCGGCACCCGGCTGAACCTCGGCCTCCACTACAACGGCAGCTTCGACAACGGCGCATCGCTGGATGCGACCTTTGGACAGTCGCTCCATCTTGCCGGCACCAATCCCTACGCGACAACCGACCTCGCCGGGGTCGGCGGCACGGTGGCCGGCCTGTCGAGCGGGCTTTCCGGCCTTGCCAGCGATCGCTCGGACTACGTGGCCGGGGCGGCCATGGATACCGGCCTCGGGCCACGCCTCAACGCCAGCGGGCGCTTCGACAACGCGGATTTTTCCATCAACCGCGGCGAGATCGAGGCGACTGCGGCACTTGGACCGGTCAGTGCGTCGATGGCCTACCTCTATCTGAAGCACAACCCGTACAATCCGGCGCTGTCCTCAGCCTCGGTCGTGCGCGGCGCCGGCTCTGTCAACCTCACCGAGAACTGGCGGGCGTTCGGGTCGGTGATCTACGACATCAAGAACACCACCATCGCCGGCGACAGCCTTGGTCTCGCCTTCGACAACGATTGCCTGACCTTCTCGATCGCGTTCAACGAAACCCGTGCCGGCTATACCGACATTGCGCCGAGCCGCTGGCTTACCTTCCGTCTGCAGCTGCGGACGCTGGGTGATAGCGCCTACCAGGCCAACCTCGCCAGCGGGACCAACTGACGCTTTTGTCCGGCAGCCCGCTCTTGTTTTTGCCAGATTCGGCGCAATGATGCGTCCACACTGCTTGCGGCGGTCGCTGTCTGACGCTTCGCCGCCGCAACGCCCATGGCTGCCGCGGGGCGGCGCCGATGTCCGGGGAATACCGTTGAAACGTCTGAAAGGTCTTGGGTTGCGTCATCTGGCGGTTGCCGGTCTGGCGGTCGGGCTGGCCGCGTGCGGCAGCTTTGGTGACCTCTTCGACAGCGGTGGCAGCAAGGTCACCGGCCCGCCGGTCACCGGCAAGACCGCCATGCCGGACATCCCCACGCTCGGCAAGAAGGACAGCTCCATCGCCGTCCTGGTGAACGAGGTGCCGATCACCGACTACGACATTTCCCAAAGACAGAAGCTGATGGCGCTGGGCGGCGCCAAGACCAGCTCCAAGATCGCCACCGACGAGCTGATCGACGAAACCCTGGAGACCTACGAGGGGCGCAAGTACGGCGTTGACGCGTCCAAGTCCCAGGTCGACAACGCCTTCGCCTCGATTGCGCAAAATCTCAAGTTGTCGCCGCCCCAGTTGACCAAGGCGCTCGCCTCGCGTGGCGTCGATGTGGCAACGCTGAAGCAGCGCCTGCGCGCCCAGATCGTCTGGCAGCAACTCGTGCAGCGGCGCACGCAGATGAAGGCGAAGGTGCGCTCGCAGGATGTCGCCGACGCCGTGCTCGCCAAGGGCAACCCGACGCAGATGACGCTCGACGAATACATGCTGCAGCAGATCGTCTTCATCGTGCCGAACGGCTCCTCGCAGAACCTCTACGCCCAGCGCCGACGCGAGGCCGAGGCGTTTCGCCAGCGCTTCCAGGGCTGCGACAACAGCCTGGCGCAGGCCCAGAAGCTGCGCGGCGTGGTGGTCAAGGACATCGGCCGGCGCGACGCCACCCAGCTCAGTGGCGCCGAGGGCGACGACATCAAGAAGACGCCGGCCGGCAAGACCGCCCCGCCCTACCAGATGGCGGACGGAATCGAGCTGATCGCGGTGTGCTCGGTCAAGCAGGTGCAGAGCCAGGCGGCGGCGCGCGCCGAGGTGACCAACGACCTGTACAGCAAGCAGGCCAAGGACCTCGGCAAGGACTACCTCGACGAACTGCGCAAGGCCGCGATCATCGAATATCGCTAAGGCCTGCCTGGGGCACCCCGGATGCTGCTGCCACTTGCTCTGACCATGGGGGAACCGTCCGGCATCGGTCCGGACGTCACCATTGCCGCCTGGCTCAGGCGCCATGAACTGGCTCTGCCGCCGTTCTACTGCCTGGCCGACGGAGCCGTGCTGGTCGAGCGGGCCGCGGCGCTGGGCGTCGCCTGCCCGATCGAGATCGTCACGCCCGATGCGGCCGCCGGCCGCTTCGGCCACGCGCTTCCGGTCGTGCCACTGGAAGCGCCGGTCTCGGCGGCGATCGGCCGGCCCGAACGCGGCCAACGCCCAGGCAGTGATCGAGGCGATCGCGCGGGCGGCCGGCGATGTGCGCGCCGGCTTCGCCGCGGCCGTGGTCACCAATCCGATCAACAAGAAGATCCTCTACGACGCGGGTTTCAACCATCCCGGCCACACCGAGTTCCTCGGCACCCTGTCGGCGGCGTGGACCGGCCAGCCGGCGCGGCCGGTCATGATGCTGGCCAGCCCTGCCCTCAAGGCGGTGCCGGTGACCATCCACATCCCGCTGCGCGACGTCGTGGGCGCGCTCAGCGAGCGCCTGATCGTCGAGACCGGGCGCATCGTCGCCGATTCGCTCCAGCGCCGTTTCGCGATATCCGAGCCGCGCCTGGCCGTCGCCGGGCTCAATCCGCACGCCGGCGAGAGCGGCTCGATCGGCGACGAGGACGAGCGCATCGTGCGTCCGGCGGTCGCCGCCCTGCAGGCCGAGGGGATCGCGGCGCGCGGACCGCTCTCCGCCGACACGCTGTTCCACGCGGCGGCGCGCGCGAGCTACGACGCGGCGCTGTGCATGTATCACGACCAGGCGCTGATCCCGGCCAAGACGCTGGCCTTCGCCGACGGCGTCAACGTCACCCTCGGCCTCGCCTTCGTGCGCACCTCGCCCGACCACGGCACCGCCTTCGACATCGCCGGCACCGGCCGCGCCGACCCGGCGAGCCTCGCTGCCGCGCTGCGCCTGGCGGCGGAACTGAGGCGGAACGAACTGGCGGCATGAGCGGCAGATCGACGACCTGCCGCCGCTGCGCGAGGTCATCGCCCGCCATGAGCATTGCGCGCCCGCAAGAGCCTCGGCCAGAACTTCCTGCTCGACCTCAACCTGACGGCGCGCATCGCCCGCGCCGCCGGCGCGCTCGCCGGCGTCACCGTGGTCGAGGTCGGGCCCGGCCCCGGCGGCCTGACCCGGGCGCTCATCGCCGAGGGCGCGGCGCATGTGGTCGCCATCGAGCGCGACGAGCGCTGCATCGCCGCGCTCGAGGAGATCGCCGCGCGCGTCTCCGGGCCGGCTGACCATCGTCGCCGCCGACGCGCTCGACGTCGACATGGCGGCGCTGGCGCCGCGGCCGGCGCGCATCGTCGCCAACCTGCCCTACAACATCGCCACGCCGCTGCTGATCGGCTGGCTCAGGGCCGAGCCGTGGCCGCCGTGGTACGAATCGCTGACGCTCATGTTCCAGCGCGAGGTGGCCGAGCGCATCGTCGCCGCCGCCCGGCTCGAAGACCTACGGCCGCCTCAGCGTGCTCGCCGGCTGGCGGGCGCGAGGCCGAGATCCTGTTCGACGTGTCGCCGCGCGCCTTCACCCCGCCGCCGAAGGTCACCTCGTCGGTGGTGCAGCTTGCCCCGCGCCGGCGCCGCTCGCCTGCGATCCGGCGGTCCTGGAGCGGGTGACGGCCGCGGCCTTCGGCCAGCGGCGCAAGATGCTCCGCCAGAGCCTGAAGACGCTCGGCCTCGACGCGCCTGCGCCTGCTGGCCGCGGCCGGCATCGCGGAGACGCGGCGGGCGGAGGAGATCGACGTCGCCGGCTTCGTCGCGCTCGCCAACGCGTTGGCGGCCAGCGTAGGGCGACGAATCGGCTAGCCCGTCTTCTTCAGATCGGCCAGCAGCTTGCCGACGAAGCGCTCGAGGTCGGGGCGATGGACGCGCTTCAGCCGCTCGGCGGTGAGGATCGAGCGCAGCCGCTGAAAGCTCTTGTCGAGGTCGCGGTTGACCAGCACGTAGTCGTATTCGCTCCAGTGCTGGATCTCCGCCGCCGCGTTGGCGAGGCGCCGGGCGATCACCTCGCCGCTGTCCTCGGCCCGCCGCTCCAGCCGCGCCTTGAGTTCCTTGGCCGATGGCGGCAGCACGAAGACGCTGACGACGTCGTCGCGCATGCCTCGTCGAGCTGCCGCGTCCCCTGCCAGTCGATGTCGAAGAGCACGTCGCGGCCGCCTTCAGCGCCTCCTCGACCGGCGCGCGCGGCGTGCCGTAGAAGTTGCCGTGGACCTCGGCCCATTCCAGCAGGTCGCCGGCGTCGCGCATCTCCTCGAATTGGCGGCGCGTGACGAAGAGATAGTGGATGCCGTCGACCTCGCTGGCGCGGCGCGGCCGCGTCGTCACCGAGATCGACAGGCTGACTCCCTCCTCCTGCTCGAGCAGGTTGCGGCGTCAGCGTCGACTTGCCCGCGCCGGAGGGCGAGGAAAGCACCAGCATCATGCCGCGGCGGGCGATGTCGCGCTGGGTGGAGCCTTTGGTCATTCGACGTTCTGCATCTGCTCGCGGAGCTGGTCGACCACCGCCTTCATCTCCAGGCCGATCGCGGTCAGCGAGCGGTCGTTCGACTTGGAGCACAGCGTGTTGACCTCGCGGTTGAACTCCTGCGCCAGGAAATCGAGGCGGCGGCCGACCGCCGCGTCGCCGGCGATGAGCTCGCGGGCGGCGGCGATGTGGGCGTCGAGCCGGTCGATCTCCTCGCGGATGTCGGCCTTGGTGGCGAGCAGCACCGCCTCCTGGTGCAGCCGGTCGGGGTCGAGCGCCGGCGCGGCGCCAATGAGCGCGGCGACCTGCTCGGCCAGCCGCGCGCGGATCGCCTCGGGGGTACGGGCCGGCGAGGCCTCGGCGGCGCGGGTCAACCGTTCCATCTCGTCGAGGCGCGCCGTCAGCACGGCGGCGATGGCCGCCCCTTCGCGCGTGCGCATGACGACGAGCTCGGCGACGGCCCTGTCGAGATCGGCGATGAGCTGCTCGGCAAGCGCCGCCTGGGTCGTCGCATCGGGGTCGCTTTCGGCCATCTCGACGACGCCACGGATGGCGAGGATGCCGTCGAGCGTCGGCGGCATGGCCTTCATCCTTTCGCCCACCCGCTCCATGGCGGCGATGACCTCGGCGAGCACGTCCTCGTTGATGCGCACGCGCGTGGCGCCCGCCTCGTGCTGGGCGGTGAGGCCGGCCTGAACGTTGCCGCGCGCAAGGCCCGCACCGATGCGCTCGCGAGCGGCCGGCTCGACGTGGTCGAAGCCCGGCGGCACGCGCAAGCGGATGTCGAGGCCCTTGCCGTTGACGCTGCGCACCTCCCAGGTCCAGCGGTAGCCCTCGCCTGCCCCGTCGACACGGGCGAAGCCGGTCATGCTGCAAAGTGGCATCGTCGCCCGGTCCCAGTCAGAATCGGCCTGCCGCGCCCGGTGGGCGCGCAAGACGCATATGAGCCGTCCGCCGGCGCCTGTTCAAGGGCAACCGGCGCGAGATTACTGCTGCTTGGGGGCCGGCCGCGGGGTCGGCTGAAGGGCGAGCGGCGCCGCGCTGCCGTTGCTGTCGGCGGCGTTCCGGCCTCGTCGGCCGCCGCCTTGCTGGCGTTGTAGTCGCGCCAGCGGGCGACGTTGCGCAGGTGCTCCTCGTAGCTCTGGGCGAAGGCGTGGCCGCCCGAGCCGTCGGCGACGAAATAGAGGTCGCGTGTGCGCGAGGGGTTGGCCACCGCCTCGAGCGAGGCGCGGCCGGGGTTGGCGATCGGCCCCGGCGGCAGGGCCGGAATGACGTAGGTGTTGTAGGCCGTCGGCGTCTCGAGGTCCTTGCGGGTGAGGGCGACGTCAGACGGCTTTCCGGCGCCGCCAAAGATGCCGTAGATCACCGTCGGATCGGACTGCAGGCGCATGTTCAGCTTGAGCCGGTTGATGAACACCGCCGCCACGCGGCTGCGCTCGTCGGCAAGCGCCGTCTCCTTCTCCACGATCGAGGCCAGCGTGACCAGTTGCTGCGGGCGTCTTGATCGGCAGGTCCGGCGCCCGCCGGCTCCACACGTCGGCGAGCACCCGGTCGCGCTCGCGCTGCATGCGGTCGATGATGTCCTGGCGCGTGTCGCCGCGGGTGAACTTGTAGGTCTCCGGCAGCAGGCTGCCCTCCGGCGGGACCTGCTTGATCTCGCCGCTGAGCACCTGATCGGCGTTCAGCCGGTCGACGATCTGCTGGCTGGTGAGCCCCTCGGGAACGGTCACCGCATAGAGGATGCCCTTGCCGGTCACCATCGTATCCATGATGTCGCGCATGCTGGCGTGGGCGGGGATCAGGTATTCGCCGGCCTTGAGGCTGGACGTCTGGTTGCTCAGCCACACGCCGAAGACGAACAGCCACTTGGTGTCGATGATGCCGTCCTTGACCAGGTCATCGGCGATGGTGCTGACGCCGATGCCCTTGGCGACGGTGAAGGTGCGCGCGGCGTCGAGGGTGCTGGTGCTGTCGAACCGCGACTTGGCGAAGAAGATGCCGCCGCCGACGGCGAGGATGCCGACGACGACGATGGTGATGACGAGATTGAGGGCGACCACCATGGGGTGGCGGACGGCTCGCGAGCGGGGCGGCGGCGGCGGCACGGGCTCTGGCTGCAACGCTTCGATGGGACTGCGCGGCGCGGTCCGGTTGAGCGAGGAATGAAGCCGCGCCGACAACGCCTCAGCGTCATCGCTGTACGGCTCTCTCCTCAGATCGGCCATGGATTGCGGCTCTTGCTGGTGTCCGGCAACATTGCCGGCAGATTAGGCGACTGTAGCATCTATTGTGGCAAAAGCGGGATAGCCGCTCGCGTCGCTCACGAATGACGGCGCAGGACGAGCGAGGCGTTGGTTCCGCCAAAGCCGAAGGAATTCGACAGCACGGTATCGACGGTCCGCTGGCGCGCCGTGTGCGGCACGAGGTCGAACGCCGTGTCGACCGAGGGATTGTCGAGATTGAGGGTCGGCGGCACGACGTTGTCGCGGATCGCCAGCAGCGAGAAGATCGCCTCGATGGCACCGGCAGCGCCGAGCAGATGCCCGGTCGCCGATTTGGTCGAGGACATGCTGACCTTGCTGG
Organism: uncultured Alphaproteobacteria bacterium; assembly: GCA_963782045.1. Classification (GTDB taxonomy): domain Bacteria; phylum Pseudomonadota; class Alphaproteobacteria; order Rhizobiales; family Kaistiaceae; genus CAVSRC01. The sequence goes on from CAWAIR010000037.1 coordinate 350,147, forward strand.
TGGCGTTACCGACCAGGCCCTCGACCGCCGTCAGCTCGATCTCGTCGCCCGCCTGGGTCGAGGTGCCGTGGGCGTTGATGTAGTCGAGGTCGGCGGCGGCGATGCCGGCCCGCTTCAGCGCCATCTGCATGCAGCGGCGGGCGCCGTCGCCATCCGGGGCCGGCGAGGTTATGTGGTAGGCGTCGCCGGAGAGGCCATAGCCGATGACCTCGCCGTAGATGCGGGCGCCGCGCGCCAGAGCGTGCTCGCGCTCCTCGACCACGACGATGCCAGCGCCCTCGCCCATGACGAAGCCGTCGCGGTCGCGGTCGTAGGGGCGCGACGCCGCGGTCGGCCGGTCGTTGAAATGGGTGGATAGCGCCTTGGCGGAAGCGAAGCCGGCAATGGCGATGCGGCAGACGGGCGATTCGGCACCGCCGGCGACCATCACGTCGGCGTCGCCGAGCGCCACCAGCCGGGCCGCGTCGCCGATGGCGTGGGCGCCGGTGGAGCACGCCGTCACCACGGCGTGGTTCGGCCCCTTGAGGCCGTGGCGAATCGAAACATGACCGGAGGCGAGGTTGATCAGGCGGCCGGGAATGAAGAACGGGCTGACGCGCCGCGGTCCGCGGTCGCGCAGCGTGTGCGAGGTTTCCTCGATGCCCTGCAGCCCGCCGATGCCGGAGCCGATGAGCACGCCGGTCGCGCACTGGTCGTCATAGCCTTTCGGATGCCAGCCGGCATCGTCGAGCGCCTGGTCGGCCGCGGCCATCGCATAGACGATGAAAGGATCGACCTTGCGGCTCTCCTTCGGTTCCATCCAGTCGTCGGGGTCGTACTTGCCCTCGGCCTTGGAACCGCGCGGCAGCTGGCCGGCGATCTGGCAGGTCAGATCGTCAACCTGGAAATTCTCGATGCGGGCAATGCCGCTCTGACCGGCGAGGATGGCCGACCACGAGACATCGACGCCGCAACCGAGCGGCGTCACCATGCCCAATCCAGTGACAACGACACGTCTCATAGAACACCGCGACCCGCGCCGAGCGCGGCCGGATCGACCGCTCCGTTTGCGGCGCCGCTCAGGCGGTGTTCTTTTCGAGGAAGTTGATGGCGTCGCCGACCGTCAGAATGGTCTCCGCCGCATCATCCGGAATCTCGACGCCGAATTCCTCCTCGAAGGCCATGACAAGTTCGACCGTATCGAGGCTGTCGGCGCCCAGGTCGTCGATAAAGCTGGCGTTCTCGGTGACTTTCTCCGCGTCAACGCCGAGATGCTCGACGACAATCTTCTTCACCCGTTCAGCGACATCGCTCATTTTTTCTAGAACCTCGATTGCCCCAAATGACTATCCGATGGAACCCCTCGCCCGGCAAGGGATCGACGATCGCCCTGTGTTCGGAACGGGTAGAAGCGTTGAAAACCGCCGCGCTTCCGGCACCGGCCGGTGGCCCGTAACACACTTTGCGGACCTTTGCCAGCCAACCAAACCGCCCCGGTTCCTCCTTCGCGCGGACCGGCGCCCTGGCCGCCCGCGCACGTTCATATCATGGCCATGCCGCCGTTGACGTGCAACGTCTGACCGGTGACGTAGGCGGCCTCGTCCGAGGCCAGGTAAACCGCCGCTCCGGCAATTTCATCGGGCGTGCCGAGACGCTTGGCCGGGACCCGCTGGAGGATCGCTTCCTTCTGCTTGTCGTTGAGCGCGTCGGTCATCGCCGAGGCGGTGAAGCCGGGCGCGATGCAATTGACGGTGACGTTGCGGCTGGCGATCTCCTGGGCCAGCGACTTGGTCATGCCGATGAGGCCCGCCTTCGACGCGGCGTAGTTGCCCTGGCCGGCATTGCCGGTGACGCCGACCACCGAGGTGATGGAGATGATGCGGCCGGTGCGCTTGCGCATCATGGTGCGCACCACCGCGCGCGACAGGCGCATGGCCGCCGTCAGGTTGACGGTGAGCACCTTGTCCCAGTCCTCGTCGGTCATGCGGGCGAAGAGCATGTCGCGGGTGATGCCGGCATTGTTGACCAGGATGTCGATCTCGCCGCCGAGCGCTTCCTCCGCTTGCGGCACGAGTTTCTCCACTTGTTCGGCATCGCCGAGATCGCAGGGGAGAACCGCCGTGCGCTCGCCGAGTTCCCCGGCAAGCGCGTCGAGCGCCTCGCGCCGCGTGCCGGAGAGGCCGACGTTGGCGCCCTGCCGGTGAAAGGCGCGGGCGATGGCGCCGCCGATGGCACCGCTGGCGCCCGTCACCAGGGCGCGTTTGCCGGTCAGTTCGAACATCACCCTGTTGTCCTCCTCAGCCGAGTTTGGCGACGGCCGCGTCGATGTCGGCGGGCGTGCCGACGGCGAGCGTCTCGGCGCCGTCGACAATGCGCCGGGCGAGACCGGAAAGCACCTTGCCGGCGCCGACCTCGACGAAAAGCGTGACGCCGGCGCCGCCAAGCCAGGCGATCGATTCGCGCCAGCGCACCATGCCGGTCACCTGCTCGATCAGCCGCCGGCGGATCTGGGCCGGATCGCTGATCGGCGTGGCAAGCACGTTGGCGACCAGCGGCACCACCGGCGCCCTGATCTCGACGGCGGCCAAGGCCGCTTCCATCGCCTCAGCCGCGGGCTCCATCAGCGCGCAATGGAAGGGCGCGCTCACCGGCAGCAGGATGGCGCGCTTGGCGCCCTTCTGCTGGGCGATCGCGATCGCCCGCTCGACCGCCGCCTTGTTGCCGGAGATCACCACCTGGCCACCGCCATTGTCGTTGGCGGTGGCGCAGACCTCGCCCTCGGCCGCCTCGGCGGCGACTTCCCTGGCCGCGTCGAGCTCCATGCCGAGCAGCGCCGCCATGGCGCCGGTGCCGACCGGCACCGCCGCCTGCATGGCGCGGCCGCGAGTGCGCAGCAGCCGGGCGGCGTCGGGAACGGACAAGGCACCAGCGGCGGCAAGCGCCGAATATTCGCCGAGCGAATGGCCGGCGACGTAGGCCACGGTCTCGTGGACGCTGATGCCGCGCGCCTCCAGCACCCTGAGCGTCGCCAGGCTCACCGCCATCAGCGCCGGCTGGGCGTTCTCGGTCAGCGTCAGGGTCTCGATCGGCCCCTCCCAGATGATCTTCGACAGCTTCTCGCCGAGCGCCTCGTCGACCGCCTCGAAAACCGCGCGCGCCTCGAACTCGGCATCGGCAAGCGCCTTGCCCATGCCGACCACCTGGCTGCCCTGACCTGGAAAGGTGAATGCGACCGTCATCGTTGCCCCGAGAACGCTTCCTGCGCCGGCGAGTCTTCCGCCGTTGGCGGGCGTTTGAGCGCGCCCGGCCGAAGCTGTCAAGACGCCGGGGGCCTGCTAGGCTGGCAAACGGACAGGAGCCGGAGATGGGGCGTTGCGGAATCGTCGCGGCCGGGCTGGTCGCATTCGCCATCATTGCCAGCGGAGAAGCCGAGGCCGCCTCCTTCGAAGCGGCGCTCGCCAGCCGCTGGCAATGGATGGAAGGCGTCGACCGCATCACCGACCAGAAGATCAGCCGCGCCATCCTGATGACCGTCGCGATCGCGGACCATCAGCCCGGCCTCGATGAAGCCCGCATCGTCCTCACCTGCACCGGCGGCAAACCCGGCATGGACATCGACTGGAGTTTTCGGGCCGCCGGCAAGGCGAACCTGACGGTGGACTACCGCTTCGCCGGCCAGCCGGGCCGCGGCCTCGCGGCGCACTACGTCAACCGCACCCGCCAGCGGGTCGCCGACCTTGCCGGCATCCGCCGGTTCCTCGCCGATGCCCGCAGCTCGGACAGCCTGCGCCTGCGCGTGACCTCCGACCTCGGCGGCACGGTCGAGGCAACCTTCCGCGCCGCGGCCGGCGCCGACATCTACCGCCGCTTCACCGCCGCCTGCCCGGTCGCCGCCAGCAGGTAGCCCGGATGGGGCGGAGTGCAATCCGGGACTGCCTTTCCCGCATTCCGCTTCGCGCCATGCGGGCTACAGGCGCGAGACCCCACCCTTTTTCTGAACCGGCCCGCCATGCGCAAGCCGCGCGTCGTAGCGCGCCGTGTCGCCCGGCCGCGTGATGTAGCAGGCGTTGGCGGCAACCGGCCGGCCGGCCCGGAGGAGGTCGGCGACGGTCAGGAAGCGATAACCGTCGGCCTTGAGCTTCGGGATGATGGTGTGGAGCGCCTCCGCCGTGTGGGTGCCGCGGCCGTTAGCATGCATGACGACGATCGAGCCCGGCCGCACGGTCGAGAACACGTTGCGCACAATGGCCTTGGCGCTGGTGCCGTCCGGATCGCCCGAGACCGTGTCCCACTGGATGACGACCGAGCCGATGGCGTTGACGGCGGCAACACCGGAGGCCGAGCACGAGCCATAGGGGAAGCGGAAGAGCCGCATGGGCGTTGCCGGGGACCCCGCCCGGCAGGCTTTCGCCGACTGCTCGCGGGTGACGGCGAGCGCCGCCTCGGTCATCAGAATCTCGCTCTCGATGCGCCCGGCCGCGGCGGCGTGCAGGTCGGGGTGGTCGAAGCTGTGATTGGCGAGAAGGAAGCGCCGGTCGGCGGCGAGCTGCTCGGCGCGCCGCCTATGGGTGAGCAGCCAGCGGCCGGCGGCAAAGAAGGTGGCGGCGACGCCTTCGGCGCGCAGATAATCGACGACGGCGCCGTCATAGCCGGCGATCGGACTGACGGTCTGGCAGAGGTCGAAGGTGAGCGCGACCGCCTTGTCGCCCGCCGGCAGATCGACCCGGCGGACGATGCCGGCAAGGCCGCCGGCGACCGGAGCCAGCGCCGCTGCCGGCGCCGGCTTGACGATGGCGTCGGCGGCGGTCGGACGGCGGCGCAGGGCCTCGCCCGGCACCGCCGCCAGTTCGGCCGGCGTCCAGCAGGCGGCCATCGCCTGAGTGGCGGCAAACGTGCCGGCGCCCGCCAGCAGGCCGGCGAGCACCGCCCGCCGGCTCAAACCTTCGCACCCGGTGCACATCGAGGTATGGTTCCCGCGAAGCCGCCCGCCGCGTTATCTATCTCAAAACGCTTGCAAAGGCGCTGCTTTTCCGTATAACCGCGCCGTCCCGTCGGGACCCCGGCCGGGGGCTGAACGGAAGGCGGCAAGCCCGCAGGATCGGCAGCGATCCGACTTCCCGTGCTCCTGCTCTCGAAGTGTCGTCGAGCCTTTCCTTTCAAGAAGGCTTCGAAGAGGCTTAGCGCCGGTCAACATGAGGAAAGGCAGATATGCCCCTATACGAGCATGTATTTCTGGCTCGCCAGGACGTCTCCGGCCCACAGGTCGAGGCGCTGGTCGAGCAGTTCAAAGGCGTCATCGAGCAGGGCGGCGGCAGCGTCACCAAGGTCGAGGGCTGGGGACTGAAGTCCCTCGCCTACCGCATCCGCAAGAACCGCAAGGCCCATTTCACCCTGATGAACATCGAGGCGCCGCCTGCGGCCGTCGCCGAGATGGAGCGCCAGGAGCGGCTCAACGAGGACGTCATCCGCGCCCTGACCATCAAGGTCGAGGCGCTCGAGGAAGGCCTCTCGGCGATGATGCAGAAGCGCGACCGCGACGATCGCGGCGACCGTGGTGGCCGCTTCGGCGATCGCGATCGCGGACCGCGCCGCGATTTCGGCGACCGCGATCGTGGCGACCGCCCGCCGCGTCCGCGCCGCGATGACAGCGACAGCTCCGGCGAAGGAAACAACTGATGGTCGACATCAACCAGCTTCCGACGCGCCGGCCGTTCTTCCGCCGCCGCAAGACCTGCCCGTTCTCGGGCGCCAACGCACCCAAGATCGACTACAAGGACGTGCGCCTGCTGCAGCGCTACATCTCGGAGCGCGGCAAGATCGTGCCGTCGCGCATCACCGCGGTATCGGCGCCCAAGCAGCGCGAGCTGGCGCAGGCGATCAAGCGCGCGCGCTTCCTCGGCCTGCTGCCGTATGTGATCAAGTGAGCGAATAGCGAATGGGGAATAGCGAATAGAGCGCAACTATTCGCTATTCGCTACTCTCACTATTCGCATTTCCAAGTTGGGGAACGGCTGGCGCGAAGCGCCTGACCCTCCCCTAACCGCTCGAAAGGCGGGACAGCAATTGATGCAGACGATCCTGGTTGGCATTGCAGCGGGCGTGGCCGCGGCGCTGATGTTCCTGGCGCCGGTCGGCGGTACCGCGCTCGCCTTCCCGCTGTTCATCCTCACCGGACTGCCCATCGGACTGGCCGGCCTCGGCTGGGGCGCCGCCGCCGCCGCCACCGCCGTCGTCGCCGGGGCGCTTGCCATCTTCGCCACCCTGTCGACCGTGGGCACGGCGGCCTTCCTGCTCCTTTTCGGCGCCCCGATGTTCTGGGTCGCCCGGCTCGCGCTGCTGTCACGCCCAGCCGGCGAGGCCCAGCCCGAGGCCCAGCGCGAATGGTATCCGCTCGGCCGCCTGCTGGTGCATCTCGCCGGCGCGGTTGCCATCGGCGTGGTGCTGGTCGGCGTCCTCATCGGCTTCGACCGCGCCACCATGGGCCCGGAGATCACACAGGCGCTGGTCGACCTGTTCTCCACCGTGCAGTCGGGCGGCAAGCCGCCGACGGCCATCGAAGTGGCGCCGTTCGTCCAGTTCTACCTCGCCATCATGCCGTTCAGCGTCACCGCCATCCTGGTCTTCATGCTGACCTTCGACCTGTGGCTGGCGGCGCTGGTGGCGCGCATGTCCGGCCGCCTGCAGCGGCCGCGCGAGACGCTGTGGGGCGTCGACCTGCCGAACCGGGCGCTGGTGGCGCTGGCCGGCGTCACGCTGCTAGCCTTCCTGCCGGGCACGGCCGGCGAGGTCGCCCGCGTCTTCAGCGGGGCGCTGGCCGGCGCGGCGGCGCTGACCGGCCTGGCGGTGATGCACGCCCTCACCGCCAGCCTCAGCGGCCGCACGGCGCTGCTCATCGTCGTCTACCTGCTGATCGTGCTGTCCGGCCTGCCGCTGATCCTCTTCGCCCTGCTGGCGGTCGCCGAGGCGCTGTTCCATCTCCGCGCCCGCCGCTTCAAGGGCGTGCCCCCACAATGATCCCGAATGTCGCTTAACGGAGTGAACCACCATGCAAGTCATCCTGCTTGAACGCATCGCCCGGCTCGGCCAGATGGGCGAGGTCGTGCGCGTGCGCGACGGCTATGCCCGCAACTTCCTGCTGCCGCAGGGCAAGGCGCTGCGCGCCAACGAGGACAACCGCAAGCGATTCGAATCGCAGCGCGTCCACCTCGAGGCGCGCGACCTGGAACGTCGCCAGGAGGCCGAATCGGTCGCCGGCAAGCTCGAAGGCCAGAGATTCGTGCTCGTCCGCCAGGCAGGCGAGACCGGCCAGCTCTACGGCTCGGTCACCGCCCGCGACCTCACCGACGCGATGGAGACCGGCGGCTTCTCGGTCAATCGCAGCCAGGTCGCCCTCAACCAGCCGATCAAGACCATCGGCATGCACACCGTCCTCATCGCCCTCCATCCGGAGGTCGAGGCCCACATTCTCGTCAACGTGGCGCGCAGCGAGGATGAGGCCGAGCGCCAGGCGCGCGGCGAGGACGTCACCCGCGCCGGTGCCGGCGAGGAGGAGGAAGAGACCGAGGCCGCTGCCGCCACCGAGGACGAGGAAGCGCCGGCGGAAGACGGCGAGGAAGCTGGCGAATCGGAAGAATCCGCGGAATCCTAAGCCTGCTTACAGGGTTGAGGCGCTGCCTCAATCGGCATTATCATTGTCCGCCGGCGACACCCCGCCGGCGGTCTTGTTTCAGGGCCGGGAAGGGCTGAGACGGCCGGGACTGTTACTCCAATGAATTCAACGCTGAAATCCTATCTGACCAAGGCCATCCGCGAGGGATCGCTCGAGGTCGTCGACTCAGAGGGCAACGCGCACACCTTCGGCGATCGCGGACCGGAGACCGTGCGCGTGCGCTTCACCAGCGCCGAGGCCGAAGCGGCCGTCATCAACGATCCCGACCTCAAGCTCGGCGAGGAGTTCGCCGACGGGCGGCTGATCGTCGAAGAGGGGTCGATCTACGACTTCCTGATGGTCATCTTCCGCAACTCGCGCAATGCGCTGCCGCCGTGGCGGATGATCGCCGTCAGCGCTTGGCGGCTGGCGACGCGCCGCTTCCGCCAGTTGAACACGCCAGGCCGGGCGAAGAAGAACATCCATTCGCACTACGACCTCGACGGCCGGCTCTATTCGCTCTTCCTCGATGCCGACCTGCAATATTCCTGCGCCTACTGGGAAGACGGCGTCACCAGCCTCGACGAGGCACAGCTCGCCAAGAAGCGCCACCTCGCCGCCAAGCTCGCCCTCGAGCCGGGCCAGCGCGTGCTCGACATCGGCTCGGGCTGGGGCGGCCTCGGCCTCTATCTCGCCGAGCATTGCGGCGTCGAGGTGGTCGGCGTGACGCTGTCGGAGGAGCAGTTCACGGTCTCCAACCGCCGCGCCGAGGAGCTCGGCCTCAAGGACAAGGCCAGGTTCCTGCTACAGGACTACCGCAAGGTGGAGGGGCCGTTCGACCGCATCGTCTCGGTCGGCATGTTCGAGCATGTCGGCGTCGGCTTCTACCGCGCCTTCTTCCGTGCCTGCCGCGAGCTGCTTGCCGAGGACGGCGCCATGGTGGTGCATTCCATCGGCCGCACCGACGGGCCGGGCGACACCAGCATGTGGATCCAGCGCTACATCTTCCCCGGCGGCTACATCCCGGCCGTCTCCGAGGTGATTCCGGCGGTGGAGAAGGAGAAGCTCCACATCACCGACATGGAGATCCTGCGTCTCCATTACGCCAAGACACTGCGCGCCTGGCGCGAGCGCTTCCTCGCCCGCCGCGAGGAGGTGAAGGCGGTCTATGACGAGCGCTTCTGCCGCATCTGGGAGTTCTATCTGGCCGCCTCCGAGGTCGCCTTCGAGACCGGCCTGATGATGAACTTCCAGCTCCAGCTCACCAGGAACCAGCTCGCCTTGCCGCTGACGCGCAATTACATGTTCACCAACGAACAGGCGTTCCGCGCTAAGGACGGCGACAGCCAGGTGCCGCTCAAGCTGGCGGGGGAGTAGGCCCCTCGCCTTCCCTCAGGCGAGGTGCAGTGCCCAGATCAGCGCCACGCTGATCGAGCCGAGCACCAAGAGCGACAGCACGACGGCGGCGGTGACGCGGCCGCCGGCATTGGCGACGGTGCGCACGTCGACGCCGAGGCCCAGCGCCGCCATCGAGACGATGGTGAGCCAGGTCGCGACGCTGGCGGTCGGCCCCAGCACCGTGTCGGGGATGGCGCCCGCCGAGCGCAGCACCATCAGCACCAGGAAGCCGACGACGAACAGCGGCACCATCTGGCCGAGGCTCGGACGGCGGCCGTCGTCCTGCTTGCGCCCGAGCGAAAGGGCGATGACCACCGGCCCCAGCATGAGCACGCGCACGAGCTTGACCAGCGTGCCGACATGGACGCTGAGCGTGGCCACCGGCGCGGTGGCGGCGATCACCTGCGGCACGGCATAGACGGTGAGTCCCGCCAGCACGCCGTACTGCGTCGCCGAGAGATGGAGCAGCGGCACCAGCGTGGGCAGCAGCAGCACGACCACGACGCCGAGCACCGCGGTGAAGGCGATCGAGGCGGCGATGTCGCCGGCGGTGGCGCCGATCACTGGGGCGGCGGCGACGATCGCCGAATTGCCGCAGATGGAATTGCCGCAGGCGACCAGCGTCGCCAGCTTGTGCTCGAGCCCGAGCGCCCGGCCAATGCCGTAGCTGGCGGTGATGGCGACGATGACGACGCCGACGATGCCGAAGAGCAGCATCGGGCCGGCGGCCATCACCGCCCGCGCGCTGACCGAGGCGCCGAGCAGCACGACGGCGATTTCCAGCAGCGTCTTGGCGCTGAAGCGGATGCCGAGGCTGAAGCGGTCGTCGGGTCTCAGAGCCGAGCGCACCGCCGTGCCGATCAGGATGGCGAGCACCAGGCTCTCCAGCCAGGCGCGGCCGAACAGGTGCACCTCGACATATTCGAGGCCGACCGCGGCAAGCGTGACGACGATGCTGAGCGCCGTGCCGGGCAACAGGGGGACGATGCGCGCGGCGAATCGCGTAGGCATGAACTGGCTCCTTCCCAGAATGGAGGAAGGATGGCTCAGCCTCGTCTGTTCGATCCATTGCAAACTATGGTATGTTTCATTCGATCACATCGAATGAAACCATGACCCTCGACCAGCTCCGCATCTTCGTCGCCGTCGCCGAACGCGAGCACCTGACCCGGGCCGCGGCGGCGCTCAACCTGACCCCCTCGGCGGTCAGCTCCGCTGTCCGCGTGCTGGAGGACCGCTATGGCGCCGCCCTCTTCCACCGGGTCGGCCGGCGCATCGAGCTGACCGAGGCCGGCCGCATCTTCCTCGCCGAGGCGCAGGCAACGCTCGCCCGCGCCAAGGCCGCCGAGTTGGTGCTGACGGAGCTGGGCGGGCTTGCCCGCGGCTCGCTCGCCCTCCAGGCCAGCCAGACCATCGCCAGCTACTGGCTGCCGGCGCGCATCGTGCGCTTCCACGCCGCCCATCCGGGCATCGCGTTGTCGCTCGCGGTCGGCAACACCGAGACGGTCACCCGGGCCGTCACCGACGGCGCCGCCGAGCTGGGGCTGGTCGAAGGCGAGATCGACGCTCCCGCGCTCTCGGCGGCGACCGTCGCGCGCGACCGGGTCATCGTCGTCGTGGCGCCCGCCCATCCCTGGGCCGACCGGCGGGACCTATCGGGCGATGAGATCCTTGCCCAGCCGTGGGTGATGCGCGAGCCCGGCTCGGGCACCCGCTCGGCCTTCGAGGCGGCGCTCCGCCGGATCGGCATCGATGCGGCCGCCCTCACCATTGCGCTCGAACTCCCCTCCAACGAGGCGGTGCGCTCGGCGGTCGAGCTCGGCGGCGGCGCCACGGTGGTGTCGGAGCTGGTGGTCGCCGCCTATCTCGCCGCCGGGCGGCTGGTGCATGTCCCCTTCGCCATCCCCGAACGGTCCTTCCGGCTCATCCGCCACAAGGAGCGCTACCGCACCAAGGCGAGCCGCGCCTTCGAGGCGATGTTCGCGGAGCGTCAGGTCGGTTGACAGAGAGGCATTTCAGGCGGTCATCCGCGGCCACTGCCCTTCCATCCATGTCAGGAAGTCGGCGCAGGGGGTCGGCCGATGGATGTAGAAGCCCTGGCCGAAATCGCATCCCCAGTCGCGCAGCAGCGCCATCGCCGCGGCATCCTCGATGCCTTCGGCGACGGTCTCCAGGCCCAGCGCCTTGGCCAGACCGAGGATGGTGCGCACGATCTTCTGGTCGTCGACGTCGTGGGCCAGCCCCTTGATGAAACTCTGGTCGATCTTGAGAGCGCTGACCGGCAGATTCTCTGAGATAGGCGAGCGATGAGTGCCCGACGCCAAAGTCGTCGAGCGACACGCGGTATCCGCGTTCGCAGAGACGCGCGACAAGCTGCGCGCAGAAGTCGAAGTCATCCATGACCGCGCTCTCGGTGATCTCAAGCTCGACCATCCGCGGATCGATGGCGTGCAACGCCAACGTCTCATCCAGCGTGTCGAACAAGGTCGCATCGCGCAGATTGCGGACCGACAGATTGATCGCGACGCTCAAGGTGTGCCCGCGCGCCTGCCACGCCGCCATGTCGGCAAGCGCCGCCCGGATGACCCACTGGGTCAGATCGTTGACGAGGGTGGATTTCTCCGCCTGGGGGATGAAATCGCCCGGCATGACCATGCCGCGATGGGGATGTTGCCAGCGCAGCAGCGCCTCGGTACCGCATATCTCGCCGGTGGCCAGCGACACCTTTGCCTGATGCCAGATGACAAATTCGTTGTTGGTGAGCGCGGCCGGGATTTTGCCGAGCAGCATCAGGTTGTCGCGGCTGGTGAGATCGCTGGCATTCTCGTAGAGATGGAAGGGACGCATGCGCTTGACGGCCGTGTGCATCGCGATGCTGGCCTTCTGCAGGAGTTCCTCGGCGGTATGCGCGTGGGTGGCAAATTCCGCTGCACCGATCACGAGATCGACGTGGATCGGCAGCCCGTCGACCAGGTAGGGCGCGCGAAAGTCGACCTCCATCTCGACGCGCAACTGCCACGATTCCTGTTTGCTTCTGAATGCGACCGCGAGGCGGTCGGGTTGCAGGACCGCCATCGGCACGTCGGGCGGCAGCAGGCACCGCCCGCGTGCGCAAATCTGCTTGAGAAGCTCTTCCGCGAAGGCCGAACCGAAGGTGTTCTGGATATCGAGGAAGTTGTTCAGTTGCAGGACAATCAGGAAAGGCTGCTCCCGGCCCGCACCCTGCTCGATCATGTGCTGCAATCCGTTCAGCAGCCCCGTCCGATCGAGCAAGCCCGTGCGCGCGTCGTGCTCGTTGAGCCAATCGAGGGTCGCCAGATGCCGGCGCAATGTGCCAACGCCGACGCCGACAAAGCCGCCGATCAGACAGAAGAAGGCGGCTCGGTAGAGCCAGTTTGCCAGGTTCTGGGCTTCGCCGGTGATCACGTCGAGCGGCATGTAGGGGCCGATCAGCAAGCCGGCGCAGGCGCCTGTCAGGACGCCGCCCGGCGCGCCAAAGACCAGCGCGGCGAAAATGATCGGCAAGTACAAAATATGAAGGGTCGCGTATTGCACGCCGTCTGTAGCGTAGACGAACCATGCGCCCGCCAGAAGGCTCAGCACGATCACGAAGATCGCCTAAATCCTCTGACGCCGGGACGGTGTAACAAATGAACCGAGGACGCGCTGCAGCAGTTCATTGAGCCATTCGCGCACTGCGATATTCCCTCTGTGCCTGACCAGGCATTCGCTCGGGTGCCCTTTCTCCACCAGAGTCACTGGCACGCTGGGCGCAATCCCTTACCAATTCGATAAGTCGTCGACGTGCGGGCGCGTGAATTGGCGGAAAACTGCCGTGTTGCTGACAGACGCGGGGGCGCCGCGCGGAAGCGAGCCGGGGGCGGTTATGCGAGCGCGCGGCGGACGCGCGGCAGCGCCTACTCCTCCGGCTCGGTGGTAAATTGCAGTGGATAGCCGGCGCTCTTGCCGAGTTCGGTGGCTTCCGTCGCCTTGGTCTCGGCGACGTCCCTGGTGTAGACGGCGACCACGCAGGTGCCCATGCGGTGGGCGGTGATCATGATGCGGTAGGCCTGATCCTCGCTGGTGCGGAACACCGCCTTCAGCACCATCACCACGAATTCGCGCGGCGTGTAGTCATCGTTGACCAGGATGACCTTGTGCAGGCGCGGCCGCTCGACCTTGAGCTTGGGCTTCGTCCGCGGCTTGGTCAGGGTGTCGTCGTCGCTCATGGGTCTGCCCCGCCGGCGGCCGGGCCGGGCGCTCCGCCGCCAATGACTAAGTATGGGGAGAATATCGCGCTCGGCCAGAGCCGCGGGCTATCGCCGGCCGCGGTCCTTGCGCGCCATCATGAAACCGCCGGCGAGCGCCACGGCGCCGAACGCCAGCACGGCAACCGTCGACCGGGCGTCGGTGGACTGGGCATCATGCTCGGACGGGCCGGCGGCGGGGGGCCGCGGCCTGGCGCCGCCGGCCGGGTTATCCGCCGGCGCGCCGCGTTGCCGGCCGATGGTGTCGGCCATGGTGGCGCCGCGCTCTCCGATGGGTTTTTCCGGCCCGGTGGTGGAATCGACCGTCGTCTGATGCTCGGTCTCCGCGTCGAGTTCGGCACCCATGATGAGCACCACCATCGATACCCAGGTCCACATCAGGAAGCCGACCATGGCGCCGAGGGAGCCGTAGGTGGCGTTGTAGTTGGCGAAGTTCGACAGGTACCAGGAAAATCCCCAGGCGGCGGCGAGCCAAAGGGCGGTGGCCAGCACGCCGCCCCAGGTGATCCAGCGCCACTTGGCGCGCTCCCGGCTGGCGCCGTAGCGATAGAGGATCGAGATGGCGATCGCCGCCACCACGAAGAGCACCGGCCAGCGGGCCGCCGAGATGATCCATTCGGTGGCGCTGCTGAGACCGACCAACGCAAGCACGGCCGGCACCACGCCGATGGCGACGACGAAGATGCCGGCGACCGCCATGACGCCGAGGGTGAAGACCAGGGCGACCAGGTTGAGGCGGACGAAGGAGCGCTTCTCGGTCTCTTCGTAGGCGACGTTCATGGCCTCGAACAAGGTCTTGACGCCGTTGTTGGCACTCCACAGAGCAACCAGGAAACTGAAGACGAAGCCGAAGGTGAGCGCCGCATGGTTCTGCGCGGCAAGGCTTCTGAGCTGGCCGCCGACGAAGCTGATGGCGGAGGGCGGCAACACGCCGGAGAGCAGGCCGAGCTGATCGGCAATGCGCGTCGGGTCGCCGACCAGGCCGAACAGCGACACCATCACCGCCATCGCCGGGAACGCGGCGAGCAGCAGGTAGAACGTCGCGCCCGCCGCGACGAGCATCACCCGATCGCGGTTGAACTCATGCCAGACGCGCCAGCAGACGTCCTTCCAGCCCTCCCAGTCGATGTGATGGGGGGCGGTCGCCGAGCGGCCGCGCCCGGGCCGGAAATCGCGCACGTCGGGTGATTGCTCGCCGCTGAAGGCCGCGTCGGTGTCCATATCCATGGCAACGGCAAGGGGCGCGCACCGGTTCCATGGGCGCCCCCCGCAGGTCAGGCGGCGTCCTGCTCGCCGGCAGGCTGGCGCTCGCCTTGTCTTGCCAGCAGCGCCCCCACCTGCCGCTCCGGTAGCGGCGGTGACAACAGGAAGCCCTGCAGGCTGGAGCAACCGGCGTCGATGAGAAACTGGCGCTGCGTGTCCGTCTCGACGCCCTCGGCGACGACCTTGAGGTTGAGCATGCGGGCAAGGTGGACCACCGCCTGGATGATCGGCGCCGAGTCCGACGACTGGCCGAGATGGCTGACGAAAGACTGGTCGATCTTGACGCTGTCGACCTTCAGGTTCTGGAGGTGGCTGAGGCTCGAATAACCCGTGCCAAAATCGTCGAGCGCGATGCGGAAACCTGCCTCGCGCAGGGTCGTCAGGTTGGCCTGGGTGACGCCGCCGGAGCCGAGCACGACGGTCTCGGTGACCTCGAGCTCGATACGCGCGGGAGCGATACCGTGCACCGCGAGCTTGCGCATGATGCGCATGGGAAGATTAGGGTCGCGCAGTTGAACGGCGGAGATGTTGACCGCCATGGTGATGTTCGGCCAGCCTGCGAGCGCGCGGCAGGCCTGGTCGATGACGAAGTCCCCGAGCGGCGTGATCAGGCCGGTCTCCTCCGCCATGGGGACGAAGCGCGGCGGCAGAAGCAGACCGAGCTGCGGATGGTTCCAGCGCACCAGCGCTTCGAGGCCGCTGATCGAATCTCCCGAGTATAGCGGCTGGTAGTAGACCTCGAGGCCGTTTCCAGTGGCGATTGCCACGCGCAAATCCCTCTCAAGGGAGACCCGTGCGGCGCGGCCCTCGTCCATGGCGGCATCGTACATGCGGCAGCAATTGCGGCCCGCCGATTTGGCGCTGTAGAGCGCGACGTCGGCCCGGCGCAGCAGGTCGCTGCGACTGGTATCGCCGACAAACCCGGCGGCCAAGCCGATCGAAGCGCTGACATGCACCGTGACGCCGGCAACAACGAAGGGTGCCTCGGCCGCCTCCAGAATGCGATGGCAGAGGCGGTCGAGGGCTTCTAGCGACCGGGTCCCAAGCAGCACAACGGCGAACTCGTCGCCGCCGAGGCGCGCGACCGTGTCGCTGGCAGAAACAAGCGCGGTGACGCGCTTGGCAAATTCGCGGATCAGCTCGTCACCGGTGCCGTGGCCATAGGCGTCGTTGACCTGTTTGAAGCGATCGAGGTCGATGATGAGCACGCTACAGCGTCTTGCGCCGGAGGCCGGATCGGCAACCGCGCTCTCGAGGCGTTCGTCGAGCAAGGCGCGATTGGCCAGGCCGCTCAGCGCGTCGTGATACGCCAGGTAGCGGTTGTGCGCCTCGGCCTCGCGGAACGCAGTGATATCGGTGATGACGGCGACCAGCAGCGGCACCCTGTCGACGTGAATCAGGCGTTTGCGCGTCACGATCGTGCGGGACTGGCCATCGGGGCCGGTCAGCACCTCCTCGTTCTCGTTTTCCACGCCGGTGGTGAAAACCAGGTTGTCCTTTTCCCAGAAGACGTCTGCCTGTTCGCGCGGCAGGAAATCGTAGTCTGACCTGCCGATGAGTTCCTCGCGCGCGTGCCCCATGAAGTCGCACAGGGCTCGGTTCACGAGCACCCAGCGATGCTCGCGGTCCTTGACGAAGACCGGCGTCGCCAGGACATCGATGATCGATTGCAGTGCCTCGATGCTGTCGATGGCCTGGAGGGCGGTAAAGGGATCGCCGTGCACGATGGTTGACATCCTTCGGTCGTCATTTCCTAGCGGCCATTTCCTAGGGTTGTCTTAACACCCTGGCAAAAATGCGAGGGGTTGAGCCATCGCACGGGCGGCGAAAGTTGGCGGAATCGGCCGGCTTCGCCGCGTCACGACGGCGTCACCGAAACCTGCGAACAAAGGGCATCGCTCGCCGAAATCGGCTTTGAGCCGGCTAAGAACGGGGGCAAAGTCATGGCAGGCGTGCCGCCCCCCGGCGCAGCGCTCCGACAGCGCTGGCCGCGGCGGCCGTTCCACAACGAGGAGGCTCTCCCGCAATGTCCGGACTACGACGACTGCAAATCGACCGCCGCACGTTCCTGCTCGGCACCAGCGCGCTCGGCGCCCTGGCGATCATGCACCCCTATTCGGTGTTCGCCGCCGCCGGTCAGGCGCATCTGAGGATCATGGAGACCACGGACATCCATGTGAACCTGCTGCCCTACGACTACTACGCCGACAAACCCAACGACACGATGGGCCTGTCGCGTACCGCCACCATCATCCAGTCGATCCGCGACGAGGCGACCAACTCGATGCTCATCGACAACGGCGACCTGCTCCAGGGCAGCCCGATGGGCGATTACGTCGCCTATGAGAAGGGCATGAAGGACGGCGACGTCCACCCGATCATGAAGGGCATGAACCTGCTCGGCTACGAGTGCTCGACCTTCGGCAACCACGAGTTCAACTACGGCCTGTCGTTCTTCGACAAGGTCATCGCCGGGGCCAACTTCCCGTTCGTCTGCGCCAACCTCATCCGCGGCACGACGCTCGCCGCCAATCCGCGCGACGACAAGCTCTATGCCAAGCCGTACATCATCCTCGACAAGACGGTTAAGGACGGCGACGGCAAGGAATATCCGATCAGGATCGGCATCATCGGCTTCGTGCCGCCGCAGATCATGATCTGGGACTCCAAGAACCTGGTCGGCAATGTCATGACCCGCGACATCGTCGAGGCGGGCAAGGCCTGGGTGCCGCAGATCAAGGAAGACGGCGCCGACATCGTCATCGCGCTGGCCCATACCGGCATCGACGCCAACCACACCGACCTCATGGAGAACGCCGCGCTGTTCCTCGGCGACGTTCCCGGTCTCGACGCCATCTTCACCGGCCATCAGCATCTGGTCTTCCCGGGCGGCCCGTCCTTCGACAACCTCCAGGGCGTCGACAACAAGGCCGGCACGCTGATGGGCAAGCCGGCGGTGATGGGCGGCTTCTGGGGCTCGCACATGGGCCTCATCGACCTCCTGCTCGAGCGCGACGGCAATGCCTGGAAGGTGGTTTCGGCGATGTCCGAGGCGCGGCCGATCTACCAACGCAAGGACGGCAAGATCGTGCCGACCGTCGCCGACTTCCAGAAGATCGACGACGCGCTGAAGGAAGACCACGAGGCGACGCTCGCCTATGTCCGCCGCCCGGTCGGCAAGACCGCGGCGCCGCTCTACAGCTATTTCGCGCTGGTCGCCGACGATCCGTCGGTGCAGATCGTGAGCAACGCGCAGACCTGGTACATCACCCAGATGATGAAGGGCACCAAGTGGGAGGGCCTGCCGATCCTCTCCGCGGCGGCGCCGTTCAAGGCCGGCGGGCGCAGCGGCCCGGACTACTATACCGACGTGCCGGTCGGCGACGTCGCCATCAAGAACGTCTCGGACCTCTACCTCTATCCGAACACCGTGCGGGCGGTCGAGATCAACGGCGCACAGGTCAAGGAATGGCTGGAGATGTCGGCCGGTATGTTCAACCAGGTGAAGCCTGGCGTGGCCGACCAGCCGCTGCTCAACGCCGACTTCCCGAGCTACAATTTCGACGTCATCGACGGCGTCACCTACAAGATCGATGTCTCGCAGCCGCCGAAATACGACAGCAAGGGTAACGTCATCAATCCGAATGCGAGCCGCATCGTCGACCTGTCGTTCGACGGCAAGCCAATCGATCCCAAGCAGAAGTTCATCGTCGCCACCAACAACTACCGCGCCGGCGGCGGCGGCAACTTTCCCGACATCAACGACAAGGTGATCGTCTTCGTCGCCCCCGACACCAACCGCGACGTGATCGTGCGTTACATCGTCGAGAAGGGCACGATCGACCCAAAGGCTGACGGCAACTGGTCGCTGGCCCCGGTCGCCGGTGCCTCGGTCATCTTCCCGTCGGGCCCCAAGGCCAAGGACCACCTCGCCGACGTCAAGGGCATCGAGCTGGCCGGTCCCGGCGCCGACGGCTTCGATAACTACCGCATCAAGCTGTAGACCGAATCGTCACAACTGGGTCTCCGTGCAAACGGAGACCCAGGCGTCGCCGAGGCCCTCCACACACCGTCATCCTCCGGCGCGGTGAAACCGCGCCCGGAGGATCGGCTGCGGCAAGCACGACAAACGCGATCCTTGCGGAGAGCGATCCCCTGGTCTCGCTACGCTCGCCAGGGGATGACGGTCATTGAGATTTCAGGGGTGGGCTTCGGCCCGCCTTCTTTTGGCGAACTGCGTCGCGGAGGCAATGGTCCACCCGATGCCCTTCATGAATGCGGATCGCGGCCGGCCGCGATCATCAGGTGGTGCTCCTGATGGTGGCTGCCTTTGGCGAGCACGCCGATGAAGCCAAGCGCCCTGACCTGTGCGATCTCGCGATGGTCGACGACTCTGACAGTCAGCGCGGCGCCATTGGGGATCTCCGCGGCGTCATAAGTCCACCCACCGACGCCATTCATGGTTGCGGCATGGGCCAGGACCATGCGCCGGATGGATCCCACCACCGGGCCTTCTGCCGTCGCCAGGAAACGGATGCCGCCGTCGATGTCTTCGCTCGTTGCCCGGGCGTGCAGCGTGACATTGTCCATATCGATCAGGTGCTGGCGCAGCGCCTCGATGTTCACTTTCGACCAATCGGTGTGTTGGTCGGCCTCCAGCATCCCGACGATTTCCTGGATGGCGGCAAAGGCGGCCTGGCCGCCCTCGCTCGGAAGAGCAGCATGATCCTGGCTCATTCCGGCATCGGCCTGATGGTGCATTGCGCCCATCTCGCCCTCGGCTGTCATTTCCGCGGCGAGTGCATGGGAGGCGATGAAGACCGCTGCTGCGGCAAGCATCAGGCGTTTCATGGCGGGGCTCCTTCCGGTTGGGCGGTTCTCCTTGACGATGGCATCCCAACGACCATCGTGACATGATTACTATCATGTCAGTTCAGATGCCCCGGCTACTGAAGGCCCTCCGCTCCACCAGTCGCCGGCTGGCCGAAGGCGCCCTGCTGTTTCACAGAGGCGACCCCGTCGTCAGCCTGTTCCTGGTTCTTGAGGGAACGATCGAGCTGACGCGCCATCAGGCGGACGGAGGAATTGTCGTTCAGCAAAGGGCGTCGCGGCACGCTATCCTTGCCGAAGCATCGGTCTTCTCGCAGCGTTACCATTGCGATGCGTTTGCCGCCTCGCCGTCGGTCGTGCTGGTCGTGGCGATGAGCGCAGTGCGCGAAAGACTCTGCTCAGTCGCCCGAATTTGCCGGCGCGTGGGTCGAACATCTGGCGCATGAGGTCCAGGAAGCCCGATTGCGGAGCGAAATCCTGTCGATGCGAACGGTCGTCAAACGACTCGACGCGTGGCTGCTGTCGCACGGGGACCGCCTGCCGGCGAAGGGAGAGTGGAAGAATTTGGCGCTTCAGATCGGCGTCAGTCCGGAGGCGCTCTACCGGGAGCTTGCGCGGCGAAAAGCTGGATAGCGGCCAATGCTCCGGTACCTGCCATCGCGGATCGCCACAAATTGGGCAGGCGACACGACTGCCTGGGGCTTTTTGGCCGACGGGGCTTCCGTTTGGGCTCAAACGCCCCACATTGTTGCGGGCGCCCGTTCGGCGTCACCTTCCCGACTCCAACGACCATCCCCCCAAACGAGCACCATCCATGCCTACTCCCAACGCAGCGCATGCCGGCACCTTCAAGATCGGCGGCGATCTCGAGGTCAACCGCCTCGGCTTCGGCGCCATGCGCATCACCGGCCGCGGAATCTGGGGCGAACCGGCCGATCGGCCAGAAGCCATCCGCACGCTGAAGCGCCTGCCGGCGCTCGGTATCAACTTCGTCGATACCGCCGATGCCTATGGCCCCGAAACCTCCGAATTTCTGATCCACGAGGCGATCAACCCCTACCCGGCCGGCATGGTCATCGCCACCAAGGGCGGCCTCACCCGCTCCGGCCCGGATCGCTGGGTGCCGGTCGGCCGGCCCGAATATCTCGTCCAGCAGGCCCATCTCAGCCGCCGGCGGCTCGGCGTCGAAATCATCGACCTGTGGCAGCTTCACCGCATCGATTCCAAGGTGCCGCGCGACGAGCAGTTCGCCGCCATCCGCTCGCTGATCGACGACGGCGTCATCCGCCATGCCGGCCTCAGCGAAGTCTCGGTCGAGGAGATCAAGGCGGCGCAGACGGTGTTCAAGGTCGCCACGGTGCAGAACCGCTACAACCTCTTCGACCGGCACAGCGAGGAGGTGCTCGCCTATTGCCAGGCCGAGGGCATCGGCTTCATCCCGTGGGCGCCGCTCAGCAGCGGCCACATGGCGGGATCGCACCTCGACGAGATCGCCGGGCGCCACAAGGTCACGGCCGGCGAGATCGCGCTCGCTTGGCTGCTCAAGCGCAGCCCGGTGATTCTGCCGATCCCCGGCACCTCCAAGGTCGCCCATCTCGAGGAAAACGTGGCGGCGGCCGACATCAAGCTCAGCGACGCGGAGTTCGCCACGCTCGACGCCGAAGGCAAGGCGGCCGCGTAGAGCGATCACGCCGCGCGCATGACAAAAAGGGCGGGCCCAGGGCCCGCCCTTTTTTCCGTCCCCGAATCATCCGATCTTGCCCCCTGCGACAGGGCTCCCGGCGCTGCAAGAGGCTTCCTGTCGCGCTGTGAATCGCGGGCGACTTTGCAGTCCTTGCTTTGCGCCGGCAGCGCTCGTGGTAAACAGATGGTGAAGACGGAGCGGCAAGACCGTCTCATCGGGCCCGCAGGGGCTCGGCCCCGTACCCCCGTATCGCGGTCAGCGTCGCCGGCAGACACCGGAGACGCGAGCGATTCGGGGATGCGAAGAGACTGAGGGACGGACGGCATCATGGCATTTGCGGTTCGCGCGGTCGCCGACAACACGACCAACGAGGCCTATCGCACCGCTCCGCAGAACGTTGAGGCGGAACAGGCTCTGCTCGGCGCCATCCTGGTCAACAACGAAGCCTTCTATCGCGTTTCCGACTTCCTTGAGCCGCAGCACTTCTTCGAGCCGGTGCACAAGGCGATCTTCGAGGTCGCCGGTCAGCTCATCCGCGCCAACAAGGTCGCAACGCCGGTCACCATCAAGACCTTCCTGCCGGCCGATCTCGCCATCGGCGACATCAATCTGGCCACTTATCTCGCCCGCCTCGCCGCCGAGGCGACGACCATCATCAATGCCGAGGACTATGGCCGCACGGTCTACGACCTGGCGCTGCGCCGCGCCCTCATCGGCATCGGCGAGGACATGGTCAACGTCGCCTACGACGCCACCGTCGAGCAGACGCCGGGGGCGCAGATCGAGGAGGCCGAGAAGCGGCTCTTCGACCTCGCCGAAAAGGGCCAGTACAGCGCCGGTTTCCAGTCGTTCGACACGGCGCTGACCTCGGCAATCGATCTCGCCAGCGCCGCCTACAAGCGCGACGGCCACCTGTCCGGCCTGGCCACCGGGCTCGACGACATGGACCGGCTGATGGGCGGGCTGCAGGCCTCGGACCTGATCATCGTCGCCGGCCGTCCGGGCATGGGCAAGTCGGCGCTCGCCACCAATGTCGGCTTCAACATCGCCAAGGCGTGGCGCGGCGAGTTGCAGCCTGACGGCGCCATGAAGACCGTCGACGGCGGCATCGTCGGCCTGTTCTCGCTGGAAATGTCGGCTGAGCAGCTCGCCACCCGCATCATCGCCGAGCAGTCCGGCGTGTCATCGGCCAATATCCGCCGCGGCCGCATCGACGAGAGCGATTTTGCCCGCATCGTCGAGGCCTCGCGCGAGATGCAGCGCATCCCGTTCTACATCGACCAGACCGGCGGCCTGTCGATCGCCCAGCTTGCCGCGCGCGCCCGCCGGCTCAAGCGCCAGCGCGGCCTCGACCTGCTGATCGTCGACTACATCCAGCTTCTTGCCGGCACCTCGCGGCGCAGTTCAGAGAACCGCGTGCAGGAGATCACCGAGATCACCACGACGCTGAAGGCGCTGGCCAAGGAACTGGACGTGCCCATCCTCGCCTTGTCGCAGCTCTCGCGCCAGGTCGAGCAGCGCGAGGACAAGCACCCGCAACTCTCCGACCTCCGCGAAATCGGGCTCCATCGAGCAGGACGCCGACGTCGTGCTGTTCATCTTCCGCGAGGAGTATTACCTCAAGAACGCCGAGCCGAAGCCGGGCACCGAGGAATACTTCAAGTGGCAGGACGAGATGGGCAAGGTCCATGGCATCGCCGAGGTCATCGTCGGCAAGCAGCGCCACGGCCCTACCGGCACCGTGCGCCTGCATTTCGAGGATTCGCTCACCCGCTTCTCCAACCTCGCCGAGGAGAGCGCCTATCCGGTGCCGTTCGAGGGGTAGGCGCGAAGCTTGCCCCAAGTGGCGGCTTCCCCGCTTCGTCTTCCCCCGTCATCCTCCGCCGCCCCTCCTCCGTCATCCTCCGGCTTGACCGGAGGATCAGCCTCGGCAGGTTCGGCGCATGAGAAGATGCCGCTATATCCGTGGAGAACGATCCTCCGGCCTCGGCTACGCCACGCCGGAGGATGACGGCCCGGAGATTGGGGCGCCGCCCGATGTGCCCGTCGTCGCCGCGACGGCCCGTTCGGTGCCCTCCCCGGCCGATTTCCTGTAAGCTGCCGTCAGCCAAGGGAGTTCAGGCATGTTCAAGTGGCTATTCGGCAACAAGGATGAGGAAAGCAGCGGCGGCGGTGGCGACCAGGCGCGCGGCACCAAGGAGCTGCTCGTCGTCAGCCGCACGGTGGCGGTGCCGCCGGAGCGCGCCTTCGCCGTCTTCGTCGACGAATTCGGGTCGTGGTGGCCCGCCAAATACACGCTTGCCGGCGACAATCTCGCCGAGATTCTCATCGAGCCCAAGATGAACGGCCGCGCCATCGAGCGCGACAAGACCGGCGGCGAGACCGTCTGGGGCACGGTGCTCTCGTTCTTCCGGCCGAGCCATCTGGTCATCGCCTGGCAGATCGCTCCCGACCGTACCCTCGTCGACAACGAGGCCACCGCCAGCCGCGTCGACGTGCGCTTCGTCGGCCAGGACGACGGCGGCACCGAGGTGGTTCTCGTCCACCGCGATTTCCCGCGCCATGGCGCCGGCTGGGAAAAATACCGCCAGCAGATGAGCGCCAAGGAAGGCGGCTGGCCGCTGCTGATGGACCGCTACGCCAAGGCGGTTGCCGGCGAGCCGCTATAGCGGCAAACCGGCTGTCGTACGGTTCGGCTCCGCGACATCCACGATCCGTCGCCTCCGCGAACGCGGAGGATCACGTTCGGCATATTCAGCGCGAAATGCCGCGATTGCCGGAGATCGATCTTCCGGCCGCTGGCTTCGCCTTGCCGGAGGATGACGAAGAAACAGCGCCTCCTGCTACATCAACGTGTCAGGCTTGATGAAGCAGTAGACGTAGCGGCTCGGGCCGGCGCAGACGTAGGCATCGCCGTCGATGGAGCGTTTGCTCAACTCGCGGTTGGGCGGGATCGGCGTCCACTGGCCGTCGACCGTCGCCCACCACTGGCCGCCATGCCAGTTGGCGGTGGTGCGGCGGCAGTCGGAAATGTCGCAGCACGGAATTCCGGTGCCCGGCATCTTCAGGCTCTCGAACCAGTTGTGGCGGTCCGCGGCCCTTGCGGTGGCCGTCAATGCGATGGCCGCGAGCGCGGCCACAAGCGTGCCGGCGAGGCGGCAGGTACGGTGATGATTCATGGTCCTCACTCCAGAGAACAAATCATCCTCCCTTCGGGGCTCATGCTGCGATGCAACACGACCGCTGTCACGCCGCAACTTTTGGCGCTCGCGCGCCCACGCCTTGTGCAGGCGCCTTTCGGCGCAAAAGCGCCTATGCTGGCGACCATGGTTCCATCGTCTGAATCGCTTGCCGCCGGTGGCCGACTGACGGTCGACCTGGCGGCGCTCCGGCCAACTGGAAGGCGCTCGCCGGCCACGTCACCGGTGGCGGTCACGCTACGGCCGCCGTCGTCAAGGGCGACGGCTACGGCACCGGGCTGGAGCAGGCCGGGCGGGCACTGGCGGCGGCGGGCTGCACCACATTCTTCGTGGCGCTCCCCGACGAGGGACGGCGGCTGCGCAGCGCGCTGCCGGACGCGGTCGTCTACGTCCTCAACGGGCTCATCGGCGGCGCCGAAGCCTATGCCCGCTTCGATATCCGCCCGGTTCTCGGCTCGTGGCCGGAGATCGAGGAATGGGCCGCCTTCCGCAAGGCGGGCGGCACCACCGGCGCGGCGGTCCACGTCGATACCGGCATGAACCGGCTCGGCCTGACGCTCCACGACGCGCTCGACCTCGTCCGCAACGAGCGGCTGCTCGCCACACTCGCGCCGGACCTCGTCATCTCGCACCTCGCCTGCGCCGACACGCCCGACAATCCGATGAACCGCCGCCAGCTTGCCCTCTTCCGCGAGGTGCGGGCGCTGTTTCCCGATCTGCCGGCCTCGCTGGCCAACTCGGCCGGCGTGTTCCTGGGGCCGGACTATCATTTCGATCTGGTGCGGCCGGGCATCGCACTCTATGGCGGCGTCGCCGTGCAGGGGGTGACCAATCCCATGCGTGCGGTGGCGACGCTGGAGGCGCGGGTGCTCTCCGTGCGCGAGGCGGAGGAAGGCGAGACGGTAGGCTATGGGGCGACGCAGAGCTTCAAGAAGCCGGCGCTGCTTGCCACCCTCTCCGTCGGCTACGCCGACGGCTATCATCGGTTGGCCGGCGCCAGCGACGAGCGCCCCGGCGCCCGCGTGTGGATTCGCGGCCGGTCGGCGCCGCTGGTTGGGCGGGTGTCGATGGACCTCATCAGCGTCGACGTCACCGGCATTCCGGGCGTCGCGCGCGGCGATTGGGTGGAACTCTTCGGCCCGCACGTGCCGGTCGACGAGGTCGCCCGTCACGCCGGCACTATCGGCTACGAGCTCCTCACCAACCTCGGACGCCGCTACCAGCGCGTCTACGTCGGCGGGCGGGACTGACGCCTCTCCCGTGGTCGATGGCCAGTAGCCCGCATGGAGCGGAGCGCAATGCGGGGTCTGCGCCGCCCCGGATTTTCGCTTGCGCTTCATCCGGGCTACAGGGCACGACCGAAAAACAAATCTGTCCCCGCCCCTCTGAGCCCATGAGACAATGTCCGCATCCTCGCTCATGAGGGGCGTCTCCGGAGGCGTCTTGAGATGGAGCGGGGTGCGGTGTCCCGCCCTTTCCGTTTCGCAAACGGGAGGGCCGGAGCCCGGGAGCCCGCCGGCGGAGGGAAACCTCCGCAGCGCTGACGCCTCCAAAGGGCGGCGCTAAAGGCAGGCGAGGGTCAACCGCGGTCGGGCCGGTCGGCGAAAGCCGTCACCGGGACCGCGGCGGTCGAGAGGCGGCAGAGCCGCCTCGCCTTCGTCCTGGCCCAGGCGGGGCCGGAGCAAGACCCACCGCGGCGGGCGCTCGGTCGAGCGCCCCTCAAAGCATTACGGCATGGCACTCGTCGAGCGCCCGCCACCCCCTCCTGCCTTCGGGCCGAGGGATGCTCTTTGAACAGTTCATCACCCCGGTGCTTCCGGCGCGCGGGAACGGGAGACCGTATCCCGGGCGCAGTGCGGTGCGCAGTTCCGCACTGCTGGAGCCGGACCCATGAGCCGCATAGACCCCGGCTCTGCGCTGCACCGCTGACGCGCTGCATCGCGTCCGGGGAAGCGGACCTGTCATTCCGGCGGGGATCGGGACTCGCGCGACGCAAGTGACGGTGTTCATAGGCCGGCGTGGCCGCCTCGCGCAGTATGTCCCCGACCCGTCGGAGATGTCGCAAGCGGAACCCAGCGCCCGTCCGGACGTTCGTTCCTCACATCCGCACTCGGGAAGGAGCAGACGTCATGACCCCCAAGACAAAGACGCGCGCCGCCATCGCCATGCTTGTCTACATGATGACCAATGCCGTTCTCTTCGGCAGCGGCCTCATCATCGCGCTGATCGTCTCGCGCGCCGGCGCCGCGATCTGGATGCCGGTGGTGGTGGTCGCCAGCCTCGTTGTCGCCGCCCCGCTGGCCTGGCGGATCGCACCGCGGCTGCGCGCGCGCCATCGGCCACAGTTCCACTATCAGCCGATTGCGCTGCGTACCCAGCCGCGCCGGTACCGCCGCTAGGCCCGGCGCTGCTTTGCCGGCCGAAGCACCGCCGGATCGGGCCGGCCGTCGATGATGCCCCGTGGCCCGTTCGCATCGAAGCGATCGTTCTTCTCCTCGACCACGGCATAGAGCCGGATGTCGCGGAAGGCACTGGCCGGCGCCGTGCGCACGCCGTGGGCGGGCTTGGCGTCGAACTCGGGAAAGTCGCCCTCGGCCTCGGCCGCCACCACCCGGGCGTCGGCGGGCGAATGGGCGCGCACCACGATCTCGACCTGGTCGGGAGCGAGGTCCCAGCCGCTGTCTTGCGGCGCGGCCTTGGGAACCAGGCGATAGATGCCCATCGGCTGTTCGGCCATGTCTCTCTCCTCGCTGAGATTGCCACCCCGAAGTGAACATCCACGGCCGGCGGCAGGTTCCGCCCCCATTGCCAATGGCACCAATCCATGAGAACATAACAGGAACGCTAAAACTGGGAGACCGCGCGTGGCCCGTTCATCCGTCGTCCGCCTGAAGACCAGCTTTGTCTGCCAGAACTGCGGCGCGGTCTCTCCCCGCTGGCAGGGCAAGTGCGACGACTGCGGCGGATGGAACACGCTGGTCGAGGAAAGTCCGGCGGCGGCGTCGCGGCCAGCCCCGCGGCCCGCAAGCTCGGCAAGGGCCGGCCGGTGGCGCTCACCTCGCTTGCCGGTGAGATCGACGATGCGCCGCGCATCCGCTCCGGCATCGCCGAGTTCGACCGGGTCACCGGCGGCGGCTTCGTGCGCGGCTCGACCCTGCTGGTCGGCGGCGATCCCGGCATCGGCAAGTCGACCCTGCTGCTTCAGGTGGCCGGCGCGCTCGCCGCTGCCGGCCAGTCGGTCGTCTATGTCTCCGGCGAGGAGGCAGTGGCGCAGATCCGGCTGCGCGCCGAACGCCTGTCGCTCGACCCAGGCGCCGGTGAAGCTCGCCGCCGAGACCAGCGTCGAGGACATCCTGGCGACGCTCGCCGCCGACCAGCCGCCGGCGCTGCTCATCATCGATTCGATCCAGACGCTGTGGACCGACCTCGCCGATTCGGCGCCCGGCACCGTCACCCAGGTGCGCGCCGCGCTCGCAGGCGCTGATCCGCTACGCCAAGCAGACCGGCACGGCAGTCGTCTTCGTCGGCCACGTCACCAAGGACGGCCAGATCGCCGGCCCGCGCGTGGTCGAGCACATGGTCGACGGCGTGCTCTATTTCGAAGGCGAAGGCGGCCACCATTTCCGCATCCTGCGCGCGGTCAAGAACCGCTTCGGCCCGACCGACGAGATCGGCGTGTTCGAGATGACCGGCGCCGGGCTCGGCGAGGTCGCCAACCCGTCCGAGCTGTTCCTCGGCGAGCGCAACGCCGCCACGCCCGGCGCCGCCGTCTTCGCCGGCATGGAGGGCACGCGGCCGCTGCTGGTCGAAATCCAGGCGCTGGTCGCCCCGACCACGCTCGGCACGCCGCGCCGGGCGGTGATCGGCTGGGATTCGGGCCGGCTGGCCATGGTGCTGGCGGTGCTGGAGGCCCATTGCGGCGTGCGGCTCGGCGATTGCGACGTCTATCTCAACGTCGCCGGGGGCCTGCGGATCACCGAGCCGGCGGCCGACCTCGCCGTCGCCGCGGCGCTGGTCTCCTCGCGGCTCACCGCCCCCTGCCCGCCGACACCGTCTATTTCGGCGAGGTCAGCCTGTCGGGCGCCGTGCGGCCGGTGCCGCACGCGGCGGCGCGGCTCAAGGAGGCGCAGAAGCTCGGCTTCTCCCGCGCCACGCATGCCGGCGGCCAAGGAAGCCGGCGCCGCCGAGCAGACGACCCTCGGCACCCTCGCCGACCTGGTGGCGGCCATTGCCGCGGATGCCCGCAGCCAGGCGCCTAGCGCCGGCCGCGGCTGAGGCGTGGACGCCGGCGTCCGTCGCTCCGCCGCCTGTGCTTCATCCCTCCGAAAAGCCTTTGCTCCCAGCGCCTTGTGCCGATATTCGGACATGCCGATTCAAGCGCGTGGCGCCGCGTTGGGAACGGCCCACGGCGTTCGGTCATGCTACGCGCAGCCGCTAGAATCGTGCTAGAGCCTTGCCCGGCCGCTGCTAGTCCGTGAGACCATGCCATCGCTTCTCGACGTCATCGTTCTTGTGGTTGTGCTCATTTCGGCCCTGCTCGCCATGGTGCGCGGCTTCGTGCGCGAGGTGCTGACCCTGGTGTCGTGGGTGGCCGCCGCGGGTGCGGCCTATCTGCTCTACAAGCTGCTCCTGCCGCTGGTGAAATCCTTCCTCAGCAACACCACTGTCGCGACCATCGTCTCGGCGGCGGCGATCTTCCTTCTCGCGCTGATCGTGGTCAGCTTCCTGTCGATGAAGATTGCGGACTTCGTCCTCGACAGCCGCGTCGGTGCCATCGACCGCGGCGCTCGGTTTCCTCTTCGGCGCGGCGCGCGGCCTGCTGCTGATGGTGGTGGCGCTGGCTTTCTTCCTGTGGCTGGCGCAGACGACGCCAAGCTGGATGGCACAGGCCAAGAGCAAGCCTATGCTGGAGTCCCTGGGCACCCGGTTGATGGACGCCCTGCCTCAGGATCTCGAGGCCTCCATGAAGAAGGTGTTCAGCGCCCGCGGCAGCGACTGCCAGCCAGGCGCCGGACGAATCGCCGCCTGACGCCGGTGCGGCCGATACCGAACCCGGGGCCCAACGATGCCTCGCGGCAGCAGCTCAACCGGCTGATCGAAAACGGCGGCAACTGACGCCGCAGGACAAGCGCGCATGCACGACCTGACGACGCGGCCCTTCGACGACGACAAGCTCCGCGAGGAGTGCGGCGTCTTCGGCGTCTTCGGCCATCCCGACGCGGCGGCGCTCACCGTCCTCGGCCTGCACGCGCTCCAGCATCGCGGTCAGGAGGCGTCAGGCATCGTCTCCTACGACGGCACCAACTTCCACGCCGAGCGCCATGTCGGCCTGGTCGGCGATACCTTCACCAATCCGAACGTGGTGGGCAGCCTTTCCGGCGACCGTGCCATCGGCCACAACCGCTATTCGACCCATGGCGGTTCGATCGAGCACAATATCCAGCCGCTGTTCGCGCAGTTCTCCGGTGGCGGCTTCGCCGTCGCCCACAACGGCAACCTGACCAACGCCCTCGCCCTCCAGGACGAGCTTCAGCGCCGCGGCTCGATCTTCCAGTCCACCTCCGACACCGAGGTGATCCTGCACCTGATCGCGACGTCGGGGCGCAGCGCTGCTTGCCGATCGCGTCGTCGATGCGCTCGGCAAGATCGAGGGGGCCTGGTCGCTGGTCTGCCTGTCGACCAAGAAGATGATCGGATGCCGCGACGTCCTCGGCGTGCGTCCGCTGGTCATCGGCGAGTTGGACGGAGCGACCATCCTGGCATCGGAGACCTGCGCGCTCGACATCATCGGCGCCCGCTTCGTGCGCGACGTGAAGCCCGGTGAAATGGTGATCGTGACCGAGGACGGCATCGAGAGCCAGTTCCCCTTCGCGCCGGCGAAGAGCCGCTTCTGCATCTTCGAGTACGTCTATTTCGCCCGGCCGGATTCGGCGGTCGAGGGACGCGGCGTCTACGACATCCGCAAACGCATCGGCGCCGAACTCGCCCGCGAGAAGCCGGCGGCGGCCGACATCGTCGTGCCGGTGCCCGATTCCGGCACGCCGGCGGCGATCGGCTATGCCGAGGCGGCGGCGCTGCCCTTCGATCTCGGCATCATCCGCAACCATTATATCGGCCGCACCTTCATCGAACCGTCGGACGCCATCCGCCACATGGGCGTGCGCCTCAAGCACAACGCCAACCGCGACGTGCTCGCCGGCAAGCGCGTGGTGCTGGTCGACGATTCGATCGTGCGCGGCACGACCTCGCAGAAGATCGTGAAGATGATCCGCGAGGCGGGCGCGGCCGAGGTCCACATGCGCATCGCCAGCCCGCCGACCGTGCATTCGTGCTTCTACGGCGTCGACACGCCGGAGGAGGCGCAGCTCATCGCCGCGCGCATGTCGGTGGCGGCGATGGCCGACTTCATCAAGGTCGACAGCCTCGCCTTCGTGTCGATCGACGGGCTCTATCGCGCCGTTGGCTCTGCGAACCGCGACGGCGCATCGCCGCAGTTCTGCGACGCCTGCTTCACCGGCGCCTATCCGACGCGGCTGACCGATCGGGAGGCCGCCGACAACGTCCATCCCTTCCCCCGCGCCGCGGCGGGAGCCGTCTGACCCGTGCCAGGCCTCGAAGGACGCATCGCCGTGGTCACCGGCGCGTCGCGCGGCATCGGCTATGCGGCGGCGCTTGGCTTGGCCGAAGCCGGCGCGCATGTGGTGGCGGTGGCGCGCACCACCGGCGGGCTGGAGGAACTCGACGACGCCATCCGCGCCAAGGGCGGCGCCGCCACGCTGGTGCCGCTCGACCTCAAGGACTACGCCGGCATCGACCGCCTCGGCGGCGCGCTGTTCGAGCGCTGGGGCAAGCTCGACATGCTGTTCGGCAATGCCGGCGTGCTCGGCGTGGTCACCCCGCTCGGCCATCTCGAGCCGAAGGTCTGGGACAACGCGCTGGCCATCAACGTGACCGCCAACTGGCGCCTCATCCGATCGTTCGACCCGCTGCTCCGCCGCTCCGATGCCGGGCGGGCACTGTTCATGACCAGTGGCATCACCAAGTCGCTCGGCGCCTATTGGGGCTCCTACTCGATCACCAAGGCGGCGCTCGAGGCGCTGGTGCGGACCTATGCCGCCGAGATCGCCAACACCAGCGTGCGCGCCAACCTGTTCAGCCCGGGGGCGCTGCGCACCCACATGCGCGCGCAGGCCATGCCGGGCGAGGACCCGGACACGCTGAAGACGCCTGACGTGGTGGTGGCGGACATCGTCCGCATGCTCTCGCCCGACTACACCGAGAACGGCACCATCTTCGAATACGCCACCGGCGAGACGCGCCGCTTCGCGTGACGCGGGTCAGCGCTTCTTGCGCCGGCGCCCCTCGTAGGGGTTGTCGCCCTTGCGCAGCGTCAGCCGGATGGGCACGCCGGGCAGCCCGATATCGGCGCGCAGCGCATTGACCAGATAGCGCCGCCAGGCATCGGGCAAGGCCTCGGGCCGCGAACAGAAGGCGACGAAGGTCGGCGGGCGCGCTTTGGCCTGGGTCAGGTAGCGCAGCTTGATGCGCCGGCCGGCAACGGCCGGCGGCGGATGCCGCTCCAGCACCTCCGGCAGCCAGCGGTTCAGCTTGGCGGTCGATACCCGCCGGTTCCACAGCGCGTGCGCCGCGCCCACGGCCTTCATCAGCTTATCGATGCCCCCGCCGGTGACGCCCGAGACCGGCACCAGGGCGACGCCGGCGATCTGCGGCAGCAGGCGCTCGGCCTCCTCGCGCAATTCTTTCAGCGTGCGCTGGCGGTCGGCGACCAGGTCCCATTTGTCGAGGGCGATGACGATGGCGCGGCCCTCGCGCTCGACCAGGTCGGCGATCTGCAGGTCCTGCTTCTCGAACGGCTGGCCGACATCGAGAACGAGGATGACGACCTCGGCGAACTGGATGGCACGGAGCGCATCGCCGACGGCGAGCTTCTCGAGCTTGCCCTCGACGCGGGCCTTGCGCCTCAGGCCCGCGGTATCGAACAGGCGGAAATCACGGTCGCCCCAGCGCCAGTCGACGGCGATCGAATCGCGGGTGATGCCGGCTTCGGGTCCGGTGAGCAGGCGGTCCTCGCCGATCATGCGGTTGATCAGCGTCGACTTGCCGGCGTTCGGCCGCCCGACGACGGCGACGCGGATCGGCTGGTCTCCGCCCTCGCCTTCTCCCGCAGCCTCGCCCTCCTCATCCGCCTCCGCTTCGCCGGCATAGGCGGCAATCGCATCATGGAGTTCGCCGAGACCTTGGCCGTGTTCGGCCGAAAGCGCGACCGGATCGCCGAAGCCGAGAGCGTAGGTTTCGAGGATGCCGGCTTCCGTGGCGCGGCTCTCCGCCTTGTTGGCCACCAGCACGATGGGCCGGCCGAGAGTGCGCAACAGCTCGGCGAAATGACGGTCGAGCGGCGTCAGGCCGGCGCGAGCGTCGACGACGAACAGGCTGACGTCGGCCGAGCGGACCGCCGCCTCGGTCTGCGCGCGCATGCGCCCGGCGAGCGAATCCGGCGCCGCCTCGTCGAGGCCGGCGGTGTCGATCGCGGTGAATTCCAGTGAGCCGATGCGGGCCTCGCCCTCGCGCCGGTCGCGGGTCACGCCCGGCAGGTCGTCGACCAGCGCCAGACGCTTTCCGACCAGCCGGTTGAACAGCGTCGACTTGCCGACGTTGGGCCGGCCGATGATGGCGACGCGCAGCGGCCGTCTGCTGGTGGACATGGCCATCCCTGCATGGGGCCGTGGCTGTCCGCGCGCCCCGGCTACGATTTGGCCGCCGGCGGCGGTGCGCCGATCCGTGCCTGGATCAGCGACAGCATCACCTGGGCGCGCTGGCGGAGGTCAGCCGGCGATGCCTCGTCGTTGTTGATCTCGTCGAAATACTTGCGCGCCGCCTGGTAGTCGCCGACCCGCCATGCATCAAGGCCGAGCAGCTCGCGGGCGTTGTGGCGCCAGACATTGCCGGTGGAGGCGAGATCGCTGATGCGCTTCTCGAGGTCGGCCAGAGGTGCCGTATCGACCAGCAGCGCGGCGGCGCGCAGCCGGGCCAGCGCCTTCACGCCGTCGGGGATGCCGTTCTTGGTGGCAATCGCGTCGTATTCGGCGATGGCCTCGGTGGTCTTGCCGGTCGCGGCCATCTCGGAGGCGACGCGCAGTCCGGCGAGCACCGGATACTCGCCGCTGCCGTTGGCCTCGATGGCCTTCAGGGCGGCGATCGCCTCATCGTGCTTGCCCTGGTCGGACAGCTTGAGCGCGGCGAGGTAGCGGTCGCCGGTGGCCTGCGCCTGCTTCTCCTGCCAGAAGACCCAGCCGCGGTAGCCAGCGGTGGCCACCACGATCAGGATGGCCAGGCCGATGACGAACGGACCGAAACGGTCCCACAACTTCTTCAGTTGTTCGTGGCGGAGATCCTCGTCGACCTCTTTGAAGATATCGGACATTTCACCTCGTCGGCGTCATCGGGTGAGCCATTCCCCGGGGCAGCGCGGCGGCACCATATCGCCGGCCCCGTCCGGTTGCAAACGCCGGAATTTCGGCATTCCCGCGGCCGCTGTCCCGCCCGGCGCGGTGGCCCGATGGAGGGGACTTCACGGAACTTTGTCCAAACTCAGGCAGAATTCGGGCAGTTACGTGTTGTTCACGGTCGCCATGCTAGTCTAGCTTCATAATAGAAACGAGGAGGCTTTGCGGCCTGCCCAGGCCGCGCAATGAAACCAGGGGGCTGGACCTATGAAGAAGACTGTCTGGGCTCTGGCGGTGTCGGTTATCCTTTGTGCTGCACCCGCCATGGCATCATCCATTGTTGCACGCGTCGATCTCTCCGAGCAGATGATTCACGTCTACGTCAACGGCGCCCAGCGCTACGTCTGGCCGGTGTCCACTGCGCGTGCCGGCTACGTCACGCCGGTCGGAACCTACCGGCCGCAACGCCTGGCGCCGATGTGGTACTCCAAGAAGTATCACAACTCGCCGATGCCGCATTCGATCTTCTTCCGCGGCGGCTACGCCATTCACGGCACCTATTCGACCCGGTATCTGGGCCGGCCGGCTTCGCACGGCTGCGTGCGACTGCTGCCGAGCCATGCGGCGACCCTCTATTCGCTGGTCAGCCAATCACCTGGCAGCACCACGATCATCGTTTCCCGTTAGGAGACGCGGTTGTCGGCAAGCAGCTCCGCTGCCGGACGCGCTCTGCGCGTGTCCCGCCTGTTTGCGTTCACGGCAGCGACAACGCTTGCCGGGTTGAGCGGCGCTCCCGCCTTCGCCGGGGAACTGGCAATTGCCAGCGCTCCCATGATCGCGGTTACCGCGGTCGACGTCGATCTGGCGCAGGGGGCCGCGGCGCCTGCGTCAGAAGAGCCGCCGGTCCCGAAGGTCGTGGCGCGCATCGACCTCTCCGACCAGACCATGACGGTCTACGTCGACGAGAAACTGGCTCACGTGTTCAGGGTGTCGACCGGACGGAGGGGCTACGGAACGCCAACCGGGCAATGGACCGCCCAGTGGCTTTCCCCGCGCCACCGCTCGAAGAAATATCACAACGCCCCGATGCCCTGGTCGGTGTTCTTCCACGGCGGCTATGCCGTCCACGGAACCACCGAGGTGCGCCGGCTCGGGCGGCCGGCCTCCCATGGCTGCGTGCGCCTGCTGCCGGCCAACGCCAGGACCTTCTACAAACTGGTCCAGGAAAACGGCAAGCAACACACGCTGGTTAGCATCGTTCGTTGAAGTGCGCCGCGAGCCCATCGCCACCGGCTGTGAAGGCCTTCACAGACACACTCCGGCCGGATGCCTAGATAGAGGGGCGTAAGCGGTCAGGACCGTGGTCCCCGAGTCCCCGCTCGACAAAACGCCTTAACCCGCCCCCCTCTAAGGCGTCCTGGGTCCTGATCATGATAGCCGCCGTCCGGTCCCCGCCGGACGGCGGTTTCGTTTCGGCCGATCAGCCTCGCGCGCGTCCGACGCGACGCCCGAGCAGCAGAAGCGGGATCAGCAGCAGCCAGGTGTAGCGGGCATAGTCGGGCGCATACCAGGCGACCACCATCGATAGCGCGAAGACGCCGGGCACGGTGAACGAGCGCAGCGTTTCGGTGCGCTTGCCGTCGCCGGCCAGGGCGATGTGCTCGTGGCGCGCGGCGTGGCGCCAAACCAGCGTGAGGAGCAGCGAAGCGAGGATCATCGTGCCGGCATAGGCGATCGTGGCGATGCGGCTCCCGGTCTCGCTGAGAACGGAGGTGACGAACGGCACGAAACCGATGACCAGCAGAAACAGGATGTTGAACCAGAGCAGCGCGGCATCGACCGACTTCAGCATGCGCAGCCGGCGGGTGTGCCCGACCCAGAAATTGCCGATGACCAGGAAGCTCAGCGCATAGCCGAAGTACTTCGGCCAGATGGCGAGGAGGTCCGCCGCCAGCGCGGCGTCGTCCAGTCCCTCGGCCGGGCGCGGCAGGCGGATGTCCAGAACCAACAGCGTGATGGCGATGGCGACGACGCCGTCGGTGAAGGCGGTGAGGCGCTCGACGTCGCGGTTCTCGCTCATGGCAAAATCCCCTGCCCCGTTACCGCCGCCCGCTTACGGCCAGGCGAAGGCGACGGCAAGAACGAAATCGGCCGCCGGAGCGAGCTTCCCGGCGGCCGACGTCTTCGCCTGACAAAGGCATGCGTCAGGCGACGAGGCCGTGAACCTCGCGGCTGTGGGTCTCCTGCTCCTTGAACTGGTCGAAGCGCGGCAGGAACTTGTCCCAGTCGATGATGTGGGCGTCGAGCTCCGGCCCGTCGATGCAGGCGTGCTTGCGCACCATCTTGCCGTCGATGGTGACCGGAACCATGCAGGCGCCGCACATGCCGGTGGCGTCCACCATGATCGAGTTGAGGCTGACGACAGTCGGGACCTCGTACTTCCCGGTCAGCTCGCTCACCGCCTTCATCATCATCGGCGGGCCGATGGCGATCACCTCGGCGACCGTGCGGCCCTTGGAGGACTTGTTGTCGTCCATCATCGCCTGCAGCGGCGTGGTGACGAAGCCCTTGATTCCGTAGGTGCCATCATTGGTGGTGTAGATTACGTCCAGTCGGTCGCCGAACTGCTTCCGGAGGCGATCGACGCGCTCACCTTCCGCCGTCCAGAACATGAGGTCCTTGCTGCGGTAGCCGGCGATGAGCGTGACGTGGTTCCCCATCTTCAGATGCTCGCGCATGATCGGATAGACCGGCGGCAGTCCGAGGCCGCCGGCGCAGAACACCACCGTCTGGTTGCCCTCGTAGCGGTGCAGCTTGGAGGGCTGGCCGAGGGGGCCGGCGACGCCAGCGAAGGCTTCGCCGACCGTCATCTGGTTCATCAGGATGGAGCTGACGCCCACCCCCTGGATGACCAGATCGATGGTGCCGGCCTTGGCGTCCCAGTCGGCGAGCGTGAGCGGGATGAGCTCGCCCTTGGGCGTGGCCAGCACGCGCACGAACTGGCCGGCCTGGGCCGAACGGGCAA
Source organism: uncultured Alphaproteobacteria bacterium (assembly GCA_963782045.1). GTDB lineage: Bacteria > Pseudomonadota > Alphaproteobacteria > Rhizobiales > Kaistiaceae > CAVSRC01. The sequence continues at coordinate 386,906 of CAWAIR010000037.1, forward strand.
CCACCGGGGCATTGACCGTGAACTCGACGATGCCCGGCGACAGGTCGGTCTTCTTGAGCAGCGTCGCCGGTGCCGCAGCCTTGTCGGTGTAGTCGAGAGCCTTGGCCACCCGGTCCTTGATCTCGGCCGGCGTGAACGGAATCTCGCCGGCGATCTCGCTCGCGGCCGCCTTGCCGTCACCCGCCGCATTGATGGCGGTGGAGCCGCCGCGGGTGGCGTCGCCGCCCGAGTAGATGCCCTCCAGCGAGGTCTGCTGCGAGGTGCCGCCCGGCAGGTCGAGAGTGCCCCACTTGGTCGTCTTGATGCGCGGCTCGGAGTCCTTGATGATCGGGTTCGACGCGTTGCCGAGCGCCATGATGACGAGATCGACTTCCATCGTCTCGGTCTCGCCGGTGGGCACCGGCGAGCGGCGGCCCGAAGCATCCGGCTGCCCCAGCTCCATCACATCCAGAATGGTGTGGCAGACGCGGTGGTTCTTGTTGCCGGAGAACTCGCGCGGGGCACGCAGCACCTTGAGCTTGACGCCCTCTTCCAGGGCATGGTGCAGCTCTTCCACGCGCACCGGCATCTCGGCGCGGGTCCGCCGGTAGACGATGGTGACGTCGCCGCCCAATCGCAACGAGGTGCGCGCCGAGTCCATCGCCGTGTTGCCAGCGCCGATGACGATGACCTTCTTGCCCTTCACCATCGGCAGCGGCGTCTCGTAGTCGTCGAGGCGGGCCTGCAAGAGGTTGACGCGGGTGAGGAATTCGTTGGCGCTCATCACGCCGTTCAACTCCTCGCCGGGCACGTTCATGAAGCGCGGCAGGCCGGCGCCGGTGCCGACGAAGATCTTCCAGAAGCCGGCGTCGCGGAGGTTCTGAAGCGTGGCCGTCTTGCCGACCACGAAGTTCCTCACGAACTTGCCGCCGAGCCGGTCGATCTTGCCGACCACGTCGTCGATGAGGGCGTTGGGCAGGCGGAACTCAGGGATTCCGTAGCGCAGCACGCCGCCGAGGTCATGGAAGGCCTCGAACACGGTGACCGGGAAGCCCTCCTGCGACAACAGATAGGCATTGATCAGGCCGGCAGGCCCGGAGCCGACCACCGCGATCGGCGGCTTCTCCGCCTTCTGCCAGGGCGTGACGTAATTCTTCCATTCAGCGTCCTGGCCGTTGCCATTGTCCTTGGCATCGAGCCGCTCGCGCTCGGGCAGGTACCATTCGAGCTGGCCGATCTCGATCGGCCGGCCGGTGATGGTGCACACGCCCTGACACTGAAGCTCCTGCGGGCAGACGCGGCCGGTGACGTTGGGCAGCGGGTTGCAGCTCTCGATCAGCTTGAGGGCGTCCTTGAAGCGGCCGTTGCCCAGCAGATCCATCATCTCGGGGATGTGGATCTTGACCGGGCAGCCGCCCTTGGGCTGCTTCCTGCCCTGTAGCAGGACGCCGACCTCGCAGGGTTTGTCCTCGCACTGCTTGTCGCGCATCACCTCGAGCCAGACGAACAGATCGACCTCGCGCTGGCTGTAGCCGAGCGTGCGGTAGCCGAGATAGCCCATGGTGACGAGGTCGAAGTCGTGCGCCCGCACGTCGGCCGGGCGCACGTAGGGCGGGATGAAACTCTCCGCCGGCCAGCCCTTCGACAGCCCCTTGAACATCGGGTAGCGGTCGGAGAGATAGGTGTCGATCGCGGTAATGAACCGACGCTTGTACTTCAGCGGCAGCGCCCAGATGAAGCGCTGCAGGATCAGCGCCATGTCGTCGTCGCGCACCAGCAGGTTCCACAGGGTCTTGGTGAACTCGGGACCAAGCTGGTCCTGGCGGAATTCCCAGATGATGGCGTGGGTGCCGTCATCTATGAACACCTGACGCAGCGACTTGGGATCGCTGAGCAGCCGCCGGCGCAACAGGCCGAGCTGCTTCTTGAAGACCTGCAAGGCCTCGGAGCCTTCCAGCTCCTCCAGTTCGCCCCGGGTCTCCTCAAGGACCGTCGATACCTCGCGGTACCGCTCGATGTCCTCCCGCCCCTTTTCCATCGTGTCAAACATGGATGATCTCCGCATCGCAGTTGGCGGCGACCCGCGCGAGCTTCGCCCTCAGCTCGGGCGTATCCTTGACGCGGTCCACCGCGCCCGGGATGAGGTGCCCGACTTCCCGGGTCTCGCCGTCGACGATGATCTTGGTCTTCTCGAACAGCTCCGGCAGGTCCTGGTAGCAGGTCTTGCAGTTGTTGCACTTGGCTAGGTCCGCCTCGGCGACGCTGACCAGCGTCGCGCCGTTGGCGCCCACCGCGGCGGGCGCCGCAGCGGCCGGCGGAGGCGCCGCCGCACCCGGCATCAGCGAGGCGGCGAAGCCGCTTGCCGGTGCGTTGGATGAGGCTGCCAGTTCGGACATGGCCTTGGCGATGGAGTCGAGCGAGGTCTCGCGCTCATCTACGGCCGACTTGTACTGGGCCCGCAAGGCCTCGAGTTCGGTGCGATGGTTCTCGTCGAGCCGCACGACGTCGACGCCGGCAAGGTATTGCAGCGTGCGCCAATACTTGCGCCGCTCCTGGACCAGATGGACGATGGTCTCGGAGACCTCGATCCGGATCAGCTTCCTCTCGGCGTCCGTCGACCAGATGAACGGCGTCTTGCTGGCGCGCTGGGCCTCGGCAAGGTCGATGTATTCCGCGACCTCGACGCCCTCGGCGTCCTCGGGCAGCTTGCGGAAGTGCTTCTTGAAGCGGGTCTCCGTCCGCGCAAAGTCGGCGGGGGTGAAGAGCACGTCCTTGAGCTTGATGGCGCCGTCCTCGACGTACTCGATCGTGGTCGTTGCCCAGTCCTTGTTGATCTCCGGGTTGCCGTCGAGCACGAAGCGGGTGTGCAGGTCCGGCCCGCGCCGCGGGTCGTGGATGAACACCGGGTTCATGCGGCTTTCCACCGCCATGCGGCCATGCTGGCTGGCCGCGGCATCGGCGATGCCGTGTTCGGCCTGACAGGGCGTGTAGACGTCGAGCACCGCCGGGGCATCGTTGTGGGTCAAGTACTGCATGGTGGCGTTGAGGAAATGCCCCTGCAGCGCGGTCGAGGCCTGGACCACGAAGACGTTCGGGTGGAACGCGGCGATCAGACCCAGCTCCTTGCGGGCTTCCTGCTTGCCGGCATGGGCCGCACCGAAGCGGCTGAGGTCGGAGTCCTGGCCGGTGAGGCTGGCCGTAGAAGTCTGGCCGCCGGTGTTGGAATAGACCCCGGTGTTGAGAACGAGCGTCTTGATCGGCGTCGAGGTCGCCAGGATGCGCGACAGCGAGCCGAAGCCGATGTCGTAGGTGGCGCCGTCACCGCCGATCGAGAAGACGGTCGGCATCAGCGCCAGCTCCTCGGCGGTGAAGTCGCTCCAGCCGAAGGTCTTGAAGAACTTGTCGTGGATCTCGGGATCGTATTCGTCGGCAAGCTCCAGCGCGGCCGTGCGCAAGGCGCGCACGTCCTCGGCGGTTTCCGCCGCGATACCCTCGAAGATGCCCTTGGCGACCGCCGGGGTGTCCTGGAACAGGCTGTTCACCCACGGATCGTTGTAGGGGTTGAAGGGGAAGGTCGAGGCGTAGACGCTCGAGCAGCCGGTGGCGTTGGCGACGACCGAGGCGGCCGGGCCGTTTCCGGTGGGGCCGGTCTCGTAGTTGAACAGTCGCTTCTCAAGGGTCGCGACCGTCCTGCCGATACGCTCGCGCCGATCGGCGTCGTCGACCGTCGCCTGCTTGGCGTTGAGCTTGCCGACCAGGTCCTCCAGCTCGCGGATATGCTCCTTGCGCCGCCGCTCCTGGATGGCGTGGTTGGCGCTGGTCACCAGACGGATGGCGGTGACCTCGCCGCAGCCGCGGCAGGCGCCGTGGCCGCCGGTGGTCGCATAGTAGTTGTTGCGATCGAGCATCAGCCGCTTGGTGTCGCCATCCGGCCTGGTGGCGCCCTCGACGAAACGCGACGGCGTGTTGGGCAGGCGGCTGAGGAACTCGAAGCGCTCCTGCAAGGTTTCGAGCAGCGGCTCATCCTGCACGCGCTCGGTGAGCGCGTGCGGACCGCAGACATCGATGCATTCCAGGCAGCCCGAACACTTCCACGGATCGATGGCGACCGAATAGAGGCCGCCGGAGCCGGGGGTCACCTTCTCCATGGCGTCGAAGAACGGACGGGTGCGGGCCACCGGGAAGACGGCGGCCGCTTCCGCCAGCCTGCCGAGGTTGCGGCGGAGCGTGGCGTTGTCGACATCGAGGGTGGCGACCGCCTTCACCACCACGTCGTGCAGGGATACGGCCTCCTTGTCCTGCCGGTAGATCTCGCGGACCGCGTCGGAGAGCGCATGGACCTGACCGCGCAGCGCGTCGCGCTGCGGCTCGGCGAGATCAATCTGGCCGATGGTGGCGTGTAGCAGGTCGTGGATGTCGTGCACCGTGTTGGGGATGGCGGCGTCCGGGCAGACCAGCGCGCATTCCATGCAGCCGGTGCAGACGTCGGGGTTGAACTCCGGCACGGTGCGGCGGAACAGGCCCTTGTCCTTGGCCGCGGCACTGGCCGGCGGCATGAACAGGCCGGTGCCCGGCAGCACGGGCGCTTCGGCAATCGTGCCCTCGCGGAAGGGTCCGGCGACCATGTCGTCGAAATATTCGGGATCGAGGAAGTTGGAGCTAGCGCCGGGCGTGTTCAGCCGGCACATGGCCGCCGAAATCGCCGCGCTGCGCACGGCCACCTTGACCGGTGCTTTCTCCGCTTCGGCGAATTCCGGCTGGCTGTAGTCGACCCGCCTGGTCGCCTCGAACGCTTCCTTGATGACGGTGAGGTTGCCCTCGACCACGGCGCCGCCCTTGGCACCGAACTTCTTGGTGAGGTCCTTGCGGATCTTCTCGAGCATCACCTCTTGCGAGGCGCCCGACACGAGACGGTCGACATGGCCGCAAACGGCACCGATGAAGGCGATGCCCATCATGCGGGTCTCGAGTTCCGGCGTCGGCGCGTGCGGCTTGGCGACCGCGAAGCCATCGATGACGAAGAACTTGATCTTGCGGTCGCGGATGGTCTTGCGCGCCGCCGGCGGCAACAACCTCCACACCTCGACCGGCGGCAGCGCCGACTGCATGATGAAGGTGCCGCCCTCGACCAGCCCGCGCAGCGGGTTGGAGTGCGCGAACACCTTGTGGTCCGGCGAGACCACGATCTCGACGTCCTCGATCTCGGCGTTGGACTGCAACACCGCCTCGGGGCTGAGCGTGATGTAGTAGTTGGTCGGTGCTCCGGACTTCTCGGAGCCGTATTTCGGCGCCGCCTTGGAATGCAGATCGAGCACGCCGGCGAGGATGTCGGTCAAGAGCTTGCCGGTGGCCATGGTGCCGTAGCCGCCGACCGAGTGGAAGCGGATGCGGAAGGCGCCCTTGGGCAGCAGGTTCGGGTTCGCCTCGGTGTCGAGGCCCATCAGCTCGGTCTCGGGATAGGCGATGCGGAGCTTGTCCTGCAGCGCGGCGATGCGTGGCGACGGGTTCTTGGCGAAGAACTGCGAGCCGAGATAGACCAGCGGCGCGTTGGCGCCTTCCATGTTGTTGTAGGCGGCAACCAGATGGCGCGGCTGCAGGTCGTGGGCGCCGAGACCGAAGATGGCGGTGGTGACCTTGGGGGCCTCCCTGATCGCTGGGATGCCTGGATGACGGATGCCATCCACGTTCTCACGCGCCTTGAACAGGGTCTGGGTGACGAAGTTGGTGAGCGCCAGCACATCGCAGCGCTCGAGCACGGTGACCGCCTTCTTGCCCTTCAGCGCCGCGGCGACTTCCGCCTCGGGGAACGGGGTGAGCAGCTTGACGGAGATGACGCCGACCTTCTTGCCCTGGCTGCGCAGGTAGCGGGCGACCGCCTGGACGTCGTCGGTGACGGAGCCCAGACCGATCATCACGGTCTCGGCGTCTTCGCAGAAATAGGTCTTGATCGGCGCGTAGTCGCGGCCGGTCAGCTCGGAATATTCCGCCATCGCCTCGCGGACGAAGCGCGGAACGTCGCGTACGAAGTGGGTGCGGTGGTCGGCGGAGCCGGCCTGGAAATCGGGCTGGTTCTGCACCGCGCCGGTGAGGCCGGGATTGTGCACGTCGACCAGCGCCGGGACGCGCTGGCGAGTGCCCTTCTCATAGGCGTTCAACCACTGGCGGCGCCACTGGCCGCGCAGTTCCTCGGGAACCCAGGCGAGCGTTTTCTCGACCAGTTCGCCGTCGTTGTCGCTCTCGACCGCCTCGGCGTTCTCCTCAAGGTAGGCCTTGAGCGCGGTGACGTCGCCGGGCACCAGATCGTCGCGGTGCTTGGTGAGGTAATGATTGAGCTGATAGACGCGCCCCTTGGCGCCGAACAGGATCTCCTGCGCCACCGTCGGGCATTTCATGCGCCCGGACGGGTCGCCGAGGAATTCCTTGAGCAGCTCCGGCTCCGGCATCCGCGCCTCGGACAGCATGTGGCTTGTTGTGAAGCCGTCCATGGCGTTGGTGACCGGGATCAGCGACTGGGCGGCCACCTTGTAGGAGATCGCGGCCAGATCGGCGGCTTCCTGCGGATTGGAGCCGAAGAGGATGGTGTAGCCGGACTGGATGAGGGCGTAGACGTCGTCATGGCCGGCCATGACATTGAGCGAATGCTTGGAGACGACGCGGGCGGCCACCTGAAGCACGAAACCGCCGACACGCTTGCCGACGGTGACGTAGTGCGATTCCAGGCCGTAGAGGATGCCCTGGCTCGACGAGGCATTGGAAATGTACTTGCCGCCGGTGAGCGCGGCGCCGAGGGCGCCGGATTGGGCGGAATGCTCGCCTTCGGGTTCGAAGAAGAACGGGTGCTTGCCCCAGACGTTGGTTCCGCCACCCGCGCGGAACGCCTCGTAGAGCTCCGAGATCTCGGTCGACGGCGTGATGGGGTAGCCGATCACGCCGCCACATACGTGGCCCATCACTTCGGCGACGGCGCCGTTGCCATGGATAACGCCCGGAATGCCGGGGAATACCGGCGTCTTCAGGAGCTTTTCGGTCATCGTGTGTTTGTTCATGGTTCCGCCCAACTGAGCTTGCCGACGTGAACCTTCAGCATCGCGACCACGACGGCGTTTCGGGCGGCACTTTCCCGCAAAAGCTGGCAGGGCAATATCGAATAGATCAAAAACCGGCGTTTTCGGCTGCCCTATAACGCACGCTCTTGCCCGTGCATCAGCCGGTCAAACGCACGCCAATCAGCCTATATCGACAGTGTATTTCGGGAGTGCCGGTCTTGCTGCCCGGCCGGGCGATCATAGATGACCCAGCCGGCCGAAACGTTTCAGGCGAAAAATCGCAAGACTTGGCGATAAGCAATAAGAATTCATCGGCCGCCCGGGGCGGATCAAAGCCGCCGGTCGCGATCAACCATCTGCAAAAGCAAAACTCTGACGCCTTGCGAATACATCCAATTCCACGCTGGAGGCCTGCCCCTCATTCCCATTCGATGGTTCCGGGCGGCTTCGAGGTGACGTCGTAGACGACTCGGTTGACGCCCTTCACCTCGTTGATGATGCGGGTGGCGGCGCGGCCGAGGAACTCCATGTCAAAGTGGTAAAAGTCGGCGGTCATGCCGTCGGTGCTGGTGACGGCGCGCAAGGCCAGTACGTCGTCGTATGTACGCCCGTCGCCCATGACGCCCACCGTCTGCACCGGAAGGAGAACCGCGAAGGCCTGCCAGATGGCGTCATAGAGGCCGGCGCGGCGGATCTCGTCGAGATAGACGGCATCGGCCTTGCGGAGCGTGTCGAGCTTGTCGCGGGTGACGGCGCCGGGGATGCGGATCGCCAGCCCCGGCCCCGGGAAGGGGTGGCGGCCGACGAAGGCCTCGGGCAGGCCGAGCTCGCGGCCGAGCGCGCGCACCTCGTCCTTGAACAGTTCGCGCAGCGGCTCGACCAGCTTCATGTTCATGCGCGCTGGCAGGCCGCCGACATTGTGGTGCGATTTGATCGTTACCGACGGTCCGCCGGTGAAGGAGACGCTCTCGATGACGTCGGGATAGAGCGTGCCCTGGGCGAGGAAATCGGCGCCGCCCGCCTTCTTCGCCTCCTCCTCGAAGACGTCGATGAACAGGCGGCCGATGGTCTTGCGCTTCTGCTCCGGATCGCTGACCCCTTCCAGTTCGCCGAGGAAGCGGTCAGACGCATCCACATGGATGAGCGGGATGTTGTAGTGGCCGCGGAAGAGGCCGACGACCTCGAACGCCTCGTTCATGCGCATCAGGCCGTGATCGACCAGGATGCAGGTGAGCTGGTCGCCGATCGCCTCGTGGATGAGGACGGCGGCGACGGCCGAAATCGACCCCGCCGGAGAGCCCGCAGATCACCTTGCCCTTGCCGACCTGATCACGGATGCGCGCAATCGCCTGGTCGCGGAAAGCGGCCATCGTCCAGTCGCCGGCGCAGCCGGCGATGCGGTGGACGAAATTCGACAGGAGCCGGGCGCCATCGGGCGTATGGACGACCTCCAGGTGGAACTGGGTGGCATAGAAGTGGCGCTTCTCGTCGGCGATCATGGCGAAGGGCGCGCCGTCCGAAACGCCGGCGACGGAGAAACCGGGCGGCAGCGCGGTCACCCGGTCGCCATGGCTCATCCACACCTGGTGGCGCTCGCCCGCCTGCCAGACCCCCTCGGTCAGCGCCGTCTTGTGCTTGACCTCGACCAGTGCCCGGCCGAACTCGCGATGGTGCTCGCCCTCGACCTTGCCGCCGAGCTGGAGGGCCATGGCCTGCTCGCCGTAGCAGATGCCGAGCACCGGGACCCCGGCCTCGTAGACCGACATCGGCGGCAGCGGCGCGCCCTTGTCGAGCACCGAGGCGGGTCCGCCGGAGAGGATGATGGCCTTGGGCGCGAGCCGGGCCATCCCCTCCTCGGCCTTGGAAAACGGCACGATTTCGCTGTAGACGCCCGCCTCGCGGACGCGCCGCGCGATGAGCTGGGTTACCTGGCTGCCGAAGTCGACGATGAGGACGGTGTCGGTCATGGCCCCGATTAGCCGAGTCCCCCCCAACCGGCAATCGTTATGGCGCCGCCTCGAGCCGGAAGCGCCCGGCGGTGACGGCGCCGGCGAAATCCTCGATGGCCACCGCGAGCTTGTCGTCGATGACGTGCAGGTATTCGGTCCAGTCGTGCATGCCGGTCAGTTCGCTGCGGCCGTCGCTGATGCCGCGCAGGCCCACCATCGGCACGCCGAAGCGCTGCGCCGCGCGCAACACGGCGAAGGACTCCATGTCCACCATGTCGGCATCGATGGCCTCGTAGGCCGCCCCGGAGATGATGGCGCCGCCGGTGGAGATGGAGGCGGCGGGAACGCCCGGAATGCGGTGGGGGATGGGGATCACCGCCGGCAGATCGAGGAAGGGCGTGGCTCCCTTGGGGAAGCCGAGCGCCGAGGCGTCCATGTCGCGATAGGCGACGCTGGCGATCTGATAGATGCCGGCGTGGGTGAGCGTGCGCGAGCCGGCCGAGCCGAGGGAAAAGACGAGGTTCACGGCGCTCCCGGCAGCCGCAAGCTCGCCGAGGGCGGCGGCGGTGCCCGCCGCGCCCTCAACCGGCCCGACGCCGGTGATCACGGGCTTGATCAGGTGCCTCAGAAACGGCCCGTATTCCCGTTCGGTCGCCATGACGAAGAGCACGGCAAGGTCGCCCATGTGGAAGACCTGGGGCATGGCGATGGTCATGTGCGCCTCATGACTGAAATGAAGAAGCCGTCGGTGCCAGTTCGCCGCGGCGACAGCACCAGCCCGTTGCCGGCATCGCGGCCGGCGGCAGTGAGCCCGGGAAGCGCGGCCGCCGCCTCTGCCGGCGGAACCGCCTTGAAATCCGCATGTGCAGCAAGGAAGGCGGCAATCTGTTCGGCGTTCTCGTCGGGCAGCAGCGAGCAGGTGACATAAGCGAGGCGCCCGCCGGGCTTGACGAAGCGCGCCGCATCGCGAAGCAACGCCGCCTGCTCGCCGATGCGCAAGGCCAGCGCCTGGTCGGTCAGCTTCCACTTGGCGTCGGGCCGGCGGCGCCAGACGCCGGTGCCGGTGCAGGGCGCGTCGATCAGCACGGCGTCCATGCGCCCGGCGAGGTCGTCGAGCGGGGCGCCGGCCTCGCGCACCTGGACGTTGCGGGCGCCGGCGCGCTTCAGTCGCTCGAAGATCGGAGCGAGACGCGCCCGGTCGCTGTCGGTGGCGAAGACCTGGCCCTTGTTGTCCATGGCGGAGGCCAGCGCCAGCGTCTTGCCGCCGGCACCGGCGCAGAGGTCGAGCACCTGCTCTCCGGCCGCCGCGCCCGCCATCAGCGCGGCGATCTGGCTGCCCTCGTCCTGCACCTCGAACCAGCCCTTCTGGAAAGCCGGCTCGTTCTGGACATTGGGGTGACGCCCCTCCCCTTCGGTCGCCGCGATGCGCAGGCCGTCGGGCGAAAACGGCGTCTCGACGGCGCCGAAGCGGGCGAGCGCCTTCAGGACCTTCGGCCGGTCGGCCTTCAGCCGGTTGATGCGCATATCGAGGGACGGACGCAGCGCCAGCGCCGCGCCTTCGGCGACCCAATCCCCGCCGAACAGGCGTTCGAAGCGCGCCGCCAGCCATTCGGGCAGATCGGCGCGGACGTGATCGGGAGCGGCGGACATATCGGGGGCCGCGAGCCGCTCTTTCTCTTCATCGGTCAACGGCTCGGGGGCATGCGTGTCGTCGGCGATCAGCGCGGCCAGGCCCTCGGCGCCGATGCCGCGGCGCCAGCCGATCGCCGCCAGCGCCAGTGCCCGCGGCGTGTCGGCGCCCATGACCCAGGCGGCGGAGGCGCGCCAGCGCAGCGCGTCATAGACGATGTTGCCGATGGCGGCACGGTCGCCGGAGCCGGCGAAGCGGTGTGCCACGCCCCAATCCTTCAGCGCCTCGGCGACCGGCCGGTGGTGCGTCTCGATCGCGGCCAGCACCTCGATTGCTGCGGCAAGCCGCCCACCCTGTTTCAACGCTCAAGAACTCCGACTAAAGGCCAAGGAAGAGCGTGGCGGCGAAGACCAGCCACATGAGGGTGAGGATCGCAACGCCGGCGAGGAAGACGAAGAAGCGGCGCGGAACATTGTTGGTAGTGACGTGGATGAGCGTGTGGAACAGACGGGAGAGCACGAACAACCAAGACAGCACCACCATGCCCGGCGTCGCCGGCGCCACCAGCAGGACCAGCGCGACCAGCACATAATAGAGTACGGGAAGCTGGAGCTGGTTGTGATAGGCGTTGGCGACTTTGGTCGCCTGCTCCGGCCAGCCGGGCTGACCGAGCGCGATGTCATGGACCTTGGTGGTGCCGCTGCGGATCGCCCGCAGGCGGAGCGTCCCCGCCCAGAACATGAGGCCGAGCGTCAGGGCCACCTGCACGAACAGCGGGAGAAGAAGGGCATTGAAGCTCATGGCTTGCTCCTTCAGGCGCCCCCTGCCGCCTGCTCAATCGGCCTACCTGCCGCTTCCGGAATAGTTGGGGCTTTCGCGGGTGATGGTGACGTCGTGGACGTGGCTTTCCTGGAGCGCCGCGCCGGAGATGCGGATGAACTGCGCCTTCTCCTTGAGCTCGCCGAGATCGGCGGCGCCGACATAGCCCATGGCGGCGCGCAGGCCGCCGGCAAGCTGGTGCAGCACGCCGGAGGCCGGCCCCTTGTAGGGCACCTGACCCTCGATGCCCTCCGGCACCAGCTTGAGGGTGTCGCGCACCTCCGCCTGGAAATAGCGGTCGGCGGAGCCGCGCGCCATGGCGCCGATCGAGCCCATGCCGCGATAGGCCTTGTAGGAGCGGCCCTGGTGCAAATAGACCTCGCCGGGGCTCTCGTCGGTGCCGGCCAAGAGGCCGCCGATCATGGCCGAGGCGGCGCCGGCGGCGAGCGCCTTGGCGAGATCGCCGGAGGTCTTGATGCCGCCGTCGGCGATCACCGGCACGTCCGAGGCCTCGCCCACCTTGACCACGTCCATGATGGCGGTGAGCTGCGGCACGCCGACGCCGGCAACGATGCGCGTGGTGCAGATCGAGCCCGGACCGATGCCGACCTTGACGGCGTCGGCGCCGGCATCGATCAGCGCGCGGGCGCCGTCGGCGGTGGCGACGTTTCCGGCGATGACCTGCACCCGGTTCGACAGCGTCTTCACCCGGCGCACGGCGTCGAGCACATGCTGCGAATGGCCGTGGGCGGTGTCGATGACCACCAGATCGACTTCGGCGTCGATCAGGTGCTCGGCGCGCTCGAAACCGCTGTCGCCGACGGTGGAGGCGGCGGCGGCGCGCAGGCGCCCCTGATCGTCCTTGGTGGCATTGGGATTGAGCTGGCTCTTCTCGATGTCCTTGACGGTGACAAGACCGACGCAGCGATAGTCCTCGTCGACCACCAGCAGCTTCTCGATGCGGTGCTGGTGCAGCAGCCGCTTGGCCTCCTCCGGCTCGATGCTCTCGCTCACCGTGACCAGGTCCTTGCTGGTCATCAGCTCGGCGACCTTCTGCGACGGATCGGAAGCGAAGCGCACGTCGCGGTTGGTGAGGATGCCCATCAGGCGGCCCGGCGTGCCGCCGTTGGCGACCACCGGGATGCCGGAGATGCGGTGGTGCTTCATCAGAGCCAGGGCGTCGGCGAGCGTCGCCTCCGGGTGAATGGTGACCGGATTGACCACCATGCCGGACTCGAACTTCTTGACCTGGCGGACCGCCTCGGCCTGTTCGGACGGCGTCAGGTTGCGGTGGATGACGCCGATGCCGCCGGCCTGCGCCATGGCGATGGCGAGCCGCGCTTCGGTGACGGTGTCCATGGCCGCCGACAGGATTGGCAGGTTGAGGGCGATCGATCGCGTCAGCCGCGTGCGGATGTCTGCCTCGCCGGGGAGGACGGTGGAATAGCCCGGTTTCAGCAGGACGTCGTCAAAGGCCAAGGCCTCGCCGCCGTAAGGGGATTCGATGATCGCGGCCATGGCGCACACTCCCGGATATGCGAAAACGCCGCCGCTGGCGCGCAAAGGCGCCGGACGCGGACAGCGAGTGGAAAGTGGCGAGGGTGATTACCACGCCAATGCGATTCGCGAAACAGCGGCGTTGGCCGCTGGCGTCGCACGGCGATCGCACTAAAATATGGCGGTGACGGCCGCGCGAGTCCGGCGAGACCGCCCCGCCATGTGCCGCGCCGGCGTGGAACACGCCCGGGTTCCCGCCGTTCCTCATCTGGTCTCCCGAGCCCCCCGCCGATGCAAGACCGAATGCTGGTGCCCCTCATCGTCGCATCGGCGCTTTTCATGCAAAACCTCAATTCAACCGTGGTGGCGACGGCGCTGCCGGCGATCGCGCACGATTTCGGGGCGAACCCCATCCACCTCAAGCTGGCGCTCACCACCTATCTGCTGACCATCGCCGTGTTCCTGCCGGCCTCCGGCTGGATGGCCGATCGCTTCGGCGCGCGGCTGGTGTTCCGCGCCGCGATCGCCATCTTCATCGCCGGCTCGGCGCTGTGCGGCGTGTCGCGATCGATCGAGATGCTGGTGCTCGCCCGCATCGTCCAGGGCATCGGCGGCTCCATGATGGTGCCGATCGGGCGCCTGGTGGTGCTGCGCACGGTGCAGAAGTCCGAGCTGGTGGCGGCGCTCTCGTGGCTGACCGTGCCGGCGCTGATCGGCCCGATCCTGGGGCCGCCGGTCGGCGGGTTCCTGACCACCTATGCGAGCTGGCCGTGGATCTTCTGGATCAACGTGCCGGTCGGCTTCCTCGGCATCGCGCTCGCCACGCGCTACGTCCCCGACCTCCACGGCGAGGGCAAGGTCCGCTTCGACACCAGCGGCTTCTTCCTGACCGGGCTCGGGCTCGCCGCCTTCATGACCGGCTCGACGACGCTCGGGCTGAACCTGCTGCCGCTCGCCGCCGACGCGGCCTTCATCGTCGGCGGGGCGGGGCTGCTGGTCGCCTATTGGTGGCACGCCCGGCGCAGCGACCATCCGATCCTCAACCTCAAGCTGTTCCGCATCCCGACCTTCTGGCACAGCGTCATCGGCGGCTCGGTGTTCCGCCTCGGCATCGGGGCGACGCCCTTCCTGCTGCCGCTCCTGCTCCAGCTCGGCTTCGGCATGAATGCCTTCCAGTCGGGCCTGATCACATTTGCCACCGCGGTCGGCGCCGTGGTGATGAAGTTCACCGCACCGCAGATCATCAAGCGCTACGGCTTCCGCAGCGTGATGATCTCCAACACCATCATCACCGCCGTCTTCACCGCGCTGCCGGCGCTCTTCACGCCGTCGACGCCGGTCATGGTCATGGTCGGCCTGCTGCTGGTGGGCGGCTTCTTCCGCTCCCTGCAATTCACCGCGATCAACGCGCTGTCGTTCGCCGATGTCGATCCGGCGCAAATGAGTCAGGCGACGACCATCACCAGCGTCGCGCAGCAGATCGCCGTGTCGCTGGGGATCACCATCGGCGCGATCACCCTGCAGCTATCGACGAACTCGCAAGGCGGCGCCATCACCTGGGGCGTGTTCTGGCCGGCCTTCCTGATGGTGGGCTTCACCACGCTGGTCTCGGTCTACTGGTTCTTCCGCCTGGCGCCGGACGCCGGCGCCGAGATGGCGGGCGGCACCGTGGCGCCGCGGCCGGCCGCGGCCAAGCAGCCGGCCGAGTAGCTCAGGCGCCGCGGAAGCCGAGGGCGACCAGATAAAGCTCGACCGACTCGGAGCGGCTTGCCGGCGGCTTGACGTGATGCAGGCTGGCATACTCGCGCTTGAGGCGGGCGAGCAGTTCGCTTTCGGTGCCGCCACGGAACACCTTGGCGACGAAATGGCCACCGGGCCTGAGCACGGTGGCGGCAAAATCGGCGGCGGTCTCGCAGAGATACATGGTGCGCAGGTGGTCGGTCTGGCGGTGGCCGGTGGTCGGCGCCGCCATGTCGGAGAGGACGACGTCGGCCGGACGACCGCCGAGCGCGGCGCGCAGCGCGTCGGGCGCATCGTCGTCGAGAAAATCCTTCTTGAGGATGGTGACGCCCGGGATCGGGTCCATGTCGAGATAGTCGATGGCGACGACCAGCGGATCGGCGTCGGTCGAGTCCGCCTTGGCGGCGGCGACCTGCGACCAGCCGCCGGGGGCGGCGCCGAGATCGACCACGCGCTTGCCGGGGGCGAGCAGATGGTGGCGATCGTCGATCTCGATCAGCTTGTAGGCGGAGCGGGCACGGTAGCCCTCGGCCTGCGCGCGGGCGACGTAGGGGTCGTTGAGCTGGCGCTCGAGCCAGCGGGTGGACGAGGCCTTGCGCCGCCGGGCGGTCTTCACCCGCACCTTGAGGGCGCGCCGCCCGGAGCCGCCGGATTTCTCGGCCATGGCGCTCTAGCGCGCCCGCCGGCGCGAGCGCGGATGCCAGCGGCCGTCCTCGGCCATCAGCTCGACCAGCATGCCTTCGCGCAGACCGCGGTCGGCGACGCGCAGGCGCTCGCACGGCCAGCGGCGGCGGATCGCCTCGAGGATGGCGCAGCCGGCCAGCACCAGGTCAGCGCGCTCGCGACCGATGCAGGGATTGGCCATGCGGGTGTCGTAGTCCATGCCGACCAGCGTCTCGATCAGCTCGCCGACGACGCCGCCTGCAAGCCAGGTGCCGTCGACGCGGCGGCGGTCGTAGCGCGGCAGGCCGAGGTGGACGCCGGCAAGCGTGGTCACCGTGCCCGAGGTGCCGAGCATGTGGATACCGCCATCAGCAACGGCGCGGTCGAGCGCCTCGACCTCGGGAAAGCCGCGCCAGCATCGCCGAAACCTCGGCAACCATGTCGGCGAAGGCGGCAGGGCTGACGTGACGGCCGCCGTGGCGCTCGCTGATCGAGACGACGCCGACGGGCAGCGACATCCAGGTGCGGATGCGGTCAGCCATGCGGCGGCGGCGTCCGTCGGGCGCCGGCGTCAGGTCGATCCAGACGAGTTCCGATGAACCGCCGCCGATATCGAAGAGGAGGACGCCGGTGGCGTTGGGATCGACCAGCGAGGCGCAGCCGGCAACGGCGAGCCGCGCCTCGGTCTCGCGCGACACGATCTCCAGCGCGAGACCGGTCTCATCGCGCACGCGTTCGAGGAAGGCGGCGCCGTTCTCGGCCGAGCGGCAGGCTTCGGTGGCGATCAGGCGGGTGCGGCGGACATCTCGTTCGGCGAGCTTGGCGCCGCAGACAGCGAGCGCCTCGACGGCGCGGGCCATCGCCGCGTCGCTGAGGCGGCCATTGGCGCCGATGCCCTCGCCGAGACGGACAATGCGCGAAAAGGCATCGACGACGCGGAAGCCGTAGTCGCGCGGCGTGGCGACTAGCAGGCGGCAGTTGTTGGTGCCGAGGTCGAGGGCGGCGTAAAGCGGTCCGTCGAGGCGCTCCCGCCGCGGCGGCACGACGACGGCCGGGTCGGCAACCGGCGGCGCAACGCCGGCGTGCCTGGAGCCGTTGAGCGGGAGGGGCTGAACGGGATCGGCCGGTCGCGCACCCGGCGCATAGACGGGGCCGCGGCGGCGGCGCCGGTTCTTCCTGCGCTTGGCTGACTTGCCACCAGACGCCGAACGGACGGACGCAGGGGGGGCCAAATCGCCCCACGCGGCGCCCATCGCGACGGATTCAACCGCGCGTCCGGCGGGCTCGTCCGCGCCTTGCGGATCTTCGCCCGTCGACAACTTCCAAACCCTTCACGAGGAGGCGCCGCAAGGGCAAACCGCGGAACCGGCGCCGCGCGCCCCCCTGGTTACTTTTCACGATCAGTCTAGCAGGCGGGGAACCGGTGGCAAGGCGGGGCGGACTGGAGCTTGGGAATGACCGGATTCCTGACGAAATCGGCCGCCGGGGAACCGAACGGCATGCCGGATGTTCCGTATAGGTCCAAGCGACACGAATCACCGCTTCGGGGCGACTTCGCCGATAGCGGCTGTCATCGCGGCATCGGCCTGAAAACCCTTCCTTTTGCGATGATGCACTTGCAGATACCCATCGACATGGCGCCCGCCGGGAGGCGCACATCATGAATCTCGGCGCGATCTTTTCGGGCGGTTCAGCCAGCGTGCTCGGGGCGACCTTCGTCGCTTGCGCCGTAGAAATGCTCGAAGTCGACACCATCGTCGTCGGCGTCGGCGCGGCGCGTGGCTGGCGATCAACGATCATCGGGACGGTGTCCGGCCTGATCATCCTCATCGCCATCGCGCTCGGCCTGGGCATTTCGATCCAGTCGCTTCCCTTGCACTGGCTTCGCCTGGTGGTCGGCTTCCTGCTGCTTTCGTTCGGCCTCGGCTGGCTGCGCAAGGCCATCGCCGCCTATGCCACGGGCGGCCGAGAGGGCGACGAGGGCCAGGTGGACGCATCGCAGGAGAAGCAGGCCCGCTTCGCCGTCGACGACTGGTATGCCTTCACGCTGGCGTTCAAGGGGACGCTGCTTGAGGGCCTGGAGATCGTGTTCATCACCATAACCTTCGGAGCGTCTTCGGGTAGCTGGACGGCGGCCTGGGTCGGCGCCGCTGCCGCGATCCTGATCATGGCCGGGATCGCATTCCTTGTGCGCGGCAAGATCGCAGAGGTGCCGAACCGGATGCTCAAGTTCGTCGTCGGCGTCCTGCTGACGACGTTCGGCATCTTCTGGGCAGCCGAGGGCGCCTTCGTCAAATGGCCATACGATACGGTCGCGCTCGCCCCGCTCGCCCTCGTCGTGCTCGCCGTGGCGCTCAGCTACGTGCAACTCGCCAAATGGAGCGCTCGACACGATTCGACACCAGAGACGCACGGACAACAGGCCCATGGATAGGTTCGGGTCATACGCAGCCGCCTTCGGGCGGTTCTGGTACAACTTCATCGTCGGCGACGACTGGACGCTCGCCACCGCGGCGGCGGCCGGCATCGTCGTCGATCTGGTGCTCCACTACGCGTTCGCGTTCGATTCGGCCTGGTACGTTCTGCCGGTCAGCGTTCTGGCGGCGGTGGGGGCGAGCGTTTTCCGGCACCCCTACAAGCAGTAACGGCAAGCGCGGAAGGACGGCGCGGAGGGTCCGGTGCCGCTGCGCCCTGCCCTGTGAAAGCAGGGCGCAGCCGTGTCGGTGGGGCCTGGTCTACTGGGCCGGAGCCGTCGTGGTTGTGCCGGCCGGGGCGGCCGTGTTGTCCGAACCAGCCGCTGGCGCGGGCGCCATCGTGCTCGAACCGGCCGCCGGAGCCGGAGCGGTGGTATCCGCCGGCGCTGCGGTCGTGCTATCGGCGGCCGGCGCGGTGGTCGTGCTGTCGGCCGGGGCCATCGTGCCAGAGGCCGGAGCCGTGGTGTCGGTGCCGGCGGCCGGTGCCATCTGGTTGGCAGCCGGTGCCATCTGGTTCGTGGCCGGGGCCATCTGGTTCGTGGCTGGGGCCATCTGGTTGGCGGCCGGGGCCTCGGCGGCCGGAGCGGTTGCGGCGTCCGCAGGAGCCGTCTGCTCGGTCTGCGCCGCAGGCTCGGGGGCTGAAGGAGTGCTGGCCGGGCGGGCGACGTAGTAAACGATGACGACCAGGGCGATGACCACGACCGCCGCCACGACATACATGGTCGTGCGGTTCTGGCCGGTCTGCCTTGTGTCTTTCTGTGACATTAAGCTGCCTCGTTGAAACAGCCGCGAATTCGAGTGCCGCTTCGTCCGCGCAGGGCGAAACCGGCGTCTCTGAGAATGGTCGATCGGGCGCGGCATTCCCCCGTCGGCCCCAACGGGCCGGCGATTGGACACGAGATTGCGGCAAACTCGTGGTGGCCCTTCAGGCGGGACCGGCTTTCGCCGCTTGTCCCCAGGGACGTGCCCGCAGAGCCGCCGGCGGAAGCGCCCATCGGGCGATCAGTAACCGCCCTGCCCTCGCGGACCGGTTCGAGAGATTTCGAGAGAGATGGTGTGGCTGTGCTGGCAGTCCGACGCAAACTCGTCTCCGTTTTCGGTATTGATCTCAGCCCCCTTCTTTCATCCGGTTGAGGGCAGAGCGCCAGAAGCCGACGTCCCTTTGTTCCGCGCGAGCGGGCTTTCGTCGCAATCGAACGAATGCCCGCATGAGCCCCAATCAGGCGGCCGGCCGGATGCCCACCCGCCCCGAGATCTGCTTGATGATCTTCGGGTCCGACACGCCCTGGAAATCATGGCGGGGCGTGTAGTAGCCATGCGATGGTGGACAGGCAGGGGCTGCCACTGCGCTTCACGCTGAGCGCCGGTCGATGGCATGACAGCCTCAAGGCGCCCGGCCTCCTGCGCCGCCTCCCCGGGCATCCCTGACCTGTTACTCTCCCGCGGAGCCATAGCGATAGAGGCCGAGACTACGCTGCAGCGCGGCGTCGAAATGCGCTTGCAGCGCCGCGACCGCCTCCCCAGCATTTCTGACCCGGCACGCCTCGATGATCCGCATGTGCTCGCGCAACGTCTGCAGCACCCGGGGCGTCGTGAGGCGCCGATCGAGCTGCAGAATGCGCACGTAGTTGTGGATGCGCTTGTAGCTTAAATCGATAAGCCCGTTCTTGAGGCAGGCGACGATGGAACCGTGGAAGAGATTCTCCAGCGCCTCCAGTTCCGCAACGAGCGCTTCAGTCATACCCTCGCTCTGAACGCGCGCAATAGCCTCGCGATGCCGACGGGCGAGCGTTTCCAACTCGTCGTCGGAGGCTGTCTCGGCAAAGATGGCCACAGCGGTTGCCTCGATGATGCTGCGGAACTGAAACGTCGAGCGGGTCAGTTCGAGCCCCGGGCGGACGAACTGGATGCCGGTCCGCGGATGGATCGTCACGACCCCTTCCGTATCGAGAACGCGAAGGGCGTCGCGTAACGGTCCAACGGGAACGCCAATGAGCGCGACCAGTTCAGCCTGCGACACGAAGGCGCCAACAGGCAACCTGCCTTCGAACAGCGCCTCCAGGATTCGCCGATAGGCCAAATCGCTCAGGCGGCTGCCGCTACCCGCTTCTTCAGCTGTCTTCCTGGGATTCTTGCTTGCCACCCCTTGCTCCCGCCAAAGCGTCTAGTCTATTATACAGTCTGTTTGATATATCATTTCACTTTCATGGTCGACCAAAGTGCGCCTTACATCGTTCCAAATCACTCGTTTTCAGTTCGCCCGGGACAGGGTCATCGGCGACAGCCAAATTCGCGTCGATGACGCCAGCCTCGCAGCCATCGAGCTTTTTGACGACCAGGGCCGGTCCGGCCTTGGCTTCATGCAGAACCTGCATCGCACGCTTCCTGCCCTCGAAGAGTTGAACCGCGTCTTCGCGAGCGAGGTCTGGCCGCAACTCGAAGGCGAGCCGCCGGTCGCGCTTATCCACCGCGTCAGCCGCTCGCGCGGCGGCAACCGGGCCGGCCCCGCCTTGCCCTTCGGGGAGGCCGTGCAGGTTGCACTTTGGGATCTGGCCGCAAAGCAGGCCGGATTGCCCCTCCACCAGTTCCTGGGAAGTCGGCGCAACCGCATGCGTGCCTATGCATCGGGCCTCGATTTCCATCTCGGGGATGACGAATTCACCGAGTTCTTCGGTTACGCGGAATCCATCGGCTACAGCGCCTTCAAGATCAAGGTCGGCCACCCGGACTTCGAGCGCGACCTCAACCAACTCGATCTGCTGACCAAGACGGTGCGCCCCGGCGCACTCATCATGATCGACGCGAACGAGGCCTGGAGCGCGAAGGAAGCGCTCGTCAAGCTGACCAGGATCCGCGATGCCGGCTTCCCCCTGATGTGGGTGGAAGATCCGACGCTGCGTGATGACTTCGCCGGCCTGCGGATGTTGTGCCAGGCGACGCCGTGGACGCTGATCAATTCCGGCGAATATCTCGATGCGGCCGGCAAGCGGCAGCTCATGCTGGCCGGCGGCACCGACATCCTCAACGTCCACGGCCCGGTCACCGACGTCATGCGCATCGGCTGGCTTGCCGCCGAACTCGGTATCCCGATCAGCCTCGGAAATACGTTCCTCGAGCTCGGTGTGCATGCGGCCTGTGCCCTGCCCGAGGTCGAATGGCTGGAATACTCGTTCCAGAATTTCGATCATCTCGTCGAGCAGCCGATGGAGATTCGTGACGGGTGGATCTACGCGCCCGACCGTCCCGGCCATGGCCTGGTGCTCTCCGAAAGCGCCCGCCGCGATTGGGCACGCCCCACCGTCCTGGCCCAGGCCGACCTGGGCGCCGCCCCGTTCAACCCGCGGCTCAAGCCAGCAACCCGTCTCGTCCCGGACGGGGCCGACCCGGTCCGTACAAGACCATCGCGTAGATCAAGAACCGCAGCGTGAAATAGGAGGGAACCGTGAAATCACTGCGCATCACTCTGGGGCTCGCGGCGATGTTGGCCGCCGGCTCGGCCTTTGCTGCTGACAGCAAGGGCATCACCGTTTGGGTTGACGCCGTCCGCCAGCCCGCCGTCGAGGCATTTATTAAGGACAATCCCAACGTCAAGATCAACATGGTCCTCTACGATGCCTCATCGGGTGCATCGGGTTCCTTGCAGACCAAGATCGGGCTCGCCGATCAGGCCGGCGAGGGATGGCCGGACGTGGTGTTCTCGACCCAGAACAACGACGTCGCGTGGATAGCGAAAGAGACCAATGGCGTCCAGGCTTTCGCCGCGGTCCTCAACAAGGGCATGTTTGACAAGGCGTGGCTCGACGGGTTCACCCCGGGCGCCCTCGATCCGGTGACCGTGGACGGCAACGTCTATGGGCTCAGGAACGATCTCGCGCCCGTGCTGTTCTGGTACAACAAGGCCCTGCTCGACAAGTTCGGCTACGACGCGCCCAAGACCTGGGAGGACTATCAGGCGCTCGGCGACAAGCTCGCCAAGGACCACCCCGGCTACTTCCTGGGTTCCGTCGGCGACGGGTTTGAGGGCCCCTACATCTATTACTGGGGTGGCGAAGCGCCGATCTTCCAGGTGAAGGGTGACGCGTTCATGTCGGACGTGAACGATCCGAACTCGAAGAAGGTCACCGCCATGCTCGACCACATGCTGGGCAATGGCGCCGTGACACAGGACAGCGTCTTCGGCGCCAGCTTCGTCGCCAAGGCGGATCACCTCGTGGCCATCCCTGGTCCCGCTTGGTATTCGGGCGCCCTCTTCCACAATGACCAGAGCGTCAACGCGAAGCCCGACGAATGGGGTGCGGCTCCTCCCCTCTACTGGAAGGACGGCGACAAGGTGACCGGCAACGTCGGTGGCGGCGTGTGGTATATCTCGAGCCATACGACCAATCCCGATGCCGTCGTGACGTTCATGAAGTACATCATCACCAACGAAAAGACGGCTGGCACGGGCGGGCTTCCGGCCTACCAGTCCGCCGCCAACACGTGGCTCGACACCCAGGCGTCCAGCGGCTTCTTTGCCGGCGACTTCAAGGCGGCCGTTTCGACCGCGGCGAGCAGCGTGTGGAGCGGTTGGGGCTACCCCAAGTTCTCGCCCGAGACGTCCTGGTCGAAGATCATCGTGCCCGGCCTCGCCGCCGGAAAGACGATCGCCGACATGGCCCCGGCTTGGGAGCAGGAGATGAAGAACGAAGCTCAGGTCGAGGGTTACGACACCAACTGATCTGATGCCTTGTTCAAACGTCGGAGTCTGACGACGTGAACACGCCGACTGATACCGCTGCCCGCCCCCAATCGGGTGGGCAGCGGCCCGCTTCGCGGAATGAGCCGACCATGCAGAATGCTCAAGCCCGGGCTGGATTGGCATTCGTCAGCCTGTACACGCTCTTCCTGCTCGTCTTCGGCATCATGCCGACCGCCTATGCCATCTATCTCGCCTTCACCAAGCGCGGCGCCTTCGTCGGCTTCGCCAATTTCGTGAAGGTGTTCCACGACTATCGCTTCCTCCCGGCCCTGCAGCATGTCAGCTTCTACCTGATCGTGTGGCTGGCCAGCCTGGTGGTGCTGGTCGTGCTGCTTGCCCTCGTCATCCACGCGCTCGGCGTCCGCTGGCTGTCTACCTCGGTGCGGTTTGCCTATTACATTCCAGGCGCGTTGGCCGGGGCCGCCAGCGTCATGTTGTGGCTCTTCGTGCTCGACCCGACCGTCAGCCCGGTTTCCTTTGTCATCAGGGCCTTTGGCTTCAAGACATTCGTCGATGTCGTACAGGTCGACCAACTGCACTTCGTTCTTGCCATCATTGCATTCTGGACGGGCGCTGGCGGGTGGATCGTCGTCATGTATGGCGCGCTCAACAACATCAGCAACGACATCATCGAGGCCGCGCGCGTCGATGGCGCCGGGCCCATAAGGACCGCCTGGTCCATTCAAATTCCGCTGATGCGCAAGTGGATTTCCTACATGGTCATCCTGTCGTTCGCCGGCGGAACCCAGCTCTTCGTTGAGCCCAAGGTGCTGTCCCAGGCAAGTCGAGGGGTGGTCACGCAGGACTACTCGCTGAACCAGCTCGCCTTCCTCTACGCTTTCAAGCAGAGCAACTTCAACGGCTCGGCGGCGATCTCGCTGGTTCTCCTGTTCATCGCCATCGTGCTCAGCGTCTTCTTCGTCTTCCGGGGAGGCCTCTTTGAGCGCGCCTGACCGGCAACTTGGAGGAGCGGTGCCGCAGACCGGGGCACCGGGGGCGTGGCTCGGCCGTGTCTTCACGGCACTGGTTCTCATCTTTTTCGTGCTGTTCTTCGTCGTGCCGCTTGTGTGGTTTGTGCTGGCCCCCACCAAGACCGACCGGCAGCTTCTGCTCGACAACCCGTTCGCGATCGGTGATATCGCCACGCTCGTCCACAACTGGAGGAGCTTGGTCGAGTTCCAGAAGGGCTTGATCTGGACCTGGCTGACCAATTCGGCCTTTTACTGCGTGGCGGCGCTGGCCATCACGCTCGCCATCAGCATCCCTGCGGGCTATGCGATGGCGCTGACGGAGTTCCCCGGGCGCAGAACGCTGCTGGCCCTGACGCTCGTCGTCATGCTGGTCCCGAGCACTGCGCTGGTGCTGCCGATCTTTCTCGAACTCAGCGCCGTACACCTGATCGGCAACCCGTTTTCGGTGATTCTGCCGTTTTCATTTTTCCCGTTCGGGGTCTACCTGACCTACATCTACTTCTCGACCGCCATCTCCAGAGACCTTCTGGACGCCGCCCGCATCGACGGCGCCGGTGAGTTTCAACTGTTCAGGATGGTGGCCATGCCACTGGCGACGCCGGTCATCGCCCTGGTCGGCTTCTTCAGTTTCGTGGGCAACTGGAACAACTACTTCCTGCCCTTCGTGACGGTTCCCGGGCGCAAGGCCCCGATCCAGGTCGGCATCGCCGAACTGCTGTCGAACGTGGGCCAGTTCAACCCGACCAACGCGGCTTCAACCACCATCTCGCTCTCAACCCTCGCCTTGGCCATTCTCATTGCCGTGGCACCGGTGCTCATCGTGTTCCTCTTCTCGCAGCGCTTCCTCGTGACAGGCATGACGGCGGGCGGGACCAAAGGATAGGCGTTGGGTCGAGTACGATGGTTTGCACAAACCGGGATCTGGAATGAGCGTCCAACGCATGGGTATGGTG
This sequence comes from uncultured Alphaproteobacteria bacterium, assembly GCA_963782045.1. Classification (GTDB taxonomy): domain Bacteria; phylum Pseudomonadota; class Alphaproteobacteria; order Rhizobiales; family Kaistiaceae; genus CAVSRC01. Next base: position 411,365 of record CAWAIR010000037.1, read on the forward strand.
ATCGGCGTGCGGCCGGAGAAGGTCGCGCTCTACAAGGAGCTGCATGCCCATCCCTGGACGGAGATGAACGCCGCGCTGAGCGCCGCCAATATCCGCAACTATTCGATCTACCTGCGCGAGCCGGAGAACCTCCTCTTCGGCTACTGGGAATACACAGGCGCGGACTTCGCCGCCGACATGCGGACCCTGGATGCGCTGGCGGTCAGCAAGAAATGGCTCGCCCTCACCGATCCCTGCCAGGAGCGGCTGAAATCGGCGCCGGAGGGCGAGTGGTGGAGCCCGATGCCTGAAGTCTACCACCTCGACTGAAGGGCCGCCGGTGCCGACTGAGATTAAGCCCCGACCGGAGAGAATGCGGGGTGATGTTTGGCTTCGATCCGTCACGCACTGGTCGGATGCCCGCCACAAGGACGTTGGTTGCGACTGGGCACACAGAAGAAATACGGGAGAAGCGTGATGAAGGCGCCAGTCTATGTGGCCGCGGGCAAGGTCGAGTTGCGGGACGTTCCGGTTGATGCCGGCCGACCGGGCGCGGCCAGGATCAGGACCGCGTTGGAGGCATCCGATCATATCTACCGCGCCGTTATCCCGATCGACAGCGGTTACCTCGGCCGCTGATCCGACGCGTGAAGCTGGTGAGAGAGCTGCCGACCATGAGAATCGCAATATCCGACTGCGACCATGACTCGATGAGCGTCGAGGAGCGGCTGTTCGCCGAGAGCGGCCTCTCCTACACGCACCTGGCGTGCCGGACGGAAGACGAGGTCATCGACCAGTGCCGTGGTGTCGGCATCATCATGAATCAATACGCGCCGTTCACGCCTCGCGTCTTCGCCGCACTCAGCCCCGATCTGAAGCTGATCGTGCGCTATGGCGTCGGAGTCGACAATATCGACCTTGAAGCGGCGACGGAGTTCGGGGTCCAGGTATGCAACGTGCCCGACTACGGCATGCACGAAGTCTCCGACCACGCGCTCGGCCTTATGCTTTCGCTGGTGCGCAAACTGCCTTTCATCACCGCGCTGAACCGGCTCGGCGTCTGGGACTACCGCCGCTCTATCCCCGTGCGCCGCATCGGCACGCTGACGGTCGGCATTGTCGGCGTCGGCCGGATCGGCAACCTGTTCGCTCACAAGGTCAACGCGCTCGGCTGCCGTGTGATCGGCACCGATCCGCGCCGACCGGACCTGGAGCGCGAGCATCCCGAGATCACCTTCGTCTCGTTCGACACGCTGGTAAGGGAATCGGACGTGATCTCGATCCATTGCCCGCTTACGCCGGAGACGCACAACCTGTTCGGCGCCGACGCGTTCGGCCGCATGAAACCGACAGCTCTCATCATCAACACGGCGCGCGGCGGAATCATTGACGAAACCGCCCTCGCCGACGCGCTGGCGCGCGGCGCGATCGGTGGCGCGGCGATCGACACCGCCGCACGCGAACCGCTGTCGGCGGGTTTGCCGCTTCTCTCCCACGTTAACTGCCTCGTGACGCCACATATGGCTTGGTATTCGGAGGAATCGGCGGAAGAGCTCAACCGAAAGGTAGCCGAGGAGGCCATTCGTTTTGCCAGGGGTGACACGGTCTGCTATCCGGTCAATACTCCCAACGCAGCATCATGAACCAGGCTGAACCTGACGGGACAACGCCACCGGACAAAGATCCGGGTCAGCCTTGGGGGTCTTCGGTTACATAAGGCAGCGCCAGCAGCTCGTCCCATGCGGCATCGGGGATCGGCCAATGCGCCCACTCGAGCGTCTGGGCGACACGCTCCGGTTTGCTGACGCCGACCACGGTCGAGGTCACGCGCGGGTCACGCATCGAGAACTGCAGCGCCGCCGCACCTGTCGGTACGTCGTGGCGACCACAGATTTCTTCGATGCGGCGGATCGGGCTGAGCATTTCCTCCGAGGCATCCTGGTAGGCGTATCTTTTGTAGGTGTTCGATCCCTTGGCTAGAACGCCGCTGGCATAGGGAGCGGCATTGAGCACGGCGATGCCCTTGCCGACGCAGAAATCGATCATCGGTTCGGCATTACGGTTGGGCAGGGTGAAGCGGTTGTGCGTGACAATCGCATCGAAGTCCCAGTCGCGTAGAAGCTGCATCATCATGTCGACGCGCCCCGCGGCCAGGCCGACGGCTCTAGCCAGCCCCTCCTCCTTCATCTTGAAGAGTTCGTTTAGTGCTCCAGCGGGCTTGGCGATGTCGGTTGCATCCGCGGCATTCTCAGGGTCATGCACATGCAACAGATGGACATGGTCGAGGCCGAGCGCCTCGAGGCTCTCTTCTAGTGAGCGACGCGCCCTAGCGCCGTCGAAGGCGTTGGTCGTGAAATCGCGATCGAGCTTGGTCGAGATAACGAATCCATCCGGCAAGCCGCCGATCTCTTTTAGCACCTTCCCTATGCGCTGCTCGCTGCGCCCGTTGCCATAGATGCGCGCGGTGTCGAGGAAATCCACTGGCCCGGCAAAGATTGCCTTCAAAGTCATCCTGGCTTGGTCGGCGTCGACGGAATAGCCGAAGGTCTCCGGCATATCGCCGAGGGCCGACGTGCCGAAGCAGAGCTTGGATACGCTCAAATCTGTGCGGCCAAGCACCACTTTATCAATCTGTCCCACGGACATGAATTCCTCCGTGAATGCAAACTTCGTGCGTCGCCGTATCCTTGGCGATTGCTCTGGCGCGATGGCCCCGGCCCGTCGGCACCTGGCGCGACCGCACTGGCATCTCGTGCTTCTACCTAAAAAAAGGGCGGGGACAGGTGACAGCCCTGCCCCCGCCTGGGAGGTGCGCCCCGCTTCCCTAGATCTTCTGACGTCGCAACCCATCGAAGTAGACGATCACGATGATCAGCAGACCGGTGACGGTGCGCTGCCAGAACGAATTGACGTTGAGCAGGTTCGCGCCGTTGTTGATGGTCGCCAGGATGAAGGCGCCAATCAGCGGTCCATGAACCGTGCCGATGGCACCAAAGAGCGAGGTGCCGCCGATGACGCTTGAAGCAATCGCTTGCAGCTCCCAAGCATCCGCCTGCATGGCATTGCCGATGCCGATGCGCATGGCCAGCAGAATACCGACGAACGCGGCCAGGCCAGCCGAAAACGAATAGGCGATATAGAGCGTCAGGTTGATGCGCACGCCGGAGAGCCGAGCGGATTCCGGGTTGGATCCGACGGCGAAGATGTAGCGGCCCCAGCGCGTGTGCGCCAGGAAGATATAGGATGGCACGCCGACCAGGATCACCATCCAGAACAAGCTCGGGATGCCCAGAAAGTCGGCAACAGAAAAATCGGTGAACGACTTGACGGTGATGCTGACCGTGGCGCCTTTGGTCATCAGCAGGCCGATGCCGCGCAGCGATGTCAGCGACGCCAGTGTCATGATGAAGGGAGGCACCCGCATCTTGGTGACACCGAAGGCGTGAAATACGCCGATGGCGAGCCCGCAGAGCAAAGTCAGCAGCACGGACAACCATATCGGCAGGCCAGCATGAAGCAGCATCGCAACGATAACGGTGCAGAAGCCGGCGATGGCGCCAACGCTAAGATCGATGCCCCCGGTGATGATCACGAACGTCTCACCAAGGGCGAGGATAGCGATCATCGAGCCCTGCCGCAGCAGGTTGGGTATGTTGCGCTCGGTCAGAAAATTCGGTGTTGCCGCAGTGAGCGCGGCCCAAAGCACGATCAACAGGCCGAGCAGCGTAAGGGCAAACAGGAAACTGTAGTCTCGGCGAGTCTGCGCCGGCCCGCCAGGGGCTGCGTCGACGTCGGTGGTCATATTTTTCTTCTCCCTATACGCCGATGGCCTGCGCCAGGACCTCTTCGTGGCTTTTGCCCCGGAATGAATTGGTGCCGACCAGATGCGATCCCCTGAACACGTGCAATGTATCCGCCAGTTCGTAGACTTCCGGCAAGTAGGACGAAATGAACAGGATACCTGCCCCGTTCTTCAAGAGCTCGGCCATCAGACGATAAATCTCGGCCTTCGTACCAACATCGACACCGACCGTCGGCTCGTCGAACAGGAACAGCTCGGCGCCGCAGTTGAGCCACTTGCCGATGACGATCTTCTGCTGATTGCCGCCCGACATCGACGACGCGAGCGTGCGCCGGCTCGGCGTCTTGATGGACAGGTCGTGAATCTGGCGGTCGGCGCGTTCAGCTTCTTCGCGCGGCGATATCGTGATGCCGTGCGTGATCCGGTCATAGATCGGCAGGTTGATGTTGAGGCTTATGGGTAGATTGAGGTTCAGTCCCTGATCGCGCCGGCTCTCGGGCAACAGCGCAACGCCAAGCCTGATCGCTTGGCCTTCATTGCGGATATCGACGGACGTGCCTTTCCACAGGATTTCTCCGGACGTCTTGGGAAAGCGGCCGAAGACACTCAGGGCGAATTCGCTGCGGCCGGCACCGATGAGGCCATAGAGGCCGACGATTTCGCCGCGGCGCACGCTGAGCGACACGTCGTTAAATCCGGGGCCGCTCAGATTGCGCGTCTCAAGCAGCGTCTCGCCGAACTCGAACTTTTCCTTGTGATAGATCTGGTCGATCGAGCGATTGATCATCAACCGAACCAGTTCGGTCTCGTTCGTATTCTTGATGTCGCGCGTTCCCACCATGGCGCCGTCACGCAAGACCGAAACGCGATCGGCGATCTCGAAGACTTCTTCGAGTCGGTGAGAGATGTAGATGATGGTCACGCCTGCGGCACGCAACCGCCCGATCATGGCGAAGAGCTGCGCTGCTTCTTGACGCGTCAGATAGGCAGTCGGTTCGTCAAAAATAAGAAACTTGGTGCCACGCAAGGAGGCGCGCGCCGTCGCAACCAGTTGCTGCTGACCGATAGTCAGGGTGCCGAGTACTGCGGCTGCCGGCAGGTGAAAGCCCATGTTGTCCATGATGCGCTGGGTTTCGCGCGTCATATCTTTCTTGCGCATCAGTCCGTAGCGGGTCTTTTCCTCACCGAGGAACATGTTGGCGGCGACCGTCAGGTGCCGGCAGAGCACCATTTCCTGATGAACGGCGTCGATCCCGTGGTCGATTGCTTCCTGCGGCGTCGCCAAGGCAACGGGCTTGCCTTCCCAAAGAATCTCGCCGCCCGATCGATGGATCACGCCGGTCAGAAGCTTGATCAACGTGGATTTGCCGGCGCCGTTTTCGCCGACGATGGCGTGGATTTCGCCGTGCCTGAAGGTCAGAGAGCTCGGCTTCAGTGCCTCCACCGGGCCGAAGCTCTTGGACAGATTTCGGAGCTCCAGGATCGGAGCATCCGGCCGCGTTCTACCGTCAAGCGATGGCGAGCCTGGCGCAACGTCGGACCTACTCATTATTGGCCCTCCCGACCCCTGAGCATCACCCCCTCCCGTTCCTCAAGGGATATGCAGCCATGGAGCCACGCCCTGTCAAACGGACGGGGCGCGGCTCCACAGGGTTCTTACTTGCAGGCCAGCTTGGGATGGATGAGGGCGTCGATCTTGGGCTCCTTCTCGTTCGCCTTGGTCACGAGGTTAGCACCCGTATCGATGTTCTTCTCAACCGTCTCGCCCTTGGACGCTGCAAGCGCGGTCTTGATGCCGTCATAACCCATGCGATAGGGGTCCTGAACGACGAGACCATAGATGGTGCCGTCATCGAGGAAGCCGAGCAGCTTGTCGTCGGCATCGAAGCCAACCAGAGTGAACTTGTCGGCGATCTTGTTTTCAGCCACGGCTTGACCGGCACCGAGAACTGACTGTTCGTTCGACGCGAACATGCCGACCAGGTTCGGATTCGCGGTCAGCAGGTCGGTGGTAATGTTGAGTGCGGTCGTGGTCGTGCCGTCGCCCACCTTGTCGGCAACCAACTTCAGGTCCGGATACTTGGCCGCGATCTCTTCCTTGAAGCCCTTGGCGCGCTGATCCAGCGAGCCGGCACCGGGCAGATAGGTGAGCAGCGCGACATCGCCGGCGATCTTGCCTGTCTTCGCCTTGATGCCTGCAGCCAGACCGTCGGCAGCCACGCGGCCGCCCTGCACATTGTCGGTCGTCAGAAACGACGCGAACGACTTGGAATCGGCTGCCGAGTCGATGCCGATGACCGGCACGGACTTTGCCGCTTCGTCGATCGGCGCGCCAAGCGCCTTGAACTCGGTCGGCGCGATCACGACTGCAGCCGGCTTGCCGGCAACGGCATTCTCAAGGATCGTGATTTCGCCGTTGATATCGGCCTCGGACTGGGCGCCGAGCTGCGGCACGTTGACGTTAAGGTCCTTTCCGGCCTGGCAAGCGCCGGAAAATACGATCTGCCAATAGAACGACGTTGTGTCCTTCACGATAATTGGAATGGTCACGTCGGCCGCGAAGGACGGTGCCGCGCAAAATCCGCCGATAACCGCAGCAGCGGTTAGCAGTCCGAATTTCCGCCGGCTGATCTTCGATGCAAGAAACATTGAGCTTCCTCCCTTTTGCAACGCACTAGCCTTGGATCAAGGCACTGCATGTCGCGATACGGCTGGCTTGCCTTGCGGCCGAACCGTCCACGACCATACTCCAGGCACCGGTCAACCCAAAGCCGGCGCATTCCGGCTTTGCGGTCAAATTCTTCAAGCTCCACCAGCACCTTTGGTCTGGAAATAGAAGGCGGACAGACGGCGCATGTCAAAGTGTTTTTTATCGACATATGCCGATGATTCCAGACCCACAAAAACATCTTGACGATCGTTCTGGGCAGGATGTGTTTTTAATGGTCAAACGTCGGGGCGTAGATCCCAACTGGAGCAGCCTTGCAGGATCGCGATCGCCGCCGATGCACGCAGAACGACGCCGGGGCTTCTACCGCCCCGGTATCGCGCAGCGTCACCCGAAGGGAAGCACCATGGAAGCGCTCGTCTGTCTGAATCCCGGAGCCCTGGCGGTCGAGGAACGGCCCGAGCCGCAACCGGTGGCGGGAGAGGTCCTGATCAGGATCCGCAGCGTCGGAATCTGCGGGACCGACTACCACATCTACGAGGGCAGCCACCCATACCTACAGTATCCGCGCATCATGGGGCACGAGCTTGCGGCGGAAGTTGTCGAAGCGTCGCCCGGCAGCCGCTTCAGGAAAGACGAGTTGGTGGTCGTCAATCCGTACGTTGCCTGCGGCATCTGCCACTCCTGCCGCAAAGGGCGGCCAAATTGCTGCATGAACATCGCCGTCCTCGGTGTGCATCGTGACGGCGGCATGACGCGGCTCATCAGCGTGCCGGAGACGAACCTCTATCCTGCCGAAGGGCTGACGGCGGAGCAGGCGGCGTGCGTCGAGTTTCTGGCCATCGGCGCCCACGGTGTCAGCCGCGCCGGTGCGTCGGCCAAATCCGGCCGTACCCTGATTATCGGCGCCGGGCCGATCGGCATCGGCGCCGCGATCTTCGCCCAGATCGCCGGATCGACCGCGACCCTGATGGATATCGAAAGCCAACGACTGATGGAGTCGCAGCGGCTGATCGGCGCCGACTCCGTCATCCTCGCCGATGCCCATGCAAGCGAGGCGGTGGCAGAGATCACCAAAGGCGACGGCTTCGACACCGTCATCGACGCGACCGGCAACCGCGCCTCGATGGAGGCAGGCTTCGGCTACGTCGCCCATGCAGGCGTCTACGTCCTGCTCAGCGTGGTGCGCGAAACCATCACCTTCTCCGACCCCGCCTTCCACGCGCGCGAAATGACGCTTCTGGCAAGTCGCAATGCGTTCAAGTCCGATTTCGATACCGTCATCGCAGCGATCGCCGCCGGCAAGGTGCCGATCGCCAAGTTGATCACCCATCGCACGACGCTCGCCGGCGCGGCAAACGACCTTGCCCGCTGGGCAACCGACAAGCGCGGGCTCATCAAGGCCCTTATTCAGGTGTCGTGATGACGAAGCGGATCATCCAGTTCGGCACCAGCCGTTTCCTCCAGGCGCATGTCGACTTGTTCGTCCACGAAGCGCGCGCAGGCGGACAGGACATCGGGCCGATCACGGTCGTCAAGACGACCACAGGCGGCGCGCGATCGGGCCGCGTTCAGGCATTGCGCCGGCCAGGCGGCTTCCCGGTCCGCATCCAGGGCCAGCGCGGCAACCTGATTGTCGACGAGACGATCCAGGTCACGAGCGTCGACAGCGCGCTCGAGGCCGATGCCGACTGGGCCGAGATCACGCACGTCTTCGCCAGCAAAGCCGCCTTCGTCGTGTCCAATGTCGGCGACCGCGGCTATGAGATCGACGCGGCCGACCGTGAAGGGCCACCGCGCGCCGGCAATGCGGCCGCCAGTTTCCCGGCCAAGCTGCTCCAGCTTCTCGTCGCGCGGCGCGCGGCCGGCGGTAAGCCGCTCACGATCCTGCCATGTGAGCTCGTGCGATCGAACGGCGCTGTCTTGCGACAGCTTGTCGGGGGCCTTGCCGCCAGCTGGCAGATCGGCGATGCCTTCGGGCAATGGCTGAGCGAGTCGGTCATCTTCGTCGATACGCTGGTGGACCGGATCGTTTCCACGCCGATCGAGCCCGTCGGCGCCGTGGCCGAACCCTATGCGCTATGGGCGATTCGCGCCGATAAGGCCCCGTTCGACCATCCTGCCATCGTCGTCACGCCGGATCTCGAGCCTATCGAGCGGCTGAAGCTTCACATCCTCAACCTCGGCCACACGTGGCTGGCCGAGGCCTGGATGGAGGAGAAGCGACCCGAGATGGAGACGGTGAAGGCGATGCTTGCCGATCCGAGCATCAGGAAGCGTCTCGACCGCCTTTTTGCGGAAGAGGTGGTCCCGGGCTTCGCCGCCCGCGGCATGGAAGACGCGGCGCGCGATTATGTTCAGGTGACTTACGGGCGTTTTCTCAACCCGTTCCTTGAGCATTGCGTCGCCGATATCGCCAAGAACCACGAGGTGAAGATCCAGCGGCGCATCACCGCCTTCATCCGATGGGTGCAGGACGCCGACGCCAAATTGCCGATGCCGCGCCTGGAGGCGCTGTCCATGGCACACGCCTGAAGGCCGGGAACGGGCTCACTCGATCGACGCCAGCAGGGTGCGCCGAGCCGATGTCAGGTGGCGGCGGCAGGCGTCTTCCACCGTGTCGGGATTGCCGCTGAACAGCGCGGCGATGCATTCGAGATGCTCGCGTGCAGCCACCTCGTTGCGCTGTCGCTCGGTGCTCTTCCGCCATTGGTAGTGGTAGTGGAAGATCAGGGAGATCAGGTCGTAGAAGCCTTCCATGAAGCGATTGTGTGACGCATTGTAGATGAGCCGGTGGAAGCGCTCGTCGAGTGCCGAGAATTCCTTGTAATGCCGGTTGATGTGCCGCAGCAGGCGAAGGTGCTCGGTTTCGAGCGCCTTGAGTTCACGCCACGCCGGCGACTCCGGTGGCAAGGCAACGAAGGCCCTTGCGCAGGGAATCTCGAACAGTTCGCGCACCTGAAACAGCTCGAGGGCGAACTCGGTCGTGAAGCCGCGAAAGATCCAGCCCGAGTTCGGCCGCTTTTCGACCAGACCGAATTGCTGGAAGCGGTTGAGGCATTCGCGCACGGCGCTGGTCGACACGCCGAACTGACGCGCCAACTCCAGGCCGTTGACGTATTCGCCCGGCTGGCGCCCTTCCCATGAAATCCACTCCATCAATTTGCTCTCGACGCGATCCGATGCCGCAATCGTCTCGGCCATCGGAAAATGATCGCGCTCGTCGGGCTTGCGCGCGAGCACCAGCTTTGCGTCCTTGCGCTTGATGATGCGCCGGTCGGTGAGTTCGTGCAGAACCTTGCGTATCGTCGTCCGCGATACGTCCACGCTGTCGGCCAGTCTCGTTTCCGGGTCGATTCGCGTGCCGACCGGCAGCCGGGAAAGCAGGTCGAGAAGCTCGTTAAAGGCCTTCTTGAAGACCGTGTCGCTCTTCAACGGTCCGCTCCAGCATGAACATGCGATCTGGGCCGGTCCGATAGCGCCAGTCGTCGACCTCACAATTAGCACACGTGGTGCGAACTCGGGGCACAATGGTGACGGATGGACACGGCGCCGTGCAGAAACAGAGCCACGTGTCGATACCTGACATCCTGGCACGGCGATCCGATATGGCTCGGTGCCGGCGGCCTGCGATCCAGTTTTGTTGTGCGCGTGGCATATGCGACGGCGCCGTGCTTTTTCGCGGCCGATATCCACTGCCACGTCATCAGAACCGCAGGCGGTTCGTCGTGTGGCTAAATGCAATCGTCAATGGGCGCCGGCCGTGGCAACTGACCACCCGGAAGCTCTTCCGCCTGTCCGCACACCTTCCGCTCGGGTGACCGGAACAGCGCAAGTTGATCGGCTTTGTGCAGGAAACCGTCGCTGCCGCCTGAGCGGTGATTGCCGAGCCGCGATCGGTCTCCGCTCCGTCACGCCGGCCCCGGTCTCCGCTTCTTCATCCCCGCGCACCCGCGTCCTTCTGCAAAACAGGCGCATCCGAGCAGCGCCGAAAAGGCCCGGCACAGGGCCGCAAACTCGATAGCCGGCAAAGGCCAATATCTATTTTATATCAATGACCTAATCGGTGGCTGTGCTGGCAGTCTCACGCAAACCGGTCTCTGTTTTTGATTTCCCTGTTCTCACCGAGTTTGCAGGGAATTTCGCGTTTTCCGCCCTGATTCCTGGCTCAGCTTCCCAGATTTCTCTGCAATAACAACCGCTTGCTGGAGAGTCCCCTCCCCTTGTGATCGGCAAATTGCAGGGTCCAGAGGACCAGGAACAGGGAATTCCGCGCTTCGATCATTGTCGTTATCCGGGGAACGCATTGTCGTTAAGTGGGAATCGATTGTCGTTATCCGGGATGCGATTGTCGCAAACCGACAAGCGGTTGACGCCTTGCAGGAATGGGGTGCCGCTTAACGAATGCCTCGTCTCGCAATGTGGGAAGGAGGTGCCGATGAGCGAAAATCGATTGCGCCAAATGGCATCGCTCGTTCCTCCAGGACGTCACCACCGGAGTGATCACGACTGCGACTGAGATGATCACCATTATTGGCGCACGACCAGCAGCCGCGTGATGTCCGGGTATGGTTGTTGTTCGGACTATCGCGCCGCGATCCTCACGCCTCCCAGCACGCCACGGCCGGGTGCGTCGAAACGGTAGCGATGGAATAGGGCTCGAGTGCTGCGTCGATAGCCGCAAGGCAGAGGCTGGGCGCTTTCGGCGTCAGCTTCGCAGCAATAACCCGGGAATGGAGGCGGCCGAGATATTGGCTGACCAGTGTCTCCGGTATGTCGCGGTCGCCCAGTCGTGCGAACAGGCGCTTGACAGAGGCGGCGGCGTTGGGGACCGGCCAGTAATAGCGGATGCGGTCGCTATAGCTGAAATGGCGTTGCAGGCGTTGCTCGTCCATCGTGCCCGGATAGTGCGATTGCCAGTAACGGGGATCGTCGAGCATTACCCGCTCCATGGTTCGCTCCAGCGAATCCTCAAACTGCCGGCCGGCGAGTTCGGCCGCGATGGCATCCAGACCATAGAGCGCCTCGCGCAACGCAAAGGTGAGCCCCGGACCGACCTTGAGAATGGCGAAGCCGTCATTGACCAGCGCGCCCAGCGCGGAAGCCGGCTGATAGTCCGTTGAATGCGCTTCGAACACCAGCCCCGGCATATGCTCCAGCGATCGGCTGAGAGCGCGCGCACGCTCGGGCCGATAGATCGCCACATTGGCATTGCCGAATTCCACGCCGGGCTGAACGACGATGCCGATCACCCGCTCCAGTACGTTCGCAACGCCGGCATTCGCAAAGGCAGCACGATGGGTTGCAACGGTTTCGGCCGGTGCCGATGCTTCGGTCAGCACGATCTCACCGAGACGGTGGGTGGCACCGCCCGGCGGCGGCACTTCCGTGCCGATGACGTAGGTCAGGTGGGTGCCCGATTTTGTGGCCTCGGCTTCCGAAACCCGTGCCAGCCGCGCAGCACGCGTCGCGGTCAGCTCGTCATCGAGAGCGGGCGGTTCTCCGGCGCAGCCCATCGACGTATCGAGATGGATCTTTCCGAAGCCGGCTTCGACATAGGCCGTCACCATGGCTTCGGCCTGCATCATTGCCTCATCCGCCGGCAGGTTCTTCCACGGGTTGGGGCCGAGATGGTCGCCGCCGAGGACTAGGTTGTCGCGGGGAAATCCAACCGCGTCCGCGATCCGCTCCACGAAGCGCCGGAAACCCGCCGGGGTCATTCCCGTGTAACCGCCCTCGTGATTGACCTGATTGCAGGTCGCCTCGATCAGGACCGGCATGGCTTCGGCAAGACCGCGTCGGATTGCCGCTTCGATTACCAGCGGATGGGCGGAGCAGACGGAGGTGATGCCGCGCGGTGTGGCAACGCTGCGATTGCCGAGCAGTAGCCGAAGCGCACGCTGGCGGTTTTCTTCTATGGCAGACGTCACGGCAGCGTGACCACCTTGGTCAGATGGCGGGGGGTCGCGGTATCGAGATGATGCGCCTGGGCGGCGCGCTCTCCCAGCAACTGCAGGGCCGGCAGAATCGCCAATCCGGCAAGAGCAGGAGTGCAGTCGATGGCGAGGCCGGCGTCGCCAGGCCCGTCAAAGCCGAGCACCTCGGTGCCCTTCTCCCGCAACTCGCTGACCAGGCTGGTCTCCGTCGCTGGCTCGTCCCGGTTGTGCAGAACCACGGCGGCGCTGCGCTCATCGACGAGGCTGATCGGCCCGTGCCTATATTCAAGGGGATGGAAGGCCTGCGCAAAGACCTGGCTCATCTCCATGAGCTTCAGCGCGCCCTCGAGTGCGATGCCATAGAGGTGCCCCGCTCCCAGATAGACAACATGGGAACGGCCATCGAGGCGCGGCGCCATCCTGGCATCGGCGTTCTCAAGGACTGCGCGCGCGGTGTCGATCAGCGAGGCTGGCACCTCATAGCCGAGGTCGACGATGCCGAGAAGCAGCATCAGGCTTGCCGAGGTCGTCATGACGATGCCTTCCCGGGGGTCGGTCCCGGAAACCAGGAGGCGATCGCAGTTCCTGGCAAGGGCGCGATCCGGCTCGACCGTGATGGCCGTCACGAAGGCGCCGGCCGCCCGGCTCGCCTTGGCGGCGGCCACCGTCTCCGTTGTCTCGCCGCTGCGCGAGAGCGCGATCACATGGGCCTTCTTCCAGTCAGCCCAGTGGCTTCCCGGTCGGTTCACCCACTCGCCGCCCGGCACGGCGACGGCCGGCCGGTGCGCCGCGTTGCTGAGCGCGGCAAGCGACAGAGCGAGATTGTAGGACGTGCCGCAGCCGACATAGACGTTCAGTTCAGCCTCATGGGGTGGACCGGCCGGCGCCAGCGCCTGCTGCCAGTAGGAGAACTGCTCGAAAATGGTTTGTTCGGTCGCTCCCATGGATGTCTCCTGGCAATTTTCACGTTATCGAGCCGGCTTCTCGCCGCCGGTGCAGATTTTCGGCAAGTCGGCTGATCCAGACATTGTCGACATGCCACGCCGTCTCATGCGCCGCGCGCCACAGCCCGCCACCGATCGGAGGGAGGGAGGGAGGAGACGGTTCGCCGTGGCGCGCGGCTAGGGTGCGGAGGATCGTGCGGCTGCCAAAAACGCGTCTGGCATGGCTCCAGGGCAACAGGTCCATGCCCGCCAGCCGACGGATCGTCGTCATGTGAAGGCTCAGATGCTCGGCGGCTTCACCGAGAATGGCGAGCGCGGTGGCGTCTCCGGATTCGGCGAGCCGATCGACGGATTTCGCCACCGCGGCGATCCCCGAGCGACGGTCCGATAGCGCGTAGCACCAGCCCATCAACGCGTCGTGAGGGTCGCCGGCATCGAGGCCGAGATCAGTGAAGATCCCGGCGACGAAGCCATCCACCTCGATCCGTCCGTCGAGCCCCTGCGATACGCACGCCAAGGCCCGGTGGCCGATCCAATAGGCACCGCCCTCGTCGCCGAAGGCATCGCCCCAGCCGCCGACGCGGACAACCGCGCCGCTTCCGTCGCGGGCCATCGCCATCGAACCGGTTCCGGCGAGGATGAGGATGCCGGTGACATCGAGGAAGGCCCCGTCGAGCGCCATTTCGACGTCGTTGATCACGCGGCGCCGACCGGGGAAGAGATCGGCTGCCACCGCTGCCGCAAGAGCGTCTATCCGCCTGACTTCGCCATAACCGGGCTGGCCCAGCACCGCGAAGCAGGCGCGCGGCAGCAGCTCGGCTGCCGCGCCGAACAGCTTCTCAAACTCGGCGCGCCAATTCGGATTGTCCATCGGGTTGGTGCTCTTGGCGCGCGCCAGGAACACGACATCGCCGCTGCGATCGGCAAGCGCCAGCTCAGTCTTCGTGCCACCACCATCAAGGGCAAGGACCAGCTCGTTCACTGGACGCTTCCCTGCCCGCTCCCGGCAATCAGGAACTCGACGCCGAAATTCGCCAGGCGCTGCCGCCATTCGGCGGTGATAGCCGCATCGACGATCATATGGGTCGTGCTCGCCAGCGGACCGACCGCATAGGTGGCGGCGTGCCCGAACTTGCTGGCATCGACCAGGATGATGCGCTCGGCCGACCTCGCCAGCATCTTGGTGTTCAAGGTGGCCTCGCCGAGATCGACGCTGTAGATCGTCCCGTCGGTGCTGATGGCGCCGGCCCCGAGAAACAGCTGGTCGAACCATAGCCGGTCGAGCATGGCCTCTGCGTGAGGGCCGATGACCGAGGCGTTCTCGGGACGCAATTGGCCGCCGAGGATCATCACCCGGATCTTGGGAATATTGATCAGCTCCTGCGCCACGGCCAACCCATTGGTGAAAACGGTGATCGGCATCGGCGCGATCCGCAGACGGCGGGCGAGTTGCAGCACCGTCGTTCCGGCGTCGAGAAAGATCGTCGAATAGGGCTTCAACCTCTCGAACGCAGCCTCGGCGATCACGCGCTTGGCCGGAAGGTTCTCCTTCTCACGCTCTTCGAAAACCACCTCGACGCTGGTGCCGGCCGCAAGCCGGGCGCCGCCGTGGACGCGCTCAATGACCCCCTCTTCCTCGAGCAGGTTGAGATCGCGGCGCAGCGTGGCGATCGACGTGCCAACGGCAGCGACCAGATCCTGGCTGGTGGATGGGCCATGCGTGTAGAGGTGGTGCCGGATCGCGTTGAGGCGGTCGACCTTGATTCCGTTCATCGCCATTTCGCTGCGCGGGTTCCCGATCCCGGCCGCACCGATGCGTGCTCCAACCGGATCGTCCGCTCGATTTCAATCAGACTCTTGATCGAGGCGCAACCGTTTTCTGGTGTTTGAGAGCGATATTTTGATCGTTTCGTGGCTGATTTGGTCATAAGCGATCATGATCTTGATTGACATTGCTCCTGAGGGCCCCTAGCGTGGATGCGTCATGCTGAGGGACTGGACGTCCCCGAACCATGTTGCCGTGCACCCAACGCACCTTGCAGGTGACCGCGGGCGCCGGGCCAAGGTGAACATGTGAGGAGTGGGAACATGCACAAGAAACTGCAGCCATTCTTAGGACTTGCGGCCTGCGCCGCCATTGCTCTGACGGGCGCCATGAGCATTCAACCAGCCGCCGCCGCAGATGACGGAGTGACCATCGGATTTGCGGCAGCAAGCACGGGCTGGCCCTGGTACGTCAGCTTCATCAAGCAGTTCAACGCGGGCGCCGAAAAGAACGCCTGGAAGACCGTCGTGCTGAGCGCCAATGGCGACGTGCCGACCCAGCTCCACCAGATCTACGATCTGGTCGCCAAGAAGGTGAACTACCTGGTCGTGGGCCCGATCGACGGCAGCGCCGTCATCCCCGGCATCAAGGCCGCCAAGCAAGCGGGTATCCCGGTCGTTGTCATCGGCAATCCCGTGGCCAAGGACGGCGACGAATTCGTCACCGCAACGCGCGTTCCGGACGATGGCCAGATGGGTCTCGGCAGCGCCGAACTGGTCGTTCAGGCGATCGGCGATGGCGGCAGCGTGGTCATCGTCGACGGTCTCGCCGGCCAGCCGGCCGTGATCCTGCGCCACGCGACCATCGATCCCTATTTCGCGGAGCACAAGATCAAGGTGCTCGGCGACCAGCCGGCCGACTGGGATTCGAACAAGGCGGCCACGGTGACCGAGGACTTTCTGACGCGGTTCCCGGACGTCAACGCCATCTTTTCGATGGACGGCTCCGAGACCCCCGGCGTGCTGCGGGCAGCCGCGGATGCCGGCTACAAAGGACCGGTGATCGGCCTTGGCGGAACGGCCACGGAGATGGCTGCGCTCAAGGACGGCAAGCTCTACGGAACGACCTGCATGTCCGCCGGCGGAAACGGCGCGGCGGCGATCACCGTCCTCGAGGCGATTGCGTCCGGCGCTTCCTTCGAGAAGACCCAGGCCGTGCTCTCGCCAAAGGTCACGAAGGACACCGCCGACACGTGCCCCGGCGACTGGTAGGGTCTAGACTCGCCAGTCATCCAGCAAATCCGGGCCGCCGCGCACGCGAGGCGGCCCTCCCGACAAGCAAATGCGTTCTGAGATACTTGGACATGGGTTGGGTCGTAGGCGCGCAGTTGTCCAGTTCGACTTCGGCGACTGAACGCGCGGTTGTCGATGAAGCCTTCACGGCGATCGCAAGGGTCACGTCGGCTGTCGATCTCAGCTTCCTGATCGTCGGTGCGAAAGAAGTCCCGGCGCTTTTCGAGGCCGTCACCGAGGCCGGCAGACGGCCGGTGCCCGAAACCTTCCTGTGGTTCAACCTGCTTTCCGACGTTCCCGGAATGTCGCCGGACGATCTGGTCGTGAACTGGCGGGGCGAGCGCAGCCAAGGATGGGGCGGCTGGGCGGAACAGAATTCCGAGGTGGAAGAGACCTTCCGCTTCATCTGCCCCAACAATCCCGCCGCCCGCCGCAAGGCGATCAGCCAGCTCGGCGCGCTGCTCGACCGCTATCGGTTCGACGGCGTGTTTCTCGACAAGATTCGGTTTCCCTCGCCGGCCAATGGCGCCGACGAGATGCTCTCCTGTTTCTGCCCGCACTGCCGCCGCGCGGCTGCCGCGGCCGGGCTCGATCTCGATGCGGTCATCGACCTGTTCAAGTCGCGCGACCTTGCCGGCGAGGTCTCCCCCAGCGGAAGCGCGGGACGCCTGTGGACGGACGATCTGCTTCGTTCCGGTTCGCTGATCGCGCAATTCCTGCGCTTTCGCTGTGACAGCATCATCAGTGTCGTCGCGGAAGCCGCCGCCGAAATCCGCAAGCGCGGCCGAAAGGTGGCGCTCGATCTCTTCTCTCCGAGCATGGCGCCGGTCGTCGGGCAGGACTACGCCGCGCTCGTCGCACACGCTGATTGGGTCAAGCCGATGACCTATCGGCTCGCCAAGGGGCCCGCCAGTCTGCGGCTTGAGACCCCGGCGCTCGTCGATAACCTGTCCGCCCTCACAGGAACGGACGCCGCGGCGCTTGAACGATGGTGCGGCGACCATCTGCCAGGCTTCGATGGCGGGACGCTTGATGCGATCCGCAACACCGCCGTGCCGCTCCCCATCATGGGCCGGGAGATCGCAGGCGCCGTCGAAACATCGGCACCCGTCCCGATCTATTTCGGTCTGGAGCTGGTCCAATATCCCGGTGTGATCGAGATCACCCCTTCCGATGTCCTCGGCATGGTCGAAGCCGGTCGTCGGGCGGGAGCCGCCGGCACGGTCATTTCCTGGGACCTGATGCATGCCCCCGCGGACGGGCTCCGCGCGCTGGGAGAAGCATTGTGAGCGAAAGCCCGGTGCCTGCGATCTCGGTCAGGAACGTGACGCGACGCTTTCCGGGCATCGTTGCACTGCAGGACGTGACGCTCGACATCCTCCCGGGCGAGGTGCACGCGCTCGTTGGACAGAACGGCGCCGGAAAATCAACGCTGGTCAAGATCCTTTCCGGCGCGGTCGAGCCCAGCGCGGGGCAGATCCTGCTGCATGGCGAGAGCATCAGGTTGGCAACGCCAGTCGCTGCCGTCGCGCACGGGATCGCCACGATCACCCAGGAAATGAACCTCGTGCCGACGCTGAGTGTCGCCGAGAATGTGATGATCGGCCATCTGCCGACGCATCGCGGGTGGCGTATCGATTGGGCGGAGATGCGCCGCACCGCGCGCGAGTTTCTGGCCGAATTGGGGCTCGATCTCGATCCGGACGCGCGCGTCCAGGATCTTTCCGTGGCGCAGCGGCAGGGCGTCGAGATTGCCCGCGCTTTGTCACGCCGGGCGAGCATTGCCATCATGGACGAGCCGACCTCGGCGCTGGCTGCTCCGGAAATCGAACGGCTTCTCGAGACCATCCTGCGGCTCCGCGAGCGCGGCACGTCGATCATCTATGTCAGCCACAAGATGGACGAGATCTTTCGCGTCTCGGATCGAATCAGCGTCTTCCGCGAGGGACGTTGCCTGGCGACCCTCAACAAGACGGAAACCGACCACGACACCGTCGTCCATCTGATGGTCGGCCAGGCTCTGCGCACCGGTTTGACCCATGGCGGGCACAAGCTCGAAGGCGAGCCGGTCCTGGAGGTCGAAGGGCTCACCAGCGCCGGAAAGTTCCGTGACGTCTCTTTCCGCCTCCATCCCGGCGAGGTGCTCGGCTTCAGCGGCCTCGTCGGGGCCGGACGGACGGAGGTCGTGCGCGCGCTCTTCGGCGCCGACCCGATCGATGCGGGCGTGGTGCGGGTCGCCGGAAAGCCGGTGAAGACTCCCCGCCCCGACCAGATGATCGCCCTCGGCGTCGGCTTTGTGCCCGAGGACCGGCGCACGCAGGGGCTGCTGCTCGGCATGTCCATCCGCGACAACCTTGTGCTGGTGGATCTGGCGCGTCGCGTGGCCTACGGGCTGCGCCGGCTGGTGGCCGAGAAGACCGCCGCGCTCGGCATGGTGAAGACCCTCTCCATCCGGGCTCCCGGCCTGAGCACACCGGCGGCAACACTCAGCGGCGGCAACCAGCAGAAGGTCGCGATCGGCAAGTGGCTGGGCGCATCGCCGCGCATCCTCATCTTCGACGAGCCGACGCGCGGCATCGACATTGCCGCCAAGGGCGAAATCCTGCGCATCATCGAGGAACTGGCCCAGAGCGGCGTCGCCATCATTCTGGTGTCTTCGGAGCAGGCGGACGTGCTGGAGGTGAGCGATCGCATCCTGGTGATGCGCGAAGGACGTATCGTTGCGGAACTGCGCCGCGACGAGGCCAATCCGGAAGTGCTCACCCAGGCAGCTTTCGGCCGCGTGCCACAGCCGGCGGTGCAAGCCGGTGGGGACTCTCATGAGCAGCGAGCACATGCAATCCACTGACCTTGCCGTCACCTATTTCAGGACGGTAAGAGATCGTCTGCAGGGTCGCATGGCGTGGCCGATGCTTATCCTGATCGCGGCGGTGCTCTCGCTGCTGCTGCCGCACTTCTTCACCCCCAACAATCTTCTCGCCATTCTCAGGCAATCGTCGTTCGTTGGCATCGTGGCCGTCGGCATGTCCTTCGCCATGATTGTCGGCTGTTTCGATCTGTCGGTCGGTGCGGTGGTCGGCGTCGGCGAGGTCATGCTCCTCTCGGCCCAGCCAATCGATGGCGGGTCGGTTTTCTTCGGCGTTGCGTCGGGCCTGTTTGCGGCCACAGTCGTTGGCATAGCCAATGGCATCGCCGTTGGCTGGTTGCGGACCAACTCGGTCGTAACGACCATCGGCACCGCGTTCGTCGTCTATGGCCTGACGCTTATCTATACCAATGCACAGAACGTCACCGCCGTCTCCATTCATCCCGTGCTGGAGTTCATGAGCACCGGTCGCATCGGCGGCTTTCCGGTCCCCGGCATTCTGTTCCTTGTCATCGCAGTGGTCGCACAGGCCGGCATTTCCTTCACCCGCTACGGCCGGCAGCTCTACGCCACAGGAGGCAATCGGGCGGCGGCAGAGCTCTCCGGCGTGCGTACGGCGCGGATCATCATCGTTGCATATCTGGTCTCGGCGCTGCTGGCATCGATTGCCGGCATGATGATCGCTTGCCGCGTGCTGAGCCTCAACCCGCCCTACGGCTACGGCTTCGAGTTCGATGTGCTGACGGCGGTGATGCTCGGCGGCATGGGCCTCTTCGGTGGGCGCGGGAGCATCGTCGGGACTGTTGCCGGCGTCTTGATGCTCGGCGTCATCGGCAACGGCATGAACCTGTCAGGCATGCCCTATGAGCTGCAGCTCGTCGTCAAGGGCGCGCTTCTGATCGCCGCCATTGCGCTTGACGAGCGTTTCCGCCCGGCATGGCAGCGCGGCGCATGAACAATTCGCTTGGCCGAACCCTCCGGCAACCGACATTCTTCATTCTCATCCTGGTTGTCGTCACCTCGGCAATCGCTGCGCCGCAATTTCTCTCGGTGATCAACCTGTTCAACCTGCTTCGCCAGGTTGCACCGAAATGCATCGTCGCGACGGGAATGGCAGTGGTCATCATCGGCGGCGGCATCGACCTCTCCGTCGGTGCGATGCTGTCCTTCGCCGGCGTGATCGTCGTAGCAGCCCAGCCGCATTTCGGCTTTGAGTTCGGTATCGTCCTCGCCCTCCTCGCCGGTGTCGCAGCAGGCACGACCAACGGACTGCTGGTCACGCGGCTACGCATCAATGCCTTCATCGGATCACTGGGTGTCATGACCGTCCTGCGCGGGCTGGCGCTCACGCTCTCGCACAGCCAGACGCTTCCCGGCCAGGACGAGACCTTCGCCCTGCTTGCCGACTGGCCGGTGCTCGGCGTCCCCCTGGCTGCGGTGGTCGCCGCGGTGCTCCTGGTGGCGTTCCAGTACTTTATGACGTCGACGCCGGCAGGCCGGGCCATCTACGCGGTGGGTGGAAGCCCGGAAGCCAGCCGGCTCGCCGGCCTGCGCGTGGAGCGTTCACTGCTGATCGCCTATATCGCCCCTGCATTTGCCGCGGCGATTGCCGGGGTACTGGTCGCATCCGAGATCAATTCAGGCTCTCCCTCGCTCGGCAACGACACGGCCCTCTATGCGATCGCCGCCGTGCTTCTCGGCGGCATCTCCATGTCGGGCGGCTCGGGATCTCTCATCGGGATGCTCCAGGGCGTGCTGATCCTGGGCATCCTCACGAACGGCCTGAACCTTTCGGGCGTCGGCGGCTTCTATCAGATCGTCATCGTTGGAAGCCTGCTGATCGCCACTGTCGTGGTGGATCGCCTCGTCTCGATGAAGCGACGATAATCCCTCACCGGATCATGAAACGACATCGGCTATGGCGAGGCCATGTTCTCCGAGCTGAAGAAGGGCAATGGCGGCATGGGGAGCTTCTACCGCTCCAAGCATGAGTTGGTCTTCGTCTTCAAGGTCGGCACCGCACCGGCCTTAATTGCCGATCTTCAACAGCTTGACGAGGGGTCCGGCGGCAGTGGTCCAACCGCTACCGATGACGGAATGCTGGACATCTTTGTTGATGTGCCGGACGTGCCGCCGGTGGAAGTTCCCCCGCCCGTCGAGAAGAAGAGCGGCTCTCTGTGGGACTGGCTGAACCCCGTGTCCAGCGCTCACGCCGCCGAGGCATCCAAATGCAACGAGGCGCTGGATGAACACATCGCTCGGCAGCGCCGCGTGGAGATAATCCTTGCCGAACAGCCCGACCTTCTCAAGTCGATCGCGAATGTCGGCCTCAGCCTGGTCGGTGCTTCCAAATTTGGCGCTGACACGGCCCTGGCCGAAAAAACTCCGGCAACAGTCGTTGCGGGCCGTCACCGCAATTCAGGATGGGATGACCATCGGCGAAGACCTGAAGTCCGGTGACAAGACCGCTCTGGTCGCCCACAGCATGCAGGCCAGCGCGCCGGCCGGAGGCGTGACGGCCGGCAGGTATAGATATAGATGGCGAGTGCCGCGGCAAGCGGCAGGGCGCCCAGCAGGTATCGGCCATATCCGATCGTGGTGAGCGCCACGATCAGGATCACCATGACAAGGATACGGCGGATGAGTTCCCTTAGGCCCGAACTCGTCATGAGGCAGTGTCCTTTTGCAGGACATGATTTTCGCAGAGTTCAGCGCGGCGATTGATGCGCATCACATGGTACGCACGCGTGGATCCATCCCAAGATCACTGGGCTTGACGTTGTGATCATCCTGCATTGAATGGCCTATGGCGTCCATCGGATCGATCGTTATGCACTCCGGCGGGGAGCCGGGTCCGCCCTGGGTCACAAGGCGACATCGACGACGGCGTTGTTCATGTCTGCTTTTGGTACCTCAACGGCCCACGACTTGCGGTCCGCCGGTTTGGAAGCGCGTGCCCAGGCGGCGAGCGCCGCGCCGACTGCCGTTCTGGAAGGCACGAGCGAATTGGGTCGGGTGGAGCGGCCGCAGACTCCCTCGCCAGCTCACCAGTAGCTGAGCGGCGCGCCGTGAGGTGCTGATTCACCCGGCGGCTGGTCCATTTGCTCCGCGCCCGCCGACGCGAACCCAATTCATGGGTCGCGTGACCGACGATTGACCGCGGCAATCGCGAATTATTCTGGGCGGTTGCGCCAAATTGCTTGCCAAAGCGCCCACTAATATCACCCGCCGCGTCCCGTGTTCACGCATCTGTGATCGAGTGCTCCCTGCCCGGTGTTTTCTTGCTGCAGACTGCGCGAGGGCATTGGTGCCTGTTCAAAACCCGTTTAACGGCGACCCAGCTTAGAGGCTTTCTGGTGCTCTGCTTCGCTCAAGCGACATCGTCAGCTCGGACGTTGATTTTATCGAATGCTCGCACCCATGGTTCCACATCGTCGGCGCATCGGAAGCGCTGCGCGATGACGACGGAGCGATGGAATGAATGCGGCAACACCACATATCGAAATGCTGCCAGTTGCAGTGCTCAAGCCTTACCCCGGCAACGCACGTCAGCATTCGAAGAAGCAGGTGCACCAGATCGCCGACAGCATCACCCGCTTCGGCTTCACTAACCCGGTTCTGATCAGCGACGACGGTGAGATCGTCGCCGGCCATGGCCGGGTCATGGCGGCAAGAGAGCTGGGGTTGGATGCAGTGCCGACGCTCAAGCTGTCCCACCTCTCGGCTGAGGAACGGCGCGCCTATGTGCTGGCCGACAACAAGCTGGCACTCAATGCCGGCTGGGACAGCGAGATACTGGCGATCGAGCTGCAGGCCCTCATCGATCTCGATTTCGATGTGACGCTGACCGGCTTTTCGCTGGCCGAGGTCGACCTAGCCCTTGACCAAGCCCGGGAAGCATCACCAGAGACCGCTGCCGGTCCGGAAGACCTTATACCAGAGCCTCCCGAGACGGCTGTGAGCCGCCGGGGCGACCTCTGGCACCTCGGCCGCCACCGTCTGCTCTGCGGCGATGCGCGGTCATCGGAGGACGTCGCCCGCCTGATGGCCGGTGGGACAGCGAACCTCATCTTCACCGACCCGCCCTATAACGTCCCGATTGACGGCCATGTCGGTGGCCTTGGCTCAATCCACCACCGGGAGTTCGCCTTCGCTTCGGGTGAGATGAGCCGGGAGCAGTTCACCGGCTTCCTGCAGCAGACGCTGAGGAATGCAGCCGGGGCCGCCAAGGATGGCGCCATCGCCTTCGTCTGCATGGACTGGCGCCACTTGCGAGAAGTCCTCGATGCCGGCGAGGCCGTGTTCTCGGAGATGAAGAACCTCTGCGTCTGGAACAAGCGGAACGGCGGCATGGGGAGCTTCTACCGGTCCAAACACGAACTGGTCTTCGTCTTCAAGGTTGGCACCGCACCCCACACCAACAGCTTCGGCCTCGGCGAGACAGGCCGCTATCGCACCAACATCTGGGACTATGCCGGCGTCAGCAGCCTGGGCGCCAGGCGGATGGAAGAGCTCGCCATGCACCCGACGGTCAAGCCCGTCGCGCTGGTCGCCGATGCGATCCGGGACTGCTCCCGGCGCGGCGAGACGGTTCTCGACGTCTTCGGTGGTTCCGGCAGCACGCTAATCGCCGCCGAGACCTGCGGGCGCACGGCACGCCTCCTCGAATATGACCCTGCCTACTGCGACACGATCATCAAGCGCTGGGAGACGTATACCGCCAAGCGGGCCATCCTCGATGGTGACGGCCGGTCCTTCGAGGAGATCGCCGAAGCGCGATCGAAGGCGCCTGCGCCTAAGCAAGGCCGGCGCCCCGTCCGGCGGAGGGCCTCCTGAGATGGCCAACAACGATGAAGGCGAGACGCCCAAGCGCAACGGTCGCACCTTCTCGAAGGAAGCCGCCGATGAGGTGAAGCGCGAGGTTTTGTTCGGCGTCGGCTATCGCCGCCCGCCCGAGCAGACGCGTTTCAAGAAGGGGCAATCCGGCAATCCCAAGGGGCGGCCGAAACGCCCGGACTGTGGCGCCGGTGGGAGCCGTCTCGCACGAGACCTTATCCTGAGGGAAGCCGAGCGCTTGGTGACAATCCGCGACGGCGACGAGACACGGCAGATTCCGGTAATTGAGGCCATCCTACGAGCTGCGACTAAATCAGCCGCCAGCGGTAACGCCTACGCCCAGAAGCATATGATCGAGCGCTTCGCGTGGGCTGATCTGGAGCGCAGAGCCGAGATCGAGGAATTCGAACGCTTTCTGGCGGGAGTACGTCTCCCGGCACCGCGAAGAGATCGCGGAAGCTGAGCGCAATGGAGTGTCACCCCCTACTCCACTGCCGCACCCGGATGACGTGATCATCGACGACGAGACAGGGGTCCGCTTCGTTGTCCGGTCATCTTCCGCTCGGCTGGCCGCAACAGCGCACGCTCATCGGCTTCGCGATCGACGACACCACCCGCACCTGAACCGCCAGGCTCGCCAGACACGCCTGCGCCTCTGTTGTCGCCGAGATCGACAGGGGCCACTCCGCTCCACCAGCCCCGACCACCCAGAGAAAAGTCAACTGCCGAACGCCGCCCGAGAGATATCTCCGGCCGTTGGCGCCGCTCTCCGGCACGAATTCGTCTCTCCGGGAACCACAGGTCCACGCGGTCGCCGCAAACGGCCCGGAACCGGGCCACAAATTCGATAGCCGGCAAATACAAAAACCTATTTGATATCAATGGCTTAGTTGTGGCTGGGGGACTAGGATTCGAACCTAGACTGGCGGAGTCAGAGTTCGCTGTCCTACCGTTAGACGATCCCCCAACAGGGTCGCTCCGGCGGCCCGAAGCCGCCGTCGGCACGCGCGATGCGCGGCCGAAACCTATAGGCACGGGCCCCGATCGCGTCAACCGTCGGGGCACGTTATCCTATTCCTACGCTGCTCGCGCGCAGGCCGGACCAACGCGGACGCCGGCGAATTCAGCCACAAGCATCGGCGGTCGCCGGTTTCCCGGTCGGGCCCGCGTCCCCGGTGCCAGGCCCCTGCCGCTTTTTTGGGCTATCCACAGCCCGTCAAACACCAGCCTTTCCGCCGAAATCCGGCCGGTCAACTGCTAGCTCTTCACGTGCGCTCGGCGCGTGGGGATTGACAGGGGGCACCGGGGTGGCGCGCGATCTCGGCGAGCCGGCCGGCGACTGCGTCGACTGCAACCAGTGCGTCGCGGTCTGCCCGACCGGCGTCGACATCCGCGACGGTGCCAATCTCGGCTGCATCCAGTGCGGCCTGTGCATCGACGCCTGCGACACGGTAATGGCCAAGATCGGCCGCCCGCCGCGGCTGATCGCCTACGACACCGACGTCAACATCCGCGCGCGCCTGCAAGGCCGGCCGGAGACGACGCGCATCGTGCGCCCGCGCACGATGCTCTATGCGGCGCTCATCCTGATCGTCGGCGGGCTGATGCTGTGGGGCCTCACCCACCGCACCGTCACCGGGGTCAGCGTCATCCACGACCGCAACCCCGAATACGTGGTGCTGTCCGACGGCGGCGTGCGCAACGCCTACATGCTGCGCATCCTCAACAAGCACAAGGACTCCCGCCGGTTCGCCGTCTCGGTCGATCTCGCCGGCGCGGCGCTCGACATCGTCGGCGCCGACACGATCGACGGCAGCCAGGTGGCGGAGGTCGGCCCCGACCAGACGCGCGAACTGCGCGCCATCGTCAGCCTCGACCGCAGCGCCGGCAACAGCCAGCCGATCCGCTTCACCATCACCGACCGCGCCGACGGCAAGACCGCCGGCGCCACCGACAATTTCCGCGGTCCGAGCGGCCGCCCGAAGGAAGGTGCGCCATGACCCTGCGTCTGCCCCGCATCCGTTTCGCTCCGGCCGGCGAGCTTACCGGCCGCAAGGTGCTGGCGATGCTGATCGCCTTCTTCGGCTTCATCATCGTGGTCAACGTCTTCATGATGGAAGCGGCGATCTCCACCTTCGGCGGCGTCGATACCAAGAGCTCCTGCGAGGCGGGCCGCATGTTCGAGGGCGAGGTCGCCAAGGCGGCCGCCCAGGACACGCGCGACTGGAAGGGCGACGAGCATCTTTCCGCCAGCGGCGACCAGCAGGTGCTCTCGGTCGATCTCACCGACGCCGAGGGCGCGCCGGTGACCGGCGTCGGCATCGAGGCCAGGCTCACCCACCCGGTCGACGAGCGCAAGGACGTGACCTTCAAGCTCGCCGAGATCGAGGCTGGCGTCTATCGCGGACAGGCGGCCGTGCCGGCCGGCGTGTGGGAGCTGGACCTCATGGTGGTGAGCGGCCACCAGCAGCTCTTCCGTTCGAAGAACCGCGTGCTGGTGCCATGACGGCGCCGTGCCGCCCGCCCGCCGACCTGGCGCTGGGCGACGGCAAGGCGACCCCCGCCATCGACGTCGGCCGCTTTGTGCAGGCGACCGACGACGGCACCTGCCACCTCGACCTCGCGGTCGACGGCATCCACTGCGCCGGCTGCACCCGCGCCATCGAGACGGGGCTCGCCGACGTGCCGGGCCTCGACGGCGTGCGGGTGAACTTCACGCTCCGCCGTGTCGGCCTCGACTGGCACGAGGGCGCTCGACCCGGCCACGGTGCTCGGCAGGCTCGACACGCTCGGCTACCCTGCCCGCCCCTACCAGATGCGCCTGGCGGAGGCCGACGCCCAGCGCGAGATGAAGCGCAATATCCGCTCGCTGGCGGTGGCCGGCTTCGCCGCCATGAACGTCATGCTGCTGTCGGTGTCGGTATGGGCCGGCAACGCCTCGGACATCACGCCGGCGACGCGCGACTTCTTCCACTGGTTCTCGGCGCTGATCGCGCTGCCGGCGGCGGCCTATGCCGGCCAGCCGTTTCTCGAGAGCGCCTGGCGGGCGCTCAGGGGCCGCCGCGTCAACATGGACGTGCCGATCTCGCTCGGCGTGCTGATGGCGCTCGGCGTGTCACTCTACGAGACCATCACTCATGCGCGCGATGTCTATTTCGACAGCGCCGTCATGCTGCTCTTCTTCCTGCTCGCGGGCCGCACGCTCGACCTCGCCATGCGGCGCAAGACGCGGGCACTTGCCGGCAACATCGCGGCCCTCAAGGCCGACACCGCCGACCGCATCGCCGCAGATGGCAGCGTGCGGGGGAAGTCTCAGGCCGGCTCGCCGTCGAGTACCAGCACGTCGTCTGGCATGAAGCTGACGGTGACCTTCTCGCCGCGGGCCGGCGGCGGCGTGTTGGGGCTGTTGAAGGTGTCGAGCGAGATGGCGGTCTCGGCGAATTGCACGCGGATGCGGACGATGGCGCCGAGGAAATTCACGTCGTCAATCTCGCCCTGCATGGTGTTGCAGCCCTCGCCGGCACCGGACAGGAAGATCGCCTCCGGCCTCAGCGCGATCGAGCGCACATCGCCGACGCGGGCGTCGATGACGCCCTTGGTCGTATGGATCTGCTGGCCGTCGATCGAGATCTTGCCGTGCTCGGGGTCAACCACGGTGGCGTCGACGATATTGAGCGTGCCGACGAAGGAGGCGACGAAGCGGGTGGCGGGGCGGTTGTAGATCTCGAACGGCGTGCCGACCTGATCGGCGATGCCCTGGTGCATGACCACGATCCGGTCCGAGATCGAGAGCGCCTCCTCCTGGTCGTGGGTCACGAAGATCGGTGGTGATGCCGAGCTTCCGCTGGATCGCGCTTGATTTCCTCGCGCAGCGCGACGCGGATCTTGGCGTCGAGCGCGGAGAGCGGCTCGTCGAGCAGAAGGACGCGCGGGCGCGGCGCCAGCGCGCGGGCCAGCGCCACGCGCTGCTGCTGGCCGCCAGAGAGCTGGAACGGATAGCGGTCGGCAAGCTCGGGCAGGCCGATGAGCTGCAGCATCTCCTCGACGCGCGCCGCGTATCTCCGACGCGGGCTTGCTTCGGCGACCTGCAATCCGAAGCCGACGTTCTGCGCCACGGTCATGTTGGGGAACAGAGCGTAGGCCTGGAACACCATGCCGATGTTGCGCTGGTTGGGGCGGAGCGCGGTGACGTCCTGGCCGTCGATCGAGGATACTGCCGGAGTTCGGCGTGCTCGAAACCCGCGACCATCCGCAGGACCGTCGTCTTGCCGCAGCCGGAGGGACCGAGCAGGGAGACGAACTCGCCCTGCTCGATGGAGAGATCGAAATCCTTCACCACCCTGGTCGTGCCGAAGGACTTCTCGAGGTGGGAGAGGTCGAGGAAGCCCATGCGCTACTGCTCTGCCTTGGTGTGTTTGGAGAAGCGGGTGAAGAGCTGGATGAGCCCCATGCAGGCCCAGGTGATGACGAAGGCGATCACGGCGAGCGCCGAGGGCTCATAGGCGTGGTTGCGGCCCATCGCGACCATGTAGGGGCCGAAGGTATTGAGGTTCAGGAGCGCCGCATAGACGTATTCGCCGATGACGATGGCGAAGGTCAGGAAGGCGCCGGAGAGGACCGAGACCAGGACGTTGGGCAGGATCACGGTGGCGAGGATGCGGGTCCAGCCGGCGCCGAGGCTCTGCGCGGCCTCGGTCAGCGTGGCGACGTCGATGGTTCTCAGCCCGGTATCCACCGCACGGTACATGTAGGGCAGCGAAAGCGCCGCATAGCCGAAGAGGATCAGGATGTTGGTGCCGATCCAGCTTCCGGTCAGCGGCAGGATCGAGGAGGTGTTGTAGAGCCGGATATAGCCGAAGACGATAACGATCGGCGGAATGACGAGCGGCAGCAGCGTGATGAATTCGATGTAGGGCCGCACGGCGGGCAGCCGCAGGCGGACCCAGTAGGCGGTCGGCACCACGATCAGCACGCCGATGACGATGGTCAGCAGCGCCAGGATGACCGAATAGCCGAAGGTCTGCTGGAACTGCGCGTCGTGAAGCACGACGCGATAGGCCTCGAAGCTCAGCACGCCCCGCTTCATCTTCAGCGAGAAGTTGAACGTGCCGAAGAGCGGCAGGATGAAATAGGCCGCGCCGACGACGAGGACGATCCAGGAAATGACGCGGCGGCCGATCATTTCATCCACTTCTCCGCGCGGGTGCGCAGCACGATGTAGACGACATTGGCGATGCCGGTGATCACGATCATCCCGAAGGCCAGTGCGAAGCCGAGCTGCGGGTTGCCGAGCACGTCGCCGCGGATCTGCGAGAACAGCGTGATCGGCACCAGCGTGAAGGCGGGGCCGGCCAAGCGCATAGGCAGTCGCCACCGCGCCGAAGGCATTGGCGAAGAGCAGCGCGAAGGTGCCAAGCAGCGAGGGGAAGAGGATCGGCAGGGCGACGTATTGCCAGTATTGCCGCGTGTCGCGCCGAGGATGGCGGCGGCCTCGCGCCATTCCTTCTTCATGCCGTCGAGCGCCGGCGTGATGATGAGGATCATCAGCGGGATCTCGAAGAACAGGTAGACGATGACCAGGCCGTAATAGGTCAGCAGGTTGAAGCCGAGGGCCCGCAGGTTGATGCCGTAGTCGCGCAGGAGGACGGTGATCGCGCCGACGGGGCCGAGGGTGGCGATGAAGGCGAAGGCGAGCGGCACGCCCGGCGAAGTTCGAGGCGACGCCGGAGAAGGTCATGATCGGGCCGCGCACCCATTTCGGCAGGCCGCCGAAGACCACGGCGGCGGCGATGGCGAAGCCGACGAGGCAGCCGATCAGCGCCGAGGCCAGGCTGATCTTGATCGAGATGAAATAGGCCGAGCGGATCAGGCCGGTGTTCAGGTCGCGGATGTTCGAAGCGTGAAGTGGCCGGTCTCGGTCTGGAAGGCGCCGAAGACGATGTAGAGCGTCGGCAGCAGCAGGAACATCAGCGCGAAGACGGCAAAGGGGGCGATGCCGATCCATTTCAGCCAAGGCTGCTGGCTGGCGATCGCGGCGATCTGGCGGTGACGCTGGGCGAGATGGATGGTCATGCCGGTTCCGGCTGCGGCAGAGCGGGGCCGCCCCGCCCGGAGCGGGGCGGCCCGCTGAGAGGAAGGCGCCTTACTTCACGTTGGCGCCGACGACCGAATCCCAGCCGCCGACGACGGCGTCCTTGCTGGCCGCCTGCTCGTCGAGCGTCGGGAAGACGGCCTTGGCATAGCCTTCCGGCGGCGGCAGCGCGTCGAGCAGCTTCTGCGGGATCACCTTGCGCTTGGCGAGGTCGTTGAAGCGGATCGGGTGGCAGTAGCCGGCGAGCCAGCCGAGCTGGCCTTCATCCGAATAGAGGTACTCCATCCACAGCTTGGCGGCGTTCGGATGCGGCGCGTAGGCGGAGATCGCCTGCACATAGACGCCGGCGACGACGCCCGATCTTCGGCACGATCACGTCCATCGGCGGGTTGCCCTTCAGGCTGTCCTTCCAGGCCAGCAGGTTGTAGTCCCAGGCGATGGCGACCGGGGTCGTCGCCCTGGGCGATGGTGCCCGACTTGGCGACGACGGGGACGAAGTTGCCCTTCTTGTTCAGGTCGGCGAAGAACTTCAGGCCGGCTTCGCCCGCGTCCTTGCCGGCGGCGGCGCCGGTCGACATGCCGGCGGCCATCACGCCGAGGATCGCCTGGTTGGCCGAGCGCGGGTCGCCGGCGAGCGCGACGGCATTGGCGTATTCCGGCTTCATCAGGTCGGACCAGTCGGCCGGCGTGTCCTTGATGATGTCCTTGTTCACGCCGAAGGCCATCACGCCGTAGTAGTCGCCGTACCAGTAGCCGTCGGCATCCTTGGCGCTGTCGGGGATCGTGTCCCAGGTCGGAGACCTTGTAGGGCTGGATCAGGCCGTCCTTCTTGGCGGAGGGGCCGAAGGCGAGGCCGACGTCGATCACGTCGGGCGCCTGCGGGCCCTTGTTGTCCTTGTTGGCCTTGATCGCCTGGATCTCGTCGCCCGAGCCGGCAGTCCGGGTTCAGCTCGTTGACCGTGATGCCGGGGTACTTCTTCTTGAAGCCGGCGATCACGTCGCCGTAGCCGCACCAGTCGTGCGGCAGGGCGATGGTGGTGAGCTGGCCTTCCTTCTTGGCCGCCGCGACCAGATCGTCCATCGAGGCCGCAAAAGCTGAACCGGCAAAGGCGCAGACCGCCAGAGCCGATACCGAAACCATAAGTGTCCTGGTCATCCTGTTTCCCCATCAAAGTCGGAGTGCTCGCGCGAGGACTCGCGCCGGAAGTCGCAAGGCGCTGCTAGCACCGTCGTCTGACGTTTCCATGTCAGAAGCGTCATGCTCCGGCTGTCCAACCGCCCTGGAACGTTAGGTCGAAACCGTCGTTTCCGCCATAGCCTTGTGCGCCAGACGATAGTTCGCCGGCTATATTCCTTTCGAAAAAGAGACGCCGACCCCGCGGCGAAGAGATCGGCGTCCTGTTGGCCGGATGGCACCGGCCGGGAGACGCAGTTACGCATCGCGTCACGCGGGTCGCTTACGCGGCAGGGGCCACCCGGTGACATCAGGAAACCGCAGGCACGCGCGGCGGCGTGTGCATCGGGCGGGCCCCTGAAGATGCCGGCCGTCGACTGGTTGCGCCTCCCCGACGAGGCGTCATTAGCCGGAACATGTGACAGATCGATTTCAGATCGACGACAGTACGCCCGGCGGCCCTCGGCCCGCCGAGTTATCCACAGGCAAGCCGCGCCGGTGCCCGTCACGGGCCGCCGGTCTCGACCAGAACGAGGCCGACGACGACCAGCACCGCTGCCGCCCAGCGCAGCGGCCGAAACGCTCGCCGAGCGCCAGCGCGCCGATGGCCGTGGCGAAGAGCACCGAGCTTTCGCGCACGGCCGCGACGGCACCGATCGGCGCCACGGTCATCGCCCACAGCGCGATGCCATAGGCGGCATAGGTCATCGCACCGCCGGCCAGCGCCAGCGGGATGCGAGCCTTGAGACCGGCCAGGACGGGCCACCCGCGGCGCGCGATTCGGGTCGGCAGAACGGTGACCGCGGACGCAACCAGCACCCACGCGACGTAGGTCTGGGGCGCGCCGCTCGACCGGGCACCGAGGCCGTCGACCAATGTGTAGCCGGCAATGACGAAGGCGTTGGCGAGCGCGCTGCCGACCGCGTGTCGACGCCGAGGCCATCGACACCGAGCGAGGCGATGCCGACCGCGACGACCACGACGCCGGCGAGCGCCCGGCCGCTCGCCGGCTCGACGAAGACGGCCGCCAGCACCGTGACGATCAGCGGCGCCAGGCCGCGCATGATCGGATAGGCGACCGACAACTCGCCGGTGCGATAGGCGCGGGCGACCAGCGCGTAATAGGCGAGATGGATGACGCCGGAGACGGCGATGTAGGGCGCGGCGGCAAGCCTCAGTCGGCGGCAGGAGGGGCAGCAGAACGACGGCCACGACCGCCCCGCCCGCGGCCAGCGCCGTGGTGGCGGCGTCGCGGTCGGGATCGCGCCGGACGAGCGCATTCCAGCCGGCGTGGAGCAGCGCCGCCCCGAGCAGGATGACGAATACCGTGAGGCTCATGCGGCGGCCCCGGACGGCCCGGCATCGGCGGCATTGTCCATCGGCAGGGGAAAACGGCGGGACACGGTCGTTCTCATGGTGAATCGGCCAAGGCCAACCATTTACCTCGCGGCAACCAGAATGTCGCACATTCGGGGTTTCCGCTGGGGCATGAGGCGCCAGGAGAGGACCGACATGACGGCGGTCGAAGCAGTGCCGGATGGCGCCGAGCGCCGCAGCGAGCGGCGTCTACGGGCATTGAAGGCGGCCAGGATCGTGTTCAACGGCGGCCATTCGGTGTTCGACTGCACGCTGCGCAACCTGTCGCCGAGCGGCGCCCTGATCGAGGTGCCGAGCATGCTGGGCATGCCGATGCGCTTCGAGATGCTCATGGACCAGGGCGCCACGCGCCACTTCTGTTCGGTGCGCTGGCACACCGAGCGCATGATGGGCGTGCGCTTCGAGGACGCCGCGCAGAAAGCTGCCTGACGCCGTCGATCCTGCTATGATTGCCGGCAGACCCACCCCCTATCCGGACATCCAGCCCATGCAAACGCCCCTCGCCGGCCTGTGGCCGCCGGCCTCGACACCATTCGGCGCCGATGGCGCCATCGATGAGAAACGGCTGATCAGCCACTGTCGCGGCATGCTCGCCGATGGCGCCGCCGGCCTGGCGGTGCTCGGCACCACCAGCGAAGCCAATTCACTGACGCTCGGCGAACGGCGGCGGGTGATCGACGCGCTGGTCGCGGATGGCGTGGCCGCCGGGCAACTGCTGCCGGGCACCGGCGCCTGCGCCATCGACGACGCGGTGGCGCTCTGCCGCCATGCCGCGGAACTCGGTTGCGCCGGCGTGCTGCTGCTTCCGCCTTTCTATTACAAGGACGTTTCCGACGACGGCCTGTTCGCCTTCGTCGCCGCGGTGATTGAGCGCTGCGGAGGCAATGTGCCGCGCATCCTGCTCTATCATTTTCCGAAGATGGCGGCGGTGGGCTGGTCGCTGGCGCTGGTCGGGCGCCTGCTCGAGGCCTTTCCGGGCATCGTCGTCGGCATGAAGGACTCCTCCGGCGACGCCGCGCACAGCAAGTCGTTCATCGATGCCTATCCGGGCTTCGCCATGTTCCCGGGGTCCGAGCTCTATCTTCTCGATGCACTTGGCTGGGGCGCGCCCGGGTGTATCTCAGCGACTGCGAACGTCAACGCCGGCGCCATCGCGTCGATGATCGCCCACTGGCGGGACGCCGATGCGCCGGCCCGGCAGGAGGCCCTGGTCGCCGTGCGCAAGTGCTTCGCCGAATACCCGACGGTCGCGGCCGTCAAGACGCTGAAGGCCGCAATGACCGGTGACGACACCTGGCTCAATGTGCGCCCGCCGCTGATGCCGCTGAGCGCGGAGCAGCGCCGCGCACTGCTCGCCAAGCCGCCGATCGCGGAGATGCTGGAGACGGTGGGGGCGTAGGCCCCCCTTGGCGGGTAGCCCGGATGGAGCACAAGCGTAATCCGGGGACCCAACCCGCAATCCGCTTTGCTCCTTGCGGGCTACGGCGTCGAGGAGCCGTCCCCTACCCCGGCTTGTGGTTGGCGTGCCAGTGCCAGGCGATGTCGATGCGCCGGGGCAGCCAGACCTTGTCCTTCGACGCGACGTAGTCGAGGAAGCGGGCAAGCGCGGCGGCGCGGTTCGGCCGGCCGACCAGGCGGCAGTGGAGCCCGACCGACATCATCCTGGGCGCGCCCTTCTCGCCCTCCTCCCAGAGATAATCGAAACCGTCCTTGAGGTAGGTGAAGAACTGGTCACCGGAGTTGAAGCCCTGCGGGCTGGCGAAGCGCATGTCGTTGGCGTCGAGCGTATAGGGGATGAGCAGGAACGGCCCGTGCGGGCTGTCGATCCAGTAGGGTAGATCGTCGGAATAGACGTCGGAGCAATAGACGAAGCCGCCCTCCTCCGCCGACAGCTTGATGGTGTGGACCGAGGAGCGGCCGGTGTAGATGCCGAGCGGACGGGCGCCGGTGACCTCCGTATGGATGCGGATCGCTTCCTTGAGGTGTTCGCGCTCGGCGTCTTCCGTGTAGTCCTTGTAGTCGATCCATTTGAGACCGTGGCTGGCGATCTCCCAGTCCGCCTCCTTCATGGCGGCGACCGCTTCGGGGTTGCGGGCGAGCGCTATCGCCACGCCATAGACGGTCGGCCGGATGCCGCGCTCGGTGAACATCCGCCACAGCCGCCAGAAGCCGGCACGCGAGCCGTATTCGTAGATCAACTCCATGTTCATGTGGCGCATGCCGGGCCAGGGCTGGGCGCCGACGATCTCCGACAGAAACGCCTCGGATGCCGCATCGCCGTGCAGCACGTTGTTCTCGCCGCCCTCCTCGTAGTTGACGACGAACTGGACGGCGACGTTGGCGCCCTCCGGCCACTTGGGGTCGGGCGGATTACGGCCATAGCCGATCATGTCGCGCGGGTAGCTTTCGGTCATGGAAACACCTCAGGCGGGAAATTGCGATGACATTCTAGGGCGTTATCACCGGATGTGGAGACAATGATTCCGCGCCGGCCGAGACCGGTGCAATGCGCATTCTTAACCCATCGTTAACGTTCAATGCCCACGCTGGCTGTCATCGTCTCGGATTGACGCACGGGTGAGCGAGAAGCGCATGGGCAAGAACGGGACCAAGTCGGCCGAGCAGGCCGCCTTCCAGGCCGAGATCGACGAGCAGATCGCGCGCATGCGCCAGATGTTGAGGCTGATGGCGCCGGGAACCGGGGCGATGGCACTGGGCGCCATGCGCAAGGCCTTTCCGGACGTTCCGCTGGACGAGCGGGTGCGGGCGCTCAAGACCTATCGCTAAGGCTTCCCCTCGCCGATGTCGTCGCGATCCTGGGCTGTCGCAGCCGCGGCCTCGGCGTCGAGGTGGCGCTGGTAGGAGCGCCACGACAGCGGCAGGCAGCCGAGATAGCAGAGGGTGAGCACCGTCATCGTCTCCCAGGGGAAACTGGCGAGGAAGGCGATGATCAGGATGGCCGAGACGAACAGCGGCGTGACCAGTTCGCGCGCGATGCGCCGGCCGATCAGCTTGCCCGACCAGGTGGGCAGCTTCGATACCATCAGCACGCCGATGGCGATCGTATAGATGAAGACTGTCGGCGCGGTCAGGAAGCCGTGCGGCACGGCAACGAATTCGACGTAGACCGGCAGGAGAACGATCATGGCGCCGGCGGGCGCCGGCACGCCGACGAAGAAGCTGGCGTGCCAGTCGGGCTTGGGCGGCGCGTCGAGGGCGACGTTGAAGCGGGCGAGCCTGAGCGCGGCGCAGAGGGTGTAAATCAGCGCCGCCATCCAGCCGACCGAGCGCAGATCGCCGAGCGCCCAGACATAGAGCAGGATGACCGGCGCCACGCCGAAATTGAGGAAATCGGTGATCGAATCGAGCTCGGCGCCGAAACGCGAGGTCGATTTGAGGAAGCGCGCCATGCGCCCGTCGATGCCGTCGAGGGCCGCGGCGACGGCGATCAGCGCCACCGCCAGCTCGTATTTGTGCTCGATCGACATGCGGATGGAGGTGAGGCCGGTGCACAGCGCCACCAGCGTCACCAGATTGGGCAGCACCAGCCGCAGCGGCACCTGCGGCAGCGGCGGCAGCCGCCGCTTGCTGCGCTCGGGGTCGTCGGGGTCGAATGGCTGGAACAGCGACATGGCGGTCGGCCCGAGGCGCCCCTCAGTCCACCCTCACCCGGCGCTCGGCGGTCGGCTCGCCGAAGCGGGCGATGACCGTCTCGCCGGCAACCGCGCGCTGGCCTTCGGCGACCAGCACGTTTGAGGCGAGCGGCAGCCAGACGTCGAGGCGCGAGCCGAAGCGGATGAGGCCGATGCGTTGGCCGGCGGCAAGCTGCTCGCCGTCGGCGACGAAGCAGGCGATGCGCCGGGCGACGAGGCCGGCGATCTGCACCACGCCGATGGGGCCGTGGGCGGTGTCGAGCACCATGCCGTTGCGTTCGTTGCCCTCGCTCGCCTTGTCGAGCTCGGCGTTGAGGAACTTGCCGGGCGTATAGACGATGTTCTTGACGGTGCCGGGCAGCGGCGCCCGGTTCACGTGGCAGTCGAACACGCTCATGAAGATCGACACGCGCCGGCGGCTCTGCTCGCCGAGGCCGAGCTCCTTGGGCGCGACGCCGATGGCGACCGCCGAGACGCGGCCGTCGGCCGGGCTGACGACGATATCGGGATCGAGGGGGGTGACGCGCGGCGGATCGCGGAAGAAGTAGGTGCACCAGACGGTGAGAACGAGGCCGATCCACAGGACCGGCTGCCAGAACCAGCCGAAGAACAAGGCAACGAACAGGAGAATGGCAATGAACGGCAGGCCCTCGCGCCGGATCGGCACGAACATGTTCCTCACCGAGTTCGAAAACGGATTCCATCGCCTTTTCCATGCCGTTCGGTGCCTAGAAAGCACGGAACGGCGGCCAAGGAAAGCGGGGCTCGAACGGCCGGGGCGTAGCCCGGATGGAGCGGAGCGCAATCCGCGTAGGCGGTCCGCGCGTTCCGCTTCGCTGCATGCTGGCTACGGCGCCTGAAGCCAAACAGGCGGCTACTCTGCCGGCTCGGTTTCCGCGGCGATGGCGCGCGGCTTGGCGTGGTCGATCGCCTCAGCCTGCTTGGCCGCGCGCAACGCCTCCTCCGCCTCGCTCGCCTGGCGCTGCCGGTTCCACATGGAGGCGTAGAGGCCGTTCTCGCCGAGCAGCTTCCGGTGGGTACCGCGTTCGACGATGATGCCGTCCTCCAGGACGATGATCTCGTCGGCGTTGACGATGGTCGACAGCCGGTGAGCAATGACCAGCGTCGTGCGGTCGCGCGAAACCCGGTCGAGCGCCGCCTGGATTTCGCGCTCGGTGTGGATGTCGAGCGCCGAGGTCGCCTCGTCGAGGATGAGGATCGGCGGTGCCTTGAGGACGGTGCGGGCAATGGCGACGCGCTGCTTCTCGCCGCCCGACAGCTTCAGCCCGCGCTCGCCCACCTCGGTATCGTAGCCGTCGGGGAGGCTGGCGATGAACTCGCCGATCTGCGCGATCTCGGCCGCCTGGTGGACTTCCGCTTCGTCGGCGTCGGGGCGGCCGTAGCGGACGTTGTAGGCGATCGTGTCGTTGAACAGCACGGTGTCCTGCGGGACCATGCCGATGGCGCCGCGCAGCGATTCCTGGGTTACGTCACGCACGTCCTGCCCGTCGATCATGATGCGCCCGCCGGTGACCTCGTAGAAGCGGAAGAGCAGCCGCGAGATGGTCGATTTGCCGGCGCCGGACGGGCCGACGATGGCGACCGTGCGCCCGGAGGGAACCACGAAGCTGATGCCCTTGAGGATCGGCCGCGCCGGATCGTAGGCGAAGGTAACGTTCTCGAAGCGGACGGCCCCGCCATCGACCGCCAGCGGCCGGGCATCGGATCGGTCGACGATCTCGGGGGGGACGTTGAGCAGGTCGAACATGGCCTCGATGTCGATGAGGCCCTGGCGGATCTCGCGATAGACCGTGCCGATGAAGTTGAGCGGGACGGACAACTGGGTGAGCAGCGCGATGATCAGGAAGAAATCGCCGATGGTCTGATCGCCATGCAGCACGGCAACGCCCGACATGACCATGCAGATCGTCATGCCCACGTTGAAGATCACCGACTGGCCGATGTTGAGCCAGGCGAGCGACGTCCAGATGCGGATGGAGGCCGCCTCGTAGCGCTCCATGGCCCGGTCGTAGCGCGCCGCCTCCATCTTCTCGTTGCCGAAATACTTCACCGTCTCGAAGTTGAGCAGCGAGTTCGATCGCCTTGGAGTGGGCATCCTGGTCGGATTCGTTCATGGCGCGGCGGATCTGGATGCGCCAGTTCGACGCCTGGACCGTGAAGGCGACGTAGAAGGCGACGGTCACCGCGATGACCACAAGATATTTCCAGTTGAACTGGTAGGCGATGACGGCGGCGGCCAGCCCGAACTCGAGGAAGGTCGGCAGGGTGTTGAGGATGGTGAAGCGGACGACGACCTCGATGCCGTTGATGCCGCGCTCGATGATGCGCGACAGGCCGCCGGTGCGCCGCTGCAGATGATAACGCAGCGACAGGTCGTGCATGTGGACGAAGGTCCGGTAGGCGAGGTTGCGCACCGCGTGCTGGCCGACGCGGGCGAACAACGCGTCGCGCAGGTTGTTGAAGAGGCTGATCAGGACACGGCCGATGCCATTGGAGACGACCAGCAGGACGGGGACGCTGACCAGCAGGACGAGGCCAAGCGTCGCCTGACCGCCAGGGCCAGCGGCCGGGGTCTTGGTCAGCGCATCGGTCGCCCATTTGTAGGTGTAGGGCACCAGCACCGTGACCACCTTGGCGGTCACCAGCACGGCCAGCGCCAGCGCCACCCGGCGCTTGAGGTCCGGCCGGTCGCTCGGCCACATGTAGGGCCAGAGGTCGGCCAGCGTCGCAAACATCGACTTCTGCCGGACGGCGCCGGGCGTCGGCGCGAGACGAGGCCGCCTCATGCCCCGACCCTCTCCGGCAACTCAGCGCCGAGATGGGCCATGGCCGCCACGACGGAGGCCAGCGCCTCGCGATCGAGGCAGTAGCACGAGCGCGGCCCGGCAATTTCTCCTCGGATCAGGCCCGCCTCGCGCAGCACCTTGAGGTGCTGGGAAACGGTCGATTGGGCGAGCGGCAGGGTTCTCACGATATCGGTGCAGCAGCAACCGTCGCCGCCAACCCGGGTGAGGGCGCGGACGATCTCCAGGCGCGCCGGGTGGGCCAGCGCCTTGATGCGCCGGGCAAGAACGCGATCCGCGTCGTGGAAGGGCAATCGTCGCTCCATCGTCAAATTACGATGGCGACTTAGACCCCGGACGGCGGTAATGCAAGGGCGTTGACGGGAAACCGGGCGAGCCGCCTCCCAGCACGGCCATCCTCCGGCTCGAACGGAGGATCGGAGGATCGGCCGGCGAAAGGACCACCAGCGCCGTTTCGCAGGAAGCCGATCCCCCGGTCTGGCTTCGCTTGCCGGGGCATGAGGGATGATCCGCGGGGACCTGGGACCCTAGTTCTTCGCCACGTCCGGGCTCACCGGCATGATGAAGACCTGGCCGGGATAGATCCAATGCGGATTGCGGATCTGGTCCTTGTTGGCCTGATAGAGCGTCGACCAGCGGATGCCGCGCCCCCAGGTGGAACGGGCGATGCTCCACAGATTGTCGCCCTTCTTGATGATCACGGTCTGGACCGCGGGCAGTTGACCCGAGACGTCGGCGGTGACGGCAGCGCCGGTATCGCCAGAAGCCTTGAGATTGGCCACGTCGATGGTGCGATCGAACGGCACCTCGGCACGGGCGACCACCGTTCCGTCGGCAGGAGACACCTGATCGGCGCGCACCTGATAGCTGCCCGGCGCCACCTCGTGATGGACTTCGACCAGCCAGGTGCCCGACGGCGACGGCTTGGCCTCGCCGAGCGCCTCGTCGTTGAGATAGACGCGCACGGGCTGGTCGGTGGTGGCCGTGCCGGCGACATAGAGCGTGCCGGCGGTATCCGCCTCCACTGCCGACACGACGACCTCCGGCACCGGCGGGGCCGGCTTCGCCGGTTTCGCCGGCTCGGCGCCTGGCGCGGCCGCCGGCGCCTGCTCGGCGGTGGCCGCCGGCTGTGCAGCAGCCGGAGCGGTGGCTGGCGCCGCAGCGCCCGGCTGCTGCTCACCGGTGGCTTCGGCGGCTGGTTTCGTCGGCTCCGATGGCGCCGAGGGGCTTGCCGGCGCAGCCGCGGTCGGCGGTGGCTCGGCCGTGGCCACCTGCGGCCCGGCGGGCGCGGCCGGCGTTGCGCCCGGGGTGGCCGGCGTTGCGCCCGGCGCGGCCGAGGCTTCGCCCTTGGGCAGTTCGAACACGCGGCTCGGCTCGTTCGGCGAATTCAGCACGACCACGACGTCCTTCGAGCCGGCCTTCGGCACCTGCACCGCGACCCGCTGGTCGGAGAGCGTCGAGACCGCGCCGTCCCCGGAGGTGGTGCGGATGGCAAGATCGTGGGTGCCGGGCTTGAGCGCATTGTCGAGCGCCATCGCCCACTCGCCGCGATCGTTAGCGGTGGCGGTGGCGACGGCGGCGGCGCCGTCGAGCACCTCGACCTTGGAACCGGGCGCGGCCTGTCCGGCGACGACGGTTTGGCCGCTCGGCTCGACACGCACCACGTCGAAGGAGGGAACGACCGGCGTCTGTGCGGCCATGGCCGCGGCGGCTGGCTTCGCGGGTGCCACGGCGGTG
Organism: uncultured Alphaproteobacteria bacterium; assembly: GCA_963782045.1. Taxonomy (GTDB): domain Bacteria; phylum Pseudomonadota; class Alphaproteobacteria; order Rhizobiales; family Kaistiaceae; genus CAVSRC01. Next base: position 452,310 of record CAWAIR010000037.1, read on the forward strand.
GGCGGCGGCTCGGCGGTGGCCATCTGCTGCGCCGGCGCGGGCGTTGCGCCCGGCGGTGTAGCACTTGCTTGGCCGGCCGGTGCCTCAGCGGCAGGCGCAGCGGCCATCTGGTTATCGGCACCGGATGCGGGTGCCATCTGATTGCCGGCGGCAGGCGCGGCGGCCATCTGGTTGTCGGCACTCGGCGCCGGCGCCATCTGATTGCCGGCGGCGGGCGCCGGCGGATTTGCCGCACTCTGCGCTGGCGCGCTGCCCGATTGGGCCGGCTGCGGATTATCGGGCGGGGCCGCCAGGCCGGTGTCGGCGGCGGCGCGCTGCTCGGCCGACGGCCCGCCGGCCGAGGCCTGCTGGTCCGCGGGCTGCGCCGGCGCCTCGGATGACACCGCGGGTGCGGAAGCCACAGTTTCCTTCGGCTGGCTGCGGTTCAGCTCGTAATAGGTGAGCCCACCAACCAGCAGGATGGCGACGATCAGAACGATGAAACCGCTCAGTCGGTTGGTCTTCATTTGTCACCCGATAGGGCGGCGATCCGCCCGCGCAACTGTAGGACCCCCCTGCCGGAGCCACAAGGTTGGCCGTCACTCGCCCCGGGCGAGCTTGACGCGCTGCCTTGTGCGATGCAACACACGCTTATGGCTGAATTGAGAAGCATTTGCGTCTATTGCGGTTCCAATGCCGGGGTTCGCGGGGACTATGCCGCGACGGCGGAGGCACTTGGGCGCAGCATCGCCGAATCGGGCCTGCGCCTGGTCTATGGCGGCGGCGCGGTCGGCCTCATGGGCATCCTGGCACGCGCCGCGATGGCGGCCGGGGGCCCGGTGACCGGCATCATTCCGCAGTTCCTCAAGGACCGCGAGCTGATGCTGCGCGAGGTCAACGACCTCATCGTCACGGCCGACATGCACGAGCGCAAGCGGCTGATGTTCGACCGGTCGGACGCCTTCGTGGCGCTGCCCGGCGGCATCGGGACGCTGGAGGAAGTGGTCGAGATGATGACCTGGGCGCAGCTCGACCAGCACGTCAAGCCGGTGCTGATCCTCAATCTCAACGGCTTCTACGATCCGCTGGTCGCGCTCTTCCAGCGCATGCGGGAAGAAGGCTTTCTCGCCAAGGAATTCGCCGGCAGCCGCGATCCCCTGCCGGTGATCTTCGTCGATACGGTCGAGGCGGTCATCCCCGCCATCCGGGCGCAACTTGCGCGCACGCCGCAGGTGGAGCTCGAAGCCGGCGACGGCGCGCGGTTGATGTGAGTGCGGATTCCGACGAACTCGGGAAACGTCCCGGATTTCGCTTCGCTCCATCCGGGCTACAGCCCACCCTCGGTGGTAGCCCGCAAGGAGCGAAGCGCATTGCGGGGTCAAAAGACCGGCTCTCCCGTCGCCAAGCCGGATTCAGAGACGTCGCCGCCCCAATCGACTGGCAATACGCCACGCCGTACATAGGCGTGGAAGGAAGAATATGGCCAGTCGCGGACCCGAGACACCAGGCCGTGGTGGACCGGGTTGAAGTGGATGTAGTCGACGTGGCGCTCGAAATCCCGGTCGTCACGCACTGTGTGCTCCCAGAGTCGGCGCTGCCATAGCGCATATTCCCCTTTCTGGTTCGGCTTGAGTTGCGCATCACGGTGCGCGACATGCCGGCTGAAAAGCCCCTTGATGCGCCGCCATCGCCCGGAGTAGTCGGCGTCGCCCTCCGTGAGCGTCAGGATCGCATGGATGTGTTCGGGTAGGATCACGATCGCTTCAATCGAAAACGGCCGCTCGCGACGGGTTGTCCGAAACGCCGTTCGCAAGGCACCAATCTCATCCACGAGCACATGCGAGCGGCGGTCGGCGAGCGTCACAGTGAAGAAGTAGGTGCCGCCGGCGAGCCGGTTTCTGCGATACCTGACCATGTCGAAGGATATCCCGGATTTCGCTCCGCTCCATCCGGGCTACGAACGGTTACAACGATCCCGTCACGCCGGCGCCACACCCGCCTTGAGCAGCTTGTAGACGATCGAATCGTAGAGCGCCTCGAACGAGGCATCGACGACGTTTTCCGAGACGCCGACGGTGAACCAGGAGTCGCCGGAAGAATCGCTCGAATTCGATGAGCACGCGGGTGACCGCCTCGGTGCCGCCGTTGAGGATACGCACCTTGTAGTCGACCAGCTCGAGATCGGTGATGGCCGTGCGATAGCCGCCGAGGTCCTTGCGCAGCGCGCGGTCGAGCGCGTTGACCGGGCCGTTGCCTTCCGCCACGGTGAGCAGGCGTTCGCCGCCGACGCAGATTTTGACCACAGCCTCGGAGACGGTGACCAGCTTGCCGACGGCATTGTGGCGGCGCTCGACCGAGACGCGGAAGCCCTCGACGTCGAAATAGTCGGGAACGCTGCCCAGCACGCGCCGCGCCAGTAGCTCGAACGAGGCACCGGCGCCCTCGTAGGAGTAGCCGACCGCCTCGCGCTCCTTGACCTCGCGCAGGAGCTGATCGAGGCGCGGATCGTCCTTCTTCACCTCCAGCCCCATGCGGCCAAGCTCGGCCAGCAGGTTGGACTTGCCGCCCTGGTCCGAGACCAGGATGTGGCGACGATTGCCGACCGATTCGGGCTGGATGTGCTCGTAGGTCTTCGGGTCCTTGGCGATGGCCGAAGCGTGGATGCCGGCCTTGGTGGTGAACGCGCTGGCGCCGACATAGGGCGCCTGGCGGTTGGGGGCGCGGTTGAGAAGCTCGTCGAAGCGGTGGGCGAGCGCGGTCAGGCCCTGCAAGCCGTCCATGGAGACGCCGGTCTCGAAGCGATCGGCATAGGCGGGCTTCAGCAGCAGCGTCGGGATCAGCGACATCAGGCTGGCATTGCCGCAGCGCTCGCCGATGCCGTTGAGCGTGCCCTGGATCTGGCGGGCGCCGGCGCGCACGGCGGCCAGCGAATTGGCCACGGCCTGGTCGGTGTCGTTGTGGGCGTGGATGCCGATATGATCGCCGGGCACGGCCCTGGCGACCTCGGTGACGATCGCCTCGACCTCCTCGGGAAGCGTGCCGCCATTGGTATCGCAAAGCACCACCCAGCGCGCGCCGGCCTCGTAGGCGCCCTGGACGCAGGCCACCGCATAGGCCGGGTTGGCCTTGTAGCCGTCGAAGAAATGCTCGGCGTCGAGGAGCACCTCCCTCCCCGCCTCCTTCGCCGCGGTCACCGACTGGCGGATGCCTTCGAGGTTCTCCTCGTCGGTGGCGCCGAGCGCGACGCGGACGTGATAGTCCCAGGTCTTGGCGACGAAGCAGATGGCATCTGCCTCGGCCTCGATCAGGGCGCGCACGCCGGGATCGTTCGAGATGCTGACGCCGGCACGCTTGGTCATGCCGAAGGCGGTGAAGGCGGCGCGCTCCGTGCGCTTCCTCTCGAAGAAAGCGGTGTCGGTCGGGTTGGCGCCGGGATAGCCGCCCTCAACATAGTCGATGCCGAGCTCGTCGAGCAGCCCCGCGATCAGCACCTTGTCTTCGAGCGTGAAGTCGATGCCGTTCGTTTGCGCACCGTCACGCAAGGTGGTGTCGAACAGATACAGCCGTTCCTTAGCCATCAGACCGTTCCTCGGCGCGCGACGGTTTTTGTTTGTTCTGTTCGTCCTTGGCGCGATGCGCCTGCGGGCGGACGGACACGCAACGTCGTGTCGAAGAGATACAGACGCTCTTTACTCATGGCGTTTGCTCAGGCCGGAGAGGCCAGGCCTCCGTGTCGTGATCGGGGTGTTGGTGATTGGAGCGGGCGATGGCCGCCGCCTTCTCCGGCACGTCCTGCTCGGTGGTCTTGTCGCCGGGCAGTGTCGCCATCGCCTCGAAATAGGGGAGCCGCCCCTCGGTGCCGTATTGCGTGGCGGGCATTACTTTCGCCGGCGCGTCGAGCGAGCCGATGGAAACGGCAATGCGCGGGCTGTCGACATAGTGGAAGGTCAGCGGCGTGCCGCAGTTGCGGCAGAAACCGCGCTCGGTCTGGTCCGAGCTCTTGAAGATCGACAGTGCCCCGCGGGTGATCTCGAACCTCTCGAGGAGCACGCCGGTGAGCGGCGCGAAGAAGGAGCCGAAGGCCTTCTGGCACATGCGGCAGTGGCAGATGTGCGGGTCGGTCGGCGGCTCATGGAGGCAATAGCGCACGGCGCCGCACTGGCAACCGCCGGTGAGACGGAACGCGGTCATTGCGGGCCCCTTGCGGCCGGCGGCCAGACGGCCGTGTCGTGGTCAGGGTGCTGGTGATTGCTGCTAGCGATCGCCGCCGCCTTCTCCGGCATGTCCTCTTCGGTGGTCTTCGAATTGCGCAGGCTCGCCAGAGCGGCAAAGTAGGGCAGCCGGCCCTCGACGCCGTACTGATACTCAGGGATGACCTTCGCCGGTTCGTCGAGGGAGCCGATCGACACGCAGATATCCGCGTCGTTGTCGTCCTGGATCGTCAGCGGCGTGCCGCAGGCGCGGCAGAAGCCACGCTCGGCGATGTCCGAGCTCTTGAAGATCGACAGCTCGCCGCGCGTGAACTCGAGGCTCGCGACGGACACGTGGAAGAGCGGCGCGAAGAACGAGCCGAAGGCCTTCTGGCACATGCGGCAGTGGCAGATGTGCGGGTTCACCGGCGGCTCATGCAGGGCGTAGCGCACGGCGCCACACTGGCAGCCGCCGGTCATGCGGAACGCGGTCATGACGGGAACCCTCCGTGTGGCGGCCACGTCTCGGTGTCGTGGTCGGGATGCTGATGGCTGACGACGGCAGCCTTGAACGTTTCCGGTGCGGGCTCGGCAACGGGGTCGCGGAAGGGCAGCGCCGACAGGCCATCGACGAAGGACAGCTTGTCGGCGGGGTTCACCTGGATCGCCGGGGCGGCGCGCTCAGGCTGGTCGAAGGCGCCGATCGCCAGCTCGGTGCCGCCCTCATACTCGTAGGTGAGCGGCGTGCCGCAGTTTCCGCAGAAGCCGCGGCGCACCTTGTTCGAACTCTGGAAATACTTCGGTGCGCCGCGCGTCCACACGAGATCGTGGGCCGTGACCAGGGGCCCGAAGAAGGAGCCAAAGGCCTTCTGGCACATGCGGCAATGGCAGATCGACGCCGCGCCCGAGCATTCTCGGTGCGCGAAGCGCACGGCGCCGCACTGACAGCCGCCGGTCAGAGGCCCTTGGCTCATCGCTTGGTCTTCCGTCCGCGGCCGACCGGCTTGCGCACGACCTTCTTCGCCACTCTCTTCTTCGCCACCTTCTTCGCCGGCTTCTTCGCCGCAGCCTTCTTCGCCGCGACCTTCTTCCCGGCGACCTTCTTCCTGGCGGCCGCCTTGCGCGCTGTCTTCTTGGTCGTCTTCTTCGCCGCCTTCTTGGCCACCTTCTTGCGCCTCGGTGCCGCGGCCGCGCGCGCCGCCGCGTTCATCTCGGCCAGCGAAGAGTGGCAGACGGCTTCGATGTTGTGGCCGTCGGGGTCGAGCACGAAGGCGCCGTAATAATTGGCGTGGTAGTGCAGGCGCAGGCCGGGCGGGCCGTTGTCGACGCCGCCGGCTTCCATGGCCGCGGCATAGAACTCATCCACCTGTTCGCGCGTCTCGGCGCGGAAGGCGACGTGGACATGCGGCGCCGTCTTGTCGCCGGTGGTGATCCAGAAGAGCGGCTTGCCGGCGGCGCCGAGCCCGGCCATGGCGAAGGGACCAATGGTGCCCTCCGGGAACTCCATGACGATGCCGCCGCCGAGCGGCTTCAGCGCCGACACGTAGAAGGCCTTGGCGCGCTCGAAGTCCGATACGCTCAAGCCCATGTGGTCGATTTCAACAGTCATTGCTTCGTCTCCCCGTACAATCGCGCCGCACTCAGCGCGGTGAGGATGTCGGCCCCAACGCCCTCCGCGTTGGTCAGGACATCGGAATTCCAATACCGCTTGACGCTGAAGCCTCGCGGCGAGCCAGTGGTCCCGCATCCGATCCGTGGCACTGTCGGCGTGCTGACCACCATCGACCTCGACGACAAGACGCGCCGGGTAGGAAGCGAAGTCGACGACATAGCGGCCGATCGGCACCTGCCGGCGGAACTTGGCGACGCGAAACGGCGGCTGCCTCAGCACTGCCCAGAGCTTCTCTTCGGCGTCGGTGGGGCGCTTGCGCAATGCACGGACGCGCTTCGTTTCGGTGGAAACATCACGCATCCTGCGCTTGGCCTTCGCCCCCTCACCCGGTGCGCTGCGCGCACCACCCTCTCCCGCGAGGGGAGAGGGTTTCGTGCCCCGAGCCCGCGCTGTGACTGTCGGCTCTTGCCGAGGAGCGGCGGCGTCCGGACCCTCTCCCTTGACGGGAGAGGGTGGCGAGGCTGCAGGCCGAGCCGGGTGAGGGTGAATATTCACCGCTTCACCTCCCAGGTGGTCTTGAGTTCGCCGGTTGCAGGATCCTTCGAATCCTTGAGCGCGATGCCCATGGCATCGAGCTCGGCACGAATTTCATCTGCCTTCGCGAAGTTCTTGGCCTTGCGCGCGGCGGCGCGGGCGGCAATGCTCTGCCTCACAGTGTCAACAACCGCGTCGTCCAGTATGGCCTCGTAGAAATCGGCGCGTGCGAAGGCCTCGACTTCTTGCAGGCCGAGTAATGCAAGTGATGCCTTCAAGGTTGATGCCGTTTCGAGGATGTTCCCTGCGCCATCGCCCTCAGCCAAGCGGTGCAGTTCCGCGATGGCTTGTGGGGTGTTCAGGTCATCTTCGAGCGCGTCAACAACCGTGTCCGCTGGCTCGGCCTCGAGCACGGCCCCTTCCATAAGCCCACCGAACTTGATCAACATACGCTCCGCGGCCTCAAGTTTCTGCGTGGTCCAATCAATGGGTTGCCGGTAGTGCGTCATCAGCATTGCCAGTCGCAGCACGTTTCCCGACCATTTTCGTCCGCCGAAAGTCTCCGTCGCCAGCAGCTCGTTGATCGTCACGAAGTTGCCGAGGGACTTCGACATCTTCTCGCCCTCGACCTGCAGGAAGCCGTTGTGCAGCCAATAACGCGCCATCAGCGGCGTGCCGTGGGCGCAGCGCGACTGGGCGATCTCGTTCTCGTGGTGCGGAAAGATCAGGTCGAGGCCGCCGCCGTGGATGTCGAACTCGTGGGCGTGGGCCTGGCCCTCGGGCGACAGGCGGTCCTTGACCTCCTGCCACAGCCAGCGGTCGGACATCGCCGAGCATTCGAGGTGCCAGCCCGGGCGGCCGGGCGTGGCGATGCCGGCCGGCGAGCCCCAAGCCGGTTCGCCCGGCTTCGATGGCTTCCACAGCACGAAGTCCATCGGGTCTTCCTTGTAAGGCGCGACCTCGACCCGGGCGCCGGCGATCATGTCGTCGAGCGAGCGGTTGGACAGCTTGCCGTAGTCGGCCATCGCCGAAACACGGAAGAGGACGTGATCGGCGCGCGAATAGGCGAAACCCTTGGCGATGAGCTCCTCGATCATCGCCTTCATTTCCTCGATGTGCTGCGTGGCGCGCGGTTCCCCCGTCGGCGGCAGGCAGCCGAGCGCCGCCACGTCCTCGTGGAACTGCTTCGTCGTGCGCTCGGTGACCTTCTGGATCGCCGCGTTCAGCGGCTCATCGGGAAACTCCTCGCCGGCGCGGACGATGATCTTGTCGTCGACATCGGTGATGTTGCGGACATAGGTGACGCGCGAGCCATCCTCCGCCGTTCCGGGTCCCGGATAGAGGTGTTTCAGGAGCCGGTAGAGCACGTCGAAGACGATCAGCGGCCGCGCATTGCCGATATGGGCGAAATCGTAGACGGTCGGCCCGCAGACATACATCCGCACGTTCGACGGATCGATCGGGACGAAGTCTTCCTTCGTCCGGGTCAGCGTGTTGTGCAGCCTCAGGCCCATGTCAGAACGTTTCCCTCCGACCGCCGGCCGGGGGATCGTCTCGTCTTCAGGTGGGCAAAGAGAGGACGGCCTCAGCCAGCGCGATGCTAGCCGGTAATGATCCCGCAAATGCAAATGGCGCGTGAATGCGCGGTCATCCTCATGGGCGTTGCATTGACGCATTTGCACGCAAAGGTCAAGCGACCATTGACGGCCGCCCGGCGTTCAACTTGCTGCGACCGGCGTCAGCGAAAGCGTTGCGGCACTTGGCTTTCGGGGCGCCGGCCGAGCGCGGCGCACCGCCGCAGCCGGTTTCCCCTCGCCGTCAGGCGCGGCGCCTCTAGTTCTCGCGGTGGCTGGCGGGGCGATACGCTATGGAGCCCGACATGAAGACCCGCCTCACCGCCCTCCTCGCCCTCACCGCCGTTGTGGCCCTGCCCGCCCTCGCCTCGGCCGAGCCGCTGATCTATCCGGACATTCCGGCCAAGATGACGATGGACGACCATCTGGCCGTCATGGTGCCGCTGGCGTCGACCGCGACCAAAACCACTGCCGCCCACAACAAGACCGCTGTCATCGTGCCAAAGAACGGCGACGCCTCGGAAGCGCTTGCCGGCGCCGAGACCACCTATCTCACCAGCGAGTGCCCGGCCGCGCTGTCGCGGCCGGCCGACCATTCGGCCATGCTCGACCGCTTCTGCCAGGACGGTCACGCCTGACGCCGCCCTGCCCTTGCCGCGATCGGTGGCCATGACTACTCAGGTGTCATGGCCACCATCGTCCGCATCGCTGCTGCCGTCTTGCTGCTCGTCGCCGGTGTGAGCGCCGTCCTTGCGGCGCCCGATCGTGCTGCGGTCGAAGCCCAGTTCCAGAAATGGCTCGTCTCCGACATCTGGCCTGATGCGAAGGCGGCGGGCGTCTCGCGGGCGACCTTCGACAAGGCGCTTGCCGGGGTGACGCTCGACTGGACGGCGCCTGAGCTGTCGCCGCCGGGCGTGCCGGTGACGCCGCCGAGCATCAAGTGGCAGACCGAGTTCGGCAGCCCCGGCGCCTATTTCGACGAGGGCCGGCTGAGCACCCTTGCCCGCGCCGGGCGGGTGCGCATCGACCAGTGGCGGAAGACGCTCGGTGCGATCTACGAACGTTACGGCGTGCCGCCCGCGATCCTGGTCGCCATCTGGGGCAAGGAATCGGGCTTCGGCGCCGCCAAGCTGCCGGAGCCGGCGGTCCGCGCGCTGGCCACCCAGGCCTTCATGGGCTACCGCAAGGATCTCTTCCGGCCCGAGCTGATCGCCGCGCTGAAGATCGTCGAGAACGGCGACATCGCGCCCGCACGCATGCGCTCGTCCTGGGCCGGCGCGCTCGGCCAGCCGCAGTTCCTGCCCTCGCTCTTCCTGAAATATGCCGTTGATTTCGACCGCGACGGCAAGCGCGACATCTGGGGCTCGGTGCCCGACAGCCTCGCCTCGATGGCGAACTACCTGAAGGGCGAAGGCTGGGACCGGACGCGCGGATGGGGCGTGGAAGCACGCGTGCCGGAAAGCGTCTCCTGCACGCTGGAAGGCCCCGAGCAGGGCAAGCCCATGGCCGAATGGGCCCGCCTCGGCGTGACTTTGGCCGACGGCCGGCCGCTGCCGGTCGCGGGCAAGCGACAGGGCTTCCTGCTGATGCCCGCCGGCCGCTTCGGCCCGGCCTTCATCGTCACCGGGAATTTCTACGTGCTGAAGCAGTACAATTATTCCGACCTCTATGCCCTCTATATCGGCCACCTCGCCGACCGCTTCGCCGACGACAAACCGTTCGCCGGCAGGTGGCAGAAGGTCGGCGGCTTCAGCCGCGGCGAGGTCAGGTCCATGCAGGAGGCGCTGGTCAAGGAAGGCTACGATGTCGGCGCGGTCGATGGGCTGGTCGGCTACAAGACGCGCATCGCCGTCGGCCTGTGGCAGGGAAGACAAGGCCAGGCACCGACCTGCTTTCCCGATGCCAGGCTGGTGAAGAGCATTCATTGAAGGTCGTCACCGCGGGCCTTGCCTTGGCGAAATGTAACGTTATAACATTACCCATCGCCACCGGAGCCTGCCCATGAAATCCATGCTTCTCGCGGCGCTGGCCGCTGCCGCCTGCGCCCTTCCCGCCCATGCCGCACCGATCACCATCCTCGCCGCCGAGAACTTCTACGGCCAGGCAGCGCAGGCGATCGGGGCAAATCGCGTCAAGGTCGAGAGCGTCATCGTGGCGCCGGGCACCGACCCGCACGAATACGATCCGACGCCCTCTGTCGCCCGCGCGGTTGCCGATGCAAAGATCGTCATCATGAACGGCGCCGACTACGACCCGTGGATGGCGCGCCTGATCGAGGCCAACCCGGTGGCCGGCCGCGTGGTGATTGATGTTGCGGCGCTCGTCGGCCACAAGGCGGGCGACAATCCGCACGTCTGGTACGATCCCAAGGCCATGCCGGCCATGGCCGAGGCGCTGACCGCGGAGTTGGAGAAGCGTGATCCTGCCGGCAAGAACGACTACGAGCAGCGGCGCGACGCCTTCCTTGCCACGCTCGCGCCGATCGCCGACCGCGTGGCCGCGCTCCGCGCCAGGTTCGCCGGGATGCCGGTGGTGGCAACCGAGCCGGTGTTCGGCTACATGGCCGAGGCGCTTGGCCTGAAGATGGAGAACGAGGCCTTTCAGACCGCGATCATGAACGAGACCGAGCCGGCGGCGAGCGACATCGCCGCGATGGAGGATGCGATCCGCAAGGGCACGGTGAAGGTGCTGTTCTACAATTCCCAGGTTGAGGACGCCTTCACGAAGAACCTGGCGGCGCTAGCGAAGACCTCCGGCGTGCCGCTGGTGCCGGTCACCGAGACCGAGCCGGAAGGCCAGACGTTTGCCCAATGGATGCTCGACACGCTGGACGCCACCACCAAGGCATTGGATCATACATCACCTTGAGCAATCTCGCAGTAACCCTTGACCGCGTTACGCTTTCTGTCGGTGACCGGGCGGTCCTCGAAGACATCAACCTGGCCGTCGGCGAAGGCGAATTCGTCGGTGTTCTGGGCGCCAATGGCGCCGGCAAGACCACGCTGTTCCGCGCAATTCTCGGGCTGCACGCGGTCGCCACCGGATCGATCAGCGTCTTCGGCCGGCCGGTCAGGCGGGGCAACGCCCAAATCGGCTACCTGCCGCAGGTGCGCAGCCAGGCGCCCACCGCCGCGCTCGCCGGCCGCGATTTCCTGGCCGCCAGCATCGCGGGCAGCCGCCTCGGCCTGCCGTTGCTTTCGGCGGACGCCAACCGCGATATCGACCGGGTGCTGGAACTCACCCACGGCGAGGCGCTCGCCCGCCGCCCGCTCTCGGCGATGTCGGGCGGCGAACGCCAGCGCCTGCTCGTTGCCCAGGCACTGCTGGGAGACCCGAGCCTGATCATCTTCGACGAGCCGCTGATCGGCCTCGATCCGCATCAGCAGCACGTGGTGGTGACGCTCATCCGCGACCTGTCGCGCAATCTGGGGCTGACGGTCCTGTTCAGCGCGCACGAGCTCAACCAGCTTCTCGGCGCCATCGACAAAGTGCTCTATCTCGGCCACTGCTGCGCGGCGCTCGGCACCGTCGACGAGGTCATCCGGCCGGACGTGCTGTCGCGGCTCTACGACGCGCCGATCGAGGTGCTGCGCGCCAACGGCCACATCTTCGTCATGTCGGGCGGACAGGACATCGAGCGCGAACACGCGCACGAGCACGAAAGCGAGCACCACCATGCTTAGCTACGATTTCATGGTGCGTGCCTTCCTGGCCAGCGGCATCGTGGCCATCGTCGCCGGCGCGGTCGGCTATTTCCTGGTGCTGCGCGGCCAGACCTTCGCCGGCCACGGGTTGTCGCATATCGCCTTTGCCGGGGCGACCGGCGCGGCGCTCATCGGCCTGTCGCCGCTATGGGGCGTGCTCGGCCTGACGCTTGCCGCCGGCATCGCAATGGGGGCGCTCGGCGAGCGCCTCTCCGGCCGCGACGTAGTGATCGGCGTGGTGGTGTCGCTGTCGCTCGGCTTCGGCATCCTGTTCCTGCGGCTGACCACGACCAACGCCACCCAGGCGACCTCGCTGCTCTTCGGCAGCGTGCTGGCGGTATCGCAGGCGACGCTCGCCGGGCTGGCCGTGCTCGGCCCGCTGACGCTTGCCGCGCTGGCCGTCATCAGCCGCCCGCTCCTCTTCGCCACCCTTCAGCCCGAACTGGCGGAGGCCAAAGGCGTCTCGCTCCGCCTCATCGGCGTCCTGTTCCTGGCGCTGGTGGCGCTCGCCGTTTCGCAGTCGATCCAGATCGTCGGCGTGCTGCTGGTCTTCACCCTGCTGGTCGGACCGCCGGCGGCGGCGCAGCTCCTCACCAGCCGGCTGGTCCCCGGCATCCTGCTCTCCGCCCTTCTGGCGCTGACGCAGGCGTGGCTCGGCATCACCATCGCCTTCTACACCGACTGGCCGACGAGCTTCTGGATCACGGCGCTGGCGGCGCTGGTCTATGGCGCCGCGGTGGTGGTGCGATCGGCGGCGGCGCAACCAAATCGTTGACCACGCCCCGGCGGCTCCCGCATAATTTCGTGGGGAAAGCCGCTGCGGCGGCATATTGGGGGGCCTGGCTTGAGCGCGTGACGGCGCGCTTGAAGGCAAAGGGCCTGGGATGAGGTTCCGGCGAATTGCAGCGGCGGCAGTGGTCGGCCTGGCGGCGGTCGGCTGGGCTGGTGCGTCCTCGGCGCAGGACGACATCTGCACGACCCTCGAAGTCGAGCTGGCATCCCTCGAACAAGGCCCGTCGGCGGGCTCCAGCGGCAATTTCCGTCAGTACGACGTCGCGGTGACGCGCCAGCGCGCGGAGCTCGACCGGGCCACGGTGCAGGCGCAGCGCTCCGGCTGCATGGGCGGCTTCCTCGTCTTCCAGCCCAAGCCTTCGGCCAAGTGTTCGCCGCTGATGGCGGCCATCGCGCAGATGAAGGCCAACCTTCAGCATCTCACCGCCCAGCGCGACCAGTACACCACCGATCCCTTCCAGCGTTCCCAGCGGCGCAGCCAGGTGCTTTCGGCGCTCGCCGCCAATCGCTGCGGCGCCAACTACCAGGCGCTCGGTGCCCCGCCGCCGCCCTCCGGCGGCGGCAACTTCCTCGACATGCTGTTCGGCAATGCGCGCCTGCGCGGCTGGAGCGACCGCACCTACGCCCCGGGCGGCCAGTTCGGCACCTACCGGACGCTCTGCGTACGCAAATGCGACGGCTACTACTTCCCGATCAGCTTCTCGACCGTGCCCGCCCGCTTCGCGGCCGACGAACAGACCTGCCAGTCGATGTGCCCGGGCGCCAACGCCGCGCTCTACATCTACCGCAATCCCGGCGAGGAGGTGGGCCAGATGGTTTCGCTCACCGGCGAGCCCTACTCGGCGCTGCCGACCGCGTTCCGCTATCGCCAGGAATACGATGCCGCCTGCACCTGTGGCACGCCCGCGATCGCCGCGGCCTCGCCCTTGACGGCGCCGGCCACACTCAGCCCGGCCCCCGCCGCACCGACCAGGGTACTGCCCAGGCCGCTGGCGCGGCCGGCACGGGGCGAAGACCCCGAGACGCTCGCGAACCGGGCCGGAGATTTCTCGCCGAAGCCGGTGGCGGCCGAGACCGCCGGCGACGCCGTCGCTGGCGTGACCGGCCAGCGGCACGTCAGGATCGTCGGACCGCACTACTATTACGGCCAGTGACTGCGCCGACCGTGTGATCGGGATCACACATCGCCAATTCCTTCCCGCCGCCCCCTTTCCCCCTTCCCTCCGCTCTGCCAAGATTTCCGCTGCTGTGGGGGCCACTCGGCGATGTGCCGAACTGCAATTCGCGCCGCAAGACGCGATAGCCGAAGGCAGGAGGCAAGATTGGCCACATTGTCAGCGATTGGCGGACCCGGCCGCTATCGGGCGGTTGCAATCGCAGCCATTGCTCTGACGGCAGCCGGATGCACGGATATTTCCGTCCAGGGGCCTGCCCTGCCTTCGGCAGCCGAGATGTACGCCGCCGTCCAGGACGATGGCTTCAACGTCCCGGCGGTTCCGCTCTACACGCTCGACCCCGTCTATCGCCGGCAGATCGTCGGAACGCCCAGTCGCGTTCCCGACGAGCCGGGCACGATCGTCGTCGATCCGCAATATCGCAATCTCTACTTCATCCTCGCCCGCGGCACCGCCATCCGCTACGGCATCGGGGTGGGCCGCGAGGGCTTCGCCTGGTCAGGCACGGCGACGATCAAGCGCAAGGAGCACTGGCCGACCTGGACGCCGCCGGCGGAGATGGTGAAACGCGATCCGCGTGCCGCGCCTTATGCCAAGGGCATGAAGGGCGGTCTCGATAACCCGCTGGGCGCCCGCGCGATGTACCTGTTCCAGGGCAACAAGGACACGCTCTACCGCATCCACGGCACCAACGACCCGTCGAGCATCGGCAAGGCGGTGTCGAGCGGTTGCATCCGGATGATCGACCAGGACGTGATGGACCTCTACGAGCGCGCGCCGATCGGGACCAAGGTGGTCGTGCTCAAGCCGGACGAGAACTTCCCGATCGCCCAGATATTCGACCAGCTCTTCCCGCCCTCTTCGGCGCCGCAGGCGCCTCCCGTGCCGGCCAAGCCGGTCGGCAAGATCGGGACGTAAGCTGGCGTCAGCCCACCACGGTGAGCTTGTGGGCGGCGCGGGTGATGCCCGTATAGAGCCAGCGCGCCCGGTTCTCGCGGAAGGCGAAGCTCTCGTCGAAGAGCATCACCGAATCCCACTGCGAGCCCTGCGCCTTGTGGACGGTGAGCACGTAGCCGTAGTCGAACTCGTCCGAGCGGCGGCGCTCGGGCAGCGCCAGGGCGTCGGCGGTGCCGTCGAAGAAGGCAGGATTGATCGACACCACCGTGCGCGCCTTGCCGGTGTCGCGATCGTCGGGCGAGAGCGTATAGCGCAGCAGGCCCTTGCGCGGCTTGCGGGCGCGCTCGACATGCCAGAGGCTGCCGTTGAGCAGGCCGCGCTTGCGGTCGTTGCGCAGACAAACCAGCGTCTCGCCGGCGATCGGCACGGGGCTGTCGCGGCCGAGCAGTTCGCGGATGCGGGCGTTGTAGTTGCGCCGGGTGAGGTTGCGGCCGACCAGCACCTGGTCGGCGGCAAGCACCTCCTCCGGATCGATGGCGTCGCGGGAGACGACGCGGCTGTCGCCATAGCGCCCCTCCTCCAGGCGCCCGCCCTGGCGGGCGATCATCGACAGGCGCACGATCGGATCGTCGGCGGCCTGGCGATGAACCTCGGTGAGCATCACGTCGGGCTCGGCCTCGGTGAAGAAGCCGCCGCCGGCGATCGGCGGAAGCTGGGCCGGGTCGCCGAGGACCAGCACCGGCGCGCCGAAGGAAAGCAGATCGCGGCCGATCTCCTCGTCGACCATCGAGCATTCGTCGATGACGATCAGCGCCGCCTTGCCGGCGGCGCTGTCGTTGTTGAGGACGAAGGTCGGGCCGTTCTCGTCCTCGCCGCGGGTACGATAGATCAGGCTGTGGATGGTGCTGGCGCCGTAGCAGCCCTTGCCGCGCATGACATGAGCGGCCTTGCCGGTGAAGGCGGCAAAGGCGACCTCGCCGCCGACGTTCTCGGCGAGATGGCGGGCGAGCGTCGTCTTGCCGGTGCCGGCATAGCCGAACAGGCGGAAGACCTGCTTGTCGCCGGCCTTCAGCCAGCGCGAGACGGCGGAAAGTGCGGCATCCTGCTGCGGCGACCAGAGCATGGCCTCTGTCTATCCGCTATGTCGCCGGTTGACAAATGTACACACAACCGTCCATATGAGGCATGGACCAGATCGCTGGTTTCGACTGGGACGACGGCAATCTCGAGAAGTGCCAAAAGCACGATGTCTCGGCCGAGGAAATCGAGAGCGTCTTTGAAGAAGTCCCGGCCGTGGCCACCGATCCGGTGCATTCGCGCTCAGAGGTCCGGATGCGGGCTGTGGGGCGTTGCACAAGCGGCAGGTTCGTCTTCGTTGTCTTCACCATTCGCGTGCGTTCGGGTGAACGTATGATCCGCCCGATCAGTGCGCGCTATATGCACCGGAAGGAGGTGCAACGCTATGAAGAAACCGGACCGTAAGCTCAAGCCGTTCCCGAGCTTCCAGACCGACGAGGAAGCCGAAGACTTCGTCGCCAACGCGGACCTGAGCGAGTACGACTTCTCGGGGTTCAAGAGCGTGCGGTTCGAGTTCCAGCCGAAGTCCGCGCGGGTCAACATGCGCCTGCCGGAATCGCTGCTGAGATCGGTGAAGGCACGCGCCAGCAAACGCGGTATCCCCTATCAGCGGTTCATTCGGGAGGCCCTCGAAGAGGCCGTCGCCAAGGGCAAATGACCCCTACCCCTTGTCGCGGAACTTGTTGGTGATCGGGTAGCGGCGGTCGCGGCCGAAATTCTTGCGGGTGATCTTGACGCCCGGCGCCGCCTGGCGGCGCTTGTATTCGGCGATGTAGAGCAGCCGCTCGACCTTCCGCACGATCTCGCGGTCGTGGCCGCGGGCGACCACCTCGGCAACGCGCATCTCGTTCTCGACCAGGCATTCGAGGATATCGTCGAGCGCGTCGTAGGGCGGCAGCGAATCCTGGTCGGTCTGGTCGGGCCTGAGCTCGGCCGAGGGCGCGCGGGTGATGACGTTCTCGGGAATGACGCGGCCGGCAGGGCCAAGCGCATCGTCCGGCCTGTGGACGTTCCGCCAGCGCGCCAGATCGTAGACCTCGGTCTTGTAGAGGTCCTTGACCGGATTGAAGCCGCCGTTCATGTCGCCGTAGAGCGTGGCGTAACCGACCGACATCTCCGATTTGTTGCCGGTGGTCACCACCATGGCGCCGAACTTGTTGGAGACGGCCATGAGGATGGTGCCGCGCGCCCGCGACTGGACGTTCTCCTCGGCGATGTCGGGCTGGCGCCCGGCGAAGATCGGCGCGAGCGCGCGGGTGAAGCCTTCGACGGGCTGCTCGATCGGCACGATGTCGTAGCGCACGCCCAGCGTCTCGGCGATCTCGGCGGCGTCGGAGAGGCTGGCGTTGGAGGTGTAGCGGTAGGGCAGCATGACGCAATGGACACGCTCCGGCCCCAGCGCATCCACCGACATGGCGGCCACTAGGGCGGAATCGATGCCGCCGGAGAGGCCGAGCACGACGCCGGGAAAGCCGTTCTTGTTGACGTAGTCGCGCAAGCCCGAGAACACAGGCGCGGTAATTGGCTTCCCTGAGGTCGGGCAGAGCCGCCTGCGGTCCCTGCGTGCAGTGCCAGCCGCCCTCGCCCTTCTTCCAGACGGAGAGCGCGATGCCTTCGACGAACTGCGGCATCTGGAAGGCGAGCGAGCGGTCGCCATTGAGGCCGAAGGAACCGCCATCGAAGACCAGCTCATCCTGCCCGCCGAGCTCGTTGACGAAGATCAGCGGCAGGCCGGTCTCGACGATGCGGGCGAGCGCCACCTGCTGGCGCTCACTGGCCTTGTCCTGCCAGTAGGGCGAGGCGTTGGGCACGATCAGCATCTCGGCGCCGGTCTCGGCCAGGCACTCGCACACCTGCTCCAGCCAGATGTCCTCGCAGATGGGAAGGCCGAGCCGGAGCCCGCGGAAACCGACGGGGCCGGGAAGCGGGCCGACCGCGAAGACGCGCACCTCGTCGAAGACGCCGTAATTGGGCAGTTCGACCTTGTAGCGCACCGCCGCGACCGTGCCGCCGTCGAGCAGCGCGACGGCGTTGTAGCACTCGCCCTGGTCCGGCCAGGGCGTGCCGACGACGACGCCCGGGCCACCGTCGGCGGTATCGGCAGCGAGCGCTTCGACCGCCTTGCGGCAGGCATCCTGGAAGGCCGGCTTGAGCACGAGGTCTTCCGGCGGATAACCGGAGATGAACAGCTCCGTCAGGACGAGCAGGTCGGCATCGAGCTCGGCCGCCCTGGCGCGGGCGGCGCGGGCCTTCTCGAGGTTGCCGTCGATGTCGCCGACGACGACGTTGAGCTGCGCGGCGGCGATGCGGATGGTGTCGGTCAGATCTGCTGCCATGGACGCCGGTGTAGCCCGCCGGCGAACGGGCGGCAATCGGAAGAAGGCCTCAGCCGACTTCGGCCAAAGGCGGGGCGCCGAGGTCGGCCGAAGCGCCGCGACCTTCCGCCGACAGCGGCGGCCAGACCTGGTTGCGGCCGCTGCGCTTGGCGGCATAGAGGGCGGCGTCGGCGGCCGCCAGGAAGGCGTTCTGGTCGATTTCGGAACTCGGAATTCCGGCGGTGACACCGATGCTGGCGGTGACGATGCCGAAGGGCGACGCCTCGTGGGGGATGCCGACCGCCGCGACCGCAAGGCGAATGCGCTCGGCGACCGCGAGGCCATCGCCGAGCGCCATGCCGGCAAAGACCATGACCAGTTCCTCGCCGCCGAAGCGCACCACGATATCGGTCGGGCTGCGCAGCTCGGCAGAAACGACGGCGCACACCCGCTGCAGGCAGGTGTCGCCGGCAAGGTGGCCATAGCGGTCGTTGAATGCCTTGAACGCGTCGATGTCGAGCATCAGTATGGCGATGCTCTCGTCGCGGGCATTGGCCTCGGGCCACAGTCGCTCGAGGGCGCGGTCAAGATGCCGCCGATTGCCGAGGCCGGTCAGCGGATCGCGCCGGGCCATCTTCTCCAGTTCGTCGCGGCGCAACTCGTCCTGCAGACGGAAGAGAAATTCGCGGCGGGCATCGCGATCGAGCGCGTGGTTCGCCATGAGCGTGAACAGCGCGACGTTTGCCAGCACGACGATCGCGGTCATCCGGCTGATCTGCGGCAGTTCGTGAAGCTGCATGAGGGCCGCCGCGTAGAGCAGGACGATGACGAGCGTCGCGGCCACGGCGTAGGGGAAGCGGATGCGCTGCACGACGTTGGCGAACAGGATGACGAGGACGATGCCCGCCGGACGGTGGACGTGCATCGGGTTGTGGCTGGCAAGGGTGAGCCACAGGATGCTCGCGACAATGACGACGGTGAGCGCGGACTGAAGGGATTCGCGCAGCGCCGACGGCGGATTGGAGCGCAGGACCAGCAACACGACCAACGCCAGCGGCGTCACCACGCCCAGACGCAACAGCACGGCGCTCTGGAAAACGTCCGGCACCAGGCGCAGGTCCGACAGCAGATAGAAATCGTAGAGGAGGATGCCGACCAACCCGTAGGTGATCAGGCGCCGGCAGCGCGACGGTCCGGTCTCGGTCTCGAACGCCGCTTCAAGCGCGGGTGAAAGCCTGAGCTTCCACCAGGGACGGCGGAGGGCGATTTCCACTTCGTGAGAGGATATCTGCCGAGATCCGTCCAAAGGGGTGCCTTTCATGGCTTCGGGGGGCGCCAGACAACCACCAGAACGTCAAAAAACCCTTGCGCCTGCCAGTGAGGGGGCCGGGAATCGCGGTTTCGTGATCTTTCAGCCGACGTGCTGGCGCAGAAACGCAAGGCTGCGCTCGTGCGCGCGCTCGGCCGAAGGCGCATGGTGGGCGTGGTTGCCGGCGCGGTTGAAGGCATGTCCGGCGCCGGCATAGGTGAAGACCTGCACCATGCCGGGATCGACCGCGGCGCGGATGGCGGCGATGTCGTCGGGGGTGATCGAGCCGTCTTCCTCGCCGAAATGCAGCATCACCGGGCAATTCGGCTTCTCGTCGAGGTGCTTGGCGATCATGCCGCCGTAATAGCCGATGGCCGCCGAAACGCCGGCGGTGCGGGTGGCCGAGAACCAGGCCAGCGAACCGCCGAGGCAGTAGCCGACGACGGCGACCTTGCCGGCCGGCTTCAGCGCCGCCACGCAGGCCGCGATGTCGCTCACCATTTCCTCGATGGTGATCTCCTGGCGAAGCGCCATGCCGCGCTGGACGCCTTCGCGGTCGTAGTCCAGTTCGACGCCGCGCTCGGCGCGATCGAAGATCGCCGGCGAGAGCACGTGATAGCCGTCGGCGGCGTAGCCATCGGCAACGGCGCGAATGTGGGCGTTGACTCCGAAGATCTCCTGCACGACGACCAGGCCGCCGCGTGGCTTGCCAGAGGGCAACGCCTCATAGGCGGAGAAATGGTGACCATCGGCGGCCGTCAAGCTGATTGTCGTCATCGCTGCCTTCCCTTGCGTTCCTCGTCTCTACAACGGCAAGCCGGTCGCCCGCAAACGAGACCGACTGCCGCCGGGGCAACGGCGGCAGTCGGTTGGGCACGCCTTCCGGGAGGTAAGAGCGTGCGCTTGTCCGGTGGGCCGCCGCAGGTCATGCAGCCCGCCGGAACGGGGTCAGGCCCTGATCTCCTGCCTCTGGAAGTTGACATAGGCAATGGTGAAGACCACGACCATGGCGGCGATCAGACCCGCGAGTTGCGGCCAGATGAGCAGCGCGCTCTGGCCGAAGGGTAGCGGTGCCCCCATCAGCGCGCCCTGAAGCTGGCTCATGAAGACGATGCCCAGCGTCCGCGTCGCGGGGTCGAGCAGTGCCAGGGTCATCTCGCCATAGAGGGTGTTGGGCGAGATGCGCGAGATGATCGTGGTGAGCTGCGCGTTGTTGTACGCCGTCATCGGATCGAGCAGATCGACCGGCGCGATCGCGTTGGCGATGAGCGGGGTCAGCATCGACCAGAAGATGGCGAACAGCAGCCACAGGGTGAGCGCGGCCAAGGCCGAGGTCGCCGGTGAGCGGAAGATAGTTGAGAAAAGCAGCGCCACCGCCAGCCACACGCCGGCATAGGCCAGCGAACACAACAGGTAGGCGAGACCGCGCAGCACCTCCTCGCCGCTCGGCGGCAGACCCAGCAGCAGGATGCCGAGGCCGGTCATCAGCAGCCACAGGGTGAGCAGCACGATGGTCAAAACCAGCATGCCACCCAGGAACTTGCCGGCGAGCAGAGCGTCCCGGTAGATCGGCTGGGCGAGGATGCGGCTCATCGTCCGCCGGCCGTACTCGCCGTTGATGGCGTCGAAGGCGAGCGCGATCGACACCAGCGGCAGCAGGAAGCCGAGGAACGAGACGAAGGACGGCAGCGGCTGGCGCGCCGTGGTGAACAGGCGCAGGAAGAGGAACGGGTCCTGGCCCACCGTGTCCTTGATCTGGCCGATGGCGCCGTAGATGGCGCCGATGGCGGTGAGCAGCACCAGCAGGATGACCAGATGCATGCGGGCGCTGGTCAGGTGGTCGGCCGCCTCCTTGAGGGCGACCGTGGCAACCCCGGTGAAGGGCGATCCCTCGCGCCGCGAGCGCGTGCCGGCGGGTTGCTTCAGAGCGACGGTGCCGGCTCCTGCCGCGGAGGCTCCCTCACGCTGCATTGGCCATCTCCCCTTGGCTCGCGTCCGCTTCCTCGAAATAGCGGACATAGACCTCGTCCAGGCTCGCCCGGCGGATCGCCATGTTCCTGAGCTGGCCGCCGGCGGCGACGACGCGCCGCGCGATCTCCGGACGCACGTCACGATCGGCATCGACGCGGGTGGTCACGGCGCCGACGGGCGTGACGGCACCGATGCCCTCGACCCCGGCAAGCGCCGCGGCGAGATCGATACCCTCGGCCTCGACCTCGACGGCATAGGCGCCGCCGAGCACGTCGCGCGCGAGATCCTCGACCCTGCCAACCAGCCCGATGCGCCCCTTGCGGAAGAGCGCGACGCGGTCGCAGATCGACTGCACGAGGCTGAGCAGGTGGGAGGACAACACGATGGTCATCCCCTCCATGCGCAGTTCGCCGATCAGCTCAAGCAGCTCCTGGGTGGCCTGCGGATCGAGACCGTTGGTGGGCTCGTCGAGGATGGCGATCTCGGCCTGCTTGACCAGCAGTTCGGCAAGTCCCAGGCGCTGGCGCATGCCATGCGAATAGGTGCCGACGCGGCGGTCGGCGACGGCGGAGAGGCCGACGCGCTCCAGCGCCTCGGCGAACCGACTGGCGCTGTCGGCACTCTCGATGCCGGCGAGCCGCGCCGTGTAGGCGAGGTTCTCGCGGGCCGAGAGGTTGTCATAGAAGCCGACCTGGTCGGGCAGATAGCCGACGCGGCGCTTCACCTGGAGGGGCTGGCGGAACGGATCGTAGCCGAGAACCCTGACGCTGCCGCCGTTGGCTTCGGTCAAGCCCAGCAGCATCAGGATGGTGGTCGTCTTGCCCGATCCGTTTGGTCCGAGCAGGCCGAAGACCTCGCCTTTTTCGACCGCGAGGTCGAGCCCGTTGACCGCCGTCGTCTTGCCGTAGCGCTTGGTGAGTCCGGCGGTCTCGATGACGATCGCGCTCATCGCCGGCCGTACCGGGTCACGGCGAAGGCAAGCACGACGACGGCGGCACCGATGATGCCGAGGCCAGCGATGCCCCACATGGTCGAGGTGAGGACCGTGACGCGGAAGTCGGCGTTGTCGTTGGTGCCGTCGCCGCTGGCCCGGACGGAGACCATGTAGTCACCGGCGATCGCCTTGTCGGACGGCGTCATGTTGACCGACACCGGCAGCTTGTCGCCGGGGGCGATGGCGGGGATCTTCTCGGGATCGAAGGTGACCTTCCAGCCCTGCGGCGAGGAGGCGCTGACGGTGACGTTGTTGGCCGGCGCGCTGCCCGTGTTCTCGACGTTGAACTTGAAGGTGCGCTCCTGGCCGGCGGTGGCATTGCCCGACAGGCGGCCTTCCGGACCGGAGAGCGACAGGGTGGGCTGGCCGGTGATGTCGAGCAGCAGCTCGGACTGGCCGGAGGTGGTCGGGCTGGCGGCGGCGATCTGCACCTTGTACTGGCCGGCCTCGACGGATTGCGGCGGCTTGACGCTAACCTTGAGGGTCTTGGTCTCGCCCGCCTTGACCGGCACGCTGGTCAGCTCCTGGGTGCCGTACTGCTCCTTGAAGGTGGTGTCGAAGCCGTCGGGCGCCTTGGCCAGCAGATTGAAGGTCTGGTCGGTGGTCGCCTCGTTCTTGACGTCGACGGTGAAATCGAAGGCCGACTTGGGCGAGCCGCGCAGCGCCGGCAGCTTGGGCGTCACGGTGACCTTGGCCGGGGCGGCCTGGGCAAGCGCCAGCGTGATCGGCAGGTCGAGCGCCTGGCCATCGGTCTTGCCGGCGATGGTGAACTGGTAGCTGCCGTTCTTGGCGTCCTTGGCCGGCGTCAGCTTGAGGGTGACGTTCTGGCTCGAGTCGGGTTCGACGATCGCCGCGGTGACGGTCTTGCCGCCGCCGTCGAACTCGTAGGTCCAGCCGCTCGGCAGGCCATCGACGCTGAAGGCGACGCGTTTCGGCGGCAGGTTCTTGTTCTGCAGGGTGAGATTGAGCGAGACGTCCTCGCCAGCGCGGACGGTGAGCGACGGATAGCCGGTGGTCAACCACAGACCGGTCAGCGGCTGGTTCGTCGCCGACGGCGCGGTCATCGTCGTCATGTCTTGAGCATTCGCCACGGCGCCGAACATCAATCCCGACGCGATCATGCACGAAACAAGTATAGCGTTCGTCGGACGCATCTCTCCTTTTCCCCTTTTATTGTCGATCCACCCAATATCGTCCGCGACTGGACTTGCAGACAGCCCGGTCACAGCCCAATTCAATTGGGCCTAACTTGGCGCCAAATGTGGCAGGAATCTGGCGAAATGGCTTCGCGGGGATTACAGTTTGGTAAGATTTGCGCGGATTTCCGCGGTGAATTGGCGTATCGCGGCGCCAGGCAAGGGGGCGCGGCGGCTCTGCACATTAATTCTTTGTAATACTGGCGCGAATACCCCGACGCGCGTTCCTCCAGTCGCGGCCGCGGCATCGCCGCCGATCGACGCCTGGCGGGAGCCGTGCCGGGTCAGGCGGAGGCGGCGGTGCGCTCGGTGCGCTCCAGGCGATCGCGCTTGAGGAGTTCGGCGACCAGGAAGGCGAGTTCCAGCGACTGGTCGGCGTTGAGCCGAGGGTCGCAATGGGTGTGGTAGCGGTCGTGCAGCTCGTCCTCGGTGATGGCGCGGGCGCCGCCGGTGCATTCGGTGACGTTCGATCCGGTCATCTCGATATGGATGCCGCCGGGATGGGTGCCCTCGGCACGATGGACGGCGAAGAAGTCCTCGACCTCCGACCGGATGAGATCGAAGGGCCGCGTCTTGTAGCCGGTGGCCGAGGTGATCGTGTTGCCGTGCATGGGATCGCACGACCAGACGACGTGCCTGCCTTCCCGCTCGATGGCGCGAATGAGCGCCGGGAGCTTGTCGAAGACCTTGTTGGCGCCGAAGCGGCAGATCAGCGTGAGCCGGCCCGGTTCGTCGTCGGGATTGAGGACGTCGATCAGCCGGATCAGCTCGTCGGCGGCGAGCGAGGGACCGCATTTGAGGCCGATCGGGTTCTTCACGCCGCGGCAATACTCGACATGGGCGTGGTCGAGCTGGCGGGTGCGGTCGCCGATCCACACCATGTGGCCGGAAGTGGCGTACCAGTCGCCGCTGGTCGAATCGACACGGGTCATGGCCTGCTCGAAGCCGAGCAGCAGCGCCTCGTGGCTGGTGTAGAAGTCGGTCGAGCGCATCTCCGGATGCAGTTCCGGGTCGATGCCGCAGGCGCGCATGAAATCGAGCGCCTCGGTGATGCGGTTGGCCAGCTCCTGATAGCGGTTGGACTGCGGGCTGTCCTTGACGAAGCCGAGCATCCACTGGTGGATGTGCTGCAGGTTGGCATAGCCGCCGGTGGCGAAGGCTCTCAGCAGGTTGAGGGTCGCCGCCGACTGGCGGTAGGCCATCTCCAGCCGGTTGGGATCGGGCGAGCGGGTGGCTTCGTCGAACTCGATGCCGTTGATGATGTCGCCACGATAGCTGGGCAGCTCGACGCCGCCCTTCTTTTCGGTCGGCGCCGAGCGCGGCTTGGCGAACTGGCCGGCGATGCGGCCGAGCTTCACCACCGGCACGGCGCCGGCGAAGGTGAGCACCACCGCCATCTGCAGGAAGACGCGGAAGAGATCGCGAATGTTGTCGGCGCGGTGCTCGACGAAGCTCTCGGCGCAATCGCCGCCCTGGAGCAGGAAGCTCTTGCCCTCGGCAACGCCGGCCAGCGCCTTCTTCAGCTTGCGCGCCTCGCCGGCGAAGACCAGCGGCGGATAGGTGGCCAGCCGCGCCTCGATGGCGGCAAGCGCCTCCTGGTCCGGGTAGACCGGGACCTGCTGGATCGGTTTCGTCCGCCAGCTTGCCGGCGACCAAGCGCTCTTCATCACCGCCCAACTCCTTGCGGAAACCGCGGAATTCCGGCCTCGCGGGCGCGTTATACACGGGCCGCCCGGTCAGTGCCACCCGCTTGCTGCGCACCGTTCCCGCGCTTACTCCGCCGCTGCGCGACGAATGCGCTCGGCCGGGCGCGCCATGGTGACGATCTCCTCGGCGAGCGTCGGGTGGAGCGCCGTGGTGGCGTCGAAATCGGACTTGGTGGCGCCCATCTTGACGGCGATGGCGACGATCTGGACCATCTCGGCGGCGTTGGGACCGACGAAATGGCAGCCGAGCACGCGGTCGCTGTCGCCATCAACGACCAGCTTCATCAGCATGCGCTCGTCGCGGCCGGCGACGCGATAGGGCAGCGGCCTGAAGTGCGAGCGGTAGATGTCGAGCGAGGGATAGCGCTCACGCGCCGCCTCCTCGGTCAGGCCGACAGAGCCGACCTCGGGATTGGCGAACACGGCCACCGGCACATGGTCGTAGTCGACCGCGGTCGGGCGGCCCTGGAACAGGGTCTGGACGACCGCGGCGCCTTCGCGGATGGCAACCGGCGTGAACTGGAGTCGGTTGGTGACGTCGCCGACGGCGTAGATATTCTCGGCGCTGGTGCGCGAATAGGCATCGACCTTGACGACGCCCATCCCGTCGACCTCGACGCCGGCCCTGTCTAGGCCGAGGCCGTTGGTGTTGGGATGGCGGCCGATGGCGAGCAGCACCTGATCGGCGGCGACGGTGGCGTTCGACTTCAGCGTGGCGACGAAGCCCCGCTCCGCCTCGTCTATGCGGGCGAGCTCCTCGCTCAGCATGACGGTGATGCCGCGCCGCTCAAGCGCCGAGCACAGCTCACGGCGGATCTCGTCGTCGAAGCCGCGCAGCACCTCGTGGCCGCGGTGGACGACGGTCGTCTCGACGCCGAAGCCGGCGAAGACCGAGGCGATCTCCAGCGCGATGTAGCTGCCGCCGACGATCAGCACGCGCTTGGGCAGCTTCTCCAGATGGAAGAACTCGTCGGAAGTGATGACGTGCTCGATGCCGGGAATGGGCAGGTCGCGGCGCGGCCGCCCGCCGGTGGCGATGAGGATGTATTGGGCGGTGACCGTGCGTTGCTCGGCAAGCAGGCGCACCGTGTGGGCATCCTCCAGCACGGCGCGGCTGCGGACGATCTCGGCGCCGGCCTTGTCGAGGTTGCGCACGTAGATCGAGCTCAGCATCGACACCTCGCCGGCGACGTTGTTGACCAGCGTCGGCCAGTCGAAATGCAGGCCCTCGACCCGCCAGCCGAAGCCGATCGCATCCTCGAAGGCCTCGGCATAATGGGCGGCGTTGACGAACAGCTTCTTGGGCACGCAACCGCGCAGCACGCAGGTGCCGCCGACGCGGCCTTCCTCGGCGATCGCCACGCGCTTGCCGAGTTCGGCGGCGAGCCGCGCCGCGCGGACGCCGGCTGAACCGGCGCCGATGACGAACAGGTCGTAGTCGTAGGCTTGAGGCACAGCGGGCGGCTCGTCAGAAATCGTGGCCCTGCTTCTTCAGCTCTTCCTTGGTCTTGTCGAGCAGTTCGGCGCCGACCCGATCGGACCAGGCCTGGACCGCCTGGAGGGTGTCGCGGAAGACAGTGGGGCCGTCTGACTGATACTTCTGGCCGGCGGGGCTCTTGAGGAAGGCGGCGATCGCCTTGAGCTCGTCCTCGCTGAAGGCCTTGGCGTAGACGCGCGCCACGTCCTGGTCGAGCTCGCGGCGGCGCGGAACCAGCTTGAGGGCGACCGCCTGGACCGTGTCGGCAATCTCCTGATGCAGGTCGGGGCGGGCGCGGATCAGCCGGTTGGTCACCTCGTTGGCGATCTGCGGCAGGCGCTGGTCGAAGCTCTGGGTGGCGGTGGTGGCGTTGATCACGTCGAGCGCCGCCTGTAGGTGCGACGGGCTGATCTCCTGGGCGAGAAGCGAGGAGGCCGGCAGGGCGACAAGGGCAGCGGCGACCGCCAGTGTGCGGACGAATTTACCGATCAGGGTCATCACGTGCTCCATCTGGGTAGACAGCAGTCCTATTTGGTCAGGCGGGTGACGCCGGCGCCGCCCGCCACGATGACGAGCGAGGCAAACCCGATGAACAGGCCGTGCTCGACGACGCCCGGCATCTGGTCCAGCTCCCGCGCAAAGCGCTCAGGCTCGCCAATACGGCCAAGAGATACGTCAAGAATGTGGTTGCCACCATCGGTGAGATAGGGGCGGTCGCCGGCCCGGCGCCAGGCGGTGGACCCGGTCATGCCGAGGCGCCCGGCGGCGCGCTCGATGGCCAGGCGCACCGGCGTGGCGCCGAAGGGGACGACCTCGACCGGCAGCGGAAAGGCGCCGAGCGCCTCGACGATCTTGGCCTCGTCGACGACGACGATCATGCGCCGGGCGGCGGTGGCGACGATCTTCTCGCGGAGCAGCGCCCCGCCGCCGCCCTTGATCAGGCGAAGCTCACGGTCGACCTCGTCGGCACCGTCGACCACCAGATCGAGTTCCGGCTCGTCGTCGAGGGTGGTGAGTGGAATCCCCTCGGCCTTTGCCAATTCGGCGGTCTTGGCCGAGGTCGGCACGCCGACGACGGATAGCCCGCCGCGGACGCGCTCGCCGAGCGCGCGCACGAAATGCTCCGCCGTGCGCCCGGAGCCGAGGCCGAGCTTCATGCCCGGGCGCACGTCTTCCAGCGCCGCCACGGCCGCGCGCCGGCGTTCCTCGTCGCCTGTCGCTTGGCCCTGAGTCACCGGCCGCGCCTGCCGCAAGATGCCCGGTTCGGTTCGTGCTTCATCGGGTTTCCCACCCTTTCGCGCGCTTGTTAGCATCTGACGGGGCTTGACGCCACGCCGGCGACATGGCTGGATTTGGGCCCCGAAGAGGCCCCTCATGCTGACCGACCTCATCCTGGCGATCTTCCATCACCTGCTGATCTTCGCGCTGGCCGCCGTGCTCGTCGCCGAGATGATGCTGGTCCGGCCGCAGATGTCGCGGGAAAACGCCCTCAGGGTGGCACGCATCGATATCGCCTTCGGCGTGCTTGCCGCCCTCATCCTGATCGTCGGCTTCAGCCGGGTCTATTTCGGCCTCAAGGGGCCCGATTACTACTGGCACAACGGCTTTTTCCACGCCAAGCTCGGCGCTATCTTGATTGTCGGCATCCTGTCTATCCTGCCGACCATGCGCTTCATCCGATGGCGCCGAGCCATCGCCCGCGACTCCGGCTTCGAACCGCCGATGGCCGAGGTTGAAACTGCCAGGAGATTCATCCATCTAGAGCTGGTTGTTTTCTTCCTGATTCCGGTTTTCGCGGCCCTGATGGCGCGCGGCTACGGAAGCTTCTGACGCTCCCCACCTTGACCTCCCCAACGCTTATCTTCGATCTCGACGGAACTCTCGTCGATACTGCCCCCGACCTGGTGCGCGCGCTGAACGCCGTCATCGCCGAGCAAGGCCTGCCACCGGTGGCGCTGGAGGACGCGCTCACCATGGTCGGCCGCGGCGGCCGCGTGCTGATCCAGAGGGCGTTCGCCGCCGACGGCCGCACGGTCGAAGGCGCCGAACTGGAGCGGCTGTTCACCGCCTTCACCGACCACTACGGGGCGCACGTCGCCGAGGAGAGCCGGGCCTTTCCCGGCGTCGCGGCGGCGCTCGACCGCTTCGCCGCCGCCGGCTGGCTGCTGGCGGTATGCACCAACAAGGCCCACCCGCTGGTGCGGCCGCTGATGGAGGCGCTGGGGCTCGCCCCGCGCTTCGCCGCCATGGTCGGCCAGGGCGCCCTGCCCTGGCTGAAACCCGACGCCCGCGTGTTCAACGAGACCGTCCGGCTGGCCGGGGGAACGCCCGAGCGCGCAGTCATGGTCGGCGATTCGGAGACCGACATCCAGACGGCGCGGGCGGCGGGCGTGCCGGTGGTGGCGGTCACCTTCGGCTACACCCCGGTGCCGATTGCCGAATTCCACCCCGACCGGCTGATCGACCATTACGACGAATTATGGGACGCGGTGGCCGCTCTCGGTGTCGCTTCGCCTTGACGGCGGTCCCGCCGGTCCCTTAAATCCCGGCACCTTCGGCCGCAGCGGCCGGGCGGGCGATTAGCTCAGCGGGAGAGCACTCCCTTCACACGGGAGGGGTCACTGGTTCAATCCCAGTATCGCCCACCATCCAACTCACGGAAATTGTTGGCATTCTCGCGAACGCGACAACCCCACCGCCGGGCTCCTCGCCGTGCGCGTCCGCGCCGCCCCGTAGCGGATAGCGGCGAGGCCGCAGGAGCGACAATTCCGCGCGATTTCGCCGTCCAAATCGGTTGCCGATGCAGCCGGCGAGTGGTCTACCCTTGGTGAAAAGCGGGGGTACGACCGGGAATCCCAAGGAGGAATGCGAAATGAAAGCGCTTGTCTACGCGGCGCCCCACCAGGCGGAGGTACGTGACGTTCCGGTGCCGCAACCGCGCGACCGCGCGGTCAAGGTCAAGACGCACTTCTGCGGCATCTGCGGCACCGACATTGCCATCCACACCGGCAAGCACCCGCGGGCGAAACCGCCGCTCATCTTCGGGCACGAGTTCGTCGGCACGGTCGAGGACGTGCGCGGCGGAACGCGCGGCTTCCAGCCCGGCGACCGGGTGGTCGCCTTCCCGCTGATCTCCTGCGGCAAGTGCCTCCCCTGCCGCACGGGCTCGCCGCATGTCTGCGAGACGCTGCGGCTGATCGGCATCGACCGCGACGGCGGCATGGCCGACCACGTCTGGGTGGACGAGGACGTCCTGTTCAAGGTGCCCGACACGCTTTCCGACCGGATCGCGGCGCTGGTCGAGCCGCTCGCCGTCATCGTCCGCTCGATGCACCAGTCGCGCTTCCAGTTGCGCAATTCGGCGGTGGTCATCGGTGCTGGCCCGATCGGCGTGCTGACCGCGATCGTGCTGCGCCACAGCGGCGCCTCGCGCATCGTCATTTCCGACGTGGACGAGGGCCGGCTCGGCCTCTGCCGTTCCTTCGGCTTCGAGACCGTCAACGGCAGCGACGGCGGCGTCGTCGACTACATCAAGGACATCACCAACGGCGAAGGCATGGACGTCGTCTTCGAGTGCGCCGGGGTGGAGAGCTCCGCCCGCGAGATGACCCAGGTGGTCCGCGTCGGCGGCATGATTTGCATGACCGGCATCCACAAGGCACCGCACGCGGTCGACCTGCGCGAGCTGAACTTCAAGGAGCAGACCATCGTCGGCAGCCGCGTCTACACCAAGCGCGAGTTCGAGCAGACGGTCTCCTATGCCGACGAGATCAAGGACGATCTCGAGCGGGTCATTACGCAGGTGGTACCGCTCGGCAAGGCGGGCGGCGTGTTCGACATGATCGCCGATCCCGCTGTCGACACGCTCAAGGTACTGGTCGACTGCACCGAATGACCGGGCGCCGGAGCGCGCTCAATCAACCATTTCCGGAAGTCCAAACCATGGATCTGTTCGACATCAAGGGCCGCAAGGCCATCGTGACCGGCGGGACGCGCGGCCTGGGGCTGGGGATGGCCGAGGCCCTGCTCGAGGCCGGCGCCGAGGTCGCCATCTTCGGCACCTCCGAGCGGGTGCGCGCCGTCGCTGGCGAATTCCGCGACAAGGGGCTCGCCTGCCACGGGCTGGTCACCGACCTGGCCGATGCCAGGAAGCGCCGGGAGTCGTTCGAGGAGGCGGTGGCGCTGTTCGACGGCCGGCTCGACATCCTGGTCAACTCGGCCGGCGTCCAGCGCCGCCACAAGGCGGAAGAATTTCCGCTCGACGACTGGAACGACGTGCTGGAGGTGAATTTGACGGCGACCTTCGCGCTGTGCCAGCTCGCCGGGCGCATCATGCTCGCCCAGGGGAGCGGCAAGATCGTCAACATCGCTTCGCTGCTCAGCGTCTTCGGCGGCTTTACGGTGCCGGCCTATGCCGCCAGCAAGGGCGGCGTCATGCAGCTCACCAAGGCGCTCGCCAACGAATGGGCGGGGCGCGGCGTCACCGTCAACGCCATCGCACCCGGCTACATGGCGACCGAGATGAACACCGCGCTCATCGCCGATCCGGGCCGCAACGCGGAAATTACGGCACGCATCCCCGCCCATCGCTGGGGGACGCCGGACGACATGAAAGGGCCGCTGCTCTTCCTCGCCTCGCCTGCCTCCGACTATGTCAATGGCGCGATGCTGCCGGTCGACGGCGGTTATATGGGGCGCTAGTCCCCTCCGCGGACATCGGAAGACGATGCAGAAGGAAGGACCCCTGCAGATCGTGGTTTCGGATTGCGATCATGCTTCGATGGCGCCGGAAGAGGCCGTGTTCGGCGCCAGCGGCATCGGCTTCCGGCATCTTCGCTGCCTGAGCGAGGAGGCGCTGATCAGCCAGTGCAAGGGCGTCGCCATCGTCCTCAACCAGTATGCGCCATTCACGGCGCGGGTGTTCGCGGCGCTCAAGCCCGACCTCCGCCAGGTGGTGCGCTACGGCGTCGGTGTCGACAACATCGACGTTGCCGCGGCCACCGCCGCCGGCGTCCAGGTGTGCAACGTGCCGGACTACGGCGTGCACGAGGTCTCCAACCACGCGCTGGGGCTGATCCTCGCCTTCGCCCGCAAGCTCGTCTTCATGAACGCGGAGACCAAGGCCGGTGCCTGGGACTATCGGCTGGCGATCCCCGTCCGGCGGTTCTCCGAGCTGACCGTCGGCATCGTCGGCTTCGGGCGGATCGGCGGCATGCTCGCCGAAAAGCTGAAGTCGCTCGACTGCCGGGTGATCGGCTATGACCCCGCCTACGGTCCGGGATCGCCGGAGATGCGGAACGCCGCCTGGGTGCCCTTCGACCGGCTCGTCGCCGAATCCGACTTCATCACCCTGCACTGCCCGCTGACGCCCGAGACCTACGCCATGTTCGACGCGGCCGTGCTGAAGCGCATGAAGCCGACGGCGGTGATCATCAACACCGCGCGCGGCGGCATCATCGACGAGGCGGCGCTTGCCGCGGCCCTGCGGGGCGGCGTGCTCGCCGGGGCGGCGCTCGACGTGGTCGAGCGCGAGCCGCTTGCCGCAGACAGCCCGCTCCGCGGGCTCGACAACTGCCTGCTGACCCCGCACATGGCCTGGTATTCCGAGGAAGCGGGGCTGGAGATGAAGCGCAAGGTCGCCGAGGAGGCCGTCCGCTTCGCGACCGGCCAACCGGTCCACTATCCCGTCAACCGGCTCTAGCCGGTCAGCGGCTGCCGGCGCTCCGCGATATCGGGCAGACCATGCGCAGCACGTTCTTCGCCGGGCAGAAGCCGGTGAAGGCCGACTGGAGCATGTTGAGACCGACGAAGGCGGTCAGCAGCAGCCAGTAAGGCGACACGAAATAGCCGAGTGCAAGCGACAGCAGCACCAGAATGCCCGCCACGGCGAAGACGGCGCGGTCGACGGTCATGGTCATTTCTCCTGAGATTTCCTGGGGTGCCGACCTTCCGCCAACCACAATGGCCCGGCCGGCACGTACTGGCTTGCATCTAGCACCGGTCCCAAATACATTCAATAAGATGCATGTCAAAGACATGATCCCGGCCAGCGATATGGCCGCTGCCCTGATGCGCAGTTTGTCGCATCCGCAGCGGCTGCTGGTGCTGTGCGCGCTCGGCAACGGCGAGAAGTCGGTGTCGCAGTTGCGTGGCCTGCTCGGCGGCGTCGGCCAGGTGCCGATGTCGCAGCAGCTCATGCGGCTCAGGGCCGACGGGCTGGTGGAATCGCGCCGCGAGGGAACGGCGGTCTACTACCGCATCGCCAAGCCCGAGGTGATGCTGGTGATCGGCGCGCTCGAGGCCGCCTATTGCGGCCCGGCCAAGTCCACCGCCCGCGACAAGGCGGACGAGCGCACCGCGTAAGCCAGGCTCAGCGCAGCGCCAGAACCCGCTGCGGCGCCAGCAGGAACGGCGGCAGCCAGCCGGCGAGATTCGAGAACGGCAGGACCTCCGGCTTCAGGCGGATGCCCAGGCCATCGGCCATGAAGGCGCGGCGGGCTTCGATGCGCTGCCACGCGGCCGGGTGGCGCTCGGCGAACTCGGCGCGGCCGCGCGCATCGAGGAGCGCGATGCCATCCTCGATGTTCGAGGTGAACCACGGCGTACCGGTCGCCGGGATGATGTCGAGCTGGAGCGCCTGGCCGGAGCGCAGCGTCTCGCTGCTCCCCGCATAGATCGGCGTGTTCATCCACTCGTCGAGATGGATGAGGTGGCCGGGATTGAGGCCGACATTGAAGAACGGGTCGCCGAGATGGCGTTTCACCATCGCGTCGATCTCCCCGCCGGTGACGCCGATGCCGACGGTCTCGTACCATTCGGCGGCGCAGGCGAAATAGGGGCCGGCGAGCTTCTCGACATAATCGCCGATCGCCTGCGGCAGGTCGCCGGCATCGGCCGCCACGAAGCCGGCGCGCGCGGTGAGCCCGCCCCAGACGCCATAGGCGGTGGTGAAGGGATCGCCGCGTTCGATCGGCCGGTCGAGCGGGCTGCCGAGGCCGAGGGCGGCGCGCGGACCGGCCGAGAGCATCAGGTGGCAGGAGAGCGGCATGCCGATCGGCCGGATGAGCGTGGCGGCCTCCGCCTCGCGCATGCCGGGCGCGAGGCCGAAGATGACGCGCTTGACGGCTTCCGAGACATGGGTTGCGGCGAACTCGAAGGCGGCGAGTTGGTCGATCTCGTTGACGGCACGCAAGCCGGTGCTGGCGCTGTGGCATTGACCACCGCCCCACCCTCGCCCACCAGAGCGCGCAGCGTATCGACGACGAAGGCCGGGCTCTCGATCCACGTGTCGGGACGCGGCGTCTCGTGCGGCCCGAAATATTTCCAGCCGGCGACGCCAACGCGCGTCCCCCGGGCGATGCCGGCCTCGCTAAGCAGATCGGCGAGCGGCGGCGTCTTCCGGCGGTCCTGACCGAGCAGGCCGAAAGGTGCATAGAGGCGCACGTCGAGGGCAACCGGCGCGACGCGTCCGGCGCCCTGGTTCTCCGGGCCTGAGAGGAGCATCGGATCGCGGCCGGGCACGAGCACCAGCAGCGCCTCCTCGAAGCGCGGATCGAAGCCGGTCGCCCAGGCGAGGTTGGCGAAATGCTCGCGGTCACCATAGACGACGAGCGCCGACAGGCCGGCCGCCTCGGCGGCGCTGGTCAAGCGGGCGAGCCGGTCGGCATAGAGCGCCGGGGGAGCTCGGGCCGCGTTTCCGGCATGCCAAAATCGGGAAGCGCCGCCTCGATCAGGCGCACGTCGCCGGGGGAACGGGTCATATCGTTGCTGGTACCGGCCGGGTCAGTTGGCGGGCTTTGGCGGCTCGGGCAGCCAGTACTCGGCCTCGTCCTTGCCGCGCTCGATGCGCACGAAATTGTTGGCAAAGACGCGGAAGGAACCGCTCCACTGCCCGTCCGGCCAGCGCACGCGGATCTCGGCGCGCTCGGCCGTGCCGAGGCCGACATGGACGAAGCCCGCCTGGCCGGAGGCATGGCCGCCGCCGACATGGACGGTGCGATCCATGACGTTGTTGCCGGCCTTGACGTTGATGCGGGCGCCGACGGCAAAGCGGTTGGCCAACGGTTGGGCCAGCTCGATCTCGAGCCAGTTGCCGAGCGGCTCGTCACCGCCCCAACTGGTCTTGGTGCCGAGATTGCGGAAGAGGCTGACCGGCGCCTCGCGGTTGACCACGACCAGGTCGAGCATGCCGTCCATGTTGAGATCGATGGCGGCGCCGCCGCGGCCCTTGCGCGGCAGGGCGATGCCAGCCTGCTTGCCAACCTCGGTGAAGGTCTTGTCCCATTGGCCGAGCAGCAGGTTGTCGGGATCGTCGTTGGCGAAATCCGGCATGGCGTCGACATTGCCCTTGGCGATGAACAGGTCGAGCAGGCCGTCATTGTTGAAATCGGCGAACTGGCTGTGCCAGCCGGTCGACGGGCGCACGTCGCCACCGGTATAGGGGCGCGCCGCGGTGGCGCCCATGGGATAGGCGACGTCCTTGTAGACCGGCCGGTCGGTGTCCGCCTCTTCGGAAAGCTCCTGCAGCTTGGTGTCGCCCATCGAGGTCAGGGCATAGACCGGATAGCCGTTGCCGAAGAGATTGGCCTGGGCGATGCCCATGCCGTAGATCGACAGGTGCTGCCAGCCTTCCGAGGCGGTGTAGAGGCGCGGCGGCTTGCCCGCATCGACGTGCCACATCTGCTCCTCGCCGCCGCGGTAATACTGGCGGTCGTTGGTGACGCGCAGCGACGGCACGCCCGACTGGTTCCAGTCGGTGAACAGCATGGACAACGAGCAGTAGCTCGGCGACAGCGCCACCGGATTGCCGTAGTCCGGCTTGTCGCGCGAGGACGAGCGGTCGAGGTAGTTGTCGGCGCAGGTGCCCCACGGAGCGCCCGGCGCCATGCGGTCGACGTAGTTGCCGATGGCCAGCGTCGGGAAGGTCTGGTCCTGCTCCCAGGTCGCCGAGAACGACGTCGTCCAATCGCGGCCGCCGTCGAAGGCAAAGGCCTGGTTGGCGACCTCGAACTTGCAGTCGCCGTCGCCCTTGAGGATGAGGTTGCGGCCCAGCCGCAGCACGACGAGGTCCATCACCCCGTCATTGTCGATGTCGAGCGGATAGGCGCCGGTGACGTTCTTCAGGTCCTCGGCCGGGATGCCCATGTCGGCCTTGGCGAATTTGAGCGCGCCGCCGGTCGGGCTTTGATTGACGTAGAGATCGGCCGGGCTGGTGCCGCCGGCGATGAAGAGGTCCGGCCTGCGGTCGCCGTTGCAGTCGAAGGCGGCGACGCCGCCGCCGACGAAGAACTCCCAACCGCCGGTGTATTTGTGGTCGATGCCGGCGGCGAGCGCCTCCTCGTGCATGTCGGGGATGTCGTTGGGCACCGACGGGGCCGGGGCCATGTCGTCGGCATGGGCCGCCATCGCCGCGCCGAGGCCGGCGACCAGCACGACTGCGGCGAACAGGCTGCGGGTCATTGCGGAATCACCAGGGTCTTCAGGAAGGCGATGAGGTCAGAGCGGTCCGTATCGCTGGCGTCGATGTATTTCTGGCGCGCGTCGCGCCCCTCGCCGCCATGGGCGCGGATGACGCCGTCGAGCGTGGTGATGTCGTTGCGATGGCCGTAAGGCGCGGTCGAGCCGACGCCCCACAGTTCGGCGGTGATGAAGACGTCGCGCTCGACGAAGCGCTGGGCAAGCAGCTCGTTGCCGAGCCGGCTGACCTGGCTGTCGGAGATATGGTGGCGCTTGAGATCGCCGAATAGCGGCACCAGCACCTGGCCCTTGTCGTTGCGCGGCAGCGTCTTGGCCCAGTCGAGAAGCGCAAGGTCGTAGGAGATAGGCTTGGCGACCTCGCCGGGGCGCAGCGTGCCGGCGGTGTCGTAGGGCGCCGGGTCGGTGAAGGTGAGGCTGTCGAGCGGCAGCGACGGGCGGTGGCACATGGCGCAGCCCATCGCCGTGAACACCTGCTCGCCGCGCGCGGCGGCGGCGCGCCACGCCGGATCGTCGGGCACCATGCGGCCGGGGACCGGCAGGGTCGCCTGGAAGGCAACCAGCGCCGAGACGTCGCCAGGCGAGAATTCGTCGGGGACATGATCGCCGTCGAAATCGTCGGTGCCGGTCCAACGCTTGCCCCAGCGCTCGCTCGCCTCCATGCCGAGATGGATGTTGCCGGCGTTGACGGTGAACTGGCGCAGCGAGGCGAAGACGCCCTTCTGGCCGAAGGGGCGCACGGTCAGGTCCGAATCGATGCCGTCGAGCGCCGAGAAATCGACCAGGCCGTCCGGCATCACGGTGAGCTTGCCGAAATCGACCCCCTTGGAGGACAGGCTCACCGTCTCCGGCTTGCCGCTGGCGCGGGCGGCAGCGACCGCCTTGTTGCGTTCGGCCC
This sequence comes from uncultured Alphaproteobacteria bacterium, assembly GCA_963782045.1. Classification (GTDB taxonomy): domain Bacteria; phylum Pseudomonadota; class Alphaproteobacteria; order Rhizobiales; family Kaistiaceae; genus CAVSRC01. Next base: position 489,184 of record CAWAIR010000037.1, read on the forward strand.
TCAGCTCGGCCGTCATCTCGCGGGCAAGCAGCTCGATAAGGCCGTCGCCGAACAGGCTGACCGAGCCGCGCTCGTTGGAGAACTGCGGGTCGAGGGTGTTGAAATCGGAGCTCTCGAAGCCCTCCGAAATGAAGGCGTTGCCGCTGAAATCGGCAGCGCCGCCGGTCACCGGCTCGTTGTGGCAGGAGCGGCAGTTGTTGGCGTCGAGCCCCGATGTGCGCTGGAACATGACGTCGGAGGGATGTCGGCGCAGGGTCGGGATGATCGCCTGGGTCGCTGCCGGGCGGCCGAGGCCGTCGGCCGTGGTGAAGCGCGCGGTGAACAGCGCCTTGCCGTCATCGACCAACTGGTGGAGCTGGTCGGCGGTGAGCGACCCTTCGAACTGGGTGAAATCGACGTGGTTGCGGATCGCCTTCTCGGCCCACGGAACCGCGTCGCCGGCAGCGGCAGGGCCGCCGACGATGAATGCAATGCAGATTGCTGCCGCCCCTATCCGAGCCTGGCGTCGCCTCCCGAGCCCGCGAGATCCATGCGTCATGCCCTCGCCTCTGAATAGGCATTGGTCACGGTCACCCCCGGCGGGATGGTTCCCCCGATGATCATGCCCAGAACCTGATCGGTGTCGACCTCGTCCTTGTTGACGGTGCCGACCATCCGCGCCGTCTTCATCACCGTGATGCGATCCGCCAGATCGAAGACGTCGTGAATTTCGTGACTGATGAGGAAGATGCCGATGCCTTCCTTCTTGAGCTGCTTGACGAGATCGCGCACCTGGGCCGTCTCGGCCGGGCCGAGCGCCGCGGTGGGCTCGTCCATGATGAGGATACGGGCGTTGAAGTAGATCGCCCGGGCGATGGCCACCGACTGGCGCTGGCCGCCGGAGAGCGCCGCCACCGGCGTCTTGAAGCCCTTGAACAGCGGATTGAGCCGGCCCATCACCTTGCGGGTGGCATGCTCCATGGCGACGTCGTCGAGGGTGTTGAAGCCGGTCAGCAGCTCGCGCCCGAGAAAGACGTTGGCCGGCGCATCGACGTTATCGGCGAGTGCCAGGTTCTGGTAGATCGTCTCGATGCCGAGCGCCTTGGCGTCGCGCGGGTTGTTGATCGTGGCCGGCTTGCCACCAACGTAGATCTGCCCGGAATTGGGATGATAGGCGCCGGAGAGCACCTTCATCAGCGTCGACTTGCCGGCGCCGTTGCCGCCGACCAGACCGACGACCTCGCCAGGATAGAGCGAGATGGTCGCATTCTCCACAGCATGAACGCCGCCGAACGAGACGTAGATGTTCTTCATCTCGACGAGCGGTGCGCGGTCATCGGCCATCGCCGGCAACTCCTAATTCGTTACGCTCACTTGGCCCGCCGGCGATACGCAGTGTCGATACCGACCGCGATCACCAGAACCAGACCGGAGACGATGTTCTGCAACGGCGACTCGATGCCCATCAACTGCATGCCCGACTGCAAGGACTGCATGACGACGGCGCCAAGCATGGCGCCGGGCACGGTGCCGATGCCGCCGGCGAACGACGTGCCGCCGATGATCGTGGCGGCAATGACGTAGAGCTCGTCGTTGGTGCCCATCGCGTTGGTGGCCGCGTTCAGGCGGGCCGAGGCGACCATACCGGCAATGGCGCAGAGGATCCCCATGAGGATGAAGATCTTCATGATGATCCAGCGGGTGTTGATGCCGCCGAGCTCCGCCGCCTCGGGGTTGCCGCCGATGGCGAAGACGTATCGCCCGAAGCGCGTCCGCGTGGCCAGGAACGTCACCACGAAACCGACGCCGACCGCGATGAGGACCGGGATCGCCAGCCCCAGCGAGAAGAACAGGCCGCCATCCGCCGGCCACGGAATGTTGTGGAGCGTCGCATACTGCTTCGCCAGGCCGATCGGCATCGGATAGGCGTTGATGACGGCAATGGCGCCGATCACCGCGCCGCAGCCGATGACGGCAAGCGTCAGCTCCGCCCACACCGGGCGCAGCGGGAAATCAAATTTCACGCGCTGACGGCGGCCGTTGATGATGGCGATGATGATGCCGACGCAGGCGACGGCTGCCACCACCCAGCTCAGCGTGGCGCCGATCGAACCGAAACCGCCACCGCCGAGCTTGGCGAACGTCGTGTCCATGGGGGCGAGCGTACGGCCGCTGGCCACCCACCACGCCGCGCCGCGCCAGATGAGCAGCGCGCCAAGGGTGACGATGAAGGCAGGAATGCCGAAGAAGGCGATGACGAAGCCCTGCAGAGCGCCGATCGTGGCGCCGACGGCAATGCCGAAGATGACCGTGACGATCCAGGTGAGCGGCCAGTCGTAGCCGACGAAATGGGGCAGGATCTCGATCTGCAGCTTGGCCATCAGCATCGCCAGGAACCCGTTCAACGAACCGACCGAAAGGTCGATGTTGCGGGAGACGATGACCAGCACCATCCCGGTCGCCATGATGGCCACCGTGGAGGTCTGTACCGAGAGGTTCCAGAGATTGCGCGGCGTCAGGAACACGCCGCTGCTCAGCGCCAGCGGATTGCCCGACAAGCGCCACGACGTCATGACCTGGAAGCCGAACCAGATGAACGCAAGCGCCGCAATCATGCCGAGCATGCGGGCATCAATCTCGGTGGCTTGCATGAAAGAGCGCAACAAGCTGGTGGAACGCCTGTTCAGGCCACCAACTGGCGCGGGTCCGGACGTACCGGTGGCCTCAGCCATTTTTCAAATTACCCGATCTTGCGCAGGCAGACGATAGTCTGCGCCGCACGCAAGCGCGCGGCGCAGACCTAGTGGCTAGTAAGTGCTTAGCCGCACACCTTCACGGTGCCGGGCTTCACGCCCTTGCAGACCTCGTCCTTGGTGATCCAGCCAGCGTCGATCACGTCGCTGAGGTTGTCCTTGGTGATCGGGTCGGGCTTCAAGAACAGCGACGTCATGTTGACGTGCTTCGGGCCACCGTCGAACATCACGGCGCCCTGGATCTTGTCCATCGCGGTCCCCTTGGCGAGCTCGAGAGCTGCCTGAGCGGCGGCCTTACCGAGCGCACGGGAGTCCTTCCACACCGACACGGTCTGGGTGCCGAGGGCAACGCGGTTGAGAGCGGCATGGTCGCCGTCCTGCCCGGAGACCGGAACCTGCCCGGCCATGCCCTGAGCCGCCAGAGCCGCAACAACGCCACCGGCCATGCCGTCGTTCTCGCAAACCACGGCGTCGACCTTGTTGTTGTTGACGGTCAGGAACTGCTCCATCTCCTTCTGGGCGTTCGCCGGATCCCAGTTGTCGGTGTAGGATTTGCCGACGATCTTGATGTCGCCGCTCTTCACCGACGGGCCGATGACTTCCTCGATGCCGGAGCGCAGGAAGTCCGCGTTCGGGTCAGCCGAGTTGCCCTTGATGATGACGTAGTTGCCCTTCGGCTGCGCCGCGAAGACGTACTTCGCCTGGAGCCGACCGACTTCCTTGTTGTCGAAGGTGATGTAGAAGGCCTTCGCATTCTCGATGAGACGGTCATAGCCGATCACCGGAATGCCATTGTCGACCGCCTTCTGGACGGCCGGCTGAATCGCATCGGTGTCCTGAGCGAGAACGATCAGGACGTTGGCCCCCTGAGAGATCAGGTTCTCGACGTCGGTCAGCTGCTTGGAAGCAGAAGACTGGGCGTCGGTCGAGATGTACTTGGCGCCGGCGGCATCAAGCACGCCCTTAATCGCCGCTTCGTCGGTTTTCCAGCGCTCTTCCTGGAAGTTATTCCAGGACACGCCGACAACCATTTGCGCCATCGACACGCTGGCCGAAGCCATCAGGCCGATCGCAGCGATGGAAGTTACCAGTAGCTTCCGCATAAGTTCCTCCCGTTGGGCAGATGAATGCCCAAGACAACGGACATTCACCCAATGAAACAAAAACCAGTCAAACCAGCGCCACCCAGCAAATCCGCCCAGGACCATGCGCGGCCGTTCGTCGCCGGGCAGCGCCGATGCGGTGCAACCATATCGAGGAAAGTGGTTGGTTTGCAAGCCGTTTCCGCCGTGAATGAACAATGGCGGTCAGCATGTCGCAACCTACCATACCAACGCATTGTTATTCGTCGTTATTCGTTGCGCGATTCGACGTCCGAGCAACCGTTGGCGGCGATCCGTATGACGAATCGCCACAAATGCCGAGGGGTGCGGGCCCGTTTGCCAGCCGGTCGGCGATTCCAGCACCGTCAATGAATATTCAGATAAGGCAGCGCCAATACTGCGGATGAGACAGCACTGAGGACGACAAAGGCGGCGATGCGCAGCGACAGGGACATTGTTCTTACCCGGCAGTCGGTCGCCTTCATATGGGCCGGTGGCCGCCCGTTGGCGGTGATCTCGGTCACACGCTTGCCGGCGGGGACACCGTCGGCAGGTTGAATAGTTCTAGTGGATGGTCAGGTAGGGCAGCGCCAGCACCACGGTCGAAGCGGCACTCAACACAAGGAACACGACAACACGAAGCGACAACGTCATGGCAATCCCCCTCGCCCTCCCGGCATAACGCGGCAGTATTAATCTTTTGTTGCGACTGAACGACGTCGGCGCAAAAACCGCGCGAGAATTCGGATCGGTTGGCGGCGGCCAATCTATCGTGCCCGGGGCCGCCAACAAAGGCCGTGCACGCTGGCAAGCTTTGTGCTTAGGCTCCGCCGATACACGCCGGGGGGCCCGCCACGAACGACGCTTGCCACGGCGCCTGTCGGTTCCGGCTGGGCGACCTGCGGCGTGCCTTGCCTTTCTTTCGGAGAATGCCGATGCCGATCCGCACCATCGTTTGGGGAGAGAACGTCCACGATCGCGAAAATGCGCTGGTTCGCCAGATCTATCCGCGGGGCATGCATGGCTGCATCGCCGAGGCGCTCAATGCCGACCCGGAGATCACGGCGACCACGGCGACCCTGGAACAGCCCGAGCACGGACTGAGCAAGGAGCGGCTGGCCGAGAGCGACGTGCTGACCTGGTGGGGCCACAAGGCGCACGGCGCGGTCTCCGACGCGGTGGTCGAACGCGTCGCCGAGCGGGTGTGGCAGGGCATGGGGCTGATCGTGCTGCACTCCGGCCATTTCTCGAAGATCTTCAAGAAGCTGATGGGCACGCCCTGCTCGCTCAAGTGGCGCGAGGCGGGCGAGAAGGAGCGCGTCTGGGTGACCAACCGCAATCACCCGATTGCGCAGGGCCTCGGCGAAGGCTTCATCGTCGAACAGACCGAAATGTACGGCGAGCCCTTCACCATCCCCGAGCCGATGGAGACCGTGTTCATCAGCTGGTACGACGGCGGCGAGGTGTTCCGCTCCGGCGTCACCTATCAGCGTGGCGGCGGGCGCGTGTTCTATTTCTCGCCCGGCCACGAGGTCTATCCGATCTATCACGACAACAATGTCCAGACCGTGCTGCGCAACGCGGTGAAGTGGGCCTACAACCCGGCGCCAGCCTGGAGCGCAATCGGCGAGGCGCCGAACGTGCCGATCGACAAGGCGCCGGAGCCGCTCGAGGAGAAGGGACCGCACCTGCACGCCCCCGGCGAAGCCGGCTTCCGCTAACCGATCCCATCACCGCAGGAAAGGCTCTCGCCATGAGCGAAAGGGTCCGGCTGGCGATCGTCGGCACCGGCGGCATGGCGCGCACCCACGCCCGCGCTTTCCGCGTCCTCCCCGGCGTCACCGTGGTGGCGGCGGTGGAGCCGCAGGAGGATCGTCTCAACAGCTTCTGCGACGAACACGATATCCAGCACCGCTTCACCGATCTCGATCAGGCGATCGCCTGGGGCGAATTCGACGCCGCGGCCAACGTGACGCCGGATGCCGTCCACCACCCGACCACGATGAAGCTGATCGCCGCCGGCAAGCACATATTGTGCGAGAAGCCGCTGGCGACGACCTATCCGCTGGCGCTGGAGATGACCGAGGTGGCCGAGAAGCGCGGCGTCATCAACATGGTCAACCTCACCTATCGCGGCTCGCCGGCGGTGGAGAAGGCGCGCGAGATCGTCGTCAGCGGCGAGATCGGCGAGATCCGCCACTTCGAGGCGTCCTATCTGCAGAGCTGGCTGGTCGGCAATCACTGGGGCGACTGGCAAAGCGAGGACCGCTGGCTGTGGCGCCTGTCCTCGCGCCACGGCAGCCACGGCGTCATCGGCGACATCGGCATCCACATCGTCGACTTCGCCACCTATGCCTGCGCCAACGACATCGTGTGGATGGAAAGCCGCGCCAAGACCTTCCACAAGGTCGACGGCGAACGCATCGGCGACTACGTGCTCGACGCCAACGATTCCTTCGCCATGTCGGTGGAACTGAAGAACGGGGCGCTCGGCGTCATCCACGCCACACGCTGGGGCACCGGCTACGCCAACACGCTGCGCCTCGACCTGTTCGGCTCGAAGGGCGGCCTGCAGATGATCACCACCGGCGACAAGTCGTGGCTGGGCCGCTGCGTCGGCGCCGACGTCCACACCATGACCTGGCGGGAGGTCGCCTGCCCGCCGGTGCGCACCGTCTACCGGCGCTTCATCGAATCGGTGCAGACCGGCGCCCACGCCAATCCCGACTTCCGCCAGGCGGCGAAGATCCAGCGCATCCTCGACCTCTGCCTGGAGGCCGGCGACCGCAGCCACGGCGGGGTGCGGCTGGACTAGCGTGCGTTGCCGTTCGGCGACACGCCTGTTCTCGCCAAGGCACAATCCGACCTCCCCCGCCAAGGGAGAGGTGGGAACAAACAGGCGCTCAGGACAGATCGAAAGTCACCCGGTGACCAGCGCCAGGATGAAGCCGTCGTGGTGCTTGGCGCCCACCGTCTGCAGCGCGGTGGCCGTCAGCCGCGGCTCGGCGGCGATGGCATCGGTGACGCGGCGCGCACCGAGGACGCTGGCGTCGCGGCTGTGGGCATCGGCGACCGCGCCGCCACGCACGACGTTGTCGATGACGATGGCGCTGCCCGGCCGCGACAGTTCCAGCGCCCATTCCAGATAGGCGGTGTTGTTGGACTTGTCGGCGTCGATGAAGATGAGGTCGAACGGCCCCTCGTTGGCGAGCGCCGGCAGCGTGTCGAGCGCCGGTCCGAGGCGGACATCGACCAGCGCCGAGAGCCCGGCCGCGGTGATGTTGGCCCGCGCCAGGCGCGCATTGCGCGGCTCGATCTCCAGCGTCACCAGGCGGCCGTCCTGCGGCAGAGCGCGCGCCAGCCAGATGGTCGAGTAGCCGCCGAGCGTTCCGATCTCGAGGATGCGGCAGGCGCCCACCATCGAGGCCAGCATCATGAGCAGCTTGCCGAAATTGGGAGCGACGGCGATCGGCGGCAGGCCGGCCAATTCGGTCGCGGCCCGGGCCGCGGTGAGCGCGGAATCCTCGCGCACGAGGCGTTCGTCGAAGAAGCGGTCAACCGCCGCCCACTGAGGGTTGTTCATAGCGTTCGGTCCCTACCAGCCGCGCCGAGCCGCGGTTTCGCCGTGGGCTGGCAGTTGTCCATGCGTGCCCATGAGCGTTGCACGGCGACAACACTGGCACAGAAATATGACGGTCGAGCCGCCCGGCCAGCCCCCGCATTCTTGTTCCGGCCGGGCAAATTGGGCAAACACGGACAAGCGATGCCTCGTGGCGAACGTTCATCGCTCCTGTGCTTGCGACGACCGGGGAAGGAAGACGACAGATGCGGAAGCAAATTCTTGTCGCCGTCGGGGTGTTGGCTGGGGTGATCGTCGGCCTGCATGCCGCTCAGGCGCAGGTGCAGACATTCTACGACAACCAGCTCAAGAAGTTCGTCACCTACGACATCCAGCAGGTGATGGCGCAGGGCGCGCAGGCGCGCGGCCACAGCTATAATCCGGTCCCGCGCGAGACCGTGTCCTATGATGGCCCCTATTCGCCCGGGACGATCGTGGTCAACACCAAGGAGCGGCGCCTCTATCTCGTCGAGGACGACGGCAAGGCGCTCAAATACGGCATCGGCGTGGGCCGCGAAGGCTTCACCTGGTCGGGCACCGACCGCATCTCGCGCAAGGCCGAGTGGCCGGGCTGGACGCCGCCGCAGGTCATGATCGACCGTGAGAAGGCCAACGGCCGCATCCTTCCGGCACACATGAAGGGCGGCGTCGACAATCCGCTCGGCGCCCGCGCCCTCTACATCGGTGGGCGCATCTACCGCATCCACGGCTCCAACGAACCTTGGACGATCGGCCAGGCGGTGTCGTCGGGATGCATCCGGCTGACCAACAACGACATCACGGACCTGTACGATCGCGTGAAAGTCGGGACAAAGGTGGTCGTGCTGAACTGACCCGGACAACGGGGGCGCGACGAAAGGCCGGCGTCATTTTCGCCGGCCTTTCTCTTTGCCGGCGGTGTGGTCGCGCGCCGGCGTCGCGGCGGGGCGGCGCCAGCCACCGGGAAAGCCAGCGCCGGACGCGGCGTCCAACCGCAAGGCGTTCTCAGGCGCTGAAGAAAGTCGTCGGCGGGCCAATGACGCCGGCCTTCTGCATTTGCGCCTTCAATTCGCCGGACGTGAAGAACGCCCGCGCCTTCGGAACGTCCGCCACATCGAAGAGAACGAGTATGTCGTTGGCGTCTTCGGCCTTGCGATAGACTCGCCCGTTGGTGAGGCCCGCGGCGATGCGGTGTTTCTCGAAGGCATCGAATTCCGGGCGCCATGCAGCGTAGTCTTTTACCTTGATGTGAAGCGTGAGCGCGCTCATTGCCGGGCCTATTGGTTGTTGAGGACGACACAGTGAGCTTTGGCCCGGTCCGCGGACCGCCAGCCTTGCTCAACAAACAAGATCGAGACCGGAGCCAATCTCCCACAAAAAGAAGCATGGAGGAATGGGAATTGAGTGCCCCTCGGCGATGGTGGCGCCGCGTTTAGCGCCAGCCTGGCCGGCTGCGACCGGTGCGCAGTCGCAGCCGCCCCATGATCCGCACCGGCGAATCTCCCGGCGACGGCGGTCTGGGTGGAAGCCCAGGCGATTGCCGCTTCAGCGGTCGCGGCTCATCCCCTTGGCGGCAAGCTCGTTGAGGTAGCCCGACCAGCGCGCTTCGTGTTCGTCGCCGAGCTGGCGCAGATAGCTCCACGAGAACAGCCCGGAATCGTGGCCATCGTCGAAGACGATCTTGACCGCGTAATTGCCGATGGGTTCGAGCGCGGCGATGGTGACATCGCGCTTGCCGCCGATCGTCTGGCGCTGGTCCGGGGTATGGCCCTGCACCTCGGCCGAGGGGCTGAGCACACGCAGCATCTCCGCCGGCAGGTCGTGCGCGGCGCCGTCATCAAACCGAACCGATAGCGTGCGACGATCCTTGTGCAATCGGACTTCCGTCGGCCAGGGAGTCTTTTCCGTCATCTCCTACCTCTGCAAAGCTGTGCAAGCCCTTCTGACAGCGCAGATTTGTTCATCGCGCCGCTTCCGGGCATAATAGCGGCGCATCACCCACTTCCGGAGGATTTCGCGCGGCCTGCCAACCGCGTCTCTCATATGCATTGGAGTGACTATGTCCGCTTTGACCGACTTCGATCTCGACGAAACCGGCAAGATCGATCTCACGGCAATCTACGACCGCCCCGATCCGCGGGACTACTACCAGACCCTCAGCAACCTCGACTACCGCATTCCGGCCGAAGGCGCCCCCGTGTTCCGGCGGGTGGTCGAGGTCGAACGTTCGATCCGTAAGCGACAGCGTCTGAAACTCCTGGATGTCGGCTGCTCCTATGGCGTCAATGCCGCGATCCTCAAGCACCAGCGCGCCCTCCCCGATCTCTTCCGCGCCTATGGCGCCTCGGCGACCGCGGCCCTGTCGCGCCGCGAACTGGTCGCGCGCGACCGCGCGGCCTACGGCAAAAGCACGGACGGGGCGGACCTCACCGTCATCGGCCTCGACCCGGCGGCCCGCGCGGTGGGCTATGCCCGCGAGGTCGGCATCCTCGACGGCTATCTCACCCGCGATCTCGAAAACGAGGCGCCGACGGCCGAGGAGCAGGCGCTTCTTGCCGACGTCGATCTGGTCATCTCCACCGGCGCCATCGGCTATGTCGGCGCCCCGACCTTCGTCCGCATCCTCGAATCGGCGGAGCAGCGACCGTGGTTCGCGCTATTCGCGCTCCGCATGTTCTCCTTCGCAGCAATCGGCGAGGCGCTGAAGGAACACGGCTACGCCGTGTTCAAGCTGCCGGACAAGACCTTCCGTCAGCGTCACTTCGCCGACGGCAAGGAGCGGGCCGAGGTCTTCGCCAATCTCGATGCGCTCGACATCAATCCCGACGGCGTCGAGAGCGACGGCTGGTACCACGCCGAGTTCTTCTTCGCCCGTCCGGCCGACGAGGAAGCCCCGACGCCGCTCCCCGGCCTCACGCGGCTCTGACGGAACGGCCGTCGCCGGTCGCGGTCACGCGCCGGCGACGGCTTCCGCGATCTGCCGGAAGACCGGCGGCCACCACATGCCGGGCGGAAAACGGTCGGACAGCCGCACGATGACCGTTGCGGTGTCAGGCGAAACGTAGATGTGCTGCCCAAGAACGCCCATGGCGAAGAAGTCGTGGCGGGCCTCGTCGAGCCGCGTGCCCCACCACATGCGGCGATAGTAGACACGCCCGCTCGCGAACACCCTGCCCCACTGGCGATTGCGGTAATAGGCGAACCAGTCCGGGTCCATGCGCGCACCGGCAGGCGCGACCGTCGATGTGACCCAGCCCTCGGGGAGCAGCCGTTCACCGTTCCACACGCCGTCCTGCAGGTAGAGCTGGCCGAACTTGGCGAGATCGACCGCGGTGGCGGTGAGGCCGCTCTCCAGATGCTCGACGCCCTCCGCCCCGTCGCGGTCGACCATCATGCTCGCCGGATGCTCCGCACCCAGCGGATTCCACAGCCGCTCCTGTAGCCAGCGCGTCGTGCTCACCCCCGTCGCCGCTTCGAGGATCAGGCTCAGCATCTGCGGATGCCAGTCGTTGTAATGAAAGAAGCCGGCGACCGGATCGGCGACGCGCAGCGCCCTGAGACGCTTGCGCATGTCGGTAGCGTAGTAGGCGCGCGGCGCGTCGGTCCACGGCAGGACGCCGTCAACGAAGCGGATGCCGGAGCGCATCTCGAGCAGGTGGGCGATGGTCAGCCGGGCGACGTTCGGGTCACGCAGCCCGGTCAGATAGCGGCCGATCTCGTCCTCCGCGGAGCCGATCGCGCCGGTCCGGACGGCGGCGCCGACCAGCGCCGAGGCGACCGACTTGGTGACCGAGAAGCACCGGTTGAGCCGGTCACGCGATCCGCCGTTGGGGTAATGCTCCCAGAGAATCTCCCCCCGGTTGACGACTACCAGCGCCGTCGTGCCGGTCTCCGCGAGCAGCGTCGCCAGCGCGGCCGGTGCAGCGTCGGCACGGCGGATGGGCAGCGCCGAGAGATCCGGCGTGGAAGCGGCGAGCGACAGCGGCGTCGGCGTCGGGCTTGCCGACAGCGGCCGCTGCGGCATGCGCAGATGGTCGACGTTGGTCGGGCGCAGCCACAGGAGGTAACGGCCGAGATAGGTCGAGGTGATAGCGTGTTTCAGCCCCCGGCCGGGTGCGGCTCGCGGTGTTTGGTTCATGGCGCCTGGCCCAGGCCGTTCCCCTCGCGGTGGCGGGACCGGATTGTTCCGCCACTAGAACCGTGAGAGCTTTATCCCGGAATGGCAGCGGGGGAAGTCGTTTGTCGACCAGGAGCTATGACGTCATCGTCGTCGGCGTCGGCGGCATGGGCGCCGCCGCGTGCTGGCAGCTCGCCCGCCGGGGCACAAGGGTGCTCGGGCTCGAACGCTTCGACATCCCGCACGCCGAGGGCTCCTCGCACGGCGTCACGCGCATCATCCGCCTCGCCTATTACGAGAGCCCCGCCTACGTGCCGCTGCTCAAGCGCGCCTTCGCGCTGTGGCGGGAAGCGTCGGAGGCGGCCGGCGAGCCGCTGCTGATCACCACCGGATCGCTCGACACCGGTCCGGCGGAGAGCGACGTCTTCCGCGGTTCGCTCGCATCGTGCCGCGCGCACGACCTCGCCCACGAGGTGCTCGACGGTGCCGAGGTCAACGCCCGCTTTCCCGGCTACCGCCTTCCGCAGGATTTCGCCGCGGTCTTCCAGCCGGACGGGGGCGTGGTGCTGTCGGAGCGCGCCATCGTGGCGCATGTGAACCTGGCGATTGCCGCCGGCGCCGAGATTCATGCCCGCGAACAGGTCCTGGACTGGTCACCAATCGCCGGCGGCGGCGTCCGCGTCACCACGACGCGCGGCGCCTACGAGGCGGGCCGGCTGGTGCTGTCGCCCGGTGCGTGGATCGGCGATCTCGTGCCGGCGCTGAAACCCATCGCCGTGCCCGAACGGCAGGTGCTCGGCTGGTTCCAGCCGGCACATCCGGAGCGTTTCGCCCCGGACGCCTTCCCGGTGCTCAACCTCAAGGCCGAGGAAGGCCGCTACTACCTGCTGCCGATCCACGGCGTGCCCGGGCTGAAGATAGGCCTCTACCATCACCTCGAGGAGCGCGGCCATCCGGACACGCTGTCGCGCGCGGTGAGCGAGGCCGACGAGGCGGTGCTGCGCCGCTGCCTCACCTGCTATTTCCCCGACGCCGACGGTCCGGTGATGACGCTGAAATCGTGCATGTTCACCAATACGCCCGACGAGCACTTCATCATCGACACCCTCGCCGGCCAGCCCGACGTGGTGGTTGTCTCGCCCTGCTCCGGCCACGGCTACAAGTTCGCCAGCGTCGTCGGCGAGATCGCCGCCGACCTCGCCACCACCGGCGGCAGCCGTTTCGATCTGTCGATGTTCAGCCTCGCCCGCTTCGGCGTCTGAGTGCCGTTGCCGCAGGTCCGGGGCCCTCCCGCTCCCTTCGCCTTTGCTGTATTGGTCGCGGCGCGACGATAGAAACCACGCCACGACACCGGCCGCGCCGGGCGCCAGTGGGCGCTGTTCGGTGCTTCCGATGGCCAGTCCCGCCCCATTTCGTGAAAATCTTCGCGGGATCGTGGCGATTTCCGCCTGCAATCTCCTGTTCCTGATCAACGACACGATGATGAAGCTGGTCAGCACGGAATTGCCGCTGGGCGAGATCCTGCTCCTGCGCGGCTGCCTTGCCACCGCGTGGCTTGCCCTCATCGTCGGCTTCACGCGCACGCCGCTCCGTCTCGGCGTGCTGGCCAACCGGGCGGTGTTCTGGCGCACGTTCGCCGAGGTCGCTTCGGCCTATCTCTACCTGATCGCGCTCTTCCAGATCCCGATCGCCAATGCCAACACCATCCTCCAGGTTGTGCCGCTGATGGTGACGGCGGGCGCTGCCATCTTCCTCGGCGAGGAGGTCGGCTGGCGGCGGTGGACGGCGATCGCCGTCGGCTTTGCCGGCGTGCTCATCGTCATCCGCCCGGGGCTCTCCGGCTTCAACGAGTTCAGCCTGCTGGCGCTGGCCGCGGCGGCCTTCATCGCGCTGCGCGACATGACCACCCGCATCATGCCGCCCGGCGTGCCGACGCTCCTGATTGCGCTCGTCACCGCGATCGTGGTGGCGGCGAGCGGGCCGGTCTACGGAGTGATCGTCGGCGAGCAATGGACGATGCCCTCGGCCCGCTCCATCGCCCTCATGGTGAGCGCCAGCGTCTTCCTGATCGGCGGCTACCTCACGGCGATCGATTTCATGCGCCACGGCGACATCGCCGTGGTGGCGCCGTTCCGCTACACGGTGATTATCTGGGCGGTCATCGTCGGCTTCCTGGTCTGGCGCGAAGTGCCCGACACGGTGATGGTCGCCGGCACGCTCGTCATCATCGCCACCGGCGTCTACACCTTCCACCGCGAGCGCCAGATCGCGGCACGCGCCGGGAAGACGGCTGTCCTGGCCGAAGAGGAACCGTCCCGGCCGCTCGCCTGAAGCGCCCTCAGGTCGGCGCCACGGCCGCGGCCGGCGCCAGCGGCGCGGGCGGCGGCAGGCGCCCGCGGCTGCCGTAGTAGCGCCTGAGCAGCAGGATCATGACGATGGCGGCCGGCACGCCCTGCAACATGCCGACCGACAGCGGCAGGCCGTAGTGATAGAAGGCGGCCGCGACGATGCAGCCGACGAAGCAGCCGATGTCCCAGCCGCCTTCGCTGGCCATGTTGAAGCGCAGCGCGCAGGGCGAGGCCTTGGCCATGTTGTACATGGCGGTGCCGATGCCCGGCACGAACAGCGGCATGGCGAGCGCGCCGAGCGCGTTGGCGGCGACCGCCAGCCAGGGCGAGCCGAGGCTGACCGCGCGCAGCACGACGATCAGCATGGCGATGCCGTAGCCGATGGTCACTGCCCGGCGGCCGTGGCCGAGATCAATGGTGCGGCCGAGAGCCAAGCTGCCGCCGGCGCCGAACAGACCGGCCAGCGCCATGGCGCCGCCATAGGCGGGGATGTTGCCGCCGAGCGAGACGAACAGCACGATCTGCCAGACGAAGAACCAGCCGGCGGCGAACCAGCCGTCGATGGCAAGCAGCGCCACGGTGAGCCGTGCGGCCTTGAGCGTGCCGGGCGCCGCCTGCTTGACGGCGACGTTGGTCACGCCGATGAGCGGCAGCACGGCGGCGGCCTGCACCAATCCCGCCGCGGCGAAGGTGGCGCCGGGTCCGACGGTGATGAAGGCCCAGGCGCCCAGCAGCGGGGCCAGGATGCCGACCACGGCCGCCAGCGCCTCGCGCGCACCGACCTGTGAGCCGCGCTCCTCGGCATCGCCGAGGGCGGCGAAATAGGCGTGGTAACTCGGCCAGTAGAAGACGTCGCCGACCGCGACGACGACGATGAGCACGAGCAGCATCGGCCCGATGCCATCGACCATGGCCAGAACCGGATACTGCACGGCAAGGCAGAGCGTGCCGAAGATGAGCAGAGGCTTGATGCCGAGGCGCTTGGCGAGCGGCAGGATCGCCGGGCGCATGATGAAGCGCCCGGTGACCACCGCGGCCATCGCCAGCAGGACCAGCGGCACCGGAACCCCGGCACGCAGCAGAAAGACGAGGAAGAAGATGCCACCGGCGCCCTGGGCAAACGCCTGGATGCCGGTATGCAGGTTGACGCGATTGATCGCGTCATTGCGAAGGAATGCCATGGGAATACCGAAAGACGGAAGGGATGACGGCCGACCGGTGCCGGTCGGCGGCGCAATGCGCTAGGCGGAAATGGTCCCAGTCATCCGAATCCCTCCGTAGAGGGCGCGACTATGCCGCGCGGCCGGTGCGGCGGCAATGGCCGCCCCGCCGGCAGCGGCGATTTCCCCCACGCGGTGGCGCGGCGGCAACACCGGCTACCGGCTTCCTGCGGCGGCCCGTCGGCGACAAGCAACAAGCGGCCGGCCAAAGCCCACGCCGGCGCTCAACTCCGGCTACTCGATCAGGCTGAGCAATTGCTTCGCGAGAGGCTGTTCATCCCCAGCGAAGCTCGCAATCATGGCCTCCAGAAAAAACGGTTCGTGCAGTTGCGCGACGTTGAGCGGATGGCCCGTACGTGAAGCCAGCATGGCCAGGAACGCCATTTGCGTTCTGCCATTTCCTTCGCGAAACGGGTGGATAGCATTCAACGTCGCCAGGAAATGCGCGGCCTGCGACGCAAAGGCATTCGCCGGCAGGTTCTTCAGAAACGCCCCGCCCTTGAGCCATAGAAACAGGTTGTTCATTTCCGGGATGACGTTCTCGGGATAGCAGAAGACACTCCTGTCCTTGGCGATGCGCACTGTCCGATAACGCCCTACCCACCTGTAGACGTCCCCGAACAAATGCCGGTGGACCGCGCAATAGTGAGCAGCGCCAAGGCGTCCGTTCGGCAGCGGTTCGCTCGCCCGTTGTGACACGCTGGCAACTTCAAATTGCTGAAGCTTGGTGCCGTCTCGAATGCCGAGTTGATTCTTGAGCACGTCAGTGCCCGCGTACGAATAAGGATCGGGCACGGCGTCGTAGAAAATGGCTCAGCCTTTCTTTGCAAATTCCCGCTTTATCGCGGCACGTCGCTGCTTCGGTGTGAGACCCTGGCGATCGAATTCGCGAAACGCACCCTTCATGTCCGGCGAGAGACGGACGCCCTCGATTGCGTTGAATTTGCCAATCGCCTCAAGACCAACGGTGTAGCTTTCACGCCACCGGCCGTCCTTGCCTTGAATCCTCAGTTCGCCACCATGGGATCGAAGCTCCGCGCCCGCGGCCTTGGCGGCCTCCCGTTGCGTTCGATAGATCTTTGTCGGTCGCGTCGCGCCACTCTTCTTCACCGCCCAGCCGCCGGACGTCGGGACTACATGCCACTCCCTTCTGCTTCCATCCTTGCGTGGCATCTCGTTTAGCTGCCTTTCCTTGCGGTCATGTCGACAGTGAAGACCTGCGATCCTGCGAGGTCAAATCAGGAATCATTCGATCACGATCCTCGGTGCCTCGCGGTGGCTCGCGGCGACGCCGGCCCACACCTTGGTGGCAATCTCGCGGAAGGCGGCGGCGTGCGGCCCGTTCGGCTCGGCGACGACGATCGGCGTGCCGGCATCGGAGGTCTCGCGGATCACCATGTCGAGCGGCACCTCGCCGAGGAACGGCGTGTCGAGCCGCTCGGCCTCGGCCCTGGCGCCGCCATGGCCGAAGATGTCGTAACGCTTGCCGGTGTCGGGCGCGACGAAGTAGCTCATGTTCTCGATGATGCCGAGCACCGGCACGTCGACTCGGCGGAACATGTTGAGCCCCTTGCGCGCGTCGATCAGCGCCAGGTCCTGCGGCGTCGAGACGATGACGGCACCGGCGAGCGGCACCTGCTGGGCCATGGTGAGCTGGGCATCGCCGGTGCCGGGCGGCATGTCGACCACCAGCACGTCGAGCTCGCCCCAGGCGACCTCGCGCAGCATCTGCTGGAGGGCCGAGACGACCATCGGCCCGCGCCAGATCATCGGCGTCTCCTCCTCGACCAGGAAGCCCATCGACATCGCCTTGACGCCATAGGCCTCCATCGGCTTGAGGACGCGCCCGTCCTCGATTTCCGGCCGGCCGGAGAGGTGCAGCAGGCGGGGCAGCGACGGGCCGTAGATATCCGCGTCAAGAATGCCGACGCTGAGGCCGTTCGCCTTCAGGGCCAGCGCCAGGTTGACGGCGCAGGTCGATTTGCCCACCCCGCCCTTGCCGCTGGCGACCGCAACGATCGCCTGCACTCCGGGGACGCCGGCCTTGGGCGGCGCGGCATGGCCCGGACCGGGCGGCGCTGCTGCCGGCCGGGGACGTGGCGGAGGCGAACCGCCCGTCCGCGGGCCGGCGCTGCCGTTGCCGCCCTTGCGCTCGGCGGTGAGCACCACCATGACGCCGGCGACGCCGGGGATCGCCTTGACCGCGGTCTCGGCTGCCTGGCGCATGGGCTCGAAGGCCGAGGCACGCTCCGCCGGCACATTGATGGAAAACATCACCCGCCCGTTGGCGATGACGATGTCGGAGACCATGCCGCGGCGCACGATGTCGCGGTCGTCGTCCGGCCCACGGATGCCGGCGAGCCGGTTCAGAACTGCTTGCTTGTCGATTTCAGACATGGATGGTCGGTGGTCCTTGAGGAATTTGGCCGGAACATAGCCGTATCGCCAAGCCGGTCAACTTGGCCGGTTTCTTGCACGAATTCCGCAACTTCAAGCGACCGGTTGCCACAAAGCTAGGCTTGGTGGAAATATGGTCACGACAGTTCTCGGGGGGCGCGGTCGAAGGGGGGGCCGTACCGGCCGAGATCGGGGTCTAGAGAGTAGAGGGAACCATCATGCGCAGAACTGTCACCGCCCTGCTTGCCATCGCGGCCATCGCCGCCGGAACCAGCCTGGCCGCCGCCAAGGACTGGAAGGAAATCCGGGTCGGCACCGACGCCACCTATCCGCCGTTCGAATCCGTCGATTCCAGCGGTGCGTTCGTCGGCTTCGACATCGACATCCTCAACGCCATCTGCGCCGACATCGGCGCCAAGTGCACCTACGTCAATCAGGACTTCGACGGCATCATCCCGGCTCTGCTCGCCGGCAAGTTCGACGTCATCGATTCCTCGATCTCGATCACCGCCGAGCGCGAGAAGCAGATCGACTTCACCGACATGTACTACAACACGCCGCCGGCCATCGTGGCGCGCAAGGATGCCGGCATCAAGGGCGTCGGCGCGGATGACCTCGCCGGCAAGACCATCGGCGTGCAGTCCTCGACCACCCATGCCAACTACGCCCAGCAGACCTACACCAAGTCGACGATCAAGCTCTATCCAAGCGCCGACCAGTTCAAGCTCGACCTCGTCAACGGCCGCCTCGATGCGGTCAACGACGACATCGTCGTGCTCAGCGACTGGCTGAAGACCTCGCCCGACGCGCAGAAGTGCTGCGAGCTCGTCGGCCCGGTCAAGATCGTTCCCGAAATCCACGGCCTCGGCCAGGGCTTCGGCGTGCGCAAGGAAGACAAGGACCTTACGGCGCTGCTCAACAAGGGCATCAAGGACATCCTCGCCAACGGCACCTACAAGAAGATCAACGACAAGTACTTCGACTTCAACGCCTACGGCCAACCCTACTAGGCGTTCCGCGGCGGCCGGGCCCGGCGGCCCGACCGCCCTTCGCTTGCCGGTCCCGCGGGGGGCATCAGCGGGCACCGGACGAGACTAGACCCCGACGAAAGGAATCGGGCGGTTGGGGGATTTGCTAAGCCTGCTCCAATTCGGCTCCAACGGGTGGGGTGACGAACTTGCGGCGGGCGCCGGCGTAACCATCGCGCTGTCCCTGGCGACGTTGCCGGTCGGCGTGATCGTCGGTTTCTTCATGGCGCTGGGCAAGCAGTCGTCCGATCCGCTGGTGCGCCGCGGGGCGGAGATCTACAGCACGATCTTCCGCGGCCTGCCGGAGCTGCTCACCCTGTTCGTCGTCTATTACGGCGCCCAGTACAGCGTCTCCAGCATCACGCGCGCCCTCTTCGGCACGCCGATGGAGATATCACCCTTCTTCGCCGGCATGGTGGCGCTCGGTCTGGTGCTGTCGGCCTATGCCAGCGAAGCCTTCGCCTCGGCCTTCCGCGGCATCCCCAAGGGACAATACGAGGGCGCCTATTCGATCGGCCTGACGCGGCTGCAGACGATGGGCTTCGTCATCGTGCCGCAGCTCATCCGCCTCGCCCTGCCGGCGCTGTCCAACCTCTACCTGTCGATGATGAAGGACACCGCCCTGGTCTCGGCGATCACGCTCAGCGACCTGTTGCGCGAGACGACGGTGGCGGTGGGCTCCACCAAGGAGCCGTTCTTTTTCTATCTGGTCGCCTGCCTGATCTACCTCACGTTGTCGATCCTTTCCTCCATCGGCATCTGGCGCATCGACGCCTGGGCGTCGCGGGGAACGACACGATGACGACGGTGACCGCCAGCGTCGACGAGGCACCGCCGCCGCGGCCGCGCAGTCAGGTGACGTGGGCGGGCTACACCTTCATCGGATTCTGGATCGTGATCGGCGCCGGGTTGGCCTACGCCCTCTACCAGAGCATCGATGCGGAGCGGTTGCAGCGCTTCGGGCCGGGCATACTCGAGGGCTTCTGGACAACCATCAGGCTGTGTGCGCTGTCGCTCACCGTCGGTGTGCTCATCTCAATTCCGGTGGCCGCCAGCCGGCTGTCGAAGAACCCGATGCTCAAAGCACTCGCCTACGGCTATTCCTACTTCTTCCGCGGCACGCCGATCATCGCGCAGCTCTTCCTGGTCTATTACGGCGCCGGCCAGTTCGTCGGATTCTTCCGCGCCGTCGGGCTGTGGTGGTTCTTCCGCGATGCGTTCAACTGCGCGGTGTTCGCCTTCGCCCTCAACACCGCCGCCTATCAGGCGGAGATCCTGTTCGGCGCCTTCCGCGCCGTGCCGGCGGGAAGCTGGGAGGCGGCCACCGCGCTCGCCCTCCCACGCTTCATCACGCTGTGGCGGGTGATCCTGCCGCAGGCGCTGATGACGGCGCTCAGGCCCTACGGCAACGAGATGATCTCCATCGTCAAGGCGAGCGCCGTCACCAGCCTGATCACCGTCCTCGACATCATGGGGCAGACCCGCTACGTCTTCTCGCAGACCTACAACATCTCGTTCTACCTGTGGGCGGCGGTGTTCTACCTGATCATCGTGGAGACGCTGCGGCGGACGCTTGCCGCGCTCGAACGGCGCATGACCAGGCACCTGGCCGTGGCGGAGCGGACGGAAACGCCCGAGGAAGCCACGATGTCGGCGTAGAGGCGCCCGCCGCCTCCCTGCCGCTCTTCAGATTTCAGACTTCGGAGGACTACAGCAAATGGCAAACGTCGCCTTTATCGGCCTCGGCGTGATGGGCTATCCGATGGCCAGACATCTGGCCAAACGTGGCGGCCATCAGGTCACCGTCTACAACCGCACCGCCGAGAAGGCGGCGCAATGGGCCTCCGAGAATTCCGGCAAGATGGCGCCGACCCCGAAAGCGGCGGCGGCGGGCGCCGACTTCGTCTTCGCCTGTGTCGGCAACGACGATGACCTGCGCTCGGTGACGCTCGGCGAGGACGGCGCCTTCGCCGGCATGAAGGCGGGCTCCATCTTCATCGACAACACCACGGCGTCCGCGATCGTCGCCTATGAGCTCTACGCCGTCGCCAAGGAAATGGGCATCGGCTTCCTCGATGCGCCGGTTTCCGGCGGCCAGTCAGGCGCCGAGAACGGCCAGCTCACGGTCATGGTCGGCGGCGATCGCGAAATCTTCGACAAGGCCAAGCCGGTGATCGACTGCTACGCCAAGATGGTCGGCTTGATGGGGCCGGCGGGCGCCGGGCAGCTCACCAAGATGGTCAACCAGATCTGCATCGCCGGACTGGTCGAGGGCCTCTCCGAAGGGATCCACTTCGCCAAGAAGGCCAACCTCGACGTCGAACAGGTGATCGGCGTCATCTCCAAGGGCGCGGCGCAATCCTGGCAGATGGAAAACCGCTACAAGGCGATGGCGGCGGGCGATTTCGACCACGGCTTCGCCGTCGACTGGATGCGCAAGGACCTCGCCATCGCGCTCGCCGAAGGGCGGCGCAACGGCGCCATGCTGCCGGTGGCGGCGCTGGTCGACCAGTTCTATGCCGAGGTGCAGGCGATGGGCGGCCAGCGCTGGGACACCTCCAGCCTGATCGCCCGGCTGGACAGGGATTGACCGCGACGGCGACAGGAAGCGCCAAACGGACGGTCGGCGACCCGGGGCGGGAAGCCAACGCGATCGTCGCCGAACTCCTCGCCGCCGGCACGGCGGAAAACCGCGCCGGCATGGCCCATTTCGGCATCACCGGCACCACGGCCGGCGTTTCGCTCGCCGCCATGAAGCCGATCGTCAGGCGCTATCGGCCCGACCATGCGCTCGCCGCGGCACTGTGGCGGACCGGCCTGCACGAAGCGCGCATCATGGCCGCGGACCTCGACGAGCCGGCGAAGGTGACGCCCAAGCAGATGGATGCCTGGGCGGCGGATTTCGACAACTGGGCGGTCTGCGACGGCGCCTGTCTGCATCTGTTCGTCAAGACGCCCTTCGTCGAGGCCAAGATCAGGCAATGGGCGGAGGACGACCGCGAATATGTGCGCCGCGCCGCCTTCTCGCTCCTCGCCTGCTACACGGTTCACGGAAAGACGATTCCCGACAAGGTGTTCGCGGATTTTCTTGAACTGATCGAGTGCCACGCCACTGACCCGCGCAACTATGTGCGCAAGTCGGTCAACTGGGCGCTCCGCCAGATCGGCAAGCACTCGCAAGCGCTGCACCGCCCTGCCCTGGCGCTCGCCGCGAAGCTCGCGGCCTCCGACGACAAGTCGGCGCGCTGGATCGGTAAGGATGCGGTGAAGGAGTTGACCGACCCGAAACAGCTCGAACGACTGGAAGCACGCGGAAGGTAGCAAAGCCCGACTACGCGGCGCCGCGCACCCGCTCCTTGTCTTTCTCCAGCGGCACGTAGGAGAGCGGCAACTCGGTGGTGTACTTGATCTGCTCCATCGCGAAGGTGGTCGACACGTCGGCGATGTCGATGCGCGCGATCAGCCGCTTGTAGAGCTTGTCGTAGGCCTCGATGTCCGGGACCACCACGCGCAACAGGTAATCCACCTGCCCGGCCATGCGATAGAACTCGACCACCTCGGGAAGTTCGCGGATCACCTCGGCGAAGCGGCGAAGCCACTCGTCATTGTGCTGGTTGGTGGTGATGGCGACGAAGGCGGTCACCTTGGTGTTGACCTTCTTCGGGTCGAGCAGAGCCACCCGGCCGGTGATCACCCCGTCCTCCTCGAGCTTCTGGATGCGCCGCCAGCAGGGCGTCGTCGACAGCCCCACTCGGCGGCCGATCTCGGCGACCGGCACCGTCGCATCCTCCTGCAGGATCTGCAGGATCTTGCGGTCGAGGCGATCGATCATTCCAGCATCCTCGCGATTTAATTCCATATCGCCCCAATTCTTGGGATATTTTCCCATATGGAGCGCGAAAGAGCGGTGTCTATAGGAACGACTTTTCGACCTGTCAATTCCCGCCGGCATCGAGCCGTTCAGCCACCGCGCCCTTCACGACGGGCAGCAGTTCCGCCTCGAACCAGGGATTGCGCCTGATCCAGGCGTTGTTGCGCCAGGACGGATGGGGCAGCGGGATGACCGTCGGCCTGTCGGTGGCCGCCATGACCTCGCGCCAGGCGGCCACCGTCTCGGTCAGCGTCCGCCGCGCCAGCGGGCCCAGATGCCAGCGATGGGCGTAGGAGCCGACGGCGAGCAGCAGGTCGATCTGCGGCAAGGCGGCGAACAGCGCGGCCCGCCAGGCCGGCGCGCATTCGCGCCTGGGCGGCAGGTCGGCGCCGCGGGCGTCCTGCCCCGGAAAGCAGAAGCCCATGGGCACGATGGCGACGCGGCTGGCGTCGTAGAAGGTTTCGGAGTCGACGCCCAGCCAGGCGCGCAGGCGGTCGCCCGAGGGGTCGGTGAAGGGCATGCCGGAGGCATGGACGCGGGTGCCCGGCGCCTGGCCGACGATGCAGATGGTGGCGGTCCGGGAGACGCGCACCACCGGGCGCGGCTCGTGCGGCAGCGGCGGGCCCGCCGGCCGCTCGCGGCAGATGCGGCAGGCGCGGATCGCGGCGAGCAGCCGGTCCAGTTCGTTTGCGCGGCCAATGCCCGGCCGCATCTGGTCTTTACCCAAGGTTAACCATCACGCTGAGCAGCAAGTTAAGCACCCTCTGCGATCATGCATCCTAGCTCCCGCAGCAATTCCCGTCGGGAGACGCAGTGGGACCACGCGCCAGATTGACATGAACACCGCCTCGTCCGCTCACGGAAGCGATAAGACGGCCAAGAGCCGTGAGCGGGCCGAGCGGCGCCACACGGTCACGCGCGCGGTGCGCGACCAGCGCGAGCGGCTGACCTCGACCTCGGG
This sequence comes from uncultured Alphaproteobacteria bacterium, assembly GCA_963782045.1. GTDB lineage: Bacteria > Pseudomonadota > Alphaproteobacteria > Rhizobiales > Kaistiaceae > CAVSRC01. The sequence continues at coordinate 512,559 of CAWAIR010000037.1, forward strand.
CACCAGGCCCGCCTTCGACTACGAGCTGTTGCTCACATTCGCCCAGAACCGCATCAGTGCCGGCTACGCCGTGCCGCTGCTCATCGCCATCGTTGGCGCGGCGGCGCTGCTGTGGATCAGCCCGCTCATGATCGCCGGCTGGGCGGCCCTGGTGCTGGCCTTGCACCTCGTCATGCTGATGCTCTGCCGCCGCTACATCGGCATCGCGCCCGGCGAGGTGCCGATCAAGACCTGGCTGAGGCGCTTCGTCATCACCGAGTTCTTCACCGGCGCCGCCTGGTCCATGGTGCTGGTGCTCGTCCCGACCCATGTCGGCAACACCGATGGCATCGAGATCTTCCAGTTCGCGACGATGCTTGTGGTCATCTCGGTGGTCACCTCGCTCGCCTCCACCGTGCCGACCGCCGCGGTCGCCGGCACCATTCCCGTCACGCTGACGCTGGTGGCCATGTTCCTCGGCCGCGAGGAACTGCTTCTGGTGGCGCTGTCGATCATGGCACTCGGGGCCCAGGTGTTCTTTTTGATCCTGGCCTCGCGGCTCTATTCGGCGACGCTGTCGATGCTCGGCTACCGCGCCGAGAAGGATCTGCTGATCGCCGAGCTGGAGACCGCCAACTCGATCTCGGACGAGGCGCGCCGGCGGGCGGAAGAAGCCAACCTGGCCAAGTCGCGCTTCCTGGCGACCATGAGCCATGAGCTGCGCACGCCGCTCAATGCCATCCTCGGCTTCTCGGAGATCATGCAGACCGAGGTGCTCGGCCCGATTGGCCAGCCCAACTACAAGGAATATGTCGGCGACATCCATACCAGCGGCGAGCACCTGCTCAACCTGATCAACGAGATCCTCGACCTGTCGCGCATCGAGGCCGGCCGCTACGAGCTGCACGAGGAGCCGGTCAATCTCGCCCACATCGCCGAGGATTGCGTCAACCTCCTGCAGATCAAGGCAAGGTCGAAGGACATCACCATCACCCAGAGCTTCCGGCGCGGCCTGCCGCGCCTGTGGGTGGACGACCGCGCCGTGCGCCAGATCACGCTGAACCTGCTGTCGAACGCCATCAAGTTCACGCCGTCGGGCGGTGAGATCGCCATCACCGTGGCGGCGACGGAGGACGGCGGGCAATACCTGTCGGTGCGCGACAACGGCCCGGGCATTCCGCCGGAGGAAATCCCGATCGTGCTCTCCTCCTTCGGCCAGGGCTCGATCGCCCACAAGAACGCCGAGCGCGGCGCCGGGCTCGGGCTGCCGATCGTGCAGGCGCTGATGACCACCCACGACGGCAGCTTCGAGCTGAAATCGAAGCTGCGCGAGGGCACCGAGGCGATCGCCACCTTCCCGCAGTCGCGCGTGATGGAGCCGCTGCCGCCGGTCAGCGAGCCAGCGCCCGAACCGACCCGCCGCCGCGGCTGGCTGCGGACGGGGTAGGTGTAGCCGCCATATCGCGCGGCCTTCGCATTGCGGTTCCTCTCCCCCCTTGCGGTGGAGAGACCGAGAGAGGGCAAGCGCACGGGTGGCCCGATCACCCGTCCCGATTCGACACCCCGGCCGACTCGAAGGTCGCCATCCCCGCATGCAGCTCCGCCGCCGCCTTGACGATGCCGGCGGCGAGCGCGGCGCCGGTCCCCTCACCCAGCCGCATGCCGAGATCGAGCAGCGGTATTTTGCCCATGCGTGCGAGCGCCCGGGCGTGCGCCGGCTCGGCGGAAACGTGGCCGAACAGGCAATGGTCGAGCGCGCTCGCGTCCATGGCGAAGAGGACGGCGGCGGCGGCCGTGGCCACGAAGCCATCGACGATCACCGGCACGCGGCTCAGCCGCGCGGCCAGGATCGCCCCGACCATGGCGGCAACCTCGCGGCCGCCGAGACGGCGCAGGACCTCCAGCGGATCGCGCAGATTGCCGGCATGGCAGGCGATCGCCGCGGCCACCGCGTCGCGCTTGCGCGCCAATCCAGCCTCATCGACCCCGGTGCCCGGGCCGACCCAGTCGCCGGGCTCGCCGCCGAACAGGCCGCAGAGGACCGCCGCCGCGATCGTGGTATTGCCGATTCCCATCTCGCCGACCGCGAGTAGGTCGACCTCGCCGGCGATCGCCTCCATGCCGTAGGCGATGGTCCCGGCGCAGGTCTTCTCGTCGAGCGCCGCTTCCACGGTGATGTCGCCGGTGGGCAGGTCGAGGGCGAGATCGAAGACCTTCAGCCCGAGTCCGTTGACCCGGCAGATCTGGTTGATGGCGGCTCCCCCGGCGGCGAAATTCTCCACCATCTGGCGCGTCACCGCCGCTGGGTAGGCGGACACACCGCGCGCGGTGACCCCGTGATTGCCGGCAAACACGGCGACCAGTGGCCGTAAGACCGCCGGTGGCGCCCTGCCCTGCCAGGCCGCCAGCCATTCGGCGATCTCCTCGAGGCGGCCGAGCGCGCCCGGCGGCTTGGTGAGCGTCGCGTCGCGGGCGCGGACTGCCGCCTGCGCCTCCAGATCGGGACCAGGCATGGCCCGCACGAGGTCGCGGATATCGTCGAAGGGAAGCCCGCTGGCGGGGGGAATCATTCTGGGTGCTATGCTCGCGGGAAAGGGGAATAGTCCGGGCCGTTGGCCCCTCGCCGGGAAGGTTCTATAACCAGCGCGCCACCGGCCGCAAGCAAACGGGGCCCATTTGGACCATGAGCGACCGCAATCCCTTTGCAAACCTCGACACGTTCGTCGGCGACCTGAAGGCGTCGCTGGCTTTCCTGACCCGCGTGCCGGCCGGCTGGCTCGGCATCGATCCGGTGGTGCGGCCGGACTTCCGGCGGGCCGCCGGCCTGTTCCCCATCGCCGGCCTGTTGATCGGCATCGCCGGTGGAATTGTGCTTGTCATCGCCGCCGCCATCGGCGTGCCTCCGTTGGTCGCCGCGGCGGTGGCGGTGGCCGCGACCGTCATGCTGACCGGTGCCCTGCATGAAGACGGGCTCGCTGATATCGCCGACAGTTTCGGCGGCGCCACGCCCACCCGGCGGCTGGAGATCATGCGCGACAGCCGCATCGGCACCTACGGCGCCGCTGCGCTGGCGCTGTCGCTCATCATCCGCATCGCCTGCCTGGCGGCGATCATGACAACCGGCGTTTTTCACACGGCAGCGGCGCTCGCCATCGCCGAAGGCATCTCGCGGGCGGCGCTGGTGCGCCTGTGGAACGAGCTGCCGCCGGCGCGCGACGACGGGCTTGCCCACGACACCGGTCCGCCCGACCAGAACGCCATGGTGATGGCCCTCGCCACGGCCGTCGTCCTCGCCGTGTTCGCCATTCCCGTGGTCGGCCTGCGGCCGGCCGTACTCGCCGCTGTTCTGTGCGCGTTGGTCACCTATATCTTCACTCGGTTGACCGCGCAGGCGATCGGCGGCCGCACCGGCGACGCGCTCGGCGCCTGCCAGCAGGTGGCGCTGCTCGCGTGGCTGATCGGGGCCGCGACGGTCTAGGCGGTACGAACTCGACCCAATCGCTACCTATGATCTCGCCCTGCATCAAGCTCTGCGCCATCGACCCGATCACCCGGCTCTGCGCCGGCTGTGGACGGACGCTGACCGAGATCGCCAGGTGGGCTTCCTATTCCGACGAGGAGCGCCAGCGCATCATGCGCGCATTGCCGGAACGGCGGACGGCCGCGTCGCCGGCGGAGGAGCGCTGACCGTGCAGCGGCCGCCGCGGCTCTTCTTCTGGGTCCTGCTCCTGCTGGTCGCGGCCGGCGTCGCGGCCCTGGCGGTGGCGCTGGGGCCATCCTTCGGCTTCGACATGTCGTCCGGTGGCCCGGTCCGGCTGGTCTATTTTCTCGCCCTTCTGCTCTTCGTCGGCGCGGCGCTGGTCGGGCGCGTGGGACTGGGCGAGGTGGTGCGCGGCGTCCTCGGCTGGAGTGCGATCCTGCTGGTGGTGGTCGGCGCCTACGCCTACCGCTTCGAGCTGGCCGGGGTCGGCGGACGCCTGCTCGGCGTGCTGGTGCCGGGCATTCCGATCAGCGGGCAGCTTGCCGGCGAGGTCGGAAACAGCGTCGTCATCATGCGCGACGGCGGCGGCCATTTCGCCGTGCGCGCCAGCATCGAGGGCGTGCCGATGACGATGCTGGTGGACACCGGCGCCAGTCTGGTGACGCTCACCCCCGAGGACGCAACCAGGATCGGCATCGACGTGGCTTCCCTCGATTTCGCCACGCCTATCCAGACCGCCAACGGCATGATCAAGGCGGCGCCGATCACGATTGGCCGCATCAGCATCGGCACTATCGAGCGCCGCCAGATCAGCGCGCTGGTGGCACCGCCGGGCGCGCTTGAGGAGAGCCTGCTCGGCATGAGCTTCCTCAACTCGCTCTCCGGCTACGCCATCTCCGGCGACCGGCTGGTGCTGAAACCGTAGTTGGTCTGCTTTCGCTGGCCTGGAGGCAGCGTCAGCGCAATCCGGGAGCGCGGATGTCCCGCAATCCGCTTCGCTCCTTGCGGGCTACGAACCGACCTGGTCCAGGCTCTCCGTCAGGCTCTCATAGATCGCGGCCCGCACCGACGGCGATGGCGTGACCGCGGCCAGCGCCTCCTCAACCACTTCGAGGCCGGCGCCCGGCCTGACCGCGCCGACGGTGAGGATGCGGCGCCAGCTTCGCGCGCCGGAGACGCCGTGGAAGAGGCCGAGCATGTGGCGGGTGATGTACGACAGGCGCGTGCCGCGCTCCATCTCCGCCGCGATATAGGGCAGCATCGCCGTGACCGCCGCGTGCGGCGTGGGCCCCTCCCCGGCGCCGTAGAAGCGCCGGTCGACATCGGCGAGGATCGCCGGCGTATGATAGGCGGCGCGGCCGAGCATGACGCCGTCGACATGAGCGAGATGCACTGCCGCCGCGTCGAGCGAACCGATGCCGCCGTTGATGCCGACGAAGACGTCGGGCAGGCGCTGCTTCAGCCGATGGACGCGGCTGTAGTCGAGCGGCGGTACCTCGCGGTTCTCCCTCGGCGACAGGCCCTCGAGCCAGGCCTTGCGGGCGTGGACCCAGATGCCGTCGGTGCCGGCGGCGACCACGGCATCGGCCAGCGCATCGAGCGCGGCCTCCGGATCCTGCTCGTCGACGGCCAAACGGCACTTGACGGTGACCGGGACGGCGACGGCCGCCTTGAGCGCGGCGACGATGTCGCCGACCAGCGCCGGCTGGCGCATCAGGCAGGCGCCGAAGGTGCCTGACTGGACGCGGTCGGACGGACAGCCGACGTTGAGATTGACCTCGTCGTAGCCGCAATCGACAGCGATGCGCGCGGCCTCGGCGAGCTTCTCCGGCTCGGCGCCGCCGAGCTGGATGGCGAGCGGGTGCTCGGCCGGCGCGAAGCCGATCAGCCGCGCGCGGTCGCCGTGAATGACCGCATCGGCGGTCACCATCTCGGTATAGAGCAGCGCCCGGCGGGTGAGCTGCCGATGGAACATGCGGCAGTGCCGGTCGGTCCAGTCCATCATCGGCGCGACCGCAGTGATTTTTCCTTGTGATTTCAATAGTTTATGATATCCTATCATGGACTTAAACGTGAACGTGTGCACTCATTTACGCCCAAATGTTCCCTCTTTCGACCTCTCGGTGCACACGGAGCGCACACGGTGGCAAGTCTGAAAAAGCTCCCATCCGGCAATTGGCGTGTTCAGGTGCGACGGAAGGGCCGATATGTCGCCGAGACATTTCGCAGGCGCAAGGATGCTGACGAGTGGGCACTTGATATTGAGCGACGCATTGATCGCGGCGAGACTCCCGCGCCGCGCGTGCGCCTCGATCCGACGACTTTCGGACATCTGATAGATCTTCATCTTGCCGACATGCGCGAAGTCGGAAGATGCCCTCGCCGCTCCAAGGCGTACTCTCTCGACGCACTCGGGGCCAAGCTCGGCAAGACGAAAATCGTCGATCTGACTCGGGAACGGCTGATCCAGTTTCGCGAGGATCGAAACAAGGACGGCGCCGGGCCGGTCACCGTCGGAATGGACCTGTCCTATATTGGAACCGTCATCGCACATGTCGCGGCGGTCCACGGTATTGCGGTGTCGCCGGAGCCCGTCGAGCTTGCGCGGATCGCGCTGAAACGCCTGGGCCTCGTTGGGAAGGGGCGGGCTCGCGATAGACGACCGACTGACGACGAACTCAAGCGGCTGCTCGTCTATTGCGATGAAAAGCGGCGTCAGTATTCCCGTCGGACGCATTGTGCGCTTCGCCATCGCCACAGCCATGCGCCAAGATGGTAACGATCAAAAGGTCCCGCTGCTCGCGGCAACAGGTTTCGATGCGTGGGAACTTCTAGCGCGGCCCAACTGCTTCCCGCGGCGTCAGCTCGGCGCTTAGCAGCTTGATGAACTCTTCGCCAGCGGGCGGGAGTTGGCGTGAGGCGCGCGTCAAGATCTCGATGCTGCCTCGGTTCATGAGGTCGTTGCGGATGGGAACGGCGCAGATGCCGCCTGCCTCGATGCGGTCGAGCGCCGAATGACGGAGCAGGAAGGTCACCGACGGTCCCTGTTCCACCATGCGGGTCAGCAGCTCGACATAGTTCGTCTCGAGCACGGCATTGAGGCTAACACCCTCGCTGCGGCAGGCCTCGTCGATGAGGAAGCGGCTGCGCGAGCTGCGCGTGGTCAGCACGACCGGGTAGGCGGCTGCGTCGCGCATGGTGATGGAGGGAAGCCTGGCGAGGGGGTGCCGCGCAGAGACGAGAGCGACCAACGGCTCGCGAACCCGCACGCGAATCTCGATTCCTGGCGCGGTCAGCGAGTTGTAGTTGACGCCGATGTCGGTCTCGCCGTCGCGAACAGCTGAGATGAGGTGGTCCGATGCGTCGGTGTGGACGTCAAAGTTGATATCCGGGTGCTCCTGCCAGAAGGCGGTGATCAGCCTCGGCACGAGGAAGCGGGCGAAGCTCTCCACCACCGTGATGCGGATGGTGCCGTGGCGCAGCCCCCTCAGGCCGTCCATGTCGGTCTTCAGGTGCTCGTCCTGGGAGAGCTCGTCGCGGGCGTAGCGCAGGAAGATTTCGCCTGCGGCGGTGAGGTTGACGCCGCGCGAGTGACGCTCGAACAGCAGCATCCCGTACTCCTGTTCGAGGTTCGAGATCGTGCGGCTGAGCGCCGGCTGGGCGACGTTGAGCGCCTCCGCCGCATCGCGCATCGAGCCGTACTGGGCGATGGCCACGAAGTAGCGCGCGATCCGATCTCTCATGGCCAGCCCATCCCGCCCGGTTGCTGCAGAGTGATACCCAATTGTTATCAAAGCAATGCGCATATTCTAATTGCGCGATCGTCCCCGCTGTGTCGACAATCGTTATTGCGGTGCAACGGAGATGACCGAGCGATGCCGGACCTCGTGGGCGAAGCAATTGACAAGATTCTCACAATCGAGGCGAAAAACCGCGGCATGCCATACGGCATCCTGCAACCGCTTTATGATGCAGCACGAAAAGCCGCCGGCGGCCGCCCGCTATCGATGCTCGCAGCGGAGGGTCTGAAGGCCAACCTCAAGAAGGGTGACACGGTCTTCGTGCTGACCGGTGCCGGCTATGCGCCGACCATGCCGAAGGGCGAGAGCGACGGCCCGCCTGGTGCGGCGGCGCTGGCGCGCATCCTCTATCGCGGCCTTGGCGCGGTGCCGGTGTTCGTCAACGAGCCCGAACATGCCGACCCGATCGTCGCCTCGGCCGAGGCCGGTGGCCTCATGGTCAAGACCTTCGAGGAAGCCCGCGACCGCCATCTGGGGGCGGCAATGGCGACGTCGCCGACCGATCCCTCCAAGGTCGACGCCTGGGTGGACGAAATCTACGCGACGATGAAGCCAAAAGCGGTGGTCAGCGCCGAGCGCCTCGGCCCCGGCAAGAACGGCATCATTCATTCGGCGACCGCCCTGCCCCTGCAGGGACCTGACGCGCAATTCTACGGATGCGTCGACATTTCGGCCGTCGTTGATCGTGCCAACAAGGAGAAGATCTTCTCCGTCGGCATCGGCGATCACGGCAACGAGATCGGCTTCGGCACGATCTGGGAGACCGTCGCCAAGGTCATGCCGAAGGGCGAGATAATGGCGACGGTCACAAAGACCGACGTCGTCGTGCCCTGCATGATGTCGAACTGGGGCTGCTACGGCATCGAGGCATGCCTCGCCTATCTGCTGAAGAAGTCCGACCTCATGCACTCTCCGGCCGTAGAGGAACGCATCCTGCGCGCCTGCCTCGACAATGGCGGCCTGGAAGCAATGTACTGCACGACCGACTTCATGGTCGACGGCCTCGACGGCGAGACCTCGATGGCCGCGGTTCAGATACTCGGCAACATCGTCCGGAAGAATCTTGAGCATGGCGACTCCGGCCTGACTCACTGAGACGGACGGCGCTTTCGGAAAGACCATCATGGCCTAAGGAGAAATCTGCCTATGGACTTGTCGGAGAAGCAGATCACGAACATTGGCGTCAACATCGACCGGCTGATCACGGTTGAGGCCCGCATCTCCAACTCCTCCCGCGGAGTCATCTCGAAACTCTACGAGGCCGCATGTGCCGCTCAAGCTGGCGGCCCGCTGTCCATGCTGGCTGCGCGTCAGATCTTGACGGCGCTGGGGCCAGGGAAGACCGTCTTCATCGTCACAGGCGCCGGAGATCCGCAATTCCTGCCGGCCGGTGAAACCGACGGCCCGCCGGGGGTTGCGGCATTGGCGGTCGCGATCCACGGCGCGACCGGTGCCATACCCATCCTGCTCACCGACGAACCCTATGTCGCCAATGTCGAGGCCACCGCGCTTGCTGCCGGTCTCGGCATTCGCGACCCCAGCCTTGTCGCGAAGACGCCCTATACGACCGCGGTCTTGCCGATCGCCCATGGTGAGACAGCGGAGGCACAGGCGAAGTCCTACATCGAGCAATTCGCGCCGGCGATGATGATCTCGATCGAGAAACTTGCGCCCAACCCGCAAGGCGTTGCGTGCAGTTCGACCGGAACACCAACAACGCCGCTGCGTGGTCGCGCCGAGTATCTCTTCGACCTTGCCGCCGCAATGAGCATTCCGACGCTCGGCATCGGCGACAATGGAAACGAGATCGGCTTCGGCAAGATTCTGGATGCCGTGCACAAGCATAAGCCGAATGGCGAGAAGGTAGGCACACGCGTGGCAACCGATGTGCTGGTTGCGGCCAACACATCCAACTGGGGTGCATATGGCGTCGAGGCAGCGCTCGCCGCGCTGGTTGGACGGCCGGAGTTGATGCACAGCGCCGAAATCGAAAAGCGGATGCTCGATGCCTGTGTCACCGCACACGGTGTCGACGGCTCGACCGGCCGTCACGTTATGGCCGTCGATGGCATGCCGGCCGACGTCCAGTACGCGCTCGTGACCATGCTGGCATGCATCGTGCGTAACGGAACCATCACCGGATTCAAACGCGGCTTCTAGGAGTGTTCCCTCGTGCCTATCGATGAAATCACAGGTGACAACATCGACCGCGCCGTATCGGTCGAAATGCGCTTCGGCGGCGGCTTGCCACGCGGCGTGACCACACCGCTCTACGATGCCGCGCGCAAAGCAGCCGGTGGCTCAATGACATTCCGCGCTGCGCAGGCGGTGATCAGCCGCGTGAAAAAAGGCGATCACGTTCTGGTTGTTACCGGCGCGGGCACGCCGCCGGGGTTGCCCAAAGGCGAAACCGACGGTCCCATGGGCGCTGCGGCAATCGCACGCGCCATCAGTCTGGGCCTCGGCGCAAAGCCGGTGATGGTGGGCGAGGAGCGCAACCTCCGTTCCACCATCGAATGCACCGAGGCGGTTGGCCTCATGGTGGTTGACGAGGACCTCTTCGCGCAGCGCGGCGGCTGCGCGCACGCCGTGTCCTTTCCACTCGGCGCCGATGCCGGCAAGAAGGCGGCGGCGCAGCTCTTCGCCCGCTTCTCGCCGACCGCGATCATCTTCGTCGAGAAGGGCGGGCCCAATGAGAAGGGTGTCTTTCACTCGATCATGGGCACCGGCCGCCCCGACGACCAAATGGCCAATGCCCATCTTCTCGCCGATCTGGCGGCTGAAAAGGGTGTGCTAACCATCGGCATAGGTGATGGGGGCAACGAGATCGGCTGCGGCAACATCATTGAGGATGTCCAGAAGGTGCAGCCTTATGGCCGCAAGTGCCAGTGCCCCTGCGGCGCCGGCGTGGCGACCGTGGCGCGCTGCGACCACCTCATCTTCTGCGCAGTGTCCAACTGGGGCGGCTATGCCCTGGCGGCCGCACTTGGCGGCTTACTCGACAAGCCGTCGCTTCTGCACGATGTCGAGATGGAGCATCAGCTGCTCTACGCCAGCTTGCGCGGTGGCGCGCTCGATGGCGCCTATGCGACGCTCATTCCTTACGTCGACGGCACCAATGCCGCCGTCCAGAAGAGCATCGTCACCCTCCTCCATCAGATCGTCGAGAACGGCCTGATGACGCACGACCGCGGCTTCTAGCTGCCGGCATCAGCGCGCCCGCGGGGGCGTCCCCGCGGCCGGAACGTCACAGACAGACATCGGGAAAGGGGAAATCGTCATGGCACATTCGCATCGATCCTCCGGTATGACTCGGCGGGCCTTCAATACCGGAGTTGCCGGCACGCTCGGCGCACTCTCGCTCGGCACCGGCATCGCACCGGCCTTCGCGCAGGGCAAGAACTCCCTCAACGTCGGCATCTTCGGCGGCGACTTCGGCAACCTCAGCCCGGTCATCCGCTACGACATCCAGGGCGGCATCATCGCCTACCAGATCTTCGACGGGCTGGTGCAGATCGACTACGCCAATCGCAAGATCCTGCCGATGCTGGCAGAAGCGTGGACCAATCCGGACCCGCTGACCTGGCGGATCAAGATGCGCGAGGGCATGAAGTGGCAGAAGGGCTACGGCGAAATCACGGCCGAAGACCTGCGCTATACGTGGCGGTTCCACCTCGATTCGAAGAGCTTCCAGGTGGGCACCGCACTGTTCCCGATCGATTCGGTGAAGACCGACGGCAAATACGTCGTCGAAGTGAAGACTAAGCAGCCCTTCGGCGCCTTCCCCGGCGTCACTATGGGCTATGGCGGTCTCATCATCTCGTCCAAGGCGCATACCGAGATGGGCAACGACGCCTACAGCGCGATGCCGATCGGCAGCGGCGCATTCATGATCGAATCCAAGCGTGGTTCCGAGATCGTGCTTGCCAAGAACCCGGACTACTGGCAGCCGGACAAGCCGAAGCTCGACAAGGTGGTCTACCGGGCGGTGCCGGATTCGACCACCCGCCTGCAAGCACTCGTCAAGGGCGAGTTTGACTTCATCACCCATCCCGACGCGCAGCAGATCGCCGACACGCGCAAGAACAGCGACCTGGTGGTCACCTCCACCCCGGGCTGGGAGTGGGACTACCAAGCGTTCAATTTGGCCAAAATGCCTGACGCTCCGTTCCAGGCGAAGGCGTTACGCCAAGCCATCTCCTACGTGATCGACCGCGGAGCCATAGCCGACGAGATCTATTTCGGCGAGGCGACGCCGACCGACAATCCGATCCCGCAAGGCTACATGGGTTATCGCGGTCATCTTCTGAAGTACCCGAAGAACGGCGACCTTCAGAAGGCGCAGGACATCATCAAGCAGGCCGGTCTGTCGGGCTATGAGGTCGAAGTGCTGACCAGCGACAAAGACTGGCTGCGCAAGGAGCTCGAACTGGTCGCGGCGATGGTCAGCCAGATCGGCATCACCTACAAGATCAAGAACCTCGACATCGGCGGCTACAACAACCTGTGGCTCAACAGGAAGTTCGAGCAGGTGCTGGAGGACATCACGCTGGTTGCGCCCGATCCCGACGCGACCGTGTGGTGGTTCCTGAATTCCAAGGGCTCAGCCTCGGGCTATTCCAACCCCAAGATGGACGCGCTCCTCGACGGCGCGCGGCAGGAACTCGATCCGACCAAACGCGAGAACATGTATCATCAGATCGTTGACCTGACGCTTGAGGAGTGCCCGATGATCTATCACGTGAACTCGAACCTGATCCGGGTCTACAACAAGGGCCTCGCTGGCTTCGAGCCGAACTCCGCAAGAGTATGTGGAGAAGATGGATACGGTCTACTGGAGCTGATCCCGGCTTCCACGAGACAGAGGCGGGCGGATAGATGCTGCGCTATCTCTTGAAGCGTATCGTGCAGATACCGCTCGTCCTCCTGGTGGTGTCGCTGACCATATTCGCGGTCACGCGCGCCACGCCGGGCGACCCGGTGCAGATCATGCTAGGTACACAAACATCGCCGGAAGCGGTCGCGGCGATGCGCAAGGAGTTCAACCTCGACAAGCCCCTGGTCGTTCAATATGGGCTATGGCTTGGCAAGATCCTGCGCGGCGACCTCGGCCGCTCCATCCGGCTCAACGAGCCGGTCACCCAGATTCTCGCGGAGACGCTTCCCGTCAGCCTCAAGCTGGCGCTGGCGGCGATGGCCTTCGCGCTGTTCGTGTCCGTGCCACTGGGGATGCTGGCGGCGCTCAAACGCAATACCTGGGTCGACTATCTGTGTACCGGCTACACGGTCGCCGGCTTCGCCATTCCCAATTTCGCGCTGGCGCTGATGCTCATCTACGTCTTTTCGGTCAAGCTCGACTGGCTTCCGATCACCGGCATTGGCAGCAGCCAGAACGTTGGCTTCTGGCCGAACGTTCTGCCCTACGTCCTGCCCGCCGTGGCGCTGGGGACGCTACAGACCGCGGTGTTCACCCGGCTCTTGCGCGGCAGCATGATCGACGTGCTCGGCCAGGAATATATCCGCGTGGCGCGCGCCAAGGGCCTGATGCCACAGACGGTGGTCCTTGTCCACGCGCTCAAGAACGCGCTCATCCCGTTCGTGACGATGGTTGCCATCCAATTCGGCTATATGATCGGCATCCAGGTGACCATCGAATATATCTTCGCCATTCCGGGCGTCGGGTCGGCGGTGCTCAGCGCCGTCGTCAATCGCGACTTCCCGGTCGTTCAGGGCTTCACGCTGGCCGTCGCCGGTTTCTTCGTCCTCGCCAATATCGTCGCCGACATGCTCTACGCGGTGCTCGACCCGCGCATCCGGTACTGACGATGAGCGCCGGCGAAGCCGACGTCACCAGCGCCAATATTCCGGCAGCGCCGGCCCGCACCTCCGGAACGCTGGGGCTCTCCATCCGCCAGTTCACGCGCAACCGTGTGGCCTTGGCGGGTGTCATCTGTCTTTGCCTGATCTGCCTGGCGGTGGCCTTCGCACCGCTGATCGCACCCTACGCGCCGGCAAAGATCAGCCTTTCGGCCAAGCTCCAGCCACCGAGCTTCGTACATCTTCTCGGCACCGACTATTTCGGTCGGGACGTCTTCTCGCGCCTACTTTACGGCGGCCGGCTGTCGCTCCTCGTCGGCATGCTCGTCGTTATCTTCTCGCTCGTTTTCGGCGTACCGATCGGTCTTGTCTCCGGCTTCATCGGCGGGCGCGTCGACAACGCGATAATGCGGTTGATGGATGCATTCCTGACCTTTCCGCCGCTGCTTCTGGCGGTCGCCATCGTCGGCCTCCTCGGCCCCAGCGTGCGCAATGTAGTGCTGGCGCTCGGCCTCGTGCAGGTGCCGGTTCTCGCCCGCATGGTGCGCGGCAGCACGCTTGCGGCGCGCGAGGAGGTCTATGTGCGCGCTGCCACCGCGCTTGGCGCCGGTCCCTTTCGCATCATGTTCTCCAACATCCTGCGCAACATCATCTCGCCGATTGTCGTTCAGATGACGATCGTCTTTTCCGCGGCCGTAGTGGCCGAGGCCTCGCTGAGCTTCCTCGGCCTCGGCGCGCCTCCGCCGCTCCCGAGTTGGGGCAGAGACCTGAGCGACGCGCGCAATTACCTCGGCCAGGCGCCATGGATGTTCCTCAGCCCAGCGATCGCGATCATGCTGTGCGTGCTCAGCATCAATTTCATCGGCGACGGCATCCGTGACTCTCTCGATCCGCGCTCCTGGCGCATCAACCGGAATGCCCGACGCGAAGAGGAGGTGCCGGAGTGAACCTCTTGCGCGTACGCAACCTGCGGACCGAGTTCGATACGGATCATGGACGCCTCAAGGCCGTGCAGGGTGTCTCCTTTGACCTGGAGGAGGGAGAGGTACTCGGCGTTGTCGGCGAGAGTGGTTCGGGCAAGAGCGTCGCGGCCGCATCGATCATGCGCATGGTGCCGCAGCCACCGGGCCATGTCAGCGCTGACGAGCTCCTCTTCGACCGCACGCCGCTGCTTGAGGTCAGCGAGGCCGAAGCGCGGGACATCCGCGGCTCCAAGATTGCAATGGTCTTCCAGGATCCAATGCGCTCGCTGAATCCGGTGCTCACCATCGGCCGTCAGGTCACCGAAGTCCTGCGCCGTCATCAGAACATGACCAACCAAGCGGCCCGCCGGCGATCGATCGAACTGCTGGAGATGGTTGGTATCCCGTTGCCCGAGCGGCGCATGGCGGCTTATCCGCATCAGCTTTCCGGCGGCATGCGCCAGCGTGTCATGATGGCCATCGCCGTCTCCTGCCATCCGCGGCTGCTGATCGCCGACGAGGCGACGACTGCGCTTGACGTGACCATTCAGGCACAGATCGTCGAGTTGGTGAAAAAGTTGCAATACGATCTCGGCACCTCGGTCATCTGGATCAGCCACGATCTCGGCGTCGTTGCCGGCATGTGTGACCGGGTTCACGTCATGTATGCCGGCCGCATCGTCGAGACCGGAGCCATCGACGACGTCTTCGACCAGCCCAGTCATGGGTACACGCTGGGCCTGATGGCCTCGACGCCACGTGTCGACGGATCTTCGGACGATCTGCTGATGCCGATCGAGGGCATGCCGCCTAGCGCCACCGACGATATCAAGCTGTGCCCGTTCCTGCCGCGTTGCCGCGTCTCGGTCGCGACGTGCAGCGAGGCGCCGCCGCCAACCCGTGAGATCGGCAAGCCCGACCATCTGTCCGCCTGCCATGCGGACCTCAGATCACACTGGCGGGCGGCGTCGTGACGGCTTTGGCAGATCCGATCCTGCGGGTAGAGGAGCTCTCTGTTCACTTCGCGGGCCACGGCCGCCACGGCGCCGCAATCAGGGCGGTCGACGGCGTCAGCTTCGATGTGGCGCGCGGCGCAACGCTCGGCATCGTCGGCGAGTTCGGGTTGCGGCAAGTCCACGCTCGGCTTCAGCGTGCTGATGCTGGAGAGGCCGACCGCGGGCCGCGTCCTGGTCGACGGGAAGGATATCGGTCAGCTCGGGCCCGGCGCCATGCGCAAGATGCGCCGGCGCATGCAGATCATCTTCCAGGATTCGGCGGCCTCGCTCAATCCGCGCATGCCGATCGGTGACCTGATCGGGGAGGCGTTGGACATCCACGGCCTAAGCCGTGGCGCGGAACGGCCGTTGCGCATTCGCCAACTTCTCGACCATGTCGGGCTTGCCTCGTCCTACGCCCAGCGCTTTCCACACGAGCTCAGCGGCGGCCAGGCCCAACGTGTCGCCATCTGTCGGGCGCTCGCCGTTGGGCCAGAACTGATCGTCTGCGACGAGCCGGTGTCAGCTCTCGACGTGTCGATCCAGGCGCAGATTGTCAACCTGCTGCGTAAGCTCCAGCGCGAGATCGGTCTGACCTATCTCTTCATCTCGCACGATCTCAGCGTCGTCCGTCACATCAGCGACTGGGTGGCGGTCATGTATCTCGGCAAAATTGTCGAGTTTGCACCCAAGGCCGAACTCTACACCAAGCCGGCGCACCCCTACACCAAAGCGCTCCTATCGGCGGTCCCCGTGCCCGACCCCAAGATCGAGCGAAAGCGCAACCGCATCATCCTCAAGGGTGATCTGCCCAATCCCGCGGATCCGCCATCCGGTTGCGCATTTCGCACGCGCTGCCCCATGGCAATCGATGCCTGCGCCAAAGCTCTGCCGCCGCGCAAGCAGGTCGGCAATGACCATTGGGCTGCCTGCATTCGTATCGATTGACCCCTGGTTTCACTCGCCTTTCTGCGGAGCTCCCCACTCATGACCTACACAATTCTCGCACGCTGTCCCCGCACCGGCCGTCTCGGCCTCGGTGTCGCGACCTATTCCATATCCGTCGGGCTCTACTGCAATGGCGTCCGCAGCCGCACGGGGGTCACCATCAGCCAGGCCTTCGTCAACCAGGGCAACAACACGTTGGCGCTAGGCTTGCTCAGCCAGGGATTCTCGGCAGACTACGTGCTCCAGGCATTGAGGGCCAACGATCCAGACGCCGACTACCGCCAGATTGGATTGATTGACCGGGAAGGCAGGGCCGTCGCCCATACCGGCCCCAAGACGAGGAAGTGGTCGGGTCACGAGATCGGTGACGGCTACATATCGACGGGCAACGTGCTCGCTGGGCCGGAGGTGGTGGAAGCAATCGCGAAGGGGTTCGAGTCGGAACCGGATGCAGATCTGGAACGGAGGTTGCTGCGGGCGCTGGAATACGGCCGTGATGCTGGCGGGCAAATGGGCGACAGCGGCCACGTGACCGAGAGATCGGCCGCACTGATCGTGTTCAGCGACTACGATTATCCGGATATCGATCTGCGCGTCGATCTGCACGACAAGGCGGTAGACGAACTGCGCCGGATCTTCGAGGTGTACGACCCCTACCGCGGCTACTACCGAGATCGCGGGCGCAACCCGCGCACAGCGATGCCGCAGGAGCAATTCGTCGCCGGTCTCAAGTCCGCAACCACCTAGTTCAAACCCACGCTTGCAAGACTGGAGCAAACGCCATGGTTGATCGCCACGAAACCAACGCGCGGATGAGCGCCGCCGTCGTCCACGCCGGCACGGTCTATCTGGCCGGGCAGGTGGCCGATGATCCCGGCGCCGAAATCGCCACGCAGACCAGCCAGGTGCTAGCCAAGATCGAGCGCCTGCTCAAACTTGCCGGCTCCGACAAGTCGAAGCTGCTCTCGGCCACCATCTGGCTGACCGACATGCGCTACTTCGCGGATATGAACGCGGTGTGGGATGCGTGGGTGCCAAGCGGACAAGCGCCAGCGCGGGCCTGCATCGGAACACCGCTGGCCAACCCGAACTTCAAAATCGAGATTGGCATCATCGCGGCCGTGTAGCCGGTTTGTCCGTCAGGCGAGGATCGCCTCGGCCTTCCTGGCGAAATCGAGCAGCATGCGGTCATTTCCGCGGGCAGCAACAATCTGCAGCCCGACCGGCAGGTTGTCGCGTCCGCGGCCGCATGGGATCGACAGAGCGGGCGTTCGCGCGTGGTTGAAGAACGGCGTGAACATCGCGTGGCCACGCGGCGTCGCCGCCGAGCCGCCGATGATGGCAGGATAGGGCTCGTCGGCAGGCCACGCAACGCAGGGCGTTGTCGGCCCAATCAGGATGTCAACGTCAGCAAAGAACCTCGCAGCGACGTTGGCGATCTCATTGGCCATCAACCGCCCTGCCGCTACTTGCTGCCCCGTAATGCTGAATCCGTGCTCGACCTGTGCCGCCACCTCTGGATCGAAAAGATCCGGCGTTCGCCTCCAGGCTTCGCCATGAATCACGGCGAGCCCCGCGAAATGCATTGCCATCAAGGCAGCCTCGGATGCGCCGTCGGGCCACACGGGGTCCTTGCGCACGATCGTCACGTCCGCCGCCGACAAGCGCGTAACCGCGGTGGCAATGGCATCGGCGACGTCACCGTCGATCGGCGTGTCCATCCCGAAAAGGGGGCTATAGGCCACGCGCAAGGCCGGGGCGGCCGGCGCGGGCACATCCATCGAGTCAGGATCACGCGGATCCATGCCGGCGGTCGACTCGAAGGCCAGAGCGATGTCGTCCACGGACTCAGCCATTAGGCCAATCACCGACGCGGAGATCGGCGGCTCGGCGAAGCCGGGGCCATAGGGAATTGCGCCGTAGGTCGGCTTGAACCCACAGATTCCGACGTGGGCGGCGGGTCGGCGCGTGGACCCACCCGCGTCGGTGCCGAGCGCCAGCGGTACCATGCCGGACGCGACCGCGACGGCCGAGCCGCCCGAGGAGCCGCCGGGCGTCAATGCCGGATTGAGCGGATGTCGGCTCAGGCCGCGGTATGGGCTGTTCGTGTGCCCCTTCGATGCGAATTCGGGCGCATTGGTCATCCCAACGATGACGGCGCCGTTCCGGCGCAACCGCTCGACGGCGACGGCATCCGCGGTAGGGCGAAAGTCCGCGAAGAGCCGCGAGCCTTGCGCAACCTCCTGTCCGGTTGCCCAAATGTTGTCCTTCACGCCAACCGGTATCCCCGCAAGCGTCAGCCGTTCGCCGCTGGCGACGCGCCGGTCGACCGCGCGCGCCTCAGAGAGCGCTTTGTCGGCATCAACATGCACAAAGGCGTTCAGTGTCGCGTTCGTGTCGGCGATGCGCGCCAGGGCGGCCGCGACGACTTCTTCCGCCGAGCGCTCGCCGCTGGAGACTGCCTCGGCGATCGAGCGCGCGCTCATAGGGCGGGCCCGGTTCGCGGCACGCGCCCTTCGACCGGGAGGGCCGGGTCGGTGTAGCCGAGCGTCGAGGCGTGGCCGCGCGCGACAAGTTCGTCAACCAGCGCCTCGTCCTCCGCCGAAAACGTGTAGCCGAGGGCGCCCAAGTACGAATCCCACTGCTCCATGGTGCGCGGGCCGGCGATGGTTGATGTGACCAACCGGTTGTTCAACACCCAGGCAACGGCGAACTGGCTGGCGCTGATGCCCTTTGCCTCGGCGTGCCTGCCCAGCCTCTGTGCAATCGCCAGAGACTCCGGGCGCCATTCCGTTTCGAGGATACGCTTCTCGTTGCGGCCGGCGCGCGTGCCGGCCGGCGGCGGCACGTCCGGCTCATATTTCGCCGTGAGAACACCGCGGGCAAGCGGGCTATAGCTGACGACGCCGACGCCAAAATGATCGGCCGCCGGCAGCTGCTCCACTTCCGCGCCGCGGCTGACGATGTTGTAGAGCGGCTGCAGGGCGAGTGGTCGGTCGATGTTGAGGCCGTCGGCAATCCGGCAAGCCTCCGCAATGCGCCAGCCGTGGAAATTTGAGATGCCGAAGTAGCGCATCTTGCCCTGCCGGATGAGGTCGGCGAAGGCGCGGATGGGCTCGTCGAGCGGTTGGCCGTAGGCGACGGTATGAAGATAGACGATATCGACATAGTCGGTGCCGAGCCTGCGCAGGCTCGCTTGCACCGCCTCCACCACCCATTTCCGTGAGTAGCCACGCTGGTTCGGTCCCGGCCCCATCGGCTGGGTCATCTTGGTCGCCAACACCCACTCGTCGCGATGATCCGCGATCAGACGGCCCACCACTTCCTCCGAACGGCCACGCAAGTAAACGTCGGCGACGTCGAGGAAATTGACGCCGTGCTCGCGCGCCGAGGCGATGATGCGCCCGGCCATGGCTTCGTCCGTCTCCCGCCCGAACAGCATCGTTCCCAAGCAAAGCGGTGAAACCTTCAGGGCGTGGCGCCCCAGAGCCCGGTATTCCATGTCACGCACTCCGTTGGGCGTTGTCTTTGCCGCCTGATCCGCCGCGACCTTCGTTCGCGCTGACGATCGACGGCTTCGGCGTCGACCTCCGCGGCCTCTAGACCGGGACGATCAGCTCGCGCGGACAATCTTTGGTCCAGCATTCGACGCCCGTCTCGGTCACCAAGAACGTCTCCTCGGTGTGGTGACGAACGCCATCGTGATAATAGCTGTACTCGATGCAATAGACGGTATTCGAACTCGAGTATGGTCGTGTTCACGTGATTCATGCGCGGCTGCTCATGTGCACCGACGCCTAACCCGTGGCCGACGAACTCGCGCGGGAATTTCTCCAGGTACCTGGAGATCATGGCGTGGCCCTTGTCGAAGATTTCGCCGCCGGTCATGCCCGGCTTGAGGCTCATGCCCAGTTCCATCTGGACCTCGTTGAGGCGCTTCCAGATTTCCCGGTGACGCTCACTAGCCGTACCGACGAAATAAGAGCGCACGAAGTCCGCTCCGTATCCCTGGACGAGCGCGCCCATGTCGACCTTGACGAAATCGCCGTAGGCAATCGTGTGTCCGACTGGAAAAGGTGCGTGCGCGGCATAGGAAGTCTTCGGCCCGCAACCAACGTTGATGAACTTGATGCCGTCGGCGCCCTGATTGAGCATCGAGACGCTGGCGATTCGGAAGAGGTCGTAGTCGGTGGCACCGATCCTGATTGCCTTGCGGAAGTCGGCGTGCGCCTTGACCGTGATTTCGGTCGCCTTCCTCAAACGACGGATTTCCTCTGGTGTCTTCACCATGCGCACCAGTTCCATCGCTGCACCGAAATCCACGATCCTGTTGCCAGCGAGAAGCGCGTCCAGCTTCTCCTTGAAGCCGGCGGGAAGGCTGTCGCCCTCGGTGCCCACCACCATGCCGCTGACCTTGCGTTCGCTCAGGATCGCCTTGGCCGCCTGGAAGAAGTCGTCGTAGAAATGTGTGTCGATGTCGGTGAAGAACTCCGCCATCGCATAGGCGCGCACGTCTTCGATCCAAGTCGAGTCCATTGCGAGATGGAGATCGACAGCTGGAACGACAAAAGCCGGCTCGATCGTCGGATCGCGGAAGAAGAAGACGGTGAAGGGACGGTAGGCGAGAGTGCCGCCGTTGTTGAAGAACTCGGACACGTATTTCGAGTTATCGTTGCCACGCAGGATCACAAGATCGACCCCGTCGTCCTCCATCCTCTCCCGCAGGCGGGATTCGTTCAAGAACTTCGGCTTTCGCGCCATTTTTCAGCTCCTCGAGAGACGTAAGGCCACCACGGATCGCTTCGCGGCCCGCATGGATCGAATGCCCCACGCGGAGCCTGTCTCGCAGGGCGCCGCCACCTAGATAGATCACGTGCGACCGAACGAAAAAAGTGCCATGGTTAGTGCACTCCGATGCCGTAGCAGCATCGTTTCATGCAGCGTTTTCGCACCCTGAGGAGCCTAAAAAAGATGCTGAAAATGGCCTTTCGCTACTTCGCCGAGGTCGTTCAGCGCGGATCGATCCGTGCGGCAGCGAACGACCTCGGCGTCGCTCAGTCGGCGATCAGCCGCCAGATCAAGACCCTCGAACACGACATGGGCGCACCGCTGCTCGAGCGGCGACCGCGAGGGGTGGCACTGACGGCGGCGGGCGAGCTCGTCTTCTCCTACGCCCGCGAGGCGGCTTTCAAGATCGATCGCCTTTCGACGGAGATCGACGCACTCAAGGGTCTTCGTCGTGGCCGTGTGCGCATCCATGCGGTCGAGGCGATGGTGCAGCATCTGCTTCCGCACGCCATCGACGCCTTCCTGGCGGAGTTTCCCGGCATCAATTTCGAGGTCGAGATTTCGAGTTCCGACCGGATCCAGGCGGCTTTGCGCAACGGCCGGACAGAGATCGGAATCGGCTTCTGCTGTGAGCCGGCAAAGGACATACGTCGCGTCTTTGAGGCAAAGGAAGCGCTGTTTGCAATGGTTGCACCCGATCACCCGCTCGCATCGAGACGCAAGATAAGCGTGCGCGAGCTGGAGGCCTGGCCGACCGCTGTGCCGCCGCCCTTGACGGGCTCACGCAATCTCATCAACTCCGTCTGCAGCAAGGCCAGTGTCGAGTTGCGGCCGGCGCTGGAGACGAACTCCACGGAACTGCTCCATCGCTACGCCTTGGTCGGCCACGGCGTGGCGGTGCTGTCTCGCTTGTCCTGCCTCGACAGTCTGCGCTCGGGTCGGCTCGTGGCACTCCGCTTCCGGGAGCAGGAAATGGCGCGTGGCACGATCGAGGTCCTCACCCTCGCCGGCCGCCTCCTGCCCCTCCCCGCCGAGCGATTCCTGGTGCCTCTTCGGCGTGCACTCGACATGCCCGAACTTTCAGCATTAGCGACTGACTGATGCCTGCATGGCATCAGTCAGTCGCCGAAATTGCGGGCTATGCGCGCAACACTCAGCATGATGGAGTCATTCTAGAAATGAGTGTTGCGAGGTTGCATAGGCCGTGGCTACAGCAGCGAAATCGGAATCGAGGCCGACACTAACTCCGCCGACGCTTGACGAGGTGCGCGAACTGGCCGCGTCTCTCAATCTCACAATTTGCGAAAGCGACCTCGAGCAGTACCGCGATCTGCTGACGGCAAACCAAAGCAGCTACGAGGTCGTCGACAAAATGGTCGAAGCCAAGCCCGCGGTGAAATATCCGCGCGACCTGGGGCATCGACCGACGGCGGAGGAAGATCCCTACAACGCGTGGTACTGGAAGACCGAGATCAAGGGCGCCAAGGACGGCCTGCTCGCGGGCAAGCGCGTTTCAGTGAAGGATACCATCAGCGTCGCCGGCGTGCCGATGGCGGCCGGCGCGCGCCCGATGGAAGGTTTCGTTCCCGATATCGATGCGACCGTGGTGACGCGTATTCTGGATGCGGGCGGCATCATCGCCGGCAAGGCCCAGAGCGAAGGCTTTTCGGTCGGCGGCGCCGGCCACAACTCCTTCAACGGTCCTGTGCGTAATCCGCATGATCCCACGCGATCCTCGGGCGGGTCGTCCAGCGGCAGTGCCGCGTCGGTCGCGGCGAAGCAGGTGGATATGTCGATCGGCGGGGACCAGGGTGGCTCTGTCCGCCTGCCCGCCTCGTGGTGCGGCGTCTACGGGCTGAAGCCCACGCGGGGGCTGATGCCGTACACCGGTGTGGCGCAGGTCGATCAGACGCTTGATCACATCGGGCCGATGGCCAACTCGGCGCGTGATGTTGCGCTGCTGCTGGAGGCAACGGCGGGACCCGACGGGCTCGATCCGCGTCAGGAGCCGTTCACGCCGCAGGCCTATTCCCAGATGCTGACCGGCAAGGTCGACGGTCTGCGCATCGGCATCCTCAAGGAGGGCTTTGGATACGAGGGCGTTTCGGAGCCCGAAGTCGACAGCAGCGTGATGAACGCGGCGGAGCACTTCCGCAAGCTGGGCGCAGAGGTCGTCGATGTCTCCGTGCCCGCCCATCGCGATGGCCAGTCGATCCTCGTGCCAATTGCCTTCGAAGGCGCCTACGCCACGCTCATCCTCGGTGGCGGCCTCGGCTACGGCTGGCCCGGCTTCTACGACACTCATTTTCAGGAACACGTCTTGGGGGCCTTGCCGAAGCGCGCCGGCGAGCTGTCGCAGTCGGCCAAGATGTTCCTGCTCATGGGAGCTTACGTGCATCGCAAGTACCGCGGCCGGTACTACGCCAAGGCGCAGAATCTCGCTCGCCAATTGACGAGTGCTTATCTGGACGCCTTCCACAAAGTCGACCTGCTCCTGATGCCGGCCACGCCGAAGAAGGCCAACGAGCTCCCCCCGGAGAATTGCGGTCCGGCCGAGTCGGTCGGCCGCTCATTCGAAATGTTCGTCGGCACTGGCGGCCAGTTCAACATGGCGGGCCTGCCCGCCATGTCGGTGCCGTGTGCGATGTCCGCAGGCTTGCCAGTCGGCATGATGCTCATCGGGCGTCACTACGAAGACGGAGTCGTGCTCAACGCGGCCCATGCTTTCGAGGAAACGGCCGACTGGAGGACGCGCCACCCGTAGTCAGCGGGAGAGTGCAGGTCGGCATCTGCTTTCGCTACAGCGACGAGAGGGTACGACAATGTCCAAGAAGCTTATTATGCCGCCGACGCTGACGGCCGGACCGAGCGCCACGCGCCGCGGGTTCATGAAAGGCGTCGGAGTGGGTGGCCTGGCAGTCGCGGGGTCCAGCTTCCCGATTTTCAACATTGCCAACGCCGCCCCGAAGAACCTTACCTATGCCCTGTTCGGCGAGCCGGCCGGGCTCAACGAGTTCCTGTACACGGAAATTCATGGCGGCGTCGTAACCACGAACATCTACAACAAGATGGCTCGCATGAACTACGACACGCTGCAGGTCGAACCGGAACTCGTCGAATGGAAGATGATCGACCCGCTGACCTGGCAGCTGAAGGTCCGCGAAGGCGTCAAGTGGCACAAGGGCTACGGTGAGCTGACGGCCGAAGATGTCGAGTACGTCTTCAACTACATCCAGGAATCCAACGCCTCGCCGAAGGGCACGGCCCATTTCATGGTGGACAACGCCAAGGCGATCGGCAAATACGCCGTCGAAGTGAAACTGAAGACACCCTTTTCGCCCTTTCCGCTGGTCACGCTGGAGTATGGCGGCAACATCATGTGCAAGGCTGCCCACAAGGAAATGGGAGATCAGGCCTATGCACGCAACCCGATCGGATCGGGCCCTTTCGTCTTCGACCAATGGGTGTCGGGCAGCCACATCATTCTCAAGAAGAACACCGATTACTGGCGCCCCGACCAACCGCACGTCGACGAGGTGCTCTATCGCGTCATCGAGGATCCGGGCGTACGGCTTTCCTCGCTGCTGACCGGCGAGATCGACATCATGCCGCGCCCCGATCCGAAGGACATCGCACGCTTCCGCGAGGGCAAAGAGCCGGGCATCAAGTACCAGAGCGTGGCCGGTTGGAACTGGGACTACATGGATTTCACCTTTCCGCCGCACATTGATGCGGCGTTCCCGACGGTGAAGGCCGACGTGCGCCGCGCGATCAGCTACGCCATCAACCGTCAGTCGATCGTCGATGAGATATACGCCGGCGAAGCGCTGGTGACCGACAACCCGGTGCCGCCGGGCTTCCTGTCGCACCGGGACTCGCCGGTCTTCTATCCGGCCGAGGGCGACATCGAGAAGGCCAAGGCACTGATGGCCAAGGCCGGGGTTGGCAGCTTCGACCTCGAAGTCATCACGTCCGACAAGGAATGGCTGCAGCGTGAATGCGAGCTGGTCGCCGCGATGCTTTCGGAAATCGGGATCAACATGACGATCAAGAGCTCGGACATCGGCACCTACAGCACGGCGTGGGTGGAGAACAAGTTCCAGGCGGACCTGGAGGACATCACCATCGTCTCTCCGGACGTGGACTCGGCGCTGTACTGGTTCCACCACAAGGGTGGCCTGGTCGAGCACGGCTGGAACAACGAGCAGGTTTCCGAGTGGCTGGACGAGGGCCGCGTGGAAACCGACCCGGCGAAGCGCACCGTGCTTTACCACAAGATCGTCGACGCGATTCTGGACGAGTGCCCGTACATCTACATCGCGCACGTCAACCAGGTGTATTTGCACAAGGACGGCATCCAGGGCTTCAAGGCGACGCCACAGGAGAACATCGTGCCCCTGTGGAACGTCAGCTGGGCATAGACGCATCGCCGGGCGCCCGGCCCTTCCCCGACACGCTCAGCTTGCGGGGATCGCCGAGCGCCTGGCGGCGTCTAGTCTCGCCGATCTCGACCGATGGGTGTTTGGTCCTACCTCCTGCGGCGCCTGGTTCAGGTGCCTTTGGTCATCCTGTTCGTCACCATCATCATCTTCGCGCTGATGAAAGTGACGCCGGGCGACCCGATCTCGATCATGCTCGGCCCCTACGCCACGCCCGAGACGGTGGCTGCGCTCAAGGCTCAGTATCACCTCGATCAGCCGTTCGTCATACAATACCTGCTATGGGTCCGGGATCTGTTTCACGGTGATCTCGGCAACTCGATCCGTTCGAAGGAACTGGTCGTGGACCTGGTGGCGGCGCGCTTCCCCGTCAGCCTCACGTTGGCCGGCGTCGCGACCCTGGTCTCCGTCGTCCTCGCCATCCCCGCCGGCGTCTATGCCGCCTACCGCAAGAACTCGTGGTGGGACTATTTCCTGATGGGCACCGCCACCGTCGGCCTCTCGATCCCGACGTTCACGCTCGGTCTCCTGCTGATACTGGTGTTCGCCCTGAAGCTTCAGTGGGTGCCGATCTCCGGCATCGGCCTGCGTACCGCATCCGACGGTCTGTGGGCGCTCGTCCAGCCTTATCTCCTGCCCATCGCCGCGCTTGCCGCCGGCTCCGTCGCGGAACTCGCCCGCGTGATCCGCGCCAGCATGCTGGAAGTCCTCGATCAGGACTACATCCGCACCGCACGCGCCGAAGGGATGAACGATATGGAGATCATTCGCGTGCATGCGCTGAAGAATGCGCTGATCCCGGTGATCACCGTCGTGGCCATATCGTTTGCCTTCCAGGTCGGCAACACGCTCACCGTCGAATACCTGTTCAGCATACCCGGCCTCGGATCGGCGCTGATTGCGGCCGTGATCAATCGCGATTTTCCGGTCATCCAGGGACTGACGCTCGTCGTCGGCCTGGTCTTCATCGCCACCAATCTACTGGCCGACATCTCCTACGCGATTGTCGATCCGCGGGTTCGGTACAACTGAGCAGGCTGTGTCGATGAAAGGAAACGCAATCGCATGAGCGTCGAGGCGCAGCCGATGTTGCCGAGCGAGGAGGTCGCAGAAGTCGGCGCGCGTTCGCCGCTGCGCCTGGCGGCGTCGCAGTTCTTCCACCACCGCCTCGCCGTCATCGGGCTCGTGGTGATCACCATCATGGTGCTGGCGGCCGTGTTCGCACCGTATCTCTCGGGCTACCAGCCGAACAAGCCGAACCTGCACATGAAGCTTCACGCGCCATCACTGGACTTTCCGTTCGGGACCGACCACTTCGGCCGCGACGTGCTAACCCGCACTCTCTACGGCGCACGCGTTTCGCTGCTGGTGGGATTGGGCGTCGTCCTCATCGCGGCCGGCATCGGGACGCCGCTTGGCATCATCTCCGGCTACTTCGGCGGCTGGCTCGACAACATCATCATGCGGCTGATGGACGCTTTCCTGACGTTCCCGCCACTCCTTCTCGCGGTCGCCGTCATGGGCACGCTCGGCCCCGCGACACAGAACGTCACGCTGGCGATAGGCCTGGTCTATATCCCAGTCTTCGCGCGCCTGGCACGCGGCAGTACCCTCAACCTGCGCGATGCCACCTACGTATCGGCGTCGGTGGCGCTCGGCGCCTCCAGCTGGCGCATCATTTCGCGCGACATCCTTCCGAACATCGCCGGCGTGATGATCGTGCTGGTCGCCATCACCTTCTCGCGTGCGGTGGTCGCGGAAGCGGCGCTCAGCTTCGTCGGGCTGGGCGTGCAGCCGCCGACGCCGAGCTGGGGCCGCGATCTGCAGGAGGCGCGCCGCTATCTCGAGGATGCCTGGTGGCTGGCTACCTTCCCGACGCTGGCGATCGCCGCTGCGGTGCTCAGCATGACCTTCATCGGTGATGGTCTGCGTGACGCCCTTGATCCGCGCACCCGCCGATGAACTATTCAATCCCACCCACAGGAGGACTACGTGGCTAAGGTCGATCCACGCGCGCCTTACGGCAATCTTGAGCTGCTGATGACTACCGAGATGCGGCCGCACAACATGCAGCAGGGTTTCATCCGCACCCTGTACGAGCTGGCACGCGGCGACAATCCGATCACCTACGACGTGTCGCAGGCATTGCTGGGAGCGAAGAACGCCAAGGCCGCCATCGTTACCGGCATCGTCATCGAAGACCACCTGCCAAAAGGGGAGGTGGACGGCCCGATTGGCGCCGCCGTGCTCGGCCGTGCACTTTCGCTGCTCGGTCACGAGGTCGACCTCATGGTCGAGGCGCCAATGATCGACGTGATGGAGGGGCTGATCAAGACGCTCGACTATCCCGGCACGGTCGTGACGACGTCCGACCGCTCGGCCGATGAAGTGAAGGGCTGGGCGGACGACTATGACATCGCCGCCACCGTCGAGAAGCTCGGCCGCAACAGCAAGGGGCTGCGCCATTCGGTCAACGGCACGCCGCTGGCGAAGAACGGCGACTACTACATCGACGAGTTCATCGTGGCGATGACCGACAAGGGCAAGCTGACCATCGGCATCGGCGACGGCGGCAACGAGATCGGCTTCGGCAAGATGCACGACAAGGTGCAGAAGATCGTTCTGCATGGAGCCGACTGCGGTTGTCCATGCCACGGCGGCATCGCGACCACGACCGCTACAAAGCACCTTATCCCTGCGGCAGTATCAAACTACGGCGCCTATGCGCTGACGGCCGCGCTCGCCCTCGGAGCCGAGCGGCCCGACCTGTTGGTGGATGGCGCTATGGTCAAGACGCTGATCGAGCGCGTCGTCGCCCTCGGCTGCCTGGACGGCGGCACCGTGAAGCCGGGACACGTCGGCGACGATGGCATCCCGATTGCAGCGGTCATGCGGACCGTCGATCAGCTTGCGAGCGTCGTTGAGCAATGGAATGGCTCCTTCGATCGAGATTTCTAGGATTCGGCGCCAGCATGAGCGCTGCAGAGGAACAGCTCGGTCCCGTTCTCGAGGTCGACGGGCTTTTCACCACGTTCCATAGCCGCGATGGCGTCGTGCGGGCGGTGGATGGGCTTTCGTACACGCTCGATCGTGGCGAGGTGCTGGGCGTCGTCGGCAAATCCGGCTGCGGGAAGAGCGTTGCGGCGATGTCCATCCTGCAACTGATCCCGATGCCGCCCGGTCGTATCGAGGCAGCCGCGATCCGGTTCGACGGCGTGAACCTGCTCGAGCTCAGCACGCGCGAGATGCAGGACGTCCGCGGCAACCGGATCGCGATGATCTTCCAGGAACCGATGACATCGCTGAACCCGGTGCTTACCATCGGCAAGCAGATCAGCCAGGTCATCAGAGCGCACCAGCGGATGCCGAAGCGCGAGGCGGAGCGCAAGGCCCTCGACATGCTGCGACTGGTGCGCATTCCCTCTCCCGAACAGCGGATGCGCGAATATCCGCATCAGCTGTCCGGCGGCATGTTGCAGCGTGTGATGATCGCCGCCGCACTGTCGTGCAATCCGCAAGTGCTGATTGCGGACGAACCCACCACTGCTCTGGACGTGACCATCCAGGCGCAAATTCTCGCTCTCATCAACGACCTGCGCGAACGCCTCGGCACAGCCGTCATCCTCATCACGCACGATCTTGGCGTGGTCGCTGAGATGGCCGACCGCGTGGTGGTGATGTACGCCGGCCGCAAAGTCGAAGAAGCATCCGTGGAGGCACTCTTCAGGCGTCCGCGGCATCCCTACACGCTCGGGCTGCTTGCCTCCATGCCCAGGCTGGGCGCGAACCTCGACCCCGTCGAGCGGAGGCGGCTCGCGGAAATCCCTGGAATGGTGCCCGACTTGCGTCTGGCTATTCCGGGTTGCCTGTTTGCCGACCGCTGCCCCTACGTCCGAGATCGATGCCGCGTCGAGAAGCCGCCGCTGGTCGAAGCGGCGGTCGGACACTGGACGGCGTGCTTCGAACACGAGCGGGCAGCGGAGGCCGAACATGCCTGAACCTGAAGCGACCGTGCCCCCCTACCCCAGACCATATGTCGGCCCCACCAGAGGTGCCCCGATGCTGGAAGTCGATGGGCTGAAGACGCATTTCCGAGTGCGCAAGGGAGTCCTGTCCCGCACCGTGGGCTACGTGCACGCCGTCGATGGCATCACCTTCTCGATAAGGAGAGGCGAAACGCTCGGCCTCGTCGGCAAATCCGGTTGCGGCAAGTCCACCGTCGGCAAGACCGTGATGAAGCTGGTCGAACCTACCGACGGCACCATCAAGGTGGAAGGAAACGACATCACGCGGCTCAATCGCTATGAAATGCGGCCCTTCCGGCGCGACATGCAGATCATCTTCCAGGATCCCTATTCCTCGCTCAATCCGCGCATGTCGGTGGGCAACATCGTCGGTCAGGCCTTCGCCATCC
Organism: uncultured Alphaproteobacteria bacterium; assembly: GCA_963782045.1. Taxonomy (GTDB): domain Bacteria; phylum Pseudomonadota; class Alphaproteobacteria; order Rhizobiales; family Kaistiaceae; genus CAVSRC01. The sequence goes on from CAWAIR010000037.1 coordinate 542,182, forward strand.
ACGGTATCGCCTCAGGCAAGGAGCGCGAGGAGCGCGTCGCAGCGCTGCTCGAGCGGGTCGGGCTGCGAGCGCAGCACATGCACAGCTATCCGCATCAGTTCTCCGGCGGACAGCGGCAACGCATCGGGATCGCCCGCGCCCTTGCGCTCAATACCAAGCTGATCGTCGGCGACGAGCCAGTGTCCGCCTTGGATGTCTCGATCCAGGCCCAGGTGATCAATCTGCTGACGAATTTGCAGGAGGAGCGCGGCCTCTCCTATCTGTTCATTTCCCACGACCTGGCGGTGGTGGAGCACATCAGCCACCGCGTCGCCGTGATGTATCTCGGCAAGCTGGTCGAACTGGCCGACAAGACGGAAATCTACCGTCGCCCGTTGCATCCCTACACGGAGGCCCTGCTCTCCGCGGTTCCGGTGCCCGATCCGGCCATGCGTGGCAAGAAGCGCATCCTTCTCGAGGGAGACGTGCCGAGTCCGATCAACCCGCCCAAGGGCTGCCGGTTTCATACCCGTTGCCCCTATGCTGTGGCTCGATGCCGCACGGAGCAACCTGAGTGGCGCGAGGCCGGTTCCGGCCATTGGGTGGCCTGCCACCTCCGCTGAGCAACGTGATCACCGATGCTTTCGGCACCGCCATGGCCGGTTCACGATCACCAGCTCAGCGCGGCTTCATGTAAGGGGGAACCCGCGGTATCGCGTTACGGATGAGCGCGTCATATCGCTGAAGCATGGTGACGAGGCCGTATTCGAGGTGAGCCCGCAGCGCCACTGCCGCCGCCTCGCCCCCGCCGGCTTGAACGTGATCCAGAACCTGCCCGTGCTGTTCCAGGATCGCCAGGATGCCGGTTTCGTTGGGCCGGTCCCCGAACGTGTAATGGACGTTGATGAGCGGAAGCTGATTGCGATAGATCGAGCGCCGCATCTCGGGGTTGGACACGACAGCACGACATCGACGTGCAGGTCCGTCTCGAGTTGATGGACGTCCTTGCTGGTCAATTGCGCGGCACGTGGTCGGCATTCCTCGAGGCTCCGGCGCTTGACGGCCAGCTCTTCCTTGGGGAATACGGCGATCGCCTGTTGCACCGCGACGGGTTCCAGAAGGATGCGCATCTCGTAGTGATGGCGGATCTTCTCGGGCGTTGAGCTGCTCCCCGATCGACAAGGCCGGATGGTCGGCTTCGAACATCTGCCGCCTCACTTGCCGGTCCAAGGCTCGAGCTTTCGTGACAAAAATCGTTGGCGACCGCCAGCTCCCCGATCTTGGCGTGCAACTCCGGGACTGCCTCCTCGTCGACCTCGGCGGCCTTCTTCTTCCTGCCGCGCTCGAAAATGTCGGCCGCCCCTTCGAGCAAGCGCCAGCCAGTGAGCAAGAAGACGATGGCACAGCTCTGCGAGGGCGGCTCTTTATAAGCACCCCAAAAGCAATGCCGTGCCGAAAAGAATGTTCTTTTCGGATGCACACACCGCGCACACGGACGCTGCTAAGGGTTCATAATCACACGGTTTTCGACCCAGTCCATCATCGGCGCCACCGCGATGGCCGCGGCAGCTCGGTTCGTCCGGGGCAGATCGTTCATCGTGCTCGCAATGCCGGCGCCGGCGGACCGCCGACGCATGGGTTCACTTGGCGCGGGTAGCGGCGAATGTCCAGATGACCGGATCAGGCCAGCCGCGCCGGGCGAAGGGGCGAACGTTCCCGGGCTTCGGCGGCGAGGCGTGCGGTCAGTTCGGCCACCGGCGCCGGACGGCCGAAATAGAAGCCCTGGAACGCGTCGCAGCCGGCGATCCGCAGGATCGCCGCCTCCTCGCCGGTCTCGACGCCCTCCGCCGTGACCGAGAGCTCGATGGCGTCGGCGAGCGCGACGGTCGCCTGGACCAGCCTCTGCGCGCCGGGATCGCGGTCAATGCCGGCGATCAGCGAGCGGTCGAGCTTCAACTTGTCGAAGGCGAACTTGCGCAGATAGCCGATGCTCGAATAACCCACGCCGAAATCGTCGAGCGCCACGGTGCTGCCGAGCGTGCGGATCGAATCGATCGCTCGCCGCGCCAGTTCGGGGTGGGTGACCAGGTAGGTCTCGGTGACCTCGATCTCCAGACGCTCGGCCGGCAGGCCGGCCTCCTTGAGCACGCCGGCGACCGCCTCGGCGAAATTGGGGTTGGAAAACTGGGCCGGCGAAACGTTGACCGAAACCTTGAGACCGGGCCAAGCCGCGGCATCGCGGCAGGCGCGCCGCAGCGTCCACATGCCGAGTTCGTCGATGAGCCCGGTCTCCTCGGCGATCGGGATGAACTCCGCCGGCGAGATCGGCGGCAGGTCATCGCCGCGCGGCCAGCGGAGCAGCGCCTCGGCGCTGACGATGCTGCCGTCCGCGGCGCTGACCACCGGCTGGTAGTGGAGCGTGAGAGCGTCGATCGCCAGCGCCCGTCTCAGGTCGCCGGCGATCTCGATGCGCTTGCGCCGCTGGACGTCGAGCAAATCGTCGAACATGCAGACGCGATTGCGGCCTTGCTGCCTGGCCTGATAGGGGGCGACGTCGCCGCGACGCAGCACCTCCTCGGCCAAGATGAGCGCGTCGTCGACCAGGACGATGCCGACGCCCCCACTGACCGAGATGATGCGGCCGCCGATGTCGAAGGGCCTGGCGAACAAGCCGATCAGCCGCTCGCCCAGTTCGTTGGCCTTTTCGCCGGCCTGCGGCTTGTCGACCACCACGGCGAACTCGTCGCCGCCGGAGCGCACCAGGTAGCACTTGCCGGCGAGCACCTGGAAGCCCTTCGCCACCTTGCGCAGCAACTGGTCGCCGACGTCGCGGCCGTAGGCGTCGTTGACCTCGTTGACGCCGCCCAGTTCGACGCAGGCGATCGCCAGGTCGCTGGCGTTGCTTCGCGCGCCGATCGCCCGCCGGAGATATTCGAGCAGGGCGACGCGATTGGGCAGGCCGCTCAGCAAATCGTGGGTGGCGGCACGAAGCGCTTTGACCTCCCCCTGCGCACCCGCGCAAAGTCGACGGCGGCGATGGCGATCAGCACCAGCATGGTCACGGCGAGCGCAGCGAGCATGCCGATCACGCGCGGATTGAGCCGGGCAAGCGCCGCGCTACCGGGCGTCCGCGCCGCCCAGGTGAGCGCGGCGACGGTCCTGCCGTCGGCATCGGTGATGGCGTTGGCCATGGGGTTGCCGGCAGCGGCGGAGGCAGGCACCAGCGCCAGTCCCGCGATCAGATAGTCCTGCGAAAGCTGCCGGATCAATTTCCTGTCGAGCGACTTGGCCAGGATGAGGATGCGCTTGTGCTGCGGAACCGGGACGTCCTCCGAGAAGGAGACGACCGGCCCGAGCGCCAGGACCATCGGTCCCCAGACGCCGCTGACGAAGGCGCTGCGGGCCGCGGACGAACCGGCATCGGCCGCGGCTCGCAACAACCGGCGCAGCGACGGCCCGAACGCCTCTTCGGGCGATCGCTTGATCGCAGCGCCGAAGCGATAGGCAAAGACCGTCGCACCGTCGGGGTCGAGCAGATAAACGGTGTCGAAGAAAACCGGATCCTCGGTCGATGAAACGAACGGGTCGTCGACGAAATTCTGGTCGACCTTGCCGTAGAGCTTGCGCACGGCGTCGTCCCAGATGGCGTAGTCGTCATGGGTGTTGGCCATGTGGCGCCGGGTGGCCGCGACCGCCGCCTCGAAGGCTGGCGGACAACCTTGGTTAACCGATGGTGACGGAGCCCTGCCCGGCTGGAACCCTACGTTCTGGCGGCCACCTTGCGGTCAATCAGCCGCCCGCCGCCGGCGTTTGCCGCGCGTGCCTCGGCCTCCACGATGAGGGAATCGATCTCGTCGGCGCCCACCGGCCGGCTGATCATGAAGCCCTGGATGAACTCGCACTGGATCAGGCGGAGCAGCTTGAGCTGGTCCTCGTTCTCGATGCCTTCGGCGATCACCGACAGGCCGAGCGCGTCGCCCAGCGAGACCAGCGACTGGATGAGCGCGTTGGCGTTGGCGTTCATGCCGACGTCGCGCACGAAGGAGCGGTCCACCTTGAGGATGTCGAAGGGGAACTGGCGCAGGTAGCCGATCGAGGAAAAGCCGGTGCCGAAATCGTCGAGGGCGAGCGTGAAGCCGCATTCCTTCAGCATGGCGAGCTTGCGCTTGGCGATGGTCGGGTTGTTGACCAGGATGCCTTCGGTCAGCTCCAGCTCGAAGCGGTCGGCGGTCAGGCCGTAGCTGCGCACGATGGCGCCGAGGTCGCCGGCGAAGCTGGGGTCGCGGAGTTGCACCGGCGAGACGTTGACCGCCATGTGGTAGCCCGGCCAGCGGTTGAGGTCGCGGCAGGCCTGATCGACGACGAAACGGCCGATGTCGTGGATGAGGCCGGTCTCCTCGGCGACCGGGATGAACAGGGCGGGCGAGACCGAGCCGAACTCGGGCGAATCCCAGCGCGCCAGCGCCTCGAAGCCGGTGATCGACAGATCGGCGGCGCGCACCACCGGCTGGTAGTAGACCTTGAGCTCATTGCCGTTTTCGATGGCGCGGCGGAGCCCGGCCTCGATCTGCTTTCGCTCGAGCGCGCCGGTTTCCATCGTCGGGTGATAGGCGACCGCCTCGCGCTCGGCGCCGTTCTTCGCCTGGTACATGGCAAGGTCGGCGCGCCTGACCAGCTCGCCGGGCTCGACGCCGCCGGCGATGGCGTAGCCGACCGACGCGGTGACGTGGAACTCGAAGCCCGAGATGGTGAAGGGCTGGTCGAGCGAGCGCGCCGCCGCGCTCGCCGCGGCAGCGGTGGCGGGCGCGATGTCCTCGGCGATGAGCGCGATGGCAAACTCGTCGCCGCCGATGCGGGCGAGCGTCGCCCCCGGCGACAGGACGCGGCTGAGACGGGTCGCCAGGGCGCGCACCAAGGCGTCGCCGCCGGGATGGCCGATCGAATCGTTGACCGTCTTGAAGCCGTTGACGTCGAGATAGATGACCGCGAGCGCCCCCTTGCTGCAGGCTTGGCTGTGCGAGTCCAATTCCAGGAGCTCGGTGAAGCCGGCGCGGTTGAGCAGGCTGGTCATGGCGTCGGTGCGCGCGGCGATCACCGCTTCGCGCTCGCTCTTGGAAAGCGCGATCGCCATCTTGCGGGCGCCGAACGCGGTGGTCAGCGCCACCACGCAGAACAAAGCGAGCGCGAGGCCGATCGGCAGCAGCGCGCTGCGCAACAGCGCATTGCCGGGGGTCGGCGGCGTCCACGCCACGAAACCGGTGTCCTTGCCGGTGACGTCCCTGACCGGCACCTGGCTATGACCCTTGTCGATGCCGCGCGCGAACTGCAGGTCGTCGATCAGGAATGACCGACCGAGATCGTGCAGGCGGTTCTTGCCGAGATACTGGCCGAACACGATGATCGGCAGATCGGTGTTCTTCACCTCATCCGCCTTGGACACCGGAGCGAGGTGCTGGATGGCGATCATCATCGGCACTGACGGCGTGTCGGCATAGATGCCGCTGACGCCGGCCAGGTTCTCGACCGGCAGGCCGGAGGCGATCTTGCGGATGGCGGCCAGCACGTCCGGGGTGATGATCTGAGGGACCGTGTCGGTGGTGTCGGCGTTGATCCACTGGTGATCGACCTTGCCATCGGGCGAGATGATCACCAGCAGGTCGGCGATGTCGGTGTCGGTGATGCCGGTACCGACATTGGCGTTGATCCATTCCTCGTCCTTGCGGACGTAGGCGTCGTACGCCTCCTCCCACCAGCCGTAGTCGTTGGCGAGCTGGGCGAGACGCTTGCCCATCGCCTTGAGGCCGCCGTCGACCATGGTCTGGGTGGATTGGGCCGCCTGCTCGTTGTGCTTGGTGGCCATCCACGAAATGGTGACCACGACCGTGAGGACGGTGATGACGATGCCCGTGACGAGGTTGAGCGTGATGCGTCCGGTCAGTGCTCTTGCCATAGCAGCGTCCCGCGGTGCCGATTGCGCCGGGCACGGTGGCAAGGCGATATTGCGATTGGTTTAATGAATATGTTCACGATTGCTTAAGCCTGCCGAGTTGTACGCCCACACGCCCGCCGCATCTGGACCAAAACCTGCCTAACGACTGCGCATCCGACGCTCGCCGGCGATTTTTATTCCCGGTTTCCGCCAGTTCTGTTGCGCAATCTTGCGCCGGTGGGAGCCAAGCCGGCCGCGACGTCCCCGGCGCGCTTCGCGGATGGGTTGAATGCGACTCTTCGCACATATGGTTAACGCTCAGTAAAATAAGAATAATTCCTGGCTTGCAGCGCTCTGTCAGCGCCGCCGCCGGCGCCGCTTTGGTTGACAATCGGTTAATCCCACCGCTTATTCCTCGGTGCGGCAGTTAAGTATTTGTTGAGTATGCGTACGAGGAGGCAGTCATGGAGTTCGCAGAGGCGCCGGCGGCGCCGTCCGCGGAAGCCCTTGTCCCCACGGTCATGCGGACGGGCCCGGCATCGGCCGGCCGCTGTCCGTTCCACGGTGCAAAACCCGACATCTTCGAGGATTGGCTGCACCACGGCCTGCGCTGCTCCGCCGGCCGGCGCGAGTTCAAGCTCGGGCGTTACGCGGTCGCCCGCTTCCGCAACGGGGCGGAATACGCAGCCGCCTTCGCCGCCTTCCGGCGCGAGGTCGCGGAGGAAAGCAAGACCGGCTTCCTGGCCATCTTCGTCCACGACGAATTCCGCTTGCGCACTGCGTCCGAGGAGCTTGAGGCGCTCGGCACGGCGATGCGCGAGGCGGGCCAGACCGACGACGTCCAGGCACTTATCGGCGGGCGCACGCTCGGCCATGCCATCGACGTCACCTGCCCCGTCACCGGCCAGGTGACGGCCTACGAGTTCTTCTCGGTCGCCTTCTGCCGGCATGCCAGCGACCCCGGGGACCCGCTCTACGATCCGTCGCTGAGCGCCCCTTTCACCGCGGTCAACACCACCTCGGACGCCTTCGCCTTCGCCCGGCTGGTCCACGACCAGGCGATCAAGGCATGGGGCCGGGCGCCGTGGAAATGGTCCACGACCGCGACGCGGTCGAGCTGCTCTTCAAGAAGTGCGTCATCGCCTGGCAGAACATGTCGGCGACGACCATCGGCAATTACAGCCGCGTGACCCAGGACCCGTCGCGCGGCGTGCATCTCTCCGACGACCGCCGGCACTGGGTCGCCGCGCATAACGACCCGGTCTTCGCCGAGCTGGAGAAGTGCCCGCACGTCCACGAGATGCCGATCATCTATGCCCGGCGGCTGACCGAGAAATGGTCGGCTAACCTTTTTGACGGACAACCCTACGTGCCCGGACGGGACGGGCAATCGGGCGGCGTGCCGCTGCTCGAAGGGGCGTTCGACAGCTTTGGGGAAGGGTTCGCGGCATGAGCTACACCAACTTCGATTTCCTCGAAGTCCGCACGATCTCCGAGGATCACAAGGCGATCTACGCGACCCGGCCCATCCCCAAGGACAGCCTGATCGGCTTCTTCGACGGCAAGTCGGTGATGGTCGACCTCGCCGACAAGGAGGCGCTCGACGACTACTGGTGGCGCCAGTCGGTGCATCTGAAGCTGGAGGGCAGCAAGCTCCTCTGCCTGCTGCCGATGTGGGAGCCGGAGGGCGTCGACTACCTCAACCATAGCTGCCGGCCAAACGCGCGCGTCGAGGATCAGCTCTACGTCTACGCGACCCGCGAGATCGCCCCCGGCGAGGAGATCACCGCGGACTACCGCACCTTCAACCTCGTGCCGGAGGGCAAGACGTGCTGGTGCGCGGAACCGCAGTGCGTCATCTAGCTGGGTTCTCGGGGCGGGCCTCTCCATGAAGCTCTGGCGGGTTGCCGGCGTTCTCTCCCTGATCGGCGCCGAGGCGCTGCTCTACGGCTACTCCTATCCGTTCTTCTCGCTGGCGCTGGAGAAGCACGGGCTGGCGACATGGGCGATCGGCCTCAACGCCTCGCTCGCCGGCGCCGGCATCCTGGTGGTCGGGCCGATCCTGCCCAGGCTCATCGCCCGCTTCGGCGTGCGCCTGATCGTGGCGACGATGTTCGCCATCTCGCTCCCTCCTTCGCGGCGATCCTCGCCGCCGACAATCTCTTCGTCTGGTTCGCCGCCCGCTTCGTCATGGGCGCCTGCTTCGCGGCACTGTGGACGACCACCGAGATCTGGCTGAACGGCGTGGTCGACGACCGCCACCGCGGCCGCATCATCGGCGCCTCGGGCACGCTCTACGCCACCTGCCAGTTCATCGGGCCGCTGGTGCTCGGCGGCGTCGGCGTCAACGGTTCGCTGCCGCTCATCGTCGCCATGGTGCCGCTGGCGGCCGGCGTCGTCATCGCGCTCTCCATCCGCCCGGCGGCCGGTGCCGCCGAGGACGAGGAAGAGAGCGGCGACGCCCATACGTTCAAGCTCGCCCTGGCGGCAGCCGGAGGGCTGATCGCCGCCGGCTTCCTCGGCGGCATCGGCGAGACGGCGATGCAGAGCCTGCTGCCGCTCTATGGCCTCGCCCACGGTCTCAACGACGCCGAAGCCGCCCGGCTGGTGGCCGTCTTCAGCCTCGGCGAGGCGGTGCTGGTCGCGGGGCTCGGCTGGATGGCGGACCGCTACGGGCGCACGATCGTCCTGCTGTTCTGTTCGGTCGGCGCGGCGCTCACCAGCTTCGCGCTGCCCTTCGCCATGGGCCACAGCCTCATGGCGGCGCCGGTGCTGTTCCTCGCCGGCGGCACCATCTCCGGCATCTACACACTCGGCGTCGTGCTCATCGGTCAGGATTTTCGCGGGCAGAAGCTCGCTGTCGTCTCGACCGGCTTCGCCATGGCCTATTCGGCGGGCTCGATCGTCGGCTCCACGCCGGTCGGCTATCTGGTCGACCTGTTCGGCGCCGAAGCGCTGCCCATCGCCATCGCCGTCGGCTTCACCATCCTCACGATCTATCTCCTCCAGCGCGGCCGCGTGGCGGAAGCCGAGGACGGCGTTGCCGCTACCGAGGCGCCGGAAGACGCACCGCTTCCCGACGTCAATTTCGACATGTCATTCCTTCACCAGCTCGAACCGGTCGACGTCGAACAGGCCGAAATTGGTGATCTTCATGTGCGGAATGACCGGGAGTGGCAGGAAAGCAACCTGGAGGAATGGTTCCGGCAGCGTGCAGCCGATCTCTCGCGCCGCTCGGCGCAGCGGCATCAGGCCGGCGTGGACCGCCTCGAACGGTTCGAGGCTCATCAGGCCGGCTAGCGGCAGCGCCAACTCGGCCAGCACCCTGCCGCCGCCCGCCACCACGAAGCCGCCGCCGATCTCGCGCAGCCGGTTGACCGCCGCGGCCATGTCGTCGTCGTCCATGCCGACAACGCAGATGTTGTGGCTGTCGTGGCCGACCGAGGAGGCGATGGCGCCCTGTTTCATGCCGAAGCCGGTGACGAAGGCGCGACCGATCGAGCCATCGACGCCGTGGCGCTCGACGACCGCCACCTTGGCGATGTCGTTGGCAGGGTCGGCGACGCGCTCGTTGCCCTTGGCTGGCACCGGCTTGCGGATGTGGTCGGTGACCACCCTCCCCGGCGCCACGCCGATCATCGAAAGCTCGGCGGCGGCACCGGGAATGCGGAAATCGGCTGGGACGATCTCGCGCAGCTTGACGCTGTCGAGGCCAACCGGCGCGACCCTCTTGCGCGTCGCAAAGAGCGCATCGTCGACGATGCGGCCGGCCGAGATCACCGTCTTCACCGAACATTGGGCGAGATCGCCAACCAGCACGATATCGGCGCGACGGCCGGGGGCGATCATGCCGCGGTCCTTGAGGCCGAAGGCGTTGGCCGCCGACCAGCTCGCGGCACGATAGACGTGGTGCAGCGGGCGGCCGAGCGCGATCAGCGTGCGCACCATGTAGTCGAGGTGGCCCTCTTCAGCGATGTCGAGCGGGTTGCGGTCGTCGGTGCACAGGCAACAGAAGCTCGACGAATGCTCGTCGAGGATTTCTGCGAGGGCGTGCAGGTCCTTGGTGACCGAGCCCTCGCGGATGAGGACCGCCAGCCCCTTCTTCAGCTTCTCGCGGCCGTCCTCGGCGATAGTGGTCTCGTGGTCGGTGCGGATGCGCGCAGCGAGGTAGCCGTTGAGGTCATAGCCGCGGACCAGCGGCGCGTGGCCGTCGATGTGGCCGTCCTGGAAGGCGACCAGCTTGTCGAGGACGTCGTCGCGGCTCGCCAGCACCCCGGGGAAGTTCATGAACTCGGCAAGGCCGATGACCTTGGAATGCGAAGCGAGCGGCAGCAGGTCGGCGGCGGTGAGCGTGGCGCCTGACGTCTCGAAGCTGGTCGCCGGCACGCAGGAGGAGAGTTGGACGCGGAGGTCCATGATCGTCGTCTCGGACGAACTCGAGGAAGAAGCGAATGCCTTCCAGCCCCAGCACATTGGCGATCTCGTGCGGGTCACAGATCGCGGTGGTGACGCCGTGCGGCAGGACGCAGCGATCGAATTCCTGCGGGGTGACCAGCGAGGATTCGACATGGAGATGGGTGTCGATGAAGCCGGGCACGGCGAAGAGGCCGCTGCCGTCGATCTCGCGCGTGCCCTCATAAGGCTCGTAAGTGCCGACGATGCGGTCGCCGCAGATGGCGATGTCGGTGACGGTGACGCCGCCATAGACGATGTCGAGCAGGCCGACATTCTTGATCACCATGTCCGCGGGCGCGGCGCCCCTGCCCTGATCGATGGCGCGCGAGAGAAAGGCCTTGTCGGTCATGCTCAGGCTGCCCTCGGCTCGATGGAATTGAGGTCGGATGCGATCTGCCGGCGCCGCTCCATGAGGTCGAAATCGGTCTGCAGGCCGAGGAAGAAGCCTTCCGACACGCCGAAGAAGCGGGCGAGCCGCAGGTCGGTGTCGGCCGTCGCGTCGCGTTTTCCCAGCACGATCTCGTTGATCCGGCGCGGCGGAACATGAACGGCGCGGGCGAGCGCGTTCTGGCTGATCCCCATGGGCTTCAGAAACTCTTCAAGGAGGATTTCGCCCGGATGGGGATTGGGCAGGCGATCCCTATCCCTTGTGGTAGTCGACGATTTCGACATTCCTCGCTCCTCCTTCATGCCACTCGAAACAAATCCGCCATTCTCGTTATATAATGCAAGGCGTTATACGCTCATGCCGGCTCGATCTGCCGCACCGGCTCGCCCTTGAGCCAGGCGGCGATATCTTCGACCGCGTCGCGGTAGAAGACGTGGTAGGTCGCGTCGGTAACGTAGCCGATATGGGGCGTGGCGATCAGCCGCTCGATGCGCCGGAACCGGTGATCGGCCGGCAGCGGCTCGCGGTCGTAGACGTCGAGGCCGGCGCCGGCGAGGCGGCCGCCTTCGAGCACGTCGATGAGCGCCGCCTCGTCGACGATCGGCCCGCGCGAGGTGTTGACCAGGAAGGCGGTCGGCTTCATCAGCGCCAGCTCGGTGGCGCCGATCAGCCCGCGCGTACCGGCGTTGAGCGGCACGTGGACCGAGACGATGTCGGACGTCGACAGCAGTTCGGCGAGCGTGGCGACGCGGATGGCGCCGGCCTCAGCCGCGCGCGCATCGGTGAGGTTGGGGCTCCAGGCGGCGACCTCCATCTCGAAATCGACGCCGACGCGCGCTACGCGCGTGCCGAGGCGACCGAGACCGACGAGGCCGAGGCGCTTGTTGACGAGATCGACCGAGACGCGCTGCTGCCAGCCGGCGCCGGCGCGAAAGTCCGCGACTTCCGCCGGCACGTTGCGCGCCAGCGCCAGGATCAGCGCCCAGGCGAGTTGCGCCGTCGAGCCGGCGACACCGTGGGTGCCGCAAACGGTGACGCCCTGGCGCGTCGCCGCCGCCACGTCGATCGAGGCGTTGCGCATGCCGGTGGTGACCAGCAGCTTCAGGCGCGGCAGGGCCGCCAGCAGGGCGGCATCGAAGACGGTGCGCTCGCGCATGGCGACGATGACGTCGAAATCGGCGAGCGCGGCGACGAGCGCCGGCTCGCCGTCGATGTGGCGGTTGAAGACGGCAACCTCGACCTCGCCTGCGAGCGAATCCCAGTTGGCGAAGGTGAGCGCGACGTTCTGGTAGTCGTCGAGGATGGCGCAGCGGTGCATCTCACTCGTCCTCCATGGCGATCAGCGAGGCGTTGCCGCCGGCCGCTGCCGTGTTGACCGAAACCACCTGCTCCAGGGCGAAACGGCGGAGATAGTCGGGTCCGCCCGCCTTCGGTCCGGTGCCCGACAGGCCGGAGCCGCCGAAGGGCTGGGTGCCGACCACCGCGCCGATCATGTTGCGGTTGACATAGACGTTGCCGACCGGCAGCGCATCGACGATCGCCTCGACCGTGTCGTCGATGCGGCTGTGGATGCCGAGCGTCAGGCCGTAGCCGGTGGCGGCGATGGCGGCGACCAGCTTGTCGCGCTCGGCCGGCTTCCAGCGCACGACATGGAGGATCGGACCGAACACCTCGCGCGTCAGGCGGGCCGGGGAATCCAGCTCGATGATGTGTGGTGCGACGAAGGTCCCCCCTCCGGCGCCGCCCCGGCCTGGCGGATGGTGGCGAACGGCGCGGCACGCATGGCGGCGACGTGAGCATCGAGATTGGCCTTGGCTTCGGCGTCGATCACCGGGCCGACATCGGTGGCCGGATCGCGCGGGTCGCCGAGGCTGAGCTCGCCCGCCGCGCCGACGACCATCTCCAGCACGCGATCGGCGACATCGTCCTGCAGGCAGAGCAGCCTGAGCGCCGAACAGCGCTGACCGGCGGAGCGGAACGCTGAGATCACGACGTCATCGGCGACCTGCTCGGGCAGCGCCGTGGCGTCGGCGATCATGGCGTTGATGCCGCCGGTCTCGGCGATGAGCGGCACGATCGGCCCCTGCTTGGCGGCAAGCGCCCGGTTGATCGCCCAGGCGACCTCGGTCGAGCCGGTGAAGGCAACGCCGGCGACGTGCGCGTGGGCGGTGAGCGCGGCGCCGACCTTGCCATCGCCGGGCGCGAGCTGTGCCGCCGCCAGGGGCACGCCGGCCTTGTGCAGCAGCTCGAAGGCGCGGAAGGCGATGAGCGGCGTCTGCTCGGCCGGCTTGGCGACGACCGCGTTGCCGGCGGCAAGTGCCGCCACCGTCTGGCCGAGGAAGATGGCGAGGGGAAAGTTCCATGGCGAGATGCAGACGAACGTGCCGCGCCCGCGGCGGATCAGACGGTCGCTCTCGCCGGTCGGCCCGGGCATCGTCTCCGGCGCGAACAGGCGCCGCGCCTCGCTGGCGTAGTAGCGGCAGAAGTCGGCGGCCTCGCGCACCTCGGCGATGCCGTCGTTGAGCGTCTTGCCGCCCTCGCGGGCAAGCAGTCCGACGAGCGCATCGCGCTCGCCCTCGATCAGGTCGGCCAGCCGGTCGAGCGCGGCGGCACGCTCGCCGGCCGGGGTCCGCGACCACCGGGCGAAGCCGTCGCTGGCGGCGGCCATGACTTCATCGATCAATTCAACCGGCAGCTCCACCACGTTGCCGACAATCGTCTTTCCGTCGACCGGGCTGACGACGGGCCGGGCAGCACCGGCCACCTTGGCGACGGTGAGCGGATGCGCGTCGACCGGCGCCTCGCCGGCCTCGCCGATGCCGGCGAGAAGCGCACCGAGGTCGGCGGTGCTGCCGAATTCGAGCCCCATCGAGTTCTTCCGGTCCGGCGCGTAGAGGTCGCGGGGAAGGGCTACGCGGCTGTGGCGAACGCGGGCGCCGCCGTCGAGCAGCACCGCGGGACGCTTGAGCAGCTCCTCCACCGGTATGTCGGTATCGCCGACGACCGAGACGAAGGACGAGTTGGCGCCATTCTCGAGCAGACGGCGCACCAGATAGGCGAGCAGCTCGCGGTGGCCGCCGACCGGCGCGTAGATGCGGGCGGCAATGCCGGGATCTTCCTTGCGCAGTGCCGTGAATAGCGCCTCGCCCATGCCGTGCAGGCGCTGGAACTCGAAGCCCGAGGGGCCGCCGGCAAGCTCCAGGATGGCGGCGACGGTGAGCGCGTTGTGGCTGGCGAATTGCGGATAGATGTGCGGGCGAAGCGCCAGCAGGCGCCGGGCGCAGGCGAGATAGGACTGATCGGTGGCGGGCTTGCGGGTGAACAGCGGATAGTCGGCGAGCCCGCGCTCCTGCGCGCGCTTGATCTCGGTGTCCCAATAGGCGCCCTTGACCAGGCGTACCATCAGCCGCCGGTCGAGCGCCGCGGCAAGGTCGCCGACCCAGTCGACCACCGCAGCGGCCCGCTTCTGATAGGCCTGGATGGCCAGACCGAAGCCGCCCCAGGCGGCGAGCGACGGGTCGGCCAGCACCTTCGCCACCACGTCGAGCGAAATCTCCAGGCGGTCGGCCTCCTCGGCGTCGACGGTGAAGTTGAGGTTGTGCGCCTTGGCGGCGCGGGCAAGCTCCAGCAGCCGCGGCGCCAGTTCCTTCAGCACCCGCTCGCGCTTCACCGCCTCGTAGCGCGGGTGGAGCGCCGACAGTTTCACCGATATGCCCGGCCGGTCGGGCAGCAGCGTGTCGCTGCCAGCGGCCTTGCCGATGGCGGCAATGGCGCCGGCATAGGCCTCGAAATAGCGCTCGGCGTCGGCGGCGGTGCGCGCCCCCTCGCCGAGCATGTCGTAGGAATGGCGGAAGCCCTCTTTCTCCATGGCGCGGGCGCGGGAAAGCGCCTCGCCGATGGTCTGGCCGAGCACGAAATGGTGGCCGAGCACACGCATCGCCTGGCGGGTGGCGGTGCGCACCGCCGGCTTGCCGAGGCGGCTGACCAGACCCGCCACCAGCCGCTCCGGCGTGTCACCAGGATAGACGATGCGCGAGGTCAGGCCGAGCGCCCAGATGGAGGCGGCGACGAACGGCTTGCCGCCGCTCCGCGCGCTCCAGTCGCCGCTGCCGATCTTGTCCTCGATCAGGCGGTCCTGGGTGGCCGCGTCGGGCACGCGCAGCAGCGCCTCGGCGAGCACCATCAGCGCCAGCCCCTCGCGGGTGGAGAGGGCGAACTCGCGCAGGAAGTCTTCCAGCTCGCCGATGCCGCCGGAGGCGGAGCGGATCGCCTCGATCAGGCGCGTGGCGCGCCCATCGATGCGCCGCTCGGCCGCCGCATCGAGCGCGGTCTCGCGGATGAAGCCGCGGATCAGCGCGCCGTCGTCGGGCGCATAACTTGCGGAAAAGGCGGGGATCGCCGCCGCGGCGGGTTGGCTGGTCATCGACGCTCCTTCCTGGAGCGCAAGGATTGCAGCCTTTGTGCCAGAGCGACAAGCCTTTGCTCGTGGCGCCCGAGATTGCCGAATTTGCCGCAATCCCCTATTTCGAGATGCTTCGGGGGCGAGCAGGAGCACCGGATCATGCGCTTTTCGACGGTGACAGGGCTGACGCTGGCGGCCATGGCGGCGCTTGCCGCCTGCTCCGAAAAGGGCCCCTATCTCGACATCTCCGGCGGCGGCTTCGTCTTCAACTACCGCCTGTCGGAGGCCTATGAGGGCTTCATCGCGGCGCCGCTGCGCACGCTCCCCGACCATGCGCGCATCGAGGCGACCTTCGAGAACCCGGCCGGCGGACCGCCGATCGTGATGGCGAAGGACGTCGTG
This sequence comes from uncultured Alphaproteobacteria bacterium, assembly GCA_963782045.1. GTDB lineage: Bacteria > Pseudomonadota > Alphaproteobacteria > Rhizobiales > Kaistiaceae > CAVSRC01. The sequence continues at coordinate 557,737 of CAWAIR010000037.1, forward strand.
GCGAACCGCCGGGAATATTCCTTCACCACCGATGCGCTCCACGGCATCAAGGCGGACAGGGACTATGACGTCACCGTCCGGCTGGTCGCGGCCGACGGCACCACCATCGAGACGATCGACAAGAAGTGCACTCCGATCTCGATCAGTCGGTGCTCGCCGACAAGCCGCTCACCATCGGCCCGGGTTACACGCCCAATCCGGCGCTGAAGCCGTCGGGCGGATAGGAGAAACCATGGCTGAGACCTACGCCGGCGGCTGCTCGTGCGGCGCGGTGCGCTTCCGCCTCACCTCGGCGCCGATGTTCGTCCATTGCTGCCATTGCCTCGACTGCCAGAAGCAGACCGGCGGCGCCTTCGCCATCAACGCGCTCATCGAGACCGACCGCATCGAGATGCTGGGGAGCGCGCCGCAGGCGGTGTCGATGCCGACCGATAGCGGCCGGCCGCACGACATCTACCGCTGCCCCGAATGCAAGGTGGCGGTGTGGAGCGACTACGGCCGTCGGCCGTATCTGCGCTTCGTGCGCGTCGCCACGCTCGACGACCCGCATGCGATCACGCCGGACGTGCACATCTACACGCGCACCAAGGTGCCGTGGGTGGCGCTGCCGGCCGACGTGCCGGCCTTCGCCGAATTCTACGACATGAAGGCGCTGTGGCCGACCGAAGCGCAGGAGCGCCGGCGGGCCGCTTCCGCCGCGGCGCGCGGCTGAAATTTCTTCCGCCGCCTGTCGAAATCGGCGCCGCCCGTTCGTCGTTGTGTCAGAGGCGCGATTTCGGACCGCCGGCCGCCGAAGGGGAACCATATTCATGAAATACATGCTCATGCTCTACGTTGATGAGGCCGCCTTCCCCAAGCTCAGCCCGGAGGAACAGCAGCGCGGTCTTGCCGCCTACGCCGCCTATACCGAGGCACTGACCAAGGCCGGCATCGTGGTCGCCTGGGACCGGCTGCAGCCGAGCCCCGCGGCGGTGACGCTGCGCCAGGCGGCCGGCCAGATGGAGGTGCGCGACGGCCCCTTCACCGAGGCCAAGGAGCATCTCGGCGGCTTCTACATCATCGACGTTCCCGACCGCGACGCCGCGCTCGCCTGGGCGGCGCGCTGTCCGGCGACCGGCCACGGCGCCGTCGAGCTGCGGCCGCTGTGGGCCCAACCAGGCTGAAGGGAGGAGCCATGCGCAGGCTGATCGTCTTCAACCACGTCTCGCTCGACGGCTACATCGAGGACGCCCGGGGCGACATGAGCTGGGCGCACATACGGGCCGCCGACCCCGAGTGGAACGAATTCGTCGAGGGGCACTCCCGCGGCGGCGGCCGGACGATGTTCGAAGGCCCGCGCCGCTGCGGCTGAAGCGGACGGGCCTGCGCGCCTTCGAGAACGGCAACGTCGTCCTCTGGTACGTGCCGGCCGAATAAGGGCCGCGGCCTCCTAGCCGCCCCCCTCCTCCGCCGCGACGGCGCGCTTGGCACCGTCCTTGAAAAGCCGGGCGAGGCGCCTGGTCACCGCCGCCACGAAGCGATCGTTGGCGGCAAGGTCGGTGCCGAAGATCTTCTCCACCCCGAGCAAAGCATGGACCACCCGGCCGGCGTTCGGCCCCGCCGCATCGGCCAGCGACCGCAACTCGCCGGCGAAGGGATCGCGGACGTCGATCGGCTGGCCGCTCTCGTCGATGCCGGTGACGTAGCGCATCCATCCGGCGACGCCGAGCGCCGCCCGGCCGAACGGGCGTCCGGCCTTGAGGTTGTCGCGGATCGTGCCGAGCAGGCGCTGCGGCAGCTTCTGGCTGCCATCCATGCAGATCTGCCAGGTGCGGTGCTTCAGCGCCGGATTGCGGAAGCGCGTGACCAGCGCCGCCGTGTAGCCGGCGAGGTCCATCGACGGCGGAACCGAGAGGGTGGGCGTCGCCTCGTCCATCAGAGCCGGCACGAAGCGGGCAAAGGCGGCGTCGGCCATGACGTCGGAAACGAACTCGATAGCCCGACAAATAGCCGAGATAGGAGAGGCTCGAATGGGCGCCGTTGAGGAGCCTCAGCTTCATCTGCTCGTAGGGCGCGACCTCGGTGACCATCTCGGCGCCGGCGGTCTCGAAGGCCGGACGGCCGGTGGGGAAATCGTCCTCGATCACCCACTGGGTGAACGGCTCGGTCACCACGGGCCAGGCGTCGGTGGCGCCGAGCGCCTGGTCGACGCGGGCGCGATCCTCGTCGGTGGTCGCCGGCGTGATGCGGTCGACCATGGTCGAGGGAAAGGCGACCTCGCCGGCAACCCAGGCGCCGAGTTCGGCATCGCGCAGCTCGGCGAAGCGCGACAGCACGCGCCGCGCCACCACGCCGTTCGCCGGCAGGTTGTCGCAGGTGAGCACGGTGAAAGGCGGCACACCGGCCGCCTGCCGGCGTGCCAGTGCCTCGATGACCAGCCCCGGGGCGGTCGTCGGTTCGGTCGGCGTCGGCGAGGTCGCGCACGATGGCCGGGTCCTCCTCGTTGAGCGTGCCGGTCGCCGGATCGTGGCAATAGCCCTTCTCGGTCACCGTCAGCGAGACGATGCGCACCCGCGGATCGGCCATGGCGGCAAGCAGGCGCTCGCGCTCCTCCATGGCGACGAGCACGTCGATCACGCTGCCGATGACGCGCAGCTTCTCGCCCTCGCCGGAGCGCACGAAAGCGTGTAGAGCCAGTCCTGTGGCTTCAGCGCGTCGCGGGTGCCAGCGCTCCTCAGACTGGCGGCGACAATCCCCCAGCTCGGGTCGGCGGCGAGACCGTCGTCGACGTAGACGGCCTGGTGGGCGCGATGGAACGCGCCGATGCCGAGATGGACGATGCCGGGGGTCAGTGCCGAGCGGTCGTAGGCCGGCCGCGCGACCGAATCCGGGCAGCGCGGCGAGCGTAGCGTCTCAGCCGCGGGCGGTTCCCCTCTCCTGTCATTGGCAATGCGTTTCCGGCCGATGGCGGGGGAAGATCGGCGGGAAATGTCGATCGTGATTGATCTGGTTGGAATGCGGGTCCGAACGGACGGGTTCACATCACAGGTTGGGCAGAAAGAGCACCACCTGGGGGAAAAACGCAAGGATGGCGACCTCGACGAGGATCGTCGCGACGAACGGAATCGATTCGACGACGTATTCCTCGACCGGCGTGTTGAGCAGGCTGCACACGGTGTACATGCACACGCCCACCGGCGGGGTCATCGAGCCGAGCGTCACGATGGTCATCATCAGGATGCCGAAATGCACCGGGTCGACGCCGAGCGGGCGCACGATCGGCAGGAAGATCGGCGTCAGCAGGAGCACCAGCACGGTGCTCTCGACAAACAGCCCGGCGATGAAAACAAAGAGCAGCAGCAACCCAACGATCGCCATCGGATTGGTGGTCAGGTGGATCAGCGCCGCCGCGATCTCCTGCGGCGCCTGCTCGAAAATGATGCCGTAGCCGACCATGCCGGAGAAGACGATGATGAGCATGATCATGCCGATATCGGTCACCGCCTGGCCGAGCGCCTCCATCAGCCCCGACCAGGTCATCTCGCGATGCGCGATGACACCGATGACGGCGGCGTAGACGACGGCGAAGGCACCGACTTCGGAGGGCGTGAACAAGCCGCCGCGGATGGCGATGAGCAGCGCCAGCGGGAAGATCAGCGCCCATTTGGCGTCGGCGACGGCCTTGCCGACGGCCTTCATCGTCGGCCGCGTCGCCATCTCCGAGCGATAGTTCCGCCGCCGGGCGATGAACCAGGTCGTGGTCATCAGAAACGTCATCATCAACAGGCCGGGGATAACACCGGCGAGGAACAGCCGCCCGATCGAGACATTGCCGACGAAGCCGTAGAGGATGAGGCCGATGCTCGGCGGGATGGTGGAGGTGATGAGCGAGCCGACGGCGATGACGGCGGAAGTGAAGCCCTTCGAATAGCCCGCCTTGATGAGATTGGGCCCAAGGATGCGCGCCTCCATCGCCGCGTCAGCGACCGCCGCGCCGGAGACGCCGCCCATCAGCGTGGAGAGCACGATGCACACCTGGGCAAGGCCGCCGGCCATCCACGAGACCAGCACGTTGGAGCAGTTGATGAGCCGTGAGGTGATCCCCGAATGGTTCATCATGTGTCCGGCCAGCAGGAAGAACGGCACGGCGAGCAGCGGGAAGCTCTGCGAGGCCGACGCCACCTGCTGAACGCCGATGGAGACCGGGATCGATCCGTTGGTCAGGAAGAAGGTGAAGCCGGCCATGCCGATGGCGAAGGCGATCGGCAGTCCGGCCAGCATCAACACCAGGAAGGTCAGCGAGAGCAGCGTCACAGCACGTCTTCCACTTCACCGCGGTGCGGATCGGAGAAGACCAGGCGGTCCTCCGTCCGCCAGGTGCGGATGAGCTTGATGACATGCCCGGTAAGGGTGATCGCCAGCATCAGGCAACCGATCGGCACGGCGCCGGTGACGAAGGCGTAGCTGATGCCGCTATCGCCGAACACCCGCTCGATGTTGAGAGTGGTGAGCTTGTAGCCCTCCCACACCATGATCAGCAGGAAGGCGAGCGTGAGCACGGCCAGCGCGATCTCGATGACGCGACGCCAGGCGAGCGGCATCCAGCGCACGGCGAGATCCATGCCGATGTGGGCGCGCTTGCGCAGCGCCCGGTTGGCGCCGATGAAGGCGATCCACAGGAAGAGAAGCTGGGCGAGATCGACCGACCAGATCAGCGGGTGGTCGAACCAGCGCAGCACCCCGGCCGCAAAGACAAGGACGACGATGACGACAAGCAGGAACTTGCCGACCGCGGCCTCAACCCGAACCAGAAAATTCGACATCCCCGTCCACCCAGATCGAAGGAAACAGGCCAGCCCGACTGTCGGGCCGGCCCGCCGTCTTGGGGACTTTACTTGGCGAGGATCGGCTCGATCTGTTTGCGCAGGTCGGAGTAACCCAGGGTATCGTATACGCCCGCGGTCGCCTTGACGAACGGGGTGACGTCGATCTCGTCGATGGTTACGCCCTTGTCCGCCATCATCTTCTCGTAGTTGGCGAGCGAGTCCCTGGTGCCGTACGAAGCGATGTCACCAGCGGAGACAGCGTCATCGCGAAGGATCTTCTGGATGTCGGGCGGGAGCTTGTCGAACCAGCCGGCGCTGGTGACGACGCCGGTGATCAGATTGATGTGGCCGGTCTTGGTGATGTACTTGATCACCTCGTAGAGGCGCGCCCCCCAGACTGCCGGGTCCTGCGCCTCGACGGCATCGATGACGTGCTGCTGGAGCGCCGGATAAACGTCGGTCCAGCCCATCGGCGTGGGCGTGGCGCCCATTGCCTTGACGGTCTCCATCCACACCGGAGCGCCCGGCGTGCGCATGCGAATGCCCTTGAGGTCGGCGGGCGTCTTGACCGGAACATTGGTCAGGAGATTGCGCTCGCCCTGCCACCAGTTGAACGACAGGACCTGGAGGCCGGCGGCATCGTGGAGCTTCTTCACCCAGCCCTCGAAGAGGTCCGAGGTGACGACCTTGCGGATGCCGTCGTAGCCCTGGGCGAGATACGGCGCGCCGAGGATGCCGAATTCCTTGGTGTAGACGGCAAGGCGGCCGCCATCGACGACGACGGCGACGTTGCCGCCGGCGCGCGCCTGCTCGAGTACATCCTCGTCCTTGCCGAGCTGCGAGCTCGGGAAGAGACGCACTTCGACGGCGCCCTTGGTGTCCGCCTCGACCTTCTGCTTGTAGGCCTCGAGGCCCTTGAAAAGCGGGTCGTCGGTGGTGAGCGCCGAGTTGATGTTTAGTGTGTAGTCTGCGGCAAGGCCGACTCGTGGCAGCGCCGTCATTGCGGCCGCGGCGAGCAAGGCAAGGCCAATGCGCGGAAATTTCTTCATCATTTCCTCCCGTTCCTCCCGTTGCAGAAAGCCCGTCTGACAGGCAGCCTGGACCTCCTTGACTGGTATGGTAGTATGGCACATAGAAAAGTGCAAGAATGTTGTTCGGCCAAAAGAACACGGGCTGGGCGAGAGGGATGAAACGAGCAAGCGGCAGGACGAACGGGCCGGTCTTCGGTGCCCGGCCCGTCTATTCGGGCCCGCCGGACGAGCCTTCGGCGCGTCGCGTCTTCCGCGAATTGAAGAGCGCCATCGTCACCATGGCGCTCACCCCCGGCCAGGCGCTGTCCGAAAACGAGATCGCCACGCGGCTCGGCGTCAGCCGGCAGCCGGTGCGCGAGGCCTTCATCAAGCTCAGCGAGGCCGGCTTCGTGCGCATCCGGCCGCAGCGCGGCACCTTCGTCGTCAAGATATCGGCCAAGCAGGTGACCGACGCGCGCTTCGTGCGCGAGGCCGTCGAGGTGGCCGTCGCCCGCCGCGCGTGCGAGGTGATGAGCACCGAGGCAATCGTCGAGCTCCGGGACAATTTGGCGCAGCAGCGCGGGGTCGTCGCCGACGGCTCGCCGGCCGGCTTCCTGGCCCTCGACGAAGCCTTCCACCGCGGTCTCGCACTCGGGGTCGATTGCGGTTATGCCTGGCGTGTCGTCGAGGAAGTCAAGGCGCAGATGGACCGCGTGCGCTATCTCAGCTTGCCGCAGACAACGCCGCTGACCCGCCTGGTGGATCAGCACGTCGCCATCCTCGATGCCGTCGAGGCGCGCGACCAGGCCCGCGCGGAAGCAGCGGTGCGCGCGCATCTCGCCGAAATTCTCACATCTCTGCCACTGCTCGAACAGGTCTTCCCCCACCTCTTCGACGTCGGAGAGGATTCTGAACCGGCGCCGTCGCCGACAATTGAGCCGGCCGGCGCGTAAAGACCAAGGTCCCCATGAAGATCACCGAAGCCAAAGTCATCATCACCTGCCCCGACCGCAATTTCGTCACGCTCAAGATTTCGACCGACGAGGGGCTCTACGGCATCGGCGACGGGACGCTCAACGGACGCGAGCTCGCCGTTGCCGCCTACCTCAAGGAGCACGTCGCGCCGCTCCTGATCGGCCGCGATCCACACCAGATCGAGGACATCTGGCACTACCTGGCCAAGGGCGCCTACTGGCGACGCGGGCCGGTGACGATGGCGTCTATCGGCGCCGTCGACACCGCCCTGTGGGACCTCAAGGCGAAGGCCGCCGGCCTGCCCCTCTACCAGCTTCTCGGCGGCAAGAGCCGCTCCGGCGTCATGGTCTACGGACACGCCAACGGCCGCGACCTCGAGGAGACCATCGACGCCGTCGGCCAGTACCTGGAGCTCGGCTACAAGGCGGTCAGGGCGCAATCGGGCATTCCCGGCCTCGACGCGGTCTATGGCGTCGCCCGGGGCAAGTACTATTACGAGCCGGCAGTGAAGGGCCTGGTCGAGGAATCGATCTGGTCGACGGAGAAGTATCTGGATTTCGCGCCCAAGCTGTTCGAGGCGCTCCGCGACAAGTACGGCTTCGGCTTCCATCTGCTCCATGACGCCCACCATCGGCTGACCCCGCTGGAGGCGGCCCGCCTCGGCAAGAGCCTGGAGCCCTACCGGCTGTTCTGGCTGGAGGACCCGACGCCAGCGGAAAACCAGGAATTGCTCAAGCTCATCCGCGAGCACACCGTCACGCCGATCGCCATCGGCGAGGTGTTCAACTCCATCCACGACTGCCGCGAGATCCTCGAGAACCAGTATTGCGACTACATCCGCACGGCGGTGGTCCATGCCGGCGGCATCACGCAACTGCGCAAGATCGCCATGCTTGCCGAGCTCTATCAGATACGCACCGGCTGCCACGGCGCCACCGACCTGTCGCCGATCTGCATGGGCGCGGCGCTGCACTTCGACCTGTGGGTGCCGAACTTCGGCATCCAGGAATTCATGCACCACAGCGACAAGACCAATGAGGTCTTCCCGCACGCCTACACCTTCAACGACGGCTACCTCTATCCCGGCGACGTGCCCGGCCACGGCGTCGACATCGACGAGACGCTGGCGGCGAAATACGAGTACGAGCCGGCCTACCTGCCGGTCGCCCGGCTCGAAGACGGGACGATGTGGAGCTGGTAGGCGGCCCCGCTCCGCCTCCAAATGCGAACGCCCTGCGGCGCCCGACCGGCGCCGCAGGGCTTTCTTCATTCGCCAGGGGGGATCACCCCGTGGGCTAGAGCGCTTCTTGGTCAGATAGAAGCAGTTCCGTTTCTCGACCGGGGAGGCGATCCGGCGTCGAGACCGGCGAAGGGCGATGCCGGGCATCGGTCGAGCCGGGATCGGCGTTGGGCGCCCGCCGGTCGGAAACCCGAAGGGACGGGCGCTTTTGCGCCATTATCGTCGCCGCCGGTCTCGGCCGTACCCCGGACACGACCTTCGCCCGTCGGCTTGATCCTGCCGCAAAATCGCTCCGTCGGAACGATTCTATTTGATCAAGAAACGCTCTAAACCTTCACCCAGCCGCCGCCCTTGGCGCTCGATTTCACCGCCGCCTCGATGAACTGCATGCCGGCCAGTCCGTCCTCGACCGTCGGGAAGGTGACGCCCGGCTCCGGATCGGCGTCGGTGCGCGCCGCGCGGATGGCGCGGGCGATCTCGGTATAGATGTTGGCGAAGCCCTCGAGGTAGCCTTCCGGATGGCCCGACGGCGTGCGCGTCACGCGCGCCGCCTCCGGGCTGGCGCCGACGCCGGCCCGGGTGATCAGCCGCGTCGGCTGGCCGAAGGGGGTGAACCACAGATAGTTTGGGTCCTCCTGGCGCCACTCCAGCCCGCCCTTTGAGCCGTAAACGCGCAGCGACAGATTGTTCTCGTTGCCCGGCGCCACCTGGCTCGCCCACAACATGCCCTTGGCGCCGCCCTTCCAGCGCAGCAGGATGTTGTTGTCGTCGTCGAGCTTGCGGCCTTTGACGAAGGTGGAGAGGTCCGCGCAGACCGCATCGAGCTGTAGGCCGGTGACGAAACAGGCGAGATGGTGGGCGTGGGTGGCAATGTCGCCGAGCGCCCCGGCGCCGGCCCGCTTGGGGTCGGTGCGCCAGTCGGCCTGCTTCTGGCCGGTGGCCTCGACCCGCTCGGTCAGCCAGTCCTGAACGTATTCAGCCTGGACATGGCGGATCTCACCGATCTCGCCGGCGGCGACGATGGCGCGCGCCTGGCGGACCATCGGATAGCCGGTGTAGTTGTGGGTGAGCGCGAAGATCTTGCCGCTGCGCTTCACCGCGCGCTGGATGTCCTTGGCTTCGGCGACCGACATGCACAGCGGCTTGTCGCAGATCACATGGATGCCCGCCTTGAGAAACGCCTTCACCGGCCCGGCATGGAGGTTGTTGGGCGTGGCGATGACCACCGCCTCGATGCCGTCCTCCTTGCGCCTGGCTTCGGCCTTGGCCATCTCCTCGTAGTCGGTATAGGCGCGATCGCGGGCGATGCCGATTTCGAGCGCCGAGTTGATCGCGCGCTGGCGCTGCGAGGACAGCGCCCCGGCCACCACCTCGTAATTGTCGTCGATGCGCGAGGCGATGCGATGCACCGGGCCGATGAAGGCCCCCTGCCCGCCGCCAACCATGCCCAGCCGAATCCTGCCGCCACTCCTGGAGTCGCTGCGTCCCTCGACCATGTGACTGTTTCCCTTTTTCTTATCTAGATGCCGAGCATCTTGCGATTGGCCTTCTGGTCGACGCCGCTGGCGGCGAAATCGTCGAAAGCCTTCTCGGTCACGCGGATGATGTGGTTGGCGATGAAGGGGGCGCCCTCGGCCGCCCCCTGTTCGGGGTGCTTCAGGCAGCATTCCCATTCGAGCACCGCCCAGCGGTCGTAGTCGTATTCGGCGAGCTTGGAGAAGATGCCGGAAAAATCGACCTGGCCGTCGCCGAGCGAGCGGAAGCGGCCGGCGCGCTTCACCCAGGGCTGGAAGCCGCCATAGGCGCCCTGCTTGCCGGTCGGGTTAAATTCCGCGTCCTTGACGTGATAGGCGTAGATGCGCTCGTGGTAGAAATCGATGAATTCGAGATAGTCGAGCTGCTGCAGCACGAAGTGCGAGGGATCGTAGTTGATGCCGCAGCGGGGGTGGTTGCCGACCCGCTCGAGCAGCATCTCGAAAGAAACGCCGTCGTGCAGGTCCTCGCCCGGGTGCAGCTCGAAGGCGACGTCGATGCCGAGGCTGTCGGCGTAGTCGAAGAGCGGCTTCCAGCGCCTGGCAAGCTCGTCGAAGGCGGTCTCGACCAGACCGGCGGGACGCTGCGGCCAGGGATACATGAACGGCCAGGCGAAGGCGCCGGAGAAGGTCGGCATCGACGGCAGGCCGAGATTGGCGCAGGCTTTCAGCGTCGCCTTGACCTGATCGACCGCCCACCGCTGCCGCTTCTTCATGTCGCCGCGCACTTCGGGAGCGGCAAAGCCGTCGAAGGCGGCATCGTAGACCGGATTGGTGGCGACCAACTGGCCCTGCAGGTGCGAGGCGAGCTCGGTGATCTCGACGCCGGCATCGGCGCACACGCCCTTGATCTCGCTGCAATAGGTCTTGCTCGAGGCGGCCTTCTTCACGTCGATCAGACGCCCGTCCCAGCTCGGGATCTGGATGCCCTTGTAGCCGAGGCCGGCGGCCCATTTGGCCATGCCTGCCAGCGTGTTGAACGGTGCTTCGTCGCCTGCGAACTGCGCCAGGAAGATTGCTGGCCCCTTCATGGTTTTCATCGTTGCCTCCCTAGTTGTTCTTGGGCGCCCTGCCCGGCTTGCGGTCCCCGCGAAAGCGGGGACCGGTAATCGTCGGCGGGGATCAGTGAATCGCGAGCGCCGTCACAGATAGCTGTTGATCAGGCTCTCCAGATACTCCTGCTTGCCGCTGACCGGCTGGGGCTCGAGGTCCCTCTTGTGGACGTAGTCGGCGAGATCGTCGAGCGAGCGCTTGCCGGAAAGGATCGCCCTGCCCTCCTTGCCCTTCCAGCCGGCGTAGCGGTCGGCGAGGAAGGCGTCGAATTTGCCGTCCGCGATGATCTTCTCGGCGATCAGCAGACCATGGGCGCAGGCGTCCATCGAGCCGACATGGGCGATCAGCAGATCGTCGGGATCGAGCGACTGGCGGCGAATCTTGGCGTCGAAGTTGAAGCCCCCGGTGCCGAGGCCGCCGGATTTCAGGATGTAGTAGGTGGCCAGCGCCATCTCCGGCACGTTCATGGCGAACTGGTCGGTGTCCCAGCCGAGCTGGTAGTCGCCGCGGTTGATGTCGATCGAGCCGAGGATGCCGAGCGCGCCGGCGAGCGCCAGCTCGTGCTCGAAGGTATGCCCGGCGAGGATGGCGTGGTTCTGCTCGATGTTGATCTTGACCTCCTTCTCGAGGCCAAACTGCTGGAGCATCCCCCAGATCGAACCGACGTCGAAATCGTACTGGTGCTTGGTCGGCTCCTTCGGCTTGGGCTCGATCAGGATGGTGCCCTTGAAGCCGATCTTCTGCTTGTGCTCGACGACCATGGTGAGGAAGCGGCCGAGCTGTTCGAACTCCTGCTTCATGTTGGTGTTGAGCAGGGTCTCGTAGCCCTCGCGGCCACCCCACAGGACGTAGTTGGCGCCGCCCAGATCATGGGTCAACTCCAGCACGTTCTTCACCTGCGCGGCGGCATAGGCGAAGACGTCCGGGTCGGGGTTGGTGGCAGCACCGGCCATGTAGCGCCGGTTGGCGAACAGGTTGGCGGTGCCCCACAGCAGCCGGACCTTCGCCTTCTCCATCTTCCTGGCGAAGATCTCGCCGATCTCGCGCATGTTGCGGTTGGATTCGGCCAGCGTCTTGCCTTCCGGCGCGATGTCGCGGTCGTGGAAGGCGAAGAAGGGGACGTTCAGCAGGCGGAACATCTCGAAGGCGATGTCGGCCTTCAGCTTCGCCGCCTCCATCTCGTCGCTCATGTGCATCCAGTCGCGCATGAACGTCTCGCCGCCGAACATGTCGCGGCCATCCCAGGCGAAGGAGTGCCAGTAGGCCACGGAGAAGCGCAGATGGTCCTCCATGCGCTTGCCCAGCACCTTCTTGTTGGGGTCGTACCAACGGAAAGCCAGGCTGTCGCCCGTCTTGCCGCGGGCAAGCTTGATCGGTTTCTGCTGGTTGAAGAAACGGGCACTCATCTGGGAATGGCCTCCTTGATGGCAGGATAGAGTTTCCGGTACGTCGCATAGGCCGCGGCGTAGGCCGGAACCAGTTCGGGATCGGGTTCGATGGTCTCGCGGATGGCCGGCTGGGCGCAGACCGCGAAGGGATCGGCGCCCTCGGCGGCGATCAGGCCGAGGCGGGCCGCGCCGAGCCCGGCACCGAAATCGCCCTCCTCCGGCACGTCGATGACGATGTTGAGGGCGTTGGCGATGATGCGCAGCCACTTGCGCGAGCGCGAGCCGCCGCCAACGGCGAGCGCCCGCTCGACGTTGGCGCCCGCCTGGGTCAGCGCCCTCAGGCAGTCGGCGAAGGCGAAGGCGACGCCCTCCAGCACCGCGCGGGTGAGCACGGTCTTGTCGGTGGCGTAGCTGAGGTTGACGAAGCTGCCGCGGATGGCGGCGTCGTTGTGGGGCGTGCGCTCGCCACCGAGATAAGGCAGGAACTGGACGTCGCCGGGGCCGCCCATGTCGGCCTCGAGCGGCCGGGTCAGTTCGGCGGCGCTGGTCGAAAAGACGTCGGCCAGCCATTCCAGCGCGCCGGCGGCCGAGAGGATGACGCCCATCTGATGCCAGGTGTCGGGCACGGCATGGCAGAAGGCGTGGACGGCCGTCGCCGGATCGGGCGAGAAGCGGGCGTTGGAAACGAACAGCACGCCCGAGGTGCCGAGCGAGGCGAAGGCGGTGCCGGGCCTGACCACGCCGACGCCGCAGGCCGAGGCCGCGTTGTCGCCGCCGCCGCCGGCCACCACCACCCTGGCCGCCATGCCCCAGCGGCCGGCGAGGTCGGAGCGCAGCATGCCGGTCGCCGCCGAGCCTTCGTAGAGGGTGGGCATATGGTCGCGCGACAGCCTGGTCGCGGCCAGAAGCTCGTCGCTCCAGTCGCGCTTCTGCACATCGAGCCACGAGGTGCCGGCGGAGTCCGACATGTCGGAGGCGTAGTCGCCGGTCAGCTTCAGCCGCACATAGTCCTTGGGTAGCAGCACTTTGGCGACCTTGGCGAAGACCTCCGGCTCGTGGTTCGCCACCCAGGCGAGCTTCGGCGCCGTGAAGCCGGGAAAGACGATGTTGCCGGTGATGGCGCGGAAGCTCGGATTGGCGTCGAGCGCGGCGGCTTCCTTGGCTGAGCGCACGTCGTTCCACAGGATGCAGGGGCGCAGCGGCCGGTCGGCCGCGTCGATCAGCGTGGCGCCGTGCATATGGCCGGAGAGGCCGATGCCCCTGACGCCGGAAAGCGCCTGCTTGTGGGTGGCCGCCAGCTTGTCGAGTACCGCCTCGCAGGCCGTCCACCAACTGTCCGGATCCTGTTCCGACCAGCCCGAATGGGGCCGGGAAACCTCCAAATCCGCGGTTTCGCTGGCAATGACGCGCTGCCCCTCATCGATGAGGACTGCCTTCACCGACGAGGTACCGATATCGAGTCCGAGATACATGAGAAGAGCGCCCTCCTCGCGCAGTGCGAGGCGCAACCCCCCGGAGGCGCTCCGCTACGTTTTTTGCTTTTGCGTTGATTATCCTGACTATTCAGCGATTGCAATTCGCCGGGTTGTCGCCCACCCCTTTTTCTGCGGATTCCGGATTATTCGCGCCGCGGAATCGCTTTCGCAGGCGCCCGTGCTATCTATCGCTGGACACCCTCCCCCTCGTGAAAGCCTTGCGACGCCATGAAAACTGAGACGGCCCCCGTTCGCCTCGCCGACTATCGTCCGCCCGACTTCGCCATCGACACCGTCCATCTCGATTTCCATCTCGACCCGCACGCCACCCGGGTCACGGCACAGCTGGCGATGCGGCCGACCAACGCAGGCGCGGCGCTCGCGCTCGACGGCGATGAGCTCAAGCTCGTCTCGGTGGCGATCGACGGCCGGCCGCTCGGACCCGACCGCTATGTGGCCAGCCCCGACAGCCTCGCCATCGCCGACGTGCCGCAGGTGCCCTTCACCCTCGAGATCGTCACCGAGATCGACCCCACCGCCAACACCAAGCTGATGGGGCTCTACCGGACGAGCGGCACCTGGTGCACCCAGTGCGAAGCGGAGGGCTTCCGCCGCATCACCTATTTCCTCGACCGGCCGGATGTGCTGGCGGTCTACACCACGCGCCTGGACGCGCCCAAGGATGCCGCGCCGGTGCTGCTCGCCAACGGCAACCTGGTCGAAACCGGGGAGATTGCCGGCAGCGACCGCCACTTTGCCGTCTGGCACGACCCCTTCCCCAAGCCGTCCTATCTGTTCGCGCTGGTCGCCGGCGATCTCGGCAGGCTTTCCGACAGCTTCACCACGCTGTCGGGGCGCAAAGTCGATCTCGCCATCTATTGCGAGCACGGCAAGGAAGCGCGCTGCGCCTGGGCGATGGATTCGCTGAAGCGCTCGATGCGCTGGGACGAGACCGCCTTCGGCCGCGAATACGATCTCGATGTGTTCAACATCGTCGCCGTGTCTGACTTCAACATGGGCGCGATGGAGAACAAGGGCCTCAACGTCTTCAACGATAAATACGTGCTGGCCGACGCCGACACTGCCACCGACGCCGACTACGGCCATATCGAGGGCGTCATCGCGCACGAATACTTCCATAATTGGACCGGCGACAGAATCACTTGCCGCGATTGGTTCCAGCTCTGCCTGAAGGAGGGGCTGACCGTCTTCCGCGACCAGGAGTTCTCCTCCGACATGCGCTCGCGGCCGGTCAAGCGCATCGCCGACGTGCGCACGCTGCTGGCGCGCCAGTTCCCCGAGGACGCCGGGCCGCTGGCCCATCCGGTCAGGCCGGAGACCTATCACGAGATCAACAACTTCTACACGCCGACCGTCTACGAGAAGGGCGCCGAAGTGGTGCGCATGCTGAAGACGGTGCTCGGGGCCGACGGCTTCCGCGCCGGCATGGACCTCTATTTCGAGCGCCATGACGGCCAGGCGGTCACCATCGAGGACTTTGTCGCCGCCTTCGCCGATGCCACCGGCACCGACCTCACCCAGTTCAAGCTCTGGTACAGCCAGGCCGGCACGCCCGAGGTGGTCGCCAAGGGCAGCTACGACCAGCGCCAGAAGACCTATACGCTGACGCTGGAACAATCCTCGCCGCCCACCCCCGGCCAGCCGGCCAAGCTGCCGCAGCACATCCCGGTCCGCTTCGGCCTGGTCGGCGCCAATGGCGAAGACCTCGCCTTCGCCCACGCCACCGGTGGCCGCGTCGACGGCGACGTGATCCAGTTGACCGAAGCCGGCCAGTCGATCGTCTTCCACGGCGTCTCCAGCCGGCCGGTGCCCTCGCTGCTGCGCGGCTTCTCGGCGCCGGTCCGGCTCAACATCGACCTCTCCGAGGCCGACCTCCTGTTCCTGCTGAGGACCGACGCGGACCCGTTCAACCGCTGGCAGGCGGCGCAGACGCTGGCCATGCGCACGCTGACCCGCGGCGCCGCCGATGCGGCGCGCGGCGAGATCGTCGCCTTCGACGTCGACCTCATCGACGCGCTCGCCGACCTGGTCGAGAACGACGCGCTCGAGGCCGCCTTCCGGGCCCAGGTGCTCCAGCTTCCCGGCGAAGCCGATATCGCCCGCGAGATCGGCCGCGACGTCGATCCGGACGCCATTGCCGCGGCGCGCAACCAGGTGCGCGCGCGCATCGCCGACCGGGTCGGCGGCCGCCTCGCCGCCCTCGCCGACCGGCTGACCACGCCGACGCCGTTCTCGCCCGATGCGGCCTCCGCCGGGCGGCGGTCGCTCGCCCACGCCGCCCTCGACCTCGCCGTCGCCGACGGCAACCGACAATCGGTCGCGCGGGTGACCCAGCGCTTCGCTGAGGCCGACAACATGACCGAGCGTTCGGCGGCGCTCGCCATCCTGGCGGCCAATGCGCTGCCCGAGCGCTTCGCCGCGCTGGACGCCTTCCACGATCGTTATCGCGGCGATCCGCTGGTGCTCGACAAGTGGCTGATGTTCGAGGCGATGGTGCCGGCGGCGGAGACGCTGGGCCGGGTGCGGGGCCTCATCAGCCACCCGTCCTTCTCGATCTCCAATCCCAACCGCATCCGCGCACTGGTCGGCAGCTTCGCTGGCGCCAACCAGACCCAGTTCAACCGCGCCGACGGCGCCGGCTACGACTTTCTCGCCGACTTCGTCACCGATCTCGACCGGCGCAATCCGCAGACCGCGGCGCGGCTCCTGGTCAGCTTCCGCTCGTGGCGGGCACTCGAGCCGCGCCGCCGGGCGCTGGCCGAGGCCGCGCTCAACCGCGTCGCCGCTGAGGAGAAGCTGTCCTCCGACGTGCGCGACATCGTCACGCGCACGCTGGCGTGAGGCGCGGCGGCGTAGCCCACAAGGAACGAAGCGGATTGCGGGGCGCTGAGAACCCCGGATTTCGCTCGCGCTCCATCCGGGCTAGGCGCGGAACTCACCGCACGAACGTATTGCGCACCCGCACCGAGTAGAGGAAATACGGGATCCAGATGGCGCAGGCGGCGAGCAGCATGCCGATGGCGAAGCCGGCGTCGACATCGAATATCGGCGCGTCGAACAGGATCGCCGCCGCCCAGTAGGCCCCCACCACGAACAGAAGCTGGCCGAGCAGAAGAGCCCGGTACAGCGTCGGCGCGCTCTTGCGGTAGGTGAAGAAGCGGACCGCGGTCATCGTCGCCAGAATGGCAAAGCCGACCCAGCCGAGAATCTCGGCCGTCGTCATCAGGTGGACCAGGGTGCCCGGCTGGAGCAGCTCGAATTTCGGAAAATAGTCCAGAATGTTGAGCGTGAACTGGACGGGCGCGACGACGATGCCGATCGCGGGCAGGATCAGCCAGCCGCCGATGCCTGTCGGTTCATTCGCGTTCACTGCCGCCTGTGTCATGCTTGGTGTCTCTCGGGCCCCACGCACCTTAGCCTCTACAGGCGCTCCGGTCGAATGCCGTCACGCGGCGCCGGATTCCTCCCCTGCGCCCCTTGGTAAATATTCCGTTTACGGCACTGGACAAGGCGAATCGTCTCGATTCAAATGAACCTGATTCGGGCGTGGCGTCTCCGGGATTTGTGCGGCGGAAATCGAGGGAGCCTGCCATGGCGCGGGCAGAGGCGGCTCTGCCGCCTGCGGCGAAGCGTTATCAAAAATCAGCCGGCGTGGGGTCGCGGCGTCCCGGTATTTCGGGCCACGCCAGGCTGCTCGCCGGTCCTGCCTACCAGAAGCTGCTCGCCGCCGAGCCCTTCCTGCGCCGGCTCATCCCCATCCTCATCGCCATCTTCCTGCTGATCGTCGGCCTTGCCCGTTTCGTCCAGCTCCTCGACCTGCGCATCGACCACGAGACCGATGCGCAGAAGTCGATCAGCATGATCGCGCGCATCCTGTCGGACGCCTTCGCCAATGCCGGCGGCGACATGACGCGCAGCGATGCGCTCAACCGCCTGGCCGATGCGCTGCCCCCCGGCGCCATCCGCGACGGGCGGCAGATCTACGTCACCGATACCGACGGCTCGGTCATCGCGACGGCGCCGCGCGACCTCGCCCGGGAGAACCGGCCGCTCGCCGATGCCATCGGCGACGCCCAGCTTCTCACCACCTTCGGCGAGCGCGCCGGCGTGCTCGAGATCGCGCTCCCCGGCGGCGACAAGGCCTATGCCACGCTTCACAACCTCGCCGCCCCGCTCGGCGCCGTCGCCGTGGTCGAGCCGCTCTCCGGCATCTATGGCCCGTGGCGGTCCGACGTCTCCCTCGACGTCGCCATCTTTGTCGGCACCAGCGCCATCCTGCTGGTCATCCTCTACGGCTATTTCTCGCAGACCGCGCGCGCCGGCGAGGCCGATCGCATCTACGGCGAGACGCAGGCGCGCTTCGAGACGGCGCTCGCCCGCGGCCGCTGCGGCCTGTGGGACTGGGACCTGGCCAGCGCCCGCATCTTCTGGTCGCGCTCGATGTTCGAGATCGTCGGGCTGGAGGCGCGCGACGGCCTGCTCGGCTTCGGCGAGGTGGCCCGGCTGATCCATCCCGATGACGGCGACCTGCTCACTCTGGTCGAGAGCCTGTTCGAGGCCGGCGAGACCACGGTCGACCGCATGTTCCGCATGCACCATGTCGACGGGCGCTGGATATGGCTGAGGGTGCGCGCCGAGCTGGTCGATCGCGACAGCGCAGCGCCGCACCTCATCGGCATCGCCGTCGACGTCACCGAGCAGATGCGCCTGGTCGAGCGGTCGAAGACCGCCGACATCCGCCTGCGCGACGCCATCGAAACGATCTCGGAGGCCTTCGTCCTGTGGGACGCCGAGAACCGCCTCGTCATGTGCAATTCCAAGTACCAGCAGTTGCACGGCATCCCCGACGCCATGCTGGCGCCGGGAACGCCCTATGCCGACGTCATCGCCGCCGGGCGCAAGCCACTGGTGCGCTCGCAGGTGGTCACCGACGATATCCCCGAGGCGGGGGCGCGCTCCTTCGAGCTGCAACTCGAGGACGGCCGCTGGCTGCAAATCAACGAGCGGCGCACCAAGGACGGCGGCTTCGTCTCGGTCGGCACCGACATCACCCAGCTCAAGCGCCACGAGGGCAAGCTGATCGAGGGCGAGCGCCGGCTGATGGCGACCATCGCCGACCTTCGCCAGTCGCGCCAGAAGCTGGAGCAGCAGGCGCAGCAGATGGTCGAGCTCGCCGAGAAATACGCCGAGGAGAAGGACCGCGCCGAGGAGGCCAACCGCACCAAGTCCGAGTTCCTCGCCAATGTCAGCCACGAGCTGAGGACGCCGCTCAACGCCGTCATCGGCTTCTCGGAAATCATGCAGTCCGGCATGTTCGGCGAACTGGGCTCGCCGAAATACCTGGAATACTGCCAGGACATCCACCAGAGCGGCACCTACCTGCTCGGCGTCATCAACGACGTTCTCGACATGTCGCGGATCGAGGCCGGCCGCATGGCGCTGCACCTCGAGGACCTTGTCCTCGACGATCTGGTCGAGGAATCGGTGCGCATCGTCAGCACCCAGGCCGCCGCCCAGAACATCGAGGTTTCGGCCGACGCCGAAAAGGGGCTGGCCATGCGCGGCGACCGCCGCGCGCTCAAGCAGGTGATGCTTAATCTGTTGTCGAACGCGGTGAAGTTCACGCCACAGGGCGGCCGCATCCGCCTGCGCGCGCGGTCGACCGGCGCGGCGATCGTCTTCACGGTCGCCGATTCCGGCATCGGCATTCCGCGCGAGGCGCTGAAGAAGCTCGGCCGCCCGTTCGAGCAGGTAAGCAACCAGTTCACCAAGAGCCATCGCGGCTCCGGCCTTGGTCTGGCCATCACCTCGTCGCTGGCCGCCCTCCACGGCGGGCGCATGCGCATCCGCTCGCGCGTCGGCCAGGGCACCGTGGTCTCCGTGCGCCTGCCGACCGAGCCGCCGCCCCCCGACGTGCAGCAGTCGGCGGCATGACGGCTTATCCCCTGTAGCCCGGAGGGAGCGGGCGCAATCCGGGTGACGCTCCCGCAATCCGCTTCGCTGCTGGCAGGCTACGCATCCCGCCGCCTCCCGTCGAACGCGTCAGTCGACACGCGGCGGCGTTGGCCACCGGCGCATCAACCGTCTTGCCCGTGGCGTTGCGCCAAGCGACCGAAACCGCCCCTGCTTATTGTCCCGTATTGGTACTGTCCCCGTTGGTGTCGCCGCCGTCGCTGGAGAGCAGCGCATCGCAGGCGTCCTTCAGCTTCTGCAAGAAGTCGGCCAGATCCTTCTCCGGAAGCTGCAGATCGACGCCCACCCCCTTGATCCGTACCGACTTGGCGGTGAGCAGCAGGTCGTAATCGGCGCCGGCGATCAGGTACTGCCAGGAGTTCGACATCTCGTCGAAGCGGATGTCGGCGACCTCGCCGCCGCTGTTGTCCTGCTCCTGGCCGTCGAGCAGATAGGAGATCGCCGGCACCTGGCCGGCGGCGATGGCAGCGCCCAGCGCCTTGTTGTCGACGTTGGAGATGACCGTCGTCTCGTCGCCGGTGGCCGCGCAGCTCATGTAGAAGGGATAGGACTGGTCGCCCTCCTTGGCGGCCGGGTCGGTGACGCCGAGAAAGGCGGATTCGTCGTCCTGGCTGAACTGCCAGGTGAGATTGGCCGCTGTGGCGGGCGCGACCCCGCCGAGCAGCAACGCCGCGACGGTTGCCTGGCAACCACGCAAGACACGCATCATGAGCGCACCTCCCGAAAGCCGCCGGACAAGCCCGGTCGGGTCGGCGCACTATACTATGGCTGCGGTTTTTCCAGCACTCTCCCGATGAGCCGCTCGAAGACCCGCGCACCGCGGCCTCGGTCGCGCGCACGTGGGCGTCGAGCGTGGCGAAATCGGGGAGTTCGCCGGCTTGCGCCAGCCGGTCGAGGAGAGCCCGCGGCGCCGTCTCCGGGTCGAACGAGCCGTCGAGACAGAGGCGGGTGACCTGGATCAGCGCCTGATAGAGCCTCAGCGCCGGGGTGCAGCACGTCGGCATCGGTGGCCGCAAGCAGGCCGGCCGACGCCGCGGCGGCGAGCACGGTCTCGGTCTCGGTCGAGATCACGGAGGAAAAGCGGTGGGCGTTCACCAGCAGGAGCGCCTGGGCGATGAACTCGATATCAACCAGGCCGCCCGGCGCCTGCTTGAGGTCCCAGGCGCCCTCGCCCCCCTTCTCCTCCTCGACCATCGCCCGCATCTCGCGGATGTCGGCGATGATCTTCTTCGTCTCGCGGCGCTGTGTGAGGATGGCGTGGATGTCGTCGCCGGCGCGCTTCGCCAGCTTCTTGTCGCCGGCGACGACGCGGGCGCGGGTCAGCGCCATGCGCTCCCAGGTCCAGGCGTCCTTCGCCTGATAGGCGGCGAAGGCCTCGATATGGGTGGCCAGCGGCCCCGATTTGCCCGACGGGCGCAGGCGGAAATCGACCGCGTAGAGCGTGCCCTCGGCGGTCGGCGCCGAGAGCGCCGCCACCAGCCGCTGGGTGAGCCGGGTGTAGTACTGCGATCCGTGCAGCGGGCGCGGGCCGCCCGATTGCGGCGCCTTGTCGTCGAAATCGTAGAGCAGGATCAGATCGACGTCGGAGGTCGCGGTCATCTCGCGCCCTCCGAGCTTGCCCATGGCGACGAGTGCCACGGCGCCGCGCTCGATCTTGCCGTGCGCTCGCTCGAATTCGCCGATGCGTGGCGTCGAACACCGCCGCGATCAGCACGTCGGCGACGTCGCTGTAGGCATAGCCGGCCTGGCGCACGCCGATCGAGCCGGCGAGCACGCGAACGCCGATGAGGAACTGCTGCTCCTGGCCGAAGATGCGGGCACGGTCGAGCACGTCCTCGTAGTCGCGCGCCTCGGCCAGCGACTCCGCCAGCCGTTCGCGCAGCACCGCCGCGTCGGGCACCGAGCCGAAGAAAGCCGGGTCGAGCAGCGCGTCCATCACATGGGCGCGGCGCACGATGGTCTCCGCCAGCCGCGGCGCCGCGCGCCAGCACCGTCACCAGCAGGTTGAGCAGGCCGGTGTTGGTCTGCAGCAGCGAGAAGAGCTGGACGCCGGCCGGCATGCGGGCGAGGAAACGGTCGAAGGCGGCGAACGCCGCGTCGGCGCCTTCGCCGCCGGCCAGCGCCTCCAGCAGCACCGGCACGAACTCGGTCAGCCGCTCGCGGGCGCTGGCCGAGCGCGTCGCCGGATAGCGGCCGAAGTGCCAGCCGCGCACGGTGCGGCTGACCTCGGCGGGGTTGCGATAGCCGAGCGCGGTCAGTGTCGCCAGCGTCTCCGGATCGTCGGCGTCGCCGGTGAACGACAGGCTGCCGATGGCAGAGGTCAGCGACGGCGCCGTCTCGAACAGCGCCGCATAGCGGTCGCGCACGGTGGTCAGCGTCTTCGCCACCGCCTTCTCGAAGGCGGCGGTGTTGCGGTAGCCCGCCATGCGGGCGATCACTGCCAGCTCCTCGGCATCGTCGGGCAGGGTGTGGGTCTGGGCGTCGTTGATCATCTGCAGGCAGTGCTCGATCTCTCTCAGCGTGGCGTAGGCGGCGGCGAGCTCGTCGCGGGTGGCGGCGTCGATCCAGCCGAATTTCGCCAGCGCTTTCAGCATGTCGAGCGTGCGCCGGCCGCGCAGTTCCGGCTGACGGCCACCGGCGATGAGCTGCTGGGTCTGGACGAAGAACTCGATCTCGCGGATGCCGCCGCGGCCGAGCTTGATGTTGTGGCCGGCGACCGCCACCACCGCGTGGCCGCGGTGATCGTGGATCTGGCGCTTGATCGAATGGATGTCGGCGATGGCCGCGAAATCGAGATACTTGCGCCAGATGTAGGGGGTAAGGCCGGCGAGGAAGGCATCGCCCGCCGCCCGGTCGCCGGCGACCGGGCGCGCTTTGATGAGGGCGGCGCGCTCCCAGTTCTGGCCGAGGCTCTCGTAATATTGCAGCGCCGCCTCGGTCGAGATGGCGATGTTGGTCGAGCCGGGGTCGGGGCGCAGGCGCAGGTCGGTGCGGAAGACGTAGCCGTCGGCGGTGTGCTCCTGGAGCAGCGCCACCAGCCGCTGGGTCATGCGCACGAACTGCACCTGCGGCACGACGTCCCGCTCACCGGCGCGCGCTCCTCGTCGAAGAGCACGATCAGATCGATGTCGCTGGAATAGTTGAGCTCGCCGGCGCCGAGCTTGCCCATGCCGAGCACGATCCAGCCGCTCCCCTCCTCCGGCACGCGGGGGTTGGCGAGCGTGATCCTGCCGGCCGCGGCGGCTTCGCTGAGCACGAAGCGGACGGCGGCACCGATCGCGGCTTCCGCGAAGGCCGTGAGTGCCGCCGTCACCTGGACGACGTCCCAGACGCCACCGAGATCGGCGAGCGCGGTCAGCAGCGCCGTCTCCTGCCGGCCGCGGCGGAGCGCCGCCATCAGGTCGGCGGCCTTGTCGGTCTTCCAGGCGCGGCCGATGGCGGCATCGAGCCGACGCATGCGTGCCGAGGGGTCGCTGGCAAGCAGCTTCGCGCTTCGGGCGGGGTCGTCGAGGATGAGGCCGCGCAGGAAGGGGGCGCAGTCCATGACCCCGGCGAGGAAGCTGGCGACCTGCGGCCGCGCCACCGCGGCGTCGATGGCATCGGCGCAGCCCGCCGCGCCCGCCGCGGCCTTGAGTTCGGCCATGCGCGCCCTGGTGCGGGTGGCGTTGGCGGGCTTCAGCCGCGGGACGATGCGCTCGGCAAGCGTCTTGCCGGCGGCTTTGTCAGCGTCTTGGCGCTTCGCTCCTGGGGCCATGCGCGGTCATTTGGTCGGCAGGCGGATGGTGACGACGAGACCCGGCTTGCCGTCGCCGAGTTCGAGCGTCCCATGGTGCAGGCGCGCGACCGCCGCGACAAGACTCAAACCGAGCCCGCTGCCCGGCTGTGAACGGCTTTCCTCCAGGCGGACGAAACGCTGCAACACGCGCTCGCGGTCGCCCTCGGGGATGCCGGGACCGTTGTCGGCGACGCTGAACACGACGCTGTCGCCGTCGCGGGCGGCGGACATGGTGATCTGCGGCGGTCCGTCCTCGGCACAACGCTCGCCATACTTGATGGCGTTGTCGATCAGGTTGGCGAGCGCCTGGCCGAGCAGTTCGCGGCTACCCCTGAAGGTGACCGATTCGGGCGCCGCCACGGTCAGCTCGACGCCCGCCTCCTCGGCGACGGGTTCGTACAGATCGGCGACGTCCTGCACGATCTCGCGCGAATCGAGCTCGATCATGGCGCCGTCGGGCGAGCCCGCCTCGATGCGGGCGATCATCAACAGCGCGTTGAACGTCTGGATGAGATTGTCCGATTCCTCGATGGTCGCCTCCAGCGCCGAGCGGTACTTGGCCGAATCGACGGGGCCGCCCAGCGCCGCCTCGACCCGGTTGCGCAGGCGGGTCAGCGGCGTCTTGAGGTCGTGGGCGATGTTGTCGGAGACGTCCTTGAGGCCATAGAGCAGATGCTCGATGCGTTCGAGCATGGCGTTGAGGCTGTCGGCGAGGCGGTCGAACTCGTCGCCGCTGCCGGTCACCTCGAGGCGGCCGGAGAGGTCGCCGCTCATGATCTTGCGGCCGGATGCCGAAAGCGAATCGATGCGCTTCAGCACGCGCCGGCTGACGAACACCCAGGAGAGTGCCGCCAGGCCGATCATCAGCGCCAGCGCCCAGGCCAGCGCCTGGGCGACGATGTGGCGGAACTGCTCGCGTTCGCCGATGTCGCGGCCGACCAGCATGTGATAGCCGCCGGGCAGGTTGACGAGCTGGACGAGGGCGAAATGGTCGGCGCGCTCGCCGGGGTAACGCTTGTAGCTGACGATGATGGGATTGCTGCTGGCCTGATCGAGCAGGCTCTGCGGCACGTCGGAGACGTTGCCGGCGAGCGGGTGCTTGGAGGCGTCGGTGATCAGGTAGAGGCTGGCGCCGGGCTGGCGGCTGCGTGCCTCGATGGCGTCGACCAGGGCGGCAAGCCCGCCGGAGCGCGCCTGATCGGCCAGACCCGAGAGGTCGGCGGCGATGGTCTGGCGGAGCTGCTGGGTGAGCAGCTCGTCGGTGGCATAGGAAATGTAGACGACGAAGGCGACGGCGAAGATCGTGAAGACCGCGATGTAGATCGCCGAAAGCTTGAAGGCGGTGGTTCGGACGACCTTACCGAGCGGCGTCACGGATCATGTATCCGGCGCCGCGCACGGTATGCAGCAGCGGCTCGCCGAAGCCCTTGTCGATCTTGGCGCGCAGCCGCGAGACGTGCACGTCGATGACATTGGTCTGCGGATCGAAGTGATAATCCCAGACGTTCTCGAGCAGCATGGTGCGGGTGACGACCTGGCCGGCGTGCTTCATCAGGTATTCGAGCAGGCGGAACTCGCGCGGCTGCAGCGGGATCACCTGCTCGGCGCGGGTGACGGTGTGGCCGAGCCGGTCGAGCTCGAGGTCGCCGACGCGATACATGGTCTCGGCGGTGCCCGGCTTCTGCCGGCGGCCGAGCGCCTCGACGCGGGCGAGCAGCTCGGAGAAGGCGTAGGGCTTGGCGAGATAGTCGTCGCCGCCAGCGCGCAGGCCGGCAACCCGGTCGTCCACCTGGCCGAGCGCCGAAAGGAACAGGGCCGGCGTCTGGTCGCCGCGCTTGCGCAGCTCCTCGACGATGGACAGGCCATCGCGCTTGGGCAGCATGCGGTCGACGACCAGCACGTCGTAGCCGCCGTCGGCGGCCATGGCGGCGCCGGTGTCGCCGTCGGCGGCGTGGTCGGCGACGTGGCCCGCTTCGCGCAGGGCCTTGGAGAGGTAGGCGGCGGCCTCGCGGTCGTCTTCGATCAAGAGAATACGCATGGCGCCAAGATAGTCACGGACAGCGGATTATACAGCCCCATAAAGAAGAACGGCAGGCCGGGGGGCCGGCCTGCCGTCCACGCAAAAGCGGAAGTCTCGGGGCGACGATAGAGCGCTTCCGCCTCTCGCGTTCGTCAAGTCTGGGCGAATGCCAGAGCCACGAAGTGAGTCTGGTCGCCTGACTTGATTCTCAGCAGCACCGCCTTGTGGCCACCGGCCTTGGCGTCTGCCACCATCTTCTCGACCTGAGCCGGCGAGCTGACCGACTTGGAACCAACCGACAGGATGACGTCGCCCGGCTGCAGGCCCTGCTCCGCCGCCTTGCCCGTCGGATCGACGTCGGAGACGACGACGCCGCCGTTCTGGCTGTTGGTGTCGGGGCTCAGCGTCAGGCCGAAGTCCTTGAGCGTGGAAGGCTGCGCCTGCTGGGGGGCGCTGTTGCTCTGGTTGTTCGAAGCCATCTGCTGCGTGTCGGGCAAGGTCCCGAGGGTCACGTCGACATCGTGGCTGGCACCATTGCGCCAGTAGGTCACGCTCACCTTGCTGCCCGGGTCCATCTGCGAGATCTTGAGGGCGAGATCGCGCGAGTCCTTGACCTGCTGGCCGTTGACCGCCGTGATGGCGTCGCCGACCTTGAAGCCGGCCTTGGCCGCCGGGCTGCCGTCGGTCACCTGGCCGACGATGGCGCCTTCCGCCTGCTTGAGGCCAAGGCTGTCGGCGATGCCCTTGTCGACGGTCTGGATCTCGACGCCGAGCCAACCGCGGACCACCGAGCCGTGCTTCATCAGGTCGTTGACGACGCTGGAGACGGTCGATGCCGGAATGTCGAAGGCGATGCCGACGCTGCCGCCGGACGGCGAGTAGATGGCCGTGTTGACGCCGATGACCTCACCGTTGACGTTGAAGGTCGGACCGCCGGAATTGCCGCGGTTCACCGGAGCGTCGATCTGGATGTAGTTGTCGTACGGCCCGCCGATCTGGCGACCTTCCGCCGAAACGATGCCGGCGGTGACGGTGCCGCCGAGGCCGAAGGGATTGCCGACCGCGACCACCCAGTCGCCGACGCGCGGCTTGCCGTCGGCAAACTTGACGTAGGTGAACTTGCGGCCGGGATCGTTGACCTTGAGCAGGGCCAGGTCGGTCTTGTCGTCGGTGCCGATGACCTTGGCCGGCAGCTCGGTGCCGTCGTCGAGGACGACGGTGAACGACGAACCCTTGTCGACCACGTGATTGTTGGTGACCAGGTAGCCGTCCTCAGAGATGAAGAATCCCGAGCCGAGGCTCATCGAAAAGCCGCGCGGGCGCTGCTGCTGGTTATTGTTGTTGTTGTTGTTGTTGTTGTTGTTGTCGTTGGGGTTCAGCTGACGGAACTGACGGAAGAACCGCTCCATCGGCGAACCGGGCTGGAACTGGAAGGGGAAGTCCTGATTGTCCGAGGAAAGTTCGGGCTGCTGCGACTTGACCCGCACGCTGACCACGGCCGGGTTAACCTTCGCCACCAGATCGGCAAAGCTGGGGATCTGCACGCCCTGGACCTGCACCGGATCGGCAAGAGCCGTCGTCGGGCGGACCAGATCGAGCGAACCGCCCAGGAGGCCGCCGGCCAATACCAGGGCCAGCGCGGTACCGCCAAGCGCGATGGCGCGCACTTTCTTCCTGGGGGAAATCGGATTCGTCATTCGGAGTCTCCGTCCTTGGTTTCTTCGAACCGGCGCCGTCCCCACTCTCCGGCCCCGTGTTGGCAGGCAATATGAGGACGGCGACCTTACGGGCCTCTGTCGGCCGCATTAAACTTCGGTAATGTTGCCCGGTTCTTGCGGCTTTTCAGCCGTCTTCCGAGATGAGGCGGGCGAGTTCCGCCTGCTCGCCGGCATCGAGCGGAGCCGGCTGCGCCGGCCGCCGACGGCGCTTCCAGTAGAAGCCGGCGGCGACCAGTCCGCCAATGACCAGCGCCCCCGGCGGCACCAGCCACAGAGCCCAGGTGTGCTCGTTGAAGCGGGGCTTCAACAGGATGAATTCGCCGTAGCGGGCAACCAGGAAGTTGATGGCCTGGCTGTCGGTGTCGCCGGCCTTCAGCCGATCGCGCAGGAGAACGCGGATGTCGTGAGCCAGCGCCGCATTCGAATCGTCGATCAATTCGTTCTGGCAGACCAGGCAGCGCAGCTCCTGCGAAAGCGCCCGGGCGCGGGCCTCCAGCGCCGGGTCCGTGAGCATCTCGTCCGGATTCACGGCAAGCGCGGGCACGGCCGTGACAAGACCGAACATCAGGAGCGCCAATGCCGCCAGCCGGCGCATCCCCCTACTCCGCCGGAACCGGCTGGGCACGCCGTGCCGGCTTCGGCGCGCCGACGCGCAGCCGCCGGTCGGAGAGCGACAGGAGGCCGCCGAAGGCCATGACCAGCGCCCCCAGCCAGATCAGCGTCACCAGCGGCTTCCAGTAGAGCCGCGCCGTCACCGTGCCGTCGGCGGTGATGTCGCCGATCGACAGATAGAGCTGCGAGAACCAGATGGTGCGGATCGCCGATTCGGTGGTGTCGGTGCCGCTGGCGGCGAACCGGCGCTTGGACGGCTCCAGCGTCGCCACCACGTTGCCGCCGCGACGCACGGTGAACTTGACCGCGGTCTCCTGATAGTTCGGGCCGGCGCGGTCGACGAAACCGTCGAGGGTCAGCTCATAACCGGCAAGCTGGGCCGCGTCGCCCGGCTTCATCGAGCGGATGAGCTCGCCCTGCCAGGTGGTGGCGGCGACGATGCCGAGCACGGTCAGGCCGACGCCGGCATGGGCGAACATGGTGCCCCAGGCGGAGCGCGGCAGGCCGAGGGCACGATGCACGCTGTCGCCGAAGGGCGCCTTGCCCAGCCGCAAGCGGAAGGCAAGCTCGGAGACCGCTCCGGCGATCAGCCAGACGCCGAGGCCGATGCCGGCGAGCGCCAGAGCGTCGTGGAAACCGGCGAAGGCGCCGGCGACGATCGCCGCGGCGAGCGCCAGCCCCAGGGCCAGCATCAGCCGCTGGCTGGCGGCCAGAAGGTCGCCGCGCTTCCAGGCGAGCAGCGGCCCGAAGGGCACGATGGCGAGCAGCGGCACCACCAGCGGCACGAAGGTCAGGTTGAAGAACGGCGCGCCGACCGAGATGCGCTCGCCGGTCAAGGCTTCCAGCGCCAGCGGATAGAGCGTGCCGACGACCACGGTCGCGGCCGCCGCGGTGAGGAACACGTTGTTGACGATGAGCGCCCCCTCCCGGCTCAACGGCGCGAAGACGCCGCCCGGCGCCAGCGCCCCGGCGCGCAGGGCAAACAGCGTGAGGGCGCCGCCAATGAAGACGCAGAGGAGGAGCAGGATGAAGACGCCGCGCGTCGGATCGGAGGCGAAGGCGTGGACCGAGGTCAGTACGCCGGAGCGGACCAGGAAGGTGCCGATCAGGCTCAGCGAAAAGGCGAGGATGGCGAGCAGGATCGTCCAGATCTTGAGCGCGTCGCGCTTCTCCATGACGATGGCGGAATGGAGCAGCGCGGTCGCCACCAACCAAGGCATCAGCGAGGCGTTCTCGACCGGGTCCCAGAACCAGAAGCCGCCCCAGCCGAGCTCGTAATAGGCCCAGTAGGAGCCCATGGCGATGCCCACGGTGAGGAACATCCAGGCGGCCAGCGTCCATGGCCGCGCCCAGCGGGCCCAGGCGGCGTCGATGCGCCCCTCGATCAATGCCGCGACGGCGAACGAAAACGAGATCGAGCAGCCGACATAGCCGAGATAGAGAAGCGGCGGATGGATGGCCAGACCGATGTCCTGCAGCACCGGATTGAGGTCGCGGCCCTCGATCGGCGCCGGAAAGAGCCGCAGGAAGGGGTTGGAGGTGGTGAGGATGAAGAGCAGGAAGGCGAAGCCGATCCAGCCCTGGACGGCGAGGACCAACGCCTTCAGCTTGTCGGGCAGGTTGGCACCGAAGGCCGCGACCAGCGCGCCGAACAGCGCCAGGATGAGGACCCACAGCAGCATGGAGCCCTCGTGGTTCCCCCAAACGCCGGTGATCTTGTAGAGCAGCGCCAGCTTCGAGTTGGAGTTCTCGGCGACGTTGAGCACCGAGAAGTCCGAGACGATGTGGGCCTCGACCAGCGCGGCGAAGGACAGCCCGATCAGCAGGAAGAGGGTCAGCGCGGCCGGCGCTGCCACCGCCGTCAGCCGCCGGTCGTCGGCGAGCGCGCCATAGAGCGGGACGGTCGATAGCACCAGCGCCAGGAACAGCGCCAGCACCAGAGCGAAGTGGCCGAGTTCGGGGATCATGAAACGCTCTGCCTGCTTCCGATATCGCGGCGACGAATATTTTACGGCCTGGCTGGATAAACGAGATCAACGGGCGTCCGTCCGTGTTTGCGATAGATGGTGAAGTCGGAATCGAGCGTGAATACGGCGTGATGCGGATTGAGTTCCGCCATGCGCACGATGCACGCGTCGGCCAGAGAGATCGGGCGGTCACGATACTTGCGCAGAAGCTCGCGGAGCTGCGGCACATGCTCCTCGATCCCGAAGGCCACCGACAACGCTCCGTTGCCGACGAGCCGCAGCAATTCGTCACACGCCCGCGGCAAGGCCCTCAAAAGAAACATCGCCTCCGCCAGCACGGGTTCGCAAACCAGCATCGGTGGGACCAACCGGTCGATCTGGCCAACCGTCCACTGATGGTGGCCGTCGCTTCTGTCGAGGGCAGCGACGAGCGGACCCGTATCAACGATGACGGCGCTCTGGCCCACGACCGAACCCCTCGAGGTGTTTCGGATTGGATGACAGATCACCAACGCCGGAATCGGCCGAGCCAATGGCGGACTTCATCAGCGCCGCGAGGCTGGGTGCCGCTCCGCTAGGGGCGGGGTCGTCGACGACGCGGCGGACACCTTCCTCGACGATGTCCCTCAGCCTCTGGCCGCGCAGGGCGGCCGTGGCCTTGGCGCGGCGATAGAGGTCGTCGGAGAGTTCGATCGTGGTCTTCATCGGGCGGGCTCCGCAGAAACGGGAATCCATATTCCCATATTTATGGCCCGGCCCCCGCGTCCGTCAATGGCGTCCGCCGTCCTCATTTCGCTTCGGCCGCCTTGGCCGCGACGCTGTCCGCCGTCTCGCCCCAACGGCCCTGCGCCTTCAGCGCATCGACCACGGCCTTCGGCATGTAGCGCTCGTCGTGCTTAGCCAGCACCGTATCGGCATCAAGGCCGTGGTTGGCGGTGAGCTTGCCCTCGGTGACCACGCCCTGCCCCTCGCGGAAGAGGTCCGGCAGGATGCCGGTATAGGTCACCGGCACCTCGGCGCTGCCGTCGGTGACCACGAAGCTGACCTTGCCGTCGGCGCCCTTCTTGAGGCTGCCGTCCTCGACCATGCCGCCGAGGCGGATGCGGGTGCCCGGCGGTAGCTTGTCGGCGGCGACGTCGCTCGGCGAATTGAAAAAGACGATGCGGTCGGAGAGCGCATAGAGGATGAGGCCGGCGGCAACCGCCAGGACGATGCCGGCCAGCCCGATCAGCATCAGCCGGCGCTGCCTCCGCGTCATTCCCGCCCGGCGCGGTGCGACCATCGTCATTCCGGCACCCCCGCGGCCTTGGCCGCCTCGTTGACGCTTGCCAGCGCCGTTGCATCGTTGGCGAGCGCGGCGCGCGCCTTCACCAGCGCCGCCTTCGCGTCATCGGTCTTGCCCAGGACCATATAGGAGCGGACCAGGCGCGCCCAACCGGCGCCGTCGTTCGGATTGGCGTCGAGCTGCGCCGCCAGCTTGGCCACCATGCCCTCGATCATCGCCATGCGGTCGGCGGCCGACATCTGGCCCGCCGCGTTGACGTCGGCGGCGGTGGGGCCGGAGGGCGGCGGCGAACCTTCAGCCGTGGCCATCCCCGATCCGCCTTCGAGCTTGGCGAGTTCGGTCCTGGCAACGGAGACCCAGGGGGCGGTCTCCGGCGCGCCGGCAAGCAGCGCCTTCCAGGCGGCGATTGCCGCGTCGGTGTTGCCCGCCTGGCCGAGCGCCAGTGCCAGATAGAAGCGCGGGCGCACGGCCGTGGGGTCGAGCTTGGCTGCCTTGTCGAAGGCGGCGTTCGCCTCGGCCGACACGACCCCCCCATTGGCGCTGACAAGCGCCTCGCCGAGGTCCAATTCGGTGTCCGCGGTCGAGCCGGTCAGCCGTACGATGGTCTTGTAGGCCTTGACCGCGTCGTCGAAGCGGCCGAGGCGCAGATAGACCGGCGCCAGGATCTGCCAACCCTTGGCGTCGTCCGGGTTGGCGGCAAGATGCGCCTCGATGCGGGCAACCAGGGTGGGGATGTCCTGCCGGTCGGTGGGCGCGGAGAGACGCGCGGCGAGCGGTTCGGCCGGCATCTCCGGATTGCCGACGAAGAGATAGAAGACAAGCGCCGCCAGCGGCATGGCGATCATGGCGACCGCAGCAATCCGGCGCATGCGGGGGCTGCCGGCCGTCTCTCCCGCGTCCGCCTCATGGCCGGCACGCAGCACCCGGCGGGAGATCTCGGTGCGCGCGGCCTCGGCCTCGGTCTCGCCGATGACGCCGCGGTCGAGGTCGCGGTCCACCTCGCCGAGCTGGTCGCGATAGATCGCCAGCGCCTGGCCGCGCTCCGAGCGGGCCGTGCGCTGGGCGCGATAAAGCGGCGCCAGCACCGACAGCGATGTGGCGGCCGCGAGCACGGCCATGGCGATCCAGAGAGCGATCATTGCAAGACGGTCAATACCTAAGGCGCCCGTGGCTTAGCGCGGACATAGTGTCGCGAAAAGCTCCGCCGCCACCCATCAGCCCACCGTCTGCCAGTTGCCGTCGGCCTCGCGGCAGGCGGTGCCGCGGCCGGTTTCAGAGCGGCCGTCGACCACGACCACGTGGACATATTCCCGGCAGGTGGTGTCGTTCACCTTGTAGGCAGCGCCCGGCACGACCTTGCCGTAGCGTCCGGTCAGGCTGTCGCTCCACGGGGTGGTGGCGCCGGCAACGCCGTATTCCAGCGCCCGGTATTCGGCGGCGAGCGCCCGGCCACGGTCGCCCGGGCTGAGGCTCTTGCCGACGGCCGTCCCGGCAAGACCGCCGATGATCCCCGGCGACCCACCGGCGATCGAGCCGACGATCGACTTGCTATCGGCACAGCCTGAGATTGCCAGAGCCAGGCCGGCGAGCGCGGCGCCCGTCACGCGTTTCATTCGGCTTGGCTCCAGTCCCTTGTCCGACCCACAACCAACATCCCACCCGCCAATGGCGGAAATGAGACGTTTTGGCAACTCCCCTCATGCCGCCGGCAGCTCCACGCGGGCGGAAAGCCCGCCCAGCCGTGAGCGGTCGAGGGCGAACCTGCCGCGATACATGGCGACGAGGTCGGAGACGATGGAAAGCCCGAGGCCGGAGCCGGGCTTGGTCTCGTCCAGCCGATGGCCGCGGGTCGTCACCTCCTCCATCTCCTCGGCGGTCAGCCCTGGCCCGTCGTCGTCGATGTGGAGTTCCAGCAGGCCCGCATCGTCGCCCTCGTCCGGTGCGCGGTAGCGCGCCGTCACCGCCACCTTGGTCTTTGCCCACTTGCAGGCGTTGTCGACCAGGTTGCCGACGATTTCCTCGAAATCCTGCTGCTCGCCGCGGAAGCGGGCGCCGTCGGGCACGTCGCTGATCAGCTTGATGCCGCGCTCGTCGTAGAGGCGGTTCATCACGCGCACCAGCCGGTCGATCAGCGGCTCGATCTCGGTCACGACGCCGATGACGTCGCTCTGGGCAGCGATGCGGGCGCGGTCGAGATAGTGGTTGACCTGCCGGCGCATCAGCTCGGTCTGTTCGACGATCTTGATGGAGGCGGGATCGCGGCTCGCCCGCGCCTCGTTGATGACGACGCTGAGCGGCGTCTTGAGGGCATGGGCGAGGTTGCCGACCTGGGTGCGGGCGCGGTCGACAACCTCCTGATTCGATTCAAGAACCGCGTTCAACTCGTTGACCAACGGTGCGATTTCGGCAGGGAAGTCGCCGGTGATGCGCGCCCGCCTGCCGCTCCGCAGTTCGGAGAGCGCGTGGCGCACGCGGTCGAGCGGCCTGAGCCCCCAGCGGGTCTGGATGAGGGTGGCGGCGATGAGGCCGATGCCGAAGACGGCGAGCGTGATGGCGACGCTGGCGCCAAACGAGGCGATCTGGTTGTTGAGTTCGCCGGCGTCGCCCGCCACCACCAGGATCGCCGGCGGGCGCCCTTCGAAGGTGACGGTGCGGGTGAGGAAGCGCAGCGACTGCTTGTCCGGACCGGTGAGCGCGCCGGAGGTCGCGCCGCTCTCGACCTTGGTGCCGGTCACCTTGCTGACGTCGATGGTATCGGAGAACAGAGAGCCGGAGGCGAGCAGCACCTTGCGCGTGGCGGCGTCGCGCACCTGCCAGTACCAGCCGGAATAGAGCAGCTCGAAGCGCTGTTCGCCGAGATTGCCCGGATCGCTGAAGGGCTGGCTGGGGTCCTGCGCCGAGAGGCTGCCGACCAGCGTGCTCAGGTAGACGCTGAGCCGCTGGTCGAAGGCGTTCTCGACGGTCGAGCGGTAGAGGGAAACGAGGATCAGCCCGGCGGCGACCAGGGCCACCACCGCCCACAGCGTCGCCGCCGCGATCAGGCGCCCGGCAAGCGAATTCAGCCGCACACGCCCGGCAAGCGGACTAGCCCGCATCGCCCGGCTCGACGATGCGGTAGCCGAGCCCTCGCACGGTCTCGATGATGTCGGGATTGATCTTCTTGCGCAGCCGGCCGACGAAGACCTCTATGGTATTGGAATCGCGGTCGAAATCCTGATCGTAGAGATGCTCGATCAGCTCGGTGCGCGAGACCACCCGGTCGCGGTGGTGCATCAGGTATTCGAGCACGCGGTATTCGTGGGAGGTGAGCTTGACCGGGTTGCCGTCGACGGTGACGCGCCCCGCTCGACTGTCGAGGCGAACGGGGCCGCACTCGATCTCGTTGGAGGCATGGCCGGCGGCGCGGCGTACCAGCGCGCGGACGCGGGCGAGTACCTCCTCGATATGGAACGGCTTGGCGACGTAGTCGTCGGCGCCGGCGTCGATGCCCTGTACCTTGTCGCTCCAGCGGTCGCGAGCGGTGAGGAGGAGCACCGGCATCTTGCGGCCGTCGCGCCGCCACTTCTCCAGAACCGAGATGCCATCGAGCACCGGCAGGCCGATGTCGAGCACCACCAGATCGTAGGGTTCGGTGTCACCGAGGAAGTGGCCCTCCTCGCCGTCGAAGGCGCTGTCGACGACGTAGCCCGCCTCCTTCAGCGCGTCCGAGAGCTGTCGGTTGAGATCGCTATCGTCCTCGACGACAAGAACCCGCATCGCCCCCTCCGCCTATGGGCCGGTCGCGGCATTGAAGGTCAGGGTCACCACCTTGCCGCCGACTTGAACGTATACCTTGTAGACATACTGCCCCCCAACCATCTGCAGGCAGGCGTTGACCACGACCCCGCCAGGAACCTTGCCGCGGATCGCGCCGAGGAAATCCGACAGCCCGCGCGGCGCCTGGCTGGGCGGCAGGCAATCGGCGGCGGATGCCGGCAATGCGGTCGCCGACACGGCCGAGAGCATTGCCACGCCCAAGATCAGCCCCCTGGTAAACCTAGCCAACATGACGCCGGCATAGCCGCTTGCAGATGAACATGCCCTGAATACCGGCGGAATCGCCCGAAAGACAAGGACGAGGCCCTCATCCGCCGCGGCGGCCGACCAGCGTGCGGGTGATCCGCTCGCCACTTTCGGACAGGAAGATCGCAGAAATGATCCAGCCGGACCAGTCGCCGATCGGGCTGGGGAGGGCAGCGACGTTCCAGGTGAAATGGAACAGCGAGTTGGCGATGACGGCGGCGTAGTAGATCGCCAGCGGATAGGCGAAGGCCGGCCGCATGAAGGCGGTCACCGCCCGCCCCTGCTCGGCGATCAGGACGTCGCGCTGGGCCTGCCGGCGGCCGAGCTCGGCCTTGACCTGCTCGATGGCCACCTCGGCGGTGATGCGGTCGCGCTCGACCGCGCTGTCGGCCTCGGCCTTGAGGCCGGCCAACACCTTGTCGATCAGCCCGGACGAGGCGAGCTTCAGCACCGCGCCGACGATTGCCGCGAGCATCAGTGCTTGCTCCCGACCGGCCCGGTGGTAATCAGGCGCAGCGCCACGTTGAGCGCGCCGAGCGCGATCGGCAGCCAGGCATAGTGCGGCGGCAGCAGGTCGCGCAGACCGGCGGTGTCGAGATAGGCGAGCACGCCGGCAAGCACGATGACACCGTTGGCGGCGAGCGTCCGCCAGCCCTTGAACATGGTCATGGGGAAGACTCCTTGAAAGCCGTCATCCTCCGGCTTGACCGGAGGATCTGTAGCGACAGGCACAACGGCGCGGTCTTGGGGAAAGCGATCCTCCGATCTCGGCTTCGCCTCGTCGGAGGATGACATGTGCGCAACGGTCACGCCGTCGTCCGCCGGCGCAGGATCACGCCGCGATGGCGCCACAGCACGAAGCCGGCGATGACGAGCGCGGCAACGATCAGGGCCGAGGCCCCGGCGGTCAGGATGAGGTGCCAGTCGAACTGACCAGCCTGCCCTACGATCTCCGCCCCGCCGCCGACCGCAGCGGCCGTGGCAGCGCTGCCGCCGGCGGCCTGCCCCACCCGCCTGGCGGCAACGGCGCGCGCCAATGCCGCCCGGGTGGCCGGACCGACAACGCCGTCGACGACCAGACCCTCGGCGCTCTGGAAGCTGCGCACGGCGGCAAGCGTTGCCGGACCCGCCGCGCCATCGATGGTCCCCCCGTAGAGCCCGAGCGCGGCGAGCTGCTTCTGATAGGCCTTGATCTCTTCGACCGATTGCCGACTGCCGACTGCCGACTGCCCTTCTCCGTATTCGCCGGCCTCCATCAGCCGTGCCTCGTCGGCGCGGCGGCGCACGAGGCCGGCCAGGCGCTTGCCGCCGGCGGTGACCGCCGTCTTGCGCAGGAGGTCCGCGGCGGCGCCCACCGCGCCCTCGGCCAGCCGGGCGGCCCATTGCCACTTGAGCGCGCCGGCGCCGCAGTTGAAGCAGAGGTCGGTGGCAGCGTCGAAGGCGTGCTGCGCGATGCCGATCCCGGCAAAGCGGCGGGCCACCGGCGGCGCGAATTCCTGCGCCAGCAACAGCGCCAGCAGCAGGTCGCACTCGGCGTCGCTGATGGTGTCGCCGAGCCGCAACGCATGGCCGCGATGCTGCCGCCACCAGCCGGCGAAGATCTTCGACAGGCCGGTGAAGCCGATGCCGATGGTGATGATGCCGCCGGCGTCGCGATAGGCCCGGTGGACCCGTCCCTCGTGCCGCGCCGTGAACAGGGCGAGCGCCGGCGACGCCGTCGTGATGGAGGGCACGGACATGGGCGGATGGTTCGGTTGAGGTGGCTCGGTCGCCGCGTCGTCTTGGGCGGCGCGACGGGATGTGTTCCTAGTTCGCCTGCGCCCGCGCCGTCTTGAACGGGGCGCCGGCCGAGGTCACCGAGAAGGTGTTGGTGCCGGCGGCGTTGTAGCTGGCCGACGACGTGATGACCTTGAAGCCGCCCGCGAGCTTGAGAGCGTGGGTGCCCCAGGTGACGGCGTTGCCATTGATGGTCAGCGTCTCCGGCACGCCGTTCAGCCAGACGAAGGGGCCGTCGGCGCTGGCATTGCCGGTGAAGCTCCCCGACGTGATGACGGTCGTGTCACTGAGGTTTGCCGTGCACAGCGCCTGGAAGCCGGCTGGCGCCGCATAGGCAAAGGGGCGCTGGCCGAAGTTGGCGACCGTGGTGAAGTAGCTGACGGCACTGCCGACGATGGGCGTCAGTCTCCCGGACAGTCCGGAGAATGCAACGCCCTGGCTTGTTCCGTTCTTGTTGAAGGTCACCGTGCCGGCATCGAGATCGAGCGCGACGCCGATGATGTCGCCAACGCCGAAGGACGCTCCGTAGGCTGCCAGCGCTGCGTTGTTATATTTCTGGCCGGTGTTGTAGTAGGAGAACTCATCGGCGTAGTAGCCGACCGTTCCTGCCGCTGTCGGCAGGTGGAACGCCGCTGCCACGCCGACCATGAAGCTGACGCCGGTGGTCGGGATCATCTCCCAATACCATTTGCCGCTACCAACAGAGATGGTTGCGTAGCCGCGTCCGTAGGTGGCCTCCTGCGACGCATAGAACGACAGATCGCCATCCGAATAGACGTCCCCGGCGCCGCGGACCTGCGCGGGGTTGAACGTGGCGTAGTTGCCGCGCACCGCGCCGCCGGTGCCGGTGTCGCTGCCATAGCCGGTCGGGCTGTCGACGAGGCTGTCGTTGCCCACCCCGGCCGTGACCGAGAAGTTGTTCGGGGTCCAGTTGTTGCCGTTGCCGCTGGCGTCGGCGCCGAGGTGCGTGGCATCGGCGGCCGCGTTGTCGGAGAGCGGCAGCCAGAAGCCGTTGGTGCCCCAGCTCGCGTCCGGCTGCGTCGGCAGGCGGAGGCCGGTCGCCGGGTCGATGGCGGAATAGGCGATCGCCTGGCTGCCGTCGACGCCGGCCGGCTCGGCCATGTGGCCGTCGAAATAGTTGCCGGCGTCGTCGCGGCCGAGATAGTGGGCGACGGCGGCGTTCCAGTTGGTGTCGGCATCGGCAATGGCGGAGCGCGTATCGGTGCCGTAGGCGGCGACCTCGTCCTCGAAGACGAGGATCTTGGCGCGCGATGCCGGCGTGGCATTGCCGACGTCAAGCGCGAAGCCGACATCCATCCAGGCGGTCGGGTCGCGAAACACCGCCGCCGTCACCAGCCGCGTGGCCCCGAGAACGTCGAGGCACAGGCGGTCGCTGCTGTCGAAGTAGAAGCGGTCGATGCCGGCGGTGCCGGCAGATGCCAGCGTCATCGCCGCGCCGAGCTTGCTGCGCTTGATGCGGAAGCGCATGGCCACGACCTTGCGGTTGCCCGCGGCCCCTGGCGTCCGCGACAGATAGGCGGCGTCGGCGGCGTTGAAGCGCAGCGAGCGGGCGACCTGGTAGGCCGACACGCCCTCGAACCAGGGGATGAAGACGGTCATGCGCGCTGTCCGATGAGGGTGACCTTGAGGCCCGTGGCGGTGCCGTCGCCGACCTGGTCGATGTCGATGGTGATCTCGGCGTCGTCGGCGAGCCCCGTGTCGGAGAGGACGGCTGCCGTCGCCGCCGTGGTCGAGGTCTTCTCCGCGTTGTCGATGGTGAGCTTGGTGGAGAGGATCGACGTACCGCCTTCGTTGATGTCGACGGTGAAGATCGCGCCGCTCGATTGCGCCGCAACCAGAGAGGCCCGCACGGCGGAGAGCGCGAAGCCGTAGGGCATGCGGAAGCTGCGCTTGCCGGTTCCGGTGGTGAGCGCGGTGGCCTCGTCGGAACAGGCGATGACGATCGCCTCGGTCGGCTTGGCCAGTTCGATGATCGAGGCGACGTCGGCCTTGCGCACGACGCCGCTTGCCGAGGTGTCGGCGATGAGCAGCTCGTCGTCGCGCGCCGGCGCGGCGAGGTCGGTGGCGCCGGCGATGTCGGCGGCGATCGCCGGATTGCCGGATACGCCGTCGCCGTTCGACACCGCCACGCCGTTCGATCCGGTGAGCGTGCGCGCGGCCGCGCTCCCTGCCCCGGTGCGCGCCAGCAGCCCGGCGGCGGCGATGCCGGCGAGCGCCGTCAGGTCGGCATCGGCATCCTGCTTGCCCGAGACGCCGCCGGCCAGCGTGTCGAGCGCGTCCTTGACGGTGGCGCCGCTGACGCCGCTGTCGTTGTCGATCTGGCTGGCGTCGTAGTCACTCGCCGTCGCAGCCACCGCGCCGGTGCGGCCGAAGACGCTCACCACGGTGCTGCCGCCGCCCCCGCCGCCGGCCGCCACCTCGTCGATGGCGTCCTGCACGGTGGTGGCGGAAAGCCCGGAGACGCTGTTGTCGTAGAGGAGCGTCGAGAGGCCGGTGTCCTTGTCGATGCGGATGGCTTCGATCCAGGTCGAGCCGTCGGGCGAGACCTTGAAGACGAAGTCGGTGTCGCCGGCCAGCCCCACTTCCGCCCGCCCCGACCAGCCGCTCTGGAAGAGCAGCGAGGCGGTGTCGCCGTCGCTCTCCTTGTTGACGAGGAAGCGAATGTCGCCGCTGCCGCCATCGGCCGCGTCGATGCCGGAGAAGAGCACCGCCCCGCTCTTCACCGCCAGCCGGTTGGTGTCATCGGCGGTGGCGTTGATGCCGAAGCGATCGACCATCGCCGGCACGCCGCTCACCGCCGCCCAGCCTGCAGCCTGGTGCGCCAGCAGCACGCCGGCGGCGACGTCGAAGGCGAGCCAGCCGTCCTCCGGCGTATCGAAGTCCCAGGTGCCGTCGACATAGCTCGCCAGTTCGCCGTCGTGGCCGGCCCAGGCGCCGGTGCCGCCAGCGGCGACGACATAGCGGTCGCCCTCCTCCGGCATCACCGGCGGGTCGCTCAGCGACGAGTCGATGACGGCAAGCTGGACGAGGCTGTCCAGCCGGCGCAGCGCCTCGTTGTGGGTGACGTGCTTCTGGGCCTGCGCTGCCGCCAGATAGGGCAGCTTCAGGTGTAGGGATTCAAGCGGATCGGACATGGATTTCCCTTTTGGGTGCAAAGGGTTTGGGCTGAGCTATGCCAGGCACTCTTTCGTCATTCCGGCGCAGGCCGGACCAGTAGCCCGCATGGAGCCAAGCGGAATGCGGGGGCGCTCTCCCCGGATTTCGCTCACGCTCCATCCGGGCTACAGCGCCGACGTAAGGTCGCGTGTCAGCCGACATGTACTTCCGTGCTCAAGGCGAGCCCCGGCCCCTCGGTCGGGCTCACCTCGACGATGGCGACGGAGATGTCCGCCGGTAAGTCGCCGAAGTCGGCGGTCTGATCGGCGGCGGCATAGGTCGCCGACGGCGACGCGGCCGAAAGCGTGCGCACCACCGTTTCCCCGTCGAAGATCGAGATGACATAGGCCTCGCGCGTCTCGCCGAGCGGCACTTCCACCGGGTCCCAACCATCGCCGCCGATGCGCGTCTGGCGGATCCACGACAAGCTGACGTCGCCGCTCTCCGCATCGCGCGTGGCGACAAGATGCACCGGCGGCAGGCAGGCGAGACCGCGCCGGCAGGAGCCAAGCGCGACATCGACGAAGACGTCCGGATCGTAGACCGCGTCGGCCGGGCCGCAGCGTACCGTCAGGTCGAGGCCGGATTCGGCGTCGGAGAGCTCCACCAGCGGCACGGCGCCGTCGATGAGAACGAAGCGCGCGCCGGCGGCATGGCCGGCCGCGGCGATATCGCCGGTGCCGCCCTGCCCGCGGAGCAGGCCCTCCAGCCGCCAGGTGCTTTCGCCGGTCAGCGTCGCCGTCTGGAACTGGACCACCTCCCAGCCGGTCGCCGAACTGCCGATCGCCGCCAGGTTGGCGCCGTTGAGCACGCCAAGCCGCGGCTCGCTCGAAAGCGACCCGCCATAGAGCGTGACTTCGATCGCATTGCCGCGGTCCCAGCGGGCGAGCGGCCCCGGCTCCAGCGGCGCGGTGAGTTCGCCCATGGTGGCGCGGCGCGCCAGCGTCTGGCGCGGGGTGAAGCCGCCTTCAGCGGTGCCCAGCGCGACGGCGACGGCGCCAGGCCAGGGCTCGGCGAAGGCGGCGATGCGCGGCGCGTTGCCGGGCTCGGTTCCGGCGATCAGCGGCAGGTCGAGCAGCAGCACCTCGGGCGGGCTGTCGCGACCGACCGAGGCCGGCATCAGGGCGCGCGCCCCCGCCGGCACCGGCGCCAGGATGTCCGGCTCGATGGTGCGGGCCGCGATGCGTCTGAGGCCGGCATCCTCGACCCGGGTGACTAGCAGCGTGCGGGTGTCGTCGGCGCCCAAATCGAGCGTGACGATGTCGGCCGGCTCCACTGCCAGCTTGCTCGGCGGCAGGGCCAGCGTCACCGTCTCGCGGCCGGCCCAGAGGTCCTGCAACAGCGTATCAGCCAGACCGCCGGCGACAGCCGCGCTCAGCACCGCACCGGAGTCGTAGCTCGCCACCCGCCGGCTACCGCCGACCAGCCGGCGTAAATCGACGGCGCTGGCACGATAGTCAGCGAGCGCGTCGGAGAAGCCGATGGCGATCTCGGCCGGCAGCTCGGTCTCCTCGGCCCGCTTGACCGAGACCAGCGGACGGGCGCCTTCCTCCACCAGATCGTCGCGGGTGAAGGTCTGGTGCGGCCGCCGCCCGCGGCGGACGAAGCGGAAGGTGTCGCCGCTTTCCGCCGCCTCGAAGGCGAGAAGCTGCGACAGCGGCTCCAGCGCATCGCGGGCCGACATCACCTGATCGATGAGATAGCCGTCGAGGGTGCCGTCGAGATCGCTGACCATCCCGCTCGTCGCGCCATAGTCGGCGAGGATCTGGGCGACCAGCGATTCGGCGGTGGGCGCGCCGAGCCGTCCGGAGAGCCAGTGGCCGGTGTTCCAGTTGGCGCCGTCCGACCAGACGTCGGTCAGAAATGGAAAGGCCGGATAGGGTCGTGCGTCCCAGGTCCACAGGTGGATCGCTGTCCAGTCGACCATGCGTCCGCCGTAGGCCGAGGAAACCGGATTGGCAGCGTCCGCGAAATCGGCATCGTCCGGATTCCAAAACCCAAGCACCGCGGCGATGAAGCGGCGCTGCACGAGATCGTCGCGCGTCCCGCTGGAATAATACGGCAGGCGGCTCACGCTCGATTTCGCATCGGGGAAGACGTTGGGCTGGTTCGGTCCCTTGTCCACCGCCGGGCAGCCGGTCTCGGTGAACCAGATCGGCTTGCCCTCGGCCACCCAGTCGGTCGGCGTGCCGCTCTCGACGCCACCCGGCCGGTCGTAGTGCAGGTTGCTCCACCAGCCGACGATGTCCTTCGGCCGGAAAACCCAGTCCTTGCCGTAGGTGCCATCGCTGATGGCGGCGCGGACCTGCGCGTCGCGGTCGGCGGCGCTGGCGTAGTACCAGTCGAAATACTCGCCGCCGGCGATGTTGGCGCGGAGATAGGCCGTCTCGCGGCCGGAATCCCAGGTCGCCGCATCGCGATGGTCGTCGCCGTCGCGCCAGTCGGAGAGCGGCATGTAGTTGTCGATCGCGACGAAATCGATAGCGGCGTCGGCCCACAGCGGGTCGAGATGGAAGAAGACGTCGTTCGAGCCGTCGACCGGGTGATGGCCAAAATATTCGCTCCAGTCGGCGGCATAGGAGACCTTGGTCTCGGCGCCGAGCACGCTCTTCACGTCGGCGGCGAGGGACCGCAGCGCCGTGACGAAGGGATAGGTGCTGCCGTCGGAACGGATGGTGGTGAGCCCGCGCAGCTCAGAGCCGATGAGGAAGGCGTCGACGCCGCCCGCCGCCCTGGCCAGCCACGCATAGTGCAGGACCATGCGGCGGAGCGACCATTCCGCCGGTCCGGAATAGACCACTGTGTCGCCGGAGAGGGCAAAATCGCTGGGCGCCGCGGTGCCGACGAAGGCGGCGATCTCGGCGGCCGCCGCGCTGGTCTTGTCGGGCGAGCCCGGCTCGCCCGGCGCCACCGACAGCGTGATCGACCCGCGCCAGGGATAGGCGGCCTGGCTCCCGCCGCCATAGGGGTCGGGCAGCGCGTTGCCGGCCGGCACGTCCATCATGACGAAGGGGTGGAAGGTGACCTTGATGCCGCGTGCCGCCAGGTCGCGGAGCGCGCGCACGATCGATATGTCGGACGGCGTCCCGCCGAAGGCCGCCTTGCCGGCGTAGGTGGAGTTGAGCCGCGCCGTCGCCCGCGTCAGGCCGGCGGCGCTCCACTCCTCAGGCACGGTCACCGTCGCCCGGTCGCTCACCGCCGGCATCAGCGTGCAGTGACCGGCGCGGAGATCGTCGCCGAACCAGGTCACCGCCAGCGCCACCCGGTCGAGGTTCGGACAGACCGCCTGGAGATCGTCGAGCGCGGCCTGCCAGTCGCTCGCGGCGCCGTCGACGTGGCGATTGAGCGTGGCGCGGTTGCCGGGCGAGATCACCTTGGCCACCGGTTCCGGGTCGTAGCCGAATTCGGTCGAGCCAGGGATCAGGGTGATCGCGCGGATCGCCGTCTCGACGCCGGCAACCGGCCGCATCACCTCGAAGAAGAGCTGCGGAATGCGGTTGCCGAAATCGGCGAGCGGCAGACGCTCGAAGACGATGAGCGCCGTGCCGCGATAGGCAGGCGCCTCGCCCTGCTTGGCGGCGATCAGGCTGTCGACCGCCTGGGTCTCGTCGCCGCGTGAGATGCGGCAGGTGCAGCTTGCCAGGTCGAACGGCTTGCCGTCCGCCCACACCCGACCGATGTGCGCCAGCGGGCCTTCGCAGAGACCCACGGCGAAATTGGCGTAGTAGGAATAGGTGCGCGTCGTCGTGCCGCTGGGTCCGCCCTTGCCGCCGCCGTCGCGGGTCTCGCTCACCACCTCCTCGAAGCGCGTCGCCCAGATCACCTGGCCGGAAATCCGCACGCGACCGTAGACGCGCGGGATCGCCGCGCCCTCGCGCGAGGTCTGCGGCTCGAGGTCGGCGAGACGCGCGCCCTCGCGCGTGGTGTGGGTGCTGAATAGCGCGCTGTCGACGGCATAGCCGGCGAGCGCGCCGAGCGCGCGCCCGGCGATGG
Source organism: uncultured Alphaproteobacteria bacterium (assembly GCA_963782045.1). GTDB lineage: Bacteria > Pseudomonadota > Alphaproteobacteria > Rhizobiales > Kaistiaceae > CAVSRC01. The sequence continues at coordinate 601,594 of CAWAIR010000037.1, forward strand.
CGCCGACCGGCCCGAACAGCGCGCCGACCGCGGCTCCCGCCGCCTGAAGGACGAGTGTGGCCATGAGTGTGCCTGTGAGTCTGCGATTGGCTCCTCTCCCGTGGGGAGAGGGCTTCGCGCGTTAGGAGCGAAGCGAGTTACGCGCGAAGGGTGAGGGCGTACGGACCCTCGTGAGGCAACATCCCCTCACCCGGTGCGCTACGCGCACCACCCTCTCCCGCAGGGGGAGAGGGTTTGCTGTGGCGGCGCCGCGAATTCCAACCCTCTCCCCTCGTGGGAGAGGGTGGCGAGGCCGTAGGGCGAGCCGGGTGAGGGGGCGCCGAGCTGGCCTTTGAAGTCAGTCACCCACCCCCGGAAACCGGAAGGCATAGGCGATGCGCCGACGCCACCACGGCGTCAGCGCGGCCAGCGCCACCGCGGCGCCCTGCTGGGCGTGGATGAAGCGCACGTCATCGACCAGGATGGCAGCGTGCTTGGCTGGCAGATTGGCGCGCCAGCGGAAGAGCAGGATGTCGCCCGCCGCCGCCGCATCGACCGGGATCGCGACGAGGTGCCGGCGCGCCGCCTCGGCAAGCGTCTCGGTGCCCTTTGCCTCGGCCCAATCGGGCGTGTAGGCCGGCATCGCCTCCGGCTCGTCGCCGTGAAAGGCGCGCCACACGCCGCGCAGCAGGCCGAGGCAGTCGCAGCCGGTGCCTTTCAGCGATGCCTGATGGCGATAGAGCGTGCCCAGCCAGCTCGTCGCCTCGGCGACGATGGCGGCACGGGTGATATGGCTGTCCATCGAATGGCTCCATGCTCGAAAGCCAATCGCGTATGGCGAATAGAGGCGTCCGCTAGCTGCTATTCGCTATTCGCTGTTCGCTAAGCGACCACCGCGCTTCCGTCGTTCCCGTCCCCCGCGCGCGCATAGGACAGAGCGAAGTCGTTGCCCGGCATGTGCGGGAAGCCGCGGAAGTTGACGGCGTTGGCGAACTTCGCCTGGCAGGTGAAGAAGAGCTTGTCGCAGCCGGCGGTCACCGTGAAGGTGTCGCCCACCGCGATGTCGGCCGCCATCGCCTGCCACAGCTCGAAGCTCGCGACGTCGTCGGCGAGGCGATGGGCGCGCACTTCGATGGCACGGCCGGCGTTGGCGCCGCTCGTCCAGGCGAGCCGCCCGCGGGTGAACCAGCCGGCGGCAAAGTCGCCGAGCCCGCTCGCGGCGAACCGCCGCCTGCCCGCCGCAGCGGTCACCGTGCCGGTGCCGCAATAGGCCGCGTCGTCGAGATTGACGCCGCAGCGCTGATCGCCGAGGTCGGCGTCGCAGCCGTGGCGGAAGACGCGGCCGTTGGGCTGGTCGAGCTCGGCGGCAAGCCCGCGCAGCTCGGCGCGGAAGGTGCCGTCCTCGCGCGTCACCTCGCCGAGATGGCCGGTGCGCAGCAGATGGCGTTCTTCCGGCGTCGTCCAGTTGACCAGCCACAGCGCCACCTCGGCATGGTCGTAGAGGCCGGCGGCGAGGTCGGCGACGGTCAGCCGCTCCGACGACAGCGCCCCGGTCGCCTCCAGTCCGCCAATGGCGAAGCCGGTCTCGCTAACGTCTTCGCTGGCGTCGAAGCCGCTCTCCGGCTCGTAGTCGACGCCGTCGAAGGAAAGCCCGCGGTCGTGGTCGGTGAAGCCGAGAATGCTGCCGTCCGCCCGCGTCACCAGCCAGCAGCGGCAGAGCGTGGTCGCCCCGCCGGCAAGATGCGCGGCGAGGCCGGGATCGATTGTGCGCATGAGAGGTTCCCTGTCGCCTACAGCCGGATTTCCACCAGCGGGATCGCCGGGATATCACCGGCGGCGAAGTGGGAGAGGTTGATCTCGAGCGTGTCAGAAGTCGAAGCGCACCGGCACGTCGAACGCGTAGCCGGCGGTGATCGCCGCGCCCTCCGTCGGCGCCACGGCGAAGGTCACCAGGCCGGTGGTCTCGTCCGCGCGCCAGCCTTCAGCCAACGCCACGCCGTCGACCGCCACCAGGATCGAGCCGGCAACCGGCTTGGCGATGCGTGCGCGCCCACGGCGCATGAACCGAGCCATAGGTCTTGACGAGCTGGAAGGCGGTCATGGCGCCGTCGCCGGTGCCGATCGCCTGGTCGGTGGCGGCGGGCGTGCCGCCCGGCGCGCAAGACTTCCAGTCGGCACGGTCCTTCCAGCGGAAGCCGTAGAGGCGGCCGCGCCGCTCCTCGAAGAAGGCAATGACCGCATGGAGGTCGTCGAGCGACTTCACGCCATAGCCGGCATTGTAGCGTCGGCGCGAATCCGCCCAGCGGCTGTTGCGCTCCTCGTGGCCGGAGCCGAGCGCGACGATGTCGGTCCTGCGCTCCGGCCCGCCGCTGGCGCCAAAGGCGATAGCGGTCGGAAAGCGCACTTCATGGAAGGGGATCAATGCGGGCATGGGAACACATCCTTCGCGTCAAACGCTGCCGCATGTGGGCAGTCGGCAGTCGGCAGTAGGCATTCGGCAGTCGACCCGACCTCAATTCCGATTGCCGACTGCCGATTGCCGACTGCCCACTTCACATCCCCCTCCGTCCCCTTGCCACCGCCCGCGCCAGCATCGCCGTCACCTGGGCCTCCGACTTGCGGAAGCTCTCCGCGTCGGCGGTGGTCACGTTGAAGGTGACGGCGATCGGTTGAGCGGCGCCGCTCTTCACGCCGAGAGTGCCGTCGGCTCCGCGCGCCAGCGGCAGCACCGCCTCCGGTCCAGCCTCGCCGATCAGGCCGAGGCCGCGGGCGAGCGGGAACAGGGTGGGCTGCGCCACCACGCCGCCATCGGCGAAGCGCTGTACGGCACCGTTGGCGACGATCCCGCCATTCGCCAGACCGAAGCTCTTGAACAGCGCGTCGACTGCGCCGCCGATGGCGCTCGACACCGGCTGCAAAGCGCGGTCAAGCGCCAGCCCGGCGAGCTTCAGCGCCAGGCTGGAGAGCACGCTTTCGAAGTTCTTGCCGCCGGTCACCGCGTCCTTGAAGGCGCGCGAGATCGCGCCGTGAGAAACCGTTGGCCTCGCCGGTCAGCGTCCGCATCGCGGTCTCGAAGGGGCGCGTGTCGGCGGCCACGCCGATGGTGAGCGTGTCGATTTCGGTCGTCATGTCTTCTTCTTCATTTGCCGCTTGCTCCTGTCCCTCCCCGCGAGGGGCGGGTGGCTCCGAGCGAAGCGCGGAGACGGGTGGGGTGTCGCCCGACGAAAAACAGGGTGCGCTGCCGGCGAGACCCGGCTATGCGTGCCCTGCCCGCTTGGCTGGGCCGGCGTCACCGACACCTCGCTGGAGAGAGCGCATGCGCATCGAAGCCATCCCGATCGGCAAGAACCCGCCAGACGACGTCAACGTCATCATCGAGGTCCCGGTCGGCGGCCAGCCGATCAAATACGAGATGGACAAGGAGGCCGGGACGCTCGTTCGTCGACCGCTTCCTGCATACGCCGATGACCTATCCGGGGAACTACGGCTTCGTTCCCCACACGCTGTCGGACGATGGCGATCCTATCGACGTGCTGGTGTGCAACACCCGCGCGCTGGTGCCGGCCTGCGTCATCAATGTCCGGCCGATCGGCGTCCTCATCATGGAGGACAACAAGGGACAGGACGAGAAGATCATCGCGGTGCCTGCGCCTGAGCTGACGCTGCGCTACGCCGACGTCCACAATTACGACGACCTGCCGGAGATCACGCTCAAGCAGATCGAGCATTTCTTCGAGCACTACAAGGATCTGGAGCCCGGCAAGTGGGTCAAGATCGGCGACTGGGGCGATGCCGCCCACGCCCGCCGGATGATCACGAAAGCGATCGAGCGCGCCAGGGCCAAGGGCTGCATCTCCCGCGAACCGGACCTATCACTCCGGCTGATCCGGATAGCGCGCGATCGGCGCATCGAGCGCATCGCGGTCGAGCGGCGCCGGCGGGACGCCGACCACGCCCTCCACGGCCGCGGCCAGCTCGCGCGGCGTCATCGCCCAGAAGTCGCGCGGCGCCAACCTAGCCGCCCAAGGCCGAAGGCCATTGCCTGCCGCCAGGGAAAGGCGTCAGGCTGTTGCGAGGGCGGCTGGGGGAGACGTTGTCCGTATTCGTCCCCTCTCCCCTGGTGGGAGAGGGACAGGGTGAGGGGGAGCCAAGCTTGCGGCACAGCGCGGCTCTCGCTCATGATCTTCACTCATCCGTACCGCCGAAGGTCACCGCCAGCAGCGCGCCGACGATGCCGACATAGCCGGCCGCACCACCCTCGGCGCGCATGGCCGCCACGGCCTCGTCGCTCACGTCATTGCCGGCGCCGCGCAAACCGGCACCGATGACGCGGATCGCATCGCCCGCCGCAAGCCGGCCTTTGCCGAAGCGGCGCGCCAGCCCCATCAGGTCGTGCGCGTCCAGTGCCGCTTCCAGCTCGGCCAATGCCCCCAGCGTCAGGCACAGCGTGTACGTCCGCCCGTCGAGCACTGCCTCGACCTCACCGCGTTGCCGGTTGACCATGACGCTCCCTCCTTCTGTACGTGGGCACATCCGCATTCGTCCCCTCTCCCCGGCGGGGAGAGGGACAGGGTGAGGGGGTACCGACCTATCTGGATGACGCGGAGCCCCCTCACCCGCTCGCTCCGCTCGCGACCTCTCCCCAACGGGGAGAGGTGACCGCGCCGGGCCGAGTCCCGCGGACGAGGCTCACGCCGCCGCGAACGCGATCGCGCCGGCGGATTCCAGCGCCATCTGATAGGCGAGCTCGCCGTTGTGTTCGCCGGAATATTCCAGCGCCGTCACCTGGAAGGCGCCGGCGAGCGTGCCGAAATCGGCCACCACCACCTGCCAGTCGCGGATCAGGCCGTCGAAGAACACGCCGCGCACGGTCTCGTCGCTCGCCGCATCGCGGAAGATGCCGGAGCCGCTGACGCTGGCGTGCCTGACGCCGGCGCCCGCGAGCAGCTCGCGCCAGCGCCCGGCGGAATCGGCGTCGGTCACGTCGACGCTCTCGGCGTTGAAGCTGATGCGCCGGGCGCGCAGCCCCGCGACGGTCTGGAACGTGCCCGCCCCGTCGCTGTCGATCTTGAGGAGAAGGTCCTTGCCCTTCTGTGCGGTCATGATGGTGGTCTCCGTGGGGAGGTGGTGAAGGGTGAAGGGTGAAGGGCGAATAGCGAATAGCGAGTAGTGCTGTTCTATTCACTATTCCCTACTCGCTACTCGCTTCTGTGACGGCCCGAAACCGCACCACGCCGTGAACGGTGATGCCGTCGGGGTCGCGCGCGATATCGGCGGTCTCGAAGCGCAGGTTGACGAGAGCGTGGCCGTCGAGCGTCAGCGCCGCATCGTTGAGCGCGGCGCGGATCGCCCCGGCGATAGCATGCGCCTCGCTCATGCCGCGCTGGCGCGACCAGACGTCGAGCGTCAGCCGGTGCTCGGCGCCCTCTTCCGTCCCGGTGCTCCAGTCGGAGACGGTGGCGCGGCCGATGGTCGATGAAGGGGAAGACGGCGTTTCGCGGCGCACCGTCGTAGATGCGGTCGCCGATCAGCGCGCCGACGCCCTCATCGGCGACAAGCGCGGCATAGATCGCCTTCTGCAGGGCAAGCGCTGCCGAAGTCATGGCAATCGTCCTCCAGCCTCTCCGCATTCGTCCCCTCTCCCCAGCGGGGAGAGGGACAGGGTGAGGGGGTGCCGACCGATCCGGATAGCGCGGAGCCCCCTCACCCGGCGCTTCGCGCCGACCTCTCCCCACAGGGGAGAGGTGACTGTGCCGCGGGGCGTCATCGCCTCATCCCCGCGATCGCCCGCGCAATCGCCGCATCGCCCGGCCGATCGAGCGAACCGAATTCGCGCGCGAACAGACCCTGCCCTTCGACGCTGACGACGTAGTCGCCAGGACCCCGACGCGTGACGCGGGCGGCGTCGCCGGTCTCGGCGCGCACGGCACCTGCCACATCCTCGGCCCGCCGGCGCACCGCGGCATCCACCGCTGGCGAGGCCAGCACCGCACCGAGCGCCTGCGCGAGATCGGCGCCGGTCAGCTTCAGTGCATCGCTCATGGCGCTTCCTCCGTGCATTTGGCCACCACATAACGGCGGCTCTCGTCAGGATCGTGGACGGCGAGCACGCGGAAGTGCCGTCCGCGGAAGGCGACGCGCATGCCGCCGGCGAGATCGTCGCGGAAGCGGAAGGTCACCAGATGGGTGACGATGCCGGAGAGATGCCCGGCGACGATCGTCTCGCCCGCGCTGACCGGCTCGATGTGCGCCCATAGCGTCGCCAGCGTGTCCCACAGCGCCGTCTCGCCGCCGGCGCCGTCCGGCGCCGAGGCGCCGGATTCGACCGTCACCCGGTGACGCAGCCAGCCGGGGTCGTAGTCCGCGGCGGCGCTCATAGCGACAGGATCCGGTAGGGCGCGATCAGCGCATCGAAGCCGAGCGGCGGGGCGGCGCCGGCCATGTCGTGGCCGACGGTGCCGCGATGCTCGTACCAGTGGGCGGTGAGCATCATGATCGCCTGGCGGAGCGGCGCCGGCACGTCGACGCTCGACGGGCCGTAGCCGGCGGTGACGTCGATCTCGATGCCGTTCACCGCCTTGCCGACGGCCACCGGGGCGTTGCCGGAGAGCACGAGCCGGCCGGGAACGGCGACCGCGTCGACCTCGTAGTCGTCGGCGTCGACCACCGTCGGGTCGCCATTGGCGTCGTAGACGGTCAGCACATCGACCGAGATGAGCGGCGCCGGCGACAGTCTCACGATGCGTTTCCGCGGCCAGCGGTCGAGATAGACGCGCCAGCCCTGTTCGATCAGCAGGCGGCGGGTCAGCGCCTCGACATGCACCCGCGCGGCGACGATCGCCGCGGTCAGGAGCTGGTCCTCGTCGTCGCTGTCGAGGCGCAGATGCGCCTTGGCGTCGGCCAGCGTCACCGGCTCCAGCGCCGGCGCAGTGATCAATGCTGCGGTCATGGGGAACTCCAAAGGGCAATCGGCATTCGGCAGTAGGCAGTCGGGAATTGGCGGCTGGCTCGGGCCCTCGACTGCCGATTGCCGACTGCCGACTGCCCAGTACAGACAGCCCCGCGGGCTCTTCGCCCGCGGGGCCTCGGCACCGGCCCGGGGAGGGACGGGCGGCTCAGGCCGTGCCGAACTTGAGGAGCTTGATGGCGTCGTAGTCCTGGACGCCGCCGCCGACCCGTTTGGTGGTGTAGAAGAGCACGTAGGGCTTGGCGGAATAGGGATCGCGCAGGACGTGCACGCCGACGCGGTCGACGATCAGATAACCGCGGCGGAAATCGCCGAAGGCGATGGCGAATTCGTCCGAGCCGATGTCGGGCATGTCCTCCGATTCGGCCACGGGGAAGTTCATCAGCGTCGACGGCTGGCCGGCCACCGCCGAGGGCTGCCAGATGTAGGTGTCGCTGTCGTCCTTGAACTTGCGGATCGCCGCCTGGGTCGCCCGGTTCATCACCCAGGTGCCGTTCTGGCGATAGCCGGCCTTGAGCGCATAGACGAGGTCGACCAGGATGTCGGACGGGGTGGCCGCCGGCCAATCGCCGTCGACGCCGGTCGCGATGGTGCCGATCTTCTCCCAGGCCCAGCTCGACTCGTCCACGGTCGTGTAGGAGAGGAAGCCGGTCGGCTTCTTGTCGCCGTCGCCGGTGACGAAGGCGGTGCCTTCCTGCTCGGCGAAGACGGTCTCGACCTCGCCCGCCAGCCACTCGTCGATGTTGACGGCGCTGTCGTCGAGCAGCATCGCGGTCGCCGCCGGCATGGCATAGAGCTCCATGGTCGGGAATTCGAGCTCGGCCAGCGTCGGCGCGGTGGTCTGCGGCCGCGCATCGGTCTCGCCCACCCAGCCGGTGGCCGCGCCCGCCGTCACGAACGGCTTCTTGTAGGTCGAGCCCGAGACCTGACGGACGCCGGCAATGGCGCGGATCGGCGACACCGCCGAAAGCCTGCGGCCGATCTCGCGCTCGGTCTCGTCGGGCACCAGGTAGCCGCCGTCTGAGGCGACCGACAGCGCCTTCTTCTCGATCGCGCGCAGCGCCTCCTCGGCGCCGCCGCGGACATAGGCGTCGAAGGCCGCCTTGTGCTCGATGGCGCGCTCCGACAGCGGCTGGCCGTCGCGGCCGAGCAGCGGCCGGCGCGTCTTCAGCACCAGCGCATCCATCAGCCGCTTCTGCTCGTCGAGCGCGCGGTTGATGCGGTCGACCTTGTCATTGGTGAGGACGTCGGCGACGCGCTTCTGCTCGATCTCGGCGAGGCGGGAATCGTTCTCCGCCTTGAACGCCTCGAAGGTCCTCATGAAATCGTCGAACGCCCCGGCGACGTCGCCGGTCGTCTCCGCGGCCTTGGTCTCGGGCGCGGGCATGGGTTCAGCCTGCATGCTGGTGCTTCCTTTCGCTTGGGGTTGGTGTTGTTACGGCAGTCGGCAATCGGCAATCGGAGTTGACTGGTCGTTTGCCGTGTTGGGTGGGGAGAGGGATAGGGTGAGGGGGTTTCGACTGCCGATTGCCGACTGCCGACTACCCCATCATCGACTGCCGATTGCCGATTGCCGATTGCCGCATGCGCCCATCCCTCCCCGCTTCGGGGAGGGGGGACCGCGCGCAAGCGCGGTGGGTGGGGTCAGCTGCGCATCGCCCCACGCATGAGCCGAGTCGCCCGCCGGATGGTCCGCGTCAGGTGCGCGTTCATGTCCTTGACGCTCACCACACGCGCCTCGGGCAGCATGGGAAAGGTCACCACCGAGATCTCCCAGAGGTCGACCTCGTAGAGCGCGCGCACGCCGGTCTTGGCGTCGGTGCGGCCGCGCACGGTGCGGTAGCCGATGGAGAGGCCGTCGAGCGCTCCGGCGCGCATCAGCGACAGCACCTCGCGCGCTCGTCCGACCTCCGTCGTCAGCCGCCCTTTCACGAACAGCCCCTCGCCGTCCTCGCGGATATCGAGCCACACGCCGATCGGCTATTGGGGTCGTGCTGGAACAGCATCTTGACGCCCCCGCTCCCCGCCTGGCCAGCGAGGCGCGGAAGGCACCGGGCATGACCATGTCGCGGCCGAGGTCGGCGCGGCCGAAGAGGCTGGCATAGCCGGTGAAGGTGCCGTCGGCCTCGACGGCCGAAAGCGTGGCGCGGGCGAATTTCCGTTCGGTGAGGATCATGAGTTGTCTTTCGTTCGCGGCAGACGCAACGCTCAACCTCCCCCTTGAGGCGAGGTCGAAATCGGCGCAGCCGATTTCGGGAGGGGGTTACAGCTCCAGCGCGCGCACGCGCGCCGTCCAGCCGCGACGGCCGATGACGCGCGCCAACCCTTCGGCGAAGTCGTGGAACACGGCCCGGTGCGCGCCCGAGCGCGTGCCGCCGATCAGCATCAGCATGTGCTTCATGGGTGTTGGTCCGTTTCTCTGTCGCGCAATCTCGTCGCGGTATCCCCCTCTCCCGCGGGGAGAGGGCCGCGCACCTTGTGACCCCCGACTTGATCGGGGGGAATTAGGTGCGCGGGGTGAGGGCGCATGGCCCCTCGTGAAGCAACATCCCCTCACCCGCTCGCTTCGCTCGCGACCTCTCCCCAAGGGAGAGGTGATTATCCCTCAATCCCGATCGAAGAAGCGGTTCAGCCGCGCGATCTCATTGACGAAATCGTTGAAGCGCCGGTTGGAGGCGGCAAGCTCCCTGAGCGCCCAGACGAGCAGCGCGCTCGCCCCGCTCGCCCACAGGAAGAGCGCCAGGTGCGCGAGGTCGCCGCGTTCGACGAAAGTGTGCGTGAGGTCGTCCACGTCATCGGCGCTCCCAAGTCGCGTCCCGTTATTTCCGGGCGGCCGCCGGGCCGCTCCATGTGCTACGGTGGCCGCGTCCAGCCGTGCCCGCCTTCGAGCCTGCCCATGCAGCTTTCCACCTGGCTCACTTTCCTCGCCGCCACCATCGTGGTGATGATCGCGCCCGGTCCGTCGGTGACGCTGATCGTCGCCAACAGCCTGCGCCATGGCCGCCGGGCGGGGCTGGCCAATGTCGCCGGCTTCCAGGCGGGCTTCGCCATCATGGTGGTGCTCACGCTCGCCGGCCTCGCCTCGCTGATCGCGGCGATGGGCGAATGGTTCGTCTGGGTGCGGCTTCTCGGCGCCGGCTATCTCGTCTTCCTTGGCGTGAAGCTCGTCATCGGCCACGAGAATGCCATGGCCGGCGCCCCGCACGCGCCGCGCGGCGGCTATTTTGCCCAGGCGATGATGGTCGAGGTCAGCAACCCCAAAGCGCTGCTCTTCTTCGGCGCCTTCTTCCCGCAGTTCATCGATCCGGGTAGGAGCGCGGCGTTGCAGATCCTCATCATGGGGCTCACGGCCATGGCGGTCGCCGCTATCAGCGACACCATCGTGGTCCTCGCCGCCTCCCGCGTCGCCACCGGCCTCAGCTCGGGTCGCGCCCGCGTGATCCGCTGGGCCAGCGGCAGCCTGCTGATCGCGGGCGGCCTGTGGCTGGCGCTCCGCGGGGAGTAGGTAGCAGCCGCGAGTCGCGCCGGCCGCACCCGCGCGCGCTGCCCTACCACGGCCGACGGGACTGGGCGCGCCGGCGGGTGTTGCCGGAATTTCCCCGGAAGGTCGAAAAGAAGCCGAAGCTGTCCCTTGTCGTGCGGGCATTTGCCGTAGGCTGGCGCGTGATGAAGCCGCCCTGCGGATAGTCGCTCAGAACCGCGACGAACTCGGTGCGATAGTTGGTTTCCTTGCTCAGCGGCTCGTCCGAGATGACGATCGAGGACCGCGGCACGGCGGTCGGCGCGATGCGATCGAGCAGGTCCTGCGGAATGGTGATGCGGTCGAGGGCGTCCTCGGCATTGTCGCCGTCGTCGATGGTCACCGCGGTCCAGCTGAGAGCCGTATCGTCGCCCGCCATGGCCGTGAACACATGCGTGCCGATCGGCTTGTCCGGATCGCGGATGGTGACCGGAACCTCGATGGTCGAATTCGAACACCTCGCCCCCGTCCGGCCACGGCTTGTGCGTGTTGCGCCGCACGTAGAGCATCCCGGTGGCGCGGCTGATGTAGACCGAGACCGGTTCGAGATCGAGCTTCGCTTCGGTGGCCGCCTTGGTGGCGACGGCCTTTTCGGCATCGGCCTGCTTGGCGGCGTCCTTGGCGGCGGCAGCGGCGGCGACCTTCGCATCCGCATCGGCCCTGGCGGTGTCGAGCTGCGTCGCCAGGTCCGCAGCCGCGGTGACGGCCTTCTGCTTCGCCTCCTCGGCGCGCGCCTTGGCCTGATCGGCGGCGGCGACCGCCTTCTCGGCGGCGGCCAGTTTGGCGTCGGCGCGGGTCTTGGCGACCTCCAGCTTGTGCACCGCCTTCGCCTGCGACGCTGCCTTCTGCGCCGCCGCTGCGGCAGCCTTGTTCGCCGCGTCGTCCGTCGTGGCATCGTTCGCGGTGGCGAGCTTCGACGCCGCGTCGGCGTTGGCGGCGTCGATCTGCGTCGCCAGGTCCGCCACCGTGGCGGCGGCCTTCTGCCGTGCGTCCTCGGCGCGCGCCTTTGCCTTGTCGGCGGCAGCGATCGCCTTGTCGGCGGCGGCGACCTTTGCGGGGGCGCGGGCGGTTCAGCTTTTCAAGCTTGTGCACCAACGCTGCTGCCGATGCCGACGCGCGGGCCGCCGTCTTGGCGGACGTCTTGGCGTCATCGGCCGCCTTGCTGGCCTCCGCGGCCGCGCCGGCGAGAGTCTCGGCGCGCGCGGGAGCGGCCGCGATCGCCTGCGGGTCCGGCTGAAACAGCGCCGGGTGGGTGAAATCGACCGGCGCCGCGTCGTTCGGCGAAATGATCACCCGCATCCCGATCCGCGTCTTGTCGAACATCGTCTCGGCGAAGCCGTAAGGCATCCGGATGCAGCCGTGCGAGGCGGCATAGCCGGGCAGCGGCCCGCCGTGCAGCGCGATGCCGTTCCAGGTGATGCGCTGCATGTTCGGCATCCAGGCATCGTCATACATGGACGAGTGGTGGTCCTTGTCCTTCTCGATGACGGCGAAGACGCCGGCCGGCGTCTCGCGACCGGTGGTCCCGGTGGAGACCGGAGCACGCGCGATCCAGCCGTCGGCGTCGTAGAAGGTGACCCGCTGGGACTTGAGCGACACGATTGCCATGATCGGCTCGCCCGCCGGGCGCGGCGCTGTCTCCACCCTCTGCGCGTGGTGCGCGTCTTTTTCGTTGCCGGGCGTCGGCGCTCGGCGCCGTCAGCGCGGCCATCGCCACGAGCGTCACGAGGATGGCAGGGCGCCCAACGGCGCAGTCGCCACGGTGAATTGCGTCATCGCAGAGTGCGTCCATGGAGAACAGGAGACGTCTATCGGCCGGTCTCGAGGGGACTTCCCCAGTCCATCCACTATAGACAGACGCCTCTGAAAATGGAACTCCCGTGGTATGCCTGTCTTAACTCCTGACCTTACACCGATGACACATGGACATATCAGTATCCGCTTTGCGTTCAAATGCCGACATCGGCCGTCCAAACGCAATGTCCTTTGCCGCAAGCGGAGATCGCCCCGCGTCGCGGCGGCTGACTGGCCGGTCGTTTCGACCGCGCTCGCCCCTGCCCCTTCACCCACCGGCGATAGCCGTGAGGGCGCGCCGCCGGTCGATCGGCGGTCGCACAGCGTCGTGCGGCGTGATACGCGCCATCTCCCGCGGCGACGTCGGCAGGGCTTACGAGGCAAGCCCTGCCCAGGCGGTGGCCACCTGCCCCTAGTGGCGCGGCGCCAACGCCTCGCGCGCCGCGATCCCCATCAATTCGCTCAGCGTCGGATGCGCGTGGATCGCCATGGCGAGGGCTTCCATGGGCACATGCGCACTGACCGCCAGTGTGCCTTCGCCGAGAAGCGGCGCGGCGTCCGCGGCAAGGATATGAACACCGAGCACGGCGCGGGTGGCATCGTCATAGACGATCTTGAGCATGCCCTCGGGATGGCCCGAAACCTGCGCCCGGGCGTCCGTGCGATAGTCGTAGCGCGCGATGCCGACCTTGTGGCCCGCTGCGCGGGCTTCACTCTCGGTCAGGCCGGCAATGCCGACTTCGGGCGTGCTGAAGACCACCGCGGAATTGTTCTCCGGCGTCGGGAAGCGGACCGGCCGGCCGAGCAGATGGCCTGCAAGCGCCAGGCCCTTGGGCGGTTGCCCAATGGGCGAACATCGGGTGGCCGATGACGTCACCGACGGCGTAGATGCCAGGTTCGTCCGTCTCCAGCTTGCCGTCGACCTTGATGCCGTGATGATCGAAGCGCACGGCCGTATGCTCCAGTCCAAGGCCGTCGACATTCGGGCTGCGTCCGGTCGAGTCGAGAATGGAATCGGCGTCAGCCGCGTGCTCGGCGCCTGTGGCGTCCCGATATTTCACGCGGACGCCATTGCCGTGGCTGGAGATCGCCAGAACCTGCACACCGAGTTCCAGCGCGATGCCCTGGCGCTGGATGTGCGCCTGCAGGGCGGTGGCAACCTCCTCCTCGACCGGCGCGAGAATGCGCGGGCCAGCCTCGATCAACGTCACCTGGCTGCCGAACGCGGCAAAGACCTGCGCCATCTCGACACCGATGGGACCGGCACCGATGACGACGAGGCGCTCAGGCGGACGCTGGACCTCGAGCAGCTGTTCGCTGGTGATCACCTGCGGCAGGTCGATGCCTTCGATCGGCAGCAGCTGCGGCACCGATCCGGTGGCGATGATCGCACTGGCAAATTCGATGTCCTCGGGCTCACCGTCGGTCGGAACGATCCGTGCATGGCGCGGCCCGGTGAGCACGGCACTGCCGAACTGAACCGACAGGGTCGGAAGCTGATGCGCGTGCTGCAGGGCGCCTTCGGAGCGCCGGTTCAGGATCGTCGCCTTGCGCCCCATGATCGCGTGCCAGTCGATTTCGATCGGACCGGTCGGCACGCGCAGACCGAACTCCTCCGAATGCTTGATGGCGCTCAGGTGTTGAGCGCTCTCGCGCAGGATCTTGGACGGGATACAGCCCTCGAACAGGCAGGTTCCGCCCAGGCCCCTGCCTTTCTCGACCAGCAATACGTGACGGCCTGCACTTGCCAGCGCCATCGCCGCCGGTGTGCCGCCGGGTCCTCCACCAATCACCAATACGTCGACGTTCTTCATGTCCGTCTCCTCAACCGGAGCTCGCTAGGTGCTACCGGCGCTGTCATGAACCAAAGCGGTTCCTCGGAATGCTCCGGACCGATCCGGGCAGCGTCTTCTCCTGATTCAAAATTGCCCCACGGCCTCCCACACCAGCTTGGCCGCTATGACGACGAGGACCACTGCATAGGTTTGAGTGATCCAGGCGGCTTTCGCCTTGCCGGTCATGAAGCGCGCGCCCAGTTGCGAGCCGAGTAGCACTGCCGCAATGCCCAGCACGGTCGGCAGCAAGGGAAAATGCCCCTGAGCGACGTAGCCCGCGAACCCGGATACCGACGAGAACGTGACGACCAGTGCAGTTGTCGCCGCGGCCTGCTTCGCCGGGTACCCCAACGCCAACAAAATGGGGCCAACCAGAAAGCCGCCGCCAATGCCCAGCAGCCCACCGACGAAGCCGATCGCGCCACCGCCCCCGATGCCAACCGCCAGCCGCGTGGAGGGCGTCGCCAACTCGCGCACCCGCGTTTGCGATCGGAACGCAGTCAGGACCATCCGTGCCGCCGCGCCAACGACTGCCACGGCAAAGAACACCAGCAGATAGTCCTTCGGCACCATCGGCTGGACGAGCGCGCCCAGCGGCGCGCCAACCGTCGCCGCGATGCCCATGGCGGCACCACCCCGCCAGTCAACCAGGCCCTTCCTGGCGTAGACCGTCAGGGCGAGGAAGGTGTTCAATCCGTTCAGCAACAGGCCCAATGGGATTGCGACGGTCTTCAGGTCAAACCCCATCCAGTGAAGGATGGGCACGTAGACCATGCCGCCACCCAGCCCGAGCATGGCGAACAGGAATGACGCAGCCGCAATCGCCGCTGCAGCCAGCACATACATCATCGCTTCTTCTTTCGCGGACGATGACGGTCGCCCTCCGACGGCCAACCGTGGACGACGAAGGTCAATCCTTGGCGGCTGCTTGGCGGTCGGGCGTTTTGCCTTCCGAGCAAGGGATGCAGACCCGTTTTCCGTTCACGTCGTGGAGTTTGTGCGCAAAGACGCGCTCCCCGCAGACCTCGCAAAGGTCGCTCTCGAAGCTGCCCTTCTTCCTGGCCAGCGCATAATCGAAGATCGGGCTGACATCCAGAAACTCGGCCTCCGCCCGGTTCATGACGCCGTCCACGAGAGGGTCGGTGATGCTCGCCGGAATGTCCTGGGGCAAGACTCCCTGCTTGCGTTGCTGTACGAACGGCGAGTTGAGCATCTTGCCGAAAAATCCCGGCTTCAGCTGGACTCTGACGGCCTTGTTCCGCCGGGTGTCGATCAGCGTGAACGCCATTTTCCCGTAATAGGTCTTCTTGATGTTGCTTTTGCCGTAGGTGCAGCCGGTAACCGCCATCAATCCGTCGGCGAAGCATCCGGCGGCATGGTCGTCGCTGGTTTCGACCAGCAGCATCAATTCCTTGTCTTGTGACCGCGCAACGCCAAGAGCATTCATCGCCGCTGCTCCGGCCCGCAACCCGAGTGGCATGGCCGGGCATTTGTGGCCGTGAAAGGCCATTGCGAGATCAAAGAAGTCTTTTGCCTCGACATGATGTGTCGAACTCATGGGAACCGTCCTTTCCAAGGCCGGCGAACTTCGTCGCCGCAAATTCGATGGCCATCACATACGCCACTTCGTATATATGTCAAGACGAATATATGACGCACCGCATGTTCCGGTGTAGCGGCGATTGACGTGTCGGCTTGAGGTCGTCAGCCGAGGCAAAACAGCGGGGATCGTGCCGCCATCGCACGCGGATCAGAGCTGCGTGCAGGGCCCCGGTTCAAGCTGGATGGTCGCATGGTGGACGCCGAACCGCCGGGACAACGCGGCCTGGATGGCACGCAGGATCGTCTCCTGGTCAGCATCGGGGTCGACAGCCGCGTGAAGGGTGACCAGCAGCCGTTCCGGAGTCAGTGACCAAGCGTGGATGTGATGGACATCACGGATACCGGGAATGCTGGCTTTCAACAAATCTGCGAGCGCCGAGAGGTTCAAATCGTCGGGAGCGCCTTCCAGCAGAATGTGACCGGACCTGCGGACGATCTTCCAAGCGCTATGCAGGATGAGAATAGCCACCAGCACGGAAAGGATCGGATCGATCGGCGTCCAGCGCGTCTCGATGATGACCATGGCTGCGACGATCGCCGCCACCGATCCCAGCAGATCGCCCATGACATGCAGCAGGGCGCCCTGAACGTTGAGGTTCTTGCGCTCGCCGCCATGCAGGATGACGAATGCGGCGATATTGACGAGCAGGCCGGCTGCCGCAACGGCGAACATCTCGGTTCCCATCACCGCCACTGGAGAGATCAGCCGCTGGCCTGCCTCGACCACGATCCACGCGGCGACGACGAACAGCGCGATACCGTTGACGAACGCCGCCAGGATCTGAAACCGGTGAAAGCCATAGGTTCTCTGCGGGTCTGCATCCTTGCGGCCCAACCGAAATGCAAACCAAGCGAGAGCAAGCGCAGCGCTGTCGGTGAGCATGTGACCGGCGTCGGCCAACAGCGCAAGGGAACCGGAAATTAGGCCACCGGCTACCTCGGCGATCATGAAGGCGCCAGTCAGCACCATGACCAAGAGTATCCGGCGTTCGTTGCCTTCGTTTACATCCGATGCGTGGTCGTGTCCTTCGTCGTCACGGACCTCATGAGTGTCATCGTCGTCTTGACCGTGAGGAGTGCCCGCCCCGAGGTTGCAGCAAGGTATGGGTGCGTCCATGTTTCTTGGTCGATCAGGCGACTTTGTCGCGTGGCGGGCGTCCCGTCATCTTCTTGAGACGGGTGCAATCCTTCTGATGGATCGGTTCCGCCGATATTCCCGCCACCGCCGCCTTGACGGCGTCCTTGGCCCATTTCTCCAGATCAGGTGCGATCGTGTGATGGACCCATCGCGCATCCTTGCGGACGGTGACGAGCCCCGCATCGCGGAGCACGGCCAGGTGGCGCGATATTTTAGGCTGCACCTCGCCCAGCGCGGCGACGAGTTCGCAGACACAGACCTCGCCTTCTTGCGCCATCAGAGCCAGGGCGCGAACGCGTGTTGGGTCGGACAGTGCCAGAAAGGTTTCGCGGATCTTTTCCATGGCCGATATATACGGTCTACCGTATATGGCGTCAATCGGATATATTTCTGAATCGAAGCGATAGAGGAACGCGCGGCCGCCGGCCCGCGCGATGGTGCCGGCGCGCACGACATCGTGTCGATGCGCCGAATGACGCGTAACCCATCGGCCGAGTTCGTCCAAAGTCCGATGGTGGGTTACGGCGCTTGCGCGCCTGACCTACCCTACAGCGCCCCCGCTTCGCCACGGGCCTCAACTCAGGCCGCCCCCGCGCCCCCCTCCTCCACCGGCTGATAGCCGACCGCGGCGCGCTTCTCGTTGACGGTCAGGAAGTCGGCCTTGGCGACGCGCTCCCACAGCGCCGCGCGGTCGGCGGAGAGCGCGTCCACCTGGTCGGCGTCGAACCACAAGCGTAGGGTTGATTGCGCGAGCGCGATCCGGCGTCGCGCCAGCCTCATCGAACGGCGGCGCCAGCCACGCGCCCAACGCCCCGGCGATCTTGCCGGTCAGCGGCAGCACGGTGCCGAACGCCAGAAGGCGGCGTTGGCTTCCTTGAAGTTCGCATAGGTGTTGTCGCCGGGGATGCCGAGCAGCATCGGCGGCACGCCGAAGGCGAGCGCGATCTCGCGCGCCGCGCCGTTCTTGGCCTCGAGAAAGTCCATGTCCTTCGGCGAGAGGCTCATCGCCTTCCAGTCGAGCCCGCCTTCCAGGAGCAGCGGCCGCCCGGCGCGGCGCATGCCGGTGAAACCGTCTTCGAGCTCCGCCTTCAGCCGCTCGTATTGTTCGCTTGTCAGGTTGCCGCCGTCCTTGGCCTGAATAGACCAGCGCCCCGAGGGCCGCGCCGAATTGTCGAGCAGCGCTTTGTTCCAGGCGCCGCCGCAGTGTGGATGTCGAGCGCTACCGCCGCCGCCTCGATTGGCGCAAAGCCGTAATGGTCGTCGAGCGGATGGAAGAGCTTCAGGTGCAGGATCGGCGAGGGCCCGTCGGGCGGCACGGCAAAGCGCACCGAACGCCCATCGACCGAGTACTCATAGGCCTCCGGCCAGCCGTCGCCGCCGGGCACCACCTTCATGCGGTCGGGGCGCAGCATGTGCAGCTCGCGCACCTCCCCGTCGACGCTGACCGCCTCGACATAGGCGTTGCCGGCGGTGAGCAGGTAGCCGGCAAGAGCCTCGCGGAAGTCGGCACCCGCCTGGCCGCGGTTCGGCCGGGCGAGCAGCGCCAGCAGCGGGTGCTCATCCACCTCGGCGGCGCCGTCATAGAGCAGCCACGGCACGCTGGCGCTCGCCTCTGCGATCAGGCGGATGCAGCGATAGGCAATGGCGTTGCCGGCATAGCCCTCCTTGGCCAGTTCGCGATAGTTGCGCGGCGTCCACACCGGACGGCCATGGCTCTGGAAGGCGATCAGCGCCCCGGCGGCAGAGGCCTTGGCTTCGGCGCGAACGGGCTCGCTCGCCGGCGGCGTCCGCCGCGGCGTGAGGAATGGAATGCGCATCTGAGCCTCGTCTTGATATTGCCTAGCGGCGGCACGGTGCCAGTTATCGTCGTCCCCTCGCCTTCGTGGGAGAGGGACAGGGTGAGGGGGCGATCAATCGCCCCGGGGCCGCGGCCTCACGTCTCCTTGTCCGGCCACCCGGCCGGCGACTAGGGTCGGCCTGGTCTCAACCGTCACCAACCGGAGCCTAGCGATGATCTCCGAAGCCGCCTGGTTCTCCCGCCTCACCATCGCCGCGGCCGGCATCCTCGGCGCCGTCGGCGTCGCCGCGGCGGCCGGCGCCACCCATCTTGGCGACACGCGCATCCTCGGTTCGCTGGCGCTGATCGCGCTCACCCAGGCGCCCGCCGTGCTGGTGCTGGCGCTGCTCGCCGGCCGTCACTGGTCGACGCGCATCGCCACGCTCCTCGTCGGCGGCGGCGCGCTCGTCTTCTCGGCCGATCTCGTCGCGCTTCACTTTCTCGGCGCCAGCCCGGCGCCGTTCCTCGCGCCCATCGGCGGCAGCGCCATGATCCTCGGCTGGCTCGCCCTCATCCCCGCCGCCTTCGTCGGCAAGCGGTAGCCGACGGGCATCGCGCCTCCCGTAGCCGTTCCCTCTCCCCTTGCGGGAGAGGGACAGGGTGAGGGGTAGCAGCGGCCCGTTCAGCCCCTACCAGAGCTGATCGACGTATCGCGCGATGCGCTCGTCGTAGACTTTCTTCGCCGCCGCCATGACGTCGGCGGAGAGCGGCGGCAGGTCGGCCGCGGCGGAATTGGCTTCCGCCTGCGCCTTGTTCTTGGCGCCGGGGATGACGGTGGTCACCGCCTCGTTCATCAGGATCCAACGGAGCGCGAACTGCGCCATGGTGGCGCCCGCCGGCACCAGCTTCTTCAGCCCGTCCACCGCCGCCAGGCCGACGTCATAGGGCACACCGGAGAAGGTCTCGCCCTTGTCGAAGGCGGCGCCCTCGCGGTTGAAGGTGCGGTGGTCGTCCTTGGCGAAGGTGCTGTCCGCCTTGAGCTTGCCGGTCAAGAGACCGCTCGCCAGCGGCACGCGCACGATGGTTGCGACGCCCTTCTCCTTCGCCTCCGGGAAGAACAGCCGCTGCGGCCGCTGGCGGAAAACGTTGTAGATGATCTGGATCGAGGCGACGTTCGGGAACTCGATCGCCTTCAGGCCCTCCTCCACCTTCTCGACGCTGACCCCGTACTTCCTGATCTTGCCGTCCTTCACCAGGCCGTCGAGCACGTCGAACACCTCGGGCATGTAGTAGATCGCCGGGTGCGGGCAGTGGAGCTGGACGAGGTCGAGCGCGTCCATCTGCAAATTCCTCAGGCTTTCCTCCACCGACTTGGTGATGTTGGCCTTGGTGTAGGCGTCCGGCTGGTTGGTGCCCTCGCGCCCGGTCTTGGTGGCGACGAACGGCCGGGTGCCGCCGCGCTGCTTGAGGACGCGGCCGATGATCCGCTCAGAGCGGCCGCCGCCATAGACGTTGGCGGTGTCGATGAAGGTGACGCCGGCGTCGAGCGCGGCATTGAGCGCCGCTTCCGCGTCGCTCTCGCTGACCTCACCCCAGGTGCCGCCGATCGCCCAGGCGCCGAAGCCGATTTCCGAAACGGCGGTGCCGAGCCGTGACGCGCGTCTCTGTCTCATGAATCCTGTCCGCCTGAATCTCAATGTGGGTGAGTCAGGCGGTCATAGACCCGGCGCGACGCACACGCAACGCGGCACAACACCCTGACGGGGCGCCGTGTCCCGGGCGCGCCGCAGCACGTTGGTGGTGCGGTGCAGACCCGGGACCCTGTCGCCTTCTCATCCGTGTCGATCGACTACTCCGGTTGTCCGTGCGGCTGTCGCCTAGTGGAGCAGCGCGCTGACGGTGTCGGCGCTGATTGTCCGGGAATTGTTGTCGTTCCGGCAATCGTCATTCTGCTTGTTGCCGTCCATAGTGATGTCGGGGTCGTAGCTGATCCGCGCGATGAAACTCGGCGCGAATTCCATGCCCGTATGCCACTCCCGGACAACGGTGGCCGTAACGCTCTGATTGGGATTGAGCCGCAGGAAGTCACGCTTCTTAAGAAGCCGATCGCCGGGGGTGACTGGCTTCTCCAGAATGTAAAGGGCTTGCTGGCCCTTGCTGGAGACGAACGCCTGCTTGCCGACATTGGTCGCCACGGCAGTGAAGCGGACGTGGGCGTCGCGCCCATAGGTGCCGTAACGGTTCACCAGTTCGACGCGGAAACTAGTGACGGCAATGTCGGGGCAATTGCGCGGCACCACGCGCTGCGTCTCCTGTTGCGGATTGATTTGCTGTGTTGCACTGGGCGGCTTCTTTTCTGCCGCAACGCTCGGCGTTGGTCCGGCGAAACCGAGGGCGAACAGGCCTGCGCCGACGGCAAGGACCGCGAGCTTTCCGTGTGTCATGGACATATTGCGCTCCTGTCGGTGTGATTTGTCTGCCGTCCCAGTGCAGTGCGATGCACTCTCGAAGCAGGACGCGGCTCAGTTCAGTTAGTCTGATGAACTCTGAACTTTATTGTTATGTTGGGAGCATAATATATCCACTGATCCTGAACCAGACCTGAACGAAAATCGTGCTTTCCGTTCAGTTTAACATTCTTCCCGGACCCGCAATTCCGCCATCAAATACTTATAACTAGAAAATTTATAAAGAACCTGCCTCTGGAACAATTCCAACTAGCGTTCAATTCGGACGGCGGATGACTGTGGCGGAGCCGGCTACACCGCCCTCACCTTCGGCTCGCCGCCTTCGCCGAGCATGAGCGCGGTGAGCGCCCAGACCAGAGCGTCGAGCCGGTCGGGCGAGCGGCCGGCGGAGAGCCCGTCGACGCCGAAGTCGCACATCTCGTCTTCCAGATCCGGCCAGGCGCCGACGTGGCGCACGCGCCCCTGCGCATAGAGCGCCGCCACCGGCTCGGCGCGCAGCCACTTGCCCCGCGTGGCGCGCACCGGCTTCACCGGCACGCCGGCGTCCACCTCGCGCATGACAGCGGCGACCATGTCGCCGCCCTGGTTGACCTCGGCGACCAGCGCGTCGGCATGGAAACGCCGGTAGAGCGCGATCGCCGCCGCCGCCCATTCGGCCGGCCGGACTTCGCTGAGGCTGCCGTCGGCGAGCACATAGCCAAAGCCATCGCGGCCTAATCCCGCGGCGACGATGCCGCAGCGGCCGCTGCGCTGCGAGGCTGGCGGATCGACCGCGACCACGATGCGCACGAGATCGTCGGGCGCGCTCACCACCCGCGCCGCCTCGATCGTCGCGCGCTGCCAAAGCGCGTCGGCGCGTTCTTCGATCATCTCGCCGAGCAGCTCCTGCCGGCCGAGGCGCGTGCCGTGATAGCGCGCCACCACGCGGCTGAGGAATCCCGGCGAAAGATTCATCGCGTTGTCCGCCGTGGTGGCGCGGGTGACGACCGTGGTTCCCTCCGCTTGCCCTCCGATCAGCCGCTTGAGCAGCGGGATCGGCCGCGGCGTCGTGGTCACCACCTGGCGCGGATGGGCACCGAGGCGCAGGCCGAATTGCAGCATGTCCCAGGCAGCGTCGGGGTAGCGCCACTTGCCCAGTTCGTCCGCCCAGGCGGCGGAAAATTGCGGTCCGCGCAAGGCTTCCGGGTCCTCGGCCGAGAAGGCCTGCGCGATCGTGCCGTTCGGCCAGACCAGCCGGCGCCGCGAGCGCTGCCATTCGGGTCGGTCCCACGACGGGTGGATGGCGAGCAGGCCGGAGACGCCTTCGATCATCACCTCGCGGGTGTCGGTGAAGGTTTCGCCGACCAGCGCGATCGGCCCGGCCGGCTTCGGCTCGGCGGTCGCCAGCGCCCGCACCCATTCGGCCCCGGCGCGCGTTTTCCCCGCGCCGCGCCCGCCGAGGATCAGCCAGGTCAGCCAGTCGCCCTCGGGGGCAAGCTGGTCGAGCCGGGCGTCCAGCGCCCATGTCGTGTCGAGAATCTGGAACTGGCGCCAGGGCAGGCCGCGCGCCAGAGCGATCGGTTCACGTTCCTCGTTCAGCCCATGCCTTAATTCGACGAGCAAGTTCGGCGTTGTATTTCTCACGGTCGGCCGGTCCCGGTTGTTCGGTCTTCGCGCCGTCGTCCCGGTCGAGCGCAATCAATGTTCCGAGTGTCTTGGCGAGCACGCTGAGCGTGCGCGCGTCCTTCTCGTCGGTGGTGGCGTTGGGTCTGGCCGCCCGCGCCTCCAGGTCGCCCGCCTGGCGCACGAAGACGCGATAGAGCTTGCCGATCATGTCGCGGCTGCGCTCTTGCGGCGTCTGGTTGCGCGGCGGCGCCTTGCCGCCGAAGTCCGGCTGCCGCGGCGCGCCCTCCGGCCGCAGCCAGCCTTCCACGCCCTTCCATTTGGAAAGCGTGCTGGCGGCGATGTCCATGCGCCGCGCGATCTCGTAGAGCGAAAGCGTCGTTCCCTCGACTTCGCGCCGCGCCTCCGCCTTCAGCGCGGCGATGGCGTCGAGGTCGAGCATCTGCCGGCTGCTGCGCGCGAAGTTGGGCACGACGCGGAAACGGCGCCGGTCGCGTGGCGCCAGCACATACATGTCCGCGTCTGCGTCCGGCGTGGGCGTGGGCGTGGGCGTGGGCGCGCCGGCGCTGCCGTTCGGCCGCGCCGCCGTCTCTGTATCCACAAGCGTCATGGGCAATCCCGAAAAGCAGAACCCCCGGAGCAGGGTGGCGCCGGGGGTTCTGGTCGATCGCAGGAGCCCGGAGAGATCTGTCGGGCCAGGGCGGCGGTGGGGGAGGAGGAACCGATCGCCCACTTCTGCGACGTTAGCTGGACCATACAGAAGCAGCGCACCGCTGTCAAGAAAAAATTCCTAGGAATTTTAGCCTTAACTTTTGCGCTTCGTTTACCGCGAGCCTCGCCCCTGTCGTCCCCGCGAAAGCGGCCCAGTAATCACTGCGGGCTGCGATTCCCTCGCCGCCCCTCCCGCACCGTCATCCGCCGGCTTGACCAGCTTTCGCGGAGGATGACGGGCGACATGACAGCCCGTTTCCGGTCGTCCCCGCGAAATTGGGGACCCAGTATTCGCCGATGCCGGCGGCTTCATCGCCAGCGGTCGCCTCGCCGGGCGCGGGCACGAGCGGCCGGACCTACCTCGACACGGTGGCGCGGCTCGGCCTGACGGATGCGCTGGCGCCGAAAGGCCGACAAGGCGACCGTCAATCAGATCGTGACTGCGAACATCGCGCATGAGGCACACGTCATGACCGACGAAAGCCGGCTTTGCACCGACGTTGCAAAGCATGCCGCGTCTCACCAGTCAGTGCGGCACGCTGGTGAGTACGTTCGCTATGAGCCGGGCCGCACCGTCCACACGAATACGGTGGAAAACGTGTTCTCAGTGTTCAAGCGCGGCATGACCGGCGTCTATCAACACTGCGGCGAAGCCCATTTGCACCGCTACCTCGCGGAATTTGATTTCAGGTACAATCGCCGCACCGCCCTTGGTTGGACCGATACCGACCGCGCCACCGATGCGATGCGTGGCGCTGAAGGCAAGCGGCTCATGTACGCCCAACCTCGTCAAGCCGGTTACTAATCGCCAGTTGGCGAGGAAACTCGCGCGCCTCCGAAAGCGGAAGAATGGCTAAATTCTGCCGTTTCTTTACCATTTTTTCATCCAAAGACGGGTGTTTTGTGCTTGCGCACACCATATCTTCTTTGGTTATGATGGCACCAAGCGCTACGGGCAGGGACAGAATGCGCGATCTCAATCGCATAGGTGATGTTGTACATCGCACTCTGAGCGATGCGTTCAGGGCATATGACGACGTGCGCGTTGTCAGTGTCGCCGTCACCGATGACATTGACGCTGACGACAATCCCGTGCTCCGCATTCAAGTCATTTTGGAAGGCGATCCCAGCACAATCGAAGCGAGCAAAATCTCCGGACTCGTGCGAGAACTACGTCCTTATCTTATGGAAATTGACGAGCCCGCATTCCCGCTTCTCTCACTTATTTCGAAGTCCGATATGCGGACGAGAAAGCGTGCTTCCGCGTGATCTACTCGATACGGCACGGCACCTTGTCGTCTCAGGCAAGGGAAAGCCAAAACAGGCCCATCTGAGGCGTGCTGTTAGCACGACCTACTATGCATTGTTCCATGTGCTTGCCAAAACTTGTGCCGACCTCGTAATCGGCACAAGCAAGCAGAAACGCAGCAAGCCTGCATGGAACCAGGTGTATCGCGCGCTTCAACACGGCTTCGCCAAAGACGCCTGCAAGCACGCCAATCTCCTTTCGAAATTCCCGAATACGATTCAGGATTTTGCCAACATGTTCGTCGCCATGCAGGATAAGCGACATAAGGCAGATTATGATCCTGACGAGAAAGTGTTTAAGTCCGCCGTTGAGGCCGATATCCGAGCAGTCGAGTCTGTCATCGACGGCTTTGAGAAAGCACCCCAGAAAGATCGGCGCGCTTTCGTCGCCTTGGTGCTCCTGAAACAACCCCAGAAGTGATAACGAGCGTTTAGTTCCTTTGGCTGCGTGTTTGTTTGCCGCGTCGCCGACTCGCCTTACCGCTGGTTGTGGGCTTATCCTTCGCCTTGTGCGGCGTAGGCGGCGTGTTCATAGCGCGGCGGAGGGCTTCGTCGCG
Organism: uncultured Alphaproteobacteria bacterium; assembly: GCA_963782045.1. Taxonomy (GTDB): domain Bacteria; phylum Pseudomonadota; class Alphaproteobacteria; order Rhizobiales; family Kaistiaceae; genus CAVSRC01. The sequence continues at coordinate 626,852 of CAWAIR010000037.1, forward strand.
GCGACGTTCGGTCTCAGCTAGGATTGTTTGGATGGCTCCATCATGGCGCAGTCTTATCAAAAAACCTCTTAGCGACCGGGAGATAGCACACATTTGGGGAGGGATAAACGGACTGCCAGACCGTTCTGCATGTTTGGTATGCGCCGCACTGGTAGAGCGTGCTCTTGAGAGGGCAATTCTAAGTCGACTCAAGAAGCTGCCCATCTCACGTCAAAAGGAATTGTTCGATTCGAGGGGGCCGCTTTCAAGCCTCTTCGCAAAAACGCGAATGGGATTTGCCCTAGCCTTATTTGGGGTAAGAGGTGTCAAGGAACTCGACCGAATCAGAGAGATTCGCAACGTATTCGCCCATTCCGCTCACGATGTCCGCTTTTTGACGCCCCGTGTCAAAAGATTTTGTAAAGCGTTTACATCAACGAAGAGGATAGTTCCAGGAATATTGGTCATATGTGGCATTAAATCGTTGGAAGACACTAAGCAAGAAATGCATCAAACGATAAGGCTCACGAACGCGCGACAAGAATACATCTACACTTGCTGCATTATCTGGCTATTGTTGCAAGGGGCGAAACCAGAGCGACCAATTAAATACGACACGCAAGTGTGGGGATGGATTCTTGGCCCTTAGCGTTTCGCCCTTAACATCGCCAAAAACACATTGACGGCAACCGCGTCGGCATCAAGGTCTCCATATTCAACAACCTCGCGCGCTCCCGCCTCAATCATCTCGGGCGTGATCTCAATCTCTTTTTCGGGCGCTTCGCCCGGTACTGCCGGCCTGTCGGCAGAACCACTAGCATTTGCGCTTGTGGTGCGAAAGATATAGTTAGGATGAAATTCCTAGGACTCATTTGCTCATTGGTCGGGAGGAAAGTTGCGAGGCAGAAGGCGAAGCATGGTGGGTGGGGTCTTCCGCCGTTGTGCGCCAGCTCTTCCATCCCTCGGCTTGACTGGGGGCCGCGTCCCGCGAACCCAGGCGTCCGCCGCATTGGTCCCCTCTGTCCGGGGAGAGGGACAGGGTCAGGGTCAGGGGACCAAGACATCCGCAGAGCGCGGAGCCCCCTCGCCTGTCGGCACGCTTTCCCCAGGTGGTCTCGCCAGAGGCTTGCCACGGATGCCGAAGCACCCCAAGCTCGACGCCAGTGATTCATCTGGGAGCGTCGGTCAGACCACCGGATGGCGGTCAGCGTATCTCGCCGCCGATCCGGAATAGCTGTCTGTACCGCGATCGGAGGGGCAGATGGGCAAGGTCCGTCTTGCGGTGGGCGGCGCCACAATCGGTGCGCTTCTTCTTCTTTTTCCGGCCTCCGCGTGGGCCTGTTCCGGCCTTACGTCGATCACGCCGACGAGCGGCCGGGCGGGCACCGTGGTCACCCTCACGGGAAGCGGATTCCAATGTCCGGGCCTTGGGAGCGTGACGTTTGGCGGCGTAACCGCGGGGGCGCTCACCGTCAACAATGACAGCGAGGCCACGGTCGTCGCGCCGGCCGGGTCGGGCACGGTTGATGTCACGGCAGACATCGACGGGTCGCTCTACACGCTTCCGGCCGCCTTCACCTACATCACCGACAACACCGGCGGCAGCGGCGACAGCGGCACCGGCGGCAGCAACACCGACGACACCGACAGCCGGAACCTGCAGACGACGATGGGCGGCGCTTCCAACACCGCCGGCACGACGTCGGGACAGGTGATCACCGACGCGGTCGGTGGCGCCATCGACAACGCGTTCTCCGGCGGCGGTTCGCCCACCTCGGGCGGCACCAACGGGTTCGCGCTCAATTTCGCGGCGACGCCGCCGAGAAGCGGCGCCGAGGCGGCCGCCGATGCGCTGGCCTATGCCGGCGACGAAACCGGGCCGCTGGCCGATCCGGCGCCGATGCGCGACTGGAGCCTGTGGGCGGACGTGCGCGGCAGCGGCTTCAGTCGCGGCGACGCCTTCGCCACCAAGGGCGGTCAGGTGAACCTGACCGCGGGCCTCGGCCGCAAGCTCACCCCCGACCTCCTCATCGGCCTCTTCGGCGGATACGAGACCTACCACTACAAGACGGATTCGGTTGGCGGCAGGATGACCGGCAACGGCGGCACCATCGGCGGCTACGCTGCCGCTCGTTTCGCCGATCGCTGGCGCGCCGACGCGATGCTCGGCTGGACCGCCGTCAACTACGACGCCGCGGTCGGCGCGGCGTCGGGCTCGACCCACGGATCGCGCTGGCTGGCCGCGGGCGGGTTCACCGGGAGCTACCGTTTCGGCCGCGCCACCTTCGAGCCCTCGGCGCGCGTCACCGCGTTGTGGGAGCACGACGACGGGTGGACGGACAGTCTCGGCTTCGCGCAGGCGGCACGCCATTTCGCCGGCGGCCGCGTCAGCGTCGGCGACCGCCTGGTCCTTCCCTGGTCCTCCCCCGTCCTCGCCGGCATTTCCTCCTATCTCGGCCTCTACGGCGACTACCGCTTCGCGTCCGACGACTCCGTCCTCCCCGCCGGGGCACCCGACATCGGCATCAAGGACGGTCTCTCGGCGCGCGTCACCGCCGGCATCACCGCGGCGCTCGCCTCCGGCCTCACCCTGTCGGTGGGCGGCGAATACGGCGGCATCGGCGGCGGCTACGACGTGTGGTCGGCGCACGCCCGCGCGCGGCTGGCGTTCTAGGCTAGGCCGAGCCAGGCCGGGCCAGGCCGGGCCAGGGCGCGCATCGCCGGCGACGGCGCTTCGTCGCCTGTCCATGATCCTGGTCAAGGCGGGCCGGCTGCGGCTGTGGCCGACTGCATGCCCTGAGACGGTCCCCTCACGTCCGTCGCATTGCCGCGCAGGACACTTTCCCTGGCGGCCATCGGTGCCGCGCCACCACTTGGTGCGCGAGCGCCGCCGCGCGAGGGCGGCGACAGGGTCAACGCTTTCCGTGCCCGGCCGCCCTCCCGCGTTAACGTTACATTCAGCTTGACCGAGCGTCACCGCGCCGACGCGCTATATCTTAAAAAAGAATAATTCGCAGGCGTCGGATGACCATCGTCTTAACCTTCGCGACGGCCCTGGCAGCCGGTTGGGTGATCGACCGGCTCGCCTTCAATGGCGATTTCGCCGGCATGATCCGGGACGAGATCGCCATGACCCGCTCGCGTCGCAAGTGGTCGAAGTCGTCGCGCAACTCCCGCCGCCGATAGCTGCTAACAGGCCGCCCTCACTCCGCCGGGAGAGGCGGCCGGCGGGGCAACAGGTCGCGCAGCCTGCGGCCGAGGGCGTTGGCAGCCCCCCTCAGATCCTCCATGTAGAGGTAGATCACTGGCGTGATGAACAGGGTCAGCGCCTGCGACACGATGAGACCGCCGACGACGGCCACCCCCAGCGGCTGGCGCAGTTCCGAACTCGCGCCGACGGCGACGGCGATCGGCAGCGCCCCCATGATCGCCGCCATGGTCGTCATCATGATCGGCCGGAAGCGGATCAGGCAGGCGGCACGGATCGCCTCCAGCGGCGTGGCGCCGGCCCGCTGACGGACGAGCGCGAAGTCGATCATCATGATCGCGTTCTTCTTGACGATGCCGATCAGCATCAGCATGCCGATCATGGCGACCACGTCGACGTCGAAATTGAAGATGCGCAGCGTCAGCAGCGCGCCGGCCGCCGCGGCCGGCAGGCCGGTCAGAATCGTCAGCGGGTGGATGAAGCTCTCGTAGAGGATGCCGAGCACGATGTAGATGGTCAGGATCGCGGCAACCAGCAGGATCCCCTGGTTGGCGACAGCATCCTGGAACACCTGCGCGGTGCCGGCGAAGCTGGTGGTGATGGTCGGCGGCAGGGCCAGTTGGCGCTGGATGACGCCGATCTGGTCGGTCGCCTGGCCGAGCGACACGCCGGCCGGCAGGTTGAAGGAAATGGTCACCGCCGGCAGTTGCCCGACCTGGTTGACCGACAGCAGACCGGCGACGCGGGCGATGTGGGCGAACGACGACAGCGGGACCAGCTTGCCGGTCGCCGGGGCGCGCACCTGCAGCAGGTTCAGCATGTCCGCTGTCCACGGCAGCGACGGGTCGTATTCGACGATGACCTGGTAGCTGTCGCCGGTCTTGAAGATGGTCGAGGCCTGGTTGGCGCCGAAGCCGGCATAGAGGGAATTGCGGATTTGCTCGCTGGTGATGCCGAGCAGCGCGGCGCGGTCGCGATCGACCACCACTTCCGCCTGCGGAGAATTGTCCTGCACGTCGGTGTTGACGTCGGCGAAATGCGCGTCGTGGCGCATGGCGTCTTCGATCTTGGCGGCCCAGGAGAGCAGCTCGTTGCGGTCGATGCCCTGAACGACGAACTGATATTGCGCCGCCGACGAGCGGCCGCCGATACGCAGGTTCTGCACCGGCGTGACGAAGGTGGTGATTCCGGCGACCTGGCCGAGCGAGCGCCTGAGGTCGCTGAGAATCGCCGCGAGCGCCGGGCGCTGGTTCTTCGGCTTCAGCTCGACGAACATGCTGCCCGTGTTGGACGTGGACGCTCCGAACCCGCCGCCCACCACCGAGGCGACGTGGGCGACGTAGGGCTTGGCCTGGAGGACGTCGGCGACCTTGGTCTGCAAGGCGAGCATGTCCGGGAACGAGATGTCCTGACGCGCCTGGGTGGACACCGAAAGCTGGCCGATATCCTCCTGCGGCAGGAACCCCTTGGGCGCGGTCTCGAACAACCAGAAACTGGCCACAATGGTCGCGAAGAAGATCAGCAACACAATCGGCCGGAAGCGCAGCCCAAGATCGAGCAGCCAGCGATAGCCGCCGACCAGCCGCCCCTGATGGTGTTCGCCGTGGCCGGCGGCGGGTGCACCCGCCCGCTTCGGCGACAGCCGCGCCGCCAGCATCGGCGTCAGCGTCAGCGAGACCAGCGCCGAGGCGATGATCGAGATGGTCACCACCATGGCGAATTCGTTGAAGATGCGGCCGACGATGCCGCCCATCAGCAGGATCGGCAGGAAGACCGCCACCAGCGACGCGGTGATCGAGATGATAGTGAAGCCGACCTCGCGGCTGCCGGCGAGCGCCGCCTCGAACGGCGGCGTGCCCTCCTCGATGTGGCGGACGATGTTTTCGAGCATGACGATGGCGTCGTCGACGACCAGGCCGACCGCCAGCGTCAACCCGAGCAGCGAGATGTTGTCGATCGAGAAGCCGAGCGCGTACATCACCGCCATGGTGGCGATGAGCGAGATGGGCACGGCGAGGACCGGGATGAGGGTGATGGTCAGCCGGCGCAGGAACAGCAGGATGACCAGCGCCACCAGCGCGATGGTGATGGCCAGCGTCATCTCGACGTCGCTCACCGCCTGGGTGATCGACGTGGCCCGGTCGTTGAGCACGTTCAGGCTGCCCGAGGGACCGAGGTCGCCGACGAATTTCGGGAGCATCGCCTTGACCTCGTCGACCACGGCGACGGTGTTGGCGTCGGGCTCGCGGAACACCGCCAGCACGAGTGACGGGTTGCCGTCATAGGTGCTCAGCGTCTGGGTGTTGGCGACCGAATCGATGACGTTGGCGACATCGCCCAGCCGCACTGGTTTGCCGTTCGGCGAGGCGATGACGATCTGGCGGAACGCATCGGCGTTGGTCATCGAGGTGTCGGCCTGGATGGCGAGGTTCTGGTCCTTGCCTTGCAGCGTGCCGACCGGCGCGATCGAGTTGGCCGCGCCGATCGCCGAGGTCACCTGATCGATGCCGAGGCCGAGGCCGGCCAGGGCGTAGGGATTGACCTCGGCGCGAACCGCATACTTCTTGGCGCCGAAAACCTGCACCTCGCCCACCCCGTCGAGCTGCGACAGCGCCGGCGAAACCACCTGCTCGGCGAAATCGTCGAGCTGGGTCATGGTCATCGTCTTGTTCTGCAGCGCGAGCAGAACGATCGGCGCATCGGCCGGGTTGACCTTGCGGTAGCTCGGCGGCGTCGTCATGTTCGCCGGCAGTTGGCGGAGCGTGCGGGCGATGGCCGCCTGGACGTCAGCCGCCGCCTGGTCGATGTCGCGGTTGAGGTCGAACTGGATGACGATCGAGGTCGACCCCTGCACGCTCTTCGCGGTCATCGACTGGACTGCGGGAATGGTGGTGAACTGCTTGATGAGCGGCGTGGCGACCGAGTTCGCCATGGTGTCGGGCGAGGCGCCCGGCAGGCTGGCGGAAACGGTGATCACCGGAAAATCGACATTGGGGAGAGCGGCGACCGGCAGGTAGCGATAGGCGAACAGGCCGGCACCGACCAGCGCGATGGCCAGCAGGATCGTCGCCACCGGGCGGTGGATGAAGGGGGCGGAGATGTTCACGGGCGCGCCCTCAGTCGACCGTGCTCGGCTTCTTGGCCGCCGCCGCGGCCCGTCCACCGCCACCGCCGCCGGGCTCGCTCACCGGCGAGCCTTCGGCGAGCCGGAGCTGGCCCTCGACGACCACCTGCTCGCCGGGCTTGACGCCGGCCGTGATGACCGACGAATCGCCCACCGCCTCGCCCACCGTCACCGCCTGCTCGGTGACCGTCGAATTCGGCTTGACGAGGAAGACGAAGGCGCCGGAGCCGTTGAGCTGAACGGCGGCCGTCGGCACCACGGTCGCATCGGGAAGCGTGCCGAGAGTCGCCTGGACACGCACAAAGGCCCCCGGCCACAGCGCCCGATCGGCATTGGCCACCTCGGCCTTGACGGCGACCGTGCCCGAGGCCGCATCGACCGAAGAATCGATGAAATCGAGCGTGCCCTCGGCAAGCGGCTTGCCGCTGTCGGCGTCGACCACCGAGACGCGCGCCGGCGGGCTGCCCTTGAGCGCCGTGCGGAAGGCGTCGAGATCGCGCTGCGGCACCTGGAACGACACGTAGACCGGCGCCATCTGGGTGATGGTGAGCAGCGGGGTCGTGTCGCTGGCGTGAACCAGCGCGCCGGCCGAGTAGTTGATCTGGCCGATGCGCCCGGCAATGGGCGCGGTGATGGTGGTGTAGCCGAGCTGTACCTGGTCGGCCTGCAACTGCGCCTTGTCGCTGGCGACATTGGCGCTGGCGACGTTGACCGCCGCCTGCTGCTGCTCCGCCTGCTGCGCCGTCACGTCGCCATGCCCGAGCAGAGTCTGCATGCGCGTCAGGTCGGCCTGCGCCTGCGTGAGCGTGGCTTGATCCTTGGCGATGGCGGCCTGATCCTTGGCGATCGACGCCTGGATCGTGCTGCCGTCCAGCCGGAAGAGCACGTCGCCCGCCTTGACCGTTTGTCCCTCGTTGACGCTGGCGTCCAGGATGACGCCGTCGATGTGCGTGCGCAGCGCCACGGAGGCCACCGGCTCGACCGACCCGACATAGGTGCTGGTGACCGGCACGGTCTGGCTCTTGACGAGCGCCGTGACCACGGCGATCGCGGACCCGGGTCGGCCGGCGGAGGTACCGCCGCGGCCGGTGCCGCCGGCCGCCGGCCGGGCGGCGCTCCCCGTCTGCGGGGGCTCAGGCGCCGCCCGCAAGCGCGGATAGGCGATGAAACCTGCCACCAGCAGGACGAGAACGCCGGTCAAAACCAAGCGCTTGGACTTCATGACGGTCACCGGGGATCCACCTTGGCCAGCACTGCCCTTCGCGCTGCGTGCGGCCGCGGGTCCGGCTGGACCTGGGGATGGCGCGCATGAGGGGCCGGCCAAATCAACGGATCACCGGCGGCATTCCGGCGCCGCGATGTCGCCTTGCCGCATTAAATCGCCGTCATGATTCGGCAACCTCGCCGGACGCGCGCGCACGCGCCATGCCAGCCGACCGGGCAAACCTGCCGCACTCGCCCGTCCCGAGGTTCAATAAAACCCGATCTTGCGCCGCCGCGGGGACCGGCGTTCGGACACCTCGATACCGTCGGCCGGGTCCTCGGCCGGCCACTCGACGACATGGTCCTCGAAGTCGTCGATCGACTTGCCGACCTCGCTGGTCGTTCGTCCGCGCACCGATATGCCGGCCTGGTGCACCGTTTCCGGATCGCCCGAGACCAGATGGTGCCACCAGTAGAGGTCGCGCCCCTCCGCCACCAGACGGTAGCCGCAGGTCGGCGGCAGCCATCTCAGCTTGCGCACTTCTTGCGGCGTCAGCGCAATGCAGCCCACCACCTTCTGGTGGCGATGCCGGTAATCCGTGCAGCGGCAGCTCTGGCCATCGAGCAGCACGCAGGCGAGATCGGTCCATTCGATCTCGCCGGTATCCTCGTATTCGAGCTTGTTGAGGCAGCAGCGGCCGCAGCCGTCGCAGAGCGATTCCCACTCCGTTGCGGTCAGCTCTTCCAGCGTCTTTGCCCGCCAGAACGGCTCCGCCGGCTCCTGTGCTTTCGGTTTGCGACTCACCGGCGACCCTCTCCTGCTTCGAACCTTATGCCATGGAGCGCGGGAAACGGCCCTCGCCGGGGCAGTTTGCGATGCTCCCGCGGAAATTTCTTGGCAAAATTCCGACGGTTTCTTGAGGCTATAAGTGTCATTTCGATTTCTTCTTGAGATTATTTTCCATCCTGAAATAGGTTTAATTTTGCTGTTGATCAATACATGAATGGTTATTTGTCATTTTCGTGTTCTGCCGTTATTTTCTTTTGATCGTTGCAATGCTCAGCCAGATCGGCGATCTTGCTCGCGACTCCCATGGAAACACTCAATTATATCCTCGGCCACTGGCCACTGATCCTTTCGCGCACCGGTGAACACGTGTCCATCGTCGGAGTGGCAGTGGGGCTGGCGATCGTCACCGGCGTGCCCATCGGCATCGCCATCACCCAGAACCGGCGGGCGGCCTCCGCCGTGCTCTACGTCGCCTCGATCCTCATCACCATCCCGTCGATCGCGCTGTTCGGCTTGATGATCCCGGTGCTGTCGCTGATCGGCCACGGCATCGGCTACATGCCCGCCGTTATCGCCGTGCTGCTCTATTCGCAGCTACCCATCATCCGCAACACCTACACCGCCATCCACAACGTCGACCCGGCGCTGCGCGAGGCGGCGCGCGGCATGGGTCTCACCCGTTTCCAGCGCCTGCGCGAGGTCGAAATCCCCATCGCCGTGCCGGTCATCATGTCAGGCGTGCGCGTCGCCGTGGTCATGAACATCGGGGTCACCGCCATCGCCGCCTATATCGGCGCCGGCGGACTGGGCGTCTTCATATCGCGCGGCATCAGCCAGACCGATCCGCGGCAACTGATCACCGGCGCGCTGGCGGTGAGCGTGCTCGCCGTCATCGCCGATTTCGGCCTGCTCGGTCTGCAACGGCTGATCACCTCACCGGGACTGAGACAGACATGATCCGACTCGAACGCGTCACCAAGGTCTTTCCGTCGAGTTCGGTGCCGGCGGTGGATCAGGTCACCATGGAGGTGCCGGCCGGCGAGATCTGCGTCCTGCTCGGTCCGTCGGGCTGCGGCAAGACCACCACGATGAAGATGGTCAACCGGCTGATCGAGCCGACCTCGGGCGCGATCTTCATCGACGGCCGCAACAACGAGGAACAGAACGCCGTCGAACTCAGGCGCACGCTCGGCTACGTCATCCAGCAGATCGGCCTGTTTCCCAACAAGACCATCGCCGACAACATCTGCGTCGTCCCCGACATCCTCGGCTGGGACAAGGCGAAGTCGCGCAAGCGCGCCGCCGAACTGCTCGAGATGGTCGGGCTCGACCCGTCGATCTTCCTCAAGCGCTACCCCAAGGAGCTGTCCGGCGGCCAGCAGCAGCGCATCGGCGTGCTCAGGGCGATCGCCCACGACCCGCCGGTGCTGCTCATGGACGAGCCCTTCGGCGCCATCGACCCGATCAACCGGGCAGTCATCCAGGACGAGTTCCTCAAGATGCAGGCGCAGCTCAAGAAGACGATCATGTTCGTCAGCCACGACATCGACGAGGCGGTGAAGATGGGCGACCGCATCGCCATCTTCCGCGATGGCCGGCTGGTCCAGTACGACACGCCGGACAGCCTGCTCGCCCACCCGAAGAACAGCTTCGTTTCCGACTTCGTCGGCAGCGATCGCACGCTCAAGCGCCTGCAACTGCTCAAGGTGCCGGACGCCATGATGCACGACCCGCCGCGGGTCAAGGCCGATGACACGCTGGCCCACGCCGCCGAGCTGATGGAGGAGCACGGCCACACCGCCATCGTCATGGTGGGGCCGCGCGGCCGCGCCCGCGGCTTCGTCGATCTGCGCACGGCGCGGAGCACGCGCGGCAAGGTCGGCGAGCATGTCGAGGGCCTGCCGACGACCATCGGGCTCGGCGAGGACCTGCGCACGGCGGTCTCGACCATGTTCCGCCACGACGTGAGCTGGCTCGCCTGCGTCGACGACGACGGCATGTTCGAGGGCTTCGTGACCCAACGCGGCATCACCCATCTGCTGGCACAGGCCTATCGCGATGGCTGACACGCTGGAGACCCTGGGGCTGCAGCGGCTATGGCGCAACGGCCTCTACGTGCTGGTGTTCGCGCTCGGCGCCTGGGCGTGGGCCGGCGGCATGCTGCCGGCCATCTTCGACCAGTGGGACGACGTCATCTACCTGACCCGGCAGCACATCGAGCTGGTGGTGATCTCGGGCGGCCTCGCCATCATCGTCGGCGTGCCCCTCGGGGTGCTGCTGACGCGGCCGCGCCTTCGCCGCTACGGCGATATCGCGCTCCAGACCCTGAATATCGGCGCCACCATCCCGACGCTGGCGCTGCTCGCCTTGTCGATGAGCTTCCTCGGCATCGGCGACGTGCCGGCCGTCTTCGGCCTGTTCGTCGCCACCATCCTGCCGATCGTCGCCAACACGCTGGCCGGCATCCGTGCGGTGCCGCCTGCCCTCATCGAGGCGGCCAACGGCATGGGGCTCAGCCCGCGCCAGATCCTCTGGCAGGTGGAACTGCCCAACGCGCTGTTCGTCATCTATGCCGGCATCCGCTCGGCGTTGGCGATCAATGTCGGCACCGTGCCGCTGGCCTTCCTCATCGGCGGCGGGGGCCTGGGCGAACTGATCTTCACCGGCATCGCCCTCGACGACTTCCCCACCATGCTTGCCGGCGCCGTGCCGACGGCGCTGCTCGCCATCCTGGTCGATTTCATCGTCGGCCAGTTCCAGCTCTGGACGATCCCGCGCGGCGTCAACCCGCTGCGCTGACCGTCGGAGCGCGCATTACTCGTAGCAGAAACCCAAGAGGAGACGACCCTATGAAACCACTGACCAAGATCCTGGCGGCGTCCTTTGTCGCTGCATTCGTCGGCACGTCGGCGGCGCAAGCGGCGACCATCGTCGTCGGCGGCAAGGATTTCACCGAACAGCTTCTCCTGACCGAGATGACCGCGCAGCTTCTCAAGGCCAACGGCTTCGACGTCGACAAACGTGACGGCATGGGTTCGACCGTGGTGCGCCAGGCCCAGGAGAACGGCCAGATCGACGTCTACTGGGAGTACACCGGGACCTCGCTGGTCACCTACAACAAGCAGGACAGCGCCGGCCTCGATGCCCAGCAGACCTATGACAAGGTCAAGGAGCTGGACGCCAAGAAGGGGTTGACCTGGCTCAACCCGTCCAAGGCCAACGACACCTACGGGCTGGCCGTGCGCGCCAACAACGACAAGACCGATTCGCTGAAGACGCTATCGGACATGGCGGCGGCCTACAACAACGGCAAGCATCCGGTGATGGCGCTCGGTGCCGAGTTCTCCAAGCGCCCCGACGGCCTGCCGGGAATCGAGAAGGCCTACGGCTTCAAGATGAGCCGCGACGACATCGCCGCGATGCAGGATGCGCTCACCTACGCGGCGCTGAAGGACGGCAAGGCCGACATCGCCGAGGTGTTCACCACCGACGGTCGCATCAAGGCCTTCAACTTCCGCGTCCTCAAGGACGACAAGGAGTTCTTCCCGAACTACGCCATCGCCCCGGTGGTGCGCACCGACACGCTCAAGGCCAATCCCAGCCTGGCGCCGGTGCTCAACGGCCTGTCGGCGGAACTGACCGACGAGGCCATGCAGACGATGAACGCTGCCGTCGACGTCGACAAGAAGTCGATCGAGGACGTCGCCGCCAACTTCCTCAAGGAGCACAACCTGGTGAAGTAATTCGCCACCATTGGCGAGCCGTCGCCGGCGCGTGACCCCGCGCCGGCGACGTCTCCTTCGGCGCCTCAACATTTTTCGGCAAGTCTTTACGATATTTCGTGCTTTCGCGTGACGCTGGCCGGGTTCCAATCTACCCTGCCGGTCCATGCGTAGCGCGTTCGCCAAGATGGCCGGCGTTTCCTCGGCCGCCGTCCTCCTCATCGTCCTCATCGGGCTTGCCGCTCCGGCGCGGGCGGCGATGTCGGTCGTCGCCTTCGATGCCGCCTATCCCCCCGGCACGATCGTGGTCAAAACCTCAGAGCGCCGGCTCTATTTCGTGCTCGGCGGCGGACGCGCGGAGCGCTTTCCGGTCGGTGTCGGCAAGGCGGGCAAGCGGTGGAACGGCTTCAAGCGCATCGAGCGCCGGATGTGGCACCCGGACTGGGCGCCGCCGGCCGAGGTGAAGCACGACATCCCGTCGCTGCCCAACCTCATCCGCGGCGGCACGCCCGCCAATCCGATGGGGGTCGCGGCCCTGGTGCTGACCGGCGGCGACTACGCCATCCACGGCACCAACCGGCCCAATTCGGTGGGCGGCTTCGTCTCCTACGGCTGCATCCGCATGTACAACCAGGATATTACGCGGTTGTTTCAAGAGGTCGCCGTCGGCACCCCGGTCTACGTGGTGCCCTGAGGCGGCTGCCGCAAACCCCCGTCAGCCGACGGGCCCTCGGAGACCGTCTGCCGCCCCGCAAGCCGGGGTTTTAACTTCCAGAATGCGCCGCGCTCCCCTATCCTGCCCCCGGCGCCATCACCCACGATAGGCGGCTACTCGCACAGGATTCTGAGAAGGTGCGCGACCCGTTCCAGAGCAACCGCAAGCGTCGCCGCGGCCTCCGGCTGATCGAAGTCGACGCCTGGATCGATTCCGCCCTGTTCCATGCCGGCGGGCTGATCGGCGGCCGCTTCGAGGCGGTCTCGCGCTTCATGCGCCGGTTCCGCGTGACCGGCATCGCCCGCGCCATCGTCGAGATCCTCGGCGAGGGCCTGACGCTCGGCGCCGGCGGCTCGGTGCTGATGCTCGCCTTCGCCATTCCCTCCTTCCACGCCACGGCCACCGACTGGCAGTCGAAGGGCGACCTCGCCGTCACCTTCCTCGACCGCTACGGCAACGAGATCGGCAAGCGCGGCATCAACCAGAGCGACGCGGTGCCGCTGGAGGAAATGCCGGACTACCTGATCAAGGCGGTGCTGGCGACCGAGGATCGGCGCTTCTACGACCATTTCGGCATCGACGTTCCGGGCACGTTGCGGGCGCTGGCCGAGAACCTGCGCGCCAATGCCGTCGTCCAGGGCGGCTCCTCCCTGTCGCAGCAGCTCGCCAAGAACCTGTTCCTCTCCAACCAGCGCACCATCGAGCGCAAGATCAAGGAAGCCTTCCTCGCCCTGTGGCTGGAGTCGCACTACACCAAGAACCAGATTCTCAAGCTCTATCTCGACAACGCCTACATGGGCGGCGGCACCTTCGGCGTCGAAGCGGCGTCCGAATACTATTTCGGCAAGTCGGTGAAGGACATCAACCTCGCCGAAGCGGCGATGCTCGCCGGCCTGTTCAAGGCGCCGAGCCGTTTCGCGCCGAGCGTCAACCTGCCTGCCGCCCGCGCCCGCGCCAACGAGGTGCTGACCAACATGGTGCAGGCCGGCTTCATGACCGACGGCCAGGTGATCGGTGCCCGCCGCCATCCCGCCGACGTGATCGAGCACGACACCGACACCAATTCGCCGGACTACTTCCTCGACTGGGCCTTCCAGCAGGTGAAGGACTTCGAAAACTACCCGGAGCGCGTGCTGGTCGTGCGCACGACCGTCGACATGGGCATCCAGAACGCCACCGACGACGCGATCAACAACACGCTGCAGCAATACGGCACCTCCTATCGCGTCGGCCAGGGCGCCGCCGTCGTGGTCAGTCCCGATGGTGCGGTGCGCGCCATGGTGGGCGGACGCGACTACGGCGAGAGCCAGTTCAACCGTGCCACCGACGCGCTGCGCCAGCCGGGCTCGTCGTTCAAGCCGTTCGTCTACGCCACCGCGATGATGAACGGCTTCAACCCGAAGAGCATCGTCCAGGACGCGCCGATCTGCATCGGCAACTGGTGCCCGCACAATTATGGCGGTGGTTTCTCCGGACCGGTGACGCTGACCACGGGGCTGGTCAAGTCGATCAACATCATTCCGGTCCGCCTCGCCCAGGCCTTCGGCCGCGAGAAGATCGTCGAGACCGCCAAGAAGATGGGCATCACCAGCGAATTGCGCATCACCCGCTCGCTGCCGCTGGGCGCCTCCGAAGTGAAGGTCATCGACATGGCCGGCGCCTATGCCGTCTTCGCCAACGGCGGCTACAAGGCAACGCCCTACGCCTTCACCCAGATCCTCAACTCGAGCGGCAAGGTCCTCTACGACCGCCGGCGTGAGGCCAAGCCGCCCGCACGGGTGCTGCCGGAAAGCGTCGTCGCTGAGATGAACGGCATGCTGGTGCAGGTGCCGGAATGGGGCACCGGCCGCGCCGCCAAGCTCGACGGCATCCGCACCGCCGGCAAGACCGGCACCACCTCGGATTATCGCGATGCCTGGTTCTGCGGCTTCACCGGCAACTATGTCGGCGCGGTCTGGTTTGGCAACGACAACTACACGCCAACCCGGCGGCTCACCGGCGGCAGCCTGCCGGCACGCACCTGGCACGAGTTCATGACCTTCGCCCATAACGGCGTCGATCTCAAACCGATCCCCGACATCGACAACCCCTTTGAGAAGCCGCAGACCGACGCCACGGTAGCGGCGGCGGATTCGACCGACGCCGGCGCCAATGCCGACATCGGCAAGCCGGCGACGCTGTCGGCGGCGACGACCGAGCGGCTGCTCACCATCGAGCAGTTGCTGCGCAAGGCATCGCGCCTGAAGCCGCTGGCCGCGCTCGCTCCGCCCTTGCCGGCGTCGACCGCAGCGGTCGACGCGACGGCCCTCGCCGCATCCTCGACACCGGTTGCCCGCTAGTGTGCCGAGCCCGATCCACATGCGGGACGCAGCGGCCATTGCGATGACGCTCCGCTGTCCATAGGTCGCTTCCGGTGCGCCTTCTCATCGACATCGTCATCGCATTGGTGATCGCTGTGACGCTCGGCGTCTCGACGGCATGGTACGCCATCGAGCACGGCTTCATCTTCGGCGCCGTCACCGCGGGGGCGTGGACGGCGTGGCCGACGGCGGGCAGCGCCGACGCCGATCCCTACTCGCTGGCGACGCTGGCGCGCACCGGCGAGGTACCGCTCGGCGCCGGCGAGGGCATCGCCTTCACGGCGGAGGGCAATTCGGCCGGCGCGCCGCTGACCGGAACGTGCACCTACGCGATCGTCGGCCAGACGCCCGCCGCCCGGCTGTGGACGCTCACCGCCTATGACAGCGAGGGGCGGCTGATGGTCAACCCCGCCCATCGCTCCGGCTTTCACTCGCGCGAGATCCTGCGCCGGCCGGACGGCAGCTTCGTCATCACCGTTTCGCCGGAGGTGGCGCCGGGCAACTGGCTGCCGGTGAGCCGGGTCGCCCATTTCCGCCTGGTGCTGCGCCTCTACGACACGCCGCTCACCACGGGCAGCCGCATCGCCGACCTCACCATGCCCGATATCCGCAAGGTTGGCTGCCGATGAAGCGCACGATCATCTTCATCATCGGCGGCATTCTGCTCGGCGGCATCATCCACATCGCCATCGTGTTCATGGTGCCCTACCACGCCAACCACGACGCCTGGGCGGAGATGCACAGCTTCGGCCGCGACGGCCAGTTCCATGTGCTGCCGGTGCCCGAGCCCGGCGCCGAACCGCTCGCCTCGCTCGATCCGCGCATGGTGCAGGCAGTCTGCCGGTTCAGCCTCGGCCGCGGGCCGCTGCGCATCACGGCCGCGTTCGCCGACGAGTTCTGGTCGGTGGCCGTGTTCGACCGCCGCGGCCGCAACATCTACAGTCTGAATGACCGTTCGGTGGATCGCTCCCAGCTCGATCTCGCCATCCTTACCCCGGTGCAAATGGCGCAGATCCGCCAGAACCCGCCGGCCTCGCTGGAAACGGCGATCGTGCTGGAACTGCCGATCGACGTCGGCTTCGTCCTGCTCAGGGCCTTCGTGCCGGACGATTCGCTGACCGCAAGCGTCACCGCCTCGTTGAAGGCGGCGAATTGCGGCGGGAGCCTCTAGGACGATTTGCGCGGTCGGTTGCCGTGGTTGGCGCCGTCGCCGTCGGGAGCGGCGGCGCCCGGGACAACCGCAGTCCGATCCCGCTCGATGCGCACGCCCGGAAAGATGACGATTTCGCACGGCGGCGGCGGATCGCCGATGGCGAGCGAGGTCGCGGCCCGTTCCCGCGGATGGAGGTGAATGATCGTACCCATCGATCGCCCAACGCTCTTGGCCGGACTGCCCGTTCGGGCGATTCCCCCCTCCGGCCTCGGTCCAGTTAGCGGCAATCAAGGTTAACAGTCCGCTAACGACTTCCGCCCACAATGGCGCATTGAAAGACCCTCGTTCGCGGGCCGCCGAGCATGCAATCACGAAAGCTTTCCGACGATCTCGCCGATGTCGCGCGCGCCAACCAGCAGACGCGCGACGCCGCGCTGCTGCGCGCCACCACCGAGCTGTTCGTTCAGGACCTCACCCACGACGAAGACGAGATCCGTCGCTACGAGGAACTGGCAATACACTTTCTGCCCAAGGTGCCGGTCGAGGTGCGGGCCACGGTCGCAGAGCGTCTTGCGGTGTGCGCCGACGCGCCGCCAGCGGTCATCCGCGTGCTGGCGCGCGACATCTACCAGGTCGCCGCGCCGGTCATCCGCCGCTCGCCGGTACTCGATGCCTTCGACCTGCTCGGCGTCATTGCCGCCACCGACGTCGAGCATCACCGCCTGATCGCCCGCCGCTCGGGGCTCGGCGACGACGTCAGGCGGGCGTTGCGGCTGACCGGCGATGCCGAAGTGATCGGCTATCTCGACAACGGCGCGGCCATGCGCTCGGCCCCGGCGGAGGAAGCCGAGGCACCGCCGGTGGCGGTCCACCAGCCGGAGAGCCCACAGCCGTCGCGGCGGCGCAGCCGCTTCGACATCTGGCAGTTCCTCGATCTCGACCGGCCGACCCGCCTCCGGGTGATCGCCGATATCGCCATGGGGCCGCCGATCCCACGGCCGAGCGCCGTTGCCGGCGGGAACGCCGAGCGCGCCTTCCAGTCGATCCTCAGCGCCGCGCAGATCGTCGGGTTCGCCCGCAACGGACAGGTCGGCGAGCTGATCGCGGCGATCGCCGACGGGCTCGGACTCAATCCCGATGCCGTGGCGGCCTCAGTGCACGACCGCACCGGCGAGCCGCTCGCCATCCTCCTCAAGGCGCTGCGTCTCGACGATCTCCAGGCGCAGCAGGTGTTCCTCATGGCAAGCCCCGCCGGCCGCGACATCCAGGCGTTCTTCCCGCTCACCGACCTCTATGCCGGCATGGAGCACGAGACGGCGGCGACGCTGTGCGAGGCATGGCGCATCGTCACCAGCGAACGCAAGGCCGGGCACGAGCCGTATCTCGCCGAGAATGCCGATCGCCGCCGCGGCACGACTGCCGCACCGGCCCGCGGCGAGCAAGGCGAGCGCGAGGACCGGGCGAAGCGCGCCTAGACCGTATCGAGAAACGCGCGGCCGCCGCGGTCCTCGATCGCGACCACCCAGAGGTCCGGGTCGAAGTTCACCTCGCGCGCGATGCGGGCGTCGATCTCGGCCATCGGCGCGTCGTCGACGATGCGCTGGAACATGCGCTCGCTCGGATGCGATTCGTCGAAGATCGCCTGCGGGGCCGGCGCGTAGAGGTCGGCGGTGCCGGATAGCCGGTCGACGATGACGAAGATCGCGCCGGCCTCCTCGGCGCCGCGCCGGGCCACGGCCGCGAAGGCACCTTCAGCGAAGCAGCGGCGCACATAGGCCCCGACCCACAGGGACGAGGTGACGCGCATGGGTCCTTCCCGGCCTAATTGGCCTTCATGGCGCCGATATCGACCAGCCGCTGGACCAGCTTGTCGCTCAACTGGCCAGTCACCGGCAGACCGTTGTCGAGCTGGAAGCCGCGGAGCGCATCGACTGTCGCCTTGTCCATCTGGCCGTTGACGGCGAGCGGGCCGTAGCCGATCTCGGAGAGGGCCGTCTGCACGCCGCGCAACTGCTTGCCGAGGGCGAGCGCCGCCTGTTCGCGCTCCAGCTCATTCGCCCGCGCGACCGCCGCGGCGACCTGGTCGGTGCTGGCGGCCTGCTTGACGACGGCGGGCACCGGCGTCGCCGGTGGATTGGCCGTCACCGGCGCGCGCAATGCGGCGAGAAGCTCGGGCGTCGGCTCGCCGGTGACCTTGATGCCGGCGGCCGTCTGCCAGGCGGAGATCGCGGCCTTGGTGTGCGAGCCGACAACGCCGTCGATGGCGTCGGTATAGATGCCGAGGCGGGCGAGCTCGCGCTGCACGGCAGCGACCAGCGCCTTGCTGGCGTCGACCGGTGCCGGCGGTGCCATGGCGGCGCTTGCCGACGCCGCGGGCGCGGGAACGGCCGCGGCCGCCTGCTCACGCGTTTGCGGCAGGGGCACGGCGACGGCGGGACGTGCCGGAGCCTTGGCGGTTTCGGCCGGGCGGGTGGCGAAGAGCGGCTCGGGATGGCGGCCGGCCTGAAGGAACAGCGCGTTCGACATGATCGCCATGGCGGTGATGGCCATGACCATCAGACCGCCCGACATCGCCGGATTCTCGAAGGCCCGGTCGATGATGCGGGCCACCGCGCTGTCGGCGGCTTCGTCTTGGCTGCTATTGCCGGTCGCGCGGCGACGGGCGGGTTTGCCGGGCACGTCTGTTCCTCTCGAATGCTGAACGGCCGCGAAAGTCTCCGGCCAGTCTCGCAAGGCGGGCTTAACGAACGCTAAACCATGCCGCCCGCCCGCCGGGAACGCCCGCTTTGCCTAAACTTTTAAGCGATTTGCCCCGACCGATTGAACGTGACCTTCAGCCGGAGGCGCTACGGTTCGTCGCAACAACGCCATGAGGCGCATGAAGCGGATCGAACGGCATGATCAGGTTCCTTTTTCGCACCGCATTCTGGCTGGGGGTGGTCGTCCTCCTGCTGCCCGGCGACCCCAACTCCGGCACCAATGCGCCGCGTGTATCGGCGATGCAGGCGCTGGTGGCGACGCGCTCGGCCATCGCCGACGTCTCGACCTTCTGCGATCGCAATCCCAATACCTGCGCCACCGGCAGCACGGCGGTTCAGGTGTTCGCCTCCAAGGTCCGCTATGGCGCCGAGCTTCTGTCCGGCTATCTCAACCATGGTCATGACGCCGCCAACCACGGCACGCTGAAGACCGAGGATCTCCGTCCGACCTGGCGTGGTCAGCCGGCGAAGAGCGGCTCGGCCTAACCCTCATGAACAAGGCGCCGCCGAAGGCGCCAGCCATCCACTTGCGGCCTCGGGGCCGCACCGCGAGCGGTTCACCTGCCCTTGCCGCTCGCGGTTCCCTTTTGGCCGCGCGGCGCCCCGGTTTGCTCTCGGCAGGCCCGGCGCCTATATCGCTCAGCCATGACCATCGACCAGATCATCGACGATTTCGCGCTTCTCGACGATTGGGAGGACCGCTACCGCTACGTGATCGAGCTCGGCAAGGCGCTCGACCCGTTGCCGGACAAGGACCGAACCGAGGCCAACAAGGTGCGCGGCTGCGCCAGCCAGGTATGGCTGGTGACCGCCCGCGGCGACAGGGACGGCCAGCCGGTGCTGCATTTCGCCGGCGACAGTGATGCGCTCATCGTGCGCGGGCTGGTTGCGATCGCCATCACGCTGTTCGACGGCAAGTCACCGGCGGAGATCGTGGCGACCGGCGCCGACGGCCTGTTCGACCAGCTTGGCCTCAAGGCGCACCTGACGGCGCAGCGGTCGAACGGGCTCCGCGCGCTCGTCGACCGCATCAAGTCGGACGCCCTCGACGTGACCTCCGCCGTCTGATCATTCGATCTGCGGCCGGTAGCCCTCGGCGCCCCAGTGGCGGAGCCGCGCGGCGGCCGGACCCCGCGCCCGGGTCGACAGCCCATAGTGCCGGGCGAGCGCCGCGAGCGTCAGCCTGAGCACGACCTTGGCGGAACGCGCCGGCCATTGCCGCTCCGCCTCGACCTGCTCCAGCCCTTTCAGGAAGCAGCAGAAGT
This sequence comes from uncultured Alphaproteobacteria bacterium, assembly GCA_963782045.1. Taxonomy (GTDB): domain Bacteria; phylum Pseudomonadota; class Alphaproteobacteria; order Rhizobiales; family Kaistiaceae; genus CAVSRC01. The sequence continues at coordinate 647,130 of CAWAIR010000037.1, forward strand.
CCACGGCGAGGTTGGCCATCTCCGGCTCGAGGGAAGCGAGCGCCGCCTCCACCCGACGGCGGGCGGCGAGCGCCGCTTCGGTCAAATCCGCGATGCCGTTCTCGCCCGACCGGCGTTTTCCGGCGACCGCCGCCATCCAGTTGGCGGTGACCCGTGGCATCAACTGCGCCCGCTCGTAGTCGGAGCGCAGCCTTTCGCCGGCGGCGAATTCGCCGGCGCTGATCATCGGGCGACCGCTGGCGTCCTTGCGGCGGCGGAGCCAGGCGAGTGGGCTTTCGTCGTGGTTGACCGTGACCCGCCGGCGCCCGAAGGCCGCGTCGTCCAGCATGATCGCACCGCGATCCTGATGCTGTTCGGCATAGCCGTCGCCGCCAGCCAGCCGCCGGCGGACGGCCGCCGCGCCGGCCCCGGAAATGACCATGGCGCCCGCCTCGCCGGCGACGACCAGGCCGCGCCCGGCCAGCACCGAGACCAGTTCGGCATCGACCGCCTCCTCCTGCGCTGGCCGCCCGGCGACGGCGAGCACGTAACGATCCTTCGCCTTGCGGACCAGCCGGCCGCCGCGCCGGGTCAGCCGGCCGAGCAGGCGCAGCGCCTTCTCCTCCTGCCGGTCGGTCATGTCCGGTCACCCCAGGAGCCGTCCGTCTGCCGCCGTATGTCGATGGCCCTTTCCAGACAGTCGAGCAGCGAATCGAGCGAGGACTCCTCGCGCCGCTCCTCGATCACGCGGCAGGCGTGCGCGGCGGTCGTGCGGTCGCGGCCGAAGAAACGGCCGGCGGCGGAGTAGCTGAGCCCAAGCCGGACGCGGGAGAGATAGATCGCGACCTGGCGCGCGAAGGCGACCCGCGCTGCGCCACGGCCCGGCGCGTGCAGCGCCGATCCGGCTATGCCGAATGCCGATTCGACCAGGGCCTCGACGAAATGCGTCGCCGAGGCAGCTTCCTGCCGTGCGATCGCCCGTTGAACTTCTTTCCCCTCACATCCCACCTGCACAGTCATCGAATGCTCCACCTGCAACTCGTAATAGGAATAAATTCCTAATTATATACATGACAAAGCAAACCGGATCGCATACACCCAGCTCCGCTCATGCCCGTCAAAAGGCAGGGGCTGGCGCGCCCGAAGGAATGTCAGAAACCGAGATCATCCAGAAGGAGATCACTGACGTGATGGTTGCGGCTGGGATCGGAGCGCTTTGCGAATGGGAGGACCGGCAGGAAGCCGGTCAGCCAGTTACGGATGGGGATTTGGTGCGCGCAGTGTATGCCGCAATGCGTTCCCGATCGTAGGAAACGTGTCGCTAGGGTCGTTAAGATGAAAGGCGTATTCCATCATTCGCGCGGATAGCCCGTCGATCTTGAGGGCGACAGCCATGATCTTCCCGTAGTCAAGTTTCCAATCGAACGGCTTGTGGGGTTTTCCGTAGTCGAACGCTCGAAGTAGGTTGTCCTCAAAGCCCCAAGCGCCGGTGAACAATCTTGTCGCGTTCGGCTTGGATTCCGGTGATAGCGTCGATGATGTTGATGATATCGGTCCGATATGGCTCTTTCGCCTTCTGGTCGACAATTTCGCGTAGTTTGCGGTATCGGTGCTTGGTTACTAGCGTCGTGTCATAATCGGAGCGCCACGCCTCATCGCCATCGGCAAATGCATGCGCGTAGACCTTGGCGAGTTGTTCGAGCGCAGACCAGTGGACGGCCACCATTCCAATGGCCATGAGTTCGTTGTCGCTTGGTGCGACGTTGAGCTTGAACTGACGGCGAGTTGAGGGAAGCAATGAGCAATCCTCCGAGCAATGGTCAATTTGAGACCGTCGTTAAGCGGCTTCTGTCCACCCCGCCCAAGCCCCATACTGACTCCAAGGTTGGCAAACGCAAACCTGGGGTTGAGGATGAAGCCGGTCACCGAGGACGAAAAGCAGCTGTTCCTAAGAAGAGTGATAAAGGACCTGGCAAGGCTCAGGACTGACGCCGGGAACTTCGGACTGGATATGCTCGCCTTCATCCTCGCGAACGCTTAGGACGAAGCGCAGGGGCAACTTGAGGCGATGGAAGGTGACGGGCCATCCCCAGTCTAGAAGGCTGAGAGTGGCCCGTCGACATGTTCACACTAGGCGTGCGATCAGCCAGACGATAGCGACAATGGTCGCTGGGGCGATCCATATCACCGTCCGGCCATGCTTGATCAGCATGGCGGCATCCTTTCGGATTTTGAGTGATAGGCCCCAACGTCAGTGTTGAATGCGCGGGCGACGGCAACTGACGTGTTGTTGACGTTCTACCAAGTTGGCCACCTATAAATCAAGCGCACAGGTAGTTGGAAAACGTCGGAGGGAGCCAGCCTGAGCATTGAATAATCGGCGGGAATTAATCAAGCAAATTGCCTTGGCGGTAGTGTCTCAGTTTGAAATTCAGGGCCGATGAAAGTCCGTGATCAACTCGGGACGCGAATTCCATCTGCAGCGCGGAGGCAATTTGGTCAAGGACCAACAGCTGGAAATACTTGGGAAAGTTTCTCGGCAAGATAGGCGCTATCGCGCGCAAACCGAGGGAAGTGCAAGAACGTAATTGGAATATCGTGGCACGCCAGATTGAAGATTAATCGATAGAACAAATCCAGAAGGACGGCTTCCTGTTTCTTTGGGTCTGTCGTAATCCACAAGCCGCCCGGTGCTGCTATTTCCTGACCACTCAAAGATTGAACTCTTCGCCGGCTTTCCGCAGCCTCAAACAAATCCCTGATGCAAATGATCGCGTGGTCAATTACGATGTCGTCGCGCGACACGATGTCTTCGATGTAAGTCGCTATCCATGGCGACTTCACTATGTAGCAATCCGGTTTCAGTCTGGGGTCCAACTCCAGTCCAGCATGTGAGAGCGGGTCAACAAGGTCGAAAGCCGAGTTAAATCCGGTATCCAGTCCAGCCCTGCTGAGCACACGTGCCAGAAGCGTAGTCCCCGCGCGCCCGGTCCCAGAGATGATGCAATAGTGCTTCGGTAAGGAGGATTCAAAATCCGTCATGTTCCCCGCTTCTTGTACGGTCCGCGACGACGCGGCTTCGGCGTCTTCCGTTGAGATTCCCGGCTTCTGGATCATGGCCTAAGCGCCTTTGCCGATACGTCCGGCTGGATCATAAATCCGCTTTTCAGTATGGCCGCATGTTGGGTTGTCGCATTTCATCGTGCGCTCTTGGACGCCGACCATGCCAAGTTTCGGATGGGGATTGACGGCAATTACTTTGAAGTTGCCGACGCCACAAACAGGGCATTGCTCTATCGACGGGCGCTTGTGGACCTCTTCTTCAAGCGCTGTGACCTTGGCCTGAAGTGCCCCCACCTTCGCCGGTAGTTCCTTCAACTGCTTCCAAATTGGGATCTGATCCAACACCTTTAAGGCGTCACCGATGGCTGACATATCGCCCCCGACGTTTGCGAACATTTCTAGACCGCATCCTGCGGTTGACAGCATTAACGCTTGCATCCTCGCCGATGGCAACCTTTCGGTTGTCGCAACCAGCGGGGACGTGCGCATCACAATGACGTTTTCGGCGCAGGAGTTGCGGCCTATTGCCGATCTGATTTTCGACGCTTGCGGAGGCGGGCAAGCTTCCGCGCCAACTGGCGGTTAGTGCGCGGCTTCACTAGTCCGCCGATAGGTAAGGCGCTTGCCTTCAATGCCCTTCAGCGCGTCGTCGGTGCGCATGGCATCGGTGAAGCCAAGAGCCGTGCGGCGGTTATAGCGGAAATCGAACTCGGCGAGATAGCGGTGCAGGTGGCTCTCGCCACAGTGCTGATAGATGCCAACCATGCCGCGCTTGAAGACCGAGAACACGTTCTCGACCGTATTGGAATGCACGACACCATCGGCCTCGTAACGGACATACTCGCCGGCCGAATGCTTCACGCTGCGGTGCTTGGCGAACTCGGCGCCAGTCTCGGTGTAGAGCCTGCTTTCGTCGGTATGCAGGGTGGACTTGCGGTCGGCGTTGCGGACCAGAATGTCGCGAACGCTTTCCTTGGTAGCGTTCTGGACATGGAAGGAACGGACCTGTCCGCCGCGCTCCACAAGAGCGACCACGGCGCGCTTATCCCAAGGGGATTTACGTTTGATATAGGGACGCTTCTCGCGCACGCGGGCAGGTGACGGGCGCGGGTTCTCTGCCTTGCCGAAATAGGTTTCGTCGGCCTCAACGATCTTGCCTTCGCCACCAATCGGCCCTGTGTCGTCGTCTCGCTTCATGGCCTCGCGAATGCGGTGCGTCATGAACCACGCCGTTTTGTAAGTGACGCCCAACATGCGGTGTAGCTGGTGGCTGCTCATGCCCTTCTTTGATGAGCAAAGCAGGTGCGTGGCGTACAGCCAGACATTCAGGGCGATCTTGGAGCGCTCAAAGACGGTGCCCACGGTCACGGTGAACTGCTCACGGCAGGCGTTGCACTGATAGACGCCCGGACGATGGGCCTTGCCCTTCATGCCGGTCACGTCGTCGGCGCCGCAATGTGGGCAGGTCACGCCATCGGGCCAACGCTGCTTTTCGAGATAGACGCGGGCAGCATCGGGATCGGTGAAATGGGCAGGCAGGTTGTTGGCCATGGGCTTGACTCCTTGGCCATGTTGTACCCCAAGTCGCGTGCTTTGTCACGTATATAATTAGGAATAAATTCCTTACGCAGTCTAGGCGGGTTTTGGCGGACGGGGATAACTTTTGCGGCGAATTTCAACTGCGGGGATTGGCGGGCGACTTATCCCCGCCTCCGCCGGCGGGGCGACACTTGCCTTCGCGTGAGAGTGGAGGCAAGGCGATGAAGGCAAGCCAGGGGAAAGAAACTGCGGGACTGCGGTCGCGCGCCGCCGCCTCGATCGAGGCGGTGACCGCGGCCGGCGTCGAGGCCTATGTCCGCGAGCGGCACCTGCCGCGCGTGCTGCCGGTGGGGCCCGATGAGGTCGCCGACGACAGCCTCGCCGGGCGGCGACGAATCGTTGCCCGCCTGGCAAGGGCACTCAGGGCCGAGCGCGCCCGCGGGCGGGGCGGTCACTGGACCTACGACCTCAACCGGCACATCGCCCTGCGCCAGGCCTATCTGGCCGAGCGCCGATGGCTCGATTGCCGTGAAGCGGCCCGTTCACGAATCGAAACCGCCGGGAGCGGGGCTCCCGGCGGCTGAATTCGGTCGGTGGGCGTCGTGCCTACGCCTTCCGGCGGCGCTGCTGACCCAGCCCCATCTTCTTGGCGAGCGCCGAACGCGCCGCGGCGTAGTTCGGGGCGACCATCGGATAGTCGGCCGCCAGCCCCCACTTCTCCCGGTATTCTTCCGGCGACAGGTCGTAGTGGGTGCGCAGGTGGCGCTTCAGCGACTTGAACTTCTTGCCGTCCTCGAGACAGACGATGTAATCGGGGAAGACAGACTTCTTCGGATTGACTGCCGGCTTGAGGGGCTCCGGCTCGGGCTGCTGCAGCCCCATCTGGGTGTTGCTCAACGCCCGATGGACGTCGGCAATCAGCGCCGGCAGGTCGACGGCAGGCACCGTGTTGTTGCTCACATAAGCAGAGACGATGTCGGCTGCGAGATCGATGAGGTCAGCGTTACCATTCTGTTCGTTCATTTGCTTCACCCAATTCCTTTGATTCTTGTGCCCCCGGGAAACCACAACCCACTCTGCTTTTGGCAGGACGTTGCCCAGACGTTGCGTCGTGTGGGTAATCACCGCAGTATACTTGAGCGCCTCTATAGGCGTGCCTTCTGCCGAAGACAAGAGGTTCAAAGCGATAATTGTCAGGTATTAAGCGAGAATTGATCGTGTCAAACCCGCGCCGGGAGCCGGCGAAAAGTCTGCTACCCGGTCGGCGGAAGGGCTTTCAACTGAAAGGGCAAAATGTCGCAAGCAGGTTTCCAACCGTGGCTACGTGATTTTTGACAGGGATTACACGTATCGGCTGTATCAGAGGATGTAATACAGGAACAGATATGTCGCGAGCAGCAGGGTTGCCCAGAACGCCATGCTGCCCGTCGGCCATGCCCGCGCCAGAACGCCGGTCGGTCCGTGATGGCGATAGACCGTGGCCAGAAAGCGCGAAACGGCGCGCTCGGCGTGTCCGATAAATCGCTGCCGCCCCTCCCGCCACAGACGGTAGCAGGCCTCGGCAATGCGTACGCCGGGGCCGCGCCACAACCAGTCCCAGTCCAGCGTGATCACCGGCTTGCGCTTGAGCAGTGGCAGGACCACCACGAAGGCCAGGCCGCCGAACATGAGAAGCTGCAGCATCGTGGTGACGTGGCCGACCGTGTAGGGCCGGTAGTCCACCGGGAAAGGCAGCAAAGCGTAGAGCGTATCCGGAAAGATGCCGATACCGAGGCAGAGGGCGGCGAACAACACCATGGCGGCCCGCATCGGCCACGGCGGATCCTTCGGGCGCAGGCCCGAATCGCGGTTGAAGAAGATGTACCAGGGCCACTTCAGGCCGATATCGATGAACACGCCGACAGCGGCCGCGGTCACCAGCAGCCAGACCACCGGCATGTGCGCCCCGGCGGCCCCCTCGGCGATCATCGCCTTGGAGACGAATCCGGAGGTCAGCGGCACGGCGGAGATCGACAGGCCGCCAATGATGCCGGTCACCATTGTGAGCGGCATGTAACGATAGAGGCCACCGAGGTCCGAGGCCTTGCTCCTGCCGGTCATGGTCATCACCGAGCCGGCCGACATGAGCAGCAGCGCCTTGTAGATGATGTGGGTGAAGGCGTGCGCGGCGGCGCCGTTCAGCGCCATCGGCGTGCCGATGCCGATGGCGGTGACCATGAAGCCGACCTGGTTGACCAGCGAATAGGACAGGATGCGGCGGATGTCGTTTTCCAGGATGCCGTAGATGATGCCGTAAAACACCATCCACAGGCCAACGAAGATGAGCACCTCGGCGCCGGGGAAGCCGCGCAGCAGGACATAGACCGCGGTCTTGGTGGTGAAGGCGGAGAGGAACACGGTGCCGCTATAGGACGAGGCCGGGTAGGAATCGGGCAGCCACGCCGACACCGGCGGTGCCGCCGCGTTGACCAGGAAGCCGGCGATGATCAGCCAATGGGAGACGCTGTCGGTGTGCATGGCGGCAAAGGCGGTCGAGCCGGTCTCGGCGATGTGGCCGGCCACGCCCGCCATGAGCAGGACGCCGCCAAGGAGATGCACCACGGCGTAGCGCAGCCCGGCGGCCCGCGCCCCCTGCCCTCCCGACCACACCACGACGGTCGAGCCGATCGCCATCAGCTCCCAGAAGACGAAAACGGTGATCAGGTCGCCGGCGAAGGCGACGCCCACCGCCGAGCCGGCGTAACAGAAGGCCGCCACCAGTTCGCCGACGTTGGTGCGGTTCAGCGCATAGAGGGCGCCGCCGAAGGCCATGATCGAGAAGACGATGCCGAACAGGCGGCTCAGGCGATCGCCTTGGACGAGGATCAGGTCGTGCCCGAGGAACGGCAAAGCGAGGCCCGGTCCGTCCGGCACGAGCCAGACCAGAACCAGGGTCAACAGGGGCGCCGCCAGCATCACCGCCTGGCGGGCGCGCAGCGGCAACACCGGCAGAGCCAAGCCGGCGACGATGAGGACGAACCCTGGAGGCAGCATCATCGGCCCGCCTCCCCTTCATCTCCGCCGTAGTAGGTGTCGGGCCGGCCGAGAAACACGCCGAGGCCCTTGGCGATGCCGATGATGACGAGGCCGCTCACCAGCCCGAGGAGCGCGTAGACGCCTGGAAAGCCGTCGAAGCCGAAATGGCCTACGTGCCCATTGAGGACGTCGATGACGACGGTCAGCAGCATCACCGCCACCGCAGCCAGCTTCAGCGCCCGCACCGTGGCCGGCTTCACCAGAGGTTCGCGTCCGTCCTTGTCGTCAGCCATCGCTTGCCCCTAGCCGCCGAGCGTCATCTGGGCGAGCCGCCACGGCACGCCGGGAAACAGAAACATGAGGATCGTCAGAACCGCCGTCAGCGTGAGCGCCACAACGATCGGCCACGGCGCTTCCTTGATCGCCGCGCCGCCGCCCTCCGGCCTGCGGAAGGCGCGGTAGATCACGGGCAGGAAGTAGCCGGCGTTGAGCAGCGTCGATATCACGATGACGGCGACCGCGAACCACTGGCCGCTGCCGGCGGCGCCGCTCAGCATGAACCACTTGCCGAGGAAGCCCGCCGTCATCGGCATGCCGATCATGGACAGCGCCCCGACGGTGAAGGCGGCCATGGTCCACGGCATGCGATAGCCGATGCCGTCCATGTCGCTGACGTGGTCGATATGGGCGGCGGTGTGCAGCGAACCGGCGGCGAAGAACAGGGTGATCTTGGAGACGGCGTGGGCGGCGATGTGGATGATCGCGCCGAGGATGGCGAGCGGATTGAGGAGCGCGGCGCCAAGCACGACGTAGGAGAGCTGGCTGATGGTCGAATAGGCGAGCCGCCGCTTGAGGTGGTTCTGGCGGAGCGCCGCCAGCGACGCGGCCAGCACCGTGAAGGCGGCGACATAGACCAGCCAGTCCCCCGCCCCGCTCTCTCTCAGCGTCTCGACGCCGAAGACGTAGACGACCACCTTGACCACCAGGAACACGCCAGCCTTGACCACCGCCACGGCGTGGAGCAGCGCGGAGACCGGGGTGGGCGCCACCATCGCCGCGGGAAGCCAGAAATGCACGGGCATGACCGCCGCCTTGGCGATGCCGAAGATGTAGAGGCCAAGCAGCACGCTCATGGCGAGCGGCGGCAGCTTGCCGGCGAGGATGCCGCCGGCGTGGAAATCGAGCGTACCGGCGGAAATCCCGGTCCAGGCGATCGCCGGGAGCAGCAGCAGGGTCGAGGTGCCGAGCAGCATCAGCAGATAGAGGCGGCCGGCGCGCTTGGATTCCTCGTCGCCGTGGTGGGTGACCAGCGGATAGGTGACCAGCGTCAGCGCCTCGTAGAACAGGAAGGCGGTGAACAGGTTGGCGGAGAGCGCCAGCCCCATGGTGGCGGCGATGGCCAGCGCGAAGCAGATATAGAAGACCGTCTGGCGGGGCTCGCCGTTCCCCCGCATGTAGCCGATCGAGTAGAGCGAATTGACGATCCACAGGCCCGAGGCCACCGTCGCGAAAAGGGCGCCCAGCGGCTCGACGCTGAAGGCGATGGTGAGGCCGGGGAGAACATCGAGCAGATCGAGCGCAGCCGGCGTGCCGGCAAGCACGCGCACCAGCAGCGTCACGACGACGGCGAACAGGATGAGCGTGCCCAGCATCGTGGCGCCTTCGCGCAGGTTCGGCCGCCGATAGAACAGGGCGATGACGACGGCCGTTGCCGCCGGCACGACGAGCGCGAGCGGGATGAGCACCGCCGGGCTCACGGCGTCCCTCCGATGAGCAGCGCCGCCGCCTTGCCGGCAAGGCCGGTGGTCAGCCCGGCATCGAGGCCGAAATAGATGGTGGCGCCGGCAAGCAGCCAGATCGGCACCAGCATGGTCAAGGGCGCCTCGACCGCCTTGGCCGCCACCCCAGAGGGGGCGCGGAACCAGGCCGCCTCGATCACCCGGCCGACATAGACGACGGTCAGCAGCGAACTGGCGACGATGAGGAAGGCGAGCCACCACCAGCCCTGCTCGAAGGCGGCGACGATCAGATACCATTTGGAGACGAAGCCGACCGTGCCCGGCACGCCGATGAGGCTGAGGCCGGCGATGACGAAGGCGGCGAGCGTCAGCGGCATGGTGCGGCCAATGCCGGCGATGTCCTCGATCGCGCAGCTCTTCGTGCGCAGCACCACGGCGCCGAGCGCCATGAACAGCCCGCCCTTGATCAGCCCGTGATTGACGATGTGGACGATGCCCCCGGTGAGGCCGGTGACCGTGGCGATGGCGATGCCGAGCGTGATGTAGCCGATCTGCGCCACCGACGAATAGGCGAACATGCGCTTCACGTCCGCCTGGAAGACGGCCACCGTGCCGGCGCCGAAGATGGCGGCGATCGACAGCGCCATCAGGATCGGCGTGAAGTGGAGTTCGCCGAAGACGAAATGCGCGCCGAAGACCGAGAACAGGTAGCGGATGAAGAGGTAGATGGCGACCTTGGTCGAGGTCGCGGCGAGGAACACCGTCGCCGTCGACGGGGCATAGGCGTAGGCGTTGGGCAGCCACACGTGCAGGGGAAAGAGCGCCAGCTTGAGGCTGATGCCGACCGTGATGAAGGCGAGCGCGGTGAGCACGGCGCGCGAGGATTCGACATTGGCGATGCGCTCGGCCATGAGGCCGAGATTGAGCGTGCCAGTGGCGAGATAGAGGAAGCCGACGCCGATGATGTAGAAGGTGGCGCCGATGGTGCCGAGGATCAGGTACTGGTAGGCGGCGACCAGCGCCCGGCGGTCGCGCCCGAGCGCGATCAGCGTGTAGCTCGACAGCGATGAAATCTCGAGAAAAACGAAGGCGTTGAAGGCGTCGCCGGTGATCGCGATGCCGAGCAGGCCGGTCAGCGACAGCAGATACATGGTGTAGAACCACGCCACCCTGCCCGGCTCGATCTCCGAAGCGACGCTCTTCCAGGCGAAGGGCGCGATCACCGCCGCGATGCCCGACACCAGCACCAGGATCAGCGCATTGAAGGTGTCGACGCGGTATTCGATGCCGAGCGACGGGTCCCAGCCGCCGAGGTGATAGGAGACGACGCCGGTGGTCAGCACCTCGTTGAGCAGGGCGAGCGAGATGGCGAAGGCCACCCAGGATGCCGCCGCGGTGATCAGCCAGGCCGGCGTCGGCCGCCGCGACATGGCGACGATCACCGCCGAAACCAGCGGCACCACCACCTGAAGGACGGGCAGGTTCTCGCGGATCAACGCTTCTGATCCCGCTTGAAGATCTCGTCTTCTTCGATGGTGCCATAAGCCTCGTTGATGCGCACGACCAGTGCCAGCCCGAGCGCCAGCGTGGCGACGCCGACGACGATTGCCGTGAGGATCAGCACGTGGGGAAGCGGATTCGAATAGACGGCGAATTTGGGATCGAGGATCGGCGCGGTGCCGCCGATGATCTTTCCCGGCGATATGTAGAGCAGGTAGACCGAGGTCTGGAACAGCGACAGGCCGACCAGCTTCTTCACCATGTTGCCGCGGGCAATGACGATGTAGAGCCCGGCGACCATTAGGAAGACGGTGATCCACTGGGTGTAGTGGGCGGCGATCTCGTGAAGCAGCCCGTTCATCCGCGCCCCCTGCCCGCAAAGGCATAGAAAATCGCCAGCATGGTCGACGAGACGGTGATGAAGACACCGGTCTCGACCAGGAACACGCCCCATTCCTGCCCGTGGACGTGATCGTGCGCGAGGTGGTTGTAGTCGAGGAAATGGCCGCCGTTCAGCATCGCGTAGACGCCGACGCCGGCATAGATGAGCACGCCCAGCGGAATCAGCGTCTCGACGATGGCGACCGGCACCAGCCGCGTCGCCGCGCCGAGGCCATAGATCAGGGCATAGAGGATGATCGAGGCGCCGGCGATGACGCCGGCCTGGAAGCCGCCGCCCGGCCCATAGTCGCCGTGAAACTGCACGTAGGCGGCGAAAAGCAGCATGAACGGCAGGATGATCTTGGTGGTGACCCTGAGGATGACGTCGAGACGCATCGACCTGCCCTATTTCCTGTCGCCGCCGGCGGCGCGGCCGATCGTTCGCTTGAGCAGCAGGAAGACGGCAATGCCAGCGGTGAAGATCACCGTCGTCTCGCCGAGCGTGTCATAGCCGCGGTAGCTGGCGAGCACCGAGGTGACGACGTTGGGGATGCCGGTCTCGGGAAGCGAACGGGCGAGATAGTCCGGGCCCGCCACCTGGATGGTCAAATCGGCGATGCCGAAGGAGGGCAGCGCGGTCACCCCCCAGATCAACGCGGCGGCGGTCACCACCGCCACGAACAGCGGCAGGACCACCGAGTGCAGCGGCCGCGCCTCCTCGGTCTTGGTGAGGTAGAGCGTGCCCAGCATCAGCACCGTCGAGATGCCGGCGCCGACGGTGGCCTCGGTCATGGCGACATCGACCGCGTCGAGCTCGATCAGCACGCTTGCCATCAGGAAGCTGTAGATGCCGGAGAGCACGGCGACGGCGAACAGGTTGCGCAGACGCACGATGGCGATGGTGGTGGCGGCCAGCAGCGTCAGCAGGACCGCGGGGATCAGGGTTTCGATGGCGCGGCCTCCTTCGGCTTGTCCTGCGCCTCCGCGCCGCCGGCGAGCACCGGCTTGACGCCGGCGTGGAGCGCGGCCCGGGCGATGGCGTGGGTGGAGACCGGGCTCATCAGCCCGAAGAAGAGGATGAGGAAGACGAGCTTGACCGCGATCAGCGAAAACCCGGCGATCACCGCCAGGCCGATCAGGATGAGGCCGCCGCCGAGGGTGTCGGAGACCGAGGAACCGTGCATGCGGGTGAACACGTCGGGCAGGCGGACGAGACCGACGGCGCCGACGATCATGAACAGGCTGCCGAGAAGCACCAGGCCGCCGCCGAACCACTGGCGGAGGAGTTCGAGCGTCATGGCTCCTCCTCGCCGGCATCGCCGAGCGCGCCGAAGCGCAGGAATTTCAGCACCGCGAAGGTGCCGATGATGTTGAGCATGGCATAGGTGATGCCGATGTCGAGGAATTCCGGCCGATCGGTGAGGAAGCCGTAGATCGCCAGAATCAGGATGGCGGCGTTGCCGATGGCGTTGGCGGCGACCAGCCGGTCAAACACGGTCGGACCAGCGAGCGCGCGGGCCACCATCAACGCAGTGGCAACCAGCACGGCAATCATGGATGCGACCAGCATTATCGCCCGCCTTCCATGACGGTCACGCGGCGATCCATCTCGCCCTCGGCGAGGCCATCGGCCGCCGCCTTGGTCAGGGCGTGGACGACCAGCTCGTTGTCGTGGCGGTTGACCTCGACGGTGATGGTGCCCGGGGTGAGCGTGATCGAATTGGCGTAGATGGTGGTGCCCACCGCCGTCTTCTGCGACGTCTTCACCCGCATCAACTGCGGCGAGATCGGCAGCGCCGGATCGACCACGATCCTGGCCACGCTGAGCGCGGACAGCGCCGCCTCCTTGACCAGCCACGGCCAGTAGAGCAGGCCCCGCGGCACCAATTCGAGGGGGATGCCCTCCTCGTCGGCATAGCCGAGCACGGTTCCGAGCCAGGCGACCAGCAGTGCACATACCGCGCCGGAAATGACCAGGAAAGGCGTGAAATGGCCGGAGAGCAGCAGCCAAAACACGAACAACACGGCGGCGAGGCTGAGAACGCGGATCAAGCTTCGAGCCTTTCATCGTCAGGTGGACCAGTTCCGTTGCCCGGCCAGCGCGGATTCGCCAGGCGCCCCATTGTCCCGATCCAGCGCCCCCGATCAATCCCGCGATCCGGCCGCAGGCGGCCCCACCCTTGCCTCAGAAGGCGGAATCCCGTTGAGTTAGGCTCCCAGAGACCCCATTTTGACGGGGCACGGCGGCAATATGTCCGCCCATCCTTCGATAATCCCCCGGGATTCCGGCGGCCCGGACCGCATGAGATTGGCATCGCGGCACGTCAGGGTTGCCGGGCCACGTACACAAGAAACTTGCCCATGACGACGCATTCCCGACGCGACAGCGAGGCGACGGCGCGGCGCCGAAATCAACAGCCTGAGGCCGCCGGTGGCGGAAAAGCGGCCGGTTATGGACACGCGTCACGGTATCGCACGTACCGACGACTACGCGTGGCTGAGGGCCGACAACTGGCGCGAGGTGATGCACGACCCGTCGCTGCTGGCGGCGGACATCCGCGCCTATCTGGAAGCGGAAAACGCCTACGCCGAGGCCGCGATGGCCGACGTCGAGGACCTGCGGCTAAAACTGTTCGCCGAGATGCGCGGGCGCATCAAGGAGGACGATTCCTCGGTGCCGGCGGTCGATGGCGCCTATGCCTATGTCACCCGCTTCGAGGAAGGCGGCGAGCACCCGCTGGTGGTGCGCATGCGCCGCGACGGCGGCGACGAGCGCGTGCTCATCGACGCCAACGCCATGTCGCAGGGGCTCGCCTATTTCCGCCTCGGCCATTTCGCCCACAGCACCGACCACCGCCTGGTCGCCTATTCGGTGGACGACAAGGGGGCGGAGTATTTCACCATCCACGTGCGCGACGCTGACACCGGCGAGGACCGCGCCGACCGCATCGAGGGCACAACCGGCGACGTCGCCTGGGCCGCCGACGGCAAGACCTTTTTCTATGTCTGGGTGGACGAGAACCACCGGCCGGCGCGGGTCTACCGGCATGTCGTCGGCACGGAGCAGGCTGCCGACGCCATCGTCCACGAGGATCGGCACGCCGGCTTCTTCATCGGCATCGGCGAGACCCAGTCGCGCCGCTTCATCGTGATCTCAACCCACGACCACGAGACCTCGGAAGTGCGCGTGCTCGACGCCGGCCGGCCGGGCGACAAGCCGCGCCTCATCGCCCGCCGGCGCACGGCCGAGGAGTATCACATCGACCACGGCGACGACCGCTTCTTCATCCTGACCAATGCCAACGGGGCGGAGGATTTCAAGATCGTCACCGCGCCGGTCGCCACGCCCGGCCGGCGCCACTGGCGCGACCTCATCCCGCACGTTCCCGGCCGGCTGATCCTCAACTGCACGGTCTACAAGGATTATCTCGTCCGTCTCGAGCGCGAGAACAGCCTGCCGCGCATCATCATCCGCCATCTTGCCAGCGGCGCGGAGCACGAGATCGCCTTCGACGAGGAGGCGTATTCGCTGGGGATGCAGGACGGCTTCGAGTTCGACACCACGACGCTGCGCTTCACCTACTCGTCGATGACCACGCCGACCCGCATCTATGACTACGACATGGCGACGCGCGCCCGCGTGCTGCGCAAGGAGGTCGAGATTCCCTCGGGCCACGACCCGGCCGACTACGTCACCCGGCGCGTCTTCGCGCCGGCCGCAGACGGCGAAACCGTGCCGGTCTCCCTGCTCTATCGCAAGGGCACGAAGCTCGACGGCAGCGCGCCCTGCCTGCTCTACGGCTACGGCGCCTATGGCATGACGATCCCGGCCTCGTTCTCGATCAGCCGGCTGTCGCTGATCGATCGCGGCTTCGTCTATGCCATCGCCCATATCCGCGGCGGCAAGGCCAAGGGCTATCGCTGGTATGCGGACGGGCGTCGCGACAAGAAGGTCAATACATTCAAGGACTTCATCGCGGCGGCCGACTATCTGATTCAGGAGAAGTTCACCGCCAGACAGCGCATCGTCGGCTGGGGCGGCTCCGCCGGCGGCCTCCTGATCGGCGCGGTCGCCAACATGGCGCCTGAGCTCTTCGCCGGCATGATCGCCGAGGTGCCCTTCGTCGACACGCTCAACACCATCCTCGACGACACGCTGCCGCTGACCCCGCCGGAATGGCCGGAATGGGGTAACCCGATCACGAGCGAAGCCGACTATGCGGTCATCGCCGCCTATTCGCCCTACGACAACGTCACCCGACGTGCCTATCCGGCGATCCTGGCGCTCGGCGGCATCTCCGATCCGCGGGTGACCTATTGGGAACCGGCCAAGTGGATCGCCAAGCTGAGGGCGCTCAGGACCGACGACCACCTGACCATCCTCAAGACCAACATGGACGCCGGCCATGGCGGCGCCTCGGGCCGCTTCGACCGGCTGCACGAGACCGCCTTCGCCATGGCCTTCGCGCTGAAAGTGGTGGGGCTCGCCGGCTAAGGCCCGCGCGCATAGACAACAGTCCCTGACGACCGCATTCCAAACGGCTGCGGATGTGCCTAACCTTCAACGATCTTGATTTGAGCATGCCGCTCGCAACCGAAATAGATTAGCTTCTGTCAGACGACTGGGGGCGTCTGCGCATGGAGCTGGACGGAACCTTGCTTCCACTGATTGGCGAGATCTACGATGCCGCCATGAATCCTGATTTCTGGAGCGCCGTTCTGCCCAAGATCGGGGCCTTTGTCGGCGGATCAGCGGGCGGTCTGTTCGCCCATCATTCCTCGCCACGGAGCGCGAGCATCTACTATCAGTTCGGCACCGACCCCGGTTACCGCCAGCTCTATCTCGAAAAATACATGACGCTCGATCCGATGTTTGGCACCTATTTCGTGCTCGACGTCGGCGAAGTCTTCAGCACGTCGACCGTCATGGCCCATGCCGAGTTTCTGCAATCGCGATTCTACAGGGAGTGGGTCCGGCCGCAGGGCTGGATCGACAACGTCTGCGTCTATCTCGACAGATCAGCCGAAGACCAAGCTGCTTTCGTTGTGTTTCGCCATGAGCGCGACGGGCTTGCCGATGAGCCGGCGCGCGACCGGCTGCGGCTCCTGGTTCCGCACCTGCGCCGTGCCGTGCTGATCGGGGAGCTTGTCGAATTCAGAACGACGCAAGCCGCCACGTTCGCCAGCGCCCTCGATGGACTGAGCGCGGCCGTCTTGTTCGTGGATGCGGGCGGTCGCATCACCCACGCCAACGCCGCCGGCAGCGCCATGGTCGCCACCGGAGATGTCTTGCGCGCGCCGCTCGGAAGGCTCGCCGCGAGCGACCCGGACATCAATCGAACCCTGCGCGACATCTTTCTGGCTGCCGCCAGCGGCGACGCGGCGGTTGGCGCCAGGGGCGTGGCCGTGCCGCTGGTCGGGCACGACGGCGAGCGCTATGTCGCTCATGTCCTGCCGCTGTCGTCGGGCGCACGGCGCGGCGCCGGCGCGAGTTATGCGGCCGCGGCTGCCCTGTTCGTGCAGAAGGCCGCCTTGGCCACGCATTCCCCGCCCGAGGTGATCGCCAAGACATACCGGCTGACGCCGATGGAGCTGCGCGTCCTGCTGGCCATCGTGGAGGTCGGCGGTGCACCGCAGGTCGCCGAGACGCTGGGCATCGGCGAGGGCACAGTCAAAACCCACCTCAAGCGTCTCTATGAGAAGACCGGCGCACGCCGGCAGGCCGATCTGGTCAAGCTCTTTGCCGGCTACACCAGCCCGCTGCTGGGCTGATTCCTCGCCAACCGGCGAGCGCCGGAAACGCATTGCCGTCACACACGATTTGGGGGTCTCCCGATCGGGAGACGCGGCGCGCGCGGTCGCGGCGGTAAATTTGACGGATGCCAACCGTGCAGCGCGAGGCTCGCGTCGGTTTGGCAACGGCCCCGGGAGGCCTCTCCATGCAAGGGCTAAGGACGTCTGTCTTCGTCATTTTCATTCTTGCCGCCGCAGTCTCGGCGCTACCAGCACGAGGTGCCGACAATTCAAACGGTACGACTACCGCTCAAAGAGTCTTTTGTTTGAATCTTTGGGCCAGCTGCGTAGCTTCATGCGACGCTGCGGCGAGTACATTGCGCGGCGCTGTCTTGACTGCAGATTGTGAAGACAACTGCTTGAAGGCCTCCGAGATATGTCTAGGCGAGGCGGCAAGGTCAGATTTCGGGTCTAGAAAAGCAACTTCCACCTACAACTGTCTCGCCGCCTAATGCACCGCCAAACAGGTTGCCCGGACAGGTGAAGAACCCTCCATCGAGCATCGGGAAGCCTGACCGACACTGAAGCCGGCATCATTAGTCTCGATCCGGCCGCTAACGATCCAGGATGTGAGAGACAACCCTGAAAGGTGAGACGCCATGTTCCGCATGCACCTTCTCGTTGCTGCCATCGCCGTCATGGCCATCGTCACGGCCACGGGAGCCCAAGCGGGCTTCTGCAGGATCTTTCCCAAGTGCTCTACTGAATATCTTTCCCATCATAACGGTGTTTGCCCCCCGTTATGTCCCCCCGCCCCGACGTTTCCACAACGTGGGCACCCGGTTACCGGGCACGTGACGAATCCTCCAACGAGCACCGGCGCCTCGCAAACATCCCAGCCGCAGTTGGGAACCAACGACACCAAATAGCGCCGAACGCCGGCCAAGTGGATCGCGAACGAGCGGCGGTCTTTTCCATCTGAACACCGAATGTACAACCGGCTCGGCATGCGTTCAGGATGGCTGCTTCAGTTTGACTATTGTCGATCGGTTGGCGGTCGACATGAACAGGGGGAGGAGACCTCATGCATAAGTTGATGGGCTGGGTGGTGATGCTGGTGGGTTTGGTCGGCATGTCGGGCGGCGCCAGCGCAGCGACGCTGGCGCAACAGGGCTACGTCAATCTCGGCGGCGTCAATCTCAATGCCTGGTGCCAGCACACGTACGGCGCCGAGTTCAAGGCGATGGCTCACGGCAACGGCGCCGGCGACTGGTCGTGCCAGCGCAACGACAACGACCGCCGGGAAATTTCCGTCACCGACGCTTGCAAGCTTCAGTATCGCGACAACACCGCCAAGGCAGAAGCGCTGGGCGGGGTGGGCTCGTGGCAGTGCTGGAAGCCGGGACCGGTCCAGAAGGGCGTCAACCTCGACGCATGGTGCAAGCATCAGTTCGGCAGCAGCTTCAAGGCGGTCGTGCGCGGCACGAGAGCCAGCAGCTGGGTTTGCGAAGACAGCCGGCAAGTATCTGTGAAGGATGCGTGCATTCTCCAGTACGGCAATTCGGTCAAGGGCGCCAAGGCCCTGAACCCGAACGACCCTGGCTCGTGGGTCTGCACGTTCTAGGCCATCAACTCATTAAATCGCATCCAGATTCTGGCTGAGGCGAGTTTGACACCTGCGAGGAAGTTGTCGGCGCGTTTGTCGTAGCGGGTGGCGACGGCACGGAAGTGTTTGAGCTTGTTGAAGAAGCGCTCGACGAGGTTGCGATAGCGATAGAGGAAGGAGCTGAAGGCCGGGATATTCTTGCGGTTTGGCATGGGCTTGATGTTGGCCCAGGCGCCGCGCTCGGCCAGGCTCCGGCGCAGGGCGTCGCTGTCATAGGCGCGGTCGGCCAAAAGGATTTGGCCCTCGGCCAAGGCTTCGAGCATGTCGGCGGCGCTCCGGCCGTCATGGGCCTGGCCCTCGGTCAACTTGAGCGCGATGGGCAGGCCTTCGGCATCAACCAGGGCATGGATCTTCGTCGTCAGGCCGCCGCGCGAGCGACCCATGCAACCGGATCGGTCGTCTTTTTTTGGGCGTTGGCGGCGTGCTGATGCACACGGATGCTGGACGAGTCGATCATCTGGATGTCGCCGTCGTAAGCCTTCGACACCGCCGCCAGAAGCCGGTCCCACACGCCCGCCTTGCGCCACCGGTTGAAGCGGTTGACACAGGTCGTGTGCGGACCATAGCGCTCCGGGATGTCGGCCCAGGGGGCTCCCGTCCTCAGCCGCCAGAAGATGCCGTTCAGCACCCGACGATCATCCACCCGCGGCACCCCGCGCGGCTTGTTGGGCAGAAGCGGCTGGATCACCGACCACTCGAAATCCGTCAGATCAAAACGGGCCATCCCAATCTCCTCGGCTCCCTCGCCTGGAAATTAAATCAGCCTTCTCGCGAATTCGGAAATCGCGTTTATGGGTCTATGACCTAGAGTCAACGTTTCGCCCCGTTCGCGGTTGACCGCGAACGGGCTGCCGCCCATCCGGCGATCCTGGCGCTCGCTATCGGCCAAGCGGATCGCCATGGTATGGGCGCCGAAAGTGGTGGGGCTGACCGGATAGGTCGTATACTCCCGGACGACGGCCGGTGAGGCGGGCCGCGGGAGGTCCTCTTGAAAGCCATCGACACACTCGAGATCACCATCCTGGTCGACAACGTCAGCGACAGCCTGTCGTCCAACCCGTCATTCGTCGAGACGGAGTTCGCCGGCCTCGGGCGCCGCGGGGCGAAGCTGCTCTCGGGAAAGTGCCTGTGCTGCGCTTCCCATGGCCTCTCCTACCTGATCACGGCGAGCACAGGTTCCGGCAGCCACGGGCTTCTGTTCGATACCGGGCCGGAGGACTGGGTGTTCGAGCGCAACGCGGTGAGGCTCGGCGTCGATCTCGGCGCGGTCGAGGCCATGGTGCTGTCGCACGGCCACTGGGACCACGGCGGCGCCATGCCGCGCGCGCTGCAGATGATCACGCTCGCCAACGGCGGCCGCGCGGTGCCGACCTACATGCATCCCGAGATGTTCGCGCTGCGCGCGACGCGCTCCCGCAATGGCAAGCTCCATCCGATGGAGCCGGTGCCGGACGCGGCGCTGCTGACGGCAAACGGCGCCGAGGTCGTGGTGACGCGCGACGAGCAATCGCTGCTCGACGACCTCTTCTACGTCAGCGGCGAGATTGCGCGCCTGAGTTCATTCGAGCGCGGCTTTCCCGGCCAGGTCCGCCAGACGGCGACGGGCGACTGGGAGGCTGACGAGATCCTCCCCGACGAGCGGTTCGTCGCCGTGAACGTCGCCGGCAAGGGGCAAGTCGTCTTCACGGCCTGCTCGCACGCCGGGCTGATCAACGTGCTCACCGCGGCGAAATCGCGCTTTCCCGACATTCCGCTCCATGGCGTGTTCGGCGGCTTCCATCTTTCCGGCGCGACCGAATCGATCATTCCGGAAACGGTGGAGGCGCTGGCCCAGTTCGACCTCAAGCTGATCGCGCCGGGACACTGCACCGGCTGGCGGGCCCTCAATGCGCTCGCCGACGCCTACGGCGACACGGTGGTTCCCACCGCCGTCGGCAAGACGTTCCGGCTGTAGCCGGGGCGTCCGAGGGCAGGTTTCCTGCACCGCCTTGGTTCGCCGCCGCCCCGTGCTAGGGTGGCTTTGAGGCGTTCAGCGGAGGGAACCGTTGCAGGAGCACATCGTCGACCTTACCGGCATCGCCTTCATCACGACGGTCGCCGTGCTGTTCGGCTTCGTGCTCGTGCGCATGAAGCAGCCGCCGATCGTGGGCTACATCCTGACCGGCGTGGTGCTCGGGCCGACCGGATTCGGCCTGGTCAGCAACACCGACACGATCACGCTTCTCGCCGAACTCGGCGTCATCATGCTGCTCTTCCTGGTCGGCATGGAGCTGTCGGTGCGCCACTTCACGTCGGTGGCCGGACCGGCGGCGGTGGTGACCGCCGGCCAGGTGGTGGTGGCACTGGCGATCACCGGCGTCTTCGGCGCGCTGCTCGGCTGGCCGACCAGCCAGATCGTCGTCCTCGGCTTCATCGTGGCGATCTCCTCTACCGCCATCGCGGTGCAGATGCTCGACGAGGTCGGCGATCTACGCACCCTCACCGGGCGCATCACCGTCGGCGTGCTCATCGCCCAGGACATCGCCGTGGTGCCCATGCTGATCGTCATCGGCTCGTTCAGCGCCGCCGGCGGCGGCAACGCATGGCTGGCGGTCAAGCTTGGCCTCGCCGTCGCCCTGCTGCTGGCGCTGCTCGCCTATCTCGGCACGCGGCCGGGCAACTTCCGCCTGCCCTTCACCGAGGCGATCCACGGCCGGGTGGACATGGTGGCGCTCGCCTCCATCGCCTTCTGCTTCGGCGCGGCGGCACTCACCGGCATTCTCGGCCTGTCCGCCGCCTTCGGCGCCTTCCTCGCCGGGCTGGTGATCGCCGGATCGACGCTGCGCGCCGAGGCAATCGCCGCCACCCACCCCATCCAGAGCGTTCTCATCGTCGTCTTCTTCCTGTCGATCGGCCTGCTCATCGACCTCAACTTCGTCATCGACAACCTCGGCACGGTGATCTTCTTCGTCATCGCGGTGCTGGCGGTGAAGACGGCGGTCAACGTGCTGCTCATGCGCGTGGCGCGGCAGCCCTGGGAGATGGCCTTTCCGGCCGGACTGATGATCGCGCAGATCGGCGAGTTCTCCTTCGTGCTGGCCGCCACCGGCGTGGCCAACGGCTCGATCAGCGGCGACGCCTACCGGCTGGCGATCGCAGTCATCGCGGTCTCGCTGCTGGTGAGCCCGCTGTGGATGGCCTCCGTCCGGCGTTTCCACAGGATCGCGCAGCACGGCATCTCCGATTTCCGCGCCGCGCTGAGCGAGGTCTATTCCGGCGAGATCGAAGAATTCGAGCGCGGCCGCATGGCCCTCAGCCGCCTCGCCCGCTTCATCGCCCGGCAATCCAAGGCAGTATGGATCCTGATGCGCCGCGGCGCCGCCCACCGGCGGCGATCGGCTGGCGAAGCGGCGGCGCCGCCGGCCAACGCCAAGGCAGGGGAACCGAGCGATCCGGAAGACGTTGCCCGGCAGGCGTAGGTCGCGGCACTTGCGCCCGACGACCCGCACGCCAAGTCTTGCACGAGGAGCGGGCCATCCCGTGCCCAAGGAGACGACCATTATGCGAATTCTGCTCGGCTTACTGGGGTTGTCGGGCCTGCTGATGCTGGCCACCTCGCATGATGCGAATGCCGCCCCGCAGCGGGTCAACGCCTATAGCTGCGGCTATCTGGCGTCGTCCATCGGCCGGCACAACGTCTGGCAGACCTGGTTCACCGGCGAGCGCCACCAGCTATTCGGGCCGCGCGAGCATTTCACGGCGGCGCCCTGCTTCAAGACCCGTTCCGCCTGTACGGACTGGCTCTACTGGGCGCAGACCGACTGGCCGCTGACCAACACCTTCCGGCCGTGCCGCAAGGGTGCTCCGTATTGACCTGAGGGTGCCCGGACGGAGCGCAAGCGTAATCCGGGAGAAAGTGCGGCAGCCCGGAGCCGCCGCGCTCCTCGTCCGGTTCACGACCGCCGCTCGGCCAGCGCGGTCAGAGCCGCCGGGTTGAATTCCCTGATCAGCAGCCAACAGCCAAGCGAGAGTTCCCAGAAGAACTCCGGGACGGTCGCGATCAACTGGGCCGGGGAGGCTGCCTCGATGATACCGAACAAGACAGCAACCCCCGCGGCAAGAAGAGCGGGACCGCCGACGAGCCCGAGGATCGACATCATCCGGGGAACGAGCCGGGTCTGCCACATCATGTAGCCGAGGATCAGTCCGTTGCCGATGCCGACGACCACGCCAGGCCCGAGGCGGAAGGTCCAGTCATGGACCGCCACCAGCGCCTGCGCGGCGACCGCGAGCGCCGCTTGGTCCGCGGTTGCGGCGTGCAGGCGCAGCGTATTGAGCGCCATCAGGGCGATGATGCCGACGGCGATAAATCCGCTTTCGGTGAGCCGCGCGCACACATAGCCGAGCGAGAGGACCTCAAAGCGCCGTCTGAGTACGGGATAGATGGTCAGCGCGGTCCCAACATTCGCCAGGATCAGCACGAGTTCGAAGAGCGCGCCCCAGGAGATGCGGGTGTCGAAGCCTCCGGCGAGGACGAAGGCCGGATCGGCGAGCGCCGACCGATAGAACGTCAGGACCGGCGGAATCGACGCGGCGAACGTGACAAGGAAAAGCAGCCCGGTCAGCCGCGCAAGGAACTGGGTATGCGTGCGCGCGTCGCCCGCGACGGACATGGTGATTGCAATCATCGAAGCCCCCCTTGTTGTGAACGCTGCGCGATGCCTCCAATGACGATGGCGCGGACCCTTGCGGTACGCGCACGGTCGACGTTTCATCGGGGCAGGCGACCACTATATCACCTTCGCGTATTCCGCGATCGCTGCGTGTCACAGGCCTCCGGACGCGAGCTCACCCGGATTTCCAGGGCGGGCTTGCCGCCGCCAATAAGCGAGGGGGGCGACGGCCCAGGACCGAGCGTCTGTCGCCCAGACAAAAAAGGCGCGGCAGCCGGGGCCGCCGCGCCTGTTCCTGGTGCCGGAACGCCGCCGTCAGGCGTGCGCGCTCGCCTTCTCGTAGAGCTCCAGCACGTAATCCCAGTTGATCAGGTGATCGACGAAGGCCTCGAGGTACTTCGGCCGGGCGTTGCGGTAGTCGATGTAATAGGAGTGCTCCCACACGTCGACGCCGAGGATCGGCGTGCCGCCATGGACCAGCGGGTTCTCGCCGTTCGGCGTCTTCATGATGGCGAGCTTGCCGTTCTGGACGGCGACCCAGGCCCAGCCCGAGCCGAACTGACCGGCACCGGCCGCCATGAAATCGGCGCGGAACTTGTCGTAGCCGCCGAGGTCGCTGTCGACCGCCTTGGCCAGCGTGCCGGGCAGCTTGTTGCCGCCGCCGCCCTTCTTCATCCACTTCCAGAAATGGATGTGGTTGAAGTGCTGGCCGGCGTTGTTGAACAGGCCGGCATTCTTCGAATAGCTCTGCTTGACGATGTCTTCGAGGCTCTTTTCTTCCAGCCCCGAGCCCTTCAGCAAGTTGTTGCCGTTGGTGACATAGGCCTGGTGGTGCTTGTCGTGATGGTATTCGAGCGTTTCCTTCGACATGTAGGGCTGCAACGCCTCATAGTCGTAAGGCAGGGCGGGCAATTCGAAAGCCATTGGGTCACTCCTCTGAAGCGTTGAAGGCAGTTGGCGCCCGGGCGGCGCGGGAAGAGACAAAAGAACGGCCGGATTCGTCAGGGAACATAGGTCGCCCCGGGCGGTCCGGCAACCGCAGGCGAAGCGGACCGGCTGCGGCCGGCGCGGGGCGCCGGCCTAGGTTCTGAGGATGCTGCCGAGCACGCCGCGGACGATGGCGCGCCCGATCGAGCCGCCCATCGAGCCGCCGAGCTGCTTGCCGATATCGGCCGCCATGCCGCCGACAACGCGGGTGGTGACGGTGCGCGTCACCGAGCGGGCAACCCGCTGGGTGGTGGTCAGGCGGCCGCCGCGCGGCCGGCTGGTGCCGAGGATGCCGCCGACCATGCCGCCGATGCCGCCGAGGATATCGCCGCCGCCGGATGGCGCGGGCACCGCATCGCCGGCCGGCGCCGGTGTCGTGGTTTCGGTGGTGACCTTGGTCTCGACCCGCTGCGAGAGGATCTCGAAAGCGGATTCGCGATCGATGGGCGTGTCGTAGATGCCGCCGACCGGGCTCGCGGCGATCACCTTCCTGCGCTCATCCTCGCTGATGGTGCCGATGCGCGAGGAAGGCGGGCGCACCAGCGTGCGCTCGACCATCGAGGGGACGCCCTTGTCGGCAAGCGTCGAGACCAGCGCCTCGCCGACGCCAAGCTGGCTGATGACCTCGGCCGCCGAGAAGGCGGGATTGGCGCGGAAGGTCTCGGCGGCGGCCTTGACCGCCTTCTGGTCGCGCGGGGTGAAGGCACGCAACGCATGCTGCACCCGGTTGCCCATCTGGCCGAGCACGATATCGGGCACGTCGAGTGGACTCTGGCTGACGAAATAGATGCCCACCCCCTTGGAGCGGATGAGGCGCACGACCTGCTCGATCTTCTCGAGCAGCGCCTTCGGGGCATCGTTGAACAGCAGGTGGGCCTCGTCGAAGAAGAACACCATGCGCGGCTTGTCCGGGTCGCCGACCTCGGGCAGATCCTCGAACAGCTCCGACATCAGCCACAGCAGGAAGGTGGCGTAGACCCGCGGCGACTGCATCAGCTTGGCGGCGGCCAGGATGTTGATGACGCCGCGCCCGCTCGACGGATCGGTGCGGATCATCTGCTTGATGTCGAGCGCCGGCTCGCCGAAGAAGCTCATGCCGCCCTGCTCTTCCAGCACCAGCAGCTTGCGCTGGACGGTGCCGACGGTCGCATTCGACACGTTGCCGTAGCGGGTGGTCAGATCCGAGGATTCCTCGGCGACGTGTGTGAGCATCGCCTGCAGGTCCTTGAGATCGAGGAGAAGCAGGCCCTCATCGTCGGCGACGCGGAAGGCGATGTTGAGCACGCCCTCCTGGGTGTCGTTGAGGTCAAGCAGGCGCGACAGCAGTAGCGGCCCGACCTCGGAGACCGTGGTGCGGATCGGGTGGCCCTCCTCGCCGAACAGATCCCAGAAGACGACGGGAAACGCCTCGAACTTGTACTCGTCGGTGAAGCCGATATCGGCGGCGCGCTTGGCAAGAAAGTCCTTGGGCGCGCCGGCCTCGGCGAGCCCGGCCACGTCGCCCTTCACGTCGGCGCAGAAGACCGGCACCCCGGCCGCCGAAAAACCCTCGGCGAGCACCTGCAGGGTCACCGTCTTGCCCGTGCCGGTGGCGCCGGTGATGAGCCCGTGCCGGTTGCCGAAGCGCAATTCGATGTATTGCGGCGTGCTGCTCGCGCCGATGAAGACCTTGCCCTGCTCGAGAACCGCCATGATCGCGCCCTACAATCGTTGTTCTTGCGTCAGACTAGCGCAGTGCCGGAGCGGGGCAAACGCCTCGCGCGACCGGTAAAGTCGTGATGACACATCCGTGAGGTGGCAATTCAGACGGTTGCCTGAGGTGTTCGCCTGACGCAACCATTCACTGTTGCGTCGCAAATGGAGACAGGTATGCGTTTGAAAGTGGGCTTGATGGTCGTGATGGTCGGTATCGAATTCGCCGGCGCGGCGTGGGCGGATGATCCGATTTCCGCGCGCAGGGAGATCATGCATAACAACCAGGAAGCGGCCAAGGTCGCCTTCGGCATGGTGATGGGCCAGGTGCCCTACGACGCTGACAAGGCCGCTCAAGCCATGAAAGCGTTGCAGGACGACATGGCTGTGTTCCCGACCCTGTTCCCTGAGGGCAGCGACCAGGGCAAGACGCAGGCAGCGCCGGCGATCTGGCAGAACATGGACGACTTCAAGGCCCATGCGGCGAAGCTCGGCGCCGATGCCGAGCTTGCCGAAGCGGCGGCGCCGGATGGCCTCGACGCCTTCAAGGCGGCGCTCGGCGCGGTCGGACAGGACTGCAATACCTGCCACGAGCTTTACCGGCAGAGGCGGAACTAGGTCCGCCCGCGCCGCGCGATCTCCGGGCGCGACCGTCATTACTCGGCGAGCGCCGCCAGCACCCGCGCCCAGGAGCGGATGCCGCCGCGGAAGCTGGCCAGATCGTATTTCTCGTTGGGCGAATGGATGCGGTCGTCTTCGAGGCTGAAGCCGATCATCAGCGCGTTCATGCCGAGGATCGACTTGAAGTCGCCGACGACGGGAATCGAACCGCCGCTGCCGCTGAGCGCCGGGTCCTTGCCCCACTCGTCGGCGAGCGCCTGGCGCGCCCGCGGCAGCCATGGACCATCGAACGGCAGGCGCAGGCCGGGGCTGCGGGCGTGGGCCTTGAACTCCACCGTGCAGTCTTCGGGCACACGCGCGCGGACGAAGGCGCGGAAGGATTCCACGATCTTCCCGGGGTCCTGGTCGCCGACAAGACGGAAGGACACCTTGGCCGAGGCCTTCGACGGGATCACCGTCTTGAAACCGGCGCCAGTGTAGCCGCCCGAGATGCCGTTGACCTCGCAGGTCGGCCGCGACCAGATCTGCTCGAGCACGGTGCGGCCGGCCTCGCCGGCGGGAATCGACAGCCCCACGTCGCCGAGGAACTCATCGGCGTCGAAGCCGAGACCGTCCCACTGGCGCCTGACCTCATCGGGAAACTCGGTGACGCCGTCGTAGAAGCCGGGGAGCGCGACGCGGCCATCCGCATCGTGCAACCCGGCCAGAATGCCGGAAAGCACATGCAGAGGGTTGCGCGCGGCGCCGCCATACATGCCGGAATGGAGATCGCGGTCGGCGCAGGTGACGGTGACCTCCTCGCCGACCAGTCCGCGCAACGAGACGGTGATCCCGGGATGGCCGCGGCGCCACATGCCGGTGTCGCAGACCAGCGCCAGGTCGGCGGCGAGCTCCTTGGCGTTGGCGGACAGGAACGGCGCCAGATTGGTGCTGCCCGATTCCTCCTCGCCCTCGAACAGCATGGTGACCCGCGCCGGCAGCTTGCCGGTGACCGCCTTCCAGGCGCGCACCGCCTCGACGAAGGTCATGAGCTGGCCCTTGTCGTCGGCGGCGCCGCGCGCCGCGATGACCTCGATGCCGTCCGGCCGCTTGACGATGCGCGGCTCGAAGGGCGGCGCGTCCCAGAGATCGAGCGGATCGACCGGCTGCACGTCGTAGTGGCCGTAGAACAGGAAATGCGGGCCATCGCCGGCATGATGGCCGACGACGATCGGATGACCCGGCGTCGGTCGGGCGCTCGCCTCGAAGCCGAGGCCGGCGAGATCGGCGGCGAGCCAGTCGGCGGCCCGGCGGCACGAGGCCGCATAGGCCGGGTCGGTGGAGATGCTTTCGATCCTGAGCAGCTCGAACAGCCGGTCGAGGCTTGCCGGCAGGTTCTTGTCAATCCAGTCGAGAACGTCGGGGAGCATGGTCGTCAGCCTGTTGGGGAGCATGGTCGTCAGCCTGTTAGGGAGTGTCTGGCGCGGCAACGATAGCGGCCGGGCGGCGGCGGGCAAAGACGGGCCCAGACAGCGCGCCGCGACAAATGCGACGGCGGCGGCCGGTCAGATCGAAATCTGGCCGTAACGCAGCGCTTCGACGACGGTGTGCGTCTTGTTGAGGGCGCGCAGCTTCTCGCTGGCATTCTGCA
This sequence comes from uncultured Alphaproteobacteria bacterium, assembly GCA_963782045.1. Lineage (GTDB taxonomy): Bacteria > Pseudomonadota > Alphaproteobacteria > Rhizobiales > Kaistiaceae > CAVSRC01. Next base: position 675,327 of record CAWAIR010000037.1, read on the forward strand.
GGTGGGCGTGCACGGTGCGCTGGGAAATGGCCAGGATGCCGGCGATCTCGTTGGCCGTCTTGCCCGTCGCCGACAGCTCGACGACCTTGCGTTCCCGCCCGGAGAGGTCCCCCGGCCGTTCCCGGCGCAGATGTTCCAGCGCGAACAGCCGGCGAAAGGCGGCGATGCACAGATGGTCGACGGCCAGCGTCACCCGTGTGTCGAGGTCGAGATCCATGCCGCCGCCCACCACGACAGCCTGATAGGGCAGGAAGGCGCAGATCGGCACCAGCATCAGCATGCGCCGCCCGGGATTGCCGAGATGGGAGAGGAGGACCGATTCCTCGGCGAACGGATCGTCGTGCCTCTCGTCCCATAGATAACCGGTGTGCACGCGGAAGGCGCTTTGCAGGACGGGATCGCCGGGGGTGATTGCCGCGCGACGATCGCCTTGCAGATCGCCCCAGTCCAGCCGCAGCACGAGCGGATCGATCGGGCGCCCGGGAAGCGGCATGCCGGTGATGATGATGTGGTCGGCGCCGAGCGCCCGGAACATGGCCTGGAGGGCATCCAAAACCTGCATGCCCGTGGTCATGGCGGCAAAGCTCTCGCTCTGCGCGATCAGGCCGTTCTCACTTGTCATTTTGTCCCAGCCCCGCCCGACCCCAGCTATCGGCAGGTATGTCCGGCGATCAATTGTGGAAAGTGACAGCGGTCGTGTGCGGCTGCTTCCGCTTCCCGTCGGGTGCCATCATACGATTGACGATTGATGCAGGACAAGCGCCAATGGGTACAACTCATTATAAGTCGAAGGGAAATTTCCCCTAACGAAACCGGTTTGCCGCCGGCGGCGGCAACCGCGTATAACGCAACGGTTTTTCGGTATCGCGGAGGCGGCGTGGTTTCCCGCAGACGTTCATGACGGCTCCCCAGCCCCTGGCCGGTGGCTTTGCCGCCGTGACCGAGGCCGACTGGCGGGCGGCCGTTTCGCGTTCCACGAGCCGCTCCGATGGCGACCTTGCCGCAGCGAGCGACGACGGCATCCCCATCGGCCCGATCTATCGCCGCGCCGCCGGTGCAACACCGGTGATTGCGCGGCCCCCCGGTCGAAAGTGGCGGATTGTCCAGCGCGTCGCGGCGCCCGACGCGCAAAAAGCACTGGCGCTCTGCCGGGAGGATCTCGCCGGCGGCGCCGACGGCATCCTGCTTTCCTTCGCGGAAAGCCTTCACCCGCTGACAAGCCCGATGCCGGCGGAGACGGCGGCCGCCATCGCCGGCGGGCTCAAGGGCATGCCCGACGCTGCCCTCATCATCGACGCCGGGCCGCGCACGGCAGATGTCGCCGCGGCGTTCGCCGACCTCACTCCCCGTGACCTCGCCTTCGATCCCATTGCCGCAGTGGCAACCGGCAGGCTCGCCACGGCCGACGCGACCATGGCGCGGCTCGCCGCCTTGGCCAAAACCGTCGCCGGCGGGCTGGCTCTGGCCGACGGCCGCATCTGGCACGCGGCCGGAGCATCTGAAGTGCAGGAACTGGCGGTGGTGCTGGCGACGGTCGTCGCCCAGCTCCGCCTGTTCGATGCAGCCGGCCTTGCGCCCGACGCTGCGGCCAAACGCATCGGCGTGATGCTTGCCGCCGATACCGACCAGTTCCTGACCATCGCCAAGTTCCGCGCGCTGCGCCTGCTCGCCGCCCGCGCACTCGAGGCCGCGGGCATTGCGGCCATGCCGCCGGTCCATGCGGAGACCGCCTGGCGGACGATGAGCCGGCGCGAACCGCGCATGAACGCGCTGCGGGCAACCGGCGCCGCGTTCGCCGCAGCGGTCGGCGGGGCGGATTCGATCACGGTGCTGCCCTTCGATGCGCTCGACGGCGGCGGCAGCGCCGAGGCGCGGCGGCTGGCGCGCAACACGCAGCTCGTCATCGCCGAGGAATGCCAGATCTTCCGTTTCGCCGACCCGGCCGCCGGCGCGGGGGCGGTGGAACAGCTGACCGACGCGCTGACCGAAAGGGCGTGGGCGCGATTCCAGGCGATCGAAGCGGACGGCGGCATGCTGGCGGCGCTTGCCGGCGGCACATTGCAGCAGGAGATCGTCGCGACGCGCCAGGCACGCCTTGCACGCATGGCCGCAGGCGGCATCGAGATGGTCGGCGTCAACGTCTTCGTCAACCGCGACGAGGCGCCGCTTCCCGGCCAGGCCGATAGCGGAGCCACCGAGGGTGCGCTCGCCTTCCAGCGGCTGGCGGAAGCGATGGAGGCCGCGCCATGAGCCGCCTTCCCGACTACACCCGGATCGCATGGCAGCGGCCGGGCGGAACCGCGACGTCCGAGCCGCAGGCGCCCTGGCAGACGCCGGAGGGCATCGCCATTCCGCCGGTGGCCGACGAGGCTGAGCTTGCCGGCCTCGATTTCCTCGATACCTGGCCGGGCCTGCCGCCCTATCTGCGCGGCCCCTACCCGACCATGTATGTCGAGCGGCCGTGGACGATCCGCCAATATGCCGGTTTCTCGACGGCGGAGGATTCCAACGCCTTCTACCGACGCAACCTCGCCGGCGGGCAGAAGGGCCTGTCGGTCGCCTTCGACCTGCCCACCCACCGCGGCTACGATTCCGACAATCCGCGGATTGCCGGCGACGTCGGCATGGCCGGCGTCGCGATTGATTCGATCTACGACATGCGCACGCTGTTCGACGGCATCCCGATCGGCGAGATCAGCGTGTCGATGACCATGAACGGCGCCGTGCTGCCGGTGCTGGCGCTCTACGTGGTGGCAGCCGAGGAACAGGGCGTGCCGCAGAAGGCGCTGTCGGGGACCATCCAGAACGACATCCTCAAGGAGTTCATGGTCCGCAACACCTACATCTACCCGCCGACCGCCTCGATGCGCATCGTCTCCGACATCATCGCCCACACCTCGGCGCACATGCCGAAGTTCAATCCGATCTCGGTCTCCGGCTACCACATGCAGGAGGCCGGGGCGACGGCCGACCTCGAGCTCGGCTACACGCTCGCCGACGGGCTCGAATACGTGCGCGCGGCCATCGAAGCCGGGCTGTCGGTCGACCGCTTCGCGCCGCGTATCTCCTTCTTCTTCGACATCGGCATGAACTTCTTCATGGAGGTGGCGAAGCTGCGCGCGGCGCGCCTGTTGTGGGCGAAGCTGATGAAGGAGCGCTTCGCCCCCAAGGACGACCGCTCGCTGATGCTGCGCACCCACTGCCAGACCTCGGGCTGGTCGCTGGCCGCGCAGGACCCGTTCAACAACATGGTGCGGACGGCAGTCGAAGCGATGGCGGCGACGCAAGGCCACACCCAGTCGCTGCACACCAACGCGCTCGACGAGGCGCTGGCGCTGCCCACCGACTTCTCAGCGCGGATCGCGCGCAACACCCAGCTCTATCTGCAGAAGGAATCCGGCACGACGCGGATCATCGACCCGTGGGGCGGTTCCCATGCCGTCGAACGGCTGACCGCCGAACTGGCCGAGAAGGCGCTTGCCCACATCGCCGAGACCGATGGGCTCGGCGGCATGGCGCGCGCTATCGAGGCCGGCCTGCCGCAGAGGCGCATCGAGGAGGCGGCGGCGCACACCCAGGCACGCCTCGATTCCGGCCAGCAGACCGTGGTCGGTGTCAACCGCTACCGGCCGGCGGAGGAAGCGCCGATCGACGTGCGCAAAGTGGATAATTCGGCGGTGCTGGCCAAGCAGGTCGTCAAGCTGAAACAGCTCCGCGGCGAGCGCGACAGTGCCGCGACGCAAGAGGCGCTTGCTGCGCTCACCGACGCGGCGCGCACCGGCGGCGGCAACCTGCTGGCGCTTTCGATCGACGCGGCGCGGGCCAAGGCGACGGTGGGCGAGATCAGCCTGGCGCTGGAGCACGCCTTCGGCCGCTACGAGACCGAGGCGCACGCGATCAGCGGCACCTATGCGCGCGACATCGACGGCGAGACCATGGCGCGGGTCGGCGCGCTCGTCGGCACCTTCCGCGACAATGACGGGCGGCCGCCGCGCATCCTGGTCGCCAAGGTCGGCCAGGACGGCCACGACCGCGGCCAGAAGGTGATCGCCTCGGCCTTCGCCGATCTCGGCTTCGAGGTCGATATCGGCCCGCTCTTCCAGACGCCGGAGGAAGCGGCGCTGCGCGCCATCGCGGCGGACGTCCATATCGTCGGCGTGTCGTCGCTGGCCGCCGGCCACCTGACGCTGGTGCCGGCGCTCAAGCGCGCGCTCGAAGCCCATGGCCGGCCGGACATCATGGTGGTGGTCGGCGGCGTCGTGCCCGGCCAAGACTTCAACGCCCTCTACGACGCCGGCGTCAGCGCCATCTTCACCCCCGGCACGGTGATCTCGGAGGCGGCCGAGCGGCTGATCCGCGACCTCAACCGCCGTCTTGGCTACGAGCAGCCGGACCGGGCGAACCTGGTGGTGTGAACGGGGTGGACGCCCGGGATTTCGTGGTGTTTGGCTGAGCCTCCCAGCGAGTCATCTCCCCCCTTGCGGGGGGAGAATAGCGGAGCCCGGTTTCGCGTCGGCGAAACCGCTGGCGGAGCTAAGAGGGGGGTGAAGGCCGGGCTTCCGCAATACCCCTCTCTCTGTCTCTCCCCCACAAGGGGAGAGGACCCTCAAACTCAGGTTTGACCCGAGGTAGTTTTTCTTTAGAATACATATAAACTATTGATAACTATTTGCTTTCTGGAGTTGGTCCATTTATAGAAGACCTCCTGTTCGCGGGCATGCGACGCCTCGGCCTTGAACCGTCGTCGGTCGTGAAAGCTTCGGACAGCGCCTGCGGATCAATTCCGGTTTCGCCTGTCGCGTACTAATCCCGCGGGTTGCCTTGACAACTGCCTCATGTGCCAGGCCGCCGCCCTCGCCGGTGTCGGCATGTCCGCACTGTTGCCGAGAAGGGACCGAGCGATGTTCGCTGCGTTTCTCATCATGCTGCGCGAGGGGCTGGAAGCGGCGCTGATCACCGGCATCGTCGCCACCTACCTGACGCAGACAGGGCGCTCGTCCTGGCTGCCGGCGGTCTGGGTCGGCGTGTTTCTGGCGATCGCGCTGTCGCTGTTCGTCGGCGCCGGCCTGCAGCTTGCCAGCGCCTCCTTCCCGCAGAAGGCACAGGAGCTTTTCGAAGGCGCCGTCAGGGCCGTCGCCGTCGTCGTTCTGGTGTGGATGGTGTTCTGGATGCGGCGCGCCGCGCGCTCCATCAAATCGGAGCTGCACAGCTCCATCGACGCCGCCCTCTCCTCCGCTTCGGGTCAGAGCTGGGGGCCGATCGGCATGGTCTTCTTCGCGGTCGCGCGCGAGGGGTTGGAATCGGTCTTCTTCCTGCTCGCGATCTTCCAGCAGAGTTCCGGTCCGGCGGCCCCGGCCGCAGCCCTTGCCGGCATCCTGGTCGCCGCCGCCGCCGGCTACGCCATCTATGTCGGTGGCGCGCGACTGAACCTCCGCCTCTTCTTCCGCTGGACGGGGGTGTTCATCCTGTTTGTCGCCGGCGGTCTAGCGGCCGGCGTCCTCGGTAATCTGCACGAGGCCGGCCTGTGGAACGCGCTGCAGGCGCATGCTTACGATCTCAGCGCCATCCTGCCCGAGTCGAGCCTCATCGGCGTGATCCTCGGCGGCATCTTCGGCTACCAGGAGGCGCCGACGATCGGTCAGGCCATCGTCTATGTCGCCTTTCTCGTCGTCACCTTCTTCTTCTTCCTGCGCCCCGCGCCGGCTCCCCGACCTCAATTGCAGGCCGCCGACCTCCGCGGAGACGCCAATGCCGGCTCCTGACGCGACAACGGGTGGCGCGCCACGCGCGCTTCGCCTTGCGGTGCCTCTTGCGGCAGTGCTGGCGGTGGCCGGTGGCGTCGCCTTCTATGCCGCCAGCCAGATGCATCGCACGCCGAGCCACCCCGGCGCGCAGCAGGTGGTGGTGACGGCGGAGGCCTGCGAGCCGAACGATCTGACGGTGCCGGCCGGACGGCGGACCTTCGAGATCGTCAACCGCTCCGATCGGCCGGTGGAATGGGAGATCCTCGACGGCGTTCTGGTGGTGGCGGAGCGGGAGAACATCGCGCCGGGACTGATGCAGACCGTCGAGGCGCGGCTGAAGCCGGGCGACTACGCGATCACCTGCGGCCTCATCTCCAATCCGCGCGGGCGTCTGCACGTCACCGCCGCAGGCGGCGCTGACCCGGCCGGCAAGGCCCCCGACACACGCGCCTTCATCGGTGCGCTGTCGGAGTACAAGGTCTATCTGATCCTGCAGAGCGCCGCGATGGTGAGCGCCGCGGAGGATCTCGCCGCCGCCATCCACGCCGGCAACCTCGACCAGGCACGGGCGCTCTACGAAGCCGCCCGCCTGCCCTACCAGCGCATCGAACCGGTCGCCCATCGCTTCGCCGACCTCGCCAACGCCATCGATCCGGTGGCCGATTATCTTGCCGGACGCGAGGCCGATCCCGCCTTCACCGGCTATCACCGCATCGAATCTGCGCTGTTCGGCAAGGGCGATGCGACCGGCCTGCCGGCGGTGGCGGACAGGCTGGTCGCCGACCTTGGGGCGCTGAAGACGCGCCTCGGCGCGCTCAGGCTGACGCCGCCAGACCTCGCCGACAGCGCCGCGCGGATGGCAAGCCAGCTTGCGCAAGGGCGGATCGTCAACGGCGAGGACCACTATGCCGGCACCGACATCGCCGACATCGACGCCAACCTCGCCGGCATCGCCAAGCTCGTCGGCCTGCTGCGGCCGCTGGCGAAGACCGCCGCGCCCGACGTGATGGCCACCGTCGACGCTCGGCTCGCCGCCACCCAGACGGCGCTCGCCGCGCTCGGAGAGGGCGACACCTGGCCGGCCTACGACACGGTTTCGGCGAGTCAACGCAAGGCGTTGGCCGACGACTTCAAAGCGCTGGCCGAAGCCCTCGACGCGGTCAATGCCGCCATCGGCATCGCCTGACGACATCGATAATCGGGAAGCCTGCCATGTCGACCTTGTCCACCAACCGCCGCCGTCTGCTGCTCGGCATGGGCGCCGCTGCCGGCGGCACGCTCGCCGGCGCGCTGGCGCCAGCCGCCGCTGAAGCTTCCGGCACGCCCGGCGGCGTCCACGCCGCCGACGCGCCGCCGGCCGTCACCAATGCCGCCGAGCGCCAGCTCTTCCACGGCGCGCACCAGGCCGGCATCGTCACGCCGCGCCCGGCGAGCGGCATGGTGGCGGCGTTCGACGTGGTGGTGCGGAGCCCGGCGGATCTCGAGGCGCTGCTGCGCCGGCTCACCGAGCGCATCGCCTTCCTCACCCAGGGCGGCCAGCCGCCCGCGCTCGACCCGAAACTGCCGCCGGCCGATTCCGGCATCCTCGGGCCGGTGGTAGCGCCCGATGACCTGACCATCACCGTTTCGCTCGGCGCTTCCCTGTTCGAGAACCGGCAATGGCTCAAGCCGCACATGCCGCGCCACCTGAAGCGCATGGAGCAGTTCCCCAACGACGCGCTCGAGGCAAGTATCTGCCACGGGGACCTGTCGCTGCAGTTCTGCGCCAACACCCCCGACACGGTGATCCACGCGCTCCGCGATGTCGTGAAGAACCTGTCGGAGTTCGTGGTGCTGCGCTGGCTGCAGGAGGGCAACGTGCCGGCGGTGACGGCGCTCAATCCCGACGGCACCCACCAGAGCGCGCGCAACTTCCTCGGCTTCCGCGACGGCACCGCCAACCCCAACTCCACCGACAAAGCCGAGATGGACCGCATCGTCTGGGTCGGCGCCGACACCGGCGAGCCCGGCTGGGCGGTCGGCGGCAGCTATCAGGTGGTGCGCATCATCCGCAATTTCGTCGAACGCTGGGACCGCACGCCGCTCAACGAGCAGCAGCACATCATCGGACGCGACAAGGCAAGCGGCGCGCCGCTCGACGGCACCCGCGAGCACGACGTGCCGCACTACGCCAGCGACCCTGCCGGCAAGGCGACGCCGCTCACGGCGCACATCCGACGAGCCAATCCACGCGAAGCCGCAACGCAGGAGAACCTCATCCTGCGGCGGCCGTTCAACTACTCCAACGGCGTCGCCAGGTCCGGCCAGATCGACCAGGGCCTTCTGTTCATCGTCTATCAGGCCGACGTCGAGAAGGGCTTCACCACCGTCCAGAAGCGGCTGAATGGCGAGCCGCTCGAGGAATACATCAAGCCCGTCGGCGGCGGCTATTTCTTCGTCCTTCCCGGCGTCCGTCAAGCCGGCGGCTATCTCGGCCAGGAGCTGGTCGCGGCGCTGGCCGCGGCCGACACATCTCATCCCTAAGGCGACAAGGAGACCTTGCCCATGAAGATTGCACCCCTGCTCGCGGCAGCAGCGCTGGCGGCGCTGAGCGCACCGGCCATCGCTTCCGCGTCCACCGATGCAATCCTCGATCTCGTCGAGCCGATCGCCAACTACAAGCTCTACGTTGCCGAACACACGGCCAAACTCGTGCAGGACGCCGGCACGCTCGTGGACGCGATCCGTGCCGGCGATATCGACAAGGCAAAGGCCCTCTACGCACCAACCCGCATGAGCTACGAGGCGGTCGAGCCGATCGCGGAACTGTTCAGCGACCTCGACGTGTCGATCGACGCGCGCGCCGACGATTACGAGAAGGGCGAGAAGGACCCGACCTTCACCGGCTTCCACCGCATCGAATACGGCCTGTGGGAGCAGAACAGCACCGACGGGCTCGCCGGCACCGCCGACAAGCTGCTCGCCGACGTCAAGGACCTCAACCAGCGCATCGCCGACCTCACCTTCCCGCCCGAGACGGTGGTCGGTGGCGCCGCGGCGCTGATGGAGGAGGTGGCGGCGACCAAGATCTCCGGCGAGGAGGACCGCTACAGCCACACGGACCTCTGGGACTTCAAGGCGAACTTCGACGGGGCGCGCAAGATCTTCGAGCTGGTCAAGCCGCTCATCGCCAAGGACGGCGACTTCGTCAGCAAGGTCTCGGACAACTTCCAGACAGTCGAGGAGACGCTCGCCAAGTACAGGACCGGAGACGGCTATGAGAGCTACGACAGGCTGACCGACGCCGACCGCACGGTGCTCGCCGCTTCGGTCAACACGCTTGCCGAGGACCTATCGACCTTGCGCGGCAAGCTCGGGCTGGAGTGAGCGCGGCGCCTCTGCCCCGCGGCGCGGCATCAGATCAAGGGTCCTCTCCCCCCGCAACTCCGATTCATCGGAGTTGCTCCGCATACAACGCCCGACATCGGGTAGACCCGATGTCGGGTCGGGGGAGAGACAGAGAGGGGGGTATCACCGAAGCAGTGCCTTAACCCCCCCCCTCTTAGCTCCGCCGCAAGGGGGGATGACTCGCGGCAAGGCGCTGCCCTCGGCGTCCCATTCCGGCACGTTTTGACCGGCACGGGACTTGAAGCACACCGAAAGCGATTCCGGATTCGGGAGCTTACGGGCATGAATCGACGCAAATTCCTGGTTGGCGCCGCGGGCGTCCTCGCCGCCGCGCCCGCCGCCGCGGCCACCGACCCCAGCGGGCCGATCCTGCGCGGGACGCTGAACGGCGCCGAACTCGGCCTCAACGCGCAGAAGGCCGAGGACCAGAGCATCGTCCTGCAACGGCTGCTGGACACCGCCGCGAAGGACGACCGCCAGATCTTCCTGCCCGCCGGCACCTACATGATCTCCAACCTCCGTCTGCCGCCGCGCGTCCGCCTGGCGGGCGTCACCGGCGCCACCAAGCTGGTCTTTGCCGGCGGCGACAGCATGATCACCGGCGAACGCTGCGAGCTGGTTTCGCTCACCGGCCTGACCATTGACGGCGCCGGCCAGCCGATGGCCGACTACGTGGCGGGGCTGGTGCATCTCGCCCAATGCAATGGCGTCGCCATCGAGGACTGCGTCATCACCAACAGCGCCGGCAACGGCCTGGCGCTCGACCGCTCGGCCGGGCGCATCCTGCGCACGACGGTGACCAGCGCCGCCGGCGCCGGCATCCGCACGATCGAATCGACCGGGCTCGCCATCACCGACAACGTCGTCAAGGATTGCGGCAATGGCGGCATCCTGGTGTGGCGATGGACGGCGGGCGAGGATGGCACCATCGTTTCCGGCAACCGCGTCGAGCGGATCGCGGCACGAGCCGGTGGCACCGGCGAGAACGGCAACGGCATCAACGTCTTCCGCGCCCATGGCGTGATCGTCGCCAACAATCGGATCGTCGACTGTGCGTTCACGTCTGTACGGGCGAATTCCGCCGACAATGTACAGATCACCGGCAATAGCTGCCTGCGCTCGGGCGAGGTGGCGATCTATTCGGAATTCGGCTTTTCCGGCGCGCTCATCGCCAACAACGTGGTCGCCGGCGCGGCGAGCGGCATCAGCGTCACCAACTTCGACAGCGGCGGCCATATCGGCGTGGTCTCGGGCAACATCCTGCGCGACATCACCGGCAAGGGCCCCTACCCGCCCGGCACCAAGAGCCCGACCTTCGGCGTCGGCATCGGGGTAGAGGCGGACGTGGCGGTCAACGGCAACGTCATCGACGGCGCCGCGCTCTACGGCATGCAGCTCGGCTGGGGACCCTATCTGCGCGACGTGGCGGCGACCGGCAACGTCATCCGCCAGGCGCCGCTCGGCATCGCGGTCTCCGTGGTGGAAGGCGCCGGATCGGCGGTGGTCAGCGACAACCTGATCTCGGGCGCCGACAAGGGCGCCGTGGTCGGCATGCGCTGGGACAAGACGGCGACCGGCGACCTCGCCCAGAACGGCGCCGAGCAGTTCCCCAACCTGCTGATCGAGCGGAACCGGATCAGCTAGTTAGCGGCGTCCCTTCGCGAAGCGATTCAACCAGTCCGGCAACCGGCCGGACGGCGCCCACGGTGGCGCCGCGACGGCTCCTGACCGGCGGCGACAGCCGTTCGGCGAGCCGCGTCCGTTCAGCGTCGCTCAGCGGAACCAGCGCATCGATCACCGCCGCCATCATCGTCTCCGAGGCGCGCGTGCCGCCGTCATCGCATTTGAGCGCGACGCCGAGGCCAAGCTCCGGCAGGGCGGCGCAGAAGACGCCTTCGGCGCCGGTCTTGACGAAGACGCGGCCGGGCAACGCGGCCATGACGTCGGTGCAGAAGCGGCCGGTGCCGGCGACCATGAAGGGCTCGGCCATGCAGGCCGTCGCCAGACGGCGGGCGGCGGCGGCGCGCTCCGCCGACAGCCCCTCGCCGGTGATGAAGCGGGCGAAGGCAAGCGCCAGCTTCTCGATCGGAATGGCGTAGGTCGGGATCGAGCAGCCATCGACGCCACGCATCTCCGGCCCGAGCTTGGTGCCGGTCATCGCTTCCAGCGTCTCACGGATCTCGCGCTGAACGGGATGGTCGGGCAGCACATAGCCCTTTACGTCGACGCCGCGCTGGCAGGCGAGGCAGATGAAGCCGGAATGCTTGCCCGAGCAGTTGTTGTGGATCGCCCTCGGCTCACGGCCGGCGCGGATAAGCGCCTCGGCGGCGGCCGAGGACGAGGGAATTTGCGCACCGCATTCGAGATCGGCCTCGCCCCTCCCCGCCTTGGCGAGCATCGCCAGAGCCGTCTCGACATGGCGCGGCTCGCCGTTGTGCGAGGCTGAGGCGAGCGCCAGCTCGGGATTACCGAAGCCGTAGCGGTCGGCAGCGCCGCTCTCGACCAGCGGCAGGGCCTGCAAGGCCTTGATCGCCGAGCGCGGGAACACCCTTCGCCCGATGTCGCCGATCGCCGCCCGCGACTTGCCGGAGGCATCGACGACGGCGATGGCGCCGTGGTGGAAACTTTCGACGACGGGGCCACGGGTGACCTCGATCAGGACCGGATTGCTCATGCGCCGGCTTTTACCAGACGCCGGGCAGCAGGCGGTAGCGCGTCGTTTGCGCATAGTCCGCATAGCCGGCCAGCTCCTGCCGCAGCGTGCGGTCCTCCAGCGCCGTCCGCCAGACGAAGGCGATGACAATGAGCACCATCGGTACCAGCGCCCAGGCCGAGCCGAGGACCAACGCCACGGCGGGCAGGCCGACGATGGTGCCGACATAGATCGGATGGCGGACGATGCGGTAAGGGCCGCCGGTGACCACTGTGTGCTGGCGGTCGCTCTGGATGCGCACCGTGCCCTCGGCATGGCGGTTGACCACCAGCGCCCAGGTGGTGAAGGCGGAGCCCAAGAGGAAGAGCAGCACGCCCGGCCAGACCGTCCATGCCGGCAGCGGCGCCCAGGCGAAGCGCACCGCATCGATGCCGGCAAGCAGCGGATAGATCACCATCAGGGGCAGGAAGAAGGCATAGAACACCCGGTCGAAGCCCTTGGTGTCCTTGCGGAAGCCGCGTGCGCGCGCCTTCAGCAGGCCCGGATTGGCGCGGTCGACGACCTGCGTGCCGGCCAGGGCGACGGCGACGAAGAGGACGGCGTAGAGCCAGCCGCGCGGCCAGTCGAGCAGGCCGGCGCCGACGAAGGCGATGGCCGGGAAGACGGCCGAGCCGGCCAGCGTGCGGATCAGTTTCAGTGCGTCGAGCGGAGTCTCGGCGCGGGGGAGATCGGTCATGCGGGCGTTCTACGCGCCCCCAGCCAGGCGGCAAGGCGCGCTAGTGCCGCATCGAGCACGTCGTCGCGCTTGGAGAAGCAGAAGCGGACGAAATGGCGCGGGCCCCCGGCGTCGTAGAAGGCGGACATCGGTACGGCGGCGACTCCGGCCTCCACCGTCATGCGCTTGCAGAGGTCGACGTCGTCCTCGTTGAGGCGGAGCGGCGCGGCGTCGGCGGTGATGAAATAGGTGCCGGCGCAGGGTGCCGGCGCGAAGCCGAGGGCGGCGATGCCCTTGGCGAAGCCGTCGCGCTTCTTCTCCAGTTCGCCCGACAGGCCGGCGTAATAGTCGTCGCCCTTGGCGAGGCCGAAGGCGACCGCCTTCTGCAGGTTGGGCGGCGTGGTGAAGGTCGTGAACTGGTGCGCCTTGGTGATCGGCTCGAGCAGGTGCGGCGACGCGGTGAGGTAACCAACCTTCCAGCCGGTGAGCGAGAAGGTCTTGCCGGCCGAGCCGATGCGCACCGTGCGCTCGCCCATGCCGGGAAGCGTCATCAGCGGGATGTGCTCGCGGCCGTCGAAGAGGATGTGCTCGTAGACCTCGTCGCAGATGGCGACGACGTCGTGACGGATGCAGAGATCGGCGACGAGGGAGAGCTCCTCGCGCGAAAAGACCTTGCCCGCCGGGTTCATCGGATTGTTGACGAGGATGGCCTTGGTCCTCGGTCCGAAGGCGGCGGCGAGCGCGTCTGCGTCGAGCGTCCACTGGGGCGGGGTCAGGCGCACCAGGCGCGGGATGCCGCCGGCCCGGCGGACCAGCGGCAGGTAGCAGTCGTAGAGCGGCTCGATCAGCACTACCTCGTCGCCGGGCACGATGAGGCCGGCCATGCAGTCGGACAGCGCCTCGGTGGCGCCGGAGGTGACCAGCACCTGCGTCTGCCAATCGACATCGAGGCCGTAGAAGCGCCGGTTGGCCGCGGCCACCGCCTTGCGCAGCTCGACCAGGCCCATCATCGGCGGATACTGGTTGAGGCCGGAGACGAGTTCCTCGGCCGCGACTTGCTTGACGTCGGCGGGGCCGTCGACGTCCGGGAAACCCTGGCCGAGATTGATCGCCTTATGTTCGATGGCGAGCCGCGACATGACCTCGAAGATGGTCATGGGCAGGCCGGTATAGACCGGATTGGTAGGCTTCACGGATGTTCCCCCCGGGAGCCGGGAAACTTAGGCGGGCGTCCCGGCAGGCGCAATCCTCACGGAGTTGTGATCGGTTGGACCCGGGCCAGCGAAACTTCTCCCCGCAACGGCTCGTAGCTGCCCATGTCCCCGGCATTCGGGAGACCTCGAGACAAGCCACGAGGAGATTGCCCCCATGACGTCCAAGACTTCCATCATTCGCGCCGTTGCCTTCGCCGCCATCCTGGGCGCGGCCGGTGCCTACGCCGTGCCCGCGCTTTCGGCCATGCAGACCGTCGAAGTCGGCGGCGCGGCGATGTATCCGTCGAAGAACATCATCGAGAACGCGGTCAATTCGAAGGACCACACGACGCTCGTGGCGGCGGTGAAGGCTGCCGGCCTGGTCAAGACACTGGAGGGGCCCGGCCCATTCACCGTCTTCGCGCCGACCAACGAAGCCTTCGCCAAGCTGCCGGCGGGTACGGTCGACACGCTGCTCAAGCCGGAGAACAAGGACAAGCTGACCAAGATCCTCACCTACCACGTGCTGCCCGGCGACCATTCGGCCAAGTCGATCATGGCCGACATCAAGAAGGACGGCGGCAAGGTTTCCTACAAGACCGTCGAGGGCGCGACCCTGACCTTCGCCATGAAGGATGGCAAGCTGTGGGTGATGGATAACTCCGGCGACACCGCGGAAGTGACCATCGCCGACGTCAACCAGTCGAACGGCGTCATCCACGTGATCGACACGGTGCTGCTGCCGAAGATGAGCTAGCAGCCCGGCGGGCGGCGTCCCAATCGCCCCGGCCACCGTCCGCACCTCAGCGGCCCGCCCCAAGGCGGGCCGCTTTTTTCGTCTTCAGGCGGGAGTTACCGAGCCGGGAGCAGCGTGCCCTTGAAGACCAGCGGTCCCTGCGGCGCGCCGGTCGGTGAGCCGCCCTTTTGCTCCAACGTGATGGCCAGCGTCACGTCCGGAGCCGGCGCCGTGTCGATGACGCGGCGGAAGCTTGCCTTCTCGATCACACCCAGCGAATGGGGTTTCTGGTCGGGGAGTATCGACCACAGCTCATAGCTCTTGTCCGGCGGCGCCGGCGACGCGACGCGGACGAGCTGGATCGTGCGGCTGCCGACGTCGATGTTGGCGACGAAGGCCGGCGTCGTGCCGTCAGGTGCGGTCAACACGGCGACGAAGGCCGATTGCGGTGCCGGCGACAGCCGATCGGCGGCGACGACGGCGACCAGCACCGCGGCCGCAGCCGTCGCTCCGGCCGCCGCCAGCTGCCAGCGGCGAACGGAGCGCCTGAGCGCCACGACGTTCGCCCCGCCGGTGGAAGCCAGCGCCGCGATGCCGGCGTCGATGCGCGGCCACAGATGCGGCGGCGGCGCGACCGGGGCCGCGGTGTCGTCGAGGGGCTGGAGCCGCCTTTGCCAGGCGGCGACCTCGGCGGCGAATTCCGGATCGGCGGCGATGCGCGCTTCGGCAGCGCGCCGCTCCTCCGGGTCGAGCGCGCCCAGTACATACTCGCCGGCGAGCGCGGCGCGCTCGTCTCCATCCCTTCCGCTGGCGTCAGTCGGGGTCACCGAGGCATTCCTTCAGGGCGATGAGGCTGCGCCTCAGGATAGTCTTTATCGTTGCCACCGGGCGGCCGAAACGGCCGGCAAGCTCCTCGCGGCTCAAGCCGTGACAATAGGCAAGCAGCACCATGCCGCGCCGTTCCTCGTCGAGGCCCTTCAGGCAGGCGGCCAGGCGCGAACCGGCGAGCAGGCGTTCGCCGCCGGTCGCAGGGTCGGCAAGGCGCTCGCTCATCTCTGCATCCAGCTGCGTCGATGCGGCCGAGACGCGCTCGGCCCTCCGCCGCACGACATCGATCGCCGCATGGCGGGCGATCGTCGCCATCCAGGCGATCGGCGAAGCGATGGTGGCGTCGAAATCGCCGGCTCGCGACCAGATCCGCATGTAAGCCTCCTGAACCGCGTCCTCCGCGGCTGCCCGACTGCTCAAGATACGGCCGGCGGTGGCCAACAGTTTCGGCGCGGTGCGTTCATAAAGGCGGCGGAAAGCCCAGCGGTCACCGGCCGCCACGCGCGCTATCAGGTCAGCAAGATCGTCCGCGTCCAAGTCTGGCCTGCTCCGTTCCCGACCGCCGCGCCGGCTCCCCGATAGGCACTTCTGCCACATCTGTGGACGCGATGGCGAATTGCGATTTCCGGTTGATCTGCATCAAGGACACCCGGAATTTCTTCGCCAGTGTGCCGGCCACTTTGGCAACGGAGCAGAGTTCGGTCATGCCAGCCGATGTCGCCATCGCCGTTTCGGGAATCGCTGCGGTTTTGTCGTCTTTGCGGTGGTGCTTGCCTGGGGCGAACGCCAGGCCCACTAGGGCAGCGAGCCTCCGCGCGTAGACTTGCCTGGGGTACCCCCGAACTGCCTGACGCCGCTCATCCGCGTGAACGCACGGCGGGGTTTCATGTCGTGGGCTGGCTGCGGCCGTCTTCCCGTCACATGGCGGGGCCACAATGGCCTCGCGCATGACTTCGCTTGCGGCGAAGGCGTCAGGTAACGCCGGCCGCAGCGACCTTGGGTTGCGACATTCATGCGGGCGATATCACTTAAGATATATCTTGACGCCGGAATTTGGGGTGCGTACGTGTATCGCACGATATAGATCGATCCCCCCGGTCGATTTCGGTGGGGCTCGCCGAGTGTGTCGGTTGCCACTGACAACCGGCCGCGCTGTCGCTATATGGGCGCGGCCGTCGTTGCCGAGCAGCGGCCGAGAGCTCTTCTCCTGGCATTAGATTGGGTGACGCTGATGGCCTCAGGACTGCTCAAACCAAGCCGCATCATTGCGGCCGGCCTTGTCGTGGTGGCCATCCTGTGGATCGGCTCCGGCATCGCCATCAACAATTCCCGCGCCGGTGACGGCAACAGCAAGGACGTGCCGGCGGTTCCCGTTCAGAAGGTCGGCGTGACGCCGGCGGCGCCGGAACTGCACCGGCGGTGGGTGATGCTGTCCTGCGTGACCCTCGCCGACCACAAGGCCGCGGCCGTGGCGCGCGGCGCCGGGGTGCTGCTCGGCATTGCCGTCAACCGCGGCGACGCGGTCAAGGCCGGCACCATCATCGCCCGCATCTCCGACGAGGGGCGGCAGGCGGCGGTCGACCAGGCCAAGGCGATGCTCGACCAGCGTACCGCCGAGTACACCGCCAACAAGCAGCTCATCGACAAGGGCAGCGAGCCGCGCAACAACCTGGCAGCGCTGGAAGCGGCGGTCGCCTCGGCCAAGGCCGGCGTGGCGGCGGCGGAGGCCGAACTCGACCGCGCCGCGGTGCGGGCGCCGGTCGACGGCAAGGTCGACCGGGTGCCGGTGCAGGTCGGCCAGGCGGTCCAGGTCGGCACCGAGATCGCCGAGGTGGTCGACCCAGACCCGATGCTGGCGGTTGGCTCGGTCAGCGAATCCAAGCGCAGCGCCATGAAGGCGGGCCAGGAAGCGATCGTGCGCTTCATCGACAACACCTCGGTCAAGGGCAAGGTCAGCTTCGTCAGCCTGAGCGCCGACGCCGCCACGCGGACCTATCGGGTCGAGACGCGCATGGATAATCCCGAAGCGGCCATCCCCGACGGGGTGACCTGCGAGATGGCCGTCGAACTGGGCGCGGTCAACGCCGTGCCGGTGCCGCGGTCGGCAATCGTGTTTTCCGATGACGGTCGCCTCGGCGTGCGCATCGCCGATGCCGACAGCCGGGCGCAGTTCGTTCCGGTCGAGGTGGTCGACGACGCCACCGACGTCATCTGGCTGACCGGCATCGACAAGGCCTCGCGGGTGATCGTCATCGGCCAGGACTTTGTCAAGGACGGCGACCTCGTCCAGGCGGTCTCGGCGGCCAGCGCCGAGGTCAAGGCGGAACCGCCGGCATGAGGCGCATTGTCGAAACGGCGATTCGAAATTGGCGGCTGACGCTGGCGGTTCTCGGCTTCCTGCTCATCGCAGGCGCAATCGCCTATCAAGCGATCCCCAAGGAAGCGAATCCGGACGTCACCATTCCGTACGTCTACGTGCAGTTGTCGCAGCGCGGCATCTCGCCGGAGGATTCGGAGCGGCTGCTGGTCAAGCCGATCGAGACGGCACTGAAGGCGATCAGCAACGTCAAGGAGATGCGGGCCGCAGCGTTCGAGGGCGGCGGCTACGTGCTGCTCGAGTTCGAGGCCGGCTTCAACGAGGACACCGCGCTCCAGGACGTGCGCGCCAAGGTCGACGATGCCAAGCACGACCTGCCAGCCGACGCCGACGAGCCGAGCGTCCATCAGGTCAGCCTGAGCCTGTTCCCTGTGGTTGTGGTGACGCTTTCCGGCGATCTTTCCGAGCGGGCGCTGACCACCATCGCCCAGAAGGCGCAGGACGTCATCGAGCAGGTGCCGGGCGTGCTCTCGGCCACCCTGCAGGGCACGCGCGACGAGGTCGTCGAGATCATTGCAGAGCCGATGCTGCTGAAAAGCTACGGCGTGTCGCTCGACCAGTTCGTCGGCGCCTCGGCGGCCGGCAACAGCCTGGTGGCGGCCGGCGCGCTGGAGGGTACGCAGGGCCGCTTCGCGGTCAAGGTGCCGGCGCTGATCGAGACGCCGGAAGATGTGCTGAACATTCCGGTGGCGGCCTCCAACGCCGCCACGGTGACGCTCGGCGACGTGGCCACGATCAAGCCGACCTTCCGAGACGCCACCTCGGTGACCCGCGTCAACGGGCATCCCGCCATCGCCATCGAAGTGGCCAAACGCGCCGGCGCCAATCTGATCGACACCGTCGCCGGCGTGAAGAAGGCGCTGGCGCAGGCGCAGAAGCAGTGGCCGAAGGGCCTCAAGGTCGAGTTCCTGCAAGATCAGTCGACCTTCATCACCGACATGCTCGACGAGCTGCAGAACAGCGTCATCACCGCCGTCTTCCTGGTCGCGGTCATCATCCTGTTCTTCCTCGGCGGGCGCGCCTCGATCTTCATCGGCATCGCGGTGCCGTTCTCGTTCCTGGTCGGCATTCTCGGCCTCAGCCTGGCGGGGCTGACCGTGAATATCGTCGTGCTGTTCAGCCTGATCCTCGCCGTCGGCATGCTGGTCGACAACTCGATCATCGTGTCGGAATTCGCCGAGCGGCGGATGAGCGAGGGCATGCCGCCACGCGAGGCCTATGCTTATGCGGCGCACCGCATGTCTGGCCCGGTGGTCGCCGCGACGCTGACCCGCATCGCGGCGTTCTCTCCCCTGCTTCTGTGGCCGGGCATCGTCGGCGAATTCATGGGCTACCTGCCGCTCACCCTGATCGCGACGCTGTCGTGCTCGCTGGTGGCAGCGCTGATCTTCACGCCCACCCTCGGCGCGCTCATCGGCAAGCGGCACATCGAGCACCACGACGCGGCGCGCCGCGAAGGCGCCTACATCAAGACCGTGCGGCTGGCGATAGGCCACCCGGGCATCACCATCATGCTCGCCTTCGCCATGCTGATCGGCGTGCCGATCCTCTACGGCAAGATCGGCAAGGGCGTCGAGTTCTTCCCCAATGTCGAACCCGACCAGGGCATTGTTCTGATCCACGCGCGCGGCAACCTGTCGCTGGCGGAGAAGGATCGGCTGGTGCGCGCGGTCGAGGCGCGCATCCTGCCCATGCAGGAGCTGTCGAGCGTCTACGCCCGCTCCGGCGACATGGGCCAGGGATCGCAGGACGTCACCGAGGACGTCATCGGCCAGATCCAGTTCGAATTCATCGACTGGCAGGAGCGGCGGCCGGCCTCGGTCATCATGAACGACATCCGCAATCGGACGGCGGACATTCCCGGCATCAAGGTCGAGGTGACGGCACCGCAAGGTGGGCCGCCGACGGGCAAGCCGATCCAGGTGCAGCTATCCAGCGACTACCCGGACGCGCTGCGCGCGGCAGCCATCAAGGTCGCCGACGGGCTCGCCGCCAATCCGGCGATTCGCGACCTCGACAACGGACTGCCCCTCCCCGGCATCGACTGGCGCCTGGAGGTCGACAAGGCCGAGGCCGCCAAATATGGGATCGGGGTCGGTTCGATCGGCAACGTCGTCCAGCTTGTCACCAACGGCCTCAAGCTCACCAGCTACCGGCCGCAGACCAGCGACAAGCCGGTCGACATCATCCTGCGCGTGCCCGAGGACCGGCGCACGCTGACCCAGCTCGACGAGTTGAGGGTGCAGACGCCGGCGGGGTCGGTGCCAATCGGCAACTTCATCAAGCGGGTGCCGGCCGCCAGCACCGGCATCATCCATCGCGTCGACGGCAAGCGCGTCATCACGGTCACCGCCAACGTCGCCGACAACTCGCAGACCGCCGCCATACAGGAAGCGATCAAGAAGCAATTGACCGCGGCCGATTTCAAGGGGCTGGTGACCTGGCAGCTCAAGGGCTCCGACGAGGAGCGTCAGAACGCCAGCGACTTCCTCGGCAAAGCCTTCGGCGCGGCCATCTTCCTGATCTTCGCGGTGCTGCTCGCCCAGTTCAACAAGCTGACCAGCGTCTTCCTGGTGCTGTTCTCGATCGTGCTGTCGACCATCGGCGTGTTCATCGGCGTGATGGTGATGGGCCAGGGCTTCGGCGTGGTGATGACCGGCATCGGCATCATCGCGCTCGCCGGCATCGTCACCAACAACAACATCGTGCTGATCGACACCTACGACCGGCTGCGCTTCGAGGGCGTCCCCGTCGAGGAGGCGATCCTGAGGACCTGCCGCGAGCGGGCGCGGCCGGTGCTGCTCACCGCCGGCGCGGCGGTGCTCGGCGTGCTGCCGATCGCCTTCGGCATCAACGTCAACTTCGTGCACCGGGCGATCACCATCGGCGCGCCGTCGACCCAGTGGTGGGTGCAGCTTTCCACGGCCATCGTCTTCGGCCTCAGCTTCGCGACAATTCTCACCCTGGTGGTGACGCCGGCGCAGCTTGCGCTGGTGGCCAAGGGAGCGTCGTGGCGGCAACGCATGGTGCGGCGCTGGAGGGCGCGCCGGCGGCGCGGTGCCGGCGCCGGCCTCGTGGCCTTTGCACGCCGCCGCGACGGCAACGGCAACGGCAAGCGGGGATAGGCGGCGCCAAGCTGACCGAACGTCCCGGAGCCCCCTCACCCGGCGCTTCGCTTCGGCCTCTCCCCGCTGGGGAGAGGTGACGATGCGCCTCCCCTGCCCGCTCAGTTTCCGGCGAGCTTCTGGCGGGTCACGGGAGGCAGGGTGAGCAGCGCATCGATCGTCGCCGCCTGGGCGCTGCCCAGCATCTGGTCGAGCTCGGCGCGGATCGCGGCGAGCTTGGCGTCGATGGCGGCGCGATCGGGCGGATCGGCGGCAAGCAGCGTGCCGAGGTCGGCGCGCAGCGCGTGCAGGCGCTCGACATGGCGCTCCGCGTCCGGCCGCCCGGCGGCGATCGCCGCCTCGACCTTCTGCATCGCATCGGCCGGCAACCGGTCGCCCAGCCAGCGCAACTCGTAGCGCAAGACGCCGTGCCTGTGGCCGCCGTGGTCGGCGTCGAAACGGAACACGTCGGTGGCGACGGCACCGACGAAAAAGGCGTTCAGTGCCAGCGACAGGACCAGACCGATGCCGAGCCAGCGTCGTCCGGTCACTGGTTCACCATCGCCGTTCCGAAGATCAGCGGGTCCATCACGACGACTTCCCGGTCGGGCACACCGCGCGCGCCGATCAAGGTGACGTCGGCAAGGCTGCCGAGCCCCGCGGCGAGGATGAGGGCCGCGGCAATCGCCAGCCAGACGCGCCGCTGCGCCCGGCGGTGCGCGGCCACGCCCGCACGCACGCGGCCGACGACCCGATCGAGCGCGCCGGAAGCCGCGATCTCGCGGTCGAGGGCCTCGGCCGCACCGGCAAGACCGGCAGCGAGCGCGCGATCGTCGTCGAGGGGGTTCGCAGCATTGCCGATCATGACTCACCGCCTCCCTTCGCGAATTGGGCGCGCAGGCGACGGCGCCCGCGCGCCAGCAAGGATTCGTAGGCCTCTTCGCCGAGCCCCATGACCGCGGCCGCCTCGGCCTGCCCGAGACCCTGAAAGTGGCAAAGCACGATGGCCGCCCGCTGGCGCTCGGGCAGCGCGGCGACCGCCGCCTGCACGGCGTGGACGTCCTCCAGATGCATCAGGCGCGCGCTCGGCAGCGGCGCCGGATCGGCCAGATCGTCCTCGAGCGCATCGACGGTGACCGACGGACGCTGGCGGCGCAGGCGGTCGATGCACAGCCGGTAGGCGACGCGATGCGTCCAGGTCGAGATGCGGCCGTCCGGCTGCCAGCGCGCCGCCTGCTGCCACAGGCGGACCAGCGCCTCCTGCACGACCTCTTCCGCCTCGGCGGGGCTGGCGACCAGCATCGTGCGGGCAAGGCGCAGCAGCATCGGGGTGAGGCTGCGCACCAGCCGGGAGTAGGCGGCATCGTCGCCCTCGGCGATGGCGGTCATCATCGCCTGGTCGGCGTGAATGCGTGCCCAATCCAGCGATTCGCGCGACGGATCCAAGCCGCACTCCCGTGCCGACAAACCACCCCACCGCCAACGATAGACGATGATTGCGGTTCTGGCACGGGCGGCGTCGGCACGGCAGACCCCTGCCCGCGGCGGGACCCCGCGAGGCGTGGCAATGCGCAATGCGACGGCAGACACGCTGCCCTCCTCCTACTCCGCTGCGGCCGAGTAGGTGGTCACGTCGCCTTCTTCTTCCGGCGTGGGCGTGAGACCACCTCCGAGCGCACGGGCTTCCTCCAGTTCGCGGGTCAGCCGCTGCTCCTCGGCGATGCGCGGCTTGGCGAAGCGGGCGAGCAGCGAATAGACGACCGGTGTCAGAAACAGCGTGGCCACAGTGGCGATGCCGAGGCCGCCGACGATGACCCAGCCGAGCGCGTGGCGCGCCTCGGAACCGGCGCCGCCGCGCAACACCAGCGGCAGGCCGCCGAGCACGGTGGCGATCATGGTCATCACCACCGGGCGAAGGCGGATCAGCGCGGCGTTGCGCACCGCGTCGTGGATCGACTGGCCGGCATCGCGCAACTGATTGGCGAACTCGACGATCAGGATGCCGTTCTTCGACATCAGGCCGACCAGCATGACCAGCCCGATCTCGCTGTAGATGTTGATCGAGCCATGGGTGAGCAGGATGGCGAAGACCGCCGCCGCCAGGCCGAACGGCACCGTGGCGATGAGGATGAAGGCGCTGGAGAAACTCTCGAACTGGCCGGCGAGGACGAGCAGGACGATGATCAGCGCGAAGACGAAGGTCTGGATGACGCCGCTGGTGGCGCTGTTCAGCTCCTTGGCCTCGCCGGTGAACACCAGGCCGTTGTTGGCCGGCAGGATCTTGGCCGACAGTATCTGCACCTCGTTCATCGCCTGACGCAGGTCGACGCCGTCGGCGAGCGTGGCGCCGATGGGGATGGCGCGCATCTGGTTCTGGCGCGGCAGGCTGGGGGCAACCGCCGACTCCTTGAAGCTGACCAGCGAGGACAGCGGCACCATCTTGCCGTCCTTGGTGCGCAACTGCATGTTATCGAGCGCGCTGGTGTCCTGGACCATGCCGTCGGGCACCTTGGCGAGGATCTCGATCGGGTTGTCGCCGACATAGTAGTTGCCGAGGTCCTTGCCGCTGAGGACGGTCTGCACCGCGGCCGAGATGGTGTCGACCGAGATGCCGACATCGGAGGCACGCTGGCGGTTGATCTGGATCGACATCTGCGGCTGCGTGGTGTTGTAGTTGAGCTGCACGCGGTCGTAGACGGGGTCCTTTTCCATAGCCTGGACCAGCTTGTCGGCAACGCCGGCAAGCTGATTGTAGTCGGTGCCGGTGAGGGCGAATTGCAGGCCCTGACCGCCGCCGCGGATGCCGAGGCTGTTGGCCGTGCGGGCAAACACCTGGACGCCAGGGATGCGTTGCAGCTCACGGTTCAGTTGCGAGGTGATCTGGCCTTGCGTGCGCGAGCGCTCTCCCCACGGCGCCAGCGTCATGAACATGAAGCCGCCGTTGCCGTTGTTGCGGGCGATCGAGAAGATGTTGGTGGCCTCGCCGCTCTTGAGCAGCGGCATGGCGACATCCTCGACCAGCTTCATCTGGGCTTCGGTGTAGTCGACGGTTGAGCCCTGCGGCACCGAGATCGAGATCGGGATGAAGCCGCGGTCCTCGTTGGGCGTCAGCTCGGAGGGGAGCAGGTTGAAGGCGGCCACCGCCGCCCCGGCGAACAGAAGCGCGATCACGATGACGACCATCGGCGCCTTCAGCGCCGCGTCGAGCAGCCCGGTATAGACATGGATGATGCGCTCGCCGAAGGCGGCGACGCGGCGGCCGATCGCGTTGTGCTTGTGATGGGCCTGCTTGTCGCTGATCAGCCGCGAGGCGAGCATCGGCGACAGCGTCAACGCGACGAAGCAGGAGAGCGTCACCGCAAAGGCCAGCACGAAGCCGAATTCTGAGAACAGCGAGCCGGTTATCCCGGGGAAGAACGAGATCGGGATGAAGACCGCCGCGAGCGTGGCGGTGGTGGCAAGGACGGCGAAGAACACCTGCCGGGTGCCGAGCACGGCGGCGGCGCGCGGCCCCAGGCCGAGGGCGCGCTGGCGCGAGATGTTCTCGATGACGACGATGGCGTCGTCGACGACCAGACCGGTCGCCAGCACCAGGGCGAGCAGGGTCAGCACGTTGATCGAGAAGCCGACCACCCACATCGCCGCCAGCGTGCCGATCAGCGCGATCGGCACGGTCACCGCCGGAATGAAGGTCACCCGCACGGACTGGAGGAAGATGTAGATGATGCCGATGACGATGGTGGTGGCTATCAGGAGGGTGATCAGAACCTCGCGAATGGCGCCGCTGATGAAATCGGCATCGTCGGAGGTGATGGTCAGGTCGACGCCCGGCGGCAGCGAACTCTTCATGTCGGCGATCGCCTTGCGCACGCCGGCCGAGATGTCGAGCGTGTTGGCGCGTGCCTGACGCACGATGCCGAGGCCGACGCCGGTCTGGCCGTTGATGCGCAGCGACGTGGTCTTGTCGGCCGGGCCGAAGACGACGTCGGCGACGTCGGAGACCTTGGTCTGCGGGTTGATCTGGATGTTGCCGATCTCTTCGGCCGACTTGGCGCTGGCGTCGGCGCGCACCAGCAGCGTGCGGTTGGCGTCGGAAATGGTGCCGGCCGGCGCGTCGAGGGTGACGTTGCCGAGCGCCGAATTGAGGTCGGCGATGGTCAGGCCGTGGGCGGCGAGCTCGTCCGGGTTGATGATGATCTGGACGATCGGACTGCGATCGCCGAAGACCTGCACGTCGGCGACGCCGTCGACGGCGGCCAGCCGGGTGACGATCACGTCGTTGACGACCTGGGTGAGGTCCTAAATCGACATGGTCGAGGAGGTCGCCGCCAGGCGCATGATGGCGTCGGCGTTGGCGTCGGCCTTGACGATGGTCGGCGGCTTGAAATTGTCGTCGGTGGGCAGCGAGCGCAGATTGCCGATGGCGTCGCGCAGATCGTTGGCGGCGACGTTGATGTCGGTCTTCTGGTCGAACTCGACCGTCACCTGGCTCTGGCCGGCGCTCGACGACGAGGAGATCGAGACCACGCCGGGAACCCGCGCCGCCGCCCCTTCGATGACGCTGGTGACTTCCTTGTCGATCGTGTCAGGGGTGGCACCGGTGTAGTTGGTGCGCACCGTGATCACCGGACGATCGATATTGGGCAGCTCGCGGATCTCGATGCCGCGCCAGGCGGCGAGGCCGGCGATGATGATCAGGAGATTGAGGACGACGGCCAGCACCGGCCGGCGGACAAACAGCGAGGCGATGCCGCCGTCGCGGGCGGGATGCGGATTGGTGTCGGACTCAGCCATCGCCGCCTCCGCTCAGCCGCTCGTCGGGCGGTGCTGGCCGGCGCCCTGACCGGCACCACCGCGGCCGGCCGCGGCCTCGGGCGAGGTGTTCCCGCTGGCGCCGTTCTGGCCGGCATTGGCATCGGCTTCGGTCACCTTGCTGCCCTCGCGCAGGCGCTGCAGGCCCTCGACGACGACGGGATCGTTCTCGGCCAGCTCGCCGCTGACGATCACGGCGCCGCTGCGGCGGCCGAGGATCTGCACGGCGACGCGGTGGGCGCTGCCTTCGGCGACCTTCCAGACATAGGCGCCGGTGCGATCCCACTGGACGGCGAGCGAGGGCACGGCGGCGTGTGGCGTGCCGGGGAAGCTCATGGCGACGGTGAGCGCCATGCCCGGCTTCAGCGTGTTGGCGTCGTTGGGCAGCGTCGCCTCGACCCTGAGCGTGCGCGCCACCGGGTCGACGCGGCTGTCGACCGCCGAGACGGTCCCCTTGAAGGTCTGGCCGGCGAGCGCCTCGGTGGAGGCGGCGACCGGCTGGCCGACGGCGACCAGGCCCGAGGCGCGTTCCGGGACGTCGAAGGACACCGTCACCTTCGACATGTCGTCGAGCGTGCCGATCGCCTTGGAGGAATTGATGAGATCGCCGACCGCGATATCGGTGAGGCCGATGGTGCCGGCGAAGGGCGCGGTGATGGTGCGCTTGGCGAGGTCGTTCTGGGCCGCCTTCACGCCGATCTGCGCGGTTTGCTGGGCGATCTCAGCGTCGGTCAGGGCGACGGTGGTGATGTTGTTCGACTTGGCGAGCTGCTGGGCGCGGTCGAGCGCCGACTGGGCGGTCTGCAAGGCGAGCTTGGCCTTGTCGAGCGCCACCTGCTGGTCGGAATCGTCGAGGCGGATGAGGACCTCGCCCTTCTTGACCTGACGGCCGGGCGCGAAGGCCATCTCGGTGACGATGCCGCTGTCCTGCGGGTAGAGGGTCACCTCCTGCGCCGCGGCGACCGTGCCGATGGCGCGCACGTCGATGCCGGTGTCGTCGCTGGTGACCGGCGCGGTGACGACCAGCACCGCACCCCCGCGGCCGCCGAAGCCCTGGGCGCGCTGGCCGCCGGCGGCGGCTCCGGCCGCGCCGCTCCGGGCGGCCGGGGTCGCGGAGAAATAGCCCTGGTCGTAGGCGTACCAGCCCGCCGCGGCGATCAGAACGACGATGAGCGAAAGAACGATCTGTCTGATGGCGGACATGCGGGACCGGCGGGTTGGTTGCGGTTCGTTGTGTCTAAACGGAGAGAAAGGCGAATTCCGTCGCCTGCTATCGCATTGTTGTATCAGGGGTCATCTGACAAGAACATTTCGATTCTTGCGGGCGGCAACCGGCGGATTTCCGGCCATTGCTGCCGGGTGTCGCGACCCCGCCGGCCTGGCAGGCGCCCGGACGTCCGGGCCGGAACGGGTTTCCATCGCCTTGCGGGGCTAGTGCGCGGCCGCGAGGCCGGCGTCCCGGCCGATCATCCAGTTGAGGACCGGGCGCCAGTCGACCAGACGCATCGGCGTGCCGTGCAGGCCGTTGACGAAGACGTCGAAGCGGATCGGATAATCGGGCGCGGCGGCCTTCACCTTCCTGAAGAACAGCTCCTGCGTCACCCAGTCGAGGATCGTGTCCTTGCTGCCGTGGCCGATGTAGATCGGCACATGGCGGGCGGGATCGGTGAAGACCGGCGAGGTGAAGAACTCCTTGGTCTCCACCAGCGAGCCGAGAAGAACGATGCCGGCGAGCAGCTTGGCCGTTTCCCTGTCGGCCATCAGGTCGAAGCAGATCCAGCCGCTGAGCGAGGTGCAGGCGACGGTGATCGGCGCCCCCGGCGAATTCGCCGCATAGGCCTTCATCAGCGTCTTGATGTCGGCGGTGCCCTGCCCGCCGATCAGGCCGAAATCGGGGGACAGGTAGACGCCATCGTTGCGGGCGACGAGATTCTTCAGCCGGTTGAAATTGCCGCCGAACGACCAATCGTCGACCGCCTGGAAGCGGCTGCCGTCGCCGCCGCCGTGGAGGAAGATGACGATGAAGCGGGCGTTGCCATCGGTGCGCCCGACGCCGAAATAGCGGATGAGCTTGCCATGATCGCGCAGCACGAGGTCGTGCTGGACGTCGTCCGGCGCCAGCGAAACGAACTTGTCGAAGGCCTTCTTCCCGACCACGCGGTCGCGGCCATAGAGATCGCGCTTCTTCGAATATTCGATGAAACGCATGTCGCCGCCGTAGAGGGTCTTGATGACCTGGTTGCGGAAAAGGTCGTCCTTGTAGGGCTTGATCGGCTCCGCCGCCGTGGCGGCAACCACGAGGCCAGCGAGCAGGAGCGCCGCGCCGAAGACGACACGGCCGCCCTTCCCTGTCCGTCTCCAGGACGCTTGCTTCATCGGCCTTCCCCCATCCCCTATCCGTAGCGGATAATCTGCGGTTGTCCACTGGGAACCGTGCAAGGCGCGCGCCAGCATCGCAACACTGGCGCAACCGACGGAAGACGCGAGGGGATTCGCGCGGCATCACCACTCCGGCGAAGCCGCGAACGGGCTATGGGCGCTTGTCCGCGCGGGCGGCGGGTGTGGCCTTTGGCGCTCGCACCTGCATGGGAGGCGGTATCAGGCCGACAGCACGCTCGAGCTGGATGGACCAGCGCGCCACTGGCATGGAGAGGCTGAACGGCAGGTACGGAACTCATTACCAGAGCGAAGGGGTCAAACAGAACCGGCGCAACACAGAGCACCAGCATCGCGGGCCAGCGTCCCCTGACGATGCGTGCCGTTGCCGGGGACTGGCCGCGCCACCGCCACACCATGACCGCGAGAAACACCACGCTTGCGGCCAGCATCATGGCGCCGAGCGCGGGTGGTGGAATTTTCCGCCAACCGGCGAAAGGCGCGGCGAAGATGGCCATCGACACCAACAGCCACACCGACCACACGGCAATGTTGGCCTTCAGTTCCTTCAGGGAGGCCGACAGGGGATGGAGTTCCCCCGTCAGCCCGCGAACCAGCACCGTTTGCAGGACCGCGAGGAAACAGAAGAAGGCGAGGAACGTCAGCCCAATCGCCAGGTTCGCCGCCGCCGGTGGCATGCCGTAGGCCATCGACCAGGCCAGGCCCAATGTGACGAAGCCGAGCTGGTAGCCGGCTGACGAAAACACGAGGGCAACGCCCGCGGCGGTGAAATACAGGAACGGCAGCACATACCAGGCAACGCGCGACCGGCGCACGACCTCGACCACGATCACGCCAACCAGCAGCGCAAACGCGCAATTGCCAAGCTCCTGCACCGGGAAGAACACCGGGGCGGCCTTGCCGGCGCTCGTCCAGTAGCCTCGGCGATAGGTGGCATAGGCGACAAGAGCCAGGGGGATCGCCGCCGACAGCCAAACAGGCAGGGCATAATCACGGCGACCGAAGCTGATCATGGCTCAAGCAATACACGACCGCCGGTTGCTTTCTGCTTAAGCCAACCCGGTGAGATTTGGCCTTTCGGGCAACTGGTGCCGCGGCTTGCCCCCCGCCCCGGCCCCCGATATGACCGGACAACTTTGCGGGGAGGCATGGTCTAGCCATGGATGCCAACGTCGTCGGACGTCTCGCCGAGGCCCACGTTCTGGTGGTCGGCGACGTGATGCTCGACCGCTTCGTCGAAGGCCAGGTGACGCGGGTGTCGCGCGAGGCGCCGGTGCCGGTGCTGCGATTCGGTGCGGCGCGCGCCTATCCCGGCGGCGCCAGCAATGTCGCGGCAAACGTGCTGGCCTATGGCAGCGCGGTGACGCTGGTGGGGCTCGTCGGCACCGACGCGGCGGCGGATGAACTGAAGGCGCTCTGCCGCAACTTCCCGCGCCTCAGCGAACGGCTGGTCGCCGACGGCGGGCGGCCCACCACCGTCAAGACGCGCTATCTCAGCGGCTGGCACCAGCTTTTGTGCATCGACGCCGAGGACACGCGGCCGGCCGCACCGGCGGTGCGCGACCGGCTTGTTGCGGCGGCGGAGGCGGCGCTGCCGGCCTGCGGCGCGCTGGTCATCTCCGACTACGGCCGCGGCGCGCTGGACGAGACGTCGATTGCGGCGCTGATCGCGGCGGCGCGCAAGGCGGGCAAGGCGGTGGTGGTCGACCCACGCCATGCGGATGCGCGGGTCTTTGCCGGCGCCACCGTGGTCACGCCCAATATCGAGGAGATGACCGCCTTCTCCGGTATCCATGCCGACAGCGACGCAACCGCCGAGGCGGCCTGCCGCGCAGTGCTCGACCGGGCGGCCATCGACGCGGTTCTGCTGACCCGCGGTTCGGCCGGCATGACGCTGGTCGCCCGCGACGGGCAGCCGTTGCACGTGCGCGCCGAGACCCACAGGGTGTTCGACGTCACCGGCGCCGGCGACACGGTGGTGGCGACGCTGGCCGCAGCGCTCGCCGTCGGCGCGCCGCTGGAGGATGCGGTACGGCTCGCCAATGTGGCGGCGGGCATCGTGGTGGCCAAGCCGGGCACGGCGACGGTGCGCCCCGAAGAACTCGCCCACGCACTCGGCGCCGGCCTCGGCGACGGCGTGGTCGCCCGCGACGAAGCGGCCGCGCGCGTCGCCGACTGGCAGGCGAAGGGATTGAAGGTGGGCTTCACCAACGGCGTCTTCGACCTTCTTCATCGCGGCCACCTGCATTCGCTGGAGCAGGCGGCGCGGCGGGTCGACCGGCTGGTGGTGGGCGTCAATTCCGATGCGTCCACCAGGCGCCTGAAGGGGCCGGAGCGGCCGGTTCAGGACGAACAGACGCGGGCGGCGGTGCTGGCCGCCCTGCGCTCGGTCGATCTGGTGACGGTGTTCGGCGAGGACACGCCGGAGGAACTGATCCAGGCGGTCAAGCCCGACATGCTGTTCAAGGGCGCCGACTATGCCGGCCAGCAGATCCCCGGCCAGTCCTTCGTCGAGGCCAACGGCGGCAGCGTCGCCCTGCTGCCGCTGCTGGAAGGCTACAGCACGACCAGCACGGTCAGGAAGGTGCGCGAGGGGAAGGCGTAGAGCGTTTCTTGATCAGATAGAATTGTTCCGACGGAGCAATTTTGCGACAGGATCAAGCCGACGGGCGACGGGCGTACCCGGGGTACGGCCGAGACCGGCGGCTACGATAATGGCGCAAAAGCGCCCGTCCCTTCGGGTTTCCGACGGAACTGCTTCTATCTGACCAAGAAGCGCTCTAGTCGTGGACGATGACGTTGAGGAGCCCGGCATGCACCTTGATGTCGCCGTTGTATTCGATCAGGCCGAGCTTGCGGAACTTGTTCATGAATTGGTTGACGCGTGAGCGGGTCGTGCCGACACGCGCCGCCAGGACGTCCTGGCTGATCTTTGGAACGATCGGACGCAACTTCCCATCGTCACTGAAGTTGGCAAGCAGGAGGAGTACCCGCGCCAGCCGTTTTTCGCTCGAATTGAAAAGCTGGTCGACAAGATCCGCTTCGATCTGGATGTTGCGGGTCATTAAGAAGGCCATGAACTTTTCAGAGAAATCCTTGTCTTCGTCGAGCCTCCGGATCATCGCCGCCTTCTCGATCCGGATGAGCCTCGATGCCGTCGTGGCAACGGCCGAGGCCAACCGCCGCGTCTGACCGGAGAGACATCCCTCCCCGAAGAAATCGCCTGGGCCCAGCAGGGCGATAACCCCCTCCTTGCCCTGATCGGAGACGATGGTGAGTTGAGCCCCGCCGGTCTCGATGTAGAAAATGGCGTCGGCCGGGTCGCCCTGCCTGAAGATGATTTCCCTGGCATCCACCTCCGGATCGGAAGCGAAGCCGGCAAAGCCGACAGCAACAAGTGTCGGGTCAAGGTATGCCGCTTTGGCGGTCTTCGATGTTTTTGGCGGTCCGCGCCGCTTGCGCTCTGGCATTATGTTCACAGAGGTTAATGAATGTGAATTTCATACAACTTTCTGTTTAGCTTGAGAAGCAAAAACTCCTTGCGGTGTGCAAAATTGAACATCGCCAGAACTTGCGGCGTGGCTTCCTGCGACGAGCCACAAATTCCCTCGATTCGGGGGGAGATTAGGATGGTTGACATCGCCCAGAGCCGCCACAACCGAACGCGGAACATTCTGTTCGTCGGTCCCGATCGCCTTGAGCGTGTCGGCGTAGAAGATTGTCTTCTCCACGTCAAGAATAGTGCTCCGCGGGATAAGCGTCGCCCGATACGGATGCATTGGGAAAAGAAGCTCGCGTCCGCCCTGACGGTACTGGAGAGCGGCAATTTCGAGGGCGTCCTTCTAGACCTGTTTCTGCCCGGCGGCGAGGGACCGCAAGCCCTGGAAGCCATCCAAAAGGCTGCGCCCGGCGCCTTCGTGATGGTCATTGCCACGACCGAACAGGCGGTGGCGGGATCGACCGCGAGGCGTCAGGACCGGGACGCACTTGTCGAGGGCTTGCTCGAAGTCCGGTCGCTTTCACCGGTTCTGCTAAATCTGATCGAGGGGAAGCCGGCGACCGCGGCCGCATCTGCCGAGGAGGCCGAGGCCAGGACCACGCTGGAATCGATCGGCGATGCGGTGCTGTGCACCGACGCGATCGGCCACGTGACGTATCTCAACGGCGCCGCGGAGAAGGCCACCGGATGGCCACGCGAAGAGGCCATCGGCCACCTGGCGAACGACGTTTTCCGCGTCATCGACGGCTCCACGCGCGAACCGATCCGCGATCCGCTGCAGCTTGCCATCATCAGGAACAAGCCGATGGTGTTGAAGAGCAACGCCATCCTGATCCGCCGGAATGGCAGCGAGCTGACCATCGCGGATACCATCGCCCCGATTCACCAGAGCAATGGAGACGTGACTGGCGCGGTTGTCGTCTTCCAGGACGTCAGCGAAGCACGCGCTGCCGCGCTCAAGATATCCCACCTGGCGCATCACGATTTTCTCACCGACCTGCCCAACCGGATCCTCTTCGACGACCGGCTGAACCAGGCAATCCGTTTGGCGCGGCGCCACCAGCGGCAACTCGCCGTTCTTTTCCTCGATTGCGACAACTTCAAGAATATCAACGACTCGCTGGGTCACATGATGGGCGACCTCCTGCTTCAGTCGTTGGCCAAGCGGATCGTCGCCGCTGGACGCAGCTCCGACACGGTCAGCCGCCTGGGTGGCGACGAGTTCATTATCCTTCTCCCCGAAGTGAACACGGTCGAGGATGCCACGACATATTCGAGCAAGATCCTCACCGAAGTCGCCAAGCCGCATCTCATCGGAGAGCACGAGCTTCACGTGACGGCGAGCATCGGTGTCGCCATGTATCCAGCCGATGGCCGCAACGCCGAAACCCTGGTCCACAACGCCGACCTCGCGCTGTATGAAGCCAAGGAAAGCGGCCGCAACACGTGCGAATGCTTCCGCCCGGGCATGACGACCCGTGCGCTCGAACGGCGATCCACAGAAGGCGGTCTTCTGAACGCGCTGGAGAAGGAAGAGTTCCTTCTGCACTACCAGCCGCGCATGAACCTGCAGACGGGGGCGGTCACCGGCGCCGAGGCGCTCATTCGCTGGCGCGATCCCGAGCGCGGCATCGTCTCTCCCGAAGAATTCATTCCGCTTGCCGAGGATTCCGGACTGATCGTGCCGATCGGACGGTGGGTCCTGCGGACGGCGTGCCGCCAGGCGATGAGCTGGCGGGACGCCGGGCTGCCGATCGGCACCATGGCGGTCAACGTCTCTCCCGTCGAATTCCGCAATTCCACCTATCTGGACGGAATTACCTTTCTGCTCGCCAACGGTCTCCTTGAACCTGGCATCCTCGAACTGGAGCTCACCGAGCGCACGCTCATGCAGGACCAGCAAACCGCCGGCACGACGCTGAAAGCGCTGTCGGATCTGGGCATCAGGCTGGCGCTCGACGACTTCGGCACAGGGTTCTCGAGCCTGAGTTATCTCCAGCGTTTCGCCATCAGCACCCTGAAGATCGATCGCTCTTTCGTGGAGAGACTGCCGGAGGAGGCACGCGACCGGTCGCTGGTCGGGGCGATCATCAACATGGGCAACAGCCTGGAACTGGACGTGGTCGCCGAGGGGATCGAGACCGAGAGCCAGCTCAACATACTGCGCGAATTGAACTGCACGGAAGGCCAGGGTTTCCACTTTTGCCATCCGCTTCCACCGGAGGAATTCGCGACGTATTTCAGCGCGTCGCGGAACCAGTGAGGGTCACGCCATGTCGACAGAAGCCCGATCCGAGAATGCAGCAATTGTGAAGCCAAACGGACACGACGGAACTGCGCGTATCCAGCCCCTCAAAGGGGCTCGCAACGAACAGTCGTTGCATGTGCTCGTCGCCGGCGAAATGGACTATTACAAGAAGGTCGTCGACGCCCTCGCTGCGGCGGAGATTTCGCTGATCGATCGCGTGGCAACGGAAGACGAGCTCTTCGAAAAGCTGCAACGCGAGGAGTATGACTGTCTTATCGTTGGTCAGACCGCCTGCGGCCGTAACAGCATCGAGCTTCGCGAACTGATCGAACAACGCATCCCGACTCACTCCGCGACGATCATGCTGACCGATGCCGCCAATCAGAGCGCCGTGCTCAAGGCATTCCGAAGCGGCTTCAGCGACTTCGTTTCGATGGATCACGAGTTTGGTCGGGAGCTGGTCCAGGCTGTGCGCCGGTCAGTCGAGCGCAATCGCAGGACGCAGGTTCTGATCGACGAGAACGAGCACCTGTCGATGCTGGCGCACTATGACCGGCTAACCGGCGTCCCCAACCGCAGCTTCCTTGAGGAGCGTCTCGCTGCCTTGCACGCCGGCGCAAAAAGGCACACCGACGCGTTTGCCGTGTTGCTGATTGATATCAACCGCTTCGAAGAGATCAGCGACATCCACGGTCACGCGGTAGGCGATCAGGTGCTCAGGACTTTCGCCCACAAGCTGATGTCCGCCTCGCGCGCCTCCGACACGTTCGGCCGGTTTGGCGATGCCGAGTTCCTCTGTCTCATGGATCGCGAAGTATCGTACGCGAAGGTGGAACAGGCCTGCGTCCGGCTTGCGGATGCATTGTCATTCTCTGCCGAGTTTGACAGCGTCGGATTGACGCTGTCAGCCAGCATCGGTGGCGCCGTATTCCCGTTCGACGGCAAGACCAGCGACGAGCTGCTGAGCGCCGCCAAGCAGGCCCTGCACACCGCCAAGACCACGGGCGTCGGATATTGTCTGCCGCAGCAGGCGCAATCCGTGTCGACCGACACCAACCAGACTGCGGCGGCAGTCGCCGTTGCCGAGACGAACGGCTCGGCCGCGACCGTGGCAACCGCGGCAGTGGATGCCGAAACGCCCGACGAACGTGTCGAGAACCGACGTCGCGCGCGGCGCGACCGGGTGCTGTTTCGCGGCAGGATCATTCTCGACAACGGCAATTCGACGATTGACTGCATCATCCGCGATCTGTCGCCCCGCGGCGCGCGGGTGACGCTCCAGGACCAAGCGATCGTTCCGCGGATGCTCTCCTTGGCCGTCCTCGACACCGGCCGCACCTTTGAAGCCATCCGGCGATGGCAGCGTGGTCAGAGCATCGGGCTGGAGTTCTCGCCTGGAGGCCAGAGCAGTCCGAGCAACGCCGTAAGTTAACCGAGGCTGCCGGTGTAATTTCAGCAGAAGTCGAAGTCGCAACCCTGGTCCGCCTGAAGCACGTGGTCGTGGTAGAGGCGGTCGTAGCCGCGGCGCGCCGGCGGCGCCGGACGGCTGGCCTCCAAGGCGGCGCGGCGCCTCGCCAGTTCCACTTCGTCGACCATGAGGTCGATGCGCTTCTGCGAGACGCTGAGGGCGATGCGGTCGCCGGTCTCGACCAGCGCCAGCGGGCCGCCGGTGGCGGCGTCCGGGGTCACGTGCAGCACCACGGCGCCATAGGCAGTGCCCGACATGCGCGCGTCGGAGATGCGCACCATGTCCTTGACGCCGGCGCGGGCGAGCTTGCGCGGGATCGGCAGGTAGCCCGCCTCGGGCATGGCGACGTCGCTCTGCGGGCCGGCGTTCTGGAGCACCAGGATGTCGTCGGAGGCGACGTCGAGATCGTCGGAATCGATGCGGGCGGCCAGATCCTCGAGCGAGGTGAAGACCAGCGCCCGGCCGGTGTGCTCGAGCAGCTTCTGGTCGGCGGCCGAGCGCTTGAGGATGGCGCCGCCGGGCGCCAGCGACCCGAACAGGGCGACCAGCCCGCCCTTCTCCTCGATGGGCTCGGCGCGCGCCTTGACGATGGCGCGGTCGACCGGGTCGGCCGGCGGACGGGCAAGGCGCTCGCCGAGCGTCTCGCCGGTGACGGTCATGCAGGTGAGGTCGAGCAAGGAGCTGAGCTCGCGCAGCACCGCGTCCACGCCGCCGGCGGCGAACAGGTCTTCCATGTAGCCGGTGCCGACCGGCTTGAGGTTGACCAGAACCGGAGTTGTTTCAGACAGTTCGTTGAAGCGCTTGAGGTCGAGCGCGAAGCCGCGGCGGCGGGCGATCGCGGTGAGATGGATGACCGCATTGGTCGAGCCGCCGATGGCGAGCAGCACGCGGATGGCGTTCTCGATCGACGCCGGCGTGATGATGCGCGATGGCGTCAGGTCGGTGCCGATGAGGGCCGCCGCCCGCGCGCCGCTCTCCTCGGCGATGCGCAGCCGGTCGGCATGGACGGCGGGTGCCGCGGCGGAGCCGGGCAGCCCCATGCCGAGCGCCTCGGTCAGACAGGCGATGGTGCTGGCGGTGCCCATGACGGCGCAGGTGCCGGCGGTGGTGGCGAGCCGCCCCTCGACCTGCTCGATCTCCTCCCTGTCGATATCCCCGGCGCGGTAGCGCGCCCAGAAGCGGCGGCAGTCGGTGCAGGCGCCGAGGCGCTCGCCCTTGTGGCGCGAGGTCGACATCGGGCCCGGCGGCGAGCGCCACCGCCGGCACGTCGGCGGAGGCAGCCGCCATCAGTTGCGCCGGCAGCGTCTTGTCGCAGCCGCCCATCAGCACCACCGCATCCATCGGCTGGGCGCGGATCATCTCCTCGGTGTCGAGCGCCATCAGGTTGCGGAACTTGAGGCTGGTCGGCGACAGGAAGACCTCGCCCAGCGAAATGGTCGGGAACGGGATGGGCAAGGCACCCGCGGCAAGCACGCCGCGCTTCACCGCTTCGAGCATTTCGGGGAAATGGCGATGGCAATTGTTGAAGCCCGATGCCGTATAGGCAATCCCGACCACCGGCCGGTCGAGCATGGCATCGGTGTAGCCCATGGAGCGGGCGAAGGAGCGGCGCAGATAGCGGGCAAAGTCCTTGTCGCCGTAATTGGTTAGGCCGCGGTCGATGCCGCGGGGATGGTCGTCCGACCGATTGTCCATGAGAGGCCCTGCCCGGATTTACGCATGTCGCGTCGCCAGATAGGCGGCTTCGCCGGCAGTGCGCAAGGGCCCGCCGGTCGCATGCCGGCCGGCTCAGTAGCGGCGCGGCGTGTCGCGGTCGCGCATGATGCGGGCGATCGTGCTGTGCGCGGTGGAGACGATCTCTTCCATGGTGTCGTGGGCGGTCTTCGGATCGCCCCGGGCGATGGCTTCATAGACCGCCGTGTGCTGTTCGAGGCCGATCTTGAACCGCCAGGTCTCCAGGGCCTGAAGCCTGAAGCTCATGTCGAGGATGGGCGCGATGATCGTGCTCAGCCGGTCGAACAGGGCGTTGCCGCTCGCCGCCAGCAGCGCGGTGTGAAACTCGACGTCGGCCTGCAGGAACAGCGACTCGTTGTCGACATTGAGGCGCATGCCGTCGAGCGCCGCCTTGATGCGGGTGAGGCGTTCGATGTCGGCGCGGCGCGCCGCCAGTGCCGCGGCCGCCGGCTCGATCGTCCGGCGCAGCTCGATCAGATCGTCGAGGAACTCCTGGCGGATGTTTTCCGGCCTATGCCAGGCAATCACGTCCGGGTCGAGCAGGTTCCACGATGAGCGCGGCAGCACCGAGGTGCCGGTGCGGCGGCGCGAGGCGACCAGCCCCTTGGCGGCGAGCACCTTGAGGGCCTCGCGCACGGCCTGGCGGCTGACGCCGAATTGCCCGGCCAGCTCCGATTCGCGCGGCAGGCCGGCGCCTTCGCCGTAGTCGCTGGCGATAATGCGGCGGCCGATCTCATGGGCCACCTTGGCGTGGCGGGCACTCGATGGGTAGAGGCGTTTGCTCGGCAAAATCAAATGGTTGTCACCAGAGACCGGAAGGCCACAACCTATCAGCGATCCTGCCGCCGGTCTACACGACCGGCAGCGCCGGCGCGTCAGCCGACGTAGAGGCCGGCGGCACGGGCGCGCGCCCGCATCAGCCGGGAGAGCGTGTCGAGGGTGGCCACCGGCACGCCGGCGTCGTGGGCAAGCGCGACGGGCACGGTAATCTGCGCGTCGATCTCCATCGGCCGACCGTTGTCGAGGTCCTGGAGGATCGACGGACGGTGGTTGGTGCCCCGCGACCAGCCCTCGAGCTTGGCATCAATGTCCTCGTCGAGCGCGACGCCGCA
The DNA here is from genome assembly GCA_963782045.1 of uncultured Alphaproteobacteria bacterium. Lineage (GTDB taxonomy): Bacteria > Pseudomonadota > Alphaproteobacteria > Rhizobiales > Kaistiaceae > CAVSRC01. The sequence goes on from CAWAIR010000037.1 coordinate 713,334, forward strand.
GGCAGCCGCGATGGCGTTGGCTTCCCGCCAGGCGCTGCGCGCCACGTCGCGTAGCGCCGAATCCGACAGGCCAAGCCCGGCCGGCATGGTGGTCAGCACCGAAAGCGGCGAGGAGACGATGATGAGGGCGAGCTTGTTCCACACCTCGAAGCGAATGGGCCGGTGGGTCTCGATCATCAGCCCGGCAGTGCTGAGCGCATTGGCGAGGGCGGCCAGGCGCGGCGTCTCGGCGCCATCCAGTTCGCCCAGCGCCAGGCGGTTGTTGCCGCCCTCGTAGTGGATCACGCCCGGCGCGGTCACCGTCGCCGGCAGGTTGACGACGCAGCCGATGGTGCGGTCGACGCCGACCTCGTCCCACAGGATGCCGCCCGGATCGAGCCGTTCGAGGCGACGCTCACCCCACGCCCCGCCGGCCTTGTGGAAGTACCACCAGGGGATGCCGTTGATGGCGTAGGCAACCGCCGTGTCGGGGCCGAGCAGCGGGAGCATCGGCCGGGCGATCGCGGGAATTTGATGCGCCTTGACCGCCGCAATCACCACGTCCTGAGGGCCAAGCTCGGCCGGGTCGGCGCTGGCGGCGAGGCGGACCACATCGGTCCGTTCCGGCGCCTGGAAGGTGAGGCCATTCTCCTGGATGGCGGCGAGATGGGCGCCGCGGGCGACGACCGACGTTTCGACACCGGAGAGCGCTAGCCGCGCGGCGATCACGCCGCCAATGGCACCGGCCCCGTAGACGCAGACCTTCATGGTGGAACCCCTCCCCTCATCCGCCGGGCGCGGCGGCCTTGCCAGATAGCGCGAAGCGGACGCGCCGCAACCTACTCGTCTTCCAGATACTTGCCGATCAGCGACAGGTCGGCGGCGCCTCACGGCGTCGCGGCCATCGGCCGGCGCTTGATCCCGCACCCGCCGCTCCCCAGATTTGGTGGTGCCACGCTGTAGGATCGTCCTCATCCATCTGTTACAAATACGGCCATGTCGGAAACGGATACAGAGACATCGACGCGCTCCGACGCGATCGTGATGGCGCGGTCTCAGGACGATGCGGCCGCTGCGGACGACATCCCCCGACCCAACGGGGCGGCTGAGCGCAGCGGCGACGTCGCCCGCGATCAGGAACCGGTTGAGAAATCCGTCGCTCCGGATGTGACCTCCGGAGCCCCGCAGCCGCAGGAGCCGGCGGCTGCCGAAACGCCGCCGCCCGAGGCCGCCGCGGACGAGGCGGCCGCTCAGGAGGCGCCGCCGCCCAGCGGTCCGGCGCCCTCGTCGAGCGAGGTGGAGCTGAAGCTGCTGGTCGATGCGGATCGGCTGGCGGGCTTCAACGACGCGCCCGTCATCGTCGCCCATGCGCGCAACAAGGGCAGCCGCAAGCGCCTGAAGGCGGTCTATTACGACACGCCCGAGCGGCTGCTCCAGAACAACGGACTGAGCCTCAGGGTGCGACAGAGCGGCCAGCGCTTCGTGCAGACCGTGAAGGCGGAACTCGGCGACGATCCGCTCCGGCGTGGCGAATGGGAGGCGAGCGTCGCCTCGCTCGCCCCCGACATCGGCCTGGCGATGCCGTTCGTTGCGGCCAAGGTCCGCGAGGCGCTGTGGACCCAGCCGTTGCTGCCGGTGTTCACCTCGGATATCCGCCGCCATCAGCGCATCGTCGACATGCCCTCCGGTACGGTCGAGGTCGCGTTCGACCGGGGCATGCTCAAATCCGGCGATCGCACGCTGCCGGTCAGCGAGATCGAGCTTGAACTCAAGGAGGGAAGCCCGTCGGCGATCTACGAGCTGGCCGGGCAACTCGCCGATCACGGGCCGGTGCGGCCGTCGATCCGCAGCAAGGCGGCGCGCGGCTTCGACCTCGCCACCGACGCGCCGCCGCCGGCGAAGCTGCCGCGCAAGCTCGACGTCGACCCCGCTTTGCCGCTCGACGACGCCTTCGCCGCCATCCTGGGATCATGTCTCCGCGATCTCCTTGTGTCGGTGCCGGCGGCGGAGGACGGGCGCGATCCGGAAGGCGTGCACCAGGTCCGCGTCGCCTTGCGCCGCCTGCGTTCGGCGCTCGATTCGATGGCGACCGTGGTCGCCTCGGACAGGCTCGAGGCACTGCGCGAGGACGCCAAGTGGCTGGCGGCAGCGATGTCGGCGGCGCGCACCTGGGACATCTTCCGCGGCGAGACTCTCCCCATCGTCGCCGGGAACTGCCCGGTCATCGCCGGCTTCGACGTGCTGGACGAGGGCGCCGAGAAACGGCGGCTCAGCGCGTATGAAGGGGCGCGGCTGGCGCTCGCCGACCAGCGCACGGCGCGATTCATGATCCGCCTCGGCGGCTGGACCGAAACGCGCGGCTGGCGCGCCGACGCGGCGCCGGAAAGCCTGCCGTCGCTGGCCGAGCCGGCCTTCAGCTTCGCCCGCCGCGTTCTCTCGCTGCACCATGCCAAGGTGCTGAAGCGCGGCCGCCACTTCAGCGCGCTCGCCGCGCCGGAACGCCACCGGCTGCGGCTGGCCGTGAAGAAGCTGCGCTACGTCTCGGATTTCCTTTTGCCACTCTGCACCGACCGCAAGTCCGCCCGACAGTTCACCAGCCGTCTTTCAGAGCTTCAGGACGAGCTCGGCGCCTTCAACGACATGGCGACGACGGGCTCGCTGCTGACCCATCTGGTCGCGGGCTCGGCCGAAAGCGGCACGGCGGCCGCGGCGATCATGGGCTGGCAGGCGCACGCCATGGTCGGCGCCGAAAGCCGCCTGCGCAGCGCCTGGCGGAGCTTTTCCAAGACCAGGGCGCCCTGGGCGCCGCCGGTCCTGGCCTAGCAACCCCAAGTCATCCGCTGCTTTCAAGCAAATTGGAACGGTTCTGAAGTAAGCAATAATGAATTGCCTTCGCATTTGATCCTTATCTATATGGAACCAGCAATCGGCCCTTATGGTGCCCCTTGAAGGCATCCTAACGGACAGGCAGATGTTCCATGGCTTTCGGTCGTCAGGCGGCGGAAGAACTGCCGCACTTCCCCCTCGGTCACGCCCGCCGCGGATTCCGCGGACATATCTGCAATATCAGCGTGACCGACGAGATGTCGGGCTTGCCCACCGCCGAGCTTGAACGGCGGTTGATCGAACTCGGCTTCACCGAGGGTGCCGCGGTCGAGATCCTGTACGAAGGCATCATCGGCCACGATCCCATCGCCGTGCGCGTCAACAACGCCACGGTGGCGCTGCGCCGTCGCGAGGCCATGGCGGTCTTCGTCCGCTGAACCGCATCCGGACTCCAACGATGGACCAGGTATTGACCGCCAACCGGCATCTGGCGCTGGTCGGAACGCCGAACAGCGGCAAGACCGCCCTGTTCAACGCGCTGACCGGCAGCCGGCAGAAGGTCGCCAACTATCCCGGCGTCACGGTCGAGCGGAAGACAGGCGTGCTGTTCACGCCGGAGGGGCACAGCTTCACCGTGGTCGATCTGCCCGGCACCTATTCGCTGCGCGCCCGCAGCCCGGACGAAGAGGTGACGCGCGACGTCGTTCTCGGCCGCATGGCGGGCGAAGCCGAGCCCGACGCGCTGCTCTGCGTCGCCGACGCGACCAATCTCAGGCTGGCGCTCCGCCTGATGCTGGAACTGAAACGGCTCGGCCGGCCGGTCCTGCTGGTGCTCAACATGATCGACATCGCCCGCCGGCGCGGCATCGAGATCGACCTCGACAGGATGTCGGCCGAGCTCGGCCTGCCGGTGACCACATCGGCGGCCGTGCGTCGCGGCGGTACCGAAGAGGTGATCCGCCTGCTCGACCGGCTGGCTGCCGAGGAGAGCAAGCCGCATCTCGCCAACGACTGGGCGCCGCCCTCCGCACACGAGCTGCGCGCCGCCCAGCGCGAGGCCGACCGCATCATCGAGCTCGCGGTGCGCACGCCGCCCAAGCCCGACACGCTGACCACGCGCCTCGACGCCGTGCTGCTCCATCCGGTGGCCGGCCTGCTGATCCTGCTCGCCGTGCTGTTCGTCATGTTCCAGGCGGTGTTCACCTGGGCGACGCCGGTGATGGACCTCATCTCCGCCGGCTTCGACGCGCTCGGCGTCGCGGTGCACGACACCCTGCCCGCCGGCCTGGTGCAAAGCTTCCTGCAGGACGGCGTCATCTCCGGGGTGGGCAGCGTGCTCGTCTTCCTGCCGCAGATCCTGATCCTGTTCCTGTTCATCCTCCTGCTCGAAGACCTCGGCTACATGGCGCGCGCCGCCTTCCTGATGGACCGCATCATGGGCGGCGCCGGGCTGCACGGGCGCGCCTTCATCCCGCTGCTTTCCAGCTTCGCCTGCGCCATTCCCGGCATCATGGCGACCCGGGTCATCGACAGCCCGCGCGACCGGCTGACCACCATCCTGGTGGCGCCGCTGATGACCTGCTCGGCGCGCATCCCGGTCTATACGCTGATCATCTCCGCCTTCATTCCGGCCAAGACGGTCTGGGGCTTCAGCCTGCAGGGGCTGGTCATGTTCGGCCTCTACGCCGCCGGCATCGTCAGCGCGCTCGGCGTCTCGGCGCTCGCCAAGTTCTTCTTCTGGCGCGACGACCCGACGCCGCCCTTCATGCTCGAGCTGCCGGACTACAAGCTGCCGCGGCCGCGCAGCGTCCTCGTCGGCCTCACCACGCGCGCCAAGATCTTCCTGCAACGCGCGGGCACCACGATCTTTTCGATGATGGTGGTGATCTGGTTCCTGGCCACCTTCCCGCGCCCGCCGGCGGGCGCGACCGGCCCCGCGATCGACTACAGCCTCGCCGCCATCATCGGCCACGCCATCGCGCCGCTGCTCGCGCCGATCGGCTTCGGCTGGCAGATCGCCGTGGCGCTGGTGCCGGGCATGGCGGCACGCGAGGTGGCGGTGGCGGCGCTCGGCACGGTCTATGCCATCCAGGGCGGCGGTGAGGTCGCCCAGCAGATCGGCCACGTGCTGGCGCAGAACTGGAGCCTGGCGACCGCCCTTTCCCTGCTCGTCTGGTACATCTTCGCGCCGCAATGCGCCTCGACGCTCGCCGTCATCAAGCGGGAGACCGGCGGCTGGAAATGGATGTGGGTGACCTTCGGCTACATGCTGGCGCTGGCCTACATCGTCTCGTTCGTCACCTACCACGTCGCGGTTCTGCTCGGCGCCGGCTAGACAGCCAGGCCACCTCCCAACACGCCGCGGCGTACCGCGCCTATCGCTGCTTGTCGCGGAGCCAACGCTCCGACGGCTTGAGCGGGGCGCCCACAGGGCGCCCCGCTCTTTGTCCGAACGCGGACGGCGCCAGGCGGCTAGGTGACGGTGATGGTGCCCTGCATCCAACCATCGGTCGCCATTGCGCCGGCCCAACCGCCGTCACCGGTGCCGCAAGCCGCCATGCACTGCCAGGGATACGACCCGGCCGGCGGCGACATGAACTGGTAGACGACCGTCGACAAGGGCGGCACCGGAACGTTGAGGAAGAAATTGTCGCCGTTGACGGTGAACGTATGGGCGGTGTTCTTGGCGGCGATCTGCTTGACCACCGTCCCATCCTGCGGGGATATGCTGTCCGGCGTCCCCTTGATCACCCGTATCGTGCCATCGATCGTGCCGCGAGCGACATTGTAGCCGGTGGGAATATCGGCTGGGCCATCATCGTAGCAGCGGACGGTCACCTGGATCAGGCGATTCGCCGGGATCGAGAGGTTGGCGGGTACGTACTCCGGCCAGTCGTCGTTGCCGACCTTCTTTCCGATGATGATCTTCTGCGAGATTTCCAGAGGAGCCGCGGCGGCGTCTGCCATGCGCGGTATGGTGATCCCCAGGATGGCCATCGCAATCCCGGTGCCCGAAAATTGCAGCACCTGACGGCGGCTTGTTGAAAGGCCGTATAGTTTCGTGGACACAGGTTCCTTCTCCCCGGTTCGCCTGTCGCCCACCAGAGCGTTCTTTCTGAAATGCCGCCTTGCGGCATTGAGTTGGATCAACTCCAAACACGGCAGCAGCATCAACCCGACGGCCGGCCATGTGCGGCGCGCCGGCCCCGCCATTGCGATGGGCGCCAGCGCCCGAGCCTCGGTTTTGACCTTGATCAAATCCAACCGGCGGCGGCGGCCATAGCCTCGCCTCATGCCGACACCCCTCAATGCCGGGCCCACCGCCACGCCTTTGCGCCCCCTCTTGCAGGACGCGCGGGCGCTGTTGCTGGCCTCGGTGCCGCTGGCGCTGATCCAGCCGATCCTCGACCGCATCGCGACGCAGGTGGCGCACACGCGGCCGGAGCTTTTCGCCCGGCTCGGCGGCCAGTCCGGCAAGCGCTTCCTGATCGATCCGACCGACCTGCCCTTCGTGCTGGTGCTCATCCCCGATTCCGCGCGTCCCCGCCTGACGGCGCACCGGCGGAGCGCCATGCCGGCGCACGATGCCGCCATCGCCGGGTCCTTCTTTCGCCTGCTCGACCTGGTCGACGGCGAGCTCGACGGCGATGCCCTGTTCTTCACCCGCGATCTCAGCGTCTCCGGCGACACCGAGGCGGTGGTGACGCTCAGGAACGCACTGGACGACATGGAGGGAAGCGCCATGGACAGCGTGCTCGACGCCTTCGGTCCGCTATCGGGACCGGCCAATTTCATTCTGTCGAAACTGCGCCCGAAGGGCGGCGCGAACGACCATGGCTGACGGCGGCATGGTGCGCCCCGAGCTGGTCTGCCCGGCGGGAACGCCGGCGGGCCTGAGGACCGCCGTCGATGCCGGCGCCGACACCGTCTATTGCGGCCTGCAGAACGCCACCAACGCGCGCAACTTCCCCGGCCTCAATTTCACGCCCGCAGAGCTGGAGCAGGCGGTCGCCTATGCCCACGAGCGCGGCGCCAAGATCCTGCTCGCGGTCAACACCTTTCCGCCGGCCGGGCAGTTCGACCTGTGGCGCGAGGCCATCGATCTGGCGCCGCGCGTCGGCGTCGATGCGGTGATCGTCGCCGACATGGGCGTGGCCGACTATGCGGCGCGGACCTATCCCGACCTCCGCCTGCATCTCTCGGTGCAGGCCGGCGCCTCGTCGCCGGAGGCGATCCGCTTCAACTGCGAGGCCTTCGGCATCAAGCGCGTGGTGCTGCCGCGCCTGTTGACGGTCGCCGAGATCGCCGGTGTCCACCGCGAGATCCCGTGCGAGATCGAGGCCTTCATCTTCGGCTCGATCGGCATGATGGCGGAGGGCCGTTGCAGCCTGTCGAGCTACGCCACGGGGCTGTCGACCAACATGGACGGCGTCTGCTCGCCGGCCGCCGACGTCCACTACGAGGAGGACGCCGAACACAACCTGACGACGCGTCTCGGAGAATTCGTCATCGACCGTTTCGCAGCCGGCGAGAACGCCGGCTACCCGACCATCTGCAAGGGACGCTACCTCTGCGGGCTCTCGGACGGCCCGGCCTATCCCTTCGAGGAGCCGGTCAGCCTCAACCTGTCGGCGCTGCTGCCCGAGCTCGCCAAGGCCGGCGTCACGGCGCTCAAGATCGAGGGCCGCCAGCGCAGCCGCGCCTACGTCAAGACGGTGGTCTCCGCCTTCCGCAAGGCGGTCGACGCCATCATGGAAGGTCGCGATCCGGGGCTTGCCGACCTGCTCGCGCTCACCGAAGGTCACCGGCAAACGGAAGCCGCCTACCGGAGCAAGACATGGCGCTAACTGGGGCGATAACTGGGGCGATAACTGGGGCGACAAACCGCGCGGCACTGACGCTCGGCCCGGTGCTGTTCAACTGGCAGCCGGAGCGCTGGCGCGATTTCTACTTCCGCATCGCCGACGAGGCACCGGTGGAGACGGTCTATCTCGGCGAGGCGATCTGCTCGAAGCGGGCGCCCCTGTTCGACAAGCACTTCGAGGCGGTGGCGGGGCGTCTGGAGGCGGCGGGCAAGACGGTGGTGCTGTCGACGCTGGCCGAGGTGTTCCTGCCCGTCGACCGCAGGCTGGTGGCCGAGATCACCGCCCAGGACCGCCGTATGGTCGAGGTCAACGACGCCTCGGCGCTCTATCATCTCGGCGAGCGGCCGCACGCCATCGGCCCGTTCATGAACGTCTATAACGAGCGCACCGTGGCGATGCTGGCGCGGCGTGGCGCCAGGAATTTCTGCCTGCCGGTGGAGATGCCGGCGCGGGCCATCGGCGCGCTCAGCGAGGCAACCAGGGGCCTCGACGTGACCTTCGAGGTGATGGTGTTCGGCCGCATGCCGCTGGCGCTCTCCGCCCGCTGCTATCACGCCCGTGTCCACGGGCGCACGCGCAACACCTGCCGCTATGTCTGCAAGGATGACCCGGACGGGATGACGCTGAAGACGCTGGAGGGCCAGCCCTTCCTCGCGGTCAACGGCATCCAGACGCTCTCCTACGAATGCCTCAACCTCGCCGGCGAACTGGCCGAGCTGTCGTCGATGGGCATAGCGCGCTTCCGCCTGTCGCCGCAGGATTGCGACATGGTCGAAGTCGCTTCGATCTTCCGCAACCTCGTCGACCGGCACATCTCCGCCGGCGAGGCCTCGGCGATGCTCGACGAGATTGCGCTCGCCATGCCGTTCGCCAACGGCTTCTACCATCGCCTGCCCGGCCATCGCCTGGTCGATCGGCACGCCGCAACCTAGCCCACGGCAGCCGGCCCCATCCCGCGCACCTTGCCAGCGGCTGCCGGGCTGCTAGGCATGCGACTTCCTCGGAGGTTCGCCCCATGACTACCCATCCCAGACTCGCGTTCATCGGCGCCGGCTCGACGGTGTTCATGAAGAACATCATCGGCGACGTGCTCCAGCGGCCGGCGCTGGCCGGCGCCACCCTCGCGCTGATGGACATCGACCGCCAGCGGCTGGACGAATCGGCGGTGGTGGCGCGCAAGCTGATCGCGACGCTGGAGGTGCCGGCGACGGTCGAGACCCATACCGACCAGCGGCGCGCGCTTCACGGCGCCGACTTCGTCGTGGCGGCCTTCCAGATCGGCGGCTTCGAGCCGGCCACGGTGACCGATTTCGAGGTGCCGAAGACATACGGCCTGCGCGCAACAATCGCCGACACGCTTGGGGTCGGCGGCATCATGCGGGGCCTGCGCACGGTGCCCTATCTGTGGAAGCTCTGCGAGGACATGCTCGCCGTCTGCCCCGACGCGCTGATGCTGCAATACGTCAACCCGATGGCGATCAATACCTGGGCGATCGCCGAGAAATACCCTCAGATCAAGCAGGTGGGGCTCTGCCATTCGGTGCAGGGCACGGCGGAGCAACTGGCCAAGGACCTCGACATCCCGATCGAGCGCATCCGCTACCGCGCCGCCGGCATCAACCACATGGCCTTCTACCTCATCTTCGAGGAAGTGCTGGCCGACGGCAGCACGCGCGATCTCTATCCCGACCTTCGCAGAGCCTACGCCGAGGGGCGCGCGCCGAAGCCCGGCTGGAACCCGCGCTGCCCCAACAAAGTGCGCTACGAGATGCTGACCCGGGTCGGCTATTTCGTCACCGAAAGCTCGGAGCATTTCGCCGAATACACGCCGTGGTTCATCAAGCGCGACCGGCCGGACCTGATCGAGAAATACGGCATCCCGCTCGACGAATATCCGAAGCGCTGCATCGAGCAGATCGACCGCTGGAAGACGCAGGCCGACGAATATCGCAGCGCAGACCGGATCGCGGTCGCGGAGAGCCGCGAATACGCCTCGTCGATCATGAACGCGGCGTGGACCGGCGAACCGGCGGTGATCTACGGCAACGTCCGCAACACCGGCCTCATCACGTCGCTACCCGAGGGCTGCGCGGTCGAGGTGCCGTGCCTGGTCGACCGCAACGGCATCCAGCCGACCCATGTCGGTGCGCTGCCGCCGCAGCTTGCCGCGATGATGCGCACCAACGTCAACGTGCAGGAGTTGACCGTGGCGGCGCTGATCGAGGAGAGCCGCGAGCACATCTATCACGCGGCGATGATGGACCCGCACACCGCCGCCGAGCTCGACCTCGACCAGATCTGGAGCCTCACCGACGACCTCATCGCCGCCCATGGCGACTGGCTGCCGGCGTGGGCGCGGCAAGCGCCGAAGAACGGCTGAAGGCGGCGACCGCCCTCCTCCTTGCCGAGATCGGCTACGTCTGGCCGGCCTGCCAGCCGGCCTTGGCGCCGGCCGTCGGCACGCCTTGACGGGCGCCGACCACGGCGGGCGTCCCGGGACGCAGGGGCGCGACGCTTTCGCGCACCACCAATGTGCAGGGCAGACGCGTGATGCGGTTCGCCGGCGGACTGCCGGTGCCGGTCATGCGCTGGACGAGAACCTGGGCCGCGACCCGCCCGAGCTCGGCACGCGGCTGGTGCATGGTGGTGAGGCCCGGGTCGAACAGCGCCGCATAGCCGATGTCGTCGAAGCCGGCGACCGAGACGTCCTCCGGCACCGACAGGCCGGCGTCGCGCACGGCCTTGATGAAGCCGATGGCGGTTTCGTCATTGGCGGCAAACACCGCCGTCGGCCTGTCGGCCATCGGCAGGAAATGCTGCGTTGCGGCTTCCTCGCCGCCCTCCGCCCGGTAGTTGCCTTGCCAGACGAGCCAGGGATCGTAGACGATGCCGGCGGCCTCGAGCGCGTCGCGATAGCCGGCGAGGCGGTCGTCGGCCTCGGGACCGCGCATCGGGCCGGTGATGTGGCCGATGCGCCGATGGCCGGCGCCGATCAGGTATTCGGTGAGCGTGCGGGCGGCGTCGCGGTTGGCGCTTTCGACAAAGGGTACCGACACGCCGGGGATGTCGTTGCACACCAGAATCAGAGGCACGCTGGCGTCGAGCTCGGCGAAGCGAGGGGCCGGCATGCGGCCCGAGAACAGCAGGACGCCGTCCACCTGGCCGGAGCGCACCAGACGGTCGTAGTGGCTCTCGCGCGCGTTGTCGCCGCGCGTGTCGCCCATCACCATGCCGTAGCCTGCCTCGAACAGCGCTTCCTCGACGGCGTTGAGGATGGCGGTGAAGAACGAATCGCCGATGCCGTTGAGGAGCGCCAGCACCATCTTGGTCGAGCGCGCCCTGAGACTGCGGGCGGTGGCGTTGGGAATGAAGCCGGTCTCGCGGATGGCGGAAAAGACCGCCGCCCGAGTCTTCTCGGCGACGCGGTCGGGCATCGCCAGGGTACGGCTCACCGTCGCCGTCGACACGCCGGCGCGGCGCGCGACATCGGTGATGGTCACCGCCCGTCGCCCAGCCTGCGCGCGAGGCGCCTGGTCGTCGCGCTCCTTGCCCATTCGGCATTTCCTCCCGAATTGCCAATGCGCGCGGAATTGCATTGACAACCCTTGGTGTTCTAATAGACTGGAATGTAATCGATTACAACGCTTGGGCAAGCGGGAGCTCCTGCCCGAGGGAGTGTTGTGATCAGCGCCCACGGGCGCAAAAAAGACAAGCGCCGAAACGCGCTTTGTGAGGGAGGGGACCGGCGCCAACCACGCCATTTCCCCAGTGACACGAAGGCCGGCCCGTCGGGCCGGCGTGATTGTGAGTGCGCGCTCTGCCGGCGCGCGTAAACGGGAGGAAGGAATGTCGCAGTTCACGAAGACATTGTTGGGGGCGAGCATCGTCGCGTTCGCCGTCGCGGCGCCGACGATTGCGTCGGCCACCGATCTGGAAGTCATGCACTGGTGGACGTCGAAAGGCGAGTCGCGGGCGGTCGCCGAATTTGCCAAGGCCTTCGACAATGATGGTCAGGACCACTGGGTCGACAGCGCCATCGCGCTGGGCGAGACGGCGCGCGCAGCGATCATGCAGCGCATTCTCGGCGGCGACCCGCCCGGCGCCGCGCAGTTCAACCCGGGCCGCGAGTACGAAGAGCTGATCAAGAATGGTCAGCTTCTGCAGCTCGATGACGTTGCCGCGGCCGGCAACTGGGCCAAGATCATCCGCCCCAAGAAGATCCAGAGCGCTTGCCTGGTCGACGGTCACTGGTATTGCGTGCCGGTGAACATCCACTCGTGGGACTGGGCCTGGTATTCGTATGAGCCGTTCAAGAAGGCCGGTCTGCCCAACCCGCAGAACTTCGACGAGTTCGTGGCTGACGCGCCGAAGCTGAAAGCTGCCGGTTACATTCCGCTGGCGATTGGCGGCGACGGCAATGGCTGGCAGATCAAGGGGGCCTTCGACCAGATCCTGCTCGCCGCTCTCGGCATCGAAGGCCGCGACGCGATGTATCGCGACAAGGACCTCAAGATCGCCGGCGGCGCCGACATGCTGAAGGCGCTGACCAACTTCAAGGCGCTCAAGCAGTACACCGACGACGGCTATGCCAACCGCAACTGGAACGACACCACCAACCTGGTGATCACCAACAAGGCCGGCCTGCAGATCATGGGTGACTGGGCGCGTGGTGAGTTCTCCGCTGCCGGCATGACCGGCGTCAAGGACTACGGCTGCATGATCGGCCTCAACGAGGCCAAGCCGATCGTGTCCACCGACGGCGATGTGATCGTGTTCCCGAAACAGACCGATGCGGACAAGGAAGCCGCCCAGAAGCGTCTCGCTGCCTTGCTCATCAGCCCGGCGGTCCAGGTCGCGTTCAACAACGCCAAGGGCTCCATGCCGGTGCGCGGCGACGTCGACATGGCGACCGCCGACCCCTGCATGCAGAAGGCGCTGAAGGCGGTCGAGGATCCGGCCAAGATCGCGACCTCGGTGCAGCGGTTCACCAACGAAGACACCAACAACGAGTTGAACGCTCTGGTGTCGCAGTTCTGGTCGGATGACAACATGTCCGCGGAAGACGCCCAGAAGAAGTGGGTCGAAATCCTGAGCCACGCCACCTAATCGGCGACCACGACTGGAGGCGCCGTCCGGCCAACGGGCGGCGCCTTTTGTTCCTTGCGCTCGAGGTGTCGTATTACGGCTGACCGGGTGGGCCCGGTGGCTGTATGATAGGTTGATACCCTTGCGCATCAGTTGGTGAGTGGATGGACCGGCTCACCGGGCAGGACGGCGACCGGGCAATAAGATCCGGCTTCGAGCGGGGAAAAGGGGCATGGCGGAAGCGCGCAGGCGACGGATGAGGATAAGCGCGGTGATCGGCACATTGCCGATGATTGCGGTCGCGGTCGGCGTCTATGTCATCGGTATCGGCTACACATTCTACTGGTCGTTCACCAGCTCCCGGCTCTTCCCCAACAACAATTTCGTGGGCCTCGCCCAGTACCGGCGCCTGTGGACCGACGACCGCTGGGAGATCGCCGTCCAGAACATCTGGATCTTCGGCGCGCTGCTGATCCTTTTCAGCCTGGTGTTCGGCTACCTGCTGGCGGTCTTCATGGACCAGCGCATCCGCCAGGAAGACCTCTTCCGCTCGATCTTCCTCTATCCGTTTGCCATGTCGCTGATCGTCACCGGCCTTATCTGGCAATGGATGCTGGACCCCAACCTGGGCATCGAGAACACTGTCCATAGCCTCGGTTGGACAAGTTTCCATTTCACGCCGCTGGTCGACTCCAATACAGCCATCTACGGCTTGGTGGTGGCCGGTATCTGGCAGGGCTCGGGCGTGACCATGGCGATCCTGCTCGCCGGCCTGCGCGGCATCGACGCGGAGATCTGGAAGGCGGCCAAGGTCGACGGCATTCCCACCTGGCGCGTCTACCTGTTCATCGCGCTGCCGATGATCCGCGGCTCGCTGGCGACCGCCTTCGTGCTGCAGACCGTCGGTGTCGTGCGCGTGTACGATCTGGTGGTCGCCATGACCGGCGGCGGCCCCGGCATCGCGACGAACATGCCGGCGGTCTACGTGATCCAGATGATTTCGAGCAGTCAGAATGTCGGCCTCGGCATGGCCGCGGCGATGATGATGCTCCTGCCGGTGGTCTTCGTGCTCGCTCTGGTGGGGATCGGTAACTGGGTCGCAGCCCGCAAACAGGCCATGGCCATCCGCAGGGAGCTTGCAGCCGCATGACCAGCACACCCGCTACCCTGCCTGCCGGCGCCGAAGTGGCGCAAGGACCGAAACCGCGTCGCGTGTCGCCGGCACGTATCGGCATCTATGGCTTCCTGGTCATCGGGGCGCTGTTCTTCCTGTTTCCGCTTTACGTCATGGTGGTGACGTCGCTGAAGACGATGCCCGAGATCCGGCAGGGTCACCTGTTCAATCTGCCCGCGATCTGGACTGTCCAGCCGTGGATCGACGCGTGGCTCAAGGCCTGCACGGGCCTCGCCTGCCACGGGCTTTCTCCCGGCTTCTGGAATTCGATCAAGATCACGGTGCCGAGCGTGATCATCTCGATCATTATCGCCTCGATCAATGGCTACGCGCTGTCGTTCTGGCGCTACAAGTTTGCCAACCTCTTCTTCCTGCTGCTTGTCTTCGGCGCCTTCGTGCCCTACCAGGTCGTCATCTATCCGCTGATCATAGCGCTCCGCGAGATTCACATGTTCGCCACGCTGCAGGGCATCATCCTCATCCACACCATCTTCGGCATGCCGATCCTGACCATCCTGTTCCGCAACTACTATGCCGCCGTGCCGATCGAGCTGTTCAAGGCAGCGCGCGTCGACGGCGCCGGCTTCTGGCAGATCTTCTTCCGCATCATGATTCCGATGTCGCTGCCGATCACCACCGTAGCGATGATCCTTCAGGTCACCGGCATTTGGAACGACTTCCTGTTCGGTGTCGTCTTCGCCGGCCGCGCCAACTGGCCGATGACGGTGCAGCTGAACAACATCGTCAACTCCACCACCGGTGTGCGCGAATACAACGTCAACATGGCGGCCACGATCCTGACCGCGGCCGTCCCTCTCATCGTCTACTTCGTCTCCGGACGTTGGTTCGTGCGCGGCATCGCGGCCGGCGCCGTCAAGGGATAGGACAAATGGCAAGCGTCTCGATCCGCAAACTCGGAGTCTCGTTCGGCCACCTTAGCGTCCTGCGCGATCTCGATCTCGATGTTGAGAAGGGCGAATTCATCGTCCTGCTTGGGCCCTCGGGTTGCGGCAAGTCTACCCTGCTTAACGCCGTCGCCGGCCTGCTCGACATCAATGCCGGCCAGGTCTGGATCGACGGCAAGAACGTGACCTGGGAAGAGCCCAAGGACCGTGGCATCGGCATGGTGTTCCAATCCTACGCGCTCTATCCGCGCATGTCGGTGAAGGGCAACCTGACCTTCGGCCTGCAGGTGGCGCGCGTGGCCAAGGACGAAATCGAGAAGCGTGTCGCGCGTGTCGCGGCGCTCCTGCAGATCGAGCCGCTGCTCAACCGCAAGCCGTCGGAGCTCTCCGGCGGCCAGCGCCAGCGCGTGGCCATCGGACGGGCGCTGGTGCGCCAGGCCGACGTGTTCCTGTTCGACGAGCCGCTGTCCAACCTCGATGCCAAGCTGAGGACGGAACTGCGCGTCGAGCTGAAGAAGCTGCACATGAAGCTCGGCTCGACCATGATCTACGTCACCCACGACCAGATCGAGGCGCTGACGCTGGCCGACCGCGTGGCGGTGATGCATGGCGGCGTCATCCAGCAGCTGGCAACGCCCAAAGAGATCTACCAGCGGCCGCTCAACCTCTTTGTCGCCGGCTTCGTCGGCTCGCCGGCCATGAACTTCGTCAGCGGCCAATTGCGCGTGAACAGCGACCCGGTACTGGTGTGCGCCGATGGCGTCACCATCAATCTTGCCGGCTACAACTTCGCCAAGCCGCCGGTCAGCGGCCGCAAGGCCGTGCTCGGCGTCCGCCCGGAGCAGATCCACATCGAGGAGAAGCTGGAGGCGTCCACCGTCCTCCCGCTCGAACTGAACCTGGTCGAGCCGATGGGCGCCGACAGCCTGCTGTGGGGCAGCATCGGCGCGGAATCGGTCTCCATCCGCGTCGGCCCCGACGACAACCACCGCATCGGCCAGAAGGTCGATGTGTATCTTCCAGCCGAACATGGCGTCCGTTTTCGATGAAGAAAGCGGCGACCGCCTCTGACGGCTGCACGTCCCAAGAAAGAACAACGATGCCCAGCTACCGGATTTCCTTCCAGCTCTATAGTGCGCGCAATTTTCCGCCGATCGAGAAGCACCTCGAGACGCTCGCCGCGATCGGTTACGACGCGGTCGAGCCCTTCGGCGGGGCCTACAAGGCGGACCCCAAGGCACTGCGTGCCAAATGCGACGCGCTCGGGCTGAAGATCCCCACCTGCCACATGCCGCTCGCCGACCTCGATGCCGACCGCGCCATGGTCATCGATCAGGCCAAGACCCTCGGCCTGGAGACGGTCATCGTGCCGGCGGTGCCGCAGGACGAGCGCACCAAGGACGCGGCCGGCTGGAAGGCGCTGGGCGCCAAGCTCCAGGGCCATGCCGTGGCGCTCAAGGGCGCCGGGCTCAAGCTCGCCTGGCACAACCACGCCTTCGAATATGTAACGCTGTCGGACGGCTCGCGGCCGATCGAGCACCTGCTCTCCGGTGGCGACGTGAAGTGGGAGGCCGATCTCGGCTGGGTCAAGCGCGGCGGCGCCGACATCGCCACCGAGCTCGCCAAGTTCAAGGGCAAGCTCGCCGCCTTCCACATCAAGGACATGGCGCCGGCGGGCGTCACCAAGGACGACGGCTGGACCGATATCGGGTCCGGCATACTCGACTGGAAGGCGCTGTGGCCCTCGATCGCGGCAGCGGGCACCGACTTGCTCGTCTTCGAGCACGACGCGCCCTCCGACTGGGAGGCATTCGCGCGCAACTCCTACAAGTTCGTCGCCGGCCTGGTCGGCAGGAAGGGCTGAGACCATGGCAAGCGGAGCGGGAATCGGCATCATCGGCTGCGGCGTCATCTCGGAAACCTACTTCCGTCTGGCGCCGTCGTTCCGTGGCCTCAAGATCGTCGGCCTGCGCCGACGTCGTGCCGGCGGCGGCCAAAGCGCGCGCCGAGCAGTATTCCGTGCGCGCCATGACCGTCGACGAACTGCTGAAGAGCGACGAGATAGACGTGGTGATCAACCTCACCGTGCCGGCGGCGCATTACGACGTGTCCAAGTCGATCCTGTCGGCCGGCAAGCACGCCTATTCGGAGAAGCCGCTGTCGCTCAGCGCCAGAGACGCCAGGAAGCTGGTGGCCGAGGCCGACAGGCGCGGCCTCAAGCTCGGCTGCGCGCCCGACACCTTTCTCGGCGGCGGCGGCCAGACGGCGCGGCGGCTGATCGACAAGGGCGCCATTGGCAAGGTGGTCAGCGGCACCGCCCACGTGCTGAGCCACGGCATGGAGGCCTGGCACCCCAATCCGGCTTTCTTCTTCCAGCCGGGCGCCGGGCCGATGCTCGATCTCGGCCCCTATTACGTGACGGCGCTGGTCAACCTGCTGGGGCCGGTCAAGGCCGTGGCCGCCATGGCGACCTCGGGCTTCACCCATCGGCTGGTCACCGCCGAAGGACCGATGAAGGGCAAGAAGGTCAAGGTCAACACCCCGACGACCATCAATGCCGTGCTCGAGTTCCATTCCGGCGCCGAGGTGACCGTCGCCACCAGTTGGGACGTCTGGAAGCACGGCCACGGCAACCCCATCGAGCTCTACGGCACCACCGGCTCGATGCTGGTGCCCGATCCCAACTTCTTCGGCGGCAAGGTGATCTATTCGGAGCGCGACGGCGACTATGGCGAGGTCGACGCGACGCTGGCGCCGTTCGGGGCGCTCAACTACCAGGGCCGGCCGGGCACGCCGATGCGTTCCAACTACCGCATGCTCGGCGTCGCCGATCTGGTCGATGCGGCGCATCGCAAGCGCGAGCCGCGCTGCTCGGGGCGTCTGGCCGCCCACGTCCTCGACGTGATGGAATCGACGCTGGTCTCGGCCGAGCAGCGCAAGTTCGTCACCATCAAGACCGAAGGCGTCCGGCCGAAGCCGCTGAGCGAAGCCGACGCCAAGCGGCTGGCGCTGCCGGAGACGCTCGCCGCCGCCTGAGCGGCCGAACCGACACGCAAGAAGCCCGCCCCCTCGCCGGGGGCGGGCTTCTTCGAATCCCGGGACGCTTCCGGGCGAAGACCGAACTCAGGATCGCTTGCCGTTGCCGGACTCGATCATCCTGCGGTCGTCCTGCATCTCAAGCCACATGGCGTTGACCACGGCGAAGATGGCCGCCAGCGGCAGACCGAGGATCCAGGCGAAATACCACATGACTGTTTCTCCTCAGTAGACGACGTCGCTGGCGTCGGTGACGCTCTTCACGGTGACCTTGCCCCACAGCACCTTATAGACCCAGGCGGTGTAGGCGATGATGATCGGAACGAAGATCACCGCCGAAACCAGCATGACGAACAGGGTCTGGTGCGAGGACGAGGCGTCCCACACCGCCAGCGAGGAGTTGGGATCGACCGTTGAGGGCAGGATGAAGGGGAACATGGTGAGGCCCACCGACGCGATGACGCCGATGATCGCCAGGCTGGAGAACAATAGCGTGGTGACCTCGCGCCCGGCCTTGAGGCCGAGCCAGGTGAGCGCCGCGCCGGCGAAGCCGAGGATCGGGGCGACCACGATCCACGGACGGAGGCCGTAGGCGGCCATCCACGAACCCTGATGGGCGACGGTGTTGAGCAGCGGATTGGACGGACCGTCGGCCGGCACCGCCGCGGTGAACTGGTAGGCGCCGATGCCGAAGGCGAGCCAAACGCCGGCGAGCGCATAGGCGACAATGGTCACCAGAGCGGCCCACGAGCCGATCACCTGCGCCCGCTTCTGGACATCGCCTTCGGTCTTCAGGTTCAGCCAGGCGGCACCGTGCATGAGCAGCATCGACAGCGAGACGATGCCGGCAAGCAGGGCGAACGGGTTGAGCAGGCCGAAGAAGGTGCCGTCGTAGTAGATTTCCAGGTCGGGCGTGAAGCGGAAGGGCACGCCCTGGAGGACGTTGCCCATGGCGACGCCGAAGATCAGCGCCGGCACGGCGCCGCCGACGAACAGGGCCCAGTCCCAGCCGTTGCGCCAGGCGGCGCTGTCGCGCTTGGAGCGGTACTTGAAGCCCACCGGCCTGAGGATGAGGGCCGCCAGGATCGCGAACATGGCCAGGTAGAAGCCGGAGAAGCTGACCGCGTAGAGCGGCGGCCAGGCGGCGAAGATGGCGCCGCCGCCGAGGATGAACCAGACCTGGTTGCCTTCCCACACGGGGCCGATGGTGTTGATCGCCACGCGCCGCTCAGCGTCGGTTTTGCCGACGAAGGGGATGAGCGCGCCCACCCCCATGTCGAAGCCATCGGTGAGGGCGAAGCCGGTCAACAGCACGCCCAGCAGCAGCCACCAGATGACCCGCAGGACGTCAAATCCGATCAGTTGATAGAGGATCATTGTCTTCACTCCGCGGGCTGCAGTTCATGGCCGCCTGCGCTCAGGCGATCCTTGTGGTCCTTCATCCATGCATCCGTCTCCTCGACGTCGATGAAGGGGCCCTTGCGGATGTATTTGATCATCAGCCCCATCTCGATGATGAACAGCACCGTGTAGAAGGCGACGAAGCCGGCGAGCGTGATCAGCAGGTCGAGGACCGACAGATGCGACGCCGCCAGCGCGGTGGGCAACACGCCGTCGACCACCCATGGCTGGCGCCCGTATTCGGCGACGAACCAGCCGAGCTCGGCCGCGATCCATGGCGTCGGGATGATGATCACCGCGAACCATAGCGCCGTGCGCGAGAAGCGCATGCCCTTGAACGACGCCTGGTAGAAGAACCAGCCGAGCACGGCGATGAAGGCAAAGCCCAGGCCGACCATGATGCGGAAGGCCCAGAACAGCGGCCAGACCGTCGGTATCGTGTCGTTCGCCGCCTTGGCAATGTCGGCGTCGGTCGCTTGCAGCGGATCGTCGACATAGCGCTTGAGGAGAAGGGCGAAGCCGAGATCGGCCGAGTGATCCTCGAAGGCCGTCTTGACGTCGGCGGGGGCGTTGCCCCTCGCCTGCCGGATCTTGAGCAGCGCATCATAGGCGACGAGGCCGGAGCGGACGCGCTCCTCCGCCTTCTTCTCGAGTTCGGCGATGCCGGGGATCGGCGTGGTCAGCGAGCGCGTGCCGATCAGGCCCATGGCCCAGGGAATCCTGACGGCGTAGTGCGTCTCGCGCGCCTGCTGGTCCGGGAAGCCGAAGAGGGTGAAGGAAGCCGGCGCCGGCTGTGTGTCCCACATGCCTTCGATGGCGGCGAGCTTCATCTTCTGGTTCAGCGTGACGTCATAGCCGGATTCGTCGCCGAGCA
Source organism: uncultured Alphaproteobacteria bacterium (assembly GCA_963782045.1). Classification (GTDB taxonomy): domain Bacteria; phylum Pseudomonadota; class Alphaproteobacteria; order Rhizobiales; family Kaistiaceae; genus CAVSRC01. The sequence continues at coordinate 733,479 of CAWAIR010000037.1, forward strand.
GGACGACGGAGAGCGCCGAGGCCAGGCCGAAGCTGGCGGCGATCGCCAGCGACCGGCGGGCGAGCTCGGTGTGCCGGCCCTTGAGCATGTACCAGGCCGAGACGCCGAGAACGAAGACCGAGGCGGTGACATAGCCGGCGGAAACGGTGTGGACGAACTTCGCCTGGGCAACCGTGTTGAAGACCACGTCGAAGAACGAGGTCATCTCCATGCGCATGGTCACCGGGTTGAACGAAGCGCCGACCGGGTTCTGCATCCAGCCGTTGGCAATGAGAATCCACACGGCCGAGAAGTTCGAGCCGAGGGCCACCAGCCAGGCGACGGTGAGATGGGCGCGCTTGGACAGCCGGTCCCAGCCGAAGAAGAAGAGACCGACGAAGGTCGCTTCGAGGAAGAAGGCCATCAGGCCTTCGATGGCCAGCGGAGCGCCGAAGATGTCGCCGACATAGTGGCTGTAGTAGCTCCAGTTCATGCCGAACTGGAACTCCATGGTGATGCCGGTCGCCACGCCGAGGACGAAGTTGATGCCGAAGAGTGTCCCCCAGAACTTCGTCATCTCCTTCCAGATGGGCCGGTCGGTCATCACATAGACCGTCTCCATGATCGCAACGATGACGGAGAGCCCGAGGGTGAGCGGAACGAAAAGAAAATGATAGAGCGCCGTCATCGCGAACTGCAGTCGCGACAGCTCGACTATGTCCATGGACTTGGCCCCTTGTCTTGATCAGCGGCGCGCGCCTGCCCTACGCGGCCCTTGCATAAGAACGTTTGAATATGGTCGCACCTCTAGACCGTATTTGATCCATGTCAAAAGGGCGCAGCTTTTCTGGATATCTTCCAGTTTTAAGCCAGCGACAGCGACCATTTCGCCCATTCGCGCTCCTCCACCCGGTGGGCGGCGACCACCACCGCCGCCTCGGGGAAGGCGGCAGCGAGCCGGGCGAGAACCGTCTCAGCGGTCTCCCGGTCCAAACCCTCGGTCGGCTCGTCGAGCAGCAGGATCTGCGGCCTGCGCAGCACCATGCGGGCGAGCGCCAGACGCCGCTTCTCGCCACCGGAAAGCCCGCGCCCGCTCTCGCCGAGACGGAAGGCGAGGCCGCCCTTCTCGGCCACGACCGCATCGAGCGCGGCCATGTGCAGCGCCTCCCACAGCCTCTCGTCGGTCGCCTCGGGCGCGCCGAGCCTCAGGTTCTCGGCAATGGTGCCGCCGACCAGCGCCGTGCGCTGCGGCAGGTAGCCGATGAGTTCGCGCCAGCTCGTCCTCAGGGCATGCGCCGACCGGCTGCCCCGCGACCAGAATCTCTCCGCTTGTCGGCGAGAGAAGTCCGCGCGCCAGGTTGAGCAGCGTGGTCTTGCCCGAGCCGCTGGCGCCGGTGAGTGCCAGCCTCTCCCCTGCCCCAAGCACAAAAGAGACGCCGTCGAACAGCGTTCGCTCGGTTATGGCGTAGCCGACGCCGTCGACGGCGAGCAGCGGCGCATCAGGAACCGGCCCGACGCCTGGTACGGCGGCTGGCTCCGGCGGTGCCTCGAGCTGGTGGTCGATGCGGCGGGCGGCATCGACCATGCGGCCGAGTTCGCCGATGCCGCGGGCGAGCGGGGCAGCCACCTCGAACAAGGCGAGCGCGGCGAAGAAACCGATCGCGGCGCTTGCCGCATCGAGCCGTCCGCCGAGCGCCGCATGGGCACCGAGAAGCAGCGCACCGCCGGCAGCGAGCGTGGTGAAGGCGGCAATGACGAACACCGACTGATGATCGGCGATGTCGATCTCGTCCTGAGCCGCCTGCAAGCGGCCGTGCGCGTCCATCACCGATTGCCGCCGGTCCTCCAGGCGTCCGCTCACCACCAGTTCGCTCTGGCCGCGCATCATGTCGATGAAGCGCATGCGGAGCGCCTGCATGGCACGCTGGCCGAGGCGCGATGACCGGCGGGTGCGCCTGAGCGTGACCAGCATCGCCAGCCCGATGCCGGTGAGGAAGCTGCCGATCTGCCAGCCGGCGACGGCGGGCGTGGTCAGCCAGGCGAGCGCCCCATAAGCCGCGATGAAGATCAGCAAGGCGGAGACCGCCGGCATCACCAGCCTGAGCGCCAACCCGTCGAGGATGTCGACGTCAATGGTGAGGTGGTTGAGCCGTTCCGAGCCGCGCAGGTGCGACAGCTCGGCGACCGGCCGGCGCAGCATGGCGGCGAGCAGCGCGACGCGGAGCTTGGCCAGCCCGCGCAAGGTCGCATCGTGGGTGGTCAGCCGCTCGCCATAGCGCGCCGCCGCGCTGCCGAAGGCAAGGGCGCGGACGCCGGCGCTCGGCCGGAAGACATCGAAGACGAGACCGGCACCGGCAAGCCCGGCCATGCCGGCCGCGGTGATGAACCAGCCGGAGAGCCCGAGCAGGGCGATGCCGGCGGCGAGCGTCACCACCGACAGCAGGATGCCCAGCGCCAGCGCCCGCGCTTGGCCGCGCCAGACCCGAACGAAGATGTGCGCCAGCGCCCTCATGGCGTCGCCGTCAGCGCGATCGCGCGGTCCATGCGCGCGGCAAGGCGGGGATCGTGGGTGGCGACGATCAGGCTGGCGCCATGCTGCGTCGCCGCGATCAGCGCGTCGGTCACCTTTTCGGCGGTGGCGGCGTCGAGGTCGGCGGTCGGCTCGTCGGCGAGGATGACCTCCGCGCCGGCATAGATCGCCCGGGCGATGGTGAGCCGCCGCGCTTCGCCGCCGGAAACGCCGGCGCCGTTCTCGCCGAGGCGGGTCTCGGCGCCGCGCGGCAGGCCGGCGAGGATGTCGCCGGCCGCGGCGGCTTCAAGCGCATGCGCCAGTCGCGCCGGATCGGCACGGACGTCGGTCAGGGCAATGTTCACGCGAAGGCTGGCATTCAGCATGTGCGGATGCTGGCCGACCATGCCGATCCGCCGGCGCCAGCCGTCGGCGGTCAAGTCATCGAGCCCGACCCCGGCAACCGTGATCGTGCCGGTGCTCGGGCGGGCGAGACCGGCGAGCAACCCCAGCAGCGTGGTCTTGCCGGCCCCGCTGTCGCCGGTGATCGCCAGCTTCTCGCCTTCAGCCACGGTGAAATCGGGAAAGCGCATGGCGCCGAAGGCGAGGTCCCGGACCGCGATCGCGGGCGCGCCTGCGAGCGCCGCCGCCTTGCCGCCGCGGCCGAGGATGCGCGGGCTCGCCTGCCCTTCCAGCTCGGCGATCTCGCCGGCGACGGCGAGCGCCGCCGCCCGATCGTGCCAGGCGGCGGCAAGCTCGCGCAGGGGCTGGAAGAAATCCGGCACCATCAGCAGGATGAAAACGCCGCCGGCGACCGAAAGCGGCGGACCCCAGGTGCCGAAGGAGAAGGTGCCGAGAAGGCTGAAGCCGACATAGACCGCGGCAAGCGCGATGCCGATCGCCGAGAACAGCTCCAGCACGGTCGACGACAGGAAGGCGATTCGAAGCACCGCCATCGACTTCTCGCGGAGGCTGTCGGCGGCCCGGTCGAAACCGGCGACGGTGGCAGCTTCCGCGTTGAGCAGGCGGATGTCGGCGCCGGCATTCAGCCATTCGAGCAGCATGACGTTGAGCGTGCCGGTCTCGGCCATGTGCTTCTCGCTCGCCTCGCGCGCGGCAAAGCCGATGAGCGCCATGAACAGCGGGATGAGCGGACCGGAGGCGAGCAGGATGAGGCCGCCGGCCCAGGAGCGGACGAAGACCGCGACGAGGATGGCGACCGGCACGATGGCGACCTTGATCGCGGCAAGCCGATAGCGCGTGAGCCAGGGAACCAGCAGGTCGAGCTTGGTGCCGATGAGGGTCGCGACGGAGGCGGACGAGCCTTCGGCGACGGAAAATGGCGAGGCGAGGCTCTCGCTCTCGACCAGTTCGGCACGCTTGGCGGCGACGACGCGCTGCGCCGCCCGGAAGGCAAGCCGGCCGGCGGCAAGCTCGCCGGCATGGCGGACGAGGCCGAGCGCGACGAACAGCGCCGCCACGACCAGCGCACCGGCCGCCGTCGCCTCGCCGACGACGAGGCCACCAACCAGGCCAGCGGCGAACCAGGCCTGTGCGATCCACAGAAGCGCCGAGGCCGAGGCCAACGTCCCGGCGAGCGCGATGGGGCGGCGGCTTGCCCGCTCAAAGCCATCAAGCACGCGCCGGGCGGGGTCGGGGTGGTCGGTTGCCGTCATCGTCTGAGAAGAGCCGTCCGGTGCATCTGACGTCATATAGGGGCCGCAGCCATCGGGATTCCCGCACGGCCAAGCGATGCGACGGCCTTATGGGCCGAAGGCCGCGGCGCCGCCAGCGCAAACGCCTCCAGGCGCCCCGCAATGGGACAGAAGACAGCGGCGAAGTAGACCTTGACGCACACCAGTATGTCGCTGGTAAATATTTCCCCCCTGCGCTCTCCGGATTCCCGGTCGGCCGGCCGGACATTTCGTCCCATCCTGCGAGAACCGATGGTCACGCTCAAACAGATTGCCAACACGGTGGGGGTTTCCACCGCTACGGTGTCGCGTGTCCTCAACTTCGATCCGTCGCTGTCGGTGACGGCGGCCAAGCGGCAGGCGATCATCGAGGCGGCCGAAGCGCTCAACTACGCCACGCCGCGCGCCCGGCGCGCCCGCCAGACCGGACTGCGCAAGGTGGCGCTGGTTCATTTCCTGCGACCGGACCAGGAGCTGATCGACCCCTATTACGTGGCGCTCCGCCTCGGCATCGAAAGCCGCTGCCAGGCGCTGCATTGCGAGACGGTAAAATCATACCACACAGAGACGATGCCGGAGCCGACGCTGTTGCAGAGCGTCGACGGCGTCATCGCCATCGGCCCCTATGACCAGGCAGCGATCGGCTGGCTTGAGCGCTACAGCCGGCGGCTGGTCTTCGCCGACTTCATTCCGCCCGGCGACGACTGCGACGCGGTGCAGAGCGATCTGCCGCTCGCCACGCGCAAGCTTCTAAAAGAATTGACGGAAATGGGCTACAGCCGGATCGGTTTCGCCGGCTGGATGGAAGACGGCAGCAGCGACCCCTACGCCGAGATCCGCTGCCGCAGCTACATCGAATGGATGCGGGCGTTCGCCCGCTTCGACCCGAAGATCTGCCTGACCAAGCAGAGCGTCGAGCGCAACACCGAGCAGACCGGCCATCAGCTCGGCCTGAAGCTCATGGGCCAGCGGCACCCGCCGGACGCCATCGTCACCTGCAACGACAACATCGCCATCGGCGTCTACCGCGCCGTCCGCGAGCTCGGCCTCAGCATCCCCGAGGACGTCGCCGTGGCCAGCTTCAATGACATTCCGGCGGCCCAGTTCGTCCATCCGCCGCTGACCACCGTGCGCCTGCCGGCCGAGGAAATCGGCGAGACGGCGGTCGAGCTGCTGCTCCAGCGCGTGCGGGGCCGCGCGCTCGCCCAGCACATCATCATCGCCAGCACGATCAAGTGGCGCGGCAGCACGCGCGGCCGCACGGCCACACAACCACGGGACGATTATTTACTAAATCTTGCGGTCCCCGCGCCGCCCCGCTAGAAATGAGAACTCGAGGTGAGGAGGACCACCTCGACAATTGGGAGGGACTAATGAATCGCTTCGCCACCAGTTGGCGCCGCGCGCTCGCGATGAGCGTCGCCGGGGCCGCCCTGCTGACTGCGACGGCCGCGGCCGCCGGTACCGTGACGGTCTGGTGCTGGGACCCGAACTTCAACGGCGCCACCATGCAGGAGGCCGCCAGCCGCTATGCCGCCTCGCATCCGGACTTCAAGATCAACGTCGTCGACTTCGCCAAGGCGGACCTCGAGCAGAAGCTCCAGGCCCAGCTCGCCTCCGGCACCACCGAAGGCCTGCCCGACATCGTGCTGATCGAGGACTACGGCGCACAGAAATACCTGCAATCGTTCCCCGGTGCCTTCGAGCCGCTCGGCGGCGCCGTCGACATGTCCAAGTTCGCCCCCTACAAGGTCGAACTCGCCACGCTGAACGGCCAGAACTACTCGCTGCCGTTCGATTCCGGCGTGACCGGCTTCTTCTATCGCACCGACTATCTCAAGCAGGCCGGCTATTCCGAGGCCGAACTCCAGGACATCACCTGGGACCAGCTCATCGATATCGGCAAGACGGTCGAGGCCAAGACCGGCCACAAGCTGCTCAGCCTCGACATCAACGACGCCGGCCCGATCCGCATCATGCTGCAATCGGCCGGTTCGTGGTACTTCACCCCCGACGGCAAGGTGAGCATCGCCGACAATCCGGTGTTCAAGGCCGCGCTCGGCACCTTCACCAAGATCCTGCAGTCGGGCATCTATCGGCCGGCCTCGGGCTGGACCGACTATACCGGCGGCTTCACGTCGGGTGAGGCGGCGGGCGCCGTCACCGGCGTGTGGATGACCGGCACGATCAAGGCCAATCCGGACCAGTCCGGCAAGTGGGGCGTGGCTCCGCTGCCCAAGCTTTCCGGCGTCGACGGCGCGACCCATGCGTCGAACCTCGGCGGCTCGAGCTGGTACGTGATGTCGTCAGCGCCCGACAAGGCGGAAGCTATCGACTTCCTCGCCTCGATCTGGGGCAAGGACGTCGACTTCTACCAGAAGATCCTGGTCAACCAGGGCGCCCTCGGCACCTTGACCGCGGCCCGCGACGGCCCCGCCTTCAAGGCCAGCGACGCGTTCTTCTCCGGTCAACCGGTGTGGCAGAACTTCACCGCCTGGCTCGCCAAGATTCCCGGCGTCAACTACGGCATCTTCACCAACGAAGCCGACGCCGCCGTCGCCGCGCAACTGCCGGCGCTGAAGGACGGGGCCAATCTCGACGAGGCGATCAAGGCGATCGACACCCAGGTCAAGCAGCAGACCATGTAGCCGACCACCGAAGGGGCGGAACGTTTCCGCCCCTTCCTTCCCCGACGGCCGGCGTTCCGCGGAGCGCCGGCCGCTCGGAGAGCCATGGGCGGACAGGGACCACAGGGGGCCTCGGGCAGTGGCTCAGTCGATCCTCGGCAGGGGTGAGCGCATCAACGGCTGGCTGTTCGTCATGCCGGCGCTGGTCCTGCTCGGCATCTTCATGATCTACCCGATCCTGTGGTCGCTGTGGATGAGCTTCCAGGTCGGCCGGGGCATGAACTACCATTTCGGCGGGCTGGCCAACATCATGCGGCTGACCCAGGACCCGGTCTTCCAGCGGGCGCTGACCAACACCTTCATCTTCCTGATCGTGCAGGTGCCGGTGATGCTGGTGCTGGCGCTGGTCTTCGCTGCCATGCTCAACGACCCCAGGCTGTGGGGCCGCGGCATCTTCCGCACCGCCATCTTCCTGCCCTGCGTGACCTCGCTGGTCGCCTATTCGGTGCTGTTCCGCTCGATGTTCGCGACCGACGGCATCATCAACCACTTCCTGCTTGCCACCCACCTGATCGGCGCGCCCATTCCGTGGCTGGCCGATCCCTTCTGGGCCAAGATCGTCGTCATTCTGGCCATCACCTGGCGGTGGACCGGCTACAACATGATCTTCTACCTGGCGGCGATGCAGAACATCGACCGCTCGATCTACGAGTCGGCCCGCATCGACGGCGTGCCGTCGTGGGCGCGCTTCCTCTACCTGACCATTCCCATGCTGAAGCCGGTGATCCTGTTCACCAGCGTCATCTCGACAATCGGTACGCTGCAATTGTTCGACGAGGTCAACAACATCCCGCCCAATGCCGGCGGGCCGTCGGACGGCACGCTCACCCTGTCGCTCTACATCTACAATCTCAGCTTCCGCTTCATGCCGAGCTTCGGCTACGCCGCGACCGTCTCCTACGTCATCGTCATCCTCGTCGGCATCCTGAGCTTCTTCCAGTTCATGGTCGCCCGGGAGCCGCGGCGATGAAGAACCCCGGCCACATCGTCGGTCGCGCCTTCGTCTATCTCGGCCTGTCGGTGGCAGCGTTCGTTTCGGTGTTCCCGTTCTTCTGGATGCTGGTGGGCGCCACCAACACCTCGGCCGACATCATCCGCGGCAGGTCGAGCATCGGCGAGGCCTTGCTCACCAACCTCGCGACCTTCTTCCACCGCGTTGACGTCCTGCAGGTGTTCCTCAATTCGGCCTATGTCTCGGTGGTCGGCACGCTGCTGACGCTGGCGGTGTCGTCGCTGGCCGGCTACGGCTTCGAGATCTTCCGCGCGCGGATACGCGAACGCCTGTTCAGCGGTCTCTTGCTGATGCTGTCGATCCCGTTCGCGGCGCTGATGATCCCGCTGTTCACGATGATGGGGCGGGCCGGGCTGATCAACACGCTCACCGCCGTGATGCTGCCGACGATCGCCTCGATCTTCATCATCTTCTACTTCCGCCAGGCGACCAAGGCCTTCCCGCACGAGCTGCGCGACGCGGCGCGCATCGACGGGCTGAAGGAATGGCAGATCTTCGCCTTCATCTATATGCCGGTGATGCGCTCGACCTACGCGGCGGCGACCATCATCGTGTTCATGCTCAACTGGAACAACTATCTGTGGCCCCTGATCATCCTGCAAACCAACAACAAGAAGACCGTCACCCTGATGGTGTCCTCGCTGCTCTCCGGCTACTACCCGGATTTCGGCGTGATCATGGTTGCCACCGTGTTCGCCACGCTCCCCATCCTCGTCATCTTCTTCGTGCTGCAGCGCCAGTTCGTCGAGGGCATGCTGGGTTCCGTGAAATGAGGTTCTCGCAATGCGTTCGCTGATCGCCTGCAACGATGGCTGGATCTTCCACGAGGGCTTCTCGCCCGAACTGGTGACGACGCTCGGCAAGGGCACGCCAGTCTGCCTGCCCCACACCGCGGTCGAATTGCCCTTCGCCTATTTCGACGAGACCAGCTATTGGCGGCCCTTCACCTATCAGAAGGTGCTTGTCGCCGATCCGGCCTGGCAGGGCCACGACGTGTCGCTGGTCTGCGACGGCGCCATGGCCGATGCGCATGTGTGGCTCAACGGCGTCGAGCTTCTCCGCCACAAGGACGGCTACACGCCGTTCGAGGTCCGCCTCAGCGGCCGGTTGCAGGCCGGCGACAACCTCCTCACCATCCGCATCGACGGCTCGGAGAACCCGGAGATCCCGCCTTTCGGCGACCGCATCGACTATCTCACCTATGCCGGCATCTATCGCGACGTGTGGCTGAAGGTGACGCCGCTGCTCGCCATCGGCCACGTCAAGATCGAGACGCCGAACGTGCTGGCCGAGACGAAATCGGTCGGCATCCGCGTCGACCTCACCAATCTGCAAGACCGGGCGCCGGAAGGGGCGCTGACCGCAACGCTGCGCGATCCGGCGGGCAACGCGATCGCCACCGCCTCGGCGCCGGCGGCGGCCCGGGTCGACCTCGATATGGACGGGCTCACGGACATCCAGCTCTGGGACCTCGACAACCCGGCGCTCTACTCGCTGGAGCTGGCGCTCGGCGAGGACACGGTCACCGAGACCTTCGGCTTCCGCGCGGCCGAGTTCACGGCCAACGGCTTCCGCCTCAACGGGCGGCCGCTGAAGCTGCGCGGTCTCAACCGCCACCAGTCGTTCCCCTATGCCGGCTATGCCCTCGGCCGGGCGGCGCAGGAGCGTGACGCCGAGATCCTCAAGCGCGAGCTGCACGTCAACATCGTGCGCTGTTCGCACTATCCGCAGTCGCCCTGGTTCCTCGACGCCTGCGACCGTCTCGGCCTGCTGGTGCTGGAGGAGATTCCCGGCTGGCAGCACATCGGCGGCGCGGCCTGGAAGGTCGAGGCGGTGGAAAACGTCCGCCGGATGATCAGCCGCGACTGGAACCACCCGTCGATCGTGCTGTGGGGCGTGCGCATCAACGAGTCGTCCGACGACCACGATTTGTACGCCGAGACCAACCGGTTGGCGCGCGAGCTCGATGCGACGCGGCAGACCGGCGGCATCCGCGTCATCACCGAGAGCGAGTTCCTCGAGGACGTCTACACGACCAACGACTTCATCCTCGGCAACGAGGAGCTCGGCGGCAACCGCCCGCGAACGGCGCTGCGTCCCCGGCGCGAGATGACCGGGCTCGACCGGCCGGTTCCCTACCTGGTCACCGAGCACAACGGCCACATGCACCCGACCAAGAGCTACGATCAGGAACAGCGCCAGGTCGAGCATGTGACGCGCCATCTCGACGTGCTCGATGCCGCCTATGGCGACCCCGGCATTGCCGGTGCCATCGGCTGGTGCGCCTTCGACTACAACACCCACAAGGATTTCGGCTCGGGCGACCGCATCTGCCACCACGGCGTCATGGACATGTTCCGCGAGCCCAAGTTCGCGGCCTTCGCCTATGCCAGCCAGTGCGAACCCGACGAGGCGGTCGTCCTTCAGCCGGCGACCTTCTGGGCGCGCGGCGAACGCAATATCGGTGGCATCCTGCCGCTGATGGTGCTGACCAACTGCGACGAGGTGGAGCTTCGCTACGGCGACAATCCCGGCAAGCGTCTCGGCCCGGACCGCGAGCGCTTCCCCCACCTGCCGCATCCGCCGGTCGTCTTCCAGCAGAACCATTTCAGCGCCGACGAGCTGGGCCGCTGGGGCATGCTGTGGGAAGATGCGGCGATCGTCGGGCTGATCGGCGGCAAGCCGGTGGCCGAGGTCCGTTATGCCGCCGATCCGGTCGCCACGAGGCTGGAGGTCGTCGCCGATGCCGGTACGCTCTCGTCGGCCGCCGGTGGCTGCGTCCGCGTGATGGTGCGGGCGCTCGACCAGGCCGGGCACAAGCTGCCCTTCCTGTTCGAGCCGGTCGAGATCGCGGTCACCGGCGCCGGCCGGCTGGTCGGTCCGAAACTGGTGCCGCTGCGCGGCGGGTCGACCGGCTTCTGGGTCGCATCGGCCGGCGCGCGGGGGACGGTTGGCGTCGCCGTGTCGAGCCCGCGCTTCGGCACCACCACCATCAAGCTGTGCGCCGAATAGGGAAGGAGCGATGAGCGAGCTGAAGCTGCGTGGCGTCCACAAGTCCTTCGGCGCCGTCAAGGTCATCAAGGGTGTCGACCTCGACATCGCCGAGCGCGAGTTCGTCGTCTTCGTCGGCCCGTCGGGCAGCGGCAAGTCCACCCTGCTGCGCATGATCGCCGGGCTCGAAACGATCACCGCCGGCGAACTGGAGATCGACGGCCGGACGATGAACGACGTTGATCCGTCGAAGCGCGGCATCGCCATGGTGTTCCAGACCTACGCGCTCTACCCGCACATGACGGTGCGCCAGAACATGGGCTTCGCGCTGCGCTTCGCCGGCGTTCCCAAGGCCGAAATCGAGAAGCAGGTGGCGGAGGCGGCCCGCATCCTCGAACTGGACTCGCTGCTCGACCGGCGGCCGAAGGAGCTTTCCGGCGGCCAGCGCCAGCGCGTCGCCATCGGCCGCGCCATCGTGCGCCACCCCAAGGTCTTCCTGTTCGACGAGCCGCTGTCCAACCTCGACGCGGAACTGCGCGTGCACATGCGCATCGAGATTGCTCGCCTGCACAAGGAACTGAAGACGACAATCGTCTACGTCACCCACGATCAGGTCGAGGCGATGACGCTGGCCGACAAGATCGTCGTGCTGCGCGATGGCGCCGTCGACCAGGTCGGGGCGCCGCTGGAACTCTATGACGACCCGGACAACCTGTTCGTCGCCGGCTTCATCGGCTCGCCCAAGATCAATTCCCTGCCCGGCATCGTCGCCAAGGGCCGCACGGTCGTCCGCCTGACCACCCACGGCGATCACGCGATCCCGCTTAGCGGCCTCGCCGCGGTCCCCGCCGACGGCACGTCGGTGACCGTCTGCCTGCGTCCCGGCCACTTCAACGCCGCCGGCACGGCCACGCTCGATCTCACCATCGAGATGATCGAGCACCTCGGCATGGAGACCTTCGTCTACGCCAGCTATGGCAAGGGCGAGGTTATCACCATCGCGACCCAGGATGGCCGCGACCTCAAGGCGGGACAGCCCTACGCGGCGCATTTCGATCCGGCCTCGGCGCTGCTGTTCGATGCCGACGGCCAGCGCATCCGCTAGAGCGCTTCTTGGTCAGATAGAAGCAGTTCCGTTTCTCGACCGGGGAGGAGATCCGGCGTCGAGACCGGCGAAGGGCGATGCCGGGCATCGGTCGAGCCGGGATCGGCGTTGGGCGCGCGCCGGTCGGAAACCCGAAGGGACGGGCGCTTTTGCGCCATTGTCGTCGCCACCGGCCTCGGCCGTACCCCGCGTACGCCCGTCGCCCGTCGGCTTGATCCTGTCGCAAAATCGCTCCGTCGGAACGATTCTATCTGATCAAGAAACGCTCTAGATTTTCGCGCAGAGCCGGTCTGGACCTTGGCCGCGGATCGCCTCCGCGTCCATGCGGACAATCGCAACAAACGTGCGATAACGGCAACGGCTGGGCGCGTGGCGCCAAGAACGATCTGGAGCAAGCATGATGGAAGAGCCGGAAGTCACCGTGGTCACCCCCGAGCGGTTCGGCACGGGCGAATCCCCGACGTGGGACGCGGAGAACGGCCGTCTCCTGTGGACGTCGATCGGAGACGGCGACATCCACGCGCTGACGCTGGCGACCGGAGCTCGCGAGAAGTGGCACTTCGATTCGTCCGTCGGCGCGTTCGGTCTCTGCGGCGACCGCCGGCTGGTGGTGGGGCTCCGCGACAGCGTGGTGCTGTTCGATCCGGTCACGGATTCGCGCGACGTTCTGGCCGAGATTCCCCAGCCGATCGCCGAGGCACGGCTCAACGACGGCAAGGTCGGCCCCGACGGCGCCTTCTGGATCGGCGGGATGGACGAGCGCAGCCAGAAGGAACCGATCGCCGGCCTCTATCGGGTGACCGGCGACGGCAGCGTCACCGAGCTCACCGGCGGCCTCAAGACATCGAACGGGCTCGCGTGGAGCCCGGATGGACGGCTGATGTACCACTCCGACAGCCGCGGCCCCTGGGTCGACCGGTGGGACTTCGACCCCGAGACGGGAACGGCCAGCAACCGCCAGCGCTTCGCCACTCTCGACGAGGCGACCGGCCGCCCGGACGGCGGTGCCATGGACATCGAGGGCTGCTACTGGAGCGCCGGGCCGTCGGCGAGCGTCGTCAATCGCTTCGCTCCCGATGGAACGCTGCTCGCCCGCTTCCACATGCCGACTTTCCGGCCGACCATGCCCTGCTTCGGCGGCCCGGACATGAAGACCGTCTTCGTCACCAGCCTGAGCGGCGGCGTCTCGGCGGCGCAACTCGCCGAGCACCCGCTGTCCGGCAAGACCGTCTCGTTCCGCGCGGAGGTTGCCGGCACCCTCGTCGACCGCTTCGACGCCTGAGCGGACGGACGCCCTCGGGCGTCTGCTGTTCCCTCCCGTCCAGCGGCAGGGCGAAAGCATTGGCATGCCCTTCGCCCTTTGGGGAGAGGGCTCCGCGCCTTAGGAGCGCAGCGAGTTAGGCGCGGAGAATGAGGGGGCAGGAGCGCTACCGGATAACTCGACTCCCCCTCACCCGCTCGCTTCGCTCGCGACCTCTCCCCGCCGGGGAGAGGTATCGCGCCGTGCCATACGCAGTGCCTTGCTTCCGGCAGCGCGTCCGCTACGGCAGCACTTCCTTCACGGCCTCGGCAAAGGCGCCGACCACGGTGTCGGCCTCCGCGCGCGTCAGGCAGAGCGGCGGCGCGAAGCCGGCGATGTCGCCCTGCGGCATGGCGCGGGCGATGATGCCGCGGTTGAGGAGCGCAGCGACGACCTTGGCGCCGATCTTCTTGTCGGGCGCAAAGAAGCGGCGATCGTCCCTATCCTCGACGAATTCGACCGCGCACAGCATGCCGGCGCCGCGCACATCGCCGACGTTCCTGTGGCCGCCGACGGCGGCGCGCATGGCGTCGTTGAAATACTGGCCGACCGCGCCGGCATTGGCGACGATGTCGAGCTTGTCGATGAGCTTGAGGTTGGCGACGCCGGCGGCGGCGCCGATCGGGTGCGCCGAATAGGTCCAGCCATGGCCGATCGGCCCGGTCTCGTCGGTGCCCTTCATCAGCACCTGCCAGACGCGGTCGGACACGATCGAGCCGGAGAGCGGCGCATAGGCCGAGGTCAGGCCCTTGGCGATGGTGATGATGTCGGGCTCGATGCCGTATTTCGTCGAGCCGAACATGGTGCCGAGGCGGCCGAAGCCGGTAACCACCTCGTCGGCGATCAAGAGGACGTCGTGCTTCTTGAGCACCGCCTGGATGGCCGGCCAGTAGCCCTCCGGCGGCGGCACGATGCCGCCCGTGCCAAGCACCGGCTCGCCGATGAAGCCGGCGACGGTGTCGGCGCCCTCGCGTTCGATCAGCGCCTCGAGCTCGGCGGCGCAATAGGCGACGAAATCGGCCTCGCTCATGGAAAGGTCGGGCCGGCGGAAATAGTCGGGCGCCACGGTATGCTTCACGTAAGGCAGCGGCAGGTCGAACTTCTTGTGGAAGGCCTCCAGCCCGGTGAGCGAGCCGGTCATCAGGCCGGAGCCGTGATAGCCGCGCCAGCGCGAGATGATCTTCTTCTTCTCCGGCCGGCCGAGGATATTGTTGGCGTACCAGACGAGCTTCAGGTTGGTCTCGTTGGCGTCGGAGCCGGAGAGGCCGAAATAGACCTTCGACATGGTCTTCGGCGCCCGCTCCAGGATCATCTTGGCGAGCGTGATCGAGGCCTCGGTGCCGGTGCCGACATAGGCGTGGTAGTAGGCGAGCTCATGCGCCTGGGCCGCGATGGCGTCGGCGATCTCCTGGCGGCCGTAACCGACATTGACGCAGTAGAGACCGGCGAAGGCATCGAGCAGACGCTTGCCGTCGCGATCCTCGATGTAGACGCCGGAGCCGCCAGTAACGATGCGGCTCGGGCTCTCGCCGCGGGCGTGCTGGGCGAGGTGGGTCGAGGGATGGAAGAAGTTCTCGCGATCCCACTTGTCGAGCTGGTCGTTGGCGAGCATGGCTGCTCCTTTCTCATGGTTTCGCCGGCGGGCTAGAGCCAGTCGCGGCAGACGTATTTGACTTCGGTGAAGGCTTCCATGCCGAGGCGGGCACCCTCGCGGCCGATCCCCGACTGCTTCATCCCTCCGAATGGAATGGGGGCGCCGGTGACCTTGGTGCGGTTGACCGCGACCATGCCGTATTGCAGGGCGCGGCTGACCCGGTAGATGCGGCGTGGCTCGCTGGTGTGGAGATAGGCGACGAGGCCGTACGGGGTGGCGTTGGCGCGCCTGACCACCTCGTCCTCGCCGTCGAAGGCGACGAGCGCGGCGACCGGCCCGAAGGTCTCCTCGCGCATGACGAGGGCATCGTCGGGGACGTCGGCAAGCACGGTCGGCGCGAAGAAGAGCGGCCCGGCCGGATGGCCTTCGCCGCCGGTCAGGCAGCGCGCGCCGCGGGCCAGCGCGTCGGCGACATGGCTCTGCTGCTTGGCCAGCGCGGCGGCATTCATCAGCGGGCCGATATCGGGGTCGCCGATCCCCGGCCCGACGGTGAGCGCGGCGGTGGCCTGGGTGAAGCGGCGGCAGAAGGCATCGTAGAGCGGCCGCTCGACATAGATGCGGTTGGCGGCGAGGCAATCCTGGCCGGAGGTCATGAACTTGGCCTTGATCGCCTCGGCGACGGCGCGATCGAGATCGGCATCGGCGAAGACGATGAAGGGGGCGTGGCCACCAAGCTCCAGCACCAGGTGCTTCACCGTCTCGGCCGACTGGCGATAGAGCAGCCGGCCGACCTCGGTGGAGCCGGTGAAGGAGAGCACGCGCACGCGCGCGTCCGCGGTCCAGGCCGGAACGATCTCGGAGGCGCGGCCGGTGACGATGTTGAAGACGCCGGCGGGAATGCCGGCGCGCTCGGCGAGCACGGCAAGCGCCAGCGCGGTGAACGGCGTCTCGTGGGAGGGATGGGCAACCGCTGTGCAGCCGGCGGCGAGCGCGGCGGCGGCCTTGCGGGTCAGCATCGCCGCCGGGAAGTTCCACGGCGTCACCAGCGCGGCGACGCCGGCCGGCTCGCGCCAGACCTCGACCTCGGCGCCGTGGAGGTGCGAGGTGACGCTCTCGATGTTCGGCCGCTTGGCCTCCTCGGCGTAGAACTCGACGAACGAGGCGGCATAGTCGATCTCGCCGGCGGCCTCCGACAGCGGCTTGCCCTGCTCCATGGTCATGATGACGGCGAGGTCGTCTCGGGCCGCCACGACCAGATCGAACCACCGGCGCAGGATTGCCGAGCGCTCCTGCGGCAACAGGGCGGACCATGCCGGAAAGGCGGCGACGGCGGCATCGACCGCGGCGCGGGCGTCATCGGCGGTCAGGGCCGGCACCGCACCGACGGCGCGGCCGCTCGCCGGGTCGCTCACCGCCAGCCGCGGGCGCCGGTCAAGCCCGATCCGCCGGCCGCCGACGATTGCCGCGGTCGCAAACAGATCGGGGTCCGCCAGCCCCCCCAGCGGATCGTCGGGAAAGCGCGGCGCGGCAGCGGCTCGGGCCATTCAAATGCCTCCTGTCGGGCAGAGCGACAATAAAGGCGGCAGCGCAGAGGCATGGGCCAAACTCGCCGACGAATTCGGAGGAATGTTCTGCCGGCCGCCGGTCGCGGCGGCGGATCGCCTAGGGCGCCGGCTGGGCGAGGAGCTGGACCGGCAGCGGCTCGTTCTTGACCGGCGCCGTCACGACATAGGTGAAATAGCGCTGGATGCCGATCTCGGCGGAGAGCAGGCGCTCGATCAGGTCCTGATAGTCGGCGAGATGACGGACGACCACCTTGCACAGGTAATCGATGCCGCCGCCGACCGCCCAGCACTCGATCATCTCCGGCACTTTCGCGATCGCCTGCTCGAAGCGCGCGAAATCCTCGGCGCGGTGGTTCTCGATCGAAATCTCGACGAAGACGATGGCCACCGGTCCGAAAGCCTTGAGCGAGATCTGGGCGCCGTAGCTCTCGATGATGCCGGCCTGCTCCAGCCGGTTCAGCCGTTCCCAGCAGGGTGTCGGGGACAGGTTGACGCGCTCGGCGAGCGCCGCCTTCGACAGCCGTCCTTCACGCTGCAGGATGCTCAGGATCTTGATGTCCCGTGCATCCAGCCGGGGTAGCCCGCTCTTGCCTGCGCTCACACCGGTCGTCCGCCTGGTCCACTGACGGGGGAACACTAATGCGGCATCGGCCGCGGCGTCCAGATTGGCGTTCATGCAAAACACACGCCGGTTCGGGCCCCGGACGGGGCGGGTTTTGGCCTAATCGCCGAGAATGGAGCGCAGAAAGGCGCGCGTGCGCTCCTCCTTGGGCGCGGTGAACAGCTCCTCCGGGGCGCCCTGCTCACGGATCTGGCCGCGGTCGAAGAAGCAGACGCGGTCGGACACCTCGCGGGCGAAGCGCATCTCGTGGGTGACCAGCAGCATGGTCAGGTCGTGTTCCTCGGCGAGCTGGCGGATGACGTTGAGCACCTCGCCGACCAGCTCGGGGTCGAGCGCCGAGGTCGGCTCGTCGAACAGCATGATCTTCGGCCGCATGGCGAGCGCGCGGGCGATGCCGACGCGCTGCTGCTGGCCGCCGGAAAGCTGGGCCGGGAACTTGTTGGCCTGGTCCTGGAGGCCGACCAGCGCCAGCAACTGCTCGGCGCGCTCGCGCGCCTCCTGCTTCGACAGCTTGAGCACCGCCGTCGGCGCCTCGGTGATGTTGCGCATCACGGTCATGTGGGGGAACAGATTGAACTGCTGGAACACCATGCCGAGCAGCGTGCGCCGGTGACGCAGGTACTTTTCCGAGGCCGGCACCAGCTTGCCGTTCCTGCGCTCGTGCCAGAGCGGTTCACCGTCCACCATGATGACGCCGCCGCTGATCTTCTCCAGCGTCATCAGGATGCGCAGCACCGTCGACTTGCCCGATCCCGACGGCCCGATGATCGAGACCTTCTCGCCGGGAGCGACGGAGAAATCGAGTTCGTCGAGCACGACGTGGTCGCCGAAGCTCTTCACGACCTTTTCGAAGCTGATGATCGGCTCGCTCATCGCAAGGGCAATCCTGTCTTGGGAAGGCTGACGTCGATCCCCCGCACGACGGCCGAAGCGATCAGCGTCAGAATGAGGTAGAGCCCACCGACCATGGACAACGGAACGAGATAGTCGAAGGTCTGGTCGCCGATGATCTTGGCGACGTTGAGCATCTCCAGAATGGTGACGACCGAGAGCACCGGCACGTCCTTCATGATCGACACCAGGTAATTGCCGAGCGCCGGGACGATGCGCGGCACCGCCTGCGGCAGGACGACGTGGGTGAAGGTGCGCACATGGGAGAAGTCGAGCGCCTTGGCCGCATCGTGCTGGCCCGGCGGCACCGCCTCGATGCCGGCGCGGTAAACCTCGGCGGTGTAGGCCGAGTACTGGACGCCGAGCGCCAGCGCGCCGGTGAGGAAGGCGGGCAGCACGATGCCGTAGTCGGGCAGCACGTAATAGAGAAAGAAGAGCTGCACCAGCAGCGGCGTGTCGCGGAAGAACTCGGTCAGCACCAGCGCCGGATAGGAAACGATCTTGAGCGGCACGCGCTTCAACACGGCGAAGATCAGGCCGAGACCGAGCGCGATGGCGAAGCCGGCGATCGACGCCTCGATCGTCACCCACATGCCGACCAGCAGCATGGGCAGGATCGACCAGGCGAAGGCCAGTTCGCCATGCGCGGTATCCCAGTGGAAGCCGAACAACATCGCCCGCTAGCTCCGCGCCGGGTCGCGCCAGCGGCCGACCGAGTGTTCGAGCACGCGCATGATGGCGGTCAGCACCAGGGCCATGCCGAAATACATCAGCAGGATCATCGAGTAGACCGTGGTCGAATCCTGCGTGAAATTGCGGATCTGCTCGGCGCGGAAGGCGAGGTCGCCGAGGCTGATCAGCGAGGCGAGCGCGGTATCCTTGAGGTTCTGGACCGCGAGATTGCCGAAGGACGGCATCATCTCGGGGATCGCCTGCGGCAGGACGATCCGCCACAGCGTCTGGCGCTGGGTGAAATCGAGCGCGATGGCCGCCTCGTGCTGGCTCCACGGCACCGCCTGGATGGCGCCGCGCACGACCTCGGCCCCGTAGGCGCCGATGTTGAGGCCAAGCGCGAGGACGCCTGCGGTCACCGGCGGCAGTCTCAGATTGATGCCGATGGCGTCGCCGGCGATCGGCAGGGCGAAATAGAGCCAGAAGAGCTGAACCAGCAGCGAGGTGCCGCGGAAGATCTCGATATAGACGATCGAGAAGCCTTTGATCGCCCAGTTGCGCGACAGCTTGCCGATGCCGAAGGCGAAGGCACAGAGCGCGCCGAGGATGGTGGAGAAGACCGTCAGTTGGACGGTGATCCAGGCTCCCTGAAGGAGCGGCCGGAGATATTCGACCCAATGCACCGGCGAAACACCCCCTTGTCACCCGTTGCGGGGGAGAAGAGCCGGGCGCCCCCGCGACGCCCGGCCTCAGTGTTGCAGGTTTCGGACCGTCTTCCCCTTGTCCGGCCCGAAACCCGCCTCAGGCCCTCAGCCCTTGCAGAGCTGTTCCGTGGTCTTGGCGGTCGAGCCGGCGATGTCTGCCGGGGTGAAGCCATAGTCCTCGAGGATCTTCTTCCAGGCGTCGGTCTTCTTGAACTTGACCAGTTCCGTGTTGAAGGCGTCGCGCAGGTCCTGCGAGTCCTTGTTGAAGTTGAAGCCGCCCCACGAGCGCACTTCCTTGCCGTCGATCATCGGGTCCTTGAAATCGGAGGCCAGTTCGAACCTTGTCGCTCTTCTTGGCGAGCTCACTGGCGGTCAGGCCGGTGGCGGCATAGGCGTCGGCGCGGCCGGTGGCGACCGTGGAGATGGCGTCGGCGTTGGCGGCGATGGTGACGATGTTGCCTTCCGGCACGCCGAGCTTCTGCATCATCTGCAACTGGTCGGCGCCGGCCATGACCGCCACCTTGGCGTTGCCCTTGGCGAAGTCGGAGTAGGTGTGGACGCCCTTGGGGTTGCCGTCGGCAACGAGCAGGCCCTCACCGTAGGAGGTGTTGGGTTCGGAGTAGACCACCTTCTGGCAGCGTTCGGGACGGATCGCCATCTCGGCCGCCGTCATGTCGAAGCGGTTGGCCTGCAGGCCGGGGATGAGCGAGGAGAAGTTGGTCACCACCCACTGGATGTTGTCGGGCTCGATGCCGAGCGCCTTGACCACCGCCTTGGCAACGTCGGGGCCGGCGCCTTTGGCGTCGCCGTTGGGATCGACATAGCCGTAGGGAATCTCGTTGGCCACCGCGATGCGGATGTAGCCGCGATCCTTGATCTCCTTGAGGGTGACGGCATTGGCCGCCGCCGCCGTCATGGCGGTCGCGGCGAGCGCGGCGAGGGCAGTGACAAGGTAGCGAGAGCGATTGCGTCGTGCCATGTTCCTGGTCCTTCCAATGGCGTTGCTGGAACTGGTGTTGCCGGCCACGGCAAGTTGGTCGAGAACATCTGCTGAGCGTCCCGGCGCTCACGGACTGGTACGGCGTCTTGTGCTTGGATGTCCCCTATTCCTGTGCCTCCAGCGTTGCGGAGAGCGCTATCGGTGTCGAGGGAGAATATGTCTGTTTTTGGTCGCCTCGGCAGGAGGATCGGCTATCGGCCGATGGCAGATTGGAGAGATCGACTGTGCCGGCGCAGCCATAGTGTTGCGCGATGTCCGCAAGCGGAGGATACGGCCTCGCCTGCGGCCGGGGTGGACCGCGACGCGGCGGGGCTTGAGGCATGATTCCGTTCTCGCGTGTGCTCGAGGCGCGGAACCGCATCGCGGGCAAGGTGCTGCATACGCCGCTGCGCGCCGCCGACGGGCTGACGCGCCGCGCCGGCGTGCCGGTCTCATCAAATGCGAACATCAGCAGACGACCGGCAGCTTCAAGCTGCGCGGCGCGACCAATGCGGTGCTGTCGCTCGGCGAGGCGGAAAGGCACGCCGGCGTCGTCGCCGCCTCCACCGGCAATCACGGCCGCGCCGTCGCCCATGCGGCGAAGGCGGCGGGCGTCGCGCGCCGTCATCTGCCTGTCGAAGCTGGTGCCCGACAACAAGGTGCGCGCCATCCAGGCGCTCGGCGCCGAGGTGCGCATCGTCGGCAAGAGCCAGGACGACGCCCAGGTCGAAGTCGACCGGCTGGTGCGCGACGAGGGCATGGCGGAGATCCCGCCCTTCGACCATGACGGCGGTGATCGCCGGCCAGGGCACGCTCGGCCTCGAGATCGTCGAGGACGCGCCGGAGCTCGACGACGCTGCTGGTGCCGCTCTCGGGCGGCGGGCTGATCTCGGGCGTGGCGCTGGCCGTCAAGACGCTCGAGCCCGAGCACCCGCATCGTCGGCATCACCATGGAGCGCGGTGCCGCGATGGTCGCGAGCTTCGCCGCCGGCCATCCGGTCGAGGTCGCCGAGGAACGCACGCTGGCGGATTCGCTCGGCGGCGGCATCGGCCTCGAACAACCGCCACACCTTCGCGATGGTCAAGGCGCTGGTCGACGAGACCGTGCTGGTCAGCGAAGAGGAGATCGCCGCCGGCATCCGCCTGGCCTATGAGGAAGAGGGCGAGGTGATCGAAGGCGGCGCCGCGGTCGGCATCGCGGCGCTCGTCGCCGGCAAGGTGAAGCCGCGGGGACCGACGGTGCTCGTGCTGTCCGGCAAGAACATCGCACCGGACCTGCACCGGAGCATCGTCTGCGCCGGGCAGGCAAGCGGCTGAGGGCGCGCCATGACCGAGATGACCATCCTCACCGAAGCGGAGCTCGAGCAGCTTGTGCCGCTCGACATCGGCGCGGTGGCGGCCGTCGAGGACGCCTTCCGGGCGCTCGCCGGCGGCCGCGTGGTCATGCCGCCGATCCTGCGCCTCGACATCGCCGAGGCGCGCGGCGAGGTCGACGTGAAGACGGCCTATGTGCCGGGGTTCGACGGCTTCGCCATCAAGGTCAGCCCCGGCTTCTTCGACAATCCGAAGCTCGGCCTGCCGAGCCTCAACGGGCTGATGATCTATCTCAGCGCCAGGACCGGGATCGTCGAGGCGCTGCTGCTCGACAACGGCTACCTGACCAACGTGCGCACGGCCGCCGCCGGGGCGGTCGCCGCGAAGCATCTCGTCGCGGGAGGATGCCTCGGTTGCCGCGATCCTGGGCGCCGGCGCGCAAGCGCGCCTGCAACTCGAGGCGCTGACCCTCGTCCGCCCCATCCGCGAGGCGCGCATGTGGACGCGGCGCGAGGAAGCGGCCGAGGCCGAAGCGGCGGCGGCCGAGATGACGGCGAAGCTCGGCATCCCGGTGACGGCAATGGCCGAGGCGGCGGACGCGGTTCGCGGCGCCGATATCGTCGTCACCACCACGCCCGCCACGAAGCCCATCCTGCGGGCCGGTTGGCTGGCGCCCGGCCAGCACGTCACCGCCATGGGCTCCGACGCCGAGCACAAGAACGAGACTCGACCCGGCCACCTTCGCCCGCGCCACCTATGTCGCGGACAGCCTCGCCCAGACCCGGCGCCTCGGCGAGCTGCACCATGCTATTGCCGCGAAGGTGGTCGCCGCCGACGCGGCCTTTGCCGAGCTCGGCCAGGTGGTCGCCGGCACGGCCCCAGGCCGGCGCACATCCGAAGAGATCACCGTCTGCGACCTCACCGGCACCGGCGCACAGGACACGGCCATCGCCACGCTCGCCGTCGCCGCGCACGCCAGGCGCGGTGCCGGCACCCCGTTCCACAGCTGAGGCCCCCATGCCCGACGTTCCGCTCAACTTCACCCGCGAAGAATATGCCGACCGCCTCGCGCCGCACGCGGCGCGCGATGGAAGCCCACGGCATCGACACTCTGATCGTTTCCGACCCGTCCAACATGGCACTGGCTCACCGGCTATGACGGCTGGTCGTTCTATGTCCATCAGGGCGTGGTGGTGCCGCCCGACGGCGATCCCGTCTGGTGGGGCCGGGCACAGGACGTGCAAGGGGCGCTGCGCACCGTCTACATGAACGCCGACCGCATCCTCGGCTATCCGGACATCTACGTGCAGTCGAGCGAACGCCACCCCATGCAGGTGCTCGCCGCCCAGCTTGCCGAGCGCGGCTGGGGCAAGGGCGTCATCGGCGTCGAGATGGACAATTACTGGTTCTCGGCGGCTGCCTTCGCCACGTTGCAGCGCGAGCTGCCCAATGCCCGCTTCATCGACACGACGGGCCTGGTCAACTGGCAGCGCGCGGTGAAGAGCCCGCGGGAGCTCGACTACATGCGCATTGCCGGGCAGCATCGTCTCGGCCATGCACAAATACATCGTCGATGCGGTCGAACCGGGCGTGCGCAAGTGCGACCTCGTCGCCGGCATCACCGCCGTCGGCACTCAGCGGCGTCGACGGCTTCGGCGGCGACTATCCGGCGATCGTGCCGCTGATCCCGTCGGGATCGGACGCCGCCGCGCCGCACCTCACCTGGGACGACAAGCCGTTCAAGACCGGCGAAGGGACGTTCTTCGAGATCGCCGGCTGCTACAAGCGCTATCATTGCCCGCTGTCGCGCACGGTCTTCCTGGGCAAGCCGACGCAGACCTTCCTCGACGCCGAAAAGGCCATCCTCGAAGGCATGGAGGCGGGGCTGGCGAAGGCGCGGGCCGGCAACGCCTGCGAGGACATCGCCAATGCCTTCTTCGCGGTGCTCAAGCGCTACGGCATCGTCAAGGACAACCGCACCGGCTATCCCATCGGCCTCTCCTATCCGCCTGACTGGGGCGAGCGCACCATGAGCCTGCGCCCCGGCGACCGCACCGAGCTGAGACCCGGCATGACCTTCCATTTCATGACCGGCCTGTGGATGGAGGACTGGGGCTTCGAGATCACCGAATCCATCGCCATCACCGACGGCGCGCCGGAGCTTCTCGCCAACGTGCCGCGGCAGCTTTTCGTCAAGCCCTGAGACAGCGACCATGGACGGCATCACGCTCGAGGGATTCGCCGATCGTCGCCACCGTCGACTACGCCGCCGACGGCGTGCAGCACGGCTTCCTGCGCCTGCCCCACAGCCGCGACGATTCCGCCTGGGGCTCGGTGATGATCCCGATCACCGTGGTCAAGAACGGCGAAGGCCCGACGGCGCTCCTCACCGGCGGCAATCACGGCGACGAGTATGAGGGGCCGCTGGTCCTCTTCAATCTGGCCAACACGCTGAAGCCGGAGAGCGTCAAGCGGGCGCGTCATCATCGTGCCGGCGATGAACTATCCGGCCTTCCGCGCCGGCACGCGCACCTCGCCGATCGACGGCGGCAACATGAACCGCACCTTCCCCGGCCGGCCGGACGGCACGGTGACCGCAGAAGATCGCCGACTATTTCACGCGCGTGCTGCTGCCGCTGGCGACGCACGTGCTCGATTTCCATTCCGGCGGCCGCACGCTCGAGTTCCTGCCCTTCGCCGCCGCCCATGTGCTCGACGACAAGATGCAGGAGGACCGCTGCTTCGAGGCGGTGAAGGCGTTCGGCGCGCCCTACTCCATGCGCATGCTGGAGATCGACGCGGTGGGCATGTACGACACCACCGCCGAAATGCTCGGCCGCGTCTTCGTCACCACCGAGCTTGCCGGCGGCGGTACCAGCACACCGCGCACCATCGCCATCGCCCGTCGCGGCCTCGACAATTTCCTCGTCCATTGCGGCGTCGTCCGCGGCGCAGGTGACGCCGGCCGAAACCGTGTGGCTCGACATGCCGTCGAGCGACTGCTTCGTCTTCTCAGAGGAAGACGGCGTCATCGAGCCGCTGGCCGAACTCGGCCAAACGGTGAAGCGCGGCGAGCCGCTGGCGCGGGTCTTCCCCGTCGGGCGCACCGGCGCCGCTCCGGTGGCGCTTGCCGCCCGCATGGACGGCATCCTCACCGCCCGCCACTTCCCGGGTCTCATCAAGACCGGCGATTGCGCCGCCGTCCTCGCCGTGGTGGTCGACTAGGGTCGTTCGGTGCCGACGTCTCAGAAGGCCGGCTGGACCAGGTTGGCGATCAGGCGGAAGGCGCCGGGGACCAGCCGGTCGAGCTGGTGGTGGAGGACGAGGCTCGTGTGGGTGTGGCGGCCGGCTCCGATCTCGCCCGACACCAGAGCGCCGTTGAGCGGCGCCTCGCCCGGATCGCTCATCGCCAGCAGCGGCTGATAGGCGTCGTCCCAGCGGCTGGCGAAATAGAGCCCGCGTTCCTTGACCCAGTGCGCCCAGTCGTCCGGGCCGATGCGGTTCGGCGCATTGAGCAGGGGATGGTCGGGCGCCAGCACGGTCACCGGCGCATTGGGATCGGTGACCCGCCAGCGCAGTGACGGCAGGCCGATCTCGAGGTGACGCGGCGGCGTCTCGTCGGGCGACCAGCCGTCCTTCGGCCGGTGATAGAGGGTGACCAGATGGCCGCCGGCCTCGACCCACGCCTTGAGGCGCGGGCGCGCGGCAGCGAGGTCCGGCCGTGTGCCGAAGGCGAAGATGCCGACCAGGATGGTGGTGAAGGCGCCGAGGTCGCCGCGCGTCAGCGTCTCGGCATCGAGCGCGGTGACGGGCGAGCCCGAGCTGGCGCAGCCAGAAGTCGACGCGGTCGTTGCCGCCGCCGACATAGGCGACGCGGGCGCCTTCGGGCAGCGCGGCATCGACCGCCAGCCCCGGCAGGGCGCAGGGTTCGGCCCATTCGGTGGTGCCGAGATGCGGATAGGTCGCCGTACGCACGCGGAAGGCCGGCCGGCCGACGACCGTTGCGGCGATGGTGAACGGCCCGGCCGCGAGGCCGGCCGGCGGCGTCAGCGACGACGGCACCTCCGCCTGCCTCCACCGACCAGCCCGCCGGCGGCGCCAGGGCGACCTCGCCGGCGGCGCCGTCGACGCGCGTGGCGATGGTCACGGCAGCGAGCGGCCGCGACAGATTGACGATGACGGCATCGGGATCGAGGGTGAGCGACGAGCCCGGCAGCACGCGGAACGTTTCCTCGGGATCGAGGGCGCGGGTCACCCGGCGATCGCCGATGGTGACCGAGGCGATGGCGGCGAGGTCTCCGTTCGCCGTCAGCGGGTCGAAGCCTGGCGGATAGGGGTTGGTGAAATCGGCATCGCGCGCCGCCTTGATGGGAAATCGCCACAGGCGGCCTTCGACCTTGCCCTCGCCGATCGAGACCGTCCGGTTGCCGTCGACGGCGACCGACACGGCGCTGCCCGGATCGCCGGACACGGCGTGGAGCAACAGCACACCCTGCTCGCCCGGCGCCAGACGCGGCGGATCGGCGCTGACGCGCACCGAGACGCCGGCCGCCTCGTGCAGGACCACGGCCAGCTCGCGCGCCTTGCGCGACAGGCGGTGGGCGAGACGCGGCCGCAATGCCGGCGGACACGACGTCTCCGCCGTTTCGATGGCATCGGCGGCGCGCAATGCCGCCGCGCTGATCGCCTGCCGGTCGGGGAAGGCCGCGACGGCCTCGTCGATGGCGATCTGGGCATTCTTCAGCGCCGTCGCCATCGCCGCCGGCACGCCCCGCTCCGCCGCCAGCGCCCCCACGGTCACGGCAAGGCCATCGCGGATGTCGTCCTCGGCATTGGCGCCCGGTCGTCGAACGGGCGAGATGCAGCGGCCAGCGCTCCATCCCTTCGTCGCGCCAGCGCGCCCATGCCCTGGCGTGGCATGGAAGGCGCGCGACCACTCGCCGATCTGCGCATAGGTCGCCCCGCTCACGGCATCGCGGCCGGGCGCGGCGACGGTGACCGTGGCGTCCGGCGGCGGCTCCTCGTCGTCATAGGAATTGCCCGCCCCCGACCAGGCCGGCAGGTAGAGCTTGGCCACCTGCCAGGGCGTCGAGGCCCGGCGGCGGTCTGCTCGCGGAAGGCGCTCTCGTCGGCGGCCGTGTCGAAGGCGGCGAGCGCCGCGCGGGTCATGGCGCGGTGATGGCCGTGCTGGCCGGGAACGTCGAGGAAGGTGACCTCAACGATGTCGGGGCGGTAGCGGCGATAGGCTTCGACCATCCGCTCCACGACCGTCTCCTCGCCCCAGCGGGCGAGCGTATCGTCGCCGTTCTTGGAGAAGCCGAAGTCGAAGACGGCGTCGTCCGGGCCGTGGCCGATCCAGGCGATCGAGGCGTCGAGCACGCGCGCCGCTTCCTCTAGTTCGCGCGTCCTGAGAACACCCAGGGCGCCGCCGCGCTCCGGGCCGATGGCGTTCTGGCCGCCCTCGCCGCGCGTCGAGCAGAGGATCACGACGCGCATGCCGAAGCCGTAGCGCAGCGTCGCCAGCAGGCCGCTGTGCTCGTCGTCCGGATGGGCGCCGGTATTCATGTAGGTGATCACCGAGGTCAGCCGGCCGAGCGCGCGCGACAGGCGCACCAGCGCAGGATCGCCCATCTGGCGGCGGATCAGGTCACGGTCCGAGAGCATCGAGCCTCACTCCATCGGCGTCCGACCGCTCGCCGCTCCCCGGAAGGGCGAGGTCGAGCCGCGGCGTCACGGTTTCCAGGATCGGCAATGCGGCGGCGCCGAGCGCCGCGGTGTACGGCCCGGTCGTGCCGCGAACCACGCGCGGCAGCGTGCGTGTGCGGCGCGCCGCCACCGAGCGCGGCAGCGGCTGCATGGCCGCGATGAGCGCGTCGATGAGCGTGTCGGGCAGACTGCCGCCGAAGATCACGGCCTCCGGATCGTAGAGGTTCTCCAGCGTCGCCACCATCGGCGCCAGCGCGCGGGCGGCGTCGTCGATCCACGCGGTGATGGCCGGGTCCTTGCGCTTGAGAAGACCATCGAGATCGCCGAGGCCGGGCATGGCGCGTCCGCTTTCGGCGAACCGCTCCTGCAGGGCCTGGAACGATGCGTAGCGCTCCAGGCAGCCGTGGTTGCCGCAGTCGCAGGCGCGCCCGCCCGGCACCACCACGACGTGGCCGACTTCGCCGGCATTGCCGAAGGCGCCGCGATAGGGCCGCCCGTCGATGACCACGCCGAGGCCGATGCCGCGGCCGAAATAGACGAAGCAGAAATCGCGCAGCGCCCGCCCGCCCCGTGTAGCCGTTCGGCGACGGCGGCGGCGGCGGCGTCGTTCTCGACCACGATGCTGAGGCCGGTCGCCGCGCGAGAGATAGCCGGCGGCATCGATATCCACCCAGCCGGGCAAGGTCGTCGGGCCGACCGAGGTCATGCCGTCGATGCCGAACGGGCCGGGCATCACGACGCCGACGCCGAGCAGACGCTTGGGCATGTCGGCGGCGGACTTCCGCGCCGCCGCGATCTCGGCGGAAATGAGCGGCGCCACGCGTTCCGGCGCCGCATCTTGAAGCGGCCGTGTGCGGCGCGCGCGCAACTGGCCGGCGAGATCGACCAGCACCGTCACCATCTGTCCGGCGGCGATCTCGATGCCCGCGGTCATGCCGCCGGCGGGGTTGACGGCGATCTGCACCGGCGGCTGGCCGCGGCCGACCCGGCGCCGGCCCTGCTCGATCAGCAGGCCGTCGTCGATCAGCGCCGAGACGATGTTGGAGACGGCCTGGGCGGTGAGATGGGTGAGCCGGGCGAGCTCGGCGCGACCGAGCGGCCCATGCAGGCGCACCGCCTCCAGCACGACGCGCCGATTGTGCGAGCGGACGCGCGCCGGATTGTTGCCGATGGCGATGGGGTGCGGGAGTTGGCCGCGCTGGCGCACCATGATGGGCTGCCCGGATGAATCCACGCAGAGAAGAACCCGGACCGGCGATTAGTTCAAGTAGATTTAGTTATTGACAGGGGGCAGTCCGCAACCGCAGGCTCACGCGATGGACGGCCACCGCCTGACGGCGACGTGGAGTTCATCCTTGCGCGGTTTGGGTCTGTTGGAGAGGGAAGGACCACCATGAAGGATCTGCACAAACTCGCTTTCGGCCTTGCTCTTGGCGTCGGCATGGCCGTGTCGACCTCGGCCTTCGCGGTCGAAATCCAGTACTGGCAATATGTCTTCGACGCGCGCATCAAGGCGATGGACCAGCTCATCGCGAACTTCGAGAAGGCCAACCCCGACATCACCGTCAAGCAGACGACGTTCCCCTACGCCGACTACCAGACGAAGGTCGCCGCGGCGATCACCGCCGGCCAGGGCCCGGACGTGGTGCAGTTCTACTATGGCTGGCTGGACAACTTCAAGAACGGGCAGCTCATCCAGCCGCTGCCGAAGGACGCCTTCCCGGATGCCCAGATCGAGAAGGACTTCTTCCCGATCATCTCGGCGATGAAGCAGGACGGCGAATACTGGGGCCTGCCGACCGCGGTGCGCTCGCTGGCGCTGTTCTACAACAAGAACATCTTCAAGGAAGCCGGCATCGACCCCAACAAGCCGCCGGCAACCCTCGACGAACTGGTCGCCGACGCCAAGAAGACCGTCAAGACCGACGGCGCCGGCAACATCACGTCGGAAGGCTTCGCCATGGACATGGCCGGCCAGGATCACCAGTGGTGGCGCGAGGTGCTCGATCCGCCAGTTCGGCGGCGTGCCCTACAACGACGACTACACCAAGGTGACCTATGACGACGAGCACGGCCTGGCCGCGCTCAAGTGGTACACCGACCTCGACACGGTCGATAAGGTCGGCCAGCCGGGCTTCATGGACGAGGCCCAGGCGGCCTTCAAGGGCGGCCGCGCCGCGATGGAGATCGACGGCTCGTTCCGTCTCGGCTCCTTCGCCCAGATCAAGGACTTCGACTGGGGCGTCGCCGAACTGCCGGAGAAGGACGGCATCAAGAGCAACTACGTCAGCTACTGGGTGAACGGGCTCGCCGCCAATTCGAAGGGCGACAAGCTGCAGGCGGCCGAGAAGTTCCTGGCCTACATCACCTCGCCCGAGGCGATGCAGATCTGGCTGAAGACGGTGGGCGAGCTGCCGGCCAAGCCGGCGCTGGCGCTGACCGACGAGAACGTCAAGGATCCGATCTACGGCCCGTTCCTCAAGGGCCTGCAGTACGGCCACACGACGCTGTTCGTCGATGAAACCGCCCAGCGGCAGACCGCGATCGACATGGTCAACCGGATCATCCTGCAGAACCAGGATCCGAAGGCCTCGCTCGATCAGGCGGCCGCCGCCGAGCAACAGATCATCGACGACCGCCAAGTGAGCCACTTCGGTGGCGGCCATCGAGCAGCACGGGTGACGCGACCGGCTTCGGCCGCGTCTGGCACCGCCTCACCATCCACCAGAAGCAGGTGGTGTGGGCGTGGCTGTTCCTTGCCGTGCCGATCCTCTTCTACGTCGTCATCCGCTTCTGGCCGACGGCCAACGCCATGTGGCTGTCGTTCACCAACTGGAACCTGCTGAGGCCGGCGAAGTTCGTCGGCCTCAGGAACTACATCAAGCTGTGGACGATCCGGTGTTCTGGCAGGTGTTCCGCAACACCTTCGCCTATCTGATCATCGGCACGCCGGTCAGCCTGGTCCTCTCCTTCGTCGTCGCCTACGAGCTCGAGAAGGTGCGCTTCATGCACGGCTTCATCCGTGCGCTCTATTTCCTGCCGTTCCTGACCACCGCCGCCGCCATGGCCTGGGTGTGGCGCTGGTTCTACCAGCCGGTGCCGATCGGCTTGATCAACGAGGTGCTGGTCCACCATCGGCCTGCCGGCGCAGCCGTTCCTGCGCTCGACGCACGCAGGCGCTGCCCTCGGTGCTGGCGCCGCGCGATCTGGGCCGGGCTCGGCTTCCAGATCGTCATCTTCATGGCGGGGCTGCGCGCCATCCCGCTCACCTATTACGAGGCGGCGCGCATCGACGGCGTCTCCGACTGGACGATCCTGACGCGCATCACGCTGCCGCTGCTCAAGCCGACCATCGTCTTCCTCGTCGTGTTCTCCTCGATCGGGTTCCTGCGCATCTTCGATCAGGTCTACAACATGACCACCAACGATCCCGGCGGACCGCTCAACTCGACCAAGCCGCTGGTGCTGATGATCTACCAGACCGCCTTCTCGTCCTTCGACATGGGCTATGCCGCGGCGCAGACGGTGGTGCTGTTCCTCGTCCTGCTGGTCGTCTCGCTGGTCCAGCTGCGCATCTTGAGGGACCGCTGAGCGATGCCCGCCGACGTCGCCGCCGCCGCCCCGGTCGGCACCGCCACGCTTTCCATGCGCGGCCGCGGCCGGGCCGCGTCATCGCCTGGACGCTGCTCTTCATCGGCGGCCTCCTGATGATCACGCCGATCATCTTCATGCTGTCGACCTCGCTCAAGGACGCCTCGCAGGTCTACGACCTCCGCCTGATTCCGGCCGAGCCGACGCTCAAGAACTATTTCGAGGTGCTCGCCGACGGGCGCTTCCTGCACTGGTTCGTCAATTCGCTGGTCATCGCCACATCGGTCTGCCTGTCGAACGTCTTCTTCGATTCGCCTGGTCGGCTACACGCTGGCCAAGTTCCGCTTCCGCGGCCGCTACTTCGTCTTCATCGCCATCCTGTCGACGCTGATGATCCCGACCGAGATGCTGGTCATCCCGTGGTACCTGATGGCGCGCAACTTCGGCTGGCTCGACAGCTACTGGGGCATCATGTTCCCCGGCATGATGACCGCCTTCGGCACCTTCCTGATGAAGCAGTTCTTCGAGACGGTGCCCGACGATTTCCTCGAGGCGGCGCGCATCGACGGGCTCAACGAATTCGCCATCTGGTGGAAGGTGGCGGTGCCGCTGGTGACGCCGGCAATCTCGGCGCTGGCGATCTTCACCTTCCTCGGCAACTGGACGGCCTTCATCTGGCCGCTGATCGTCACCACCAACAAGGATCTCTACACGCTGCCGGTCGGCCTCTCCAGCTTCGCGGTCGAAGCCTCGATCCAGTGGGAGAAGATCATGACCGGGGCGAGCCTCGCCACGATCCCGACCCTCATCGTCTTCCTGATGCTGCAGCGCTTCATCGTGCGCGGCGTCGTGCTCGCCGGCCTCAAGGGGTGACGTGGGTGGACGCCGAAGAGCAAGCTGCCCGCCGCCGACCCCGGCCGCTTTCCCGATCCGGTCTACAAGGAGACCGTGCTCAAGCCGCTGTTCGAGGGCGCCAAGGCGCATTTCGTCGACGGCTTCCGCCGCATCGACCGCGCCCATCTGGTCATGCTCGCCGAGACCGGCATCGTCTCCGCCGGGGACGCGCGCGCCATCGCGCGGCGCGCTGGAGGCGATCGACCGCGAGGTGGACGTCGCCACCCTCACCTATACCGGCGAGGTCGAGGACTTCTTCTTCCTGGTCGAGGCGGAACTGAAGAAGCGGCTCGGCCCCGACGTCGCCGGACGGTTGCATACCGGCCGCTCGCGCAACGACATCGACCACACGCTCTTCCGCCTCAAGCTGAAGCAGGAAATCGACCGGCTGGCGGAGAAGCTTCGCGCGCTGATCACCACGCTGATCGACGTCGCCACGCGCGAGAGCGGCACCATCATCCTCGCCTATACCCACGGCCAGCCGGCGCAGCCATCGACCTTCGGCCATTATCTGTCGGCGATTATCGAGGTGCTGCTGCGCGACGCCGAGCGCCTCGCCGCCGCCCGCAAGATCGTCGACCTGTCTCCCATGGGTGCGGCCGCCATCACCACCAGCGGCTTTCCGCTCGACCGGACGCGCGTCGCCGAGCTCCTCGGTTTCGCCGCGCCGACCGGGAACTCCTACGGCTCGATCGCGGCGGTCGACTACATCACCGCCACCTACGCGGCGATCGAGCTGACCTTCCTGCATCTCGGCCGACCGATCCAGGATCTCGCCTTCTGGACCAGCTTCGAGGTCGGCCAGATCCACGTGCCTGACGCCTTCGTGCAGGTCTCTTCGATTATGCCACAGAAGCGCAATCCGGTGCCGATCGAGCATCTGCGCCACCTCGCCTCGCAGACCATGACGCGCGCCCACGCCATGCTCGCGGTGATGCACAACACGCCCTTCACCGACATGAACGACAGCGAGGGCGAGAGCCAGGCGATGGGTTACGAGGCCTTCGTCGCCGGCCACCGCGTCCTCGACCTGATGACGGCGCTCGTCCCTGCCCTCTCGGTCAATCGCGACCGCGTCGCCGATAACATCCGGCGGAGCTGCGCCACGGTCACCGAGCTTGCCGACAGCCTGGTGCGCATGGAGGGCCTTTCGTTCCGTCAGGCGCACGAGATCGCCTCTCACGTCGCGCGAGCCGTGGTCGCCGGCAAGGGCGACCTGGCGAGCGACGGCTACGCACCGTTCCTTTCCTCCTTCGCGACCGTCGCCGGTCGCAAGACCAAGATCGGCGCCGGGCAATTCGCCGAGATCGTCTCGGCCGAGCATTTCGTCGCCGTCCGCGACCGGCCGGGCGGGCCGGCACCTGGGGCGCTCGCCGAGGCACTCTCCCACTACCGTCGTCAGCTTGCCGATCTGGCCGAGGCCGCCGCGGCCGATGCGGCGCGCGAGGCGGCGGCGGCGCGGCGGCTCGACGATCGTTTCAGGCAATTGACCAGGGGGGCGTGATGGCCCGCATCGAGCTCAACAACGTCGTCAAGCGCTTCGGCCGGGCCGAGGTGGTGCACGGCATCGACCTGACGGTGGCCGACGGCGAGTTCGTCGTGCTGGTGGGACCGTCGGGCTGTGGCAAATCGACCACGCTGAGGATGGTCGCCGGGCTGGAAGAGGTTTCTGCCGGCACCATCGCCATCGACGGGCGCACGGTGAACCAGGTCGAGCCCAAGGGCCGCAACGTGGCGATGGTCTTCCAGAACTACGCCATCTATCCGCACATGACGGTGGCCAAGAACATCGGCTTCGGCCTCTATACCGCCAAGCTGTCGGCGCCGGAGAAGCGCGCCCGCATCGAGGAGGCGGCGCGCATGCTGGGGCTGGAAGACCTGCTCGACCGGCGGCCGTCGCAGCTTTCCGGCGGGCAGCGGCAGCGGGTGGCGATCGGCCGCGCCATGGTCCGCCATCCCTCCGTCTTCCTGTTCGACGAGCCACTGTCCAACCTCGACGCGCAGCTCCGCGCGCAGATGCGCGTCGAGATCAAGAAGCTGCACCAGCGGCTGGGGACCACCATCATCTTCGTCACCCACGACCAGGTGGAGGCGATGACCATGGCCGACCGCATCGTGGTGATGAACGACGGCCGCATCCTGCAGGCGGGCTCGCCACTGGAGGTGTACGAGCGGCCGAACGACGTCTTCACGGCGCGCTTCATCGGCAGTCCGACCATGAACATCCTGCCCGCCAAACTGGGGGCCGACCGGCAGCCGACCTTCGCCCTGCCCGGCGTCGCCCTGATGGATGACGGCGGACACGGCCGCAGCGGCGGTTCGGTGCTGGTCGGCGTGCGGCCGCAGGACCTTCGCCTTGTCGAGAACGGCTCACTGCCGAGGCATTTGTCCGTCGAAGGCAAGGTCGCCGTCGTCGAGCCGCTTGGCGCCGAGACCTTCGTTCACATGGAGGTCGGCGGCGACACCATCATCGCCACCTCCCCCGGGCGCGCGGTGCCCAAGGTCGGCGCCAGCGTGCGCGCCGCAGCGCCCGCCGACATCCTCTGCTATTTCGACAGCGCCACCGAAAAGGCGCTCTGAGGCGCTGTATTCCTGCGAAAAGGTCGACCGGCCGAGGCCCAACTCCACCGCCGGCCGCGTGCTTCCGCCACTCGGCACCTTCATCTCCATCAGACGGACGCAATGCGGAGCCAGCCTGGTCCCCCTGTTCCGGGGTCGGCAGGCACGATCCGCCCGAGGATTCTGCACGTTGCTTGACGGCTCCGCCGACGGCGGGATACTCTCATTCAGTGGAGGAGTGTCCCAATGATTGGGACAAGAGGGTGGAGCGTCCGCTTCTAAAACCGATGCAAACCGGTGCACGACAGCCGGTGCCCGCGGCGGGAGGGCGTCGCGAGCATGGCGATCTTCAGCCGCTGTTGGCGGTGCGCGGCCTTGCCAAGCGCTTCGGCGGCACCGAAGCGCTGCGCCGCGTCGATTTCGCCGTGCTCCCTGGCGAGATCCACGCGCTTCTCGGCGCCAACGGCGCCGGCAAATCTACGCTCATCAAGATACTGGCGGGGGTCTACGGCGCCGATGCCGGCGAGATCCGGCTGGACGGCGCGCCGCTCGACCACAGCGGCGAGCGCGCCATCGCCTTCGTGCACCAGGACCTCGGCCTCATCGAAACGATGAGCGTCGGCGAGAACATGGCGATGGGTTACGGCTATCCGCGCCGGGGGCCCCTGATCGACTGGCGGGCGGTCAATGCCAGGGCGGCGAAGGCCCTCGCCTTCCTCGAATCGCCGCTGCCCCTCGACCGGCCGTTGTCCGAGCTGTCGCGCGCCGACAAGTCGATCGTGGCGATCGCCCGGGCGCTGTCGCGGAACGCCCCGTTGCTGGTGCTGGACGAGCCCACCGCCAGCCTGCCGGAGTCGGACGTCGATCGCCTGTTCCGCATCCTCAAGCGGCTGCGCGAAAGCGGCGTCAGCATCATCTATGTGAGCCACCGGCTCGACGAGGTCTTCCGCATCGCCGATGCGGTGACCGTGCTGCGTGACGGCCGCGTCGTCGCCGTCCACCGGCCGTTCGACATTCCGGCGGGGCAACTGGTCAAGGAGATCGTCGGCAGCGCACCGGTGGAGCGGGCCCGCACGGCCCGCGCCCTTGAGAGCGCGCCGACGCTGGTGATCAGGGACTTTTGCGTCGGCCGGTTCGGACCCGTCTCGTTCGCGGTGCGGCCGGGCGAGGTCGTCGGTCTTGCCGGGCTGCGTGGCCAGGGCCACGAGGCGGTCGGTCGCGGAATCGCCGGCGTTCTCCCGGGCGCCGGCGGTTCCGTCGAGGTCGCCGGACGCACCTGCCAGCTCCGTTCGCCGGCCGAGGCGATCGCGCTCGGCATCGGCTTCGTGTCGGGCAAGCGCGCCGAGGAGGCGCTCGCCGGAACGATGACGGTGCGCGAGAACCTCTACCTCAACCCCATGAACTTCGGCGCGACCAGCTTCGCCGTGCGCAACAACAAGAGCGAGCGGCGCGCGTGCGCCGAGGTGCTGCGCCGCTTCGACGTGCGTCCGCCGCGACCCGATCGCGACATCAGCACATTGTCCGGCGGCAACCAGCAGAAGGTGGTGCTGGCACGCTGGGCCGGCCGCAAATATCGCGTGCTGGTGCTGGAGGATCCGACCATCGGCGTCGACGTCGGCGCCAAGGCGCAGATCTATCAGATGCTGGCCGAGGACGCCGCCAACGGCACGGCGATCGTCGTCGTCTCCTCCGATCTCGATGAACTGGCCGAGATCTGCGACCGGGTTCTCGCCTTCAGCCGCGGGCAGATCGTCGCCGAACTCGCCCGCGCCGAGATCACCGTCGAGGCGCTCACCAGGGCCGTCGGCGGCATCGCCGAAACGCCCGAACACGAGACCGTCGTATCATGAGCGCCAATCAAGACCTCGGAGCGGATACCGGCGAGACGACGCCGGCCGCGGGCCGCGGCAGGAATACCCGCGCTTTCATCCTGCATGTGCTGGCGACGCACGGGCTGCTCGTCTTCGGCATCGCGCTGGTGGTGATCTTCGCGATCCTGCTGCCCGGGACCTTCGCCGGCATCCAGACCGCGCGCGCCATCCTGGGCAACAACACCACCGTGGCGCTGCTCGCCATGGCCGAGATGCTGGTCATCGCCTGCTGGCAATTACGACCTCTCGGTCGCCTATTCGATCGGCCTCATGCACATCATCGCCATGAGCCTGCTGGCCTGGGTGGGCGTCCCCTGGCCGCTGGTGGTGCTCGCCACCGTCTTCGCCGGCGGGCTGGTCGGCCTCATCAACGGCGCGCTGGTCGAATACGCCAAGATCGACTCCTTCATCGCCACGCTCGGCGTCGGCACCATCCTCTATGGAATCGGCACGTTCATCACCAACGGCACGCAGGTCGTCGGCAACGTGCCGCACCCGTTCGCCCTGATCAACGACGGCCGTGTGCTGGGCCTCCCGTTTCCGACATACATCGTCGCAGTGGTGGCGGTGCTGTCGTGGCTGGCGCTCGAACATCTGCCGGTCGGGCGACAGCTCCACGCCATCGGCTCCAACCGGCGCGCCGCGGAGCTCTCCGGCGTCAACAGCCGGCGCCTGGTCATGGGCGCCTTCATCTCCGGCGGGCTGATCGTCGGGCTGGCCGGCGTCATCCTGGCGGCGCGCCTGCAGGTGGCGCAGAGCTCGGTCGGGCCCGAGTTCCTGCTGCCGGCCTTCGTCGGCGCGCTGCTCGGGGCGACCACGGTGCGTCCCGGCCGCGTCAATGCCGCCGGAACCATCATCGCCGTGCTGGTGCTGGCCATCGGCATCGCCGGGCTGCAGCAGCTCGGCAACTCGTTCTTCGTCGAGCCGATCTTCCAGGGGGCCGCATTGATCATCTCGGTCGGCCTGGCCGGCTACGCTGCCCGCCGCAGGACGTCCTGAGGCGGAAACATGAGAAACGTGCACGCTCGGCACGCTCGCAAGGGAGGGAAGTGAAATGAAAAGACGGTTACTGTGCAATCCGAGGGGAGCGCTGCTCGTCACCCTCGGCCTGGCCATGACGGCCGCGCTGGCGGTGCCCGCGTCCGCCGAATCCGGTTTCCTCGCCCGCATGAAGGCCGATGTGGCAGCGGCCACAGCTCCCGGCGGCGGTGCCTGGGACGGCCCAACCACCGGACCCAAGGCGGCCAAGGGCAAGACCGTGGTGTTCGTGTCGCTGACCCAGAACAGCTCGGGCAACGCCGATGCCAGTCGCGGCGCCGGTGACGCAGCCAAGCTGCTCGGCTGGAACTATTCGGTCATCGACGGCAAGGGCAACGCCACCGACAGCGCCAACGCGCTGCAGCAGGCGATCGCGCTGAAGCCGGACGGCATCATTCTCGGCTCGATCGATCCGGCCTCTAACAAGGCGGCTCTCGACCAGGCCGCCGCCGCCGGCATCAAGATCGTCTCCTGGCACTCGACCAGCTCGCCGGGCCCGGTCGCCGACGCGCACATCTTCGTCAACGTGTCGACGCCGCCGGACCAGATCGCCTATCTGGCCGGCGAATATGCGGTCGTCCACGCCGACGGCAAGGCGCAGGCGGAGGTCATCTCCGATCGCCAGTACCAGATCGTCGTGACCAAGACCGACGCCATCGAAAAGGCGATCAAGGAGTGCGATACCTGCAAGCTGCTCTCCGAGGACAACGGACCGTTCGGCGAGGTGCCGCAGCGCACGCCGTCGCTGACCAACTCGCTGCTGCAGCGGTTCGGTAAGAACCTTGGCTACATGCTGACGTTCAACGACGTCTACTTCGACTTCGTCGTTCCCACGCTCAAGTCGGCGGGAATCGAGCCGGGCAACCCGCCCTATCTGATCTCGGCCGGTGACGGCAGCGTGTCGGCCTATCAGCGCATCCGCGACGGCCAGTTCCAGATCGCGACGGTGCCGGAGCCGGCCTACATGCACGGCTGGCAGCTCATCGACGAACTGAACCGCGCGTTCAACAACCAGCCACCATCGGGTTATGTCACCAAGGTGCACCTCGTCACCAAGGACAACGTCGATCTCGATGGCGGCAAGGAAAACCGCTACGACCCGCAGAACGGCTACGAGGACCAGTACAAGAAGATCTGGGGCGTTATGTAGCCCTCCCTGCCGTGCGGAGCCGGTGCGCAGCGGCGCGCCGGTCCGCCCGGTGGCCTTGACCCGGTCGGTTCGCCGGGCAAGTCTCGGCGGTTCGTGCAGAACCCCCTTGTCGCCGTGGAAAAACTCGCAAAATCAAACAAGAAACCGGCCGCGGAGGCGCCGATTGGCACGCTGGAGCGCGGGCTCTCCATGCTCCAGTTCTTCAAGGCCTCGCCGGAAGCGACGATGCCCGACGTGGCCGATGCCCTCGGTCTGTCGCGCTCTACCACCTACCGCATCGCCGAGCGGCTGCGCGAACTCGGTTTCCTCGAGATCAACCCGATCAGCGGGCGCTGGCGGCTCGGCCGCGAGGCAGTCCAGCTCGGCGTCGTCGCGCTGCAATCGACCGATATCATGCAGGTCGCGCCCGAACTGCTGCGCGCGCTGCTGCAGATGGCCGGAGAGGCGGTCAACCTCGCCGTGTTCGATGCCGACAGCATGGTGCTGCTCTACCGCGAGCAGGGACCGCAATCGATCACCATCATCTTCCCGCCTCGGCTCGCACCGGCCGATGCACGCCAGTTCGCTCGGCAAGGCGTTCCTGTCGGCCATGGCGGACACCGAGCGGCGCGTGCTCCTCGGCCGCGTCTGAGCTCAAGCGCTATACCGATTCGACCATCACCAGCCTGGCTGCCCTCGAGCGCGATATCGCCGAGACGCGCAGCCGCGGCTATTCCATCGACCGCAGCGAGTTCGAGGCGACGCTGGCTTGCTGCGCCGCGGCGGTGTTCGACCATCGTGGCCTGCCGGTGGCGGCGATCAGCGTGTCGGGGCCGGCCGAGCGCGTTACCTCCCAGTTCGAGCGGATCGGCATGCTGGCCGCCGAGACGGCGCGGGCGATTTCCGAGCGCCTGGGGCACGTCCAGCACGGTGACGCGCGGCCTCCGGCACCAGCGCAAATTCGCTTGACGACAACCGGCCCAGACCGTAGTCTCAATAAGTGGACTGATGTCCCAACTATTGGGACAATGGGCAGCCGGCGGCGGCGTCCTCCGGCGGGTGGTGACGGCCATCGATGCCGACGCGGTGGCGACGCGCATGCCTAGCGGAATTCGAGCAGGACGGCGGGCGATGACGATTGCCCCGGAGCATCCTCAAGCGGCGGATCTCGGAAGGCGTCCTGGCGTTTCCGGCGACCGCCTTTCGCGACCGCGACGGGGCGATCGACGAGGCGCGCTTCGCGCGGCCACGTCGCGCGATCTCATCGCGGCGCCGGCCGGCGGCCATCGTTCCCGCGGGCGGCGCCGGCGAAATCTTCTCGCTGTACCAGAGCGAGCAGGAGACGCTGGTGCGGGTCGCGGTCCCGATGCCGGCGACATGCCGGTGATCGCCGGCGCCGGCCAGGGCGTGGCGATCGCCACCGAGATGGCGGCACCGCCGAGCGCGCCGGCGCGGCCGGCGTCCTGCTCTTTCCGCCCTATCTGATCACGGCCGAGCAGGAAGGACTGGCCGCCTACGTCGCGGCGGTCTGCCGGTCGGTATCGATCTGGGTGATCGTTTACAGCCGCGACAACGGCGTGCTCGGCGCCCGACACGGCGCTGCGCCTCGCCGACCGATGCCCAAACCTCATCGCGATCAAGGACGGCACCGGCGATTTCGAGGAGCTGGTCGCGCTGAAGCAGCGCGCCGGCGACCGGCTGGCGATGATCAACGGCGTGCCGACGGCGGAGACCATCGCGCCGCAATGCTTCGCTCTCGGCGTGCGCAGCTACACCTCGGCCGTCTTCACGCTTCCTGCCGGCGCTCGGCGTGCATTTCTACGAGGCGCTGAGCCGGGGCGACGATGCCATGGTCGACCGGATGCTCGAGCGACTTCTACATCCCGCTGGCGGCGATCCGTCGCCGCCGCCGCGGCTATGCGGTTGCCATCGTCAAGGCCGGTCTGGAGCTCGCCGGCAGGCCGACGGGGCGCGTGCGCCCGCCTCTGGTCGACCTGTCGCCCGCCGACGCACGCGAACTGGCGGCCCTGATCGCGCGCGCCGAAGACGATCGTCGGCGACCGGGCACCGCCCGCCCGGCCGAGGCCGGGCGGGCCGCGGAGTAGCGGCGATGCGGATCGCGCTCTGGGATATCGCCGCGCCGCTCAAGGAGCGGCTGCGGCCGCTGCTCGACTCCTCCGACGGCTTCGTCGACGTGCCGGAGATGCCGCCGGCGCCGGTCGCATGTCGACGTGCTGATCGCGTCGCGCTTCGCCGCCAAGGATGCCGCCCGCGTCGCCTTCCGTCTGCTGCAGGCGCCGGGCGCCGGCACCGACAAGATCGCGCTTCGACGCGGTCGATCCGCGGCCTGGCGTCTGCAACGCCTATGAGCACGAAGGACCGATCGCCGAATATGTGCTTCGCCGCGATCCTCGACCACGCCGTCGGCTACGGTG
This sequence comes from uncultured Alphaproteobacteria bacterium, assembly GCA_963782045.1. GTDB lineage: Bacteria > Pseudomonadota > Alphaproteobacteria > Rhizobiales > Kaistiaceae > CAVSRC01. The sequence goes on from CAWAIR010000037.1 coordinate 774,320, forward strand.
CCATGACCCGGCGGATCCGCGAACAGGGCTGGGGCGGCGCCTATTTCTCGCGGCCCGCCGCACGGCGAGGTCGCCGGCAAGACGCTCGGGCTGATCGGTCTCGGCCATATCGGCGCGGCCATCGCGCGGCGCGCCAAGGCGTTCGACATGAGCGTGATGGCGGTCACCGGCTAGCGGGCGCGACGGCGTCGCCGACGTCGACTGGATGGCGACCGCCGATCGCCTCGACGAGATGCTCGCCGCCGCCGATTACCTCGTGCTCGCCTGTCCGCTGACCGAGGCGACGCGCGGCATGCTGGCGATGCCGCAGTTTCGCCGAATGAAGCCGACGGCGCTGATCGTCAATGTCGCCCGCGCCGAGGTCGCCGACGAGAAGGACCTGTTCGCGGCGCTCAAGCCAGGGCATCATCGGCGGCGCCGTCATCGACACCTGGTATCGCTATCCGTCGTCGAAGGCCGATGGCGTATCGCCGGCGCACGTCTCCGTTCGAGACGCTGTCCAATGTACGCATGACGCCGCATTCGTCGGCGTGGACCGACGAGCTGTGGCAGCGCCGCTGCGGTGTCTTTGCCAACAACATCGACGCGGCTGCGCGCCGGCCAGCCGCTTGCTGAACGTGGTGCGCGCGCCCAAGGGCGCCGACCGCCGCGGCGGCGGGATGAAGGGGCAGCGCCGTGCCTTACCTGATCGACGCTACCGACGGCCCCGGACGCGCCGAGCTCGGCAGATGATCCGGCCCGACCACCTCGCCTATCTCGAGGCGAACGTGCGGTGCATGCATCGCGGCCGGCGCCAAGCTTGCCGACGACGGCGTGACGCCGCTGGGCTCGTACTATCTGATCGACGTGGACGAGCGCAGCCGCGGCCGAGGCCTTCATCGCCGCCGATCCGTACAACCTGGCCGGGGTCTTCGGCGACGGTGACGTCACCCGCTGGCGCAGGGGCTTCTTCGACTTCAAGCGGATGACGGCGGGGACGTGACCATGGCCGAAACGATCGCACCGGAGAGCGCGCACAACATCTCCTTCGTCGGCGGTTGCGATCAGGGCGGCCGCGCCGACGGCGCGCAGATCATGGTCAACAAGCGCCATGCCTTCGTCGCCCATCCGTTCTGCGGCGGCCTCACCGTCATCGATGTGCAACAATCCGCGCGCACCGAAGCCGGTCGAAGTTCCTGCCCGTCCATCCGCGTTCATGGTCGATCCACTGCCAGGCGCATGGCGACCTGCTGCTGGTCATCGAGGAGTTCGATTTCTTCAAGCTGCAGGTCAAGGACTACTATGGCCGGTCGCTCGACCTCAGCGACCCGAAGCTCACCGGCAAGCGCGGCGTCGACTATTCCGCCGGCTATCCGCGTTTACGACATCTGCAATCCGGCGGAGCCGAAGCCGATCGGCTTCATGGACGTCGACGGGTTCGGCGTTCCATCGCCTGTGGTGGGACGGCGGGCGCTACGTCTTCGCGACCGCCCTGCTCCACGGCTACACCGACCACATCCTGATGATCGTCGACCTCGCCGATCCGACGAAGCCCAAGGAGGTGAGCCGCTGGTGGCTGCCCGGCATGTGGAAGGCGGGCGGCGAGGTGAACGACTTCAACGGCCGCGTCGCTCTCCACCACGCCATCGTCGCCGACGACGTCGCCTACGGCGCCTGGCGCAACGGCGGGCTCACGCTCATCGACGTCAAGGACAAGGCGAGCCCGCGTCTCATCGCGCACCGCAACTGGTGCCCGCCCTATGGCGGCAACACGCACACCGCCCTGCCCCTGCCCGACCGCGATCTCGTCATCGTCGACGACGAGGCGAGCGCCGACATTTCCGAGGAGGCGCAGCGGCACATCTGGGTGTTCGACATGCGCGAGAAGTCGAACCCGGTCTCGATCGCGACCACGCCGATCCCAGCCGACCAGGACTACAGTAGCAAGGGCGGCGCCTTCGGCCCGCACAATCTGTGGGAGAACCGCGCCGGCGGCTTCGTCACGTCGGACTATGTCTTCGCGACCTATCAGAGCGGCGGCCTGCGCATCTACGACATCCGCAATCCCTACCGTCCCGAGGAGGTGGCGTGGTTCGTTCCGCCGCCGCCGAAGGGCTGGTTCGATCCACGCGGCGACATCAAGAAGGTGCTGCATTCGGTCGACGTCTGGGTCGATCCGACGGCCTGATGTATCTGACCGACTACAATGCCGGCCTCTACATCCTGCAATGGGACCGCGGTTCCTGAACGAAAGCGTGGCCGCCCTCAGCGCCCCCGGTATTTCAGCGCCTCGACGAGCCTCTGGCCACGCGCGCGTCCGGCTATCGAAGGCGGCGGGCGAATCCAGTATCATCCGCCCCGCTTTCTAGGCCGGCCAGCCCCGGCCGTTCGGCGCGTCTCGGGGAAACGGGCGATGATGACCTGGATCGTACTTGCCGTCGTCGCGGCTGTCGTCGTCTACGGCGCCATCCTGTTCAACCAGCTCGTCAGGTCGCGACAGATGGCGGCGGAGGGCTGGAGCGGCATCGACGTGCAGTTGAAGCGCCGCGCCGATCTGGTGCCCAATCTGGTCGGTACCGTGCAGGGCTATGCCGCCCACGAGCGCACGGTGCTGGAACAGGCAACGGAACTGAGGGCAGCCGCGGCCCAAGTGCCGCAAGGCGACGTCGCCGCCCGCGCCGCGGCCGAGGGCAAGCTCACCGCCGCGATCGGCAAGCTCATCGCACTCGCCGAGGCCTATCCGGACCTCAAGGCGAGCGACAACTTCCTCGACCTGCAGAAGCAACTGGCGACAATCGAGGACGAGATCCAGATGGCGCGCCGCTACTACAATGGCGCCACGCGCAATCTGAATGTGCTGGTCCAGTCGTTCCCGAGCAATCTGGTCGCCAGTACGTTCGGCTTTCATCAGCGCGCGTTCTTCGAGATCGACGACGCCGACCGGGCGGTGCCCGAGGTTGCCTTCAAGGGAGCGGCCTCATGAAGCGGCTGGCGCTCGCGCTCGCTCTGGCCGCCGGCCTCTTCTCGGCCCCGGCGCTGGCAGCCGAATCCATCGAAAGCTTCTCCTCGGCGGTGGTGGTGCGGCCGGACGGCGTCCTCGATGTGACCGAGACGATCACTGCCGCCGCCGAAGGCGACGCCATCCGCCACGGAATCTACCGCGACTTCCCGCTTACCTTCACCGACGCCAAGCGGCAACAGCCACCGCGTCAGCTTCACCGTCCGCGAGATCACCCGCGACGGCAAGCCGGAAGCCCTGGCACACGGCGAGCAACCAGGACGGCATCCGCATCTATATCGGCGACAAGGACGTCACGCTCGAGCCCGGCACCTACACCTACCGCATCCGCTACGAGACCGGCCGCCAGATCCGCTTCTTCCCGGATCACACCGAGCTGTTCTGGAACGTGACCGGCAACGACTGGGCGTTTCCGATCCGCCAGGCGACGGCGCTGTTCACGCTGCCCGGGCATCAGCCTGCGACGCGGTGGACGGCCTATACCGGACGCGCCGGCGAGCGCGGCAAGGCCTATGCGGGCACGATCACCGCGGACAACCAGCTCCGGGTGGCGACCACCGGGACGCTCGCTGCCGGCGAAGGGCTGTCGGTCGTTCTGGAGATTCCGGCGGGGCTCGTCAGCCAGCCGAGCGGCGGGCAGGCGTTCTCCTACTGGTTCCTCGACAACCGGCATCTGGTGCTCGGCGGCGCCGGCCTCATCGGCGTGCTGATCTTCTATCTGCTTGCCTGGCACGCGGTCGGCCGCGACCCGCCGAAGGGGACGATCATCCCGCTGTTCCATGCCCCGCCTGGCATTTCGCCGACGGTCGCCGGCTATATCCGCGACTACGGCTGGAAGGGCGGCTGGCGCAAGTTCACCGCAGCCGCCCTGTCGCTGGCGGTCAGGGGGCTGCTCGTCTTCGACGATTCCGGCGAAAACATCGTCTTCACCAGAACCAAGCTGGCGCGACCGCAGGAGAAGCTGCCGCCGGGCGAGAACTCGCTGCTCAAGTGGGTGGAGGACAAGGGCGGCGAGGTCACCATCGACAAGGACAACGGCAAGAGCCTGCAGACCGAGTTTGCCGCCTTCAAGTCGAGCGTCGAAAACGAGAGCCGCAACCGGTTCTTCCGGCGCAATCTCGGCTATTTCATCATCGGCGTGGTGCTGACGGCGGCGTCGATCGCCGCTGTGCTCATCTGGGGGGGCTTGGGAGAAAGCGCGATCGGGCTCTTGTTCGGCGCGATCTTCATCGGCGTGTGGGTCGGCGCGTTCATCGTCCCGATCGTGCGCGTGCTCACCACCTCGCGCAGCGTCAGGTCGATCGTCACCGCCGGCTTTGCCATCGCGGTCATCGCCATTGTCGGCATCAACTTCGCGTCGCTGTTCGGCGCGGCGGTCCGTTCGCTGCCGACCGGCTTCGCCTGGACCATCCTCGACGTCCTGGTCAACAACGGCTTCCCGCTGGCGCTGGTCGGCGGCTTCGCGGTGATGAACGGTCTGTTCTTCCATCTCCTGCGGGCGCCAACGGCGGCCGGCCGCAAGGTCATGGACCAGATCGAGGGGCTCGAACTCTACATCCGCACCGCCGAGGAGAACCGGCTCAATCTCGCCGGCGCGCCAGACCTCAACGCCACCCAGTTCGAGCGCATCCTGCCCTATGCGGTGGCGCTCAACGCCGAGAAACCCTGGTCGGAGGCGTTTGCTTCCGCTTTCGCCCGCGCCAATCCGGGCCAGGACATGGCGTCCGCCTACAATCCGGCCTGGCACGGCGGCACTGGCTGGAGCGGCGCCGGTTTCGCCCACGCCATCTCGTCAACCGTGTCGTCGGCCGAAAGCGCCTTCGCGAGCTCCATCCCTGCACCGTCCTCCTCCTCGTCCGGATTCTCGGGCGGCGGTGGCTCGGGCGGTGGCGGTGGCGGTGGCGGCGGAGGCGGCTGGTAAGGCGAGACGAACAAATCGCCGCCGCCCGCGAGCGGTAGCGCCCAGATCCCCACTACAGGCGAAGGAATTCGCCGCGCAGCATGATCGCGACAGGGTTGAGGTCGTTGTCGAGCACCACCAGGTCGGCGACGGCGCCGGGCGCGATGCGGCCGCGATCATCGAGCCCGAGGTAGTCGGCCGGCAGGCGCGCGGTTCGCCGCGAGGCTTCTTCGACCGACAGGCCGATGGCGACGAGATTGCGAAAGGCCTGGAGCATGGTCAGGCTGCTGCCGGCCAGCGTTCCATCGGCGAGACGAACGCCGTTGCCGCACTTGAAGACGGTCTGCGTCCCAAACCGGTACTCGCCATCCCCCATGCCCGATGCGGGGGATGCGTCGGTCACCGCGTAGAGGTTTGGAATGGCGCGGAGCGCGGCGCGGATGGCGCCCGGATGGACGTGAAGCAGATCGGGAATCAGCTCGGCGTAATCCGCATGGGCGAGCGCCGCACCGACGATGCCCGGCGCGCGGTGGTGCAGAGGCGTCATCGCGTTGAACAGGTGGGTGACGCCGTGGCGGCCATGGGCGAAGCACGCGGCGGCGGTTTCGTAATCGCAGGACGAGTGGCCGATCTGCACCCGGATGCCGCGCGCGCTGAGCCAACGGGTGAGCGTGCCGTCGGGATCGGCCTCCGGCGCACAGGTGACGACCCTGATATCGGCGAACCCGGTGAGCGCCTCGACCAGGGCAATGTCGCCCTGACGGACAAAATCGGGCTGGGCGCCGAGCCGGTCGCGGCTGATGAAGGGACCCTCCAGATGCACCCCGAGGATGGCGGCCTCGTCCGGCCGCTGATCGGCCGCGGCGCTGCCGACCGCGGCGAGCGCCGCCTCGATCGCGTCGACCGGCGCCGTCATGGTCGTCGCCAGGAACGCGGCGGTGCCGCTGCGGGCGTGGCAGCGCGCAACCTGACGGACCGCGTCGCCGGCCTGCATGATCTCGGCCCCGCCGCCGCCATGGCAGTGGAGGTCGACAAAGCCCGGGATGACCATTTGCACCTGGCTCGCTGAAACGGGCTTGATGCCGGCGATACGGCCCTCTTCGATTGTCAGGCGGGCATCGCGGAACCCATCGCTGGCAAGCACCCGGCCCTCGACCACGGTCATCGGAGAATCTCCCTCAACGCGCGTTTACAGGAAGTCGTTATGTGGTTATAACCTTTTCACCCTCTTTGCACACCCACCCACGCTCAAAAGGGAGAGACTGACGTGAAGGCAATCACCAAGATCGGGTTAGCCGCGACCCTGTTCGCGGCCGCGCTGGCTCCGCTTTCTGCCGGCGCCGAGCCAGTCAAGCTGACCTATCTGACGCATTGGGGGCCCGACACCGTGGCTCTCCTGCAGAAGGCCATCGGCGACTACACGGCCAAGAATCCCGACGTTTCGATCACGGTCCGCGCGGTGCCGTTCGGCGACCTGCTGACCACCATCCGCTCGGGCGGCGCCGGCGGCGGGACCACCATCGCCAGCATCTACGATCTGTGGCTGCCCGAGCTGGTGCGCGACCACCTGCGTGGCCAAGGCGCCCGACGCGGTGAGCACCGAAGTGACCGGCTCGTGGCCGGGCGGGGTGGTGTCGGCGGCCAGCGTCGGCGGCACGGTCTATGGCGTCCCCAACGAGATCGACCTCTACGCGCTCAACTACAACAAGGCGCTGTTCAAACAAGCGGGCATCGACAAGCCACCGGCGACCTGGGACGAGCTCAAGGCCGACGCCGCCAAGCTCACCGACAAAGCCGCCGGACGCCAGGGTTTCGGGTTGATCAACTCGTGGGCGGCAGGCGTCGTCCATCCGTTTGGCTCGCTGCTGGCCTCGAACGGCGGAACGCTGATCGCCGACGGCAAGCCGCAGCTCAACAGCAAACCGGCACTGGAGACGTTCCAGCTCTACGAGACCTTGGTGAAGAACGGCTATTCGGTCCCCGCCATGGGCACCGCCGACGCCAACACGACCGGGCCGTTCCTCGACAATTTCGTCTCGGGCAAGACCGGCATGATCATCATGGCGAACTGGTGGGAGAGCGCGCTCAAGACCGGCATGGGCGACAAGTTCGCCGATATCGGCACCGCGCCGATTCCGGTCGGGCCGAGCGGCAAGGCTCCGCACTCGATCTCCTATTCGTGGATGACGGTGGTCAACGCCTCGGCGACAGCCGCCGAGCAGGATGCGGCCTGGAAGTTCCTCGCCTGGCTCGACGGACCGAGCTCGGGCAAGGACGGGGCCTCGGCGATGGCCGACATCCTCCAGTCGATGGGCATCCTGCCGTCGCGCACCTCCGACGTCGCAGCCTATAAGAGCCGGCTCGATCGCCCGTTCCTCGAGGGCTACGTCTCGCAGCTTGCCGACGCGCAGGGCTTCCCGGTCGTGCTCGGCGGCCAGGAGTTCTCCGAGTCGCTGCAGCAGACCATCGAGAAGCTGGAATACGGTGAGTTGACGGCCGAGCAGGCATCGGCCAACGCTCAGGCCGACGCCGAATCCATCCTCAAGCGCGCGGCGCAGTAAGGCGAGCCTGGCGGGCCGACCGATACGGGCCGGCCCGCCCCCCACCTGCCATCTCCAGTCATGACCGGCACCCAGAGAACTTCGACAACCGTGATGCTGACCCCGGCCGTCAGCCTGATCACGGTGTTCGTCATCGTGCCGATGGTCCTGACGATCTGGCTGTCGTTCCAGCAGTGGTCGACGCAGACCGGCTTCGAGACGGCGCGCTTCATCGGCTGGCGCAACTACCAGGACCTGTTCTCGGCGATCTCGGTGGGGCGCGATTTCCGCGGCGCCTATGTCAATACCGCCATCTACACCGGCGCCTCGGTGGCGGTGATCCTGCCGCTGTCCGTCCTGCTCGGGCTGCTCGTCTACCAGGAGCGCGTGCGCGGCGGTGGAGCGCTGAGGACCGTGCTCTTCTCGACCTACATGGTGCCGATGATCGCGGTGGCGCTGGTCTGGTCGAAGCTCTATTCGCCGACCCACGGCCCCTTCAATCAGATTCTCTCCTGGATCGGCATCGCCCCGCTAACCTGGCTGTCGGCGCCCGACACGGCGCTCGCATCCATCGTCATCCTCAATATCTGGCAGCAGATCGGCTACTTCACCGTGCTGGCGGTCGCCGGGCTGACCCAGATTCCGCAGACGCTCTACGAGGCCGCCAGGATCGACGGCGCCAACCCGGTCCAGCAGTTCTTCAGCGTGACCCTGCCGCTGATGCGGCGGACCCTGCTGTTCAGCGCGGTCATCGCCGTCATTAACGCGGTGCAGGTGTTCGAGCCCGTCGTCCTCATCACCCAGGGCGGCCCGGCCGGCTCGACCAACGTGCTCACCTATCACATCCGCCGGGTCGGCATCGAACGGGCCCAGGGCGGCCTCGGCTCGGCCATGGCGGTGATGCTGATGTTGTCGCTGGTGGTGATCATCGTGGTCATCTTCCGGCTGGCGCGCGACAGGGCCGACGAAACATGAGCGCGCTCACCGCCGGCAGCCGCCCGGTCTTCGCAACGCAGCGCAGCGTGCTCGATTCCTTGCTGTTGTTCGCCATCGTCCTCGTGGCGGTGGTGGCGGCATTCCCGCTGGTGTGGATGCTGCTGTCGAGCTTCAAGACGGCGGCGGAGGGCATGCAGACGCCGCCGGTGTGGATACCCGCCACCCCCACGCTGGACGCCTACACCAGGGTCGCCGACGTCATCGACGCCACACGCTCGTTCCGCAACTCCGCCATCATCGCAACCACGGCGACGATCGGAATCCTGGTCACCTCGCTGATGGCCGGCTATGCCTTCGCGAAATACCGCTTTCGCGGACGCGACCTGCTGTTCGCGGCGATGATCTCGACGATGTTCCTGCCGCCCATCGTCACGCTGATCCCGCTCTACCGCATGGTCCTTTACATGCATCTGAACGCCAGCCTGGCGGGCGTCATCGTTCCCAATCTGGCCAATGCCTTCGGCATCTTCCTCATGCGCCAGTTCATCGCCGGCGTGCCCGACGACCTGATCGATGCGGCGCGCGTCGACGGCGCCTCGGAACTGCGCATCGTGTTCACCATCGTCGCGCCGTCGGTGGCGCCGGCCATCGCGGCACTGGCGCTGTTCGCCTTCGTCTATCACTGGAACACCTATCTCTGGCCGCTCACGGTGCTGCAGGGCAACACGGCCGACTACCCGATCGTGCTCAGCCTCGGCCGCCTGCTCAGCTACAACCGCGGCGCCATGAACACCAATCTGGTCATGGCCGGCGCGACGCTGGCGATCCTGCCGCCGCTGGTGCTCTTCGTCTTCCTGCAACGCTTCTTCGTCGACAGCATCGTCAGCGCGGGGGTCAAGGGATGAGGCGCACGCTGTGCATCGATCTCGGCGGCACGAACCTGCGCGCCGGACTTGCGGCGGGCGACGATGCGACGCCCTCCGCGCTTGGCAGTTGGCCGGCGCCGGACGGGCTGCACGCCTTCGAGCGGCGGATTTCGGCGCTGCTCCGGGAGCAGGCGGTTGACGGCATCGGCATCGCCGTCCCCGGTCTGGTGTCGGGCACGCGCTGCGACTGGATCCCCAACCTCCCCTATCTCGACGGCGTCGATCTGGCCGAGCTGTTTCCCGGCATGGCGCTGGCGGTCGGCAATGACGCGCATTTCGCACTGCTTGGCGAAGCGGCGATGGGCGCGGCGAAGGACCTGAGCGACGCCATCCTGCTGGCGATCGGAACCGGCATCGGCTCGGCGGTGCTGGCCGATGGCCGCATCGTGCGGGGCAACCGGGGCGCCGCCGCCTCGTTCGGCTGGGCCTGCGGCGATGCCGGGGATCGGGGCGACACCACCCACGGCTGGCTGGAACGGCTCATCTCGGGGACGGCGCTCGACCGGCTGGCCGAACGCAGCGGACTGCGCGATGGCGCGGCGCTGATCGCCGCGGCGCGCGCCGGCGAGCGCAATGCCATCGAGGCGATCGCGGCACCGTCGGCGACGCTCGGTGCCTTGCTCGCCGGCCCGGTGGCGCTGCTCGGCAGCCAGGCAATCATCGTCTCAGGCGGTGTTGCCGAGGCGCTGGATGTGATCGCGCCGGCCGCGCTGACGGTCCTCCGCCGGCAGGTGCCGTTGCACCTCCGCGACGTGCGCATGGTGAGGGGCGCACTCGGACCGCTCGCCAGCCTGACCGGCGCCGGCATCGCGGCCCGCGGCCACCCGCTGTGGACAGGGGTGAACGCATGATGGCCGACGTTCCGCTGCTTGACCGCAACCGGCCGGAACCACTGTGGCACCAGGCCGAGCAGGCGCTGCGCTTGGCCATCGCCAGCGGCACCTGGCCGGACGGGGCGCAACTGCCCAACGAGGCGAAGCTCAGCGAGATGCTCGGCGTCAGCCGCATCACCATCCGCCATGCGCTGCGCAACATCGAGGATTCGGGCCTGCTCAGGCGCGAGCATGGGCGCGGAACCTTCGTGCGCAGCTCCACCGTCATCGCCGGCGTCCGCGGGCTGACCAGCTTCACGCAGGAGATGGCCGACCGCGGGCTGGTCGTCGGATCGCGCGTCCTGGAAATCGCCGAAGTGGCGGCGACGGAGGAGGTCTCCGACGCGCTCGAGGTGCCTGTGGGGGCGCCGGTGTGCAGAATTCGGCGGCTCAGGGCCGGCAACAACCAGCCGATCGGCATCCAGACCGCCCACCTGCCGGTCAGCCGCGTGCCCGACCTCGCCAGGCTGGAGGGGCCGTTGCTGTCGCTCTACGACACGCTGCGCCGCCACTTCGGGATCGTTCCGCAGGAGGCGCGGGAGATCTACCGCGTCGGCTCGGTGAGCGAGGAGGACGCAGCGCTGCTCGAAGTGCCCGCCGGCAGCCCCGCCTTCATCGTCAACCGGATCGCCTCCGACCAGCACGGCGTCTTCGAATTCACCATCTCCACCATGCGCGGCGACCGCTACGAGATCCGCTCCAAGCTCTATCTGTGACACGCCAAGGAAAGGCAAGCATCCCCATGACCACGTTGTACATCAGCCGTCTCGTGAAGCTCGCGGAGGCGGCCGCCGAAGCGAATGCCGATGCCTTCGAGGCGGCCGCCAGCAAGACGGCGGACACAATTCAGGCCGGCGGCCTGGTTCACCTCTACGGCTCCGGCCACTCGGTGCTGCCCACCCAGGAGACCTTTCCCCGCTACGGCAGCTATGTCGGCTACAACCCGCTCACCGACCCCCGCCTGATGTGGCACAATGTGCTGGGCGCCGGCGGCGTGCGCGAGCTCCTGTGGCTGGAGCGCACCGAGCGCTACGCCGAAAAGTTTCTCGACCACCAGCCACTCAACCCCGGCGACTGCGTCGTGATCTTCGGCCATAGCGGCCGCAACGCGTCGGGCATCGATACCGCCCTCTACGCCAAGAAGCGCGGTCTCACGGTGATCGCCATCACGGCCAAGGCAAACCTCGACAAGCCGGCGACGCATTCGTCCGGCAAGCGGCTGGCGGACGCGGCCGACATCGTCATCGACACGGCGGCGCCGATCGAGGATGCCATCGTGCCGGTGGAGGGCTGGTCGCGCCCGGTCGCAGGATCATCGACCGTGCTGGCGATGATGATGATGCACGAACTCAACGCGCGCACCGCGACCAAGCTGTCCGAGCGCGGCATCGAGATGCCGACCTTCGCCTCGCCGACCATCGCCGGCGTCACCCTGCACGACACCGACGTGATCTACGGCATACACCGCGAGCGGATGATCGAGGCGGAGAGCAAGCACCTCGCCTTCTTCAAGGATCGGATGAAAGGCTAGTCCAAGGTCCGCTGGCGGCGGCGGGCTGCCCGGGCCGCGGTCGCGCGTCAGCGTCCGCCGAAATCGGACAAGAAGCCCGCGAAGGCCTTGGGACTCGGGCTGGCATAGGTGCCCGCCTTCGACGTTTTGAGGCGGAGCGCGACAAGCCCTTCGCACAGCTTCACGGCCGCGGCGACGCCGTCGATGACCGGCACTTCATGCTCTGCCGCCAGCGCCGCGGCAAGGTCGGTCATGCCGGCGCAGCCGAGCACGATCGCCTCGGCAGCGTGATCGCGGATGGCGCGGCCGATGGTGGCCGAGACCTTGCCGCAGGCGGCCGAGCCCGGCTCTTCCAGGTCGAGCACGCGCACGTCGGCGGCGAATACCCGCGTCGACCGTGCCGCCAGGCCGTACCTGACCAGGTTCTGCTCGATGGGCGTCACCGACTGCGGCGTGGTGGTCACGGTGGCGAAACGCGCCGAGACCAGGCTCGCCATGTGGAAGGCGGCCTCGCCGATGCCGACCACCGGCACGCGGGCGAAGCTGCGCGCCGCATCGAGGCCGGTATCGTCGAAGCAGGCGATGACGACCGCATCGACGTCGGGCGCCTTGGCCATCTCGGCGATCAGCCCGGGCACGGCAAAGGCCTCGTCGTAATAGCCTTCGATGCTCTCGGGGCCGAAATCCGGGTTGACCGCGATGATCTCCGTGCCTGGCGCAGCGACGGCCCGCGCCGCCGCGCCGATCTTGCGCGTCATCGAGGCGGTAGTGTTGGGGTTGACGACAAGCAGGCGCATGCGACAGGTCCTAGAGTTCGCCGCCGAGGTAGAGCTTCTTGACGCGCTCGTCGTTGAGCAGGTCGGCCGACCTGCCCGAAAGCGCGACCGTGCCGGTCGCCAGCGCGTAGGCGCGTTGGGAAATGCGCAGCGCCATGCGCGAATTCTGCTCGACCAGGAGCACCGACACCTTCTCGTCGCGATTGATGGCGACGATCGAGCGCGCGATGTCCTGCACAAGCCGCGGCGCAATGCCGAGCGAGGGCTCGTCGAGCAGCAGCAGCCTGGGCTTGGCCATCAGGGCGCGGCCGATCACCATCATCTGCTGCTCGCCGCCGGAGAGCGTGCCGGCCTGCTGGCTGAAGCGCTCCTTGAGCCGCGGGAAGCGGCCGAGCACCATCTCGAGGCTCGCCGCGATACCAGCCTTGTCGGTACGGGTGAACGCCCCCATCATGAGGTTGTCCTTGACGCTCATCAGCGGAAAGACACGGCGGCCTTCCGGCACCATGGCGATGCCCATCTTGACGATGGCATCGGGCGCCACCGTGTTGATGCGCTTGCCGGCAAAGGTGATTTCGCCGCTCCTCAGCCGGCGCAAGCCGGTGACCGCGCGCAGGATCGACGATTTGCCGGCGCCGTTGGCGCCGATGAGCGCGACCGTCTCGCCCTCCTCGACGTCGATCGAGATGCCCTTCAGCGCATAGACGTGGTCGTAATAGAGTTCGGCATTGGTGACGGAGAGGAGAGCCATCGTCAGACCCCGATGTCCTCGTCCTCGACGCCGAGATAGGCCTCGATCACCCTCTCGTCCTGCTGGATCTCCGCCGGCGTTCCCTCGGCGATCTTCTCGCCGAAATTGAGCACGACGATGCGATCGGAGATGCGCATGACGGCGGGCATGTCGTGCTCGACCAGCATGACGGTGACGCCGCGGTCGCGCACGCCACGCACCAGGTCGACGGCCCGCATGGTCTCGTCGACATTCATCCCGGCGAAGGGCTCGTCGAGCAGTAGCACCGTCGGGTCGGTGGCAAGGCCGATGGCGATGCCGAGCGCCCTCAGGTGGCCCTGCGGCAGGCTGGATGCCTGCTCGTCGGCGAGTTCGCCCAGTCCGAGGAATTCGAGAATCTCGTCCGCCGAGTTGGCGAAGGCCTCCTCGTCGGCGCGCGCCATCGCGGTGTTGAGGTAGAAGCCGAGGAGGTTGGCGCGGCTGCGCAGGTGGTGGGCGATGATGACATTGTTGCGGACGGTCATGCCCTTGAAGATGGTGGCCTCCTGGAAAGTGCGCACCACGCCGCGCCGCGCCACGATGTGCGGTGCGCGCCCGGATATCTGCTCGCTCCTGAACAGGACCCGCCCCGAGGTCGGCTTGAGAAAGGAGGCGATGAGCTTGAAAAGCGTCGACTTGCCGGCGCCGTTGGGCCCGATCACCGAGAGGATCTCCTGCTCCATCAGGTTGAACGAGACGTCGTTGACCGCGGTGAGGCCGCCGAAGCGCTTGGTCAGGTGCTCGACCTGGAGGATGCCCTCGGCCGCCATCAGCGCCTGGCGCCCTTCAACCGCCTGCTGAACAGGCTGAGGATGCCGTTGGGCAGGACCAGCATGATCGCAATCAGCACCGCGGCGTAGATCAGCTCCTGGAACTTGGCCGCCTGGAACAGCAGGTTCCAGCCGAGCTGCAGCACGAAGGTGCCGACCATCGGGCCGAAGACATAGCCGAGGCCGCCGAGGAAGCAGTTGAGCATGAAGTTGATCGAGTCCTGCACGGTGAAGCTGGACGGATAGATGGACTGCGAGATCGCCGAGAAGACCGCGCCGGCGATGCCGCCGAGGAAGGAGGACATCGCATAGGCGATGATCCGGAGCCCGGCGATGTTGACGCCCATCGAGGAGGCCAGTTCCTCGTTCTGCTGGAGGGCCATGAATAGCCGGCCGACGCGGGAGTGCACCAGGCGATAGACGGCGCCGAAGACGATCAGCATGATCGCCGCCGAAAGCAGATAGAACTCGGGATTGCGGATTCTTGAAGCTGGCGAAATCCGGCACGAGGGTGATGCCGAAGATGCTGATCGGCCCCGGCGGCGGCAGGTTGTTCATGCCGCGGGCGCCGCGGGTGATCGGCAGTGCCAGCGCGGTGAGCTGGGCGACCTGGGTCGAGACCAGCGTCACCATGGCGAAGTAGACGCCGCGCAGCCTGAGGATCGGCAGCCCGATCAGGATCGCGATCACCGGCTGAGATAGCCCGGCGATCAGGATGGTCGGCCAGAAGCTACAGCCGTAGTCGGCGACGAAGATGGCCGAGACGTAGCCGCCGATGAGCGCATAGGCGCCCTGGCCGATGTTGATGCGGCCGATATAGAAGGTGATCCACACGCCGGCGCTGGCGACGGAGAGCAGCGCGACCAGGGTGAGCGTGTAGTAGAGGTCGTAGTTGGCCGGTCGCCTCGAGGAACAGCGGCACGAGGACGAGCACCGCAACGACAAGACCCGCCGCCACGGCAATCTTGGTCGCCTGGCCCGCTCCGCTCATCCCCATGGCTTGCCCATGAGACCGTTGGGACGAATGGCGAGGAACACCATCAGGCTGGCGAAGATCGCCAGATAGGTGATGTCGCCGTAGGAGTGCAGAACGCTGAGGCCGACGGCCTCGAGCATGCCGAGAATGAATCCGCCGGCGATGGCGCCGCCGACGACCCCGGCGCCGCCGATCATCACCATCATGAAGGCCTTGGTCGAGATGGCCCCGCTGATGCCGGAATTGACGCCGGTGATGGCGACCAGCAGGCCGCCGACAAGGCCGGCCAACATGGCGCCGAGAGCAAAGCCGATCATCGAATAGCGGTCGACATTGACGCCCATGAGCTGCGCCGCCTGGCGGTCCTGGGCGAGCGCCCGCATGGCGCGGCCGGTGCTTGCGAGAACTGCATGAAGACCATGAAGACGGCGATGAACACCACCGCCAGGCAGCCGACCAGGATGCGGTCATAGGGGATGATGATCGCGCCGGTATTGAGCACGCCGTTGATGATCTTGGGGACGCCGTGGCCCTTTTCGCCGAAGACCAGCAGGATGATGGCGTCGAGCAGGAAGGCCGTAGCCGCGGCGAGGAGCATGGTCAATTCCTCGCGCGCCGAACGCCGGACCACCGGACGGAACAACAGCTTCTCGAACAGCGCTCCGATGATCGCCAGTGTCAGCGAGGAGGCGACCAGCGCCACCACGAAGGGCAGGTGCAGGCGGCCGTAGATGGTGTAGGTGATGAAGCCGCCCATAACGTACATCTGGCCGTGGGCGAAATTGAGCACGTTCATCAGGGCGAAGATGAGCGTCAGGCCGAGCGCGATGAGGGCGTACTGCGCGCCCAGGTAAAGGCCGTTGACGATGACCTGTTCCATGTGCCCGTCCTGCCCCCGCCCTCACGATCTGCCGGCGACCGCCGGGGCCGGGCATGGCGCCCGGCTCCGGCGGGTCGTTGCGTGCGCCCCGCTCAGTCGACGGTGCCGACGAAGAGCGTCTTGAAGTCGCCGTTCTCGTACTGGTTGACGACCATCGGCACGGCAAGCTGACGCTTCTGTCCGGCGCCTTCGTCGCCCAGCCGTCGGTGGACAATGCGCGCAGCGTCTTTGCCGCGCGCCGCGCCATCGAGCCGGCGATCGCGCGGACGGCGGCGGAACGTGCGACCAAGGCCCAGATCGCGGCGCTGCGCGAGCACCTCGACGCCGAGACCGACGCGCAGACCGGCAACCATCGTCACGACGCCATCCGTCTTTCCGGTGCCTTCCACGTCACTCTCGCCGAGTTCGGCGGCAACCCCGTACTGACGCGGATCGTGGCGGACCTCGTGGCGCGCACCTCGCTCATCATCGGCCTGTTCGGCGCCGCCGACACCTCCTGCTCCGAGGGCGACCACCGCCTGCTGATCGGAGCGATCAGCAAGCGCGACGGCGCGCGGGCGTCGGCGCTGATGGAGACGCATCTCGCCCATATCGAAAAGGATCTCGAACTGGCGGACGTGGGGCCGGCGCCGGTCGACGTGCGCTCGGTGCTCGCGCTGAACGGGCATCCTGCCGTGCCCAGCCACCAGCGCCGGTGAGGCGCGGGCGCCGCTTTACGGGCTCGGAGGCGGGTCCAGCGGCGCAATCGGCCGGCGAATCCGGGTGTACGCGATCTTCCGCGGGTCACGCGGAAAGGGGCCGTCGCAGTCGACGTAGAGGACGGCATGCGCGATCGGCGCAAAGGCCGCGTAGAAGTGGTTGGCTGATTTCACCACGACGATCTTCTTGCCCGACAGGTCGATTCCCAATTCGGTGAAGACCGGCGGGCTGAAAGTCTGGGCGCGGCCGCTGGCCAGAACGACGTCAAGCGTGCCGAATGAGATCGCTGCTGCGGCGCCCAGCGAGACAATGCTGTCCTGAAAGGGAACGCGCAGATCGTCGTGATGGCTCTCACCGTGATCGTGGCGTCGATGGGCTGTCCTGATGTTGCCGCTGCCTTGCCGCCGAAGCGCAGGCGCATCACCGCGCCCACCCCGGCAGCGCGGCACAGCGAGACCGCGACGGGGTCCCAGAGGGCGCCGACGGCGCTCGCGACGTCGGGATGGCGCAGGAGGCGTTCGATAAGGAAGGTGCTGTCGCCGGCGACGCCGCCGCCCGGATTGTCCCAGCGGTCGGCCAGCACCACCGGGCCGCCGTCCATTGCCAGCGCCTGGGCGATGGCCATGTCAGGGGTTGACACCGGTTGGGCCCAGCCGGGCGTGAATGTCAGGATTTCGCGACCGAGCGCCTCTGCCAGGCCGGCGGCCTTGCCGGCATCGCCATCGGCAACGACGAGCACCTTGGTACCGACATCATAGACGTCCGCGGCAGGAAAGCCGTGAACGATCGACACGGCCAGAATTCCCTCCCTGCCCTGCAATGCCTTGACCCGATCCACGAAGCTGCGGCCGGGCTCACGGCTGGTTGCGAAGTTGGCAATTGCCCGGGTGTCGAAGACCGCCGTGCATGGCCTCGTTTCCCCGCGCGTGGCCGCGACGCAAAGGTCCGCGAGAAAGGTCCCCCGCTCCATGAAGTCCGTGTGCGGCACCTCGAGGAAGGTCACCGTCACATCGGATGCCTCGGTCATCGCCTCGGTCAGATGACAGTGCGGATCGAGTTCGACGCCGATGACGGTTTCGCGCCCGACGATTGCCCGGGCGCGCGTCAGAAGGTCGCCTTCGCAATCGTCATAGCCGATGGCAACCATCGCGCCATGCAGCCCGAACAGGGCGATGTCGAGCGGCAGCGCCGCCTTGAGCTGCCCGAGGATCTCGTCGCGGAGCTCTTCATACGCGCGCCGGCCGACGATGCCGGCCGGCTCGGCCCAGGTCGCGGTCCCTTCGACCAGCGTGAAGATGCCCTGCCGCGCCAGTCGCCGCGCGGCGACGATCGGGGCAGAGCAAAGGGTCGGCGTCTCCGGATGGCTGCCGGGCGGCGCGTAGAAGGCTGCAAGAAACGCCTCCCGGTCCGTCGGGAGCGGCGAGAAAGTGTTGGTCTCGGTTGCCAGGGAAGCGGCGAAGGCTCTCATGCCGCAACCTCCACCGCCCAGAAGAATGCCGTGGTCCCCTTTGCCGGGCTTGGCCGTGGCGCGATGACGACCGCATCGTAGGGCGCGGCCACCGTCTCCTCACCATCCTCCGCTACCATCTCGCCGGCCTTGACGGACACGAAGCCGCTGTCGGCGATGCGCAAGGCGAAACGGTCATGACGCACTTCATAGGGCTCGACGATCCGATAGCGGCGTATCGGTGTCGTGCACGTTCGCTCGTGCGGAATCGGGCACCGCGCCCGCCGCGTCGAGGAAGAGCCGCGCTGTCCGATAGGCGACATCGCCGCTTGCCGCGTCGTCATGCCGGCCGCATTCCACGGTGACCGCCGTCTGCGGCGCCGCCGGGTCGGAGAAGGCAGCGTAGTCGATCATGTGGCGTCCATCGAGGCAGCCGGCCGGCATCAACTGCTGCACCGGCGGCCAGCCGATGCGATCGGCGAGCGCGCGTGTCTTCGGCATCTCGGCGATGACGAAGAACGGCTGTGCCACGCTTGCCGTGGTGTGGAGGTCGAGAAGCGCGTCGACCGTGCGCAGGACCGGGTCGCAGCTCACGCGCGCGGGCCGCCTCGCGGCTGTCGTCGTCCGCATCGATCCAGTCGTCGCGCCACAGCCGGTTCATGTCGCGGTCGAGAAAGCGCGCAGGCAGGATGCGCCCGGCACGAAACGCCTCGTAGGCCAGCACATTGGCGAAGCTGAGCGTCAGCCGTCCGCGGCGCGGCCGCACCGCTTCGTCCAGCAGTCGGCCGACGGCATAGGCTCCGGCAGGCTCGTTGCCGTGCGTCAGGCAGTTCACCATGACGTGCGGCCCGTCCGCTTCGGCAGCGAAGGTCCACACGTAGGGGACGCCGGTATTGCCTTCGGCAAACCGGCCGATGTCCGGCGGCCAGCCGGCGCCGCTCATCCCTTGAAGTGGATCGTCGCCATCATGCGCCGCTCGACGCCAGGCCGGCGTTTCCGCCTTGATGCGGATCCAGTTGCCGAAATGCTGCGACCCGGCCGAACGCCACCTGCTGGTCGCCCGGCATTGCGATCGTCGTGCCTTCGTCGGCCCAGAGGATGCCGTCGGGCGAAATCTGCACGGAAACCTTGCCGCCTTCGCCCCGGTCCATGCCGACGACAAAGACGACTGCCTCGCGTCGCCCAGCCGGCCTCGTAGGGCTCGCTGGCGAAGCCGTTGCCGACGACGCTCGCCGCGGACGACGACCGCCGTGGTGCTTTCGCGAACGACCGGCATCACTCCCACTCCCCTGAGACCAGAACGGAATCGACATAGAGCGACGAGCGGCGGTCGGTGTCGCTCTCGACGAAGAAGCCGACATTGAGCATGCCGCGCAGGTTCGGCATGGCCGGGATCTCCAGCGAGCCGATGTCGCTCGACGTCATAGACGATGTCGTTGCACTGGAAGGAGGTGTAGCGCATCGTCCCGAGGTCGAAGCCCGAGGCGCGGCGTACTGCCAGTTCACCTTGGTCGGAATCTCGTTGTAGCAGAGGATCTGCGGATCCGTGCCGAGGTTCTCCCAGTCCTGATCGGCAAGATGGTAGTGCGACACCGTCTTGTCGCTCATCCGCTTGAAGGGCACGGTCTTCTGCTTGAACTGCCAGCGCTCGACGCGCTTGCCTTCATAGGCGTTGAGATAGCGCAGGTGCGGCATGATGCGGTGTGTGTCGTTCTGCAGGTCGAGCAGGATGCCGACAGAACGCAGGTCGGTGTCGAGCAGCTTCTTCTCGCTCGCCTCCGGCTTGAAGGTGAAGAAGAACTCCACCTGGATCGGGCACGGCTTGACGTAGGTGATGCGCTTGATCGCCACGTTCTGCGCCCCCGCCTTGCGGCCGGGTGGCGATCTTCATCGCATAGGTTCCGTCGAAGCTGCCGTGGGTGCCGTTGTCCCAGAAGGACAGGTTGGACAGCATCGGCGTGGTCAGTTGCCGGTAGCCCGGCAGCATGTTGTCGAGATCGTCCTCGTAGTTGCCGATCAGCGAAGTCCAGCCATTGAAGCCCTCGTCGAAGTCGTCGAAGTAGATGATCCGCGAAAGCGGCGAGAACCGCGAAAGCTTCGGATTCGCCCGCATGATGGCGGTTTGCAGTTCGTGCAAGCTTTCCTCCTCTGTCACCCCTTGAGCGAGCCGGCGGTGAGGCCGGCCACCACATATTTCTGCACGGCTATCACGAAGATCAGGATCGGCAGCAGCTGAAGCGTCGCGGCGGCGAACAGCACGCCCCAGTCGACGCCGTCGACGGCGCCGATCATCTCGCTGAGGATCAGCGGCGTCGTGCGTGCCTGCGTCGTCGTGAAGATGAAGGCGAACAGGAACTCGTTCCACGAGAAGATGAGCACGAAGGTCGAGGCAGCGATCATGCCCTGCGTCGCCAGCGGGAATGATGACCAGCCGCAGCGTCTGCCACAGGCTGGCGCCGTCACTGAACGCGGCTTCCTCGATCTCGCGCGGGATCTGGTCGATGAACGCCTTCATGATCCACGTGTTCAGCGACACGAAGAACGTCGCATAGAGCACGATGAGCACGATATGCGTGTCGTTGAGGCGCAGCAGATTGACGATCGGGAACAGCGGCAGCGTGATCACGATCGGCGGCACCATGCGGATGAGGATCATGCCGAAGGCCGACAGCGCCGTCAGCCGGTTGCGGACGCGCGAATAGACGTAGCCGGCAAGCGTGGTGAAGACCACGGTGATCACCGTGGCGCTGATCGTGATGATCAGGCTGTTGCGCAGCGCATCGAAGAACTCCGGCCAGCGCAGGAAGAGCTGGCGGTAATTCTCCAGCGTCGGCGCGAAGATGAACCTCGGCGGAAAGGCGAGGATGTCGCGCGGCGGCTTGAACGAAGACGCCACCAGGAACAGGATCGGGAAGCCCGACCAGACCGCGACGACGGAGAACGCCACAGACCGCAGGCCGCGCGAGATGAGAGCTCCTAGGCATCGCCGGCCAACATCCGTTTGTACATCGTGCGCAGATAGCCGGCGGCGATGAGCATGGTGGCGATGCACCATCAGCCAGCCAATGGCCGAGGCGACACCGAATTCCTGATAGCGGAAGGCGTGGCGATAGAGATAGGTGGCGAGCACCTCGGTCTGCCGTGCCGGACCGCCGCCGGTCAACAGCCACACCTCGCTGAAGATGCGGAAGGCGAAGACGTAGCGGAACATGAGCGCGACGAGAATCGCGGGCATCAGCATCGGGACGGTGATGTTGGGTGAAGCGTTGCCAGCCGCTGGCGCCGTCGATCGAAGCGCTCTCGTAGAGATCGTTGGGAACGCCGAGGCGGGCGGAATAGAGGATGAGGAAGCTGAAGGGCAGGTGCAGCCAGACGCTGAGAAGGCCGACGAGCGTCAGCGCCGCCCAGCGGTCGGTCGTCCAGGCAAGGTCGGGCAGGCCGATCAGATGAACGATGCCCGAAACGAGCCCGACGTCCGGCTCGAACATGTACTTCCAGATGACCACCGCGACCACATCGCTGACCGCGTAGGGCGCGATCACGATCGAGATCGAGGATGCGGCGCATCGGCACGCCGCCGGCGAAGAGCGTCGCCATGCCGAGTGCGATCGCCAGCTCGAGATAGACGACGATGTTGACGACGACGAAAGTGTTGACGAAGGAGCGCCAGAAATAGGGGTCCGTCAGCACGAAGAGGTAATTCTTCAGGCCGACGAAGGTCGGCGCTTCGCCGAAGCTCGTGTGCTGCAGGCTGAGCCAGAAGACGTAGAACGGCGGGCAGGCCGATGACGAGCAGCAGCAGCAGCCAGCACCGGCGCGGCCATCAGGAAATAGGCGATGCGGTCGGTCGATCTCATGAGGCGAGCGCCGGTGCGACGATGTCGGAGCGCGCGAACAGGCCCGGCGCGCCGCCGGTGTGAACGAAAACGACGGATTCGCTCGGCGCCGATGCGGCCGTCCCGACAGGCACTCCGTCAGGCCGTGGAAGGGCCTTGCCGCTATAGGCCGGGTCGAGCACCAGACCCGCCTCGCGGCCGGCGAGGCGCAGGGCGGCGAGCGAGCCGGCGCTCGGAATGCCATAGCCAGCGCCGATGAAGCCGTCGTCGACCACCAGCCGCGACGGCGTCGATGTCGGCGGAGATGTCGAGGAGCGCCGCTGCCTCCCGCGCGCGCCGCAGGATCAGCGGGGCGATGAAGTCCGTCGGCTGCTGCACGCTGATCGCCATCACCCGCGTCGCCACGCCGGCGCCGGCGAAGCCGGCGAGCAGGCCGGCCGCGGTCAGGCCGGAGCCGGCGGCGAGCACGACCCAGTCGGGCGGCGCCTCGGCCTCGGACAGAATCTCGTCGGCGAGACTGGCGGCGGCGGCGGCGGCCAGCGGGCCGGTGACGCCGGGAAGGCGGACGAGATAGGGCGCATGCCCGGCGGCGTGCGCTGCGTCGAGCAGCGCGTCGAGACGCTGCTGGATGGCGTCGGAATAGGGATCGGTGGTGTCGATCCAGTGCACCTCGGCGCCAAACAGGTGGTCGAGCAGGAGATTGCCGACAACCGGCGCATCGGCCTGGCCGCGCAACAGCAGAACGCAGCGCCAGCCGAGCGTCGCGCAGGCGGCCGCCGTGGCGCGGCAGAAATTCGATTGGGCGGCGGCGGTGGTCACGATCGTGTCGCAGCCCTTGGCCTTGGCGTCGGCAAGGATGACCTCAAGCTGTCGCGGCTTGTTGCCGCCGAGCCCCAGCCCGGACTGGTCCTCGCGCTTGACGCAGGAGGCCGCCGGCAACCGATCGCGGCGCCGAGGCGCGGCGCCTCGTCCAGCGGCGTCGGAAGCTGGGCCAGCCTCAACCGCGGGAGTTCGCGTGACATCGTGTCCTGCGCATGTCCGCATGTCGAGGCCGGCCTGCATCCCGCGCTACTTCGGGAGCAGCGGCGTAACGCGCTTCTTGACGTCCTCCATGGCGTCCTTGACCGGCATCATGCCGAGCACGGCAGCCTGAAGATCCTCGACGAAGATGTCGCCGGCCTTCGCGGCCTCGTCGAACGGCGGCAGCGGAACCCGGCCGACGAGCAGCACCGCCTTCTCCTCGGCGGCGTAGGCAAGCTGCTTCTGCATGGCCGGTTGGTCATAGGTGGAGGCGCGCACCGGGCCATTGCCGTTGAGCGCGGCCTTCAAGGTGTTCTCCTTCGAGGCCATCGTCTTGATCAGGTCCCAGGCGAGGTCCTTGTGCTTCGAGTTCTTCGGAATCACCATCGTCCAGAACTCGACCTTGGCCGGAGCGACCTTGAACTTGTCGGCGAACTTCTCGCTGACCGGCAGGGCGACGGTCTTGATGTTGCCCGCCTCCTGCGACTTCTGCGGATCGTTGTAGATGCGGTTGCGGCCGCAGGAGGTGATGGTCATCGCCGCCCGGCCGGTCTGGATCCAGGTGTTGATCTCCTCGTCCTTGATGGCGGCCCAGTTCTTCGGCAGCACGCCGTCCTTGTAGAAGTCGCGCAGCGTCGTCACCGCGTTCATCATGCCCTCGTCGGTCGTGGCGACGCGATAGTCGGTGGTGATGAAGTCGCCGTTCCAGGCGCGGGCGATATCGACGGTATTGGCGTAGCCGTCACCGGCGATCAGGAAACCATAGACCTTGCTGCCGTCGGGGCGCGTGAAGGTGAGCTTGCGCGCATCGGCGATCAGCTCCTCCATCGTCTTCGGCGGTTCGACGCCACGCTCCTTGAAGATGCGGGCATTGTAGTGGAAGCACGACGAGGCGTGCCGGAAGGGGATGCCGTAGAGCGTCCCGTTGAACGTCATGGCGTCGAGCAGGCCGGGGAAGATGTCGTTGATGTCCTCGATCGGGTTCTTCTCCTGATAGGGCGTCAGCGGCTCGAGGAGCTTGGTCACGCTCTGCACGGCCCGCGTGTTGAGCAGAAAGGCGATGTCGATCGAGGTTTCCGGCAACTGCAGTTCGCGGAAGAGGCGCTCATGCAGCGCGTTGGTGTCGAGCGTCACCCATTCGATGCCGACGCCGGTCTTCTCCTGCCAGGCCTTGGTGATGTCGCCGCCCTGACTGCCGGTCGCCACGGTCTGGTGGACCTTGTGCGACAGGATGGTCAGGTGGTCCGGCTTGTCGGCAGCACTGCCGACTGCTCGCCATGGCGAGCAGCGCCGACGCCGCCAAGCCGCATGTCAGCATGGATTTCAGGTTCATCGTCTTCCTCCCTTGCTTGACCGCAGACTATGCGGGGGCTTGGGCAGCGGTCCTTGCGCTGCCGCGAACGGGGACGTTCGTCGTCCACCATCCATTGGTCGCTGAGCGATTCCTTGATGTATTCGAGCCGCGGCACGATCTCCGGGCCGCGGCCAAGCGCCACCAGGGTGGCGAGCAGGTCGACCATGACGAAGTGGGCCAGGCGCGTCGCCATGGGGGCGTAGAGAAATGTGTCTTCCGGCGTGTCGATGGTGAGCGCGAGATCGGCCGCCTGTGCCAAGGGCGACTCCGAGCGCGTGATCGCGATGACGAACGCGCCGGATTCCTTCGCCGTCGCGACCGCGCGCATGATGTCCTTGATGCGGCCGTTGTAGGAGAAGGCGATAGCGACGTCGCCCGGGCGAAGCGTGGCCGCCGACATCGTCTGCAGATGGGCGTCGTGCAGCGACTGGCAGATCAGGTCGAGCCGCATGAACTTCTGTTGCGCATCGGCGGCGACGATATTGGCGAGGCCGACGCCAAAGAGCTCGATGCGGTGCGCGGTGCGGATCTTGTCGGCCGCCTGCTGAACGAGAGCGTCGTCGATGTTCCGCCGGAGCTGGGTGATCGTATTGATCGAGCTGTCGAACAGCTTCTTCTTGACGGCGGTGATGTCGTCCTCGAAGCCGATGTCGCGATGAACATAGGCGGCACCGCCGGCGGCAAGCGCGCGGGCCAGCTCGATCTTGAAGTGGGCATAGCCCTCCAGGCCGAGGCTGCGGCAGAAGCGCAGCACCGTCGGTTCGCTGACATCGGCTTCCGAAGCCAGCGCCGCCAGGTTCTTGCGCGGCACGCTCTGCGGTGCCTCGAGCACGACGTCGGCCACCCGCATCTCGGCCGGGGAAAGCTGCGGCCTGAGGGCGCTGAGGCGCTCGAGAAGCTCGGCGCGTTTTACCTGGTCGTCCAACGCTCCACCTCCTGCATGTTCAGCTCGACCCCGAGGCCGGGCCCCGCCGGCAGAGGCAGACGCCGTCGACCAGCGTGCCGGCGGAGCCGACCGGCGTCTTGAGCAGCGTGTCACGCAGCGGATTGGGGAAGATCATGCACTCGAAGGTCAGGAAGTTCGGCATGGCCGCGGCGAGGTGGAGGCTGGCGGCGGCGCAGATCGCACCCGATGCGCCGACATGCGGCGCGTACGGAACGTGCATCGCCGCGGCGAGGGTCGCGATCTTGCGCGTCTCGCTGATGCCGCCGGAGCGCGCCACGTCGGGCTGGATGACGCCGACTGCGCGTGACGGCGAGAAGCGGCGCGGCGCCGATCGCGGTGTGTTCGCTCTCACCGGCCGCCAGCCGCAGCGGCAACTTCTGTCGCAGCCAGCGATAGCCCTCGATGTCCTCCGGCACGATCGGCTCCTCGAACCAGAAATAGCCAAGCTCGGCGAGACCCTTGCCGACCTCGAGCGCGTCGTCGACATCGAAGATCCAGTTCGAATTGGCCATGAGCCGAATGTCCGGCCCGGCCGTTTCGCGAACGAGTCTGGCGCGCGCGAGCGCCGCCTCGACCGGGCGCACCGATCTTGACCTTGATTTCCTTGAAGCCGGCCGCCACGCAATCGAGAACCGTCTTGCGGGCGCCCTCGTCGTCCACCCACGGGATCGACGAGGCATAGGCGCGAATGCCGTTGCGCCCCATGTGGCCGAGGAGCTCGTAGACCGGCCGCCCGACCTCCTTGCCCATGATGTCCCAGATGGCGATGTCGATGGCGGAGAGCGCCTCGATCAGCATGCCGCCCGAGCGGCCGGAAAACGTGCGGAAGAGCTTCTGCCAGATCGCCTCGACCGCGAACGGGTCCATGCCGACGATCTTGGGCGCCAGCAAGCCGTCGATCAGCTCGGCGTATGCCTTGGGGCCGAACCGCGCCAGCCCCTCCCCCACGCCGGTGAGCCCGGTATCGGTCTCGACGACGACGACGACGATCGAGATGGTCCCGAACGATCCCTGCGAGGTCCGCTGCAGGTCGCCGACCGGAACGCTCAGCGGGTAAGTGCGAAGGCTCTTTATCTTCAATTTGCATGCCCTCCCACGAGTAGTTGGACTACAAAACTTTCAAAAAGTCTACATCAAAACCGCATGAAATGTAGCCAGCCTACAATGGTGGGCGCGGTCCGCCGGCGCGGCCCTTGCGCCCGCAGACGACATCCTGATGAGGATCGCCAGGCGCCCGAATGTGATCATCACGCCACACATCGCCTCGGCATCCGACCGGGACGCTTAGCGATGCAGATCGGCGATGCCGCAATAGCGGCAAAGCCTTGCCGCCACCGCCAGTAGAGCGTGCGAACGGAACCGTGGTAAGACCACTGTCTGGCGGGGCGCTACCGGGCCTCGGTCACGCACGGTATGGCGCACGGCTCTCATTTTCCGCCTGCTGCGCTCGCTCGGGGGGAAGATCCTGCATGGCAAAAGGCTCTTCGGTCGCACGCTTTGCGGACCGTGAAGCGACTGGCTACGAACGTGTGGTCGCCTTCGTTCGCGACCAGTTGATCTCGAAGAGACTGAAGGAGGGCGACCGGCTTCTCGCGGAGCGGGATCTTGCCACAGCGCTCGGCGTGAGTCGGCCCGTCGTGCGCGAGGCGCTGCGTGCGCTGGCGGCGGTGGGGGCGGTGGAGGTCCGCCGCGGCCACGGCACGATGGTGAGGCGGCCGGACTTCTCGATGCTGGGCGAATTCTTCACCCTGGCCTTGGCGCAGGAATCGAACGCGATCGAGGACGTCATGCAGGGGCGCATCGCGATCGAGCGCCAGGCGGTGCGCATGGCCTGCGCCAATGCGACGCCGTCCGATCTCGATGCCCTCGGCATCGCCTTTCAACAGATCGTCGATACGATCGGCGACCCGCTGCGCGGCGGCAAGGCCGACTATGCCTTTCACGCGGCGCTTGTTGCCGCCGCGCATTCGCCGACGCTGTCGATCGTCTACGCGGCGATCTCCGACCTGCTGCGTCGCTCGCACATGGCACGCCGCGAGCAGATCATGAAGCTGGACGGCATCGACAGTTTCCTCATCGACCACCACGGCCGGATCCTGTCGGCGGTGGTGGATCGCGAAGCCGAGACTGCCGATCGTCTGCTGCTGGAGCACTTCGATATCGGCGCGGCCTTCCGTCGCCGCGCCAGCCTCCAGGGTGCCGCCCGCCATGTCGCCAACGGCGTTGGACGCCAGGCGGCAGCGCGTCCATCCGGCCAGGCGCGCGGCAAGCGCGGCTAGTCCTTGCGGTCGGTGAGGCGGTCGTACGTCCTGGACAGCCCCTGGTGGCCGTCGCGGCCTTCGCCATGGGCCCGCGTCTCGAGATAGAGCGCGGTCACCAGCGCCAGGCCGGGGAGCGGGACGCCCTTGGCAAAAGCGGCATCGTTGGCGAGCTTCAGGTCCTTCAGCATGAGGTCGATGCGGAAGCCGGGCTTGGTGTCGCCGGCCAGAATCTTCGGCGCAAGGTTGTCCAGCATCCACGAACCCGCCGCCCCCGGGCGCAGCGCCGCCACCAGCCGTTCGGGGTCGACGCCGTGTGCGCGGCCAAGGGCGAGCGCCTCGCATAGCGCCTGGATGTGACAGGCGACCATGAGCTGGTTGCAGGCCTTGAACACCTGACCGGCGCCGCTCTTTCCTGCATGCAAGATGGTGGTTCCCATGCAGCGGAGCAGCGGCTCGGCCCGCGCGAACGCGGCCTCGTCGCCGCCAACCATGATGGAAAGCGTCCCCTTTTCGGCGCCGATCACGCCGCCGCTCACGGGCGCGTCGAGGAAGGCGATATTCCTCTGCGCCAGCGCCTCGGCGACCGCGACCGAGGCGGCCGGAGCGATGGTGCTCATGTCGATGGCGAGCGCGCCCGAAGGCAGTTCGCTGACGAGACCGCCGCTGCCGCCATATACCGCCCGAACGTCAGGCGTATCGGGCAGCATCGTGATGGCCACGGTCGCATCCGTGGCCGCCGCCGCGATGCTTTCGGCGGTGGCTATCCCCTCCTTGCCAAGGGCCGCGCGGGTCGCCTCGCGCGCGTCGAAGGCGACGACGGATACACCCGCGCGTCTGAGGTTTCGCGCCATCGGCAATCCCATGGCACCGGTGCCGATGAAGGCGACCTTGCCGATTGTCCGGACCTCTTCGGTCATGATCAAAAATCCTCCCTGGGTGGCATGCGAACGCTATCCCTCATTTGACATCAGAGAAAAGTTGCATACAAGATTGGGCGTGACATGAGCGGTCGGATGGTGCCTGTCGCGCCGTGGCCGACGTGTCCCGGGGAGGGAATTTTCAATGGCCAAAACGGCTTCGGCGGCCGCGGTGGATTCGTTTGCGCTGCGCCAATACTACGAGCCGCTACGCATCGTCGACGTTTGCGATGCACTCGACGGCATCGGCTATTTCAACGTCGGCCTGGTGGATCCGGAAATCCGTCCGCTGTGGTCCGGCGTCAAGTTCTGGGGCGTGGCCTATACCATCCGCTGCGTGCCCGCCAACCGGCCGATGTGGAAGCTCGATACGACCGAAGACATCGTCCGCGATCATGCGATCTGGTTCAACGAGGTCGGGCGCGGAGCCTTCGACTATGCCGGGGAACTCAAGCCCGGCCACGTGATCGTCATGGATGTCGGCAGCGCCACCTCGGTTGGCGTCTGGGGGTCGGAGAACACGCTCGGTGCGATGCACCGCGGCGTCGTCGGCATCATGACCAACGGCGAGTGCCGCGACACCGCCGAGGTGGAGATGCAGAAGACGCCGATGGTCTGCCGGCGCCGCGGGCGCACCATCATTCCGGGGCGCATCGAGGCCGTGGAGAAGCAGGGAACCATCGGGTTCGGCGGCGCCCAGGTGCGGCCGGGCGATATCGTCGGCTGCGACGCCGACGGCGCCGTGGTGGTGCCGATCGAAGTCGCCGAGGAAGTGGCTGTCCATGCGCGGGCGGTCATGCTTGCCGACATGCGTGCCCGCCGCCGCCACTATGAGAGCCTCGGCCGTCCCTATGACGCGACGGTGGACGCCGATGCCACGGAGAAGTACTTCAAGGACCTCGAAAAGAAGGCCGGCAAAAAAAGCTGAGCGGGCGTCGAGCCTGCTGAATCATCTGCGGCGCCGGCCCGTCCGGCGCCGTTTGTTTTCGTGGCGTGTGCAACCCGACGGAAGTCCATGCCCGTGAATCCGCTGCCGATCATCGATGCCCACCAGCACTTCTGGGATGTCCAGGCGAACTATCTGCCCTGGCTTTGCGACGAGCCGCCGATCCCCTTCCGCTACGGCGACTATTCGGCATTGAAGCGGAACTACCTGCCGCAGGACTATCGCCGCGATACAGGCGGCTTCCAGATTACCGGATCGGTGTTCGTCGAGACCGAATGGGACCCGCGCGACCCGATCGGCGAGACGCGATGGGTGCATGCGCTGGCCGAGCGGGAAGCGCTTCCCTCGGCGATGGTGTGCCAGGCCTGGCTTGACCGTGGCGACGTCGAGGCGGTGCTGGCGACGCAGAGCGCCTTTCCCCTGGTGCGCGGCATCCGCCACAAGCCGCGGGCCGCCGCCTCCCCCGCCGCCGTCACCGAAGACCTGCCGGGCTCGATGACCGATCCCGTCTGGCGGCGGGGCTATGCCCTGCTGGGGCGCTACGGCCTGTCGTTCGACCTGCAGACGCCCTGGTGGCATTTCGGCCAGGCGCGCGCCCTTGCCGATGCCTTCTCTGACACGCAGATCATCGTGAACCATACGGGCCTGCCAGCCGATCGCAGCGAGGCGGGGCTTGCCGGATGGCGGCAAGCACTGAAGAGGCTGGCGGGCGCGCCGAACGTCGCGATCAAGATTTCCGGGCTCGGCCAGCCCGGCAGGCCGTGGACGGCGGACGACAACCGGAGCATCGTGCTCGATGCGATCGACATATTCGGCGTCGAGCGCTGCATGTTCGCCAGCAACTTTCCCGTGGACAGCCTCGTCGCCTCGTTCGAGACCATCTTCAGCGGCTTCCTGAGCATCACCGGCGGCTTGACCGAAGATGAGCGGCGCCGGCTGTTCCACGACAATGCCGTGCGCCTCTATCGGCTGACGGTGTAAGCGAAGTGTGGAGAGGGCAATGGCGAACGATCGTCCGCGCCTAGGTTTCATCGGCATCGGCGTGCTCGGCGCCGCCATGATCGAGCGCTTCCTGGCGCGCGGCTATCGGGTGACGGCGTGGAACCGGTCGGCGGAGCGGCTGGCCCCGGTGGTGGCGCTCGGCGCGGTAGCCGCGGCAACGCCGGCAGCGGTCGCCGCAGCCAGCGACATCGCCATGCTCTGCGTGCTCGACGGCGCGGCGGTGGAAGAGGTCTGCTTCGGGCCGGGCGGGGTCGCCGAGGCAGAAAACGGGGCGGCAACGCTGGTCGATTTCTCGACCGTACCGCCGGAACTCACCGTCGATCTGGCGCGGCGGCTGAGGGCGGCCACAGGTGGGGAGTGGATCGATGCCCCGGTTTCGGGCGGGCCGCCGGTGGCGCGCGAGGGCAAGCTGGCCATCATGCTGGGAGGCGCCGGTGACGCCGTCGCGCGGGTCGCTCCCGTGCTCGGCGCGGTCGCCGGGAATGTCACGCATCTCGGGCCGGTGGGGGCCGGGCAGACGGCGAAAGTGCTCAATCAGGCGATCGTCGGCGTCAGCTATCTCCTGATGAGCGAGGTGCTGGCGCTGGCCGAGACGACCGATATCGATCCGGCTCTTCTGCCCAGGGCTCTGGCCGGCGGTCTCGCCGACAGCACCATCCTCCAGCGCATCTATCCGCTGATGCAGGCCGAGGATTTTTCACGACCGCTGGGCTACGCCCGCCAACTCAACAAGGACCTGCAGGCGCTCGGCGCGTTTGCCGCGGCCCGCGGCGTCCGGCTGCCGGTCATCGACGCGGCGATCGCGCGCTATGCCGAATACACGCGGGCGGGCAACGACATGGCCGACAGCGCTTCGGTCTCCCGCCTCTATCCGCGCAAGCGCCGCTAGAGCGCTTCTCGGTCAGCTAGAAGCAGTTCCGTTTCTCGACCGGGGAGGCGATCCGGCGTCGAGACCGGCGAAGGGCGATGCCGGGCATCGGTCGAGCCGGGATCGGCGTTGGGCGCCCGCCGGTCGGAAACCCGAAGGGACGATTCTATCTGATCAAGAAACGCTCTAGCCTATTTGCCGCTCCAGTCCGGTTTCGTCTTGTCGAGGAATGCGCGCACGCCGCGGCGGAAGTCCTGGCTGCCGTAAATCCGGCCGATGAGATCGTCCATCGCCGGCAGGTTGGCGTCGGTCAGCCGCAACAGCGCCTCCTTGCTCACCGACTGCGTGAGCGGTGCGTTGCTGGCGAGCCTGGCGCAGAGTTCATCGACCGCCGCATCGATCGCGTCCGGCTGGACCACATCGTAGACAAAGCCGGCAGCCTTCGCCTCCTCCGCGCCGATCAGCTCGCCGAGCAACAGCAGCCGCTTCGCCCGCGCGATGCCGAGAACGGCAGCGAGCCTGGCATAGCCCTTTGCCGACAGGCAGTTGCCAAGTGTGCGCGCGATGGGCGCACCGAAGCGAGCATCCGGCGTTGCGACGCGGAAGTCGCATGCCGCGGCAATGGCGAGGCCGCCACCGACGGCGAAGCCTTCGACCATTGCGATGGTCGGCATCGGCAGCACCTCCACCGCCCGGATATATCCATCCATCTCGTTTTCGTAGGCGATGCCCTGTTCGCCCGTGGTGAAATCAACGAAGCCGCCGATATCGGTTCCCGCCACGAAGGCCTTGCCGCCGGCGCCGCGGAAGACCACCACGCGCGCCGAACGATCGGCCGCAAGGCGTGCACAGATTGCGCCGAGCTCCGCATACATCTCCCAGGTCATGGCATTGCGCGCCGCCGGCCGGTCGAAGGTTATCCTGGCGACCGGGCCGTCTTGCCGGAAGTCAACGCTGCCGTCGCTCACGGCGCGAAGGCTCCGTCCCGCTCCAACGCCTCACGCTCGTTGGCGAGCCCGATCTCGGAAAGCAGCTCCGCCGTGTGCTGCCCGAGCAAGGGCGGGGGATAGCGGAGCCGCTGGGGCGTGGCACTCAGCTTCACCGGGAAGCCGAGGCTCGGATAGGTCCCCTCCACCGGATGAGGCACCTGCAACACCATCGCGCGGGCTGCCGTGTGCTCGGCGCCGAGCGCCTGCGCGTAATCGTAGATCGGCGCCGCCGGAATGCCCGCGCCGAGCAGCTTGTCGACCCATTCGTGCACCGTTCCGCGGGCGAAGGTGCCGCCGAGGTCGGCGATGAGCGTCTGCCGGTTCTTCATGCGGGCGCTGTTGGTGGCGTAGCGCGGATCGTCGCGGAGGTCGTCGCGCTCGAGCAGATCGCACAGGCGCTGCCACAGCTTCTCGTTTGCAGCCCCGAAGACGAAGTATCCGTCGGAGGCCTTCACGGCCTGATAGGGCGCGCTCATGCGGTTGGCAGTGCCGAGCGGCATCGGCGGCTTTCCGGTCGCCCAGTATTCGGTGGTCTCCCAGATCGACAGGCCGAGGGCCGCCTCGAACAGGGACGCGTCGATATACTGCCCGGCGCCGGAGCGCTGGCGGCCGATCAGCGCGCTCAGGATTGCGTAGAGCGCGAAGAGCCCGGCCCCGAGATCGGCGAAAGGCACGTCGGATTTCACCGGCTCCTGGTCCGGCAGGCCGGTGGCGCTGACGGCACCCGACATCGCCTGGGCGATCAGGTCGAATCCAGGACGATCCGCCCACGGGCCGGTCTGCCCGAAGCCGGAAATGCTGGCATAGATCAGCCTGGGGTTGATGGCGGCCAGCGTCGGATAGTCCGCGCCCAGACGCTTCGCCACGCCGGGACGGCCATTCTCGACCAGCACGTCGGCGGTCTTGACCAGTTCGCGCAGCACGCGCTGTCCGGCAGCCGATTTGAGGTTGAGCGCCATGCTGCGCTTGTTGCGGTTAAGCGCCAGGAAGCCCGGGCTATCCTCTCCCCTCCGGCGATACTCCATCGACTTGCGCGACTGGTCGCCGGCGCCCGGCGGCTCGACCTTGATGACGTCGGCACCCATGTCGCCGAGCAGCATGCAACAATATGGTCCCGCCATCACCTGGCTGAGATCGAGAACCCGGATTCCGGCGAGAGGCAAACCCGTCGCCGCCTCCTGGAGCTCCTGCGAAAGCGTATCCAAGTCGTTTTCCTGTCGTGGCACCGGGCGAGATTCCGCCGCTTCGTTGTGTTTGCCTGCGGAATGGCGCAAAACCAGTCCATCTGAGGCTAACATAAATGTCGCTCAATCTTGTATGCAAGAATGATTTTGGGCGGGCGTGCCTGCCGCCGCGGCGCATCGACTGGGAAACGCCATGGACACCATGAGCCGCGGTGCCGCTGAAACGGCCGCGAAACGGCCGAAGACGGAGAAACGACGGCGGGCGGCGCCGGCGCGTTCGCCGCGCCGCGGAGAGCGGCATGGCAACGCGGTGTCGACCCTGCGCCGCATGATCCTTACCGGCGAACTGGCGCCCGGCGAAAGGCTACGCGAGGTGGCGCTCTGCACCCAATTGGGGGTGTCGCGCACGCCGGTCAGGGAAGCTTTCCGCACCCTCGCCGCCGAGGGGCTGGTGATGCTGCTCCCCAACCGCAGCGTCGTGGTCGCCTATCTCGACGACAGCGAGATCGCCGACCTCTACGACGTCGTCGGCGCCCTGGAGGGGCTCGCCGGCGAACTCGCCTGTCAGCGCATCACCGAAAAGCAGATCGCCGAGATCGCCTCGTTGCATCACCAGATGGTCGATCTGCATCAGCGGGGCGAGCGCGCCGAATATCTGAGGACCAATCATGCCATCCACCGCCTGATCGTCGAGGCAGCGGCGAACCCGGTGCTGAAATCCACCTGGGAGGGATTGCTGCCCCGGGTCGAGCGCGCTCGCGCGCTGGCCAATCTGCGGCCCGAACGCTGGATGGAGGCGGTCTACGAGCATGCGCGCATCTTCGCGGCGCTGGCCAAGCGCGATGGGCCGCTGCTCTCCAAGCTCATCCGCGAGCACTTCAGCAATGGCCTTGAGCCTTCGGTGAGCGCCGGCCGCTCGGCCGATTAGCGGCTGACGCCGCTACCTCGCCAGTTCCAGCATCAGCCCCCAGTCGCGGGCGTCCGGCCGCTCCGGCAGATGCAGCAGCGAGCTTGGCTGGACGGTGATGGGATCGCCCGGAGCCTGCCAGACGCCTTCGCGCGGATCGAACCAGCTCGGCCGATAGGTCGCGGCGGGCAGCGCCCCGCGGACGATCGCCTTCGGTTCGCCGCCCTGTTCGAAGAACAGCATGAACCAATCGCGCGCGGGCGAGCGCGCACAGAAGGACCAGCCGTAATAGGAGACGGTGTCGCCGGTCTTGTTGGGCACGACCAGTTCGGCGTCCGGCTCGAGCGTGCGGAAGCGCGTGCCGCGAACGAAGGCGAAGGTCTTCAGGTGGCGCACCTCTCCGGCCGAGCGCCACTGGAAGGCGTCCCACATCTTGTGGAGCAATTCATCCTCCGTGTCCGACTGCCAGATGCCCTCGCAGCCGTAGATGAAGCCGGCGAAGCCGCCGGAGAGAAAGCTGCCGTAGAGCGCCGAACGGACATAGGCCCGGTCGGCCTCGCTATCCGCCGGCACGCGCAGCGGATAGGGCTCGCCGAGCTGATGCAGGCCGGCATAGTAGGGCTCGCCGTTCAATGCCGGCTTCTTCGGCTCCGAGCGATGGATGTCGGTCAGGTACCAGTAGGTGTGGTGTTCGCGGACGTTGCCGATCTGATGCAGGTCGAGCCAGCGGCATTCGCCGGGTCCGCCGAAATTGACCAGGGTCGACGGGTTGGGATTGGCCGACAGCATCGTGCCGAAAGGCGGCTTGCCCCAGCGCTCGACCACGAGATTGCAGGCCTCGTTGTATTCGCGCCCGGTGATGGTCTGGGCGAAATAGTCATAGTGAATGGGCGACAGGATCGCGATGTTGGCCTGCAGGCGGGTGAAGAGGTAGTGGACATAGCGGGCGTAGGAGAGCGGCCAGTCATAGAATTTCTTCCAGGCCTGGCCGGTGTCGCGCCGCGACGCTTCGACGAAGGGGACGAAGCCGAGGCTGTTGAGGTAGTCGATCTTGCGGTCGAGCACCTTGAAGTAGTCGGGGTTGATCCGCTCGACGTCGGGGAAGACATCCTCGAAGCCGGGCACCCTGCCGGGAAATTCGAACGGACGGCCGCCCTCGTTGTGCATGTCCTTGGCGCTCTCGGTACCCGGCTGGCCCCAGGCGGCCCGCACCCAGGTGCCGTCCGCCATCTGCAGGCTGCGCGGTTTGCCGTCGTTCGCCCAGGCCGGCTGGATCGCCATGACG
This sequence comes from uncultured Alphaproteobacteria bacterium, assembly GCA_963782045.1. Classification (GTDB taxonomy): domain Bacteria; phylum Pseudomonadota; class Alphaproteobacteria; order Rhizobiales; family Kaistiaceae; genus CAVSRC01. The sequence goes on from CAWAIR010000037.1 coordinate 809,834, forward strand.
GCAACCGAATTGAAACCCTGGTCCCTGCGATAGTGGGCATAGTCGTTGAGCGTGGCGCCCTTGGCGAGCGGCTTCGGATCGTCCTTCTCCGCCAGGGGGAAGCGGAAGCTCGGCACCGACCACCATGTGTCGCCGATGAGGAAGAAGGGCGTGCCGTCGGCATATTGCAGGCCGCGCCCGTCGGGCGTCGCGCCGACCATGCCGCGGCGATTGGGATTGTCGGCCAGCTCGGCCTCGCTCCAGGGCACCGCCTCGAAGGCGCCGCTCTTGCCGGCGAGGCCGCCGTCTTCCGGCGTGCTGCCCGAGCGCCAGCGCCACGTTCCGGGCGCTGTCGCCATGACGCGGACGATGAACGCGTCGCCGCCATCCCAGAAGCCAAAGACACGCTTGGCGAAGCCCGGCCCTTCCAGATCGACCCAGACCTCAACCTCCTTGTAAGGATTCTCGTAGGCGCCGGTTGAACGAAGCGGAATGTCGACTTTCGTCCAGACGTGACGGCGGTCCATGGCATTTCCTCTTTTGGCTGACGGCATCAGCCGCGCGGCCTTCATGGGGCGGGTGACCCGGAAGATACGGAGGCGCGCTGCGGTGCGCGCCTCCGGTCCGCGGAGCTGCGGGAGGGACCTTTGACGGCCTACCAGGGCCGTTCTTCCAGCTCCACGGTCTTGTCGTAGGGCATGCCGAGCTTCTCGTAGAAGGCACGGCGCATGCGGCGGTCCTTGTCCTGGACCATCCAGGCGCGCCTGGCGATCTCGTCGGCGTCCTCCATCGGCACGACCACGATGCCGTCGTCGTCGGCGATGACGCCGTCGCCGGGGCGCACCAGCACCCCGCCGCAGTTGATGGGCTGGTTCACCGTCGCCAGTTCGAGCCGCCCGGCCATGTGGCGCATGGAACGAATGGCGCAGAACACCGGCGACTTCTGGTTGATGCATTCACCCGAGTTGCGGCAGGCGCCGTCGATGACGAAGCCGACGGTGCCCTTGATCTTGGCGTCAAGCACGTTGTTTGAGCCAAGCAGCCCGCAGCGCGAGAGCTTGGTGTCGATCACCTGAACCTCGTCGGGGGCGCCCATCGGATTGCCGCCCTTCCACAAGGCATCGGGCGCGCCCTTGCCGTCCGGCCCCTTCTTGTACTGGCGCTCGTCAAATTCCTCGTAGCTCACGCGCGGAATCGGGTGGTTGACGACGCGGTATTCGGCGGTGGCGGCGATCCCGGCGAAGAAGATTCCCGGAAACAGCGGGCGCAGCCGCGGATCCATCTCGTAGGTGTTCATGTAACCCAGCGAGTTCGAGCGCATCGGTGACGTCCGACGTGCGCACACGGCGCAGAATCTCGAGGGTCTGCTTGCTGACGGCCATTTTTCTTCTTTCCCTTGGCGTTTCCGGAGGAAGCTACAGGTCTCGCACGCACAGCGGCGGGAGGGCCACTAGCGTTTGCGGAGCAGCGCTATAACGCTGCTCTATAGCTCGGGACCGGAGGCTACGACGCCGTCGGGCGCGCATGCCACCAGGGCTGGGCCGCTTCGGCGCGAAGCTGACTGGCCGCCAGGCGGGCGATCTCGCGCGCTGCCTTGGTCAGCGGGCGATTGTCGGCGTGGGCGAGCGACACGGTGCGCTCGATGGTGGGCCGAACGATGCGCGCGGTCACCAGCGGCGGCGACAGCAGGCTGTCGCGCAGGGCGGCGAGGGAGAGGATGGTCATGCCCTGACCGCGCTGCACCAGCCGCTGGATCTGGAGGAAGGCATCGATCTCGATGGTTACGCGCGACGAAACACCATGGCGGCGGAGATGCTGGTCGATGAGCGAGCGCAGACCATGGCGCTCCGTCGGCAGGATCAGCGGCACGCCGGCCAGCTTCTCCATGGTGACCTCGCCGCGTGCATTGGCGAGCGGCTCGAGATCGGCGGCCGCGGCCGCGGCGACATGCAGGTCCTCGCTCAGCAGCTTTTCCGTCTGCACGCCCGAAATCGGGTTTTCGACGAAGACCAGGCCGAGGTCGAGCTGCCCGCTACGCAGCCATTCGATGATGTAGCCGGTCATGCTCTCGACGATGCGAAGGCGCACATTGGGGAGCTGTGCGAGCGCCTGCTCGACGAGAGGAACGGACAGCACCGAAGAGAGCGAGGTCGGCACACCGAAGTTCACCGTGCCGACGGGGCTGGCCGCGTGGCGGCGCAGGGATTCACGCGCGGTCGCTTCCGAATTCAGGATGAGCCGCGCATGGACGAGCAGCTCCTCGCCTTCCTCGGTCAGCACAACGCCGCGCGGCCGCCGCTCGAACAGCGCCACGCCGAGATCGCCTTCCAAGGCCCGGATGCGCACGCTGATGGACGGTTGCGCAACATGCAGCTTCTCCGAGGCCGCGAGAATCGAGCCGCTCTCGGCCACGGCCACGAAGTAGCGGAGGTCGCGCAGGTTCAGCATAGCCATGACTGTCTACGGCTTTCAGCCGCCGGCCGGAAGGGGATCGCCGGCCCTGGGCGAAATCGCCGCCGTCGCCGGAGGCCGGCGGCCGGGCGCCCTCATGGCCGTTTGCGTGCGGTGATCTGCGCGTTCCGGGCGAGCAGCGCACGCGCGCGCTCGACGATCGGGCGGTCGATCATGCGCCCGCGATGGCTGACGGCGCCCTGCCCGGCCTGCTCGGCCGCTTCGTAGGCGGCCACGACCGCCCGGGCATCATCCACCTCTTCGGCCGCAAGGCCGAAGGCGGCGTTGAGGATCGGCACCTGTTTCGGGTGGATGCAGAAGCCACCGGCGAAACCGAGCCGGCGGGCCTGCTCCGCCACCTGGCGGTAGCGGTCCTCGTCCTGATAGTCGGCGACGCTGCCGACATAGCCGATCGGCAGGATGCCGGCGGCGCGCGCGGCAGCGACCGCCTGCACGTTGGGGACATAGAGGGCATCCGCCACCGGCTCCATGTCCATGTCGAGCGCGAGGTCCTCGGCGCCGACGGTGAGCGCCACCACCCGTTCGCTGGCCGCGGCGATCTCGGTCATGTTGACGAGGCCCTCGGCGGTCTCGACCATGACGACGAGGCGCGTATGGCCCGGCGCCAGACCCCGCTCGGCCTCGAGTTCATCGAGAATTTCGCCGATGGCGCGGACATGCGGCGCGTTGGGCACCTTGGGCAGGTTCAGCGCCGTGACCGAGGGACCGACGGCGGCCTCGATGTCACGGATCGCCATGCGCCACGGCCGGTTGATGCGCACCACCACGTCGACGCCCTCGCCGGCGAGGCGGGCAGCGGCGGCGGCAACGGCCGCGCGCGCCTCGTCCTTGCGGGCGGAGGGGATGGCGTCCTCGAGGTCGAGCTGGATGCAGTCGGCGCCGCGCGCGGCGGCGCCGGCGAGGAACTTCTCGTTCAGTACCGGCACGAAGAGCATTGATCGCCAGAGCGGCAGCGGCCGGGTGGTCAAGCGACCGAACTCCTTTCGCGAAGGATCGAAACCGAGCTCGGCGAGGATTTCCTCAGTGTGCTCGCCGAGCTTCGGCGCCGGCCGGCGGAAGCTTCCTGGCGTGCGATCGAGGCGCGGGACGATTTCGTGCATGGGCACCGAACCGAGGTCGGCATCCTCTACCTCGGTGAGCGCCCCCCGCTCCATCACGTAAGGGTGGGTCACCAGATCGGCCATGGAGACGACCGGCGCGACCGGCACGCCGGCCTCCGCAAAGATCGCCAGATTCTCGGCGAGGCTCTTTTCGCCGATATGGGAGCCGATGATGGCGTCGAGCTCGTTGCGATGGGCGACGCGATCGTCGTTGGTCAGGAAGCGCGGGTCGGTCTTGAGGTCCGGCCGCCCGATGGTGTCCATGATGCGCTCGGCCATCGACTGCATCGACCCCGACATCGCCAGATAGCCGCCGTCGGCGCAGACATAGACGTTGCGCGGCGCGGTGTGCGGCGCCTGGTTGCCCGAGCGCATGGTCACCGTTCCCGTCGCCCGGTGCTTGACCGCCTCGCTGGCCACCAGGGAGAGCATCGGCTCGAACAGCGACAGGTCGATCACCTGGCCCGATCCGCCGCGTTCCACGACGCGCAGCGCCGTCAGCACGGCAAAGCTGCCATAGATGCCGGCGACCATGTCGGCGAGGGCCAGCGGCGGAAGGAGCGGCGGCCGATCGTCGAAGCCGTTGAGATGGGCATAGCCCGACATCGCCTCGACCAGCGTTCCGAAGCCCGGATGGTCGCGCCACGGGCCGTCCTGTCCCCAGCCGGAAATACGCAGGATCACCAGCCCGGGGTTGATGGTATGCAGCACATCCGGGCCGTAGCCCCATTTCTCCAGCGTGCCCGGGATGAAATTCTCGACCAGGACCTGGGCGCTGGCGACCAGGGCGCGGAAGACGCCGGCGCCGTCCTTGCGGATATCGAGCGCCACGGAACGCTTGTTGCGCCCATAGACCTTCCAGAAGGTCTCGATGCCCCCTGCCCGCCACTTCCTCAGATCGTCGCCGTTCTGCGGGTGCTCGATCTTGATGACGTCGGCACCGTAGTCGGCGAGCAGCAGGGTGCTCATGTTGCCGGCGACCAGCCGCGACAGGTCGAGCACGCGAACGCCGTCGAGCGGTCCACGTTTCTCAGGATCGAAGTTCCGTGTCGCCCGCATCGTGCCTCACACCAGTTCGATGAGCGGCTTGATTTCCTCCAGCCGCTTCATCCGGGCGAGCGCCTCGTTCACCTGGTCGAGCCGATAGCGGTTGGAGATCATGGCGGCGAACGGGATGTCGTCGATATGCCGCGAGACGAAGGCGAGGGCCTTCCAGTAGCTGCGTGCGTCGCCCGAGAAAGAGCCGATGACGCGGATGTTCTTCTTCACGATGGTCGACGGCTTGATCTCCGTCGCCCCCTCGCCGAGCTGGCCGACGACGAGATAGCGGCCGCCCTTGCGGACGATCTCCAGCCCCTCGCCGAAGGCCGCCGGGTGGCCGGTGAATTCCATGACCACGTCGGCGCCGCGGCCGTCGGTGGCGTCGCGCACAGCGGCCAGGCGCGCCGCGGCATCATGCGTGTCGATGGAGATGGCCTCGGTGGCGCCGAAGCGGCTTGCCAGCGCCAGCCGGTCGTCGGGCGCGCCGATGACGACGACCCGCCTCGCGCCGGCGGTGGCCGCGAGCGCGGTGGCGAGCAGGCCGAGCGGCCCGGCGCCCTGGATGGCAACCGTCTCGTCCGGCGTGATGCCGCCGAGATTGTCGAACGCATTCATCACCGAGCGGAAGGCGCAACTCGACAGGCTGGCCAGTTCGTTGGGCACGTTGTCGGGGACGCGGATGCGGCCGGACTCGGGCAGCACATAGCCATATTCGGAGAACCCGCCGAGCAGATAAGGCGGCTTTTCCATGTTCTCGTACATGTAGGCGCGGCGGTTCTCGCAGAGCGTCGGCTGGCGCGCGACGGTGCAGTAGTAGCAGTGGCCGCAGGCGGTGTGCGTCCACACGATACGGTCGCCTTGGCGGAGCGTGTGGCCGACGCTGTCGCGCTCGGCGCCGGAGCCCATGGCGACGATCCTGCCGACCATTTCGTGGCCGAGGATGACCGGCAGATCGACCTTCAGCGCCAGCGACCCCTGCCACAGATGCACGTCGGTGCCGCATATCGAGCAGGCTTCGGTGCGCACCAGCAGCGCGCCCGGCTCGATCTCGCGCGGAACCGGCACTTCCTCGATCTTCAGGGCATCGCCGAAATGGCGCAGCACGGCGGCACGCGAGTGGTCTGGCAGGGCGGTCATTGAAAGCCTTCCCTCGGATTCGGCCGGTTTGCGGCGGGGCGCATGGCGTGCGCTCAGCCGGGATCAGCCGTGGTTGAAGACCACCGTCTTGGCGACGGTGAACTCGCGCAGCGCCTCCAGGCCCTTCTCGCGGCCGTGACCGGAGCGGCGGAAGCCGCCGAAGGGCAGCTCGATGCCGCCGCCGGCGCCGTAGCCGTTAACGAACACCTGGCCGGTGCGCACGCCCTTGGCCATGCGCATCTGGCGCGCCCCGTTCTCGGTCCAGATGCCCGAGACCAGCCCATAGTCGGTGCCGTTGGCGATGCGGATGGCGTCAGCCTCGTCGTCGAAGGGGATCGCCGCCAGCACCGGACCGAACACCTCCTCACGCGCCAGCGCGTTCTTCTCCGGAACCAGGGTGTAGAGCGTCGGCGGCACGTAGTAGCCGCCGCCCGGCGCCCGCAAATCGATGGTGCCGGTGGCGACCGCGGCGATACGGTCGTTCTCGGCGCCGGCGAAGAATCCCTCGACCCGCGCCTTCTGCTTGGCGGTGATCACCGGTCCGCAATCCAGATCGAGGTCATGCGGCCCCACCTTCAGCCTGCCGAAGCGCTCCGCCAGCCGCGCCATGAAGCCGTCGTAGATCGACCGCTGCACCAGCACGCGGCTGCCGGCCGAGCAGGTCTGGCCGGCATTCTGCACGATGGCGTTGGTGACCACCTCGGCCGCCCGCTCCTGGTCGGCATCGGCAAAAACGATCTGCGGGCTCTTGCCGCCGAGCTCCAGCACGCAGGGCACGTGATGCACGGCCGCTGCCTGTTGCACCAGCGTGCCGACCTCGGGCGAACCGGTGAACGAGATGAGGTCGATATCGGAATGGGCCGAGAGCGCAGCGCCGGCCTCCTCGCCAAGCCCGGTGACGATGTTGATGACTCCGGCCGGGACGCCGGCTTCCTGCGCCAGCTCGGCCAGCCTCAGCACCGACAGGCTGGCCTCCTCGGCCGGCTTGAGGATGGCCGCATTGCCTGCCGCCAGCGAGGCGCCCAGCGTCCGCCCGAACATCTGCGCCGGGTAGTTCCACGGGATGATGTGACCGACCACCCCGCGCGGTTCGCGCAGGATCATCACCTGGTAGCCAGCGAGGAAGGGAATGGTGTCGCCGTGGATCTTGTCCGCGGCGCCGCCGTAGAACTCGAAATAGCGGGCACAGGCGGTGATGTCGTTGCGTGCCTGCTTCATCGGCTTGCCGGTGTCGGCCGCCTCGATCCCGGCCAGCTCGTCGAAATGGTCGAGGATCAGTCTCCCCAGCCTGGTCAGCAGCCGGCCGCGGTCGACCGCCGCCGTTCTGCCCCAGACGCCCTCGAAGGCGCGGCGCGCGGCCTTGACCGCGCGGTCGATGTCCTCGCGGCCGCCGCGCGCCAGCCGGGCGATCTCCTTGCCGTCGGAGGGGCCGAAATCGATGAATGTGTCGCCGCCGGCCGCCGCCGTCCATTGGCCGTCGATGAGGATTTGTCGGGAAGCCATGATGTTCACACTGCTGCGCGGGGGGCCGCACGCCCGCTGGGAGCGATCACAGATCGCACAGCCGCAATGCGGCCAACAACTAGCGTCTGGCGACCTTCTCTATAGTGCGGCGCTATAGCTTTCGTGCAATGGCAAATGGGCGTCGCGCCGGGAGCCGCCGCTACTCCCAGATCGCCGCATGCGAGCTGGCGTCGAAATAGTGCAAACGCTCCAGGTCGACGGCGAGAGTGACCGATTGGCCCTCGCCCACCCGGCTCTTCGGCGTCAGCCGGGCGATGCCGCGGCCGGCGTTGCTCTGCTCGACATTCAACTGCTGCAGGGCATCGGAGCTGCGGACGTACACACCCTCCGCGTCAAGGCTGAAGTGCACGATGATATCCGAACCAAGCGCCTCGACCAGATCAACGTTGGTGGTGATGGTGCTGTCCGGCGGGTTCGGGTGGACGGCTGCGTCGGACAGGTCCTCGGGGCGTATGCCGACGATGATGCGCTCCCCCGCCCGCTTGGAGAGCCCCGGCCGCGCCGCCAGCGTCGCAGGCGGGATGGTCAGATGGTTCGAGCCGAACTGGACCGGCAGGCCCTCGGCGCCGGCTTGACCGAGCTGGGCATGGTAGAGGTTCATGGTCGGCGAGCCGATGAAGGTCGCCACGAAGGTGTTCTTCGGCCGATTGTAGATGAGGTCGGGCGTGTCGACCTGCTGGAGCACGCCGTCGCGCAGCAGCGCGACGCGATCGCCCATGGTCATCGCCTCGGTCTGGTCGTGGGTGACGTAGACCGTGGTCACGCCGAGCCGGTGCTGGATCTGGGCGATCTCGGCGCGCATCTGGACGCGCAATTTGGCGTCGAGGTTGGAAAGCGGCTCGTCCATGAGGAACACGGCAGGCTTGCGCACGATCGCCCGGCCCATGGCAACCCGCTGCCGCTGGCCGCCGGAAAGCTGGCCCGGGCGCCGCTTCAGGAGGTCCTCGAGTTCGAGGATGCGGGCCGCCTCGCGGACGCGCTGGTTGATCTCGGCCTTCGGCCGCTTCTGGATCTGCAGGGCGAAAGCGATGTTGTCGTAAACCGACATGTGGGGGTAGAGCGCATAGCTCTGGAAGACCATCGCGATGTCGCGGTCCTTGGGATGCACGTCGTTGACGAATTCCTCGCCGATCCACACGGCGCCGTCGCTGATCTCCTCCAGTCCGGCGATCATCCTCAGCGCGGTGGACTTGCCGCATCCCGACGGCCCCACCAGCACCAGGAACTCGCCATCCGCGATCTCCAGGCTGACGTCGTTCACCGCTATCAGGGCACTTCCCCCGTAGCGCTTGGTCAAACCGTCCAGTACTACGCTGGCCATCAGCCCGGATCCTACTTGAAGCCTTGTGTGGAAATGCCCTGCACCAGCAGGCGCTGCGATGCGATGAAGAAACCGAGAACCGGGCCGATCGACACCAGAACCATGGCGAACAGGCCGCCGAAGGACGACGTGCCGCCGCTGGGATCGAGGAACTGGCGGAGCGCCACCGGCACGGTCATCGACTGCAGATTGGTGAGGTAGATCAACTGAGAGAAGAAGTCGTTGTAGACGAAGATGAAGGTGAAGACCGCGGTGGTGACCAGCGCCGGCAGCGACAGTGGCAGGACGATGCGCCAGTAGCGCTGCCAGTAGGAGGCGCCGTCGATGGTCGCGGCCTGCTCGAGCTCGGGCGGCAACGAGCGCATGAACTGCACCATCAGGAACACGAAGAAGGCGTCGGTGGCCAGGAACTTGGGCACGACCAGCGGCAGGATGGTGTTCACCCAGCCGATCTTCAGGAAGAAGATGTATTGCGGGATGAGCTGGGCGTGGATCGGCAGCATGATGGAGCCGAGCATCAGCGAGAACCACAGCCACTTCAGGCGGAAGTGCAGGCGCGAGAAGGCGTAGCCCGCCATCGAGCACGAGATCAGGTTGCCGATGATGGCCAGCGCGCAGATGACGAACGAGTTGATGAAGAAGATGCCGAACGTCTTGCCGCCGAACAGCGACCAGCCGGTCTTGTAGTTCTCCAGCGTCCAATGCTTGGGGATGAAGCTGAGGCCGCCGAAGATCTCGTCTTCCGGACGGAATGACGAGAACGCCATCCAGATGACCGGATAGAGCATGATCACGAGAAGCCCGATCAGGAGCGCGTGCAGGCCCAGCCGCCTCAACTGAGCGAGGCGACGGCGCTTGCGCCGGTGCTGCTGATACGCCTCGCGATCGTATGTTCTAGCGGTCGTCGCCATAGAAAACCCAATAGCGCGTTGTCCAGAAGATGAAGGCGGTACAGGTGGCAATCGCGATCAGGAGGATCCATGCCATCGCCGAGGCGTAGCCCATGTCCGTGTGCACGAAGGCGCGCTGATAGAGGTAAAGCGTGTAGAGCAGCGTCGAATCGATCGGGCCGCCGGTGCCGCGCGACAAGACGAATGCCTGCGTGAACGACTGGAACGAGCTGATCGTCAGCAACACCATGTTGAAGAAGATGACCGGCGTCAGCAGCGGCAGGGTGATGCGATAGAAGCGTTGCCAGGCGTTGGCGCCGTCGATCGAGGCGGCTTCGTAGTAGGATTCCGGGATCTGGCGCAGCGCCGCCAGGAAGATGACCATCGATGCGCCGAAGGTCCAGACATGCAGCGCTATTACCGTGTCGAGGGCGTAGAATGGATGGTCTATCCAGCCTTTGGCCGGGATGCCGAACAGCGCCAGGAACTCATTGAACACACCTCTGGTGTCGAAGACGACGCGCCACAGGATGCCGATGCCAACACTGGCACCGATGAGCGAGGGCACATAGAAGAGGGAGCGGTATATCGCCAGGCCGGCCAGTCCGCGATTGAGCGTCACGGCGATGGTCAGCGAAAAGACGAGGATCAGCGGCACCGACCAGCCGACATATTTGAGCGTTACCCAGATCGCCTTGTTGAAGCGCCGGTCGTGCATCAGATCGGCATAGTTCTGCAGGCCGATCCAGTGCGGCGCGCTGAGGATGTTGTAGTCGGTGAAGGACAGGAACAGCGAAGCGAGGATCGGCGCGATGGTGACGCCGAAGAGGCCGATGAACCAGGGGCTGAGGAAGGCATAGGCGGCGCGGTTCTCGGCCTTGGCCGTGGGCGATCCGCCGCGCCCCTTTGGGATCGGGCGCTTTCGTGGCTTGTTCGTTGCGGCGTCGGGTGCGCCGGCAGCTTCGCTGAGCGTCGTCATGGTGTTTCCCATGATGCCTGCGGCCTGATCTGCGCGAACGCCGATGGACCCGGACAGCAATAGTGAGTGAGGGCGGACGCGAGGAACAGCCCCCCGCGTCCGCAGTGTCGCTCTACTTCTTGGCCATCAGGTCAGCCATTTCGCTGGCGAGCTGGGCAGCCCCCTCCTCCGGCGACATGGTCTCGAAGGCGACGGCATCGTAGGCCCGCCCCAGCGCTTCGGTCAGGGCACCGTATCCACCGGCCGGCCAGTTCACCGGCTTGGCGTCGGGCACGACCTGCTCGTAGACCTGGATCTGCTCGCGCTGGCCGCGGCTGGTGTTCGGCCCGTTGAGCTGGGCTTCCCGCTGCCGATCGACCGCGACGACGCCATTGTCCGATTCGTAGATGGCGGCGGCCTGGTCGTTTTCGGTGAAGAAGTTGATCCACTTGATGGACGCATCGAGCTTCGCCGGGTCGGTGCACGGCGCGCCGATGGCGATGCCGTTGGCGCCGAGGTCCATGCCGCTGGTGCCGTCCTCGCCGCGCGGATAGGGCAGGATCGACAGCTGCTGGCCGGGATGGACGGTGTCAAGCACCTTCTGATGCGAATCCAGCCGGTTGGGCGGACGGTTGGTGAGGAAAGTCCTGCCGTTGGCAATGTTGGACTGCTCGATCAGGCTGCCGTTGTCGTTGACGGCTTCCTCGGGCGTGTCGGTGAGGCCGGCCTTGCGCAGCTTCTCCCAGAAGTTGAACCAGTCCGTGGTGACCTTCTCCGGGAAGCCGAGCTTGCGGCCATCCCACACCTTGTAGCCCTGCGTCTGCACCCAGGTGACGAAGGCGTCGGTCTCGCGGCCCATATTGTGCGTCGGGTTCACGCCCTTGGGCAGTTTCGGCGCCACTGCCTTGATGAAATTGGCGAAGTCCGACCAGGTCCAGTCAGGCTTCGGCTGCGCGACGCCGGCGTCTTGCATCATGGTCTTGTTGTAGAGCAGAGCGAAATAGAACACGCCCGACGGGATCATGTAGAGCTTGCCATCGTCGCCGCGGCCCGAATTGAGGACGGACTTGGCGATGCCGCGCACGTCGAGCTTGCCGGCGTCAAGCAGGTCGTCGAGCGGCCTGAGGATGTCCGGCTTGGCGTAGGTGGCGAGCCAGCGGGTCTGCATCTGGATGGTGCAGGGCTGGTTGCCGGCGGCCGCCTGAATGGTCAGCTTGTCCCAGTGCGGCTGCCAGTCGGAGGCCTCGCGGGTGACGTGGATGCCAGGATTGGCCTTCTCGTACAACTGGAGGATCTTGTCGGTCTTCTCATTGCGAAGCTGACCGCCCCACCAGCTGAACCGGATCGTGGTGTCGGCGTTGGCCGCCGTCGTGGCGAACGAGGCGACCGTTCCGATCGCGGCGACAAGTGCAACCGCACTGATCGCCTTCATGAGTTTGGTTTGCAGATGCATTAATTCCTCCCCTTCTACGCCCCGGCGAATGGGCCAAGGCTTCGATAGTGCCGGCATTGTTGCCGGCTTCCTTAGCGCGAGCCCGCGCTCAAGGCCGGGCTCATGCGGAGGGCCGATCCGATGCGCCGGCTCTCTCTTTTTGCCGCTAGCCTAACACGGGCCCGCAATCTTGCATGCAAGAATTGACGGTAGTTGACACCCTCCGTACAGACCTGTGACACGCGCGATTTGCTTGCGACAACTAGCGTCTGGCGACGCGCCATATAGGAAGCGGCTATAGCGTTGCCGCCTCTCGCTGGCGTCATCGCTTCGGCAGCCGTTTGGCAAGCAATTCCGGCGTCATGGCATAGGGATGGGGCGGAACCTCGAACACCGGCTTGACGGACTCGTCGTGCGGAATTCCAAGATGGTCGAACAGCATCTTGCGCGCGACCTTGTCGTTCTCCAATTCCTGGATGGCGTATTTCAGCACGTCGTCGACCACCTCGATCGGAACGATGATCGCTCCGTCGCCGTCGGCGACGACGAGGTCGCCGGGGCGCACGAGCGCGCCGCCGATCTCCACCGGCATGTCATGGCCGCCCCATTCCACCCGGCCCTGATACATCGGCTGCACGATCCACCGGCTCCATACCGGCAGGGCCTTCTGGTAGATCGCCTCGTCGGTATCGCGCGTGCCGCCATTGGTGAGCGCGCCACGCATGCCGCGTGCCGCCCAGACCATGGAGTCCATCGAGCCGGTCGCCGGCGTCTGGGTGTTGCAGGTGTCAACGACGAGGAAATCGCCGTCCTCGACAGTCGCGGGGAAGTCGCCCATGTCGAAGATGCGGCCGTACCAGTACTCGTAGGCCCATTTGGTATAGTCTTCCGGCGACATGGTGGGGATGCCCTGCTGGGTCGGGATGTGCCGGCAGGTGCGGGCGAAACCGGCGGCCTTGGTGCGCCAGAGCGGCCGGATTTCGGGCGATACGGAGCCGCGGGCGTGCAGGCCAACCCAATCCATGCCGTCACGGATATCGGTCACCCTGAGCTTGGCGACCGTATCCAGGATCTCCTTGCGCTTCTTCGCGTCCATCGTGATCACTTGCTCCCCGTGTTGTTCTTGAGCGCTTGCCGGTCCATCTCGTCGAGCTTGGCGACGCGCCGGCGGAAATGCTCGTCCTTGCTGAATTCGGCGGCCAGGAACGCGCGCACCACGTCGGCCGCGACCTGCTGGCCGATGATCCATGCGCCCATGCACAGCACGTTGACGTTGTCGTGCTCCACCGCCTGGCGCGCCACGTAAGGCTCGGTGGCAACCGCGGCGCGGATGCCCGGCGTCTTGTTGGCGGCGATGCAGGCGCCAGCGCCCGTGCCGCAGACGAGCACGGCTCGCTCGGCGGTACCGTCCTGGATGAGCGCCATGGCCTTGCGCGTCACGTCAGGGAAGTCCACCGGCTCTTCCGATTGAGCGCCGACGTCGATGACCTCGTCGCAATATTCGCTCAGCAGCTTCTTGACGAATCCCTTCAGCGGATAACCGCAGTGATCGTTGGCAAGGATGATGGTGCCGCGTCGTGGGACCGCGAAGTTCAGCGGCGATCTGGCTTCGTCCATGGACTTGTCTCCTCCCCGGTGGGATTGGTCTTATCAGTGGTATGACCAATGCTAAGGAGCTTGGCGCGATCAGTCAAAGCCAATCGCCAGTCCGAAGTCGCCTACGAGATGAACGACATCGAAACCAGCAAGGCACTGCTCAAGGATGCCCTGGCTTCGGTCGAAGGAGCGGATGCCTGGCTCGACGTTCTTGCCTCCGCCTATCGGGTCAGCACGCGCCTTGCCTTTCTTGAATCCGGTTTGCCGGGCGCGCGGTCGGCGCTTGGCCGGGCGGAACGGCTGGCCAAGGACCGGGACCGCGGCGTCGCTGGCCCCTCGCGGTGAAGGCACGCACTTCGTGTCGCTCGATCAGTGCATCGAGACAATGCGCCAGACCGGGCTCGACATGCGCGGAAAGTACAAGGAGACCTCCACCGGCGGATTGGCTGTCAATGTGGTCGAGTGCTGAACGGGACAAGGATGAGCGCTCGGCTTGCGGCCACGGCGCTTGACGATCAGTGGGCGCCTTGAGCGATTAAGTTGCCCGAGATCGCGCTGGACGCGATACGCGGACAAGCAAACGCAGCGCCGATACCAATGATGGTCGGCCTGCCCGGGCCGAGTTCGGCGACAAGGCTTCCGGTCTCGCCAAGGCTGCCGCGCACGATCTGCTCGTCGGCAGTACCGAGTGCGGCAGCGGCAACGACCGGCGTGTCGGCCGCCAGGCCCTCGGCCATCAGCCGCCGCGACATCGGTTCGGCGGTGCATCCGGCCATGTAGAAGACGAGCGTGGTCGCCGGATCGGCCAAGCCCCGCCAGTCGAGGTCGGCAGGCAGACCGCCGCTGCTGCCGTGGCCGGTGACGAAGCGCACCGAATGGGCCGCGCGCCGGTCGGTGAGCGATGCGCCCAAGCGCGCGGCGAGCGCCAGTCCGGCGGTGACGCCGGGCACCACATCGACGGCGATCCCGACACTGCGCAGCGCTTCGATCTCCTCGGCGGCGCGGCCGAAGATCATCGGGTCGCCCGCCTTCAGCCGCACGACCCGCTTGCCGGCGCGGGCGAGCGCGATCATCTGCGCGATGATCTCGTCCTGCCGGCAGGAATGGCGCCCTGCCCGCTTGCCGACATCGATCCGCTCGGCCTCGCGCCGCGCCAGTTCCAGCACCGCCGCATCGACCAGCGCATCGTAGAGGATGACGTCGGCCGACTGCAGCGCGCGCACGGCGCCGAAAGTGAGGAATTCCGCGCCGCCGGGGCCGGCGCCGACCAGGGTGACGTTGGCCTCGCCGCCGCCTTCGGCGAGCAGATCGTCGAGGTCGGGCTCGCCGTCGATCGATCGCGATGCGAAGACGCGATCGGCGAAGCGCGACCACGCCATGCGGCGGGCGAGCGGGTTGGCGACCGCCGCGGCAAGGCGGCCGCGAAAAGCCTTGGCGGCGGCGGCCCAGCGGCCGATGTCGGCGGGCAGAATCGCCTCGATGCGCCGGCGAATCGCCTGGCCGAGCACCGGCGCGGCGGCGGCCGTCGAGATGCCGATGACCACCGGCGAGCGGTTGACCACCGTGCCGAACTGGACGTCGCACAGCTCCGGACAATCAATGATATTGCACGGGACAGCGGCCGCACGGGCGGCGGAATGGAAGGCCTGTGCGGCCGCCCTGCCGTCGGCCTCGGCAACGGCGAGAGCGGCGCCGGCAAGATCGGCCGCCTGCCATGAGCGGCGCTCGATGACCACGCGCGGCTCCTGACCGGCAAGTGCCGTCAGCGCCCCGCCGGGCTGCGGCGCCAACACCCGCACCTCGGCACCAGCGGCGGCAAGAAGCTCCGCCTTCCATGCGGCAGGGTCGCCATTGCCGGCGACCACCACCTTGCGGCCGGCCAGTGTCAAGAACACCGGCAGGACGTCGAGCGGTGCCATGCGCGCCGGCCTGAGGGTCGCGGAGGTCACGGGGCCGCCCATCTCAATAGACGTCCCTGCTGTAGCGCCGGTCGGCGGCAAGCTGCTGCAATTCCAGCCGCGCCTTGGCGGGCGACATGCGGCCGTGCTCGGCGACGATGTGGGTGAGCGCGTCGTCGACGTCGCGAGCCATGCGCGAGCCGTCGCCGCAGACATAGAGGTGGGCGCCGTCGGCGATCCACTTCCAGATCTCGGCGCCGGCCTCAAGCATCAGGTGCTGGACGTAGAGCTTGTCGATCTGGTCACGCGAGAAGGCGGTATCGATGCGGGTGAGCAGGCCCTGCCTGGAGAAGGCGCGCAGCTCCTCGCGATAGAGATAGTCGACCGCCGCGCGGCGATCGCCAAAGAAGAGCCAGTTGCTGCCGCCGGCGCCGGTGGCGCGGCGCTCCTCGAGGAAGGCGCGGAAGGGGGCGATGCCGGTGCCGGGTCCGATCATGATGACCGGGCGGTCGGGATCGCTGGGCAGGCGGAAGCGCGTGTTGGGGTGGAGATAGACCGGCACCTCGGCGCCCGCCGCCATGCGGTCGGCGATCTCGGTCGAGGCGATGCCGCCGCGCGCCCTGCCCCATGCTTGGTAGCGAACGACGCCCACCGTGAGATGGACCTCGTCCGCGTGGGCGCGCTGGCTCGACGCGATCGAATAGAGGCGCGGCGCCAGCCGCGGCAGCATCGCCACCATCTCCTCGGCGCTGGCGACGACGCCGGGATGGTCGATGAGCAGGTCGATGAATTCGCGGCCCCACAGCCAGGCTTCGCGCTCCTCGGCATTGTCCGGCTCGATCAGCCTGGCGAGCGCGGCGCTTTCCGCCTTCGCCTGGAACTTGATGAGGGTCGCCTGGCTGAGCTTGCCGATGGACAGGCGGCGGGTCAGCGCGGCGCCGAGTGTCAACGGCGTGCCGCCGACCGTGACCGGCGCATCGGCCGACAGGCCGCTCGCCGCCAGCACCGCATCGACGAGAGCCGGATCGTTGGTGGGGACGATGCCGAGCGCGTCGCCGGGCTCATAGGCGATGTCAGAGCCGGCAAGCGAGAGCACCACGTGGCGGGTCTCCTTGTCGGAGCCCGGCTTGTTGAGGAGGGGCGCGGCGAGCAGCCGCGACGGAAACGGCCGGTTGCGGGTCCACGTCGCGCCGGTGTCCTCGTCCTCCTCCTCGCCGCCTTCGCCAGCGATGGGCGCAGCGGGGACCGGCGCGGCGCCATTGGCCGCGGCGAGCTTGCCGAGCAGCGTCTCGCGGAAGGCGGCAAACGGCTCATCGACCTCGACATCGCAATCGACGCGAGCGAACAGGCGGCTGCCGCCGAGTTCGGCGATGCGCTCGTCGAGCCAGCGGCCGAAGCCGCAGAAGCGGGCATAGTTGCTGTCGCCGAGCGCCAGCACCGCGAAGCGGAGGCCGGAAAGCGGCGTGCCCGACGCAGCCTTGAGGAGATCGGTGAAGCGCATGGCGGGATCGGGCGGATCGCCCTCGCCGTGCGTACTGGCGACGACGGCGACATCGCCGAAGCCAGCGAGCGTGTCGAGGTCGAGCGTCTCGACGTCAACGGCCCTGGCCGGGCGGCCCTTGGCCTTCGCCGCCTTGGCAAGCTTCTTGGCGAGACTCTCGGCGGTGCCGGTCTGCGAAGCGTAGATGACGGTGAGCGGCGGCGGCTCAGGCGCCGCGACCGGCGTCGCCGCCGTGCCGGGCACCGCGAAACCGGCGATGAACCCCTCCAGCCAGGCGCGCTGCACCCGGTTGAACGGCGCGCCGGCGGGAAGCTCGACGCGCTTCATGCGGGGATCGACGACCATCAGGCCTCCACCAGCGTCATCGCCGCCAGATCGGCGATCTCGTGCCGGCGGGTGAAATCGAGGAAGCCCTCGCCGTCCCGCCGCCGGTCGAGATAGGCGGAAAGCAGGCGGGTGAGCAGCGGCGGCAGATCGTCGAAAGGCACCGCCTTGGCGAATTCGCGGGCGAGATCGCGCTCGTGGTCGGAGCCGCCGCCGACATAGACATGGTAGCCCTCGACCGGGCCGGCGGGCGTATCGACCATGGTGCCGAGCAAGCCGATATCGCCGATATAGTGCTGGGCGCAGGAATTCGGGCAGCCGGTCAGGTGGATGTTGATCGGCCGGTCGAGCGTCAGGTGCTCGTCGAGATAGCTTGCGATGGCGAGCGCCTGGCCCTTGGTGTTGGTCGAAGAGAAGCGGCAGCCGGTATTGCCGGTGCAGGCAACGATGCCGCCCGACGCGGCGGATGCGCCGGTGCCGTAGCCGACGGCGGCGAGGCGGTCCGCGACCTCGTCGACCTTGTCCGCGCGGATGCCGGAAAGGATGAGGTTCTGCCAGACGGTGAGCCGGCATTCGCCGTCGCCGCATTCTTCCATGATGGCGGCGATTTCATCCATCTGCGCGGCGGTCATGCGGCCGACCGGCACGCGCACGCCGACGTAACGGAGCCCCGGCTGGCTCTGCTCGTGGATGCCGAGATAGCCGTGGCGGGTGATCGGCTGCGGCGGCACGCATTTGTCGGCGGCGAGGCGGCGGAGCGGAAAGGCGAGCTTCTCCTCGGTCCGCGCCAGAAACGCCTCAATGCCGATCCGCTCGATGGCGTAGCAGAGCCGCGCCTTCTTGCGGTCGGTGCGGTCGCCGGTGTCGTTGAAGACGCGCACCATCGCGGCGGCGACGGCGACGCACTCCTCCGGCCTGACGAGCAGGCCGCTGTCGACGGCGAAACGCTTGTGGCCGGTGATGCCGGCGAGAAGCACGCGGAAATAGATTCCGGGCTCGACACCGGCCCCCTCCTCCACGCGGGTAGCAACGAAGCCGATGTCGTTGGTGTCGGAGACGGTGCTGACCGCCCCGCCGGTATCGAAGCAGATGTTGAATTTGCGCGGCAGGCCATAGAGATCGCGGCAATTGCCGATGTAGTACTGGAGCGCGCTCACCAGCGGGCGGACGTCGTAGAGTTCCGCCGGGTCGATGCCCGAGGTCGGCGTCGCGGTGATGTTGCGGATGTTGTCGGCGCCGGCGCCGCGCGAGGTGAGGCCGAGATCGGCGACCGCCATCATCACCTTGGCGATGGCGCGCGGCGGGAACTCGCGAAGCTGGAGGTTGGCGCGGGTGGTGATGTCGCCATAGCCACCGCCGAAATCGCGCGCGATTGCTGCCAGCCCGCGGATCTGGCGGCTGGAGAGGATGCCGGCCGGCACGCGCACGCGCAGCATGAAGGAATCCTGGTTGGGCGCGACGTAGAACAGGCCGTGGTACTTGAAGCGGAAGATGTCGCCGCCTTCCGGCGGTTTGTCCGCCACGGCGTGGGCGAGGATCTTGTCCCAGAGATCGAGCGGGTTCTCCTCGAGCTTCAGCCGCTCTTCCCTGGAAAGCTCGTCGATCGGCACGCCGAAGGCGGTCTCCTCCTCGTCCGCCGGGGCGGCGAGATTCGCCGCCCCGTCCTTGGGATCGTGGGTGATGCGGCCATCGGCGAGATGGCCGGCGAAGGGGACGATCTGGCGTGCCGCGACGCCCGCCAGATAGCCGGCGATGTACTCCTTCTGCTCGTCGGTGAAGGGTGCATCCGCAGGCAGTGTCGCCGTGGTCTGGCTCATGACGCTGTCTCCTTTCGCCGGTCGTCCCTCGATCGCCCATGCAAGGCCGGTGCTACTCGGCCGGCACGCGGCTGGGCTCCAGGCTGACGGCCGCGCGTGAGCGGTCCTTGTGGGTCAGGTAGAGCGGGATGCAGCAGAAGAGCGTGCCGCCGACGATGTTGCCGAGCGTCACCGGGATCTGGTTCCAGATCCACCAGTCGGCGAGCGAGACGTGGGCGCCGAGCATCATGCCGGTGGGGATGACGAACATGTTGACCACCGAGTGCTCGAAGCCCTGGGCGAAGAACACGGTGATCGGCAGCCAGGCGCAGACGATCTTGCCGATGGTCGAGGTCGAGCTCATCGCCGCGACCACGGCCAGGCAGACCATCCAGTTGCACAGGATCGCCTTGACGAAGACGCTGATCATGCCGGCCGGGCCCATGGCGGCATTGGCGATGGTCTTGGCCTCGGCAACGGCGATCAGCTTGTGCGCCACGGCGCCGCCGTCGCCGGTGCCGAAATTGGTGAGCGCGACGGCGAGCAGGGCGCCGTAGACGACGCTGCCGATGAGGTTGCCGAGGAAGACCCAGCTCCAGTTGGTGATGATCGAGCCGGTCGAGGCCTTGCGGTCCATGCCGAGGAGGGCGAGCAGGCCGAAGCTGCCGGTGACCAGTTCGAGGCCGAGCAGGACGATGATGACCAGGCCGACGGGGAAGATGATGGCGCCGACCAGCGGCTGGCCGGTGGAACCGGCGCCGTTGAAGGCGAAGCTGGTGGCGAAGCCGAGCAGCGCGCCCGACATCATGCCGCGGATGAGCAGGTCCACCGGCGCCAGCGCGAGCTTGCGCTGGGCGGTCTCGATCATTGCCTTGGCGACATCGGCGGGTTTGACGTAGTCCATGACTGCAAGTCCCCCTTCGCTTGGGAGCGCCCGAAAGCGCAAAGAGCCGCGCGATCAACGGCACAGCTTGCGCTGCGCAGCGATCGGCGGCGTTGCCAGAAGGCGCCCATCCTTGGGCGCGATGAAACGAAAAGATCAGTCGGCCGGCGTTGGCCCGCCGGTGCACCTGTCAGCACCGGCCATGGGGCTCATGCTGTCGTGTGAGCAGTTTATGGGCAAGACGATATTGTAGGCACTTCTGCTGAAGTTTCCGGCAATTCAGTCATTTCGGCGGCCAGACGCGGATCGGCATCTGGCGGAGATAGCCGTCGAGATCGGCGGGATCGAAGGTGAGGCCATCGAAGAAGGGGTCGGCGCCGAGGGTCATCTCGCCCTGACTTGAAGGCACCGCCGTGGGCCGCGCCATGGCGCCTTCGACCTTGCGGTCGGCGCGCGGAAAATCGACGCCGGTGGCGGCGAGCGCCGCGCGGTAGAGATCGGGGCGATAGACCGAGGCGGCGATCCGCGCGCGCTCGGGCGAATGCTCGATCTGCCCCCAGCGCACCATCTGCGCATAGAACCACAGCGCATGGCTCTGCCACGGGAAGTTGGCGCCGTGGCGATGGAAGACGATGAAATCGTCGAGGGTCTCGGCCGGCGCGCCGGCGCGCATGACGATCGCGCCGGAGAGCGCCCGCATGATGACCGGCGCCGGGGTGGCGACGCTGGCGGTATCGGCGAGCAGCGCGGCGAGCTCGATGCGGTTCTCCGGCGCCTCCGCCCAGGCGGTGGCATGCCACAGCGCGCGCACCAGTGCGGCCACCGCCTGCGGCTCGCGCTCGGCAAAGGCGGTCTGGACGCCCAGCACCTTTTCCGGGCCGTTGCGCCACAGTGCCGCCTTGGTCGCCACGATCACGCCGCCGGCGCGCTCGACGGCGAGCGAGTTCCACGGCTCGCCGACGCAGAAGCCATCGACATGCCCGGCCTGCAGCGCTTCCGCGGTGAACGGCGGCGGCAGCACGACCAGGCGGAGATCGCGGTCGGGATCGATGCCGGAGGCGGCGAGCCAGTAGCGCAGTTCGTAATTGTGCCCGGAGAACGGGAAGACCATCGCCATGGTGAGCGGCGGCGCGCCGCTCACCTTGCGCGCCGCGATCGCCGCCTTCAGCGCCGCGCCCATGGCGGCCGGCGGCGCACCGGGCGTGGCGCCTTCCGCCTCCATCTCGGCAAAGAGCCCGCGCGAGACGGTGATGGCGTTGCCGCCGAGACCGAAAGCGAAGGGCGCGATCATGGGGATGTCGAAATGGCCGATGCCGAGCGAGGCGGCAATCGGCATCGGCCCGAGCATGTGGGCGGCGTTGAAGTGACCGACCGAAACGCGGTCGCGGATGTTCGCCCACGAGGTCTCGCGCGCCAGCGTCAGGCGCAACCCCTCGGCACGGGCGAAGCCCTTCTTGGCGGCGACCAGCAGCGGCGCACAATCGACCAGCGGGATGAAGCCGGCCGTGACCGGGAAATCGCTTGCCCGCGCCGGCTGGTCGTCATCGATGAGGAACATGGAGCTCACGGGGCTGACGTCCTATTCAAGCATGCGGGATGCGGTGATCAGGCTGCGGGCGACATCGACGATGCGGCGGCTCTCGTTCATCGCGGTCTTGCGGAGGATCTCGAAGGCCTGCTCCTCCGACAGGCCGCGGCGGGTCATCAGGATGCCCTTGGCCTTGTCGATGATCTTGCGGTC
Organism: uncultured Alphaproteobacteria bacterium; assembly: GCA_963782045.1. GTDB lineage: Bacteria > Pseudomonadota > Alphaproteobacteria > Rhizobiales > Kaistiaceae > CAVSRC01. The sequence goes on from CAWAIR010000037.1 coordinate 831,427, forward strand.
GGCGAGCTCCTGCCTGGTGCTGGCGAGTTCATCGCGCAGCTTGTTGAAGGCGTTGAAGCGGCTGATGGTGACATCGAGCAGCGGCTTCACCCGCTCCTTGCGCAAGCCATCGACGATGTAGGCCGAGACGCCGGCGTCGAAGGCCGCCTCGATCGAGGGCGTGTCGGAGCGGTCGACGAACATGGCGACCGGGCGGTGGACGCTGCGCGACACCTGGAACATCTGCTCGAGCACGTCGCGATTGGGATTCTCCAGGTCGATAAAGATGACGTCCGGTTCGGCATCGACGATCTGGCGGAGCAGCTCGCGCATGTCGCCGATGATCGTGACGTGGTCGTAGCCGGCCTCGCGCAGCCCCTCCTCGATGATCGAGGCGCGCACGTGGTTGGGGTCGATAATGACGATATGGAGTGTGGATTCGGCCATTCGCCCCAAGCCTCGGATCTGAGCGAAGGACGCAATTTCCGAGCCAGCCTGATCCGAAAACCGAGGGGCGCGCCGGGCCTGCCGGGGCCAACGGCCGCCTCTGCCGGGCCTTTGCGCCGCGTCCGATCCGTTGCGATGTCATACAATCGAACACCGAGCCAAAGCAGCGGCTGAACGCGACACCCGACCAAGACAAATATCAGTTCAATATCAATTGTTTGGTCTGCCGCTGAGCGGGCAGTTCAGCACCAGCCTGTCTCCGTTTTCCAGGCAGGAACGAAGGCTCGCCGAAGCAGGCGGTGGCGCCCGACCGGCGCAGGCCGACTCGGACAGCGATGCTAATGATGTGTTCAAGGTCCCGGAGGCCTGATCCCTCTCAGAACGCGCTCCAAGACGAGCACGGCACCGTTCGAGCCATGATATGTGCTGGCGGTAAGCACGACAGAATCTCCCAGGATCATGGCGGATCGCGGGTCGATTTTGCCCGTGGTCAGCGAGATGGTCCGCTCAAGCCTGAAGTCACTGGCAGAGAACACCCAGATCGTGCCCTTGGCGCCGACCGCGACCACGTGCCTGTCGTCGCCGGCGATCTCGGCGACCCGTTCGGACACCGAGACCCGCGCCAACTCGACCCCCTGCTGCGGATCGAACATGATGACCAGCCCGGCGTCATTGTTCTCCTCGACTCGACCACCAGCGAACACGTATCGGGAATTGGCGGTGATCGACCAGAGCGAGGCACCGCGAACGTCCAGCCAGCGCGTGCGCATGGAGGTCTGGTCGGTGATGCTGATCGCCGGGCCGCGCGCGTGGGCAAGCCATATCTGATTGCCATAGCCGGCCAGTGCCTCGCCCCACTCGCCCAATTGCGGCGAGTTGGCCTGCTGCCGGTCTCGCAGCTTGATCCGAACCAACTGGCTGGTGTTGGAACTGCAATCGGGCCAGGTTAACGCCCACAGGTTGCCGCCAATCAGCGTCAGCCCCTGCGGACAGCCCGGCACATGCGCGAACACGGCCCCGTGGCCTTTGGCGGGCTGTCGCCATATGGTCTTGTCCGTCTCCACCAGACCGTACACGGCGCCATTGCCGGCCGACGCCATGCTCACCGGCAGGCGGCCGACCTTGACGCGGGATACGACCCGTCCCCCGCGCAGATCGATCTTGGCGATGGTGCGCTGGCCGCTCTCCGCTGCCCAAAGCCATCGACCGTCATAGGCGAGGCCCTCGGCCCATTGGCCGATCCCGATGACCCTGGGCGTGAGGAACACCGGCGTCGAAGCCGAAGCGCCGGCGGCAAGGGTCGCCACCGGACCTGGCGCGCGCCAGGCTGCCGCGGGCCCCGCCAGCGCCTGGCCAGGGCCAGCGATCAAAGAAACCGTTGCCAGCGCCGCGAGCCATGACAGGCCGCGACCGAAGATGTGTGAGCCCATCAGCGAAATCCCCCCGTCCAGTCCCAAAGCTGAAAGCCACTTCGGACGCCGAAGGGCTCTCCGTCCGCTCGCGTCGTCTGCCCTGCGTCAACTCCGGGCCTGTCGATCGCGAGCCCGGCGATCAGCCGCCGTTTGCGGCCGGTGGCTTCTTCAGATCGGCAAGATTGAGCCGCATCGTGATCAGGAATTTCGCCGTCACGCTACCGCCGGTGATCAACATGGTGCCCGGCATGTCTTTGGTTTTGGCTCCGGCGTCATACCAGTTGCTGGTGGCCGGATCCCAAAGGAACTTGAACGTCAAGCCGTCAAAGAAAGCTGTGGCGTTATCCTTCGACGTCGAAGTCCGCTGCCTGGTGAGCCCCGCCGAAGCGGCGGTTGCGGTGACATTGGCCCACAGCAAGATGTCTTCAGGCGCGCTTATCCCCAGGTTCGCCACCGGGCCAAGGGCGAAGATCGTGTCCGTGTTCGGTGCCAAAGCGGTCACGGTCGCATCGGCGGGAAGCGCATAAAGCTTGCCGTTGACCTTGTCGAAAAGATCCGTGGGCCCTGTGTAGGTACACTGCGTTTGCCGCGAGTCCGTGCCGAAGGCATTGTCCCGTATGCCCGGCACAAGCCCGCAGGCCGTCCAGGTATAGGTGGCGTGCGACGGACGGTTCGTCCCGTTCGTGTCCTCGAATACGCTGGTGACCGTGTAGTCGGCGATGTTGCCATTCACCGATTGGCCAGAGGTGTTCGAAATGCCGGCATTGGCGTCGACGCCGGGGCCCATCATGGGGCTGGCGTTTGCGCCGAGGCCGGCCGACCTGGTGGTATCCTGGCTGGTGCCCACCATCAGCACGCCGTTGATGTTCTGCGGGGACACCTTGCCCACTGTCCCGAAGCTCGACGCGATGTCCAGGATGGCCTTTTCGAGATAGTTGGGAGTTTGCATCAACGACGGTTGTTGCGGTTGGGTCTCCGATATCAGATTGCTCCCGGCGTCCGTCGTGACCTCAATATAGGCCTCACCATTGACGACGTAGGCATACACATGCGGCAGGAACTTGAGGTTGACGTATTGATACTGCTTGTTTCTGTCGATGTACCGGAAGTTCAGCGTTCCCGTCGCCGGGTCGCGTGGATAGGTGTAGTCGATTTCGCTGCTGATACCGCTGTCGGGCGACGGGGTTACATTGTTGACGCCGAGTTGGACAGTGAGGCCGTTCTCGCCGGCCATGAGGATGGCCTGTTGCCGCTTCTGCGCCTCGCGAGCTGCCTCGGCATCCGCCGCAGCCTTTTTCTTGGCGAGCTCCGCTTGCTGTTGCTTCTCTATGTTCTGGACGTTCTGGGCGATCTGCGGCACAGCCTTTGCCACCGGCGCCAGGGCTCCCAGGAACTTGGCCATGTCGGGAACCGGATCCGGGATCCAGTACTGATCATGCGTCGGGTTGCCCGAGACCGCCGCCAACTGCGGCGAGCCTCCTGACACGGCCAACACCAGGCCCGGCTGGGCCACGCTGTGGAAGACCTCGGCACCCGGCATGGCGGGAAAGGGCGTCTGCTGCCAGCGTCCAGCGTTGCCGCTGAGGTCGGCTGGTCCGTAGAGCACCGCGCTGCCCGACCCGGCATTGGGGCCCACGTACAAAAAGGCGTTGGTATCGGCGGCGTTGCGGATGAAAACCTGGTCAGTCGTTCCCGGTACTGTCTCCAGATACCAATCGGCGCGGCTCGTGGCCTCTTTTGGCTTGACGATCTGCAGCCCGCCATTGGCGGCGCCAGAGAGAAACCCGTTGGTCGTGCCGGTCATCCAAAGAATGGTCGCCTGGTCCGATCCGGCGTTCCAGGGCTGGTCGGTCAGCGGCTGACGGGCTGGTACCAGCGTCGCGGCGGGCGGCGCGGAAGCCGCGACAGGTCCCGCCGGCTGAATGCCGGCCTGCGCCAGCATCTGCTGGGTGACGACGAATTGCTGCTGAGGCTGGTTCTGGGTCGTATAGCTGCCGACGATGGTCTGACCGCCCACCGCGAAATACAACACCAGCCCACTTTGCGACTGGAGCGTCGCGCTCTGGCCGGCTGGCAGCGATTGATAGAGCTGATACTGCCCGCTCTGCCCGACATAGAGGACATCGACGCTCTGCCCGGAGCTGTTGGTGACGACGACCTGAGGTGCCTGCTGGGCCGGTTGGGTCTGCGGGGCGGGCTGAGCCTGCTGGGCGCCCGAGCCGATGACATAGGTCTGGCTTGCCGCACTGGTGGTCAGATAGTTGTCCACCGGCTCCTGGTTGACGCCGAACGACCATTGGGTTCCGGGGCTGGACTGCTGGTCGATCGTCTCACCGGGCTTGAGTGTGTAGTAGAAGCTGTATTGCTGCGTCGCGGTGTCGAGAAGATACTCGTCGATCGGCTGCTGAAGGCCATTGGTGAAGGCTATCGTGACCTGCTGATTGCTGTCGCCTGTGGCCGCAGCGGTCGGCGCCACTCCTGCCGGACTGACTCCGGCTGCGGCGGTCCGACCCGGCTCCGCCCGTCCGCCTCCGGTGGCGGGGTTGATGTTCGCCTGTCCGCCTGCCGCTTGTTGCTGCTGGCTCTGAAGGTCGGCCTGGACCCCGTCCGGCGAGCTTACCGGCAAGCCGCGCGCCTGCCGGCAGGTGGCCACGGCTTGGCTCCAGTTCGCGTTTCCGCTTGCCATCTGACTGTTGAAGCAGGCAACCGGCGCCGGCGGCGTCGACATGTCCGTATTGTCTTCGCAGAGCCAGAGCGCGTTCTTTCCCACCCACTTGGTGTTGTTCGGATCGCCCCAAAAAGCGCCGCTCTGCGCGAGGTACTGGATGCAATGCTGCGTCCCGGCCGAAGCCTGGGGTGTGATGGCAAGCGCCGGGGCGGCTCCGCCGGCCACTGCGAGCAGGACTAGTCCTGCGACGATCCGAGCAACCACCATCTCCGTCGCCCCCGTTTCTGGAATATTTCTAATTGACTATGAACGGCATATCGCAGAGCGTCAACGAGGGCTGAGTGTTTAATCTGGCGCTCTTTCACGCCGAGCGACCATAGTCCGGCCATCGACCGTCCATCCGCTGATGGATGTACTGGCCTAGACAGAAATGTGGCTGTCGCGGATTGGTGCGCCGGCTCCGAGCGCAATACAGGGGGCATGAAAGATGAAACTTGCGGCAACGAAACTCGCGACTTGCCTGTTGTATTCAGCAATTTGCGCCAGCGCGGTGCTTTGGTATTCGCCCGGTGCCGATGCCGCTTCTGCCTGGCCGCCGCCGCCGACTTCGCGATCGACGGGCCCTGGATATGTGCAGCCGGCGGCGCCCGCCCAGCCTGCCGCGACCTACCCGTTGCCCTCGGCGAACAACTACCCGGCGCAGCCTTCGGCCTACACCGTCGATATCCTCAACGCGGCGGCAACCCCGGTCGACGCTTACCTGGTCGACCAGACTGGCAATCCGACCTATCTCTCGACCATTCCGACCGGAGGGGATCAGCCGTATCAGCTCGATCCCGGACAGGAGCTGATCTTCGGCGTCAACGGCGAGCAGGTCGCCAGCTATGTGATGACCGACCAGCCGGGGCAGTCCTTCACCGTCGGTAATGCGCAATCCGGCATGCAGCCCGGCATGGCGCAACCGCCTTCGCCAACCGCCCCGGCATTCCCGGCGCAGGGTTATGCGCCTCAGCAGCCCCAGCCGGTCGCCCCGAACGACCAGATGCAACCGTCCCAGGCCTATCAACCGCGGACCGCTCGGCCGAACACGGCCTACCCCGGATTTCAATCACCACCGGATGTCGTTCCGGCTCAGCAACCGGCAGCCAATAGCGGGCCGAGCTTCGATTGTCGGCAGGCCAGCCTGCCGGCGGAACAGACGATCTGCGGCGATCCTGAGCTTGCGCAATGGGACGAGAAGATGGCGAAGGCCTATGCGTGGGTGATGAGTCAACTGCCCGCCAACCGGCAGAATGAGCTCGTCCAGGACCAAAGCGCCTGGCTCAGCAAGCGCAACCAGTGCGGTACATCCGTCGATTGCCTGATGAGCGGCTATCTGGATCGGGTCGCCTATCTCAACGAGTATTTCGCCGACGATGCGGGACCGGGAGCAGGCCAGGAACCGGCAGCAACGTTCCCGATCGAGGCGCGCTCATGGGGTGGCAAGGTCCGGTCCGGTCCGGGCCCCAACTTTGCCCAGGTCGGCAGTCTCCAGGAGCGGGAGCCGATCACCCTCCTGGAGCAGTCGGACGCGCCGCTGTTCCAGAACTTCCCCTGGTTCAAGATCCGCTTTCACGGCCGCGTCGGCTACCAATGGGGTGGCATCATCTGTGGAACGGACGCGCCAATCCCGGGAGCTTTCGAGACATGCAAGTGAGCCGCGTGACGATCTCAGCTGCCGCCGTCATGCTTGCGCTGGCGGCGCTGCCGGCCTTCGCCCAGGGCGGCCGTGCCATATGGAGCTTCGAGCACTACGACACCGGGGACAACGGCCAGACCCTCTACGTGCTCTCTTATGGGGTGCCCGAGACGGATGCCGTCGCCTTCACCGCGACCTGTCACAGCGGTATGCAAGGCCCCTCCATGCCCGTGATGTTGTCGGTGGACTACGGCGATGCGCCCGATGGTGCGCCGATGGTCGCCCATTTCCGGAGCGGCAGCTTCGACGCCACCTATGCGGCGGCGGTTTCCAGTCAGAGTTCCGAATCCGCCGGCCTCGTCGCGCAGGTGGGCACCAACGATCCTCTCTGGCATGTGCTGAGCCACAATGGCAGCATCACTTTTGCGGCCGCCGACCGACAGCCGGTCACCGTACCGCTGCAAGGCTCCGCGCAGCCGGTCGAGGATTTCCTGCAGACGTGCCGGTCGGTCTTCGCAGAGACGGACGCGGCGACGCCGAGCCCGTCGGCGTTGATGACCTCTCAATATGTCTGCGACGACGGGACCCGGTTCCGCGCCCAATTCGACAATTCGCGCGCCTATTCGATCGCTATCCTGTCGTTCAGCGATGGCCCGGAAGTGCCGCTGATTCAGGCCGTGTCCGGCTCCGGTGTGCGCTATGCAAACGGAGACGATACCCTCTCCACGGAGGGTGACACCGCCGTGCTCAGTCGCATCGGCAAGCCGGACGTCAACTGCCGCGCGACCGGCTCCCAGTGATTGTCCGGGCCGGCCTTCCTGACAAGGGGCCGGCCCGAGACGCAGGGAACCGAAAAGCCGGCGAAGGCCAGGCGCGGCTCATGGTGAAGCCTGCGTCGACGGCGGATTGGTCAGGACCGCCTCTCCACTCATGCTCTGCTCAAACACGTCTGCCGGCATCGAGTAGCGCTGGCCCTCCCAAGGATCACGCACTGCAACGTAGTCTTTGCCATTGACGTTCTGAACCCCGTCGACGACGACGAAATGTCCGATGTTCCCGATTGGATTCACCTGAAAAACGATGGCGGAGGCTCCACGCGATGTGGCGCTCTCCAGCTTTGCCAAACTGACTCCCTGTTCATACCGAGCATTTCCGACGCCGTTGTCTTGCAGGGCAAGGGCAAGGTTCGGCCCAATCGTTCCATCCGTCGGGTCCAGCCTCGTGTCGCTGGCCAGCTTCTTGATGTCGACCGTCTTGCCCTGATCCGACAGCAGCATGGCGCAGGACGTGGGACCACAGGCAACCGCGCCGATGTCCGGGGTCTTTAGCTGGTTGATGACGGTCCGTTGGTCGCTGCGATCGAAGACGCTGGTCGTGGTCGGCGCTAGCGCCTCGCCTTTCGGCGGGGCCGGCAGCTTACGCACCACCGGCGACGGCTGCCGGCTGGCGGGCGGGGCCGGCAGCTTACCCATCACCGGCGACGGCTCCTGGCTTGTGGGCCTGGCCGGCAGCTTGCCCATCACCGGCGACGGCTCCTGGCTTGTGGGCCGGGCCGGCAGCTTGCCCATCACCGGCGACGGCTCCTGGCTTGTGGGCCGGGCCGGCAGCTTGCCCATCACCGGCGACGGCTGCTGGCTTGTGGGCCGGGCCGGCAGCTTGCCCATCACCGGCGACGGCTGCTGGCTTGTGGGCGGAGGCGGCAGCCTGCCCATCACCGGCGACGGCTGCTGGCTTGTGGGCGGAGGCGGCAGCCTGCCCATCACCGGCGACGGCTGCTGGCTTGTAGGCGGAGGCGGCAGCCTGCCCATCACCGGCGACGGCTGCTGGCTTGTGGGCGGAGGCGGCAGCCTGCCCATCACCGGCGACGGCTGCTGGCTTGTGGGCGGAGGCGGCAGCCGGCCCATTGCCGGCGACGGCTGCTGGCTTGTGGGCGGGGCCGGCAGCCTGCCCATCACCGGCGCCGGTTGCGTGCTCGCGGACGGGGCCGGTAGAGCGCCCATCGGCGGAGTGGGAAGCGCGCGGCGTACCGGGGTTGTCGCGGTCGCGGTCGCGACGGCCGTCGATGGTTGCGGATCCCACGGGGCGATCGTGCGTCCGTTGGGAACCGGCCGGAAGCCCTGCGCGCTTCCCGGCGCCAGCGCGACCTGGTTGCCCTGACGGTCGAAGAACTCGCCGTTCTCCTGCTTAATGAGCCCGTTCTTCGCCAGATAGTCCGTCAATTCGCCGATATTGGCCGGCAACGGTCCGGCAGCCGTCTGAGGCTGGGACTGCTCCGGCTCGATCTTCTCGCCGCCGAGTGTCTTGACCAGGCGCATCGGACCGCGCGTCGCCGCCTGCACCTCGTAGCCGTCCTTGTCGAAGAAACGGCCGTTCTGCTGGCGGATGGTGCCGTCCTTCAGCGCGTTCTGCATGAACGTCCGGGCTTCGGCGACCTTGTCCGGAGTGAGCCCCTCCGCATCGGTCGGCTTGGCCGCCTTAAGCAGGGTCTTGCCAAACTGATCCTTGATGGCTGCGGCATTGCGTTCGCGAACAGCGGGCGGAAGGCTGCCGCTCGTCTTGGGTAGATCGAGGACACGACCATTTGCCATCGGCAATGGTGCGCCGGTGACGCTGGTCGCCACTCCGTTTGGATGGATGACGATCCGGTCGGATGTGACGTTCCCGGGAATGCTCGATGGATGGGTCTCGCGCCCGTTCACAATCTGCACGCCCCGGCTGACCGGTGGCGGCAACTGGACATTCGGGCGCAGCCCAGGCGCTGCCGGACCGGCCTGGTTTCCGCGTGGCTGAGAAACCGGCAGCGGGAGTTGACCGTTCTGGCGCAGGCCAGGTGCCGTCGGACTGGCCAGATTTCCTCTCGGCGCCGAGGGCGGCAGCGACGGCTGGGCGCCTTGCGGGCGCGACGCCACCCCTGTCGGACCCTGTGGGTTCAGCGGGCGTGCACTTGAAGGCAGAGACGGGGAAGACGAACTCGGCCCCATCGGATTTGCAGGGGCGCCGAGCACTTGCCCGTTCGGCCTGCCCGTTGGGCTCCTCAGCCCCGGGCTCTCTGCGCCGGTCAGCGGCTGATTGAGCTCGACCGGCGGGGGCTCTGCGGGAGACGTGGCGCTCGGACCAGACTTGCCGAACAGCTTCTTGACGACCGCCTTGAGCTGCACCTTGACAACCGGGGCTGCCATCACGCCATGGCGGGGGCCCACGTAGGACCAGTGCATCGCCTTGGCGCCACCCGCAGCGGCAGTTGCTGCAATGAACAGCGCGATAGCTGCGAAACGTGTCAGGCGGTCGGCAAATCTAGGCAATTTCACCTCCTCAGCAGTGCGCTTTCGGACGGACAATCCGATGTGAACCGCATGTCGTGGTGATCGAGCGTATGCGAGCACCGAAGCTCTCGTCGCCACCGAGAAAGGTCAGCTTGGCAGAAGCGCGAGAGATTCTCAAATTATTCCAGGACCAATCTGCGGCCCTCCCCTGAAGATCGTGACCGGAACCCTCGACGATTTCTGCGGTCGCGCCACAGTGAATTCCGGGCTGCTAGCGTTTGGCCGCCGGGCAGCCAATAGACGGGGCAGATGCAACGCTCACCGGAACGTGGATGCGAACACAATCATCTCTGGGCACTGTCTGCAGGGCGCGACGGAGGCAAAGCGTTTCCGAGGTTGAAGCGCTTGTTGCGCATGAAGCGCCAAGCGAGCCGTCTCCTTAGCCAAGGCGGACAGAACTCTGCTCACCGGTATGATGTGAGCATGAAATGCAGCCGCAGACGCGGCCCTCTTCGCGGCGTATGCCGAGATGGCAATGTTGCCACCCGGCAATGGCAATTAGGCGTCAATCCTTCCCGACTTCGTTCGGCGCGCCGATCACGGTGCCCAGACGGATACCGGCGGATGCAAGCCGGCCCACGGGCGTGCAGCCTCGTAGACCGCGGCTGCGCTTATCACAGCCGCATCGTCAAGCCGCCGACCGATGATCTGCAACCCGACCGGCAATCCCGCCTCCGTCCAGCCTGCGGGCACACTCGCCGCCGGTTGCCCGGTCAGATTGGCCGGGTAGAGACATGGGCTCCAGGCGTCATCGGCAACCGCCACTCCGGCAATGGTCCTCGGCCCGTCTCTGTCGATCGCAAATGCCGTCAGCGGCGCGGTCGGCGTCAACAGCAGATCGTAGCGCTGCATGAAGCCGACCATGGCGGAGACCGCTGCCTTGCGTTCCGTGATTGCGTCGGTGAATTCCTCGGCGCGCCACGACCGCGCCAGCAGGCCGCGCAGCGACTCGGTCAGCTCGTCCTCCTTTCCCGCCGCCATGCGGCGGAGGCCGGTGAGATCCGTCTCCAGCGCCACGATGGCGCGGTCAGCCTCGATGAGGTCGCCGAAGGGCGATTGGGTCTCCTCGATGGTCGCCTCCAGGGCGGCGGCCAGATCGCGCGCAGCCGATTCGGCAATCGCCACAACTTCCGGCTCGGCAGGCTGGCCCGCCCAGCGCGGACACCAGGCAAGCCGCAGCTTCGGGGGAAGCGCCCGCCCGACCGCCTCACGCCAGCCGACGCCTTCGTCCGGCAAGGACCAGCGGTCGCGCGGGTCAGGACCGGCCATGACCGAGAGCATCAGCGCAGCATCAGCAACCGTGCGCGTCAGCGGCCCGTAGTGCTCGATCGATTCCCAGCCGGAGACGCCGGGAAGGCCGGCATCGCGACAGCCGGGCCAGACGGGAATGCGCCCCATGGTCGGCTTGATGCCGACCAGGCCGCAGAAGGCGGCGGGCAGGCGGACCGAACCGCCGCCGTCGCTGCCAAGCGCCATCGGCACGATGCCGGCGGCGACGGCAGCGCCGGAGCCGGCGCTCGAGCCGCCCGGCGTCAGCGCCGTATTCCACGGATTGCGCGTGGTCGGGAAGAGCGGATTGTGGCCGAAGCCGCCATAGCCGAACTCGGCGGCGTTGGTCTTGCCGAGGACGATGGCGTCTGCGGCGACCAGCCGCTCGACGGCGACATCGTCCACCTCGGGAACATAATCGGCATAGAGCCGCGAGCCGAAGGTCGTGCGAATGCCCTTGGTGAGGATGAGATCCTTGATGCCGACCGGCACACCAGCCAGCGGCCCCACGTCCTCGCCGCGCACGATGCGTTTTTCCAGCCGGCGCGCCGCGATGCGCGCCTGATCGACGGTCGGCGTGCAGAAGGCGTGCAGCGTCGCATCGAGCCGCTCCAGCGCCGCGACCGCCGCATCGACGGTCTCGACCGGGGAGACCTCGCGTGCGCGGACGAGGCGGGCAAGGGTCACCGCGTCGCGCGCGGCAAGATCGGTAGCAAGCATGGAGTCTCTTGGGGCATGGACCCGTAGGTCCAGAAGCGGTCCCCTCCGCGGCGGCGTGCGCCGCGGAGGGGGGCGGCTGCGGTGGCGCTACTTGGCCCGCGACAGATCGCGGAAGTCGAGCACCAGATGGAACCAGTAGGTGTAGCCCTTGACGTCCTTCTGCATGGCCACGTCGCGGAAATCCTGGACCAGCGGAATGCGCGGCACGTCGTCGAAGGCGATCTTGATGAAGCCCTTGACCTCGTCCTCGTACTTCGCCTTGTCCTGCTCGAAGCGCGCCGCCTCGATCAGCTTGTCCATGTCCGGATTGACGTAGTTCATGTCGTTGAAGACGGAGTTGTTCTTCCCGTCATACGTCCAGTAGAAATAGTAGTCTGGATAGTTGAGCCATGCCTTGAAGCTCATGATGAGCATCGGCATGTCCTTCTTGTTGAGCCGGTCGTACCACTCGCTGCCCGGCACCTTCTCGATCGAGACGTCGACGCCGATCTTCTTCAGGCTGTCCTGAACGAGGAGCGCGATGGGCTCGCGCGTCGAGGCGGTCGAGACGTCGTAGGAGAGCGTCGTCTTGAAGCCGTTCGGATAGCCGGCATCGGCAAGGAGCTGCTTCGCCTTGTCGAGATCGGTGTGGTAGGGCGAGGGCTGCGGCCAGTCGGTGGTGGTGACGTCGCCCGGGCCGCCATACATGCCCTTGCCGCGGTCGAACAGCGCCGTGTGCAGGATGTCGTCATAGGGGATGGCGTAGGCCATCGCCTGGCGGACCTTGGGATTGTCGAAGGGCGGCTTGGTGGTCAGCATGTCGATGTAGAGAAGCTCGGCATCGACCGGCGTACCGACGACAGTCAGCTTGTTCTGCTTGGCAAGCTCGGAGAAGTCCTTGGGCGGCAGGTTGAAGGAGAGATCGGCGTCACCCTTTTCAAGTAGCGCGCGGCGCGTGCCGGCCGACGCGATCTGCCGGCTGATCACCCGCTTGAAATAGGGCAAGGGGCCGGACTTCCAGTCGTCGAAGCGCTTGAAGACGATCTCGCTTCCGGGCTTCCAGCTCTCCACCATGTAGGCGCCGCCGCCGGCGTCGTTCTTGCCGACCCAGTCCAGGGCCCACGGGTCCTTGTCGGTGGCATGCGCCTTGGCGAGCTTGGAATTGATTACCTTGGCGATCGGTACCGCGAGATTGGGCAGGATCAGCTTGTTGGGCCGCGGGAAGGTGACCTTGAAGGTGTGATCGTCGACGACGACGAACTGGTCCGGCGAGGTCATCTCGCTGGCGCCCATCTGGATCGCCGGGAAGCCGCCGACCGCGACCGCCCGGTCGAAGGACCATTTGACGTCGGCGGCGGTGACCGGGGTGCCGTCGTGGAACGTGGCGTCCTTGCGCAGGTGGAACGTCACCGACTTGCCGTCCGCCGCCAGCTCCCAGCTTTCGGCGAGCTCCGGCTCGAACTTGGTGAAGTCGTAGCTCCAGCTGCCGTCGGGCAGCTGATAACGCGCGTGGGTGATCAGGCGGTCGTAGGTGTTCCACGAGGCGCCATGGGTTTCGACATTGGCGTTGGCGGCGTCGATGTCGAGCGTCGACGGCCCTTCCTCGGTGACTACGATCAGCGTCTCGTCGCGGCTGTCGGCGGCGAACGCAAACTGCGCCGTTGCCATGCTCATGACCGCGGCCACCGTCGCCACGGCCAGCCGGTATTTCAGCGTCGGCGGCTGAATCCTGTTGCCTTGCACGATGTTACCTCCTGTGCGTTGTCGGTCGGGAGAGGAGCCGCCGACATGAGTTGAATTCACAAGGTGCGGCTAAAGCAATCGACATGCCACAAAATCACTATGGCGGATTTCCGCCGTTTCACGGTGGGATCTGGCATCGACACTCGGGTTGTGTGCAAGCAGTGCATCAAGTATGTGCGTATAATGCATGTTACCTGCATATGAAAACAGCAGCATGTGCCATAGGCATGTGCGTTGTGCGCGAATCACAAGGACTGCCTGGCTGGCACCGAATTTGCTGCACTACCGCCGGCGCGAGACGCGCGTCGGACGGACGCATCCAGGGGCCAATTGACGATGAAGGGTGAGAACCGGTGCGGTTGATCGCGATCCGCCTTGCCTCGGCGATCCCGACCCTCATCGGCGTCGTGATCCTCACCTTTGTCATGACACGGCTGCTGCCGGGCGATCCGGCCGCCTATTTTGCGGGCCCCGCCGCCACAGCCAAGTCCATCGAACAACTGCGCCACCAGCTTGGCCTCGACCGCCCGCTGGTCGAACAGTTCGCCGTCTATGTGGAGGGCCTCGCTCACGGCGACCTGGGTGTGTCGCTGACCTCCGGCCAGACCGTGCTCGACGATCTTCGGAACCGGCTGCCCGCTTCCCTGGAACTCACCTTCTATGCGCTCCTCATCGCCGTCGGCTTCGGCATGCCACTCGGCATCGGCGCGGCGCTGAAACCGGGCGGCTGGGTCGACCGGATCTGCAGCTCCGTGTCGACCGCCGGTCAGGCGACGCCGACCTTCTTCCTCGGCCTGCTCTTGGTCTTCGTCTTCTACTATGAGCTGGGCTGGGCACCGGCGCCGCTCGGCCGCCTTGACATCATCCATTCCTCGCCTCCCGAAATCACCGGCTTCTGGACCATCGACGCGCTGCTTGCCGGCGACGGCGACACGTTCATCGCGGTTGCCGCACAACTCGTCCTGCCCACGATCACGCTCGCCCTCTTCGGCCTCGGCCCGCTCGCCCGTGTCACCCGCGCCAGCATGATCGAGGTGCTCGCCAGCGATTACATCCGCACCGCCCGCGCTGCCGGCCTGCCGCGCCGCAAGGTGCTGTGGGTCTACGGCTTCCGCAACGCGGTGGTGCCAGTGCTCAACACCTCGGGCATCGTCTTCTCCTACATGCTCGGCGCCAGCGTGCTGGTCGAGAAGGTGTTCGGCTGGCCCGGTATTGGCGCCTACGCCATCGACGCGGTGCTGGCGTCGGACTTCGCGCCGGTACAGGGCTTCGTGCTGGCGATGGCGCTGCTCTACGTGCTGATCAACCTCGTCATCGACGTCGTCGCCGGTCTGCTCGACCCGAAGGTGCGCGTCGATGTCTGACGTCGCCCTCCCCCGCCGCGCGCGCCTGCCCGCGATCAGCCCGACCAACGGCATCGCACTGGTGCTGCTTGCCCTGCTTCTGGCCATGGCGCTGTTCGGTCCGGCGCTCGTGCCCTACGATCCGCTGGCGACCGACCCGCCGGCTGCGCTGCAGCCACCATCGGCGCTGCACTGGTTCGGCACCGACCAGCTCGGCCGCGACGTCTTCAGCCGCGTCATCGTCTCGGCGCGCGTCGACCTCGGTATCGCGCTCAGCGCCGTCCTCGTCACGGTGGTCCTGGGCACCGCGCTTGGTGCCGCAGCTGGCTGGCTCGGCGGCTGGGTGGACCGCATCATCAGTCGACTGGTTGACACGATCATGGCCTTCCCGCTCTTCGTGCTGGCCGTCGGCGTGGCGGCGGCGCTCGGCAATTCGGTGTCGAGCGTGGTCATCGCCACGGTGGTGGTGAACCTGCCGCTCTATGCCCGTCAGGCCCGCGCCGAAGTGTTCCGCCGGCGCGACGCGGCCTATGTCGAGGCGGCGCGGCTGGCCGGTGTCGGCTCGCTGTCCATCGTCGCACTGCACATCTTTCCCAACCTGGTGCCGCCACTGATGGTGCAGGCGTCGCTCAACATGGGCTGGGCCATCCTCAATTCGGCCGGCCTTTCCTTCCTCGGCCTCGGCATCCGCCCGCCCGATCCCGAGTGGGGCATCATGGTTTCGGAAGGCGCCGCCTACATCATCTCCGGCGAATGGTGGCTGTTCAGCTTCCCCGGCGCCGTTCTGCTGGTCGCCATCCTGACCTTCTCGCTGATCGGCGATGCGCTTCGCGACTGGCTGGACCCGCGCCGCGCATGAACGCCGCCCTGCCCGTGAAGCCGCTGGTTGTCCTCGAGCGTCTCAGCATCGCCTTCGGCGATACCGGCCGGCCGGCGACGGTGGACGCTGTCCGCCTTGCGATCGGGCGCGGCGAGATCGTCGCTTTGGTCGGCGAAAGCGGCTCGGGCAAGTCCCTGCTCGCCCACGCCATCGCCGGCATCCTGACGCCGGCCGCACGGCTCGATGCGGAGCGCTTCGAATTCGGCGGCGTCGCGCTCGCCTCCGGCGACCCGCGCGCCTGGGAAACCCTGCGCGGCCGGGAGATCGGCATCGTCTTTCAGAACCCGCGCGCGGCGCTGAACCCGTCGCGCACCATCGGCCGGCAGATCGGCGATGTCATTGGCGAGCACCGCGGCCTTGGTGGGAGCCGCCTGGCGCAGGCCGTGCATGCCGCCCTGACCGAGGTCCGCATCCCCGAGCCTCGGGTGCGGGCCCGCGCCTATCCCGGCGAACTCTCGGGCGGCATGTGCCAGCGCGTCATGATCGCCATCGCGCTCGCCGGCAATCCGGCCCTGCTGATCGCCGACGAACCCACCACCGGACTGGACACCACCACGCAGGCAGCGATCCTCGATCTGATCGTCGGCCACGCGCGCGAGCGCAGCATGGCCACCCTGTTGATCACCCACGACCTGGCCCTCGCCCGCACCTATGCGGAGCGGATCGTCGTCATGCATGCCGGGCAGATCGTCGAGGAGGCGCCGACCGAGGAGCTATTCGCGGCGCCGCACCATCCCTATTCGGCGGCGCTCATCGGCGCGACGCCCGCCGACGCCACCAACATCTCGGGGCTGACGGGCATTGCCGGGAGCCTGCCCGATCTCGCCCAAGCGCCCCCGGCCTGCCGCTTCGCCGGACGGTGCAGCCGGGCGGTCGAACGCTGCGCCCATGAGCGCCCTCCGCTCGACCACGACGTCGAGCGCCGCGCCGTCGCCTGCTGGGTGCCGTTATGACGGCGCTCCTTGAAGCAATCGCCCTGCGCAAGCTCTTCCCCGTCGGCAAGGGACGCATGCTGCATGCCGTCGACGGGGTCGACCTCACCCTCGGCGAGGGAGAAAGTCTCGGCATCGTCGGCGAGAGCGGCTCCGGCAAGTCGACGCTCGCCCGTCTCGTGGTGCGCCTCATCGACGTGGACGACGGCACCATCCGCTTTCAGGAACGCGACATCGGCGCCGTGCCGGCTGCCCGCTTCGCCCGCGATCCGGCGCGACGCGCGATCCAGTTCGTCTTCCAGAGCGCCGGCGACGCAATGAACCCGGCCTTCTCGACCGCGCGCAACATCGCCATAGGGCTCGGGCGCCTGCGCCTCGACAGGGACACGAGCGCGCGGGTGGCGGCGATCGCCACCGAAGTGAATCTCGGGCCGGAATATCTGGCGCGGCGGCCCCACCAGCTCTCCGGCGGGCAGCAGGCACGCGCCGGTATCGCCCGCGCGCTGATCTCGGAGCCGAAGCTGCTGGTGCTCGACGAGCCCACCGCCTCGCTCGACGTGTCCGTGCAGGCGACGGTGTTGAAGCTGATCGAGGCGCTCCGCCGCCGCCACGGCATCGCGTTGCTCTTCGTCTCGCACGATCTCGATGTCGTGCGCCTGATGTGTGACCGGGTGATGGTGCTCTATCTGGGGCGGGTCGCCGAGACCGGCCCGGCTGCGGCCGTGCTGCGGGCGCCGAGCCATCCCTATACGCGGGCGCTCGTCGCCGCGACGCCCGGACACGGCCGCCCGCAGGCGCTGCCGGGCGAGCCGACAAGCCCGATCGATCCGCCCGCTGAGGCATGCCTGTTCGCCGGCCGCTGTCCGCTCGCGGTCGATCGCTGCCGCAGCGAACGTCCGCGCCTGCGCCAGGTCGCCCACAGCCTGGTTGCCTGCCACCGCGCCGAGGAGACGGCGCTGGTCGCAACGCCGCTCAGTGAACCTGCGGGGTATTGACCCAGATGATGCGCGCGACGGTGCCGCCCGTGTTGCGGTACCCGTTGGCGAGGTGCGCCTTAAAGAAGAACGAGTTACCCGCCTTCATGTGATAGATCTTGCCGTCGATATCCAGCTCGATCTCGCCTTCCAGCAGATAGCCGACCGCCTCGCCTTGATGGGTGATCGGGTCGTTCTTCACGCCGCCGGGCTCGACGTTGTGGATATTGGCCTCGAGCAGATTGCCAGCGGCTAGCGGCACCAGTCTTTCGTAGAACACGCCCCTGCCGCCGCGCAGTGCATCGCCCTCGACCTTCACCCGGTCGGCCGGCGTCTGCACGAGCTTGTGCTCGTCGATCTCCAGCCCGAAGAAGGACGCCATGTCGCGGCTGAGCGCGGTGACGATCTTGTTGAGCATGACCAGGGACGGGGTGACCTTGCCTGCCTCGATCTTGGAGATCATGCTCTCGTCGCAGCCGACCTCCTTCGCCAGATCGCGCATGCGCATGCCTTTCAGGATGCGTGCGTGACGAATACGCGCGCCGACTTGGAGCTGTGCCGCTCCGCCGGAATCACGCGTTTCCAGCGCCCTTGCCATCGTGCCGCGTATCCCCTCGGGTCCCAGCCGGTTGCAGGCCATCTGACCCGCCGGCATTTTGATGAATCTGAAGCACACGGCTGACTATCAGGAATTCGCCGCCGCGCCGAGCATTATCGCCTGAAACTGAACAGGTCGCCTCGCGACTCTGCGAGAATCACAGGTCCATGCGGCCGCCGCAAACGGCCTGGAACCGGTAGCCAGCTGAAGCAGCTACGCGTCCTAAAATCGTTCTGCCGATCCCGCTTGCCGACCTAACGCGCCCCGATTGACACCTGAATAGCGATGTTTCATATATTACAATTCACTCTCCAAGGCTGATTTCTGATAGATGATGTCCTCGGGTCAACTTCGCGCCGCCCGCGCCTTGCTCGGCGTCGATCAGCGGCGTCTGGCGGAACTTGCTGGCTTGTCGGTGCCGACCATCCAGCGGATGGAGGCGAGTGATGGGGTCATTCGCGGGACCGTGGACTTGCTGACCAAGCTGATCGTGGCGCTGGATGCTGCCGGACTGGTGCTGATCGGCGAGGGCGCGGCGAGCACGGAAGGTGGCCGCGGCGTGCGCCTCAGGGAGGCGGCGAAACCGCCCAAGGGGCCCAACGGCTAGCGCTCCCATGTCCGCCGCCTTTGTGCTCACCTCAGTTGCGATCCTGCTGGCGAACGGCGTGCTTGCCATCGGCCTGACCCGGCGGCCTGCGGCCGGAACGGTGGTCTACGGGGTCGCGCTGGTGGTCTCACTGGTGCTGCTCATCGGTGCATTGTGGCGGCTGGTGACGTTCGCTTCAGCCGACGTAGTCGTGCTGCCGCTGGGCCTGCCGTGGATCGGCGCGCATTTCCGTATCGACGCGCTCTCGGCCTTCTTCCTGGTGGTGGTCAATCTCGGCGGCGCTGGGGCAAGCCTCTTCGCACTTGGCTACGGTCGCCACGAACATGCGCCCGAGCGCGTGCTGCCGTTCTACTCCGTCTTCCTCGCCGCGATGAACCTGGTGGTGCTCGCCGACGACGCCTTTACCTTCCTGTTCTCGTGGGAATTCATGTCGCTGGCCTCGTGGGCGCTGGTCATGGCCCATCACGAGGAGGCGGAGAACCGCCAGGCCGGTTTCGTCTACATCGTCATGGCGAGTGCCGGCACGCTGGCCTTGCTGCTCGCCTTCGGCCTTCTCGCCGGCACGACTGGCGGCTACGCCTTCGAGGCCATGCGTGCGGCCCGGCTCGCGCCGCTCGCATCCGGGCTGGTGCTGACGCTGGCGCTCATCGGCGCCGGCTCCAAGGCCGGTATCGTGCCGCTCCACGTCTGGCTGCCGCTGGCGCACCCGGCGGCGCCCAGCCACGTCTCGGCGCTGATGAGCGGCGTGATGACCAAGGTCGCGGTCTACGCCTTCATCCGCATCGCCTTCGACCTCGTCGGCCCGCTGCCCTGGTGGTGGGCAACGGTCGTGGTCGTTCTCGGCGGCGTCACCGCCGTGCTCGGCGTGCTCTACGCGCTGATGCAGCATGACCTGAAGCGTCTGCTCGCCTATCACACGGTCGAGAACATCGGCATCATCTTCATCGGCCTCGGCCTCGCGCTCGGCTTCAGGACCAACGGCATGACCGCGGCGGCGGCGCTGGCGATGACCGCGGCGCTGTTCCACGTCTTCAACCATTCGCTGTTCAAGAGCCTGCTGTTCTTCGGCTCCGGCGCCATCCTCAACGCCACCGGCGAACGCGACATGGAGCGCCTCGGCGGGCTGATCCACCGCATGCCGGTGACCGCCTTCGCGTTCCTGGCCGGCTGCGTCGCCATCTCGGCGCTGCCGCCGCTCAACGGTTTCGTGTCCGAGTGGCTGACCTTCCAGGCGATCCTCATCAGCCCCGACCTGCCGCAATGGGACCTGAAGATCCTGGTCCCCGCCGTGGGCGCCCTGCTGGCGCTGTCGGCGGCGCTCGCCGCCGCCTGCTTCGTCAAGGCCTATGGCGTGAGCTTCCTCGGCCGGCCGCGCAGCGCGCCGGCGGCGGACGCCAGGGAGGTCGACCGCTTCTCGCTCGCCGCCATGCTGGCGCTCGCCGCGCTCTGCCTCCTCGCCGGCATTCTCCCCGGCTTCGTCATCGACGGCCTGTCGCCAGTGGCGAGCCTGCTCGTCGGCGAGCGCATGCCGGTGCAGTCGGCGGTGTCGTGGCTCTCCATCGTGCCGATCGGGGCCAGCCGCAGCTCCTACAACGGCCTGCTGGTCTTCGTCTTTATCGTGCTGTCGGCCGGGATCGGCGTGCTTGCCATCCACCGCTTCGCCGCACGCGGCGTGCGGCGCGCTCCCGCTTGGGACTGCGGCTTTCCTGACGCCAGCCCGGCGACGCAATACACCGCCGCCAGCTTCGCCCAGCCGATCCGCCGAGTCTATGCGACCCTGCTGTTCGGCGCGCGCGAGGCGGTTGTCATGCCGGCGCCGGGCGACCTGCGCGCCGCCACCTTCCACCTCACGCTGCGCGACCTCATCTGGGAGACGCTCTACCTGCCCGTAGCCGCCTTCGTGGGCAGAGCCGCAACTCTGCTCAACCTCTTCCAGTTCCTGACCATCCGCCGCTACCTCAGCCTCGTCTTCGCGGCACTGGTCGTCCTGCTTGTAGTGCTGGCCGTATGGACCTGATCCTCCATCTCGCCGTGCAGGGCGTGCAGATGCTGCTGGTGCTGGCGCTGGCACCGCTGCTCACCGGCTTCGTGCGCAAGGTGAAGGCCCGCCTGCTGCGCCGCCAGGGGCCGTCGCTGATCCAGCCCTACCGCGACCTCGCCAAGCTCTTGCGCAAGGACGTGGTGCTAGCCGACAACGCCTCGTGGCTGTTCCGTGCCGTGCCCTACCTCGTCTTCGCCGGCACCTGGGTGGCGGCGGCGCTGGTGCCGACATTCGCCTCCGGCCTCATCTTCTCGTGGTCGGCCGACCTCATTGCCATCATCGCACTCCTCGGCAGCGCCCGCTTCTTCCTGGCGCTCGCCGGAATGGACGTCGGCACGGCCTTCGGCGGCATCGGATCGAGCCGCGAGATGATGATCGCCTCGCTCGCCGAGCCGGCGATGATCATGATCGTCTTCTCGCTGGCGCTGGTCGCCGGCTCCACCCAGCTTTCCACGGTCGCTGCCGAGCTTGCCGCGGGAGTGGGCCTGCGCGTTTCGCTGGGCCTGGCGCTGGTCGCGCTGGTGATGGTGGCGATCGCCGAGAACGGGCGCGTGCCCGTCGACAACCCGGCGACGCACCTGGAGCTGACCATGGTGCACGAGGCCATGATCCTCGAATATTCCGGCCGCCACCTGGCGGTGATCGAGCTGGCCGCCTCGCTCAAGCTCCTCCTCTACGTCTCGCTGATCGCCTGCGTCTTCGTGCCCTGGGGGATCGCGCCGCACGGCGCCACCCCGGCGGCGTTCGCCATCGGCTTCGCCGCCTATGCCGGCAAGCTCGCCGTGGGTGGCGCCATGCTTGCCCTCTTCGAGACCACGATCGCCAAGATGCGCGTCTTCCGCGTCCCCGAATTCATGGGCGCCGGGCTGATGCTCGGCCTTCTCGGCACCCTCCTCCTCTTCGTGACGCGGACCCTGCAATGATCGGCATCGGCATCGATTTCGATATCGCCCACCTGCTCGCCGGCGGCCTGGTGCTGGTCAGCTTCGTGCTGCTCTACCAGGACCGCATGTATGCGCTGATCAACGTCTATGCGCTGCACGCGGTGGTGCTGGCGCTGTCGGTGGCCTGGCAGGCGCTGGTGCAGGGGGCGCCCCACCTCTTCGTCACCGCGGCGATTGCGCTGGCCTTCAAGGCGATCGTCATCCCGATGGCGCTGCACGGCATGGTCGCGCGCTTCGGCATCCATCGCCAGATCGAGGCGGTCGGCGGCGTCGGCCTGACCATGCTCGCCGGCATGGCGCTGGTCGCCCTGTCGATGGTGGTGATGCTGAGGGTGACGGCGGAGGCCGACCCGCTGGCGCGCGAGGACATGGCCTTCGCCCTGTCGGTGGTGCTGCTTGGCCTCCTGATGATGGTGACGCGGCGCAACGCCGTCTCTCAGGTCATCGGCTTCATGTCGCTGGAGAACGGGCTGGTGCTTGCCGCCACCGGGGCCAAGGGCATGCCGCTGGTGGTCGAGATCAGCGTCGCCTTCTCGATCCTCATCGCCTTCATCGTCATCGGCATCTTCCTGTTCCGCATCCGCGAGCGCTTCGACACGGTGGATGTGCACGCGCTTGACCGTTTCCGGGGAGACCAGGCGTGAACGGGTTTGCCATCGAGATCGCCATCCTCGCCATTCCGCTTTGCGCCGCCGCGCTGCTGGCGGTGCTGCCCGGCTACCGGCTGACGGCACGGCTGAATGTGCTAGCGAGCCTCGCCACGCTCGCCGCGGCGCTGCTCCTGTTCGTCGTGCCGCGCCCTGCCCCTGGCCGCTATCTGCTGATCGACGACCTCAACATCGTCTTCGTGGTGCTGAACGCCTTCGTCGCCTTCACCACCAGCGTGTTTTCGGCGAGCTACATCGGCCACGAACTGGAGCACGGCCGGCTGACGCCGGCGTATCTCCGCTTCTACCACGCCATGTACCAGTTGCTGACCTTCGGCATGAACCTGGCGCTGATCGCCAACAATATCGGCGTGATGTGGGTGGCGATCGAGCTGGCGACGCTGACCACGGTGCTGATGGTCGGCATCTATCGCACCCACGAGGCGCTGGAAGCGGCGTGGAAATATTTCATCCTGGGCAGCGTCGGCATCGCGCTGGCGCTGTTCGGCACGATCCTCATCTACATGACGGCGCGGCCGGTGATCGGCGAAGGGCCCGACGCCATGGTGTGGACGGTGCTCATCGAAAACGCGAGTAAGTTCGACCCGGCGCTGCTCAACCTCGCCTTCGTCTTCCTGCTGCTCGGCTACGGCACCAAGGTGGGCCTGGCGCCGCTGCATGCCTGGCTGCCTGACGCCCATGCCGAGGGCCCGACGCCGATCTCGGCGGTACTCTCCGGCCTGCTGCTCAACGTCGCGCTCTACGCGGTGCTGCGCTTCAAGCTGCTGCTGGCGGCCGCCAGCGGGGCGCTGGCGCCGGGACCGCTGATGGTGGTGATGGGCCTAGGCTCGCTGGTCTTCGCCGCCTTCATGCTCTACCGCCGGCGCGACATCAAACGCTTCTTCGCCTACTCGTCGATCGAGCACATGGGCATCATCGCCTTCGCCTTCGGCATGGGCGGGCCGCTGGCCAATTTCGCCGGTCTTTACCACATGGTCATGCACTCGCTGACCAAGTCGGGCATCTTCTTCGCCGTCGGCCATGTGGCCCAGGTCAAGGGCAGCCAGAAGATCGCCGATATCACCGGCCTCACCGCCAGCCACCCGGTGCTCGGCTGGACGCTGGCGCTGGGCGTGGTCGCCATCGCCGGGCTGCCGCCGCTCGGGCTTTTCATGAGCGAGTTCCTGGTGGTCTCCTCGACCTTCGCGCGGGCGCCGCTGCTGGCGCTGATCTTCGTCGCCGGCCTGCTCATCGCCTTTGCCGCGCTCATGCTGCGCCTGCAGGGGCTGGTCTTCGGCGCGCCGACGGGCTCGACGGCGCCGGTCAAGGCCTCCTATGTGCCGATGGTCATCCATTTCGCCCTGGTGCTTGCCGCCGGCATCTACATGCCGCCGATGCTGGTCAACTGGTTTGAGCACATCGCGAGGCTGCTCGGATGATGGCGCGCGACACCCTGATCGCTCTTGGATCGCCAGTCACCGGCCATCGGCCGTGGCCGCGTGTGGGCGTCAGCGCCGATGGCTGGCGCGACGTGATCGAGGCGCTGGCCGCGGGCGAACTGACGCTGGTCAGCGAATGGGGCGAGCGCGACACGGTGCATATGGCCGTCTGCGACGCCGACGGTATCGCGGTTGTGAGCCTGGCCGTGCCGGACGGGCGTTACCCCAGCGTCGGCGCCAGCCACCCGCCGGCGATCCGGTTGGAACGGGCGATCGCCGACCTCCATGGCCTTACCGCGGAAGACCTCGCCGATACGCGTCCCTGGCTCGACCATGGACGCTGGGGCGTGCGGACACCGCTGGCGGAGACCGCCCGTTCCCCGGGTGACGAAGCACCCGGCGTCTATGCTTTTCTCCCGGTCGAGGGCGACAACCTGCACCAAATCCCGGTCGGACCGGTTCATGCGGGCATCATCGAACCGGGCCATTTCCGCTTCACCGCCGCGGGCGAGACGATCGTGCGGTTGGAGGAGCGGCTGGGTTACGCCCACAAGGGCATCGATGGGCTGATGGCCGGCGCCGACATCGCCACGGCCGCGCGGATTGCCGGGCGCACCTCAGGCGATTCGACCGTCGCCTATGCCTATGCCTTCGCCCGCTCGGTCGAGGCTGCGCTGGACGTGAACGTGCCGCAGCGCGCGGTCTGGCTGCGCGCCATGATGGCCGAGCTCGAGCGGCTCGCCAACCACCTCGGCGACATCGGCGCCATCTGCAACGACGCAGCGTTTGCGCTGATCCTGGCTCACGCGGCGGTGCTGCGCGAGCGAGTCCTGCGCTTCTCGGCGGCCACTTTCGGGCACCGGCTGATGATGGACAGGATCGTGCCAGGCGGCGTTGCGGTCGATCTTCCCGATGCGGCGATACCCGCCCTGGCGGCATTACTTGCCGAATTGTGGGAGGCGTTCCCGCGCCTGGTCAATCTCTACGACAACACGGCCTCGCTCCAGGATCGCACCGTCGGAACCGGCATCCTCATCCCTGAGCTGGCACGCCAGTTCGCGGCGGGCGGCCCTATCGGACGGGCGTCGGGCCGCGATTTCGACACGCGCCGCGCGCTGCCCTATCCGCCCTATGACAGTCTCACCTTCAGGGTGCCGATGCGCGAAGACGGCGACGTCAATGCGCGCGTCTGGCTGCGCATCCGCGAGGTCGAGCAGAGCCTGCTATTGCTCGAGCGGATCGCGGCCGGCCTGCCGCAAGGGCCGCTCGGCGCCGACCTGCCGCGTGTCGCCGGCGAGGGCGCGGCGCTGGTCGAAGGCTTCCGCGGCGACATCTTCGCCTGGGTGAAGCTCGACGCCGACGGACGCATCGCCCGCTGCCACCTGCGCGACCCCTCCTGGTTCCAGTGGCCGCTGCTGGAGGCCGTCATCGAGGGCAACATCGTCGCCGACTTCCCGCTCTGCAACAAATCCTTCAATTGCTCATATTCCGGGCACGACCTGTAGGACCATGCGCAAGCTCCTCTTCCAGGGCATCGTCCACCCGCCCCTGACCGAGCCGCCCCCGGCAGCGGACGAGGAGGTGGCAAAGCTCGCACGCGAGCTCGACGCCACCGCGCGGCGGCGTCTCGGACGCAGCCTCGCCATCCGCCAGGTCGACGCGGGCTCGTGCAACGGCTGCGAGCTGGAAATCCACGCGCTCAACAACGCCTTCTACGATCTCGAACGTTTCGGATTGCATTTCGTCGCCTCGCCGCGGCATGCCGACGTTCTCCTGGTGACCGGCCCGGTCACGAAGAACATGTATCAGGCGCTCCAGCGCACCTATGCCGCGACACCCGATCCGAAATGGGTCATTGCCGTCGGTGATTGCGCCCGCGATGGCGGCTGTTTCGCCGGCAGCTACGCCGTCACCGGCGGCGTATCGGCGGTGATCCCCGTCGACCTCCACGTCGCCGGCTGCCCGCCGGCTCCCAAGCAGATCCTTTCGGGTCTGCTGGCGCTCCTGCAACGCGTGGGCCGGTAGCTGCCAATGCGCCGACTAAAGTCAACGTGTTTGTTCATGCAGTCTGGGTTAGTTGCAGGTGTTATACAATTCATCGTCGTGATGACCGGGACTGCGTTGTGTGAACTGCTGGGAGGGGGTTTGCCTGGGCTAGGGCGAATACCTTCTGGAATTTGGCTAGCTTGGCGATCGAGCCGCAAGCCCTCATCGATCTCGACTTCGATGTAACGCTGACCGGCTTCTCTCTGGCCGAGGTCGATCTGACCCTCGACCAGGCACGGGAAGCGTCAACCGAGAGCACCACCGGCCCGGAAACTTCATACCGGAAGGCCAGCGTCGACCCGACCGGCAGATGGGATTGCTCGACCAAGCGGATGATCTCCAGCTTCTCGGAGGCCGGGTATTCGAAACCAACAGCGTGAAAATGCTGTCGACCAAACGACGCCTAAGAACATGCGTAAAATTCTTTGCATTACCCTTGTCGGGAAATAACTCAGGCCGCACAACAATCAACTCCGAAGAATATGCTAATTTAGATCGCCTGAATTCGACTGCGCGCACTGCGTTGTCTGGAGGTGCCCGGTAAATCAGGACGTTGTCGTATATGTCGTCGATGACGATGGATGTGCACGCGACGCGACGCGCCTCCTGCTGATGACCGTCGGCCTGGACGCGGCGACGTTCGAATCGCCCCTCGAGTTCATCGAAAAGTTCGATGCGCGTCGCCCTGGCTGCGTGATTCTTGACCTGCGCATGCCGGAACTGAATGGCATCGAAACGTTGGCCCGCCTGCAGGAGCGATCCAAGACAGTCCCGGTGATCTTCCTTACCGGCCACGGCGATCTGTCGGCGGTGGTCCGCGCGATGAAGCTTGGAGCGGTCGACTTCTTCGAAAAGCCGGTCAGCAGCGAACTGCTACTGGAAAGCATTCAGCATTGGGTCGAGTACGATATCAGCGCGCATGAGGCGCTGCATCAGCGCGAAGCCACACTGGCCCGCGTGGAAAAATTGTCGAACCGGGAACGGCAAGTTCTCGATTGCGTGCTCAATGGCATGTCGAACAAGGAGACCGCGCGCCACCTCGGCGTCGGCCCGAAGGCAATCGAAATCTACCGCGCGCATCTCATGCAGAAGATGCAGGTCCATAGCGTGGTGAATCTGGTCATCGAGGTCCTCGGCAGTTTCAAGATGGTGAAACCATCCAAAGCCTCTCCCCCGAGTCTCTATCGACTTGCCCAGAGAAGATTCTTTCACTCGGCGGGAGATTAGGTCGCGGAAAGTCCGGCGCGAACTGGTCGCGTCTCGCGATCTTCAGGCGACGACAAGCAGACTCCGTCGCTCGCAAGAGTGCCTGACAAACGCTGACACGCTTTGCGGCCACTGGCCTGCTCAATCTGCCTAAGGGGAAAACCCCTCGCGCCGCAGCTGTTCAACCCAGCTTATGCGACGTGCGCGTGTGTGCTTCTGTGTGGGGGTGTTGAATGACTGCACAGAAGCGAAGGAGAAAAATCATGGCCGTAGAGAAGACCATCGCATCGACGAGCCTCGCCGAGGTCGTTGACCGCATTCTCGACAAGGGCGTCGTCATTGACGCATGGGCCCGCGTCTCGCTGGTCGGGATCGAGCTGCTTGCGATCGAAGCGCGCATCGTGGTCGCCAGCGTCGATACCTACCTGAAGTATGCCGAGGCCATTGGCCTGACGTCGGCGCAGACGGCCTGACGGTCTCTGCGACAACGCTAGACGAAACGGGAGCGAAGCGGCAATCGCATTCAACGAAGGTTCCGCTTCGCTCCCCGACATCCTCCCACTAGCAGATCGCGTCGTTGAGGCTCACTCAACGCAAACGAGATCAGCGACGAAAGGGCACCGTTATGTCCAAGGCCGCCATGTCAAAGACCGCTCGGTCGAAGACCGCCGCCCGGTCCAAGTCCATCGGCTCGAAGGCCGCGAAGGCAAAGACCGCTCGCTCAAAGACAGCCGTCCGGCCGATGGCCGGCGGGCCCCTGGCTGGCGATATGGGTCGCCTGGCCAAGGAGCTTTCGGAGGCGTCGGAATTCCGGACGTCCGCGATCGACGAAATGCGTCGCGCCACCCAGACGACAATGGCCGCATGCGCGACCATGCGTGGCGAATTGCTGCGCGACTATCGTGGGCAAGCCCACAAGTTGCTCTCTTCCCTGGCCCGTGAAACGTCGGCGCAACGCCGCGCCGCGACCGCGCATGTGATGAAGATCGCGCGTGACAGGCATGAGATCGCCAGCCAGCTGCGCGACCGCCTGCAGCACGATGCACGCTCCCTCGCGGAACAGACGCGGGCGCACCGGAAGATGGCCAGGCAACAGAAATCGTCGCGCGAGGCCGGCCGGCGCGAGCTCGGCGCCGAGGTGGCGAGCTTCCGTGGTGCCATTCAGCGTGACCTGATGGGCGCCCACCAGATCTGGTCGGCCCTGGCCCACGGCTGAAGCGCCGGCAGTTGGCTCCGCCTGGAGCGACCAGGCGGAGCGCCAGGGTTTGCCGACGTGATCTGCTAGATGCGCCGCTAGATCGCGCGCTAGCCCGGAAGCGGTGTCGAACGAATTGAATGGATGAACGATGAACCTGGGTATGTGCAGGATCAGATCGGCAGGGCGCACGAGCGGCAGCATAGAAGCGACGCTGCCGCCCCTGCTTCAGCCTTTCACGGGGTTCAACTGCCGGGTCGTCGTGCGCGACGGATTGCAGCCCGA
This sequence comes from uncultured Alphaproteobacteria bacterium, assembly GCA_963782045.1. GTDB lineage: Bacteria > Pseudomonadota > Alphaproteobacteria > Rhizobiales > Kaistiaceae > CAVSRC01. Next base: position 859,782 of record CAWAIR010000037.1, read on the forward strand.
GATCGTCTTGCAGCCGGATCTCGCGAGCGCCAGGGAGCTGCTCAAGACGCTTTGGCGGAGATTGTCGCAGGCGTTGGGCGCCAGCGAAACGGCCGATGACTTCAGTCCGAGCGCCTTCACGTTGACGCTCTTGCCGTCGCAGCAGTGGCAAAGAGGCTTCCCGCTCGCCTACGCCGATGCGCTTTCCTTGATGCGCCGCGGCGAGGAGCAAACCGCCGATGATCTGGAAGCACTGGCTCGCATCCTGTCGGCGCTGGTAGCGGCGATAGGCCGGGCGCGCGGGCTCGACCATTCGCTGGCCCTCGGCTTTGGCGATGCCGTGGCCTACGCCGTCACGCAGACCTCGGCCGGCTTTGGCACCGACTTCGAGCGCAGCATGGCCGCCGGCGTGTCAGGGCAGACGCGGCTCGACCGGTCGTCCCGGATTTTTCCCCTCGACGAAGAATTCTGGCTGGAGTGGGAGCCGGCGCTGAGACGCATCTACCAGCAATTTCTCGCGTGGCAGGACAATCCCGGCCAGCACGAGGCCGCTCGTCAGCAGTGGTATCGCGCCCACCAGTGCGAAAGCGTCCCAAGTCGCGCCGAACGGCGCGTCGCAGCTTACCAATCGTGATGTCTGGAGCCCCGAACATGTCGACTGCACAGCATTCAGCCAGCCACATCGCCGGAACGACGATATCCATCAGGCCGAGTTCGGATTTCGTCGAGACGCCGGCGATCGAGGAGCTGAGCAATCGCGCTCTTGGCTACCTTCGAGCCGGCTTCCCTGTGCATTTCTGTGGTCCGGCCGGCTCGGGCAAGACAACACTCGCCTTCCATGTGGCGGCCCAGCTGGAACGACCGGTGGTGTTCCTGACCGGCGACGATGAAATGACGACGTCCAATCTCGTCGGTGGGCAGACCGGATATCAGTACCGAAAGGTCGTCGACCGCTACATCCACACCGTCACCAAATACGAAGAAGACGCGACGCGTAGCTGGTCGGATCACCGCCTGACGACGGCATGTCGCAACGGCAGCACGTTGATCTATGACGAATTCACCCGGTCGCGCGCCGAAGCCAACAATATCCTCCTCGGCGTCCTCGAGGAGCGGCTCCTGGTCCTGCCGGTTCCCAATCAAAACGAGAGCTACATCAAGGTTCATCCGGAATTCCGGGCGATCTTCACCAGCAATCCGCAGGAATATTCGGGCGTTCACGACGCTCAAGATGCGTTGAGCGACCGCATGGTGATGATCGACGTCGACTATTTCGACCGCGACACGGAACTCGGCATCACCATCTCCCGTTCCGGCCTCGCCAAGCCGAAGGCCGAGCGTATCGTTGACCTGGTGCGCAATTACCGGTCATCCGGCGAGTACGACCAGGTCCCGACATTGCGCGCCAGCATCATGATCGCCAGCGTCGTCGCCGACCAGAACCTCAAGACGTCGTCGGCGGATCCACGCTTCGTGCAGGCGTGCCTCGACTTGCTCGGCGGACGCGCCGCCTTCAAGAGCCGCTCGGCGGATGAACGCCTGCAGCAGCGCAAGATGCTGATGAGCCTGATCCAGCATCACTGCCCGGCCACGCAGAACCACGCCGCCACCAGCAACCAGCGGCCGAACGGAAAATCCGCACCGGCGCGAGCCCGGCTCGGCCAGATCGCCGCGGAGGTATTGTGATGAGCCACATCAGGGGACTTCACGAAAGCGGCGGGCTTCGCTCGCTCCGTACCGCGGGCCCCGCCTCCCAACGCGGCAAGCTCACCGCGACGCTCTCGCGTCTGGAACATCAGCGCGCACTGCTGGAGCGCCAACTCGCGGTGTGGACCGAGAAACAACAGGTGACCGCCCATCGCCTGGCGCTGCTCGACAAGGAGATCGAACAGATCGGGCACCTGATCGGCGGTTTCGGCGGACCCAGCGATCCCGCCAAGCAGCGCAAGCACCCGCGTGCCACCAAGTCCGGGCAGTCGCCGGGCGCTGGCGCTGTGGCCGCGCGGCGCAGTGATGTCAGTCTCGAATACTGAGTGCAGCAGTCCGCCGACCCACGGCGCAAAAATCGGAGATGCAATCATGCCAAGTCACAAAGGTGCTTCACGCAAGAAGACCGGGGCCCCCGAAGCTGAGCCTGTCGTCGATATCGGATTCGGCTCCCTGTTCAAGGGGCTCGGGGATTTCGTCGGCATCCTCGGCAACCTCGTCGAAGCCGGCGAGCAGCAGATCAATCGGACCGGCGAGTTCAAGGTCAAGGGCCTCGGCGACAAGGCGCAAGGCGTCTACGGCGTCAGCGTGCGCGTCGGTATCGGCGGCGAGCCGCATGTCGAGCGCTTCGGCAATATCCGCGCGACGACCGAGGGAGCCGAGGTCGTCGATGTGCGCGAGCCGCTGATCGACGTCTTCGACGAAGGCGATGAAATCGTCATCGCCGCCGAGCTTCCCGGCGTCAAGGAAGACGCGATCCAGATCGAGGTGCGCGGCGACGTCCTAGCGCTCAGCTCGTCCGGCGAGCGGCGCTATTCGAAGGAGGTGCTGCTGCCCAGTCCGGTCGATGCCGCTTCGATGAAGCGGTCCTTCAAGAACGGCCTTCTCGAACTGCGGCTGAAGAAGGCCCAGTGATGTCGACTGCGATCGAGCACTTCTCGCGAACCCGCGTGGAGAACACGACGCTGCAGGTCATTGCCGATGCGCAGCGCGATCTCGCGCGCTTGATTCACGAGGAAGAGTCGGTGATCCGGCGGTATGTCCGGCTCGGCAAATGGCCGCACAAGTCGGTCAACCTGTTCGTCTTCGAAGACCTGCAGCCACTCGTATCGCAAATCAAGAATGCCGCTCTGTTGTCCTCGGTCATTGCCGAGGACATCGACCGGCGGCCGATGGTCAATATCTACGACGCCGCCAATCCGACGGAATGCACGATCTTCGTGAACCGGCGGGCACTCAACGACGCGGGGCTGTGGAACGACACCCTGGCCCTGCGCGCCTTGCTCGCGCATGAGCACGCTCATCCTCTGTCCGAGAACCCGACGGTTCAGGCCGCGCGCGAGTTCTCGGTCGAGGTCGCGACGGAAGACCTGACGGCCAAGGCGGCGGTGGGCGGAATTCTCCATCTCCTTGCCGATCGTCTGTGCGTTCACGCGCCGCAGGAAGTATTCGCCAACGAGGTCGTGATTCAGGCCGGGTTTGGCGACGCGCTGTTCCACCTCGACAAGGGAGTCGTCGACAAGGCCATCGCGGGCGTCGCCAAGCGGGCATCCCTGGTGCGTGGCCTCGACAAGCAGGTCACGGACGGCAAGCTCACCGCGGATCAGACGGCCGTGCTCCTGCTGGTCGGAGATCTGCAGGCCTATTTGGGATTTGCGCTCGAGACCGCGCCTTTCCTGTTCGCCGAATGCCTTCGCCAGGCCGAGGCGCTCGAGACCGCGCTGCGTAAGGGGATATGGGCGCGCCTCGATCCGCTGGTCATGCCCCTCTACGAGCGGTTCCGCGATCACTACCGGCAACTGAAAGGCGATCTCGGCCCGGCGGACGTGAAGTCTTGGGCCGGCGAAGCCCTGGCCCTCCTGAGCGAAGCACTTCGTGAGCGGAGCCTGGATGTTCGCTTCGATCTGGTTCCGGCGCGCTCCCGCCAGACGCGGTCCCGTGAGCGGCGGTCGCAATCCAGAACTGCGCATCGCGGTATCGCCCAACACGAGGAGGGCTCGCCATGAAACTGGCGCCCGCACGTTTGCCGAAGCTGCAAACCGAGAACGCCGTCGCGCAGTATCTCTATTGCATCGTGCGCGGTGCAGGACCGCAGAGCTTCGAGACCCTCGGCATGGGTGAGCGCGGCGATGTCGTTCACACCATCACCTTCAAGGACCTGGCGGTTGTTGCCAGCGATTCGCCGGAGCCGCGCTATGACAACACGCGGCGCAACATGATGGCGCACATGCGGGTCCTCGACGAGGTCATGACCGACTACACGGTGCTGCCGGTCCGCTTCGACTGCGTCGCACCCCGCCCCGAAGTCGTCCGCGAACAATTGCTCAAGGCGCGCTATGGCGAGCTGAGCAAGATGCTCGACGGGATGGACGGCCGCATCGAAATGGGTCTCAAGGCGTTCTGGTACGAGGACGTCGTCTTTCAGGAGATGGTTCAGGAGAATCCGACGATCAGTCGGATGCGCAGCGGCCTGGAAGGCCACTCTCTCGAAGAGACCTATTACGACCGCATACGCCTCGGCGAGTTGGTCGAGGCCGAGCTGAAGGCACGCCGCGGCGCGGACGCCGAGGCGGTCCTGGCGCGATTGCGGCCGCTTGCCGAGAAGACGCAAGTCAACGCGACGATCGCCGACCACATGGTGGTGAATGCCGCGTTCCTGATCACCCGATCGCGCGAGACCGAGTTCGACGATGCGATCCGCAAACTCGACGCTGAACTCGGTCACCGGCTTCTCACCAAATGCATCGGACCGGTCGCGCCGTACAATTTCGTCAACGTCAGCATGCACTGGTCGGCCTGACCGATCCGGGCCTCGGCCGATGGAAATGGATCGTGAGGCAAAAAGATGAGCCTGCTTGGCACAGTAGCGACGGCGCCCTTGGTTGGGCCGCTCAAGGGGGTGTTGTGGCTCGTCCGGACGATCGCCGAACACGCCGAGCGCGAGCTTTATGACGAAGACATCATCCGCAGGGATCTCTTGAAGCTCGAACAGCGATACGACCTCGGCGAGATCACGATCGAGGAGTTCGAGAGTGCCGAGTCCGAGTTGCTGGAGCGCTTGAACCAAGCGCGGAGAATGAGAGAAGGGAGTTAGGCCATGGCACGGCGCCTTACACGGTTGCCTGAATCGCATGAGCGGCACTTGGTCGAGAACAAATCGATCGTCCCCAAAACGGTGGCCGCCTCCGTTGCCGCCGGCGACGGCGAGCAAAGCCCGCCGATCGGGCGCCGCAAAGGCGAATTGGTCGGCGCAGCAGCGGTCGCCCGACATGCCAAGTCCGAGCTGGAAAACATAACCGGGCTCGACGCCGACCGCGTTTCTGCCGTCGAGCAGAAGCCCGATGGATGGCACGTCACCGTCGATCTGGTTGAACTGCGACGCATACCGGCGGCGACCGATGCGATCGCCGCCTATGAGGCGATCTTCGGACCGACCGGTGTGCTGCTGAGCTACCACCGCACGCGACGCTACATGCGTGACCAGATGCTTGAAGAGTCATGAGAAACCGACGCTCCAAGGCCGGGATTCAGTGCCCGATCGGCGTGTTCGACGCCCACGAGGTGGGGATCGAGGCGCTGACCGAGATGATCAACGCGGCGCCAAGCGCGTCTGAAAAGGTCCCGCACGCGCGCGACTTGATCGACGAGGCTGGCGTGTTGCTGGCCTGCACGAGCTATGACGCCGCCAATCCCAATTGCGGTCTCTGTCGCAGCTTCTCGACGCTGCGCCAGCAGACAGCAAAGCTGATCGTCAACGCGGGCACGCTCGGCCTTGAGACGAAGCGGCAATTCGCCCACCGGAACCCAAGTTAGGCCGAGGACACAATGCAACATTCACTTCAGGCCACCAACCTCGCCGATATCCTCGAGCGCGTCCTCGACAAGGGCATCGTGATCGCCGGCGATATCACCGTCTCGCTGGTCGAGATCGATCTGCTCAACATCAAGGTTCGCCTGCTGATCGCTTCCGTCGACAAGGCAAAGGAGCTCGGCATCAATTGGTGGGAAACCGACCCCAAGCTCTCGGTGCGGGCCGAAGACCTCGTGCGTGAAAACCAGGTTCTGAAGCAGCGGCTGGAGAGTCTGGAGACGGCGCTGTTGCCCAAGCAGTCGCGGGCGAACGCAAAACGCAAGCAGGTTCGCCGCGTCGCGGCTGCGGCGTAGCGCGGCCAAGACGGGTGACGGGTTCACATCCGGAGCATCGGGTGGCGAGCTTTGGGAGAGATGAACATGGATACCAGACCGGTCGATTCGACCTATCGTGTTGCGGAAGCGCTGCCCAAGGACGTCGGCCGCGGTCTCGCCCGGCTGGACCCGAAGGACATGACCGAGCTCGGCGTCGAGATCGGCGACGTGGTTGAGGTCGTCGCAAAGCAGACCACGGTGGCGCGCGTCATGCCGACGCATGCCGAGCTGCGCGGCAAGCGCTCGATTCAGATCGACGGCATCGCGCGAGCCAATGCCGGTACCAGTCTCGGCGAGAAGGTGACTGTCCGTCGCGCCGAGGCGAAGCCGGCGCGGGCGATCACGCTGGCGCCGACCGACGCTCCCGGGCGAGCCGCGGCCGGGCTCGAAGGCCGCTATCTGACCCGCCTGCTCGACGGCATCCCAATGGTTGCCGGCGACCGGGTGCGGGTCAATCCAATCGGCACGCAAATGCGCAATTTCGTTGTTGGCAAGGTGGCACCACAGGGAGCCGTCATCGTCGGACCGACCACCACGATCACCTGCGAAGGCGCCGCCACGCGCCGCGATGCCATCACCTACGAGGATATCGGCGGCCTGCACAGAGAGGTGGCCCGCGTCCGTGAGATCATCGAGCTGCCGCTCAAGTACCCCGAGGTGTTCGCGCATCTCGGCATTGATGCCCCCAAAGGCGTTCTGCTTTACGGCCCGCCGGGAACCGGCAAGACGCTGATCGCGCGCGCCATCGCCCACGAAGCCAACGTGCATTTCATCCACGTCAACGGCCCCGAAATTATCGACAAGTTCTACGGCGCGAGCGAGGCGCAACTGCGCAAGATGTTCGATGAGGCGGAGCGAAACGCGCCGGCCATCATCTTCATCGACGAGATCGATGCCATCGCGCCCAAGCGCGAGGAGATGGGAGGCGAGCGCCAGGTCGAACGCCGCGTCGTGGCCCAGCTCCTCGCTTTGATGGATGGTTTGGAGTCGCGCGGGCAGGTGGTGATCATCGCCGCTACGAACATTCCCAACGCCCTCGACCCGGCGCTGCGTCGTCCCGGACGTTTCGACCGGGAAATCGAGATCGGCATCCCGGACAAGGAGGGCCGCCGCGAGGCCCTGGAAATCCATAGCCGTGGCATGCCGCTTGCCGACGCCGTCGACCTCGAGCGGCTCGCCGGCATCACGCACGGATTCGTCGGCGCCGATCTGGCCGCGCTGTGCCGCGAGGCCGCGATGAGTGCGCTGCGACGCCTCATGCCCGACATCGACTTCAGAAAGACCGAGATCCCCTACGACAAGCTGGCCGCGCTCAAGATCGAAGCTGCCGATTTCGAAAGCGCCCTGGCAGAAGTTGAGCCGTCGGCGCTGCGCGAAGTCGCCACCGAGATTTCGGACGTACGCTGGGACGACGTCGGCGGAGCGGAAGAGGTCAAGAAGCTCTTGACCGAGGTCGTGCTCTGGCAGCTCAAATACGACGCACTCTTCCAGCAGGCCGGCGTTCGCGCCCCCAAGGGCGTCGTCCTCTACGGCGCGCCGGGCACGGGCAAGACGTTGCTTGCCAAGGCGCTCGCCGGCGAGACCGAGGCGAACTTCATCGCCGTCAAAGGTCCCCAGCTCCTCAGTATGTGGATCGGCGAGTCCGAGCGCGGCGTGCGCGAGGTTTTCCGCAAGGCGCGCCAAGCCGCGCCCTGCATCATCTTCTTCGATGAGATCGACGCGCTGGCGCCCCGGCGCGGCGGCAACGGTGGCAGTCAGGTCACCGAGCGGGTGGTGGCGCAGTTGCTCACCGAACTCGACGGCATCGAGGACCTCAAGGGCGTGGTCGTGCTCGCTGCGACCAACCGGCTCGATCTCCTCGACCCCGCCCTTTTGCGTCCTGGGCGGCTGGAGTTTCTCGTCGAGCTGCCGACACCCGATGCGGCGGCGCGGAGCGCGATCTTCGGCGTCCAGATGAGGCACATGCCGCTCGCCAAGGATGTGAATATCGAGACGCTGGTGAACAATACTGAAGACTTCGTCGGCGCCGATCTCGAAGGTCTTTGCCGCCAGGCGGCGCTCTTCGCGATCCGCGAGATCGTCGAGCCGACCGGGAAGAAGGCGCATCGCGCGCCAGAGGGCGCCCCTGCCGAGCGAACCAAGGCGCAATTGCAGAAGCTCACGGTCACCAAGCGGCACTTCGAAATGGCGCTTGCCGCCCACGCGACGAACGGGGCCCAGTCATGACCGGACTTTATGTATACGCCATCATCCCGGCAGTGGATGCCAGACCGTTCGAGGTTGCCGGCCTATCGCCCGCCGATCCGCGGGTCGGTACGATCCGCGGCAACGGGCTTGCCGCGGTCGTCGGCGCGGCGCCGTCGCTCGATTTCCATGACCTGCCGCGCGAAGACGCGGTTCGCTATCTCCTCGCCCACCAGCGCGTCGTCGAGGCGGTCATGCGCAGCGGACCGACGCTGCCGGTCAAGTTCGGGACGATCCTGCCGGACGAGGCAGCCGTGGCCAGGCTTTTGATGCGCGGAGAAGCGGTGCTGGCGCCTCGGCTCGCCGAGCTTGCCGCGCATGTTCAGGTCGAGCTGATCGTGTCGTGGAGTCTGGAGGACGTCTTGGGCGAGGTTGCCCGCGAGGACGCCGTCATCCGGCTCAAGGCCGACATCGCCGCGCAGCCGGCCGAAGCGACCAAAAACGCCAGAATCGTACTGGGGAAGTCCGTCAAGGAGTCGATCGACCGCAGGCGGGAAGCCTGTCGAAGTCGCATCTTGGCGGCCCTCCGGCCGATCGCCGCCGATATGGTCGAGAACGCGTTGATGGATGACCGCATGGTGGCCAACGTGGCGCTGTTGCTGCCAGATCGGGCCAGCGAGGCGTTCGACCGTCAGCTTGCGGAACTCGACGAGGAATTCGGTGGCCGGCTTAACTTCCGCTCTGTCGGCCCGCTGCCGCCGAGCAGCTTCGCGACGGTCGAGGTGAAGCTGCAGTCCTACCAAGTCATCGATCACGCTCGCCGGGCGCTTCGCCTCGGTGACAGAGCGAAGCTCATCGAAATAAAGGCGGCGTATCGCCGGCTGATCCGCCAGAGCCACCCCGATGTTTCGGCCGCGACGCCGGTCGACAAGCCGCAAGCAGCAAAGCTCATCGACGCGTACAAGACCTTGATGGCCTATGCCGAGGCATTGCCCGCAGCAAATGGCGGGCGCCAGGCCGACAGCGGATACCGGTTCGACCGCGGGACGGTCGAAAGCGCCGTCGTGGTGGCGGTGCGTCGCCAGGAGCTGGCGGCCTCGTCGGCGGAGGGGCGGCCGTGACCGCCGCGCCTTCCCGAAAGGCTGCTGCCGAGGACAGCGTCGTCTATCTTTACGGCGTCGTCCGCATCGCGCCCGGCACCAAGCCCTTGCCGCTGAACCTCGAAGGGATCATCCCTGAAACCGCCGTCCGGCTGGTGCCACACGGCGATCTGGCGGCCCTCGTGAGCACGGTTCCGGCCGACCAGTTCAGCGTCGACGCACTGCGGGCGGCATCGGCCGATGCCGATTGGCTGCGGGCCCGGGTCGTGGCGCATGACACCGTGCTGAAAGAGCTATGCACGCGCTTTGCCCTGGTACCCTTCCGCTTCGGCACGACTTGCCCGGATGTGGCGGACGTGCCGGGGATTCTCACCCGCCAGCGTGCCCGCTTCGAACAGGCGTTTGCCCGCATCGAGAATGCGGCCGAATGGGGGGTGAAGCTCTATTGCGATCTGCCGGCCCTGCGCCGCCGCGTCGAAGAAGCTGTGCCGGCGATTCGCAGCATGCGCGAGACGCTGACGAGTGCACAGGCGGGGACCCAGTTCTTCTTGCGCAAGCGCTACGACCGCGCCGTCGAAGACCAGGGAAGCGCCTATACCGCCGAAATCGTCGCGCGCTGCCATGAGCGGCTCGCTGCCGCGGCGCACGATGCTGTGCAGGTTCATGTGCGGGTGCCGGTCGACGATGGTGGGGGCGCAGCACTGGCGATGAATGCCGCCTATCTCGTTGACAAGAGCGCAAGCGGCGCCTTCAAGCGGGCGTTGGCGCAACTCGAAAGCGAGCTTGCCGCCGAGGGCTTCGTGCCCGAGCTGAGCGGGCCATGGCCGGCCTATCATTTCGTGTCGCCCGATGAGGAGGAGGCTGTCGATGGCGTCGCACCCGAGCGATAGAAACGATCTTGCTTTGGCGGAGCTGCTCGATCGGGCGCTGACCAAGGGCGTCGTGGTGTGGGGCGACGCGACGATTTCGGTCGCCGGCGTCGATCTGGTCTATGTCGGACTGAAGCTGCTGGTCGCCTCGGTCGATACGCTGGAAGGGCTGCACGACGGTGCGATCGCCAGAAGTCGCGCGACGACAAGGCTCGAGCCATGACCACCTATCTCTATGCAATTACCGACCGGCCGGAGATGCCGCTCCCGGCGCAATTGGGCCTCGACGATGCGGCGCTCGCCCCCATCGTCTGGCAGGATTTAGGCGCTGTGATCAGCAGCCATGAGGGCGAGCCGCCGCCGGCCAGCGCTGATGCGCTGTGGCGCTATGAGGCGGTGATCGAGGCGCTGATGGAGCGCCGCACGGTTCTGCCGGTGCGCTACGGCACGATACTGCCGTCGGCACGCGCCGTCACCGATATGCTGCGCCGCGCTTATGCGCAGTTCACCGGCGATATCGCCCGCATCCAGGGCCAGGTCGAGATCGGCGTCCGCTTCGTGCCGCTCGCCGTCGGTGCCGAGGACATGAGCACGGCACCCAAAGGGCCGCTCGCACCATCTGGCACCGCCTATCTCATGACGAAGTTGGCCGCGGTGCAGGACCGCGAAAGGCGGCGCGCGGCCGTAATGGAAACGGCGCGGGCCATGCACGCCATCCTCAAGCGCTTGGCAACGGCCAGCCGTTTCGACGCCGAGGCGGCCGATAGCGAACGGATCGCGGCGTCGTTTCTGATGCCGCGGGATGCGACCGAGACATTTCGGCGGGCCGTCAGCCAGCTTGCCAAGGCGCATCCCAGGCTGGCTTTGCTGTGCACCGGTCCGTGGCCGCCCTACTCCTTCGTCAGTGCCCAGGCTGGCGAGAGAGCGATCGGAGAGGATGAACATGACCGTCTCCACTGACCTTATGCGGCCGAACGGCACCAAGGTGCTTTATGCGCCGGAGGAAGAAGCCGGGCTTGACCGCCTGGCGGAGGCCTTCGGCGACGATCGCCCGGCGGGGCCGCAACGCATCACCATCGATCCGCAGAAGGTCGAACGCGGTCTGGCGCGTCTGGTGTTGACCGTCGTCGAATTGCTGCGCCAGGTCATCGAAAAGCAGGCCGTGCGGCGCGTCGAAAACGGCACGCTCAGCGACGATGAGGTCGAGCGTCTGGGGCAGACCCTGATCGCACTCGAGAAGCGCATGGCGGAGCTCAAGGTGGCCTTCGATCTGGAGGGCGAGGACCTGACCCTGAACCTGGGCTCGATTGACGACTTGCTGTAGGCGCGGGGCGAATGAGGCGGTGACCCGCGATGGGCGTTTGCGGATAGAGGGTCAACGCTCGGAAGTCTGGCCGCTTTTGGTCATCGGTCAGACTTGCCATATCGGCCGCGGCGCCTCGAAGACGGTGCGGTCCTTGAACTCCGGATGGCGATGCGCCTTGGCGTAGCTGATGCAGCGATCGAGGAGCCATGCGTTCAGCTCGTCGAAGCTCTTCACTCTCAGCCGGGGCGTGACGAAGCGCTCACGGATGTTGCCGACCTGGTTCTCGACCCCCGATCAGGTCGGGGGCAGGCTCTGCCCCTTCTCCCAGCCCGATGCCGGCGTGCAGGCGACCGGGTCGACCAGATAATGGCCGCACATCTGCAGGAAGCGGCGATTGTAGGCTCGTTCCTTGCCGACGAAGATCGTCTCCGCGGCGGTCTTCATGTTGTCGTAGATGCCGCGGGTGCAGGTCCCCTTGAAGAAGGCGAAGGCCCGGTCGCGGGCGTCGAACACCATCTCCTGGGTCTCGCGCGGATAGGCGCGCACGAACGGCATCCGGCTGTGGCAGAGCCGGACATGGGCGACCTTCACGATCACCGTCGTTCCGTTGATCAAGACGACCTCGTGGCTCCAGTCGAACTGGTAGGCCTCACCCGGCGCAAAGCTTAGCGGGACGTAGGCGTTGCCAGCTCCGCGCATAGCGCCGGACCGCGCCATAGCCGCCTTCGTAGCCACGGCCACGCAGTTCCTCGAAGACCCGGATCAGCGTCAGACGCTCACGCGCCGCCTTCGCCTGGTTGCCGAGCAGAAGGCGATCGAGATCATCCTTCCAGCGCCCGAGCTTCGGCCGTGGCTGGACTTCGCGCTCGTAGGTGAACTCCGTCGCCCCGGAACGCAGAACCTTGCGCACCGTGTTCCGCGAAACGTGCAGCTCCCGGACGATCTCCTTGATCGTCTTGCCCCGCACAAAGTGCTCGCGCCAAATCCGCGCAATCGTATCCACGCCCTGCGTCGGCCAGACTAGCGATTGCGGTCCGGCGAAGTCGGAAGGCCGTAGTTCGCCTTGAATAGCCGGTGGCCGGACTCGATGTGCGATTGCATGGCACGCATCGCGGCACGAGCGTCGCGGTCTCTCAGCGCTTGCATGATCGACTTATGCTCGTTCGCCACTTGCGTCGCGCGGTTGGGTAGAGCGCCCAGCATGTCGAATGGATACTTGGCCCAAACCACACGAGCGAAATGGAGCGTCTGCGGCAAGTCCGCGCACGCATAAAGACGGAAGTGAAAGCGGAAATTCTGACCACGTCGTTCGCTTTCCATGTCGCGACGCGCGGCAGCCTGATTCAGCAGGATGTCGATCGCCGACAGTTCCTCCAGATCCTCATCCCTGAGCAGCTTCGTGGCGGCCAGCGTCAGTCTCGTTTCAAGCGCCAGGCGCAGCTGGAAAAGCTCGTCCACGCGCTCGACCTGGAAAGGCGAAACCACCGCGCCGCGATGGGCGAGCATGTGAATGTATCCTTCCGCTTCGAGAAGCTTGAGCGCCTCGCGAACCATGAGCTGGGTCATGCGCCGCGCGCCGCTCTTTCGGCTGACGTGCCGCCACTCCATGGAGGAGGTGACCCACGTCCCGGTCATCGGTCACACCAAAGACGGGCGCTGGTACATCTCGTGGGGCGTCGGCGCGCGTGACGAAGCCAAGTTGGTTCCCTTTCTGGAACGCTACGGCATGCAGGCGGACCTCGAACGCCCGACAACCGACGTCGACACCAGTGCGCGCAACATTCCCGGTTCCTCGGGCACTGACGAGCGCCAAGCCCATGTTGTCGAGGTGATCCAGCGCCTGATCAAGGCGTACCGCTACGACACCATGCCCTGGCGCGAAGCGCAAAGCGCCGGTTTGCTCTGGGCGCCACTGCGCAAGCCGCATGAGAACGCCGTCGACGAACACTGGCTCGCGCGCAAGACCTATACTGACGTCGAGCACCCCGAGTTAGGTATCTCGCTGCGCTACGTCACCAGCAAATGGCTTTCGACGGCGACTGCATGGCAGGTGGGCAAGCGCGCGCCCTTCATGGGCGAGCATAGCCACGAGGTGCTGGCGGAACACCGAACTGCCCCGAAAATTCCGGCGCGGCCGATCGACAGACCGGCGCGCAACTCTGCATACAACAAGCCCTTCGCCCTGCAAGACATCCGGATTCTCGACTTCTCCTGGTTCCTCGCCTCAGCCGGCGGCACTCGGTTCTTGGCGGCCTTGGGCGCGGAGAGTCTCAAGGTCGAATGGAAGGAGAATCCCGACACGCGGCTCGCTGCCATGGCGCCGGTCGGCGGACGCGAGGCGCGGCGGCGCGCCACGGCACCACTTCCGGGCGTCACCGATCCGTCCATGGGCGGTCAGTTCAACAACAAGAACAGTGGCAAACGCGGCCTCTCCCTCAATATCCGCCATCCACGCGGCCTCCAGATCGCAAAGGATCTGGTGCGCATCAGCGACATCGTCGCGGAGGGATTCTCGCCGGGCGTGCTGGAACGGCTCGGCCTCGGCTACGATGTTCTGCGCAGCATCCGCCCCGACATCATTTACATCCAGCAGTCCGGCATGGGCAGCCACGGCACCTACGGACGACTGCGAACCGTCGGACCGATTGCCGCCGCCTTTGCCGGGACATCAGAAATGTCAGGCCTGCCCGAACCCACGATGCCAGCGGGCTGGGGCTATTCCTATCTCGACTGGATAGGTGCCTATAGCTACGCCCTCGCCGTTCTCGGCGCGCTGCACCATCGCGAGCGCACCGGCGAGGGACAATGGATCGACGCCTCGCAATGCGAGGCCGGTCTGTTCCTGAGCGGCGCCACCGTTCTCGACTGGTCCGCCAATGGCCGGGTATGGTCGCGGATCGGCAACCGGTCGCCATACAAGCCGGCGGCGCCGCATGGGGCCTATCGCTGCAGCGGCGACGACCGTTGGATTGCCATCGCGTGCTCCACCGACGAGGAATTCGCGGCGCTGGCCTCCGTCGCCGAACAGCCCGGATGGGCCAGGGATACCCGCTTCGCCACGTTTGCCGTCCGGCTGGCACATCAGGACGATCTCGATGTTCTCGTCAACACCTGGACGGCCGACAAAGACGCTTACGTCTTGATGGAGCGCCTCCAGGCCGCCGGCGTCTCCGCCGGTGTGTGCCAGACGGCGGAAGATCGCTGCGATCATGACCCGCAGCTCGCTCACCTCAGCTGGCTGACCGAAGTCCACGGCACGCGGATCGGCACGTGGCCGGTCACGGAGTTGCCGATGAAGTTCAGCGCCACGCCTGCGCACATTGGCGGGTTAACCAATCGCGGCGCGCCGATGTACGGCGAGGATAGCGAATACATCCTCACCAAACTTCTGGGCTTCTCCCAAAGCGACGTCGAGAAGCTGGCTGAAGAAGGCGTGATCTGACCATCGGCCGAAGCGCCGGAATCATTGCCCTCAAACTTGCCGGCCGAAGAGCGTTTCGCCAACTTCAGATGGGTCAGCTGGCTGCTCGAATTCGAGGGACAACGCAAACCTCTTGACGAAATCACGAACCTCCAACTGGTGGCCGCAATTGCGCCCGTGCGCGATCATATCGCAAACGTCCTGTCCAGAGAGACCGAGATCGATCATCTGACCGTCGCTTTCTGGGTCGATCCGCTTCGATGTCATCGTGACCGAGGACGTCGACCGCATTTCCCGCGACGAGGCCGATTACCATGCAGCCCGAAAGCGCCTCGCCTTCCTCAACACCGAGATCCACACCGGGCCGATCAGTGGCATCGAGGCAGCGTGCGGGCAATGATGGCGAGCTACTTCCTCGAGAACCTTGCCCATAAGGTCCGCCGCGGTCAGGCCGGCGTCATTCGCTCCGGCCGCCGCGCCGGTGGACGTGCCTACGGCTATCGGCCGGTACCGGGCAGGCCAGGCGAGATGACCATCGTCGAGGAGCAGGCCGAGACGGTTCGGCGCATCTGCCGGGACTATGCTCGAGGCCGCAGCCCGCGTTCGATCGCGGGCGCGATCAACCGGGAAGGAATCGCCCCACCGCGCGGCTCGTCCTGGAACGCCTCGACCATCACGGGCTCGCGCCAGCGCGGTTCAGGGATCCTCGGCAATGTGCTCCACAGAGGCCGGCTGATCTGGAATCGGGTCCGCATGGTCAAGGATCCCGATACCGGCCGCCGCGTCTCGCGCGTCAACCCGGAATCGGAATGGCAGAATCATGAGGTGCTGCGGTCCCGGTCTTTGACCACCATCCCGGACCCGCAGGCCCCGCACTTCAGAATACCGGACAGCAGGTGGCGCGGTTGCTTCTGGCTCGGCAGATCACGTAGCTACAGCCCATAGCAAGGCCAGCAGCAACTGCGGCGCAAGGATACGCAAGCACATGGTGAGCGGGTACACGGCGGCGTAGGCGGTTGCCTGTGCGGCTGACGGCGTCAATGCGCTGGCATATGCAAGCGCCGGCGGGTCGGTCATGCTGCCAGCCAACACGCCGCACACTGTGAGGAAGTTCAACTTGAGAATACCGCATCCTACCAGCCCGACCAGAAAGATCGGCACGAAGGTCAGGATGGCGCCGCAAGCCAGCCATAGTGCACCATCGCCGTTCACGAGCGTGGCGACGAAACCTTGCCCTGCGTTCACGCCCACGCAGGACATGAAGATCGTCACACCGATCTCACGCAGCGTATGTGCAGATCCGGGGGCCATGTACCACACCAGCGGTCCAATTCTGCCAATGCGGGACAATATGATGGCCGCAACGACAGGGCCGCCGGCCAAGCCGAGGGAGATAGACGCCGGGAGCCCCGGTACAGGCAGCGGAACGTTGCCAAGCAGGGCGCCCAGGCACAGTCCCAAAAAGATCGGGATGATCTGCGGGAATTGCAGAACGCTGCTTTCATTGCCCAGAAGGGCAATAACGGCTTTAAGATTCTGCTCTTCGCCCACACACATCACGGAATCGCCGAAATTGAGCTTGGCCCGCCCGTCCGGCACCAGTTCCACACCGGCACGAACAAGCCGGGTGACGGTGACGTGATGGACGCTGAGCAGGCGAAGCTCGGCAAGCGTGCGCCCCAGTACCTGTCTGCGCGTGACCACGAGGCGCAACGCACGCAACGGGCTTTCCATGGGGGCAAGTTGCACTGGCGATTCGACGCCGAGCAGATCGCGCAGGGTAGCTAACTTCTCCTGCGGCCCCACCGCCAGCACGATATCGCCATCCAGCAGCATGTCGTTGGTGTTCACGATTTGCTGCACACCGCCGCGCAGCACCCGGCTGATCGTGGCGCCCAGCTGTTGCGGTCCGGGAATGTCGCTCACACGTATTCCGTCTTGCCCGTCCTTGCGAACCTCGATGTTCATGGTGGCAAGCGGCTCCGCCTGCTGCTGCGTTTCGGCCCATTTTTCCGCCTCTTTCTGCGGGGACAGGCGGAACACCCAGCGCAAGATGCTCAGGGTCAGCAGGATGCCGACAACGCCAAACGGGTAGGCGACGGCATAGCCCAGCCCAGGGGCGGCGCGCTGCGCTGCCGTGGCGTGCAGGGCAGCGAGCATCTGGGTGCCAGCCGCCAGGGAGGGGGTGTTCGTGGTACCCCCGGAGAAAAGCCCGACCACGACCTCCAATGGCAGCCCGATGAACCTGTGAAGGCCGACCGCTATCAGGGCACCCATTGCCACGATTGAGGCGGCCAGCGCATTCAGCACGGCGCCATCGCGCCGAAACGCCTGGAAAAATCCGGGGCCGACGGTGACGCCGATCGAATAGACAAACAATATCAGCCCGAGATCCTGTGCAAATTCGCGCAACTCGGGATTTATGCGTAACCCGAAGTGCCCGAGCAGCAGCCCCACAAAGAGTGGCCCCGCTATGCCTAGACGCACTGGGCCCAATCGCGTCTCACCGACCATGAGACCGAGCACCGCGACCGTGGTGATGACCACAACGGCGTTGGCCGGTCCTTGTCCACTTAAGAATAGAGATACAAACCAGTCGTGCATTGAATAGAGGCCTTCGTAACCCGTTCCGTTTGAGCGGCATCTTCTTTTCCACCGTCAGCCGCAAGGCGGGCATTCAAGCGCGCCTGAGCTATGCGGCAGCGCCACGCACCTGCGGCGGCGACCATATCGATCAGCCCAACGGAGCCCAGCATCATGGGATTGGCCAATTCGGCGCTCTTGTAAGCAGACGCTCCCCCACGCAAATGCCCATGAAGATCTCTGCCTGGGACGACACCATTGCGAGAGCCCGACAGCGCGCCCGCAACGGACGCTCGCTGGCAAGACAACGTCATCTGGACGACTTGTCCGGCATCTGCCGGGAGTTCGCGTGACCTCCCATCGTGAACCGGCCGATCATTCAGCGTAGGGCCCACTCCGATTTCAAGAGTGGGCTCTGGTGTATCGGACGACGGTTCAGTCGGTGTTGACGAGCCGTTCGCCGGGGGTCTTCGGCTCCCACAACACGGTCTTGCCGCTCTTGTCGTGGGCGATGCCGTCCTCGCAACTGACGAGTTCGAGGTTCATGCCCCACGGGGTCACGAAATAGATCCAGTTGAGGCCGGCCGTTGGGCCGCTGGTTACCACGGTCGGCACGCCCAGCACCTTCACGCCCTTGGACTTCAGGTAGTCGATGGCAGCCTGGATGTCATCGACGTAGAAGGCGATGTGATGGCCGCCGATGTCGCTGTTCCGCGGCACCTCGGTCTTCTGGTCCGGGGCGGTGTACTGGAAGATCTCCAGGTTGGCGCCGTTGCCGCAGCGCACATAGCGATATTCGACGCACTTCGCCTCCGGATCGACATTGATCTGCCGGTCCATCGCCATGCCGGTCTCCTTGCTGAACGAGCCAGCGGAGAACATCACTTCGCAGCCGAGCACGTCCTCGAAGAACTGGCAGGCTTCATCCAGGTTGGGAACGGTGAACGCGATGTGCTCGACACCGCGCATCTTTGGAACGCCCTTGCCCTTGGTCATCTCTTTCACTCCTTTGCATTCGTCGTAATTGACTCTGACTATTCATCTCTTGCCGGTTGTCCGGCGCGTCATCGCGGCCGCCGCCACAGGCGAACGGCCGGCTCTTCCTACCCGGCGGCAGGTGCCTGTCCCGCCACCGCCTCGGTCAGGCGGGCGAGGGCGAGCATGCCGGGGTCGTCCAGTTCAGCGCTCTTTTCGGCGAACATGCGTGCCCGGCCGACGCGGCACGGCCGGCCGCGGAAGGCGGCCAGTGCGTCGTGCATCGCCTTGACCGAGGCGTCGGCAATCGCCCCCGGTTCGTTCAGACCCGAAGTTGCGGTCACCAGGGCGTCGAGCCCGTCAAGCACGGTCTTGTCGCCGAGGCTGGCGCGGCCACGCGTCATCATGGTGTCGCGGGCAGCGGCGAACAGGTCGCTCATGCCCGTCCAGTCCATGTCGGTCTGGCCGCGTGTCTGCTTGCCGGCGACCATCAGCGCGGCGCTGAGCAACGTCCCGAGGCTTGACCCGGTGGTGGACGCGGCGGCCATCGCCAGCGAACCGAACGCCGCGCCGAGATCGCTTTCCTCGGCGAGGTTCACGTTGGCCAGGCCTTCCATCACACGGGCCAGCATGCTGCCGGTGTCGCCGTCGCCCAGCTTGGAATCCGCCTCGTTAAGGTCCTGCTCGAGGTAGGCCATCGCCGCATGGGCGCGCTCGACCGCGCCGGCGACATCGTTGACGCGCATGCCCATCAGCCGACCCTCCAGAACGGGCAGTCGGCAGGAGCCGAGAGCAGGGCGTCGAGCTCGTCGTCAACGAAGCAGAACGAGATCGACACGCCGGCCATCTCCATCGAGGTGACGAACGGACCGACCAGCGAACCGACGATGGTCAGTCCCTGCTCCTTGAGAAGGGCCGCGACCCGCCGGTAGAGAATGAACAGCTCGTCAAGCGGCGTGGCGCCCAGGCTGTTGACCAGCACGCGCACCCGGTCGCCGGCATTGGCCGGCCGATCGGCGAGGAGCCGCTTGACCATTTCCTCGGCGATCGCATCGGCAGGCTTGAGCTTGTCGCGCCAGATGCCCGGCTCACCGTGAATGCCCATGCCCATCTCGATTTCGTCTTCGGCCAGCGTGAAGGTCGGCTTGGTTGCGGTCGGCACCTGGCAGGGCGCCAGCGCCAGCCCGAGGGTGCGCGTGGCGTCGACCGCCTTGGCGGCAACGCGGGCGACCTCGTCGAGGCGGGCGCCTTCCTCGGCCTTCGCACCGGCGGCCTTGTAGGCGAAGATGATGCCGGCGACGCCGCGGCGCTTCTCCATCTCCTCCGGCCCGGCGCTGGCGATGTCATCGGTGCCGAGAACGGTGGCGGTCTTGATGCCCTTGTCCTCCAGCATCTCGCCGGCCATGTTGAAGTTCATGCGGTCGCCGCCGTAGTTGCCGTAAAGCAGCAGCGTGCCATGGCCGCCGTCGGCCAGCGTGATGGCATCGACGCAGCTTGCGATGCCCGGTCCTTCGAACACGTTGCCGATCGCGCAGGTATCGAGAAGCCCGGTTCCGACATATCCGGTGAACAGCGGCAGGTGGCCGAAGCCGCCGCCTGAGACGACGCCGACCTTGTCCTTGCGCATGCCGCCGGCGCGGCGGATGACGCGACCGGCCGTGCCAGCACGCACCAGTGAGGGATAGGCAGCCGTCAATCCGTCGAGTGCTTCGTCGACGTAATCGACCGGCGCGTTCATCAGTTTCTTCATTTCGTTTCCTCCACTGGCAATAACACTGCCTTCACCGCCCGCCCGCCGGCGGAAGTCCTGAGGTTTGTTGTTGTTGATCGGGGCCGCTGTTGCCGGGGCCCGTGACTAGTCGTTGCGAGCGGCCGTTGTGCGTTGCCTGCCTTTCCTGTGCTGCTTGCGCAGAATGGAGTGTGCCCTCATCTTGCGGTGCATCGTGGCGCGGCTGATTCCGAGACGGGTCGCCGCCAGCGAGACGCAGTGGTCGGCGTCGCTCAGCGCTCGCTCGATAGTGACCTGCTCCGCCTGCGCCAGCGAAGTCTCGTCGACCGCAATTTCCGGGAAGAACCGGCTAATCGAGAGTCCCTGCTCCAGCGCTTCGCTGGAGAGGCCGTAGCTGCTGCGGGCGGCGTGCGTTGCGCCGACAACTTTGAGATCGCGGTCGACAGCGATCAGGGGGGCCGAGCCGTGGACGCCGGCCGCTTCCGGCAGCGAAACGATCATCGCGTTGCCATAGGCGGCGCGGAACAGGCGCGACTCGATATGCTGCGACGTCGTCACCAAGGTGCCCAGGAGCACCGACGACAGGCGCGGCTCGTAGGTCGAACTCGCTGTGGCGATGTTGATCGCACCGAGAATCTTCCCGTAGGGATCGTAAAGGGGCGTGACGAGGCAGGTCAGCGGCCCGTTCGAGGCGAAGAAGTGCTCGCCCATATGGATCGCCATCGGACGCGACAGCAAGAGGCCGGTGCCGATCGCGTTGGTGCCCTGAAAATCCTCGCGCCACATCATCCCGTCGCGAATCTTGTGCGTGATGGGGGCGGTGCTCGGTAGCGCCCCGAGGTGGAGGAGAGCGGTGCCGTTGGCATCGCTGAAGCTCACGAAGAATCCCGCCCTGGCGACCTGCCTGGCGAGTGACAGAAGGTCCGGTTTCGCCATCCGGATGTACGGCTCGAGCGGACCGACCGCTTCCCGCAGCTCGGACTCCGTCAGGATCTCGGTGTGGACATCCTGCTCCGGAGACAGCTTGTGGACGGAGACACAACGACGCCAGGAAGCCACGATCTCCGACTGTGCCGCGGCACTGCCGTTGATCATGTTCATCACCTTGAGTGCGTGTTGTCCGGATTGATCCAGCATGTCTGACCGCCTCATTGAAGAAGAGGACATCTGTTCCATGCAATCAATGAGCAGGCCCGAGACACCCCGCCACGCTGGCGCAGTTCTGAGACAGATCGCGACCAAATCGGTCGTAGCGCACGGCGAAGTTCTGAAAACAATGTCCGGGATCAGCGCCTATGGGCCAGAGTGAGCTGATTGCATAGAGGATTTGCGGCTCATCGTTTCCGATCGGGAGGAAGACGATGAGACGGGAACCGATTGATGCCAAGGACGGTGCCGAGCGGATGATCAGGGATATCGGGCGACGCGCATGCAAGCAGCCAAGCCCCCCTCCTCTACGCCTGCCCCCAGCTTTGCGCGTGGTCATATTCTGGTCTCAGTCGGCCGGCGCATCGGGAAAATTCCGCCGATGCCGGCGTAGTCGAGATAGCCAAGCCGCGAAAGCGGCCGGACCTTCGTCAGATCGAGGAGCCCATTCACGAGTGCCTCGTCACGTATATGGACGCCGATCACCTGGCCGAAGACGATCCGGGTCGAAGTCTGCTGATCGTTGAGCGTCTTCGGCGTGTGGATTTCGGTCATGCGGCATTCCAGGGCCGCGTGGGCTTCGCCGACATAGGGTGCGGCCACCAACGTTCCATCGACCGCCGTCAGCTCGGCAAAGACGAACTCGCTCAGCCCGGCCTCGAGCGGCGCCGACGTGCGGTTCATCGGTTCGGCCAACTCGCAACTCACGAGGCTCAGCGTGAAAACACCGGTGGCGGCAATGTTGCTGCAGGAATGCTTCCTGCCGCTGGAGGAAAACATCACCAGCTTGGGATCTTCCGAAACCGCATTGAAGAAGGAATAGGGCGCGAGATTGTCATGCCCGTCAACACCGCGCGAACCGACCCAACCGATCGGCCGCGGCGAAACGATCGCCTTGAATGGGTCATGCGGCAGGCCGTGCGCGTTCTTGTCGGTCGTGTAGAACATGTCTCACAAATCTCCCCGCCAGATGGCGGCTTCGCCCACGCCGGGTCGGATGGCTATGAGGCCGTTCCAAGTGGCCGAAGCCAGGATCGGCCGACGGACACGGCTAAATCGGGCTGTGCACCAGCCGCAGCCCCGGCTCCTCCCACTGTGTGACCATGAGCTTTCCGGTGCCCGACAGCGTGATGTAGGCGGTGCGAAAATCATCACCGCCAAAGCAGATGTTGGTGGTTACCGGATCGTTGGTGTCGACCTGGCGCACGATCTTTCCGTCCGGGTTGATGACAGTAATGCAGCCAGTGATGAGCGTCGCAACGCAGATGTTGCCGCCGGCCTCGACCGCGAGACTGTCGAAGCGCTGATAGCCTGGAAGGCTGCAAACCAACCGGCCGCCATGCGGCGAAGGGAAAGGATGGCGCCTGGGGGCCCCCGGCTCGTCGATATCAAACGCCCAAAGCTGGCTTGTCTCCGTCTCTGCGACGTAGACCACCTTTAAGTCGGGAGACATGCCGACGCCGTTCGGGCTGATCATCGGAAAGGCCACTTCGGTGATCCGCGAACCGTCGGCCAGCCCGTAGTAGAGCCCCCCGTAGTCACGGAACCGCGGGTATGTCTTGCCGTAGTCGGTGAAATAGAATCCACCCTTGTCGTCGAAGACGATGTCATTCGGACCGCTGAAATGACGTTCGCCGCACGTGGTGTAGAGGACCTCGTGATGTCCCGTCTGCGGCTGGATCTTCTCGATCCATCCCCCGGCGTAGCCTTCCGGCACGCCGGGGCGCACCCGCCGGTATTTGCCGTCGTCGCGGAACAGAAAGCCGCCGTTGTTGCAAACGTAGATGTAGCCGTCGGGGCCCATGGCGAGCCCGTTGGGTCCACCGCCGAGATCCGCGATAACGCACTTGTCCCCATCCGGCCGGATTCGCGTGACCGTCTTTCGCTCGACTTCCACCACCAGCAACGATCCATCCGACTGGACCAGCGGTCCCTCAGGAAACAGCAATCCTTCGGTCAGGATTTGTGCGTTGTGCAACTCGATCACTCCACCAATTCAGGCCGGCCGCAGCTGCCTGGCCACTATGGACGATGCCGCGCACGCCGTCGCCGAGCTTCGCGAAGCCTGACGCGGGCCTTGCCTCGTCAGCGAGAGCCCGCGTCTGTCGAACGGCTATGCTTCAGGCTCGAAGATGTAGCCATCGCCTCGACACCGAACATAGCCACAGCCCGGCAGCGGGAAGTGGACCGGCATGAACAGTGCGCCGCGATCAGCAACATCGGCGAGGAAGGCAGCGCGTGTCGCCAGAGCTTGATCGCCGATGATGCAGAATGCCGTGTTCAGTTCCGGGTGCACGATCTGCAACGGGTGATGCATGATGTCGGCCGAGAATACCCCGGGCGGACCACCGGCCTGCAGGTGCAGCATCACCATGCCCGGCGTGTGGCCCGGTGCCGGTTCGACACGCAGCCCGCCGACCAGTTCCTGCGGACCGCTGAAGAGCTCGAGCAGCCCGGCCTCTTCGATTGGCAACAGGGAATCGCCCAACGGAGCGGCGACCGCATCCTCGGGATTGGCGTCGTAGAGACCGCGGAAGTAGCGATAGTCCTCTTCTGGGGCCAGATACCGCGCGTTCGGGAAGGTCGGCACCCACCGCCCCTTCTCCAGCATCGTGTTCCAACCAATGTGGTCGCCGTGCAGGTGTGTCATCACGACGTGCGTCACCCGCTCGCGTGCCGCCCCGGCGGCCTCCAGCCAGAGCAGCGTCAGCGTGTTCAGCATGTGCATGCGGGCGGTCGCGCGTGCCTTGTGGTTGCCTACACCGGTGTCGATCACAATGACGGCGCCGTCGAGTTCAACCACCCAAAACTGGATCGCAATCACCAGCCGGTTCATTGCTGGTAACCAATAATTTGGCACGAGCCACCCGGCATGCGGCGGCAGCATCTCCGGCTTGAAATCCGGGTAAGTCGCATCGGGCAGATGGGTCGGACCGACGTATTCGACAACGTTGGTGACCTTCGCGTTGCCGAGCATGCGCGTGCGGATCATTGACTACCTCCGACATGTTCGCTCTCGGCATAGACGGGCGGTGCAATGGGCGCGTCGAGGTCGTCAATGACGGGAACCGCCAAGACCGATGGGCGCCGTTGAAACGCCGCGAGCCAGTCGGCCAAGCGGGGATGCATCTCTTGCCACTGCAGGTCGGAGAAGCGGAATCCGACGTAGGAAAGTGCGCAGCCGATGGTGATGTGGCCGATATCGAAGCGCCGCGCCTCAAGCGCCGTGACTGACGCGTCAAGGAAGTTGATCACGTAGTCGAACTTCACCTCATTGGCCGCGAGCAGCTCCGGTGATTGGGCCTCCGGGCGACGGTGGCGCTCGTCCAGCCACAGCAGCAGCAGATCCAGCAGTCCGTCACCGAGCGATTTATCACGCAGAGCTGCCAGACGTGCCTCGGGTTCGACCGGCAGCAGCGCGCCCGCAGGGGCGAGGCCGGCGAAGTACTCGATGATGACCGTGGAATCAAATACCGTCGAGCCATCCGGCAGTATCAGCGTCGGCAGCTTGCCGAGCGGATTGTCACGCAAAAGGGCGGGATTGGGAGCCGTCGGAGCAACAACTGTACGTAGTAATTCGATCCGCCGAGCAATGCCAGCCTCGTGTGCCGCTATCAGCACTTTTCGTACAAACGGCGAACGAGGCGACCAATGCAGGCGCATAGGCCGGTTCAGCAACAGTGCCCTCCAAAGGATCGTGTCCTATTTCAGGTAACGATGTTACCCTGAAATTATCCCCGGTCAAGTCCCCTCGTCCTGCGCGGCCTCTTTGCGCAGCCAAAAAAGAAACGACGAGAGCGGCGCAGCACGGTCGGCTCGTTCGGGATAGGCGAGGATGTAGGCACTGCCGTCCCGCAGCGATTGCGCGAGTGGCGTGACAAGGCGCCCGGCCTTGACGTCCTCGCGGATTAGCACGGCCTGGCCGAGCGCTACGCCGACGCCTTCGATGGCTGCTTGGTAGGCCAGGCTGGAACTGCCAAAGGCGATGTTATTGGCCGCCTGCAGGTCGGCGTGTCCGGCCGCGGCCAGCCAGACGTTCCAGTTGTCGGGAAAGACCAGCGAGTGCAGCAGCGTGTGGCGTTCGAGATCGCTGATGCGCCTCAGCGGATTGGCGCGCAGGAGTACCGGGCTGCAGATCGGCAGCAGATTGCTCTCAAGCAGACGGTGGCAGCACATCCCCGGGTGGTCGTCGTAGCCAAGATATATGGCAGCATCCACATCACCGCCGGCAAACGGATCCGGCATTGCGGTGAGCGAGGTGCTCAGACGTATGCCTCCCGCCAGGGCGTCGCCCTCGAACCTGCTCAGGCGCGGCATCAGCCAATGCGTGGTGAACATCATGGAAGCGAAGATGTGGAGCGGCCGGCCGGAGCGCGATAGCAGCAGCTTGTGCGTGCCACTGGCGATGCGACCAAATGCATCGCTCAGCGTCTCCAGATAAGCGCGACCCGCCGATGTCAGGATCACCGCGCGGAAATGACGCTCGAACAGCCTGAACCCGAGATGCTCCTCCAGCCGCTTTATCTGCCGGCTGACTGCACCTGGGGTGACGTTCAGTTCGGCTGCCGCGGCCGTGAAGCTCAGGTGCCGGCCGGCCGCCTCGAACGCCCGCAACGCATTCAGCGGTGGAAGTCGCTCGCTCATGCTGCACCGAATGAGAAACCGTCAACTACTCTAGCATTGCGGAAGGGACCGGCCAACGGTGTGATAGCCGTGCTTCAGCCATAGGTCGGCGCATGACGCCTCGCCGTCGGTTGCAAAAAACTCAACCGAGCCGCCACTAAATTCGTTTGACGCACCGCCTGCCCGCGGAGCATGGCCAGACCATAGGGCAAGCGGCCCGTGGAGGAACGCACATGACCAAAACCATTATCACCTGCGCGTCGACCGGCGCCTCGATGACGCCTTCGATGTCACCTTATCTGCCGATCACGCCGGACCAGATCGCCGATCAATCGATCGCCGCCGCAAAGGCCGGCGCCGCCGCCCTGCATCTACACGCACGCGACCTCAGCGACGGTCGCCCGACCAATGCTATCGAAGTGTGGGAGCAGTTCGTGCCGAAGATCAGGGCCGGCTGCGACGCCATCATCAACATGTCCTGCTCGCTCGGCGCGACCGCCGAATTGCGCCTGCAAGCGGCGCTCAAGCTGCGCCCGGAGATTGCCACCGTCATCGTCGGCTCCATGAACTACGGCAACTTCCAGAAGGCCACAGATCAGGGCGCCAACCCCGAGGCCGTCGCCAAGTTCAAATACCAGTGGGAAAAGGATTCCTTCGGTCCCGAGAGCTACGACAAGATCACCTCGAATAGCTTCAAGACCATCGACCGCATGATCGAGATCCTGACCGACAACGACATCGTCATGGAGTTCGAGATGTACGACGTCGGCCACCTGTACATCCTCGAGCACCACCTTAGCCGTCGGCCCATCAAGGGCAAGGTCATCGTGCAGTTCCTGACCGGCATCCTCGGCGGCATCACCTCCGAGATCGACCATCTGCTGCACCTGAAGCGCACTGCTGAACGGCTGTTCGGCGATCAGCTCGTGTTGTTCACCCACGGAACCGGGACGGTAAACATCCGTACCGCTACCTATGGCGGCTTGATGGGCACCCACGTGCGCGTCGGCCAAGAAGACAACCTGTATGAGGCCCCCGGCAAATTGTTCAAGAGCAACGCCGCGCAGGTGGAGAAGATCAAGCGCCTGTTCGATGAGCTGAACATCGAAACCGCGACGCCCACCGAGGCGCGGGAGTTGCTTGGTTTGCCACAGCTGTGAGCGAAGGTCGCGCGCCTGGCCGATGCTTATTCGGAAATCGTCTGGCCGTACGCCGGCCAGACATTCGTGCCGGGCTTGTGCAGACTAACCATGGAAGAAAGCGGCCACGCGTCACCCAGAGCGCGCGCCGCTTCCTTCACCAGTTGACGATAATGAACGAAATCCTCCTGGGTCGCCCGGGCAACCGGCGCCGTGATGCTGATGAAGCCGACGCATTCCGCCTTCTCTTCCTGCGGCCGCCGGATGGCCGTGGCAACGGCAGCGATCCCGACCTCGTTCTCCTGATCGCTGAAGGAGACGCCGGAGGCACGGATGTCACGAATCTGCTCCATCAGCTTGCTGAGGCTGGTGACGGTGTGGGGCGTGACAGCGCGCAGGCCGCCTTTCATCAGCTGTGCAATCGCCTTGTCGCTCTGAGTTGCCAGCCACGCCTTGCCGGTCGCTGTCGAATGCAGCTCCATCGACGTCATCGGCTCGACCTGCAGGCGCCGGCGCGGCCCGGTTGCCGCCATCACCCAGCGCGGATGCCCACCGTCGATGACGGAGAGCAGCACCAGCTCCGACGTCTGATCGGCCAGCCCGCGCACCACCGGCTCGCACTGATCGATCAGTCCGCTGCGGCCAAGAATGCGGAAGCCGACATTACTGATCTTGAAGCCGGCATAGAAGCGTCGGTTCTCGCTGTGACGATAGAGGTAGTTCATCTCCTCCAGCGTGAGCAGGATGCGCTGCGCGATGCTCTTGTTGACATCGAGTATCTTGGCGATGTCAGAAAGCGACATGCCGACTTCGGCGTCGGCCAACATCTCCAGTACCATCATGGTGCGGCGAACTGTGACCAGTCCTTCGGACGTGACGTCCACTTCCGCAACATCGTCGCCCGCCATTCGAACTCCTTGCCTTACGGCTGATGCTGCAGCCAACCAACCAGCATATCCACTGCCGGCGCGGTGCTGCAAGCCATGGTCATTCCTTCGCACGCGGTCGCTATGTGCGCAACATCTCTCCCTCTCCTCTAGGCCATCGACTCATTAAATCGCATCCAGATTCTGGCTGAGGCGAGTTTGACACCTGCGAGGAAGTTGTCGGCGCGTTTGTCGTAGCGGGTGGCGACGGCACGGAAGTGTTTGAGCTTGTTGAAGAAGCGCTCGACGAGGTTGCGATAGCGATAGAGGAAGGAGCTGAAGGCCGGGATATTCTTGCGGTTTGGCATGGGCTTGATGTTGGCCCAGGCGCCGCGCTCGGCCAGGCTCCGGCGCAGGGCGTCGCTGTCATAGGCGCGGTCGGCCAAAAGGATTTGGCCCTCGGCCAAGGCTTCGAGCATGTCGGCGGCGCTCCGGCCGTCATGGGCCTGGCCCTCGGTCAACTTGAGCGCGATGGGCAGGCCTTCGGCATCAACCAGGGCATGGATCTTCGTCGTCAGGCCGCCGCGCGAGCGACCCATGCAACCGGATCGGTCGTCTTTTTTTGGGCGTTGGCGGCGTGCTGATGCACACGGATGCTGGACGAGTTGATCATCTGGATGTCGCCGTCGTAAGCCTTCGACACCGCCGCCAGAAGCCGGTCCCACACGCCCGCCTTGCGCCACCGGTTGAAGCGGTTGACACAGGTCGTGTGCGGACCATAGCGCTCCGGGATGTCGGCCCAGGGGGCTCCCGTCCTCAGCCGCCAGAAGATGCCGTTCAGCACCCGACGATCATCCACCCGCGGCACCCCGCGCGGCTTGTTGGGCAGAAGCGGCTGGATCACCGACCACTCGAAATCCGTCAGATCAAAACGGGCCATCCCAATCTCCTCGGCTCCCTCGCCTGGAAATTGAATCAGCCTTCTCGCGATTCGGAAATCGCGTTTATGGGTCTATGACCTAGACTCCTTCCGTTACGACTGGAGCTGTGGCCACTTGGCCAGAAACGGCATGAGCAGAGCGAGCAGGCCATCGGGATTTTGCGCTGCCAGAAAGTGCCCCGATTCCACGGTCGCGAATTGTGCCCCAGGGATCTGGCGGGCGACCGCGGCAACGCCTTCCGGCGGGCGGACCACGTCGAGCGTGCACCCGATCAGCAACGCCGGCGCCTTCACCAACGGCAGCTGCCGGCTGAGGTCGAGCTGCACCAGCATACGGAAGACGGCCGCGTAGCTGTCCGGGTCGTTGCACAACCAGCGAAGGCGGACGGCGTTGAAGCGCGCCGGATCTCGGTCGCGCAGGACCACCGGATAGGACGTCTCCATCGACTCCTCTTCCAGCGCTCGCAGGCCGTCCTGCTCGAAGCGCGCGATGTGCTCGAGCGTGGACTGCCGGCGTTCAGGCGCTATTCCGACCGACGGACTGGAAACCACCACCATGGCCGTGCGGCCGCCATGACGCGCGGCGAACGCAAGCGCGATCGCCGCGCCGACGGCGCAGCCGAGCAGCGCTACCGGCGCCGGCAAGTCGAGCGCATCGAGCAGCGCCAGCAGATCGTCCGCCATCTCCTCGGCCGTCACCGTGCCGCGAATTTCTGCGACAGGCCGAAGCCGAGCATGTCGAAGCGCAGGACGCGATACTCCCGCCGCAAGGCCGGCATGATCGCGTCCCACGATTTCGAGCGTGCCGCCCATCTCGTGCAGCAGCACGATGACGCGCGACCCCTCGCCCGACAACTCGTAGCGCAAAACGGCGCCGCCGGCCTCGATCCAGTCCATTGCGGACCTCGTCGGCACTAGAAGTAATGCCAGAAGTTCGATCCGCGCGCGTCTTCCGGCGTGCCGTCAAACACCACCTCGCCATTGTTGAGGATGGTGACGTGGTCGGCGACCTTCATTGCTGCCGCCACGTTCTGCTCGACCAGCACGACACCGACACCGGTCGATTGGCAGATTTCGCGCACCTGCGCGAACAGCCGCTCCACCAGATTTGGCTGCAGGCCGATCGACGGTTCGTCGAGCAGGATGCACCGCGGCGAGCCGAGGATCGCCAGCCCGAGCGCCAACATCTTCTGCTGGCCGCCGCTCAGGCTGCCGGCCGTGGCGCTCATCCGATCGGCCAATACCGGAAACAGCTCGAGCACGTCCTTCACGGCGATCCGAACGTTGGTGCCCTGGCAGTTGCGATCGGCGACGACTTCGAGGTTCTCGGCGACAGTCAGCGGCCCGAAGACGCCGCGGCTGTCTGGCAGCAGGCGCAGGCCCTTGCCGAGGCGCACTGTGGCCGACTGCCGGTCTATCCGCTCGCCGTCCAGCCAGACCTCGCCAGTCGCCTTCTCAAGCAGGCCGAGGACGCCTTTCAGCGTCGTCGTCTTGCCGCAGCCATTGTGCCCGAACAGCGCCAAGACGCGGTTCGGCTGCACCCGGAAAGAAACGTCCCGCACCACCGTCTTGTTGCCGTAGCCCCCGGTGAGGCCACGAACGTCCAGCAGCGGGGCTTCCGACGCACTCATAGCGCACCCCCGAAATAAATGTCGGCCAATGCCGGATCGGCGATGATCGACTCCGGATCGCCCTGCGCCAGCACATGGCCCTGATGCAGGAAGACCACACGGTCGGCGATCCGCCGCACGACCCGGGTATTGTGTTCGACAACCAGGAAGGTTTTGCCCTTGCCCTTCAGTTGCAGCAGCAGCGCGATCATGCGCTCCAGTGCTTCCGCGCTGAGGCCGGAGGCAGGCTCGTCAAGCAGCAGCAGTTCCGAGCCGCTGGCCAGCAGGCGAGCGACACACAACAGCTTCTGCTCGCCGTAGCTGAGGTTGCGGACGTAATCGTCGGCACGGTCGGCGAGCCCGACCTCTTCCAGGATTGCCTGCCCGGCCGCACGCCGTTTCCGGCGCTCGGCCGTGGCATGGAACGGTCGCAGCACAGGACGGAACGGGTTCTCATCCGTCCGGCCCGGCAGGTAGACCGTGACGTTGTCGAGCACGGTTATTTCCGTGAACAGGCGTAGGTTCTGGAAACTGCGGCAGACTCCCAGATCGACGATCTGACGTGATGGCATGCCGGTCAGCACGCGGCCCTGGAAGGTGACACGCCCGTTGTCCGGATCGAGGAACCCGGTGATGGCGTTGAACACCGTGGTCTTGCCGGCGCCGTTGGGCCCGACAAGGCAGGTGATCTGGCCGTGCGGGACGCTGAACGTGCAGTCGTCCAGGGCCTGCAGCCCGCCGAAGCGCTTGGAGACGCCGGCAACTTCGAGATAGGCTTGCCCGTTGGCCGGAGCGGCAACAGGCGCGGCGACGGTGGTGGCGGTTGCACTCATAGCTTCTGCCCCGCAATGCCCTGCGGACGGAACAGCATGAAGGTGATCAGCAGGGCGCCATAGATGATCTGCCGCAACGGGCCGGCGGCGGATGACGGGATCGGCATCACGGCGAGTATCTGCGGCAGGGCCATGAGCAGTGCCGGGCCGACCAGGCAGCCGGCAAGGGTGCGAGCCCCGCCGACGACGAACATGGTCAGCAGCAGGAACGACGCGGCGATATCGCAGGCGCTCGGGTCGATGAAGCTGAGGAAGGAGGCGTAGAGGCCACCGGCAACACCGACATAGACGCCCGACAGCGCCGCCACGCCGACCTTGGTCATCAGCACGTTCTTGCCAGCCGCCGAAACGGCCGACTCGTCCTCGCGGATGGCGTTGATCAGCGCTCCGAACGGCGAGCGCATGACCAGCCAGTAGCAGGCCATGCCGGCGAGCAGCAAGATCGTGGACAACGGCACGAAGGTCTGCGTGTCGGCGAGCTCGAAGCCGAAGAACGACGGCGGCGGCACGCCCGGCAGCCCCGATGCACCGCCCGTGATGCCGGGCAAGTTGGTGAACACCGCAGTCAACACGAACTGCATGCCGAGCGAGGTAACCACGAAATAATCGCCGGAGACGCGCAGCGACGGCAGCGCCATCGCGACGTTCACCAGCGAGCAGATCACCATGGCAAACAGTACCGCCAACGGAAACGGCAAGGTGTTGCTGAGCGTGGCGAGGGCGACGACGTACGCGCCGATGCCGAAGATCGCGCCCTGGGCGATCGAGAAGATGCCGGTCACGCCGATCAACAGATTGGTGGACATCGCCGCGAGCGCGTAAATCTCGGCGATGATGATGTAGCTGAGCAGGAAACTCATTGGGGAATCCGCCTCTTCGTCACCGCGCGACCGAACGCACGAACAGGCCGGTCGGCCTGAAGATCATCAGGACGACGAACAAGCCGAAGGTGGCTGCCATGCTCCACTGGCCAGGCATGACCATGGTGGACACGGTCTGCACCACCGAGAGGATGACGGCAGCGGCGAAGGCACCGGCCAGGTTGCCGAGACCGCCTGCGATCATGGCGATCATCGCCGTCAGCAGCACGAGCGTGCCGGTATACGGGTGAACACCGTGATCCAGGGCGACAAGGGCGCCGGGGATGGCAACCACCGCGGAGGCGACCGCCACCACGATGATGTAAACGCGACGCGGCTGAAGACGCGTGATCTCCGCCAGGAAGTCATTGGCCGCGACCGCACGCGTGCGCTTGCCGAGTGTCGTGTAGTTCCTCCAGGCGACCATGCCACCGAACAGCACCACACCACTGACCAGGATGGAAATCTGGGCCAGGCTGAGCGTGACGACGCCCAGATGGACCGTCTGATTCCCCCATACGGTCGAGATGTTGAGGATGTTCGGCGTGAAGAGAGCCGCCAGGGTATTTTCGATCAGCAGAGCCGCCCCGAGCGAACCGATCAGCTGCACCAGGGGGGTCGCGTGCCGTTGCATCAGCCGATTGTAAAGCTGCTGCTGGATCAGCGCGCCGAGAGCTGCGCAGAAAAGCATGGCTACCGGCAGACCGAGCAGGAAAGGCACGCCCTGCTGCGTGAGATACCAGACCACATAGCCACCCAACGTGTAGATGGAGCCATGCGCAATGTGGAAGACCTGGGTGGTGGTGTAGATCACCGTGAAGGTGACCGCCACCACCCCGATCGCGCAGCCAGTGACTAAACCGTCAATGAAGAGCTGCAGGAACAGCATAACGATGTTCCGATCCTTACTCGCTGATGGTGCCTTCGTCGACCTTCACGCCAACGCCGTTCTGCACCTGCATGATGTCGATGTTGCGCACTGCAGTGTTGCCGTTGAAGGTGAACTTCGCGATGCCATCGAACGTCTTGATGCGAAGCAATTCGTTACGGAAGTTTTCACCGGTCAGCGGCTTGTTGGCGTCAATGAGGCTGGCAGCAACAACCCCGAAGACGTTCTTCGTCGTGTTGTAGTATTCTCGCATGTAGACACTGACCTCATTGAGATTGTACTTGTCCTTCATGGCCTGCTCGATCTTCGGATCCAGCGTGCCGCGGATGGCGGTGTAGTACCAGCCTTCGCTGCCCGGCAGGCCCATCGCGGGAGTCGCAAACGTGTTGCCGACGATCGGCGGGAAGTTGCCCTGCTGGGTGACCTGCTCATTGAACTGAGGCAGCGTGTCACCACTGACGATGTTGAGGAAGACGACGTCCGGATGGTAAGACGCGGCCTTCAGGACCATCGGACGGAAATTGGTGTCGCCAGGAGGCACCGGGTCGTCGCTGACGATCTTGCCGCCGAACTGGGTGAAGTACTTCGTGAAGTCGTTGCGGCCGTCGATGCCGGGCGCGTTGTTTTCGTAGATGATCGCGGCGGTCTTCTTGTTCAGCTTGTGCGCCACGAAGCTGGCCATCACCTCGGTTTCGTTGCGGGTCAGCGGCATCGTGTTGAACAGATAGGGCGACGCCGTGCCGAGCGAATTCGACTGAGCCGCCGGATTGAGCATCAGCACTTTCTTGCGCGTGGCAAGCGGCGCCATCGCCAGCGACGGCACCGAGAAGCCGGTGATGATGACAGGAACCTTGTTGAGGTCGACTTCGCGGTTGAACGCCAGCACTGACTGGTCTGGCTTGCCCTGGTTGTCGTCGAAACCTATCCGCACCTTGTGACCGCGGATGCCGCCTGCGGCATTGATCTCATCGATGGCGAACTGCACGCCCTGGCGCTCCTGCAGACCAACTGCGGCACTTGGCCCGGTCTGCGGCAGAATGCCGGCAATGGTGATGTCCTGAGCATCCTGAGCACTGGCTGTCGCGCTCAACGCCGCGAACATGAGGGCGGCGCCGCAAGCCAAACCGCGCGTTACTCCCTGCATAACGATCCTCCGAATTTATCCCGGCCTGCCGTGTGAATGGTGGCAAGCGCGTTTCTAGGTAACGGTGTTATCCTAAATCTCGCTTTGCGACGCTGTCAAGGTGAATGGCCTTTTCGTCACAGCGCCCACCGGCGTCGCGGACGCAAAACATCCTGGGGCGAGCCGACCGTCGGTTTCTACGAAGAG
The DNA here is from genome assembly GCA_963782045.1 of uncultured Alphaproteobacteria bacterium. Lineage (GTDB taxonomy): Bacteria > Pseudomonadota > Alphaproteobacteria > Rhizobiales > Kaistiaceae > CAVSRC01. The sequence continues at coordinate 894,056 of CAWAIR010000037.1, forward strand.
GCCGACTCAACACTAAGGACGGACCGGCCTTGACGGTGGTTGGTTTGTCAGGCGGCGGAGTCCGGTGGTTCGCCCCCGTCCGGCCGCCCTGCCGCCTCGATCATCGCGCACCCGGTATCGGCCGGTGCGGAGCCGGAACACCGCTGGTGTGAAGGGCATCGCCATTCCATTCATTGTCTCCGGCGCGGCGGAAGGCGTCATGGGGAACGACACCATTGAGCCGGTTGCTACGCGGTTCATGATCGATGCCGGTGACCATGACCGACCAAGCGCTTCATCCAGACGGCGCTAAACGCGAGATGACACACATCGCCCGGGACCTGTTGATGCGCTGCGTCAACGGCAGCACCGACGAGCCGGTGATCATCACGTGGGACGGCCGCATCAACTTTCGCGCTTCCGTCGCGCGGTGCCGCATATGCGGCATCCGGCGGTCAGCGCAGGACGGCCTTGAGCTCGCCCTGGACCCGCCTCAGCGACGGCAGATAGAGGGCCACGAGATCCTCGACGCTCTCCTGCGTGGCCGCAACGCCGACATTGAGCGCGGCGACCGTAACGCCGCGGACGTTGATTACCGGGACGGCGATGGAGCGCAGGCCGAGCTCCACCTCCTGGTCGATGAGCGCGTAGCCATCGGCACGCACCTTGTCCAGTTCCGCCATGATGTCACCCCGCACGGTCAGCGTATGGCGCGTGCGGGCGACCAGCGGCGCCTCGGCGAGGATGGCGCCTGCCACCTCCTCCGGCGTGGCCGCCAGCATGACGCGCCCCATGGAGGTGCAAAAGGCTGGCAGGCGTGAGCCGGGCATGAGCGCGATCGACATCACCTTGCGTTGCGCGGCTCGTGCGACATAGACGATCTCGACCCCGTCCAGGATCGACACGGACGAGCTTTCGCCGAGTTCGTTCGAGAGCCGGTCGAGCAGCGGCTGCACGACATGCGGCAACGGCATGGTCGCCAGGCACGCCGAGCCGAGACGCAGGACGCGCGGCGTCAGCGTGAAATACTTGCCGTCGTAGTCGGCGTAACCCCCATGCGCCAGGGTGAGCAGGCAGCGGCGCGCCGTGGCCCGGTCCAGGCCGGACGCGGCGGCGACCTCGGCAACTGATTGGCGCGGCCGTTCGGTCGTGAACGTCTCGATGGCCGCCAGTCCCTTGGCGAGGCCGCTCATGATGTCGCGGTGCCCGATGGTCACGAGATATATCGTCCGTTGTGCGCTATGTAAACAATCGCACGATATCGCACAAATTCGTTGCGGGCAAACCGGTGCCGCGCATATTTTCTTGGCGTGGCCCGGCGTTGACCATGCCGGGCGGAAAGGACCGACAGCCATGGACAAGACGGCGCCGGACCTCGCCACTGCGGTGGCGGGGATCGAAGACGGCATGACCCTGATGGTGGGGGGGTTCGGCGGCGCGGGCGCGCCAATCGAACTCATCCACGCTTTGATCGATCGCTTCCGGAAGACCGGGAGTCCCTACAATCTGACCGTGATCAGCAACAATGCCGGCAATGGCCGCATCGGCATCGCGGCGATGATCGACGCCGGCATGATTGCCAAGATGATCTGTTCCTTCCCGCGCTCGCCGGATACGCATGCCTTCAACGAACGATACGCGGCCGGAGAGATCGAGCTGGAACTGGTGCCGCAGGGAACACTTGCCGAACGCATTCGCGCCGGCGGCGCCGGCATTCCGGCGTTCTACACGCCGAGCAGCTACGGCACGATACTGGCCGAGGGCAAGCCGACGGCAGAATTCGACAGCCGCATGTATGTGCAGGAGCGCTGGCTCAAGGCCGACGCCGCGATCATCAAAGCGGACCGCGCCGACCGGCTGGGCAACCTCACCTATCGCATGGCCGCGCGCAATTTCGCGCCGCTCATGGCCGCAGCGGCGCGGCTCACCATCGTGCAGGTCAACCATGTGGTCGAGCCCGGCGAGATCGACCCCGAAAGCGTCGTCACGCCGAGCATCTTTGTCAATCGCATCGTCGCAGTGCCCGACTCCCGGCAGGAAGAGGCGTTGGTGCGCGCTGGAGTAGCCTATTCATGACCGAGAAACTCTCGAACGCCCAGATCGCCTGGCGCGCGGCGCAGGACATCGCCGACGGCACCTATGTCAACCTGGGCATCGGCTTTCCCGAGATGGTGGCGCGGTTCCAGCCGCCGGGGCGGCAGACCATATTCCACACCGAGAACGGCATCCTCAATTTCGGCGAGGCCCCCGCCCCCGGCACGGAAGACTGGGACCTGATCAACGCCGGCAAGAAGGCCGTCACGCTGCTGCCCGGCGCGGCGTTCTTCGACCACGCCACCAGCTTCGCCATGGTGCGCGGCGGTCATCTCGATGTCGCGATCCTGGGCACGTACGAGGTCGCCGAGAACGGCGACATCGCCAACTGGAGCACCGGTCCCAAAGGCGTTCCCGCCGTCGGCGGGGCGATGGATCTGGTGCATGGCGCCAAGCGCGTGGCGGTGATCACCGATCACGTGACCAAGACCGGCAAGCCCAAGCTGGTCAAGCGGTGCAGCCTGCCGCTGACCGGCGTTGGCTGCGTCACGCGGGTCTATACCAGCCTCGCCGTCGTCGACATCGAGAACCAGCGCTTTGTGCTGAGAGAGAAATTGCCCGGCATCAGCCTTGATGAGCTGCAGGCGATGACCGGGGCGGAACTGATCGTGCCCGAGACAGTGGACGATCTCATCGTGCCGGAGGTTGCAGATGCCTGAAGCATTCGTTTGCGCCACGGACGACTAGAACTACAAAACGTCGCGATGAGGACCGTGGACGTGCACGGCTGCATACTCATCGGCAGTGATCAGCTGATGTCTGGTTTTGATTCGGACGTTCGCCGACTGGTTGCGTACGTTGCAGATGCGCCGAGAACTGAACCGCGATCTGGTAGAAACGCGACCGCGCGGAGCGCAGTCGCCGTTCATGCATTGCGGCTGTCCTGCACGCTTCGCCTATGAAGCCTGCAGGCGGCGCCTGCGGTTCCCATTTTGCCTATCATCCTTCGTCACCGGCACCAACAGACGGCTGCAGATATCGAAGAGTTCCATCACATAGACATTGCGGGTGAGGAACTGGGCCTGGCCGAAGAGAACATCCACGCGCGGAAGCATGTCGAGCGGCACCGAGACGAGATCGCGGTCGGATGCTGTGATGCACCAGGAGGGGATGATCCCGAAGCCGAGGCTGGCTTCCACGCAGCGCTTCACGCTGGAACTGCCCGACGTGGAGATCGAGGGAACGATGGAGCGGCCGCCGGAGCGCAGGAAGTCGAGGGCAAGGCTGCGCAGCGTCTGGCCTGGTTCGAACGTAACGAACGGCCGGCCGGCGGCCCAATCCGGCACGTCCCTGGGCGCGGGCGGCGCACCCCAACTCCGCGGATAGACAAGGCTGAGGCCATAGCTGCCAACCAAGCGCTGCGGCACGGTGGCATCGCCGAAGAAGCGCTCGCCGATGCAGACGTCGAGCCCGCCGTTCTTGACCATCTCGGCGAGCACCGTGTCCCGCTCATAGGCCACGACCTCGACGGCCGGATATTTGAGCCGGAACTCGGCCAGCACCGCTGGGAACAGGTAGAAGAAGATCGCTTGCGGCATGCCCACGCGCAGCATCGCGCGCTGGCTCTCGACGATCTGGGACAGGCGCTCCAGCATCGTGTCCAGCTCGGGGTGCAGCAGGTTATAGAGCGTGCGTCCGCGCGGCGTCAGCGTGACGTTCTTGGCGCCCTGGCCAGATTGAACCAGCTGATCCTTCAGGATCTGTTCCAGCCGCCGCACGTGGTTGGCGGCCGACTGGTAGCTGAGGTTGAGTTCGCGCGCCGCCGCCGAGAACGAACCGTGCCTGGCGACCAGGTAGAACGTTTGGATCAGAGTGAGATTGACTTCCGGCAAAGTCCAGCTCCGCTCGGCCCACAAGCGTCAAGCATAGCACTTGACCTGTGGCGGGCACCAACGGCCAAGGTGACCGCCAATCCAAAAAAGACAACCCCTCGGAGCCGGTCATTTGTATGGACCCCGCCCGCCGTGCTGACCATCGTGGCCGTCGACGCAGCACCGATCGGAAACGCCGATGGCATCCGCCGCGAGACCACGATCGATCGTCATCATCGGCGCCGGCATTGTCGGTGTATCCGCCGGCTATTTCCTGGCCGGCACCGGCCATGCCGTCACGGTCCTCGATGCAATCGGTCCCGCCGGCGGGCCGACCGGAGCCTCGGACGGCGCCGTGTCGGTGGCGAGCAAGACGCCTGGCCCGATGATGCGGCTGGCCATCGCCGGCGTCGCCACCTATCGCGAACTCAGCCGGGCGGGCGTGCTTGCCGGCGACTTCATCGCGCGCCCGACCTTCATCGTGGCGGCCAACGCGGCCGAAGAGGCGGTGCTCGCCCGCCATGCCGCCTCGCTGGAGGCGGCCGGCATCGCGGTGACGCGGCTGACGAAGGCCGACATCCAGCAGCGCGTGCCGGCGCTCGCCGCCGACGTCGTCGCCGTGCTCGCGGTCCACGACGAGGGCCACGCCATCGGCTACCGCATCGTCCATCGCCTGGCTGCCGCCGCCGGCCTCCGCATCGTCCGTGGCGCCCGCGTCACCGCGCTCCGCCGCGATGGCTCCGGCGGAGCGGTGACCGGCGTGATTGCCGGGGCTGAGGCCTACGAGGCCGACGCGGTGATCATCGCTGCGGGCGTCGCGTCGGCGGCGCTGGCGGGCCTCGGCGACGTGATCCGTCCGCGCAAGGGCCAGTTGATCGTGACCGAGCGGCGCGGCCGCGGCGCTCCGGCGATGCCGGGATCGCTGATGTCGAGCCGCTATCTGGTGAGCAAAGGCGTGCAGCCGTCCGAGCGGCCGGTGGCGGGGCGCTCGTTCGGCCTGGTCATCGACCCGCTGGCGACCGGGCAACTGCTGATCGGCGGCACCCGCGAGGACAGCGGCGAGGCCGGCGAGACCGACCTCGCAGCAGTGCAGCGCCTGCTCGGCGAGGCGGTGCAGCTCTGTCCCTCGGTGGCGGCGCTGCGGGTCCTCCGCGTCTTCGCCGGCGTGCGCGCGGCGACTGCCGACGGCCTGCCGCTGGTCGGTGCCCTCCCCGGCGCCGACAATTGCTGGATCGCGGCCGGCTTCGAGGGCGACGGCATCTGCCTGGGGCCGCTGATCGGCCGCACGCTGGCGCAACTGGTGCGCGGCGAGGCGCCAACGGCCGACGTTTCGATGCTCGACTCGCGCCGCTTCGCGCCGCAAACGGCGACCCGCCAATGAGCGGCGGCACCTTCCTGTGGCGTGGCCGGCCCATCCCGTTCCGCGCGGGACAGAGCATCGGCACGGCGCTGCTCGCCGCCGGCATCGCCGATCTCGGCGCCTCGCACGCCGGCAGCGCACGCTACTTCTGCGGCGTCGGCGCCTGCCAGGCCTGCACGGTCAGGGTGGACGGCGTCGTGCGTGAGGCCTGCATCGCACCGGCGACAGCCGGCGCCGTGGTCGAGAGCATCGAGTCCGTGGAGGGCGAGCCATGAGCGCCGTCGACGTGCTGGTCGTCGGCGGCGGACCGGCGGGAATTGCCGCCGCCGCGGCGACGGCGCGGGCGGGGCTGGCGACGATGCTGGTCGAGCAGCGTCCGACCATCGGCGGCGCGCTTTTCATGCAATCGGCCGAAGGCAGCGCACCGGTGCCGATGCCGGGCGCGCTGGTCGCGCGCTGGCAGAGGCTCGCCGCAACCCTCGCCGGGCTGCCGGTCGATCTCCGCCTCCAGCACGGATTCGGCGGCCTTGACGCGACCGGCACGGCGATCGTCGAGGACCGCAAGGCCGGCCGCATCGTGGCGGTGAAGCCGCGCGGCATCGTGCTCGCTGTCGGCGCGGTGGAAGCGGTGACGCCGCGGCCCGGCTGGGACCTGCCGCGGGTCACCACCATCGGCGGGCTGCAGATGATGATGAAGCAGGCCGGGTGCCTACCGCCCGGCCGCATCGTGCTCGCCGGCAGCGGGCCGCTGATCATCGCCGCGGCCGCCCAGATGGCGGCGCTCGGCCGCCGCCCGCTCGCGGTCTTCGAGGCGGGGCGGCCGCTGGCCGCCTTCGGCGCCGGCCCGGCGCTCGCCTTCCATCCCGACTACGTCATGCAGGCCGGCTTCTTCGGCCTCCGCCTCGCCCGCCATGGCGTGGCGTGGCGGACGCGGCGGCGGGTGGTGGCGATCGCAGGTGACGGCGACGCCCTCAAGCTCACCGTGGAGGGGCCGCAGGGGCAGTCGACGCTTGCAACCGACTGGCTGGCGCTGCACGACGGCCTCAGGCCGAACGACTTCGGACTTCCGGCCGACGGCACGAGCGCCGGCCCGGTCGTGGTGCGGGCCGGCGACTGCCGCGAGGTGCTGGGCGGCATGGCGGCCATCGCCGACGGAACGCGGGCCGGCACGCAGATGGTCGCCAAGCTCGCCGGCCGGCCGGCGCCGAGCGGCGGGACATCCGCGATCGACCGTCACCGGCAGGCGCAGGCGATCCTTGCCCGCATCTTCGCGCCGCCGCCGGTCGATCTCGCGGCGCTGCCCGACGAGACCGTGCTCTGCCGCTGCGAGAAGCGGACGGTCGGCGACCTCAAGGCGCTGCTTGGCGAACAGCGCGACGCCCTGTCGCCGCGCGAGGTGAAGCTCAACGGCCGCTTCGGCATGGGCGCGTGCCAGGGACGCTTCTGCGCCGAGTGGACGGCGCGCCTGATCGGCGCCGGCGGCGGCGCGACGCCGCCGGTCGACGCGATCACCGGCCACCGCTGGCCGGCGCGGCCGCTGCCGGTGAGCTCCTTCGTCACCGCCAGCGAAAGCCAGCCTGAAGAGAGCGACGGATGACCCCGATGCCGCAACACCGCGCCCGCCTGTCGGTCACTGACGGCGGCGACGCGCCGATCCGCGTCACCAATCCGTTCGACGGCAGCGCGGTCGGCACAGTGCCGGCCGCGTCGCCGGCGGCGATCGAAGAGGCGGTGCGCCGTGCCGCGGCGGCGGCGGCGGAATTCCGCCATTCGACACCGTTCGAGCGGCGGAGCTTGCTCGAAGCGCTGGCAGCGGCGATCGCCGCCGAGGCAGAGCCGCTCGCGCGGACGATCTCCGCCGAGGTCGGCAAGACGATCACGGAAGCGCGTGCCGAGGTGCGCCGCGCCGCGACCACGCTGCGCCTGTCCGGCGATGCCGCGACCTTCCTCGACGGCGAGGTGCTTGATGTCGCCGTCGTCTCCGGCGCCAAGGATCGCCGCGCCGTCGTCACCTACGTGCCGGTCGGCGTGGTGGCAGCGATCACGCCGTTCAACTATCCGCTCAACCTGCTCTGCCACAAGCTCGGGCCTGCCATCGCCGCCGGCAACGCCGTGGTCGCCAAGCCCTCGCCGAAGGCGCCGCTGGCCGCTGCCCGCCTCGCCGAGCTGGCCGTTACGGCCGGCTTCCCGAAGGACCTTTTCCAGGTGGTCCACGGCGGCGCCGAACAGGCGCTGGCGCTGGCCCGTACGCCGATCAACCTGTTGAGCTTCACCGGCGGGCCGGTCGCCGGGCTGGCGCTGAAGCGCGCCAGCGGCCTGGTGCGCACGCTCATGGAGCTCGGCGGCAACGACCCGCTGGTGGTGATGCCCGACGCCGATATCGAGCGCGCCGTCGCGACCGCAATCCGCCAGCGCTTCGAGATCGCAGGACAGAGTTGCGCCGCGGTGAAGCGCCTCTATCTCCATGCCGACGTCAAGGACGCCTTCGTCGAGAGGCTGTTGCCGGGCGTGGCGGCGCTCGCCGTCGGCGACCCGGCCGACCCGGCGACCGACATGGGCCCGCTGATCGACGTGGCCGCGGCGGAAGAGGTCGGCGCGCGCCTCGCCACCGAGGTCAGGGACGGCGCCAGGCTGCTCACCGGCGACGAGCGCCGCGGCACGCTGATGGCGCCGACCGTGATCGACGCGGTCGCACCCGACGGCCCGCTGATCGGACAGGAGACCTTCGGCCCGGTCGTCGCCATGCGCAGCTTCACCGATGCCGGCGCCGTCATCCGCGAGGTGAATGCCGGCCGCTACGGCCTCCAGGCCGGGATCTTCACCAACGACCATGCGCTGATCAGGCGTTTCGCCCGCGAGCTCGAGGTCGGCGGCATCATGGTCAACGAGGGACCGGACTACCGCGCCGAGCACGTGCCTTTCGGCGGCGTCAAGCTGAGCGGTCTCGGCCGCGAGGGCGTACGCATCGCCATCCGTGAGATGTCGGAAAGCCGGGTCGTCATCGACTGAAACGGAGGGAGCGCCCATGCGCGTCATCGTCTTCGGCGCCTCGGGCCGCGTCGGCACGCCGCTGGTCGAATCGGTGATCGCCGATCCCGGACTGAAGCTCGCCGGCGCGGTGGTCTCGCCGCAATCGAGCCGGCTCGGCCAGCCGGTCGGCGACGGCGTGCTCGAATATCGCGTGATCGATCCCGGCATGAACGCCCATTGCGACGTGATCGTCGATTTCTCGACGCCGGCCGCCAGCATCGAACTGCAACGGGCGCTGGCCGCAAAGCCGATTCCGGTCGTGGTCGGCACCACCGGATTCTCGGCCGGGCAGCAGGCGACGATCGCGGCGGCGGCGTGCCACCGGCCGATCCTGGTCGGCGCCAACTTCGCCATCGGCTTCGAGCCGTTCGTGCGCGCGGTCACCGCCTTCGCCCGGCTCCAGCACGGCGCCGCGGCAAGCGTCGAGGAGATCTATCACGCGCGCAAGAAGGCGGCGCCGTCGGGCACTTCGCTGCGCCTCGCCGAGGAACTGCGGCGGGCGGCACCGGCGGGCGCCGGCGACAAGGGCGGGTCAGCGCCGATCAGCGTGCTGCGCGAGGGCCAGACGGTGGGCGTCAACACGGTCCGCTTCGATCTCGGAACGGTGGACGTGGAGGCGCGCTTCACGGTGCGCTCGCTCGCCGCCTATGCGCATGGGGCGCTCGCCGCCGCGCGCTGGCTGGTCGAGCAATCCCCCGGAAACGGGCTCTACTCGCCTGCCGACATGCTGGACACCGCGGGGGCGCAACAATGACCGCGGACTGGCGCGATCGTCTCGCGGGCGTCTTCACCGCCCTGGTGACGCCCTTTCGCGACGGCGAGATCGACTGGCCGGCCTTCGACCGGCTGGTCGAACGGCAGATCAACGCCGGCGTCGCCGGCCTGGTGCCGGTCGGCACCACCGGCGAAGCGGCAACGCTCGCCCCCGCCGAGGCGGAGGCGCTGATCCGGCGCACCGTCGCAATCGCCGCGGGGCGGGCCTTCGTGCTCGCCGGGGCCGGAACGATGAGCACGGCGCGGACCGTCGCCGCGGTCGCCCGGGCCGAGGCGCTTGGCGCCGACGGCTGCCTGCTGGTGACGCCCTACTACAACAAGCCTGACCAGAACGGCCTCTTCAGCCACTACGCCGCGATCGCGGCGGCGACGTCGCTGCCGCTGATGCTTTTCAGCGTGCCGGGGCGGACGGGGGTCGAGCTGGCGGCGGAGACGGTCGGCCGGCTGGCGCGCCATTGCGCCAACATCCGTGCGATCAAGGAGGCGGGCGGACGCTGCGAACGGGTGACGGCGCTGCGCGCCGCCTGTCCCGACGGTTTCGCCATCCATTGCGGCGACGACATGCAGACCCTGCCCTTCCTGGCGCTCGGCGCCATCGGCGTGACCAGCGTGCTCGCCAATGTCGTGCCCGAGGCGACCTGCGCCCTGGTGGCGGCCGCACGGCGGGGAGACCACGGCGAGGCGCTCGCCCTGCACGAGGCGCTCGCGCCTCTTGTGGCGGCGCTGTTCGCCGAGACCAATCCGGTGCCGGTGAAGGCCGCCCTCGCCCACCTCGGCGCGATGCGGCCGGACGTGCGGCTGCCGCTGACGGCGATGGGCGCAGCGGCCCGGGCACGGCTCGCCGCGGCCCTCGACGCCTTCGCCAGCGGCGCCGCGTCGGATGGTCGCTTACAAAAAACCCCTCATGTGCCGGCTGACCGTTAGCATTGAACCCACTCCCCGGCTGGGCGAGCGTCGTGCATGGCGCGGGGAAGCGCCTCTTTCGCCCCCGGGGGGATTCGGGGGGACCTTAACCACACGTCTGAAACCGTGCACGGAGGCGAATTCGGCATGAAGAAGATTGGCAAACTACTGCTTGGCGCCCTGCTCGGGGTGGTCGCAGCCACCCAGATCGGCCACGCCGCGGACAAGAGCACGATCGACCAGATCCGCGAGCGCGGTGTGCTGCGCGTGCCCGGCATCGTCAACGAGGACCCGTACTTCAACAAGGATCCGCGCACGGGTGAATGGCGCGGCTTCGCCATCGACATGGCGCGCGACGTGGCCGACACGCTGGGCGTCAAGCTCGAGGTCGAGGAGAGCTCCTGGGCCAACTCGATCCTTGACGTCCAGTCGGGCAAGGCGGACATCGCTTTCGCACTGACTGCCCTGCCGAAGCGGGCGCTGTCGATCTATTTCTCGTCGCCGACCTACTACAACAGCTTCGTCATCGTTTCGCCCGATGCGGACCTGGCGGGCAAGAGCTGGGGCGCCCTCAACGATCCAAAATACACCTTTGCGGTGGACCTCGGCTCTTCGCAGGACATCATCACGCAGCAGTACCTGCCCAAGGCCAACGTGCTGCGTTTCAAGACCCGCGACGAGGCGATCGTGGCCGTGTCGACCGGCAAGGCGCAGGCCCTGGTCAGCACCGTTCTCAACGGCATGGTGATCGCGAAGAAGACGACCGCGATGGGCAAGGTCTACGTGCCGCTGCCCCTGCTCTCGTCTCCCTCCGTGATCGGCATCAACTACTCGGCTGATGAGCAATTCAAGTCGTTCATTTCCGCCTGGGCGGACTACAATCGCCGGGTCGGAAACAACCAGACCTGGATCGTGAAGGGTCTCGCGCCCTTCGGCATCGGCCTCGAGGACCTTCCTGAAGGCTTCGACTTCGGCGGCTGATCCAGCGCTCTGATCATGGGGCGGCGCCTCGGCGCCGCCCCTATGTCGGCATGGAGGGCCTGCCTTGGCGTATCATTGGGACTTCACGGTCGTCACCCAGTCCTGGGATCTGTTTCTCTGGGGCGCCTGGATCACGATCGCCTACACCTTCGCTTCGATCGCCATCGGCCTCGTCGTCGGCCTGATCGTCGGCTTTGCGCGACTGTCTCGCTTCGTTGCGCTGCGCACGTTCGCACGCGCCTTCCAGGAAGTGTTCCGCTGCACGCCGCTGCTCGTGCAGCTCTTGTGGTTCTACTACGCCTTCCCGCTGATCGTCGGCATCTCCATGGACAACAGCACCGCTGCAATCCTGGCGCTGTCGCTCTATGTCGGCGCCTTCTACGCCGAGATCTTCCGCGGCGGCATCCTGTCGATCGAGCGCGGCCAGCACGAGGCGGCGGCGGCCATCGGCATGTCGCCGGCCCAGGCCATGCGTCGCATCATCCTGCCGCAGGCGCTGAAGCGCATGCTGCCGTCCTTCATCAACCAGTCGGTGATCCAGTTCAAGAACACGTCCCTAATCTCGGTGATCTCGGTCGGTGAACTCGCCTATATGGCGGCGGTCGTGAACGGCGAGACCTATCGGCCGCTTGAATCCTACACAGTCGCAGCCGTGCTCTATTTCGTCATCCTCTTCCCGTTGACGCAGGTCGCTGATCTGTTCGAGCGCCGGCTCCGGGTGTCGGACTAGGGGGCGCCGCGATGAGCGACGCCAATCCGGCGATGGATGCCGACGCCGAAAGCCCGATCATCGAGGCGCGCGGGCTGGTCAAGCGCTTCGGCGCGCACGAGGTGCTGCGCGGCATCGACCTGACGCTCCGCCGCGGCGAGATCGTCGCCGTCATCGGCCCGTCCGGCTCGGGCAAGTCGACGCTGATCCGCTGCCTCAACATGCTGGAAATCATGAACGAGGGCACGCTGCGCTATCACGGCCGCCCGATCGCGCGGAGCTTCAAGGGACGCAACGGCTCCATCGGCTTCGGCGAACTGCGCCGGCACGTCGGCATGGTGTTCCAGCATTTCAACCTGTTCCCGCACAAATCGGTCATCGAGAACGTCATCGAGGGGCCGGTCATCGTGCTGAAGACGCCGCGCGCCGAGGCCGAGAAGGCGGCGATGGAGTTGCTCACGCTGGTCGGCCTCGCCGAGAAGCGCGATGCCTATCCGAACCATCTGTCGGGCGGGCAGAAGCAGCGCGTGGCGATCGCCCGCGCGCTCGCCATGAGCCCCGACCTGCTGCTCCTCGACGAAGTCACCAGCGCGCTCGATCCCGAGCTGGTCGGCGAGGTGCTTAACGCCATCCGCCGGCTGGCCAACGAGGGCATGACGATGGTGATCGTCACCCATGAGATGGCGTTCGCCGCCGAGGTCGCCCACCGCGTGCTGTTCATCGACGGCGGCGTGATCGCGGCGGCCGGCACGCCCGACGAAATCATCTTCAACCCGCAGAACGACCGCCTGAAATCGTTCCTGGCGCGCTTCCATGCCTGAGGATCGCGACCCATGAAGGTCCTTGTTCTCGGCGCCGGGCGTTGCGGCACGCTGATCGCCGAGACGCTTGCCGCCAGCGGCAGCTATGAGGTGACGCTCGCCGACATCAACGAGAACGCGGCGGCGCGCGACCTTGCCGGCGTTCCCTTCGTGCGCTGCGACGGCAGCCGGCGGGAGGAAGTCGACCGGCTGCTGCCGGCCTTCGACGCGGTGGTGGCGGCGACGCCATCACATGTCTGCCGGTTCGTTGCGGCGGCGGCGAGCGCCGCCGGGGTCGCCTATCTCGATCTCGTCGACCTGCCGGAGATCAGCGCCGCGCACGCAACCGGCACGATGATCCCGGCCTGCGGCTTCTCGCCGGGCCTGGTGAACAATCTGGCGGTGAGGCTGGCGGCCGGCGTTGCCGGGCCCTTCGACATGACGGTGCGCGTCGGGGCGCTGCCGCTGCGCGCCACCAACCGGCTGGGCTACGGCCTGACCTGGAACATCGACGACCTGATCGAGGAATACACCAATCACGGCGCCGCCATCCGCGGCGGCAAACCGGCCAGCATCGCGCCCCTCCAGGAGCATGAGGCTCTTGTGCTCGATGGCATGAACTACGAGGCGTTCACGACCGGCGCGGCGACGGCGAGCCTGGCGGCCTATCTGCAGGGGCGCGCGGAGAACTTCACGCTGAAGACGATCCGCTATGCTGGCCATCTCGACCTGATCGGCTTCCTGCTCGACGATCTCGGCCTGGCTCGACGGAAGGACCTGCTGAAGACCGTCCTCCAGAACGGCCTGCCCGAGGTAACCCAGGACGAGCTGGTGCTGTTTATCACGGTGCGTAGTGGGGAGATGGGATGGCGCAAGGAAGTCTCCGACTTCCGGCGCATTACACATGGCCTTTCGAGTGCCGGGCGCAATGTCGGTGCCCTACAGCGCACATCGGCCGGTCATGTCTGCGCCATGCTGGACTTGCTCAGGATCGGCGATATCCAGTCGGGTGGGCTCGTCCGCCACGACGACGTTCCGACGGACGTCTTGCTCAGGAATCGCTTCGTGGCCGAACTCGGACTTTGACCAGATTGTGAATACGCGTCGAAGCATGACCCCATTTCAGATTGGCACAACCCCATGATTATCGTGTCGTTTTGAAAATGAAGCTGGGGTCACGATCGGCGCCGATCGTGACCCCAGCTCGTGCGCAAATTTATCTGCTATATCATTGAGTTGGCAGATATTTGGCGCGGGTCCACTTTTTGGCGCCTTTGCACAGTCGGGACAGGCGAACTGGAATTCGCCTTCGACGACAATCTCGCGCGAGTACGCGTTGCCGGTCGCTCACGGGCATTGGCTCCGGGTGAAGAGGCGACGCTCGGCATCCGGCCAGAATATCTTCTGCTGGACCCGAACGGTCCGCTCGGCGCGACTGTCGAGGTCGTCGAGGTTCTCGGCGCCGAAACGATCGTGCATTTGCGTCTCGCCTCAGGCACGCTTCTTCTCGTCGCGCTGCGCGGCATCGCGGCGCTGCCCAACGGCTCCATCGTGCGCCTCGGCTTCAGTGAGCGCTTCGTGCACGTCTTTGACAACGCTGGCGTCGTTCTGGAACCCCTGCGTTCCTGGAAAGGGGACTATCTCATCGAGCCAACCGTGACTCATATGTCAATCGGCGTCGATTCCGGGCGCTGAGAGCCCGCGGCAAACAGGCGAATCATCCAGCGCGTCGCCGCTGCCGGCTGGCAGGCATGTCGAGTGCATAGAACGTGGGGTAGTGGGCCAGTGGCCCACTACCTAGCGACACTACCGGTATTTTTATCTCCCGCTGCACGTCATCACCTCAGAACTGAGCGCGCGGCCAGGCTTTGAAGGCGACTGGGCTCGCTACCCGCGCCCAGGTCGAGCGAGCCGCGCCGGTGATACAAGTCGGGAAGGACTTCAACAGTGGACGACACCTGGGTTGGTGCTAACGTCGTAGCTGACCCCGAGGCGACATCTACCTGCGCCGCAGTCATAAGACCAAAACGGGGACACGCTTGGTCAGCGCATCCCGTCGGTTGCGTGAGACTACTTTGAAGTAGTCCACGCCTCCGCCCGGCTTAGCCGGAAGGGCTTCCTTCTTCGGATGCTCGGCAACCATCGCTTCGGTGGTCTCGATCTTGCGGGTGTCGATCAGCACCGTTTTCTTGCCGTACCCGTTGCGGCTGTTCCCTCGCGAGCGTCGAGATGATGGTCCATCTCGGCGTTCAGCGCCCGCTCGGCAAGTGCCTTCTTCAATTCGTCGCGCGGGCGCTTCGCCATTGCGATCGCGGCATGTGCAACGGAATTCCACACTTCGGCGACGAGCCGAAAGCCGACCAGCGGCACGGCGACGATCTATTCGCGACCGTTTATGGCTTTTTAGATTTTTTCAAAATCAGTTGATGACTCCAACGCCGCGGAAGTTCAAAATCCAGCCGCGGCAATAAGAAGCGGGGTGTGCGGCAATAGCCTGCGGCGCTTGGCCAGTTGCGATCATGACACTTCGATGACGGTACTTCCGAAACATCGGCTTTTAACGATATGACCTGACCCGGAGTTTGCTGGCAAAGTCTCGGTTTTTGGGCGCGACAGGAGATACCTGATCACATGCGCAAGTCCCGGCCAGAGAGACTAAAAAGTCGGTACTGCGTAGGTCTCGGCCGGCGCATTCTGGCGATTGGCTTCGGCGCCGCGGCCTGCGCGCTGATCGCAAGCTTGCTCCCCAGCCTGGCCAGCGCCGAGCCGGCCATGACATTCCAGAACAAATCGCAAGGCATGTATCTGGCGGCGCAGCCATCGGGGCCGGTGCTCGCCACCCAGCCGAGTACGCCGGACGCCCAGTGGATCTTCGAGCAGGTCCACGACGGCGGCGTCATCTATCTGCGGCTGAAGTCGGCGACCACCGGCGGTTACCTCAACATCGAACACGGCGCGCTCGAGATAGGCCCGGCCCAGCCGGGCTGGCTGTCGGCAATGTGGCGGGTCGTCCCGTCGCCCACGGGCGATGGCAGCTACCGGCTGCAGAACCGCTGGAAGTCCGACATCTACATCGACGCCGGGCAGAACGGCATCGCGGCGGGACCGGTCCAGCCGGGCTCGGTCTCGGCCGACTGGGACCCGCAACTGGTGACCAACGCGACGGTTGCCGGCGGCATCGGCCCGACCGTCCAGCCGCAAGGGCAGCAGCAGCCCAACCTGCAGCAGCCCGACATGCAACTCCCCGGCGCACCCCAGACGCAGACCGCCAGCCAGCCGACATCCGACACGGTGCAGATCGTCGTCGTCAATCTCCAGTACCCCAAGCTCGACGTCATTCACGTGGACGAGCAGGGCGAGATGACCGCCTTCGGCAGCGTCGCCGGCGGCCAGACGCTGCGCGAGGTCGCCGATCCCAACGGGTGGCTGCGTTTCGCCGCCAACGGCGCCTGGATCGGCGACCCCTATGCGATCACGAACGGGTCCATCCAGACGCTTCAGGTGCAGGGCGGGCAGATCATCGCCAGCGAGAGCCAAAGCCAGGTACGGGGACAGGGACAGGCCCAGGTGGCCGACGCGCAGCAGCAGCCGGCACCGGGATCGGTGCAGGTGGCGGTGACCAACCGCTTCGGGCGGACGGTGACGCTGACCGAGATGCCGACGACGCCGGGCGGACAGCCCCGCGCGGTGACCGACCTTCCCTCGCAACAGTCGACCTTCGTCTGGCTGCTGCCGGGCACTGAGCTCGGCGCCTGGGACGAGGGCACCCAGACCTACCAGGGCATGACCTATCCGGTCACCGCGGCGGCGCAGGGGCAGTCGGTGACGATCCCCTTTGTGCGCCCGGGCTCGGTCAAGGTGACGATGAGGAACACCACCCAGTCCGAGCTCGTCTGCCAGGAGGTGCCGGATACCGGCAGCCCGACGGCGCTCTTCTCGATCGCGCCGGGAGCGGTGGTCGCGCAGTATGTCGGGATCGGCAAGAAGCTCGGCTTCGCTGCCGACGGCAAATGGGTCGGCGGCTCCTACGTCGTCACCAGTAGCCCCAACCAGAGCCTCTCCCTGCCGATCGCCCAAGGCGACCTCGACGCCAATGGCGTCGTCTCCCAGGACGAGATCGCCAAGATCGCAAACGCCGTCGCGGTCGCCATTGCGCAGAAGATGCAGGAGGACAAGAACAAGCCCGACGCCTGCTGGAAGAACACCTATGGCCGCGGCGTCGGCGTCATCCCGACCATGTGCAGCGGCAATGCGGCGAACAAAGACGGCCTCTGCTACACGAACTGCCAGCCGGGCTACCGCGGCGCCGTGACCATGTGCGTCCCGGATTGTCCGCCAGGATTCCGCGACGACGGGCTCTATTGCTACAAGCCGGCGCCGATCACGCGCTCGACCTTCGCCTGGCAGTTCGGCGACGGCCTCAATCTGGACAACGCCATGGCGCGCTGCCGGGCGAGCCCGGAAGGCCGCCGGTATGGCTGCGAGAACGCCAACGCCAACACCATCGTCTACACCAAATGCCCGGCGAGCTATCAGCAGGCGCCGGTGATCACCAACCTGTGCACGCCGACCTGTCCGCCGAACACGACCGACATCGGGATCTCGTGCCAGAAGAACACCTATGATCGCGGCGTCGGGCGCATCCCGGACTGCGGTGGCGGCACGCCGCAGAAGGACGCCGGCCTCTGCTACAAGACGTGCAGCCCGGGCTACAACGGCATCGGACCGGTGTGCTGGAGCGGCTGCCCGACGGGCTGGGCCGATTGCGGCGCCATGTGCGGCCGCACCCACGGCGCCTGCGCCAACGCCATCACCATGCAGGTGACGTCGGTTGCGCAGTTCGCGCTCTCCGTCGGACTGATCGCGGTCACCGCGGGAAGCGCGGCAGGCGTGACGACGGCGGCACGGGCCGGCGAAACTGCGGCGGAAGTTGCCGGCAAGGAAGCGGCGAAGGTCGCCGCCCAGGAGACCGCCCGCGCGACGCTCCGCTCGCAGGTCCGCGCGGCCCTTTCGAGCGCCACCGGACGGGCGCTGACCGCCGCGGGCAAGGAACTCCTCATCGACACCGCGATTTCGGACTACCTCGCCGTCAACATGCCGATGTACATGGCGCTCGCCAACGCCATCCAGTTCCGCAACGCGGTGAAGGCGCAGGTGGTCCAGCAGCTCGACGCCGGCATCTCCGACGCACAGATCAATTCCGCGGTGGCCGCGGCCGTCCAGGGCGCTTCCGCCCACAACGGCTACGCCGACAACTTCGACTATACGCTGCTCGATCCGACCGGCATCGCCGACGTGGTCACACGCTTCAACATGCCGATGTGCGCCTCGGTGACCCAGTGACGGGCGCAAGCGGAAGAGACGGGGCAAAACCCCGAGGAGGGTGATCGGATGCGTGGCAAAGGACTGATTTCCGCAATCGGCGCCGCGGTGGCGGTCGTGCTGGTGGCCGGTGCCGTCCCGGTGCGGGCGCAGCAGGCCCAGCAACCCCAGTTCTTCGTGATGGAGAACGGCTGGAAAGGCACCTTCCTCACGGCGAACGGCTCAAGTGTGGTGATGAGCCCGACCGCGAGCCAGGCGGGGCTGTGGATCATCCAGCCGATGACCGACAAATCCGGCGTGCTGCTGCAATCGGCGGTGACCGGCGGCTACCTGACGCTCACCGGCAACACCGTGCAGCTCCTGCCGCTCAATACGGCCAATCGCAACGCGGTCTGGGCGGTGGAGCCGTCGCCGGCGCCGCAATTTGCCCGGCTGCGCAGCGTCGCCAATCCCGCCTTCTACCTCAATATCGAGCAGCCCGGGCCGGTCGCGGCGACGCCGATCCAGCCGGGCTGGCACTCGGCCTTCTGGGCAGCGGTGCCCGCCGGGCAGGCAAACGCCGGCGCCCAGAACCAGGCTCAGCAGCAACAGCAGGCACAGCAACAGCAGGCGCAGCGGCAGAACCCAGTGCAGCAGCCCTCCGCAGATGGCACGGTGACGATGGCGATCGTCAACCGGTCGAACCAGCCGCTCGACATCTTCGTCGACAACCAGGCCGGCACCGTCGACTACGTCTCGACCATTCCGCCGGGCTACGGCGTCATGCAGCCATCGCGCGTCGGCTTCCGCTGGTGGCTGTCGCAGCAGGACCAATGGGTGGGTGGCTATCAGGCCGGCACCCAGCCCAAGCAGCTCATCCTCTATCCGGCTCAATAGGTCAGGAGCGTTGGCAATGTCATACACCCGTCTGATGCTCCTCGCCGGCGTGGCGAGCCTCGCCCTCCAGGCAAGCGCCCATGCTGGAATGGTGGTCCCCGATCCCGCGCCGTCGCTGCGCGGTGCCGCGGCCGGCCACAGCACCCTACGGCTGGTCGCCTGGAAACTCCTCAACGGCAAATGGATCAACGATGCCGCCAGCGTGGCCGAGGATGCGGGCAACGCGCTGCGCAGGGTGGACCCGGCCGCCGCCGCGCCGCCGCCTCAGGCGCTCGGCGGCCCGATCGCGGCGCCGCTGGGGAAGAATGCCCTCCCGGTGTTCGGCGACGCGCCGCCGCCGACGGGACTGCAGGCATATAAGGCCACTGGCGCGGCCCCGACCGTTGGCGCCAACTCAAGCGGCTCGCTTACCGGAGCCGGCAAGCTCTACGACGACGTCGATGCTGCCAACCCGATCATCAATCGGGCCGGCCCGGGCAGCCCGTACCAGAACATCACTGTCGGTCACTACCGCAACCTGAACGGGGGCGCGGGCTTCGACGCGGCCACACCGATCAACAAACGGGCCGGCCCGGGCTACGGCAACCTGAACGCGGCTCCGGGCAACCCCTACGACGACATCGATGCTGCCAACCCGATCATCAATCGGGCCGGCCCGGGCAGCCCGTACCAGGACATCACTGTCGGTCACTACCGCAACCTGAACGGGGGCGCGGGCTTCGACGCGGCCACACCGATCAACAAACGGGCCGGCCCGGGCTACGGCAACCTGAACGCGGCTCCGGGCAACCCCTACGACGACGTCGACGCGGCCGCGGGGGCTGCCAATGGCGGGCCATACCACAACTTGTCCCTCATTCCGAAACTTGGTGGAAACCTTGGCGAGGATGCCGGTGCCGCCGGACGCACGGGGACGGGCGTCGTCGACAACAACCCGTTTCGGGCGGATGGCAGGCGCATAGGGCAATACGACGCGTTCGTCAGGCGGGACCCCAACGAGAAGACCAACTACCTCAGCATGGACGATCTCGCGAGCGGCTATCAGAAGGCTCTCTTCATCAAACTCGCAGACGAGCCGGCCGCAAAGCCTTCGGTCCTGAAGAAGCTGCTCTCCTCCAAGGGCCGCAAGGCTATCATCGCGGCGGGAACGTTGTTCGCGGCCGGCGGTGCCGCCGGCGCCAGCTACTACCTCGGCTACCAGGCGGGTAGCAACAGCGCGGGCACCAGCAATGGCCAGTGAGACCCGGCACTGCGGTCGCTTGCCGCTCCGCCACATGATCGCGGCGCTCGCCGCCGCGGGCTTTGTCGCCATCGCGAACGGCAACGCGTCCGCCGCAACCGGCGGAGACGGCCCGTCCGGGCCGCAGCCACCTGCGGCGGACGGCTCGTTTCAGATCGCACAAGTCCGTTTCGGCAAGGCCATCGACGATCTCGGTAATGCGCTCGACGACCTCGGCAACATCGGTAACGGCCTGCGCAAGGTCGATCCTGCGGCGGCGCCCGACCTCACCAAGCCACTCAGGAACGGCCTCGGCGACGCTGCCAACGCGGCGCGGAAGCCGATCATCTACGAATCGCTTCCGGCCAACGCGTCGCAGCGCCTGCTGTCGGCGCTGAGCAAGACGACGCCACCGCCGGCCCTGGAGGCGCTGCCGAAGTATACGCTGAGGAAGTTCGCCTCGGCCGCGGACGACGCGGGTGGGGCCGCGCTCACGGCGGTCAAGCAGATCAGACGGCTGCCCTCGGCCGAGGAGATCACCAACGCGGCTGCCAAGCCGGCGGAGAAGCCGTCCTTCTTCATCCGCAACCGCGACAAGATCGTCAAGGGCACCTTCCTCCTGAGTGCGTTCGGCCTGACCATCGCCACGCCCTTGACGGTCGGCGACATGGCCGCCGCCGGCGTGTTCGATCCACAGCAGTGACAGGCAACTGTGGCTGGGGACCCAAGACCATGACGCGGATGAGGAAACTGATCAGTGCGGCGCTGGGCCTGCTTGCGATGCTCTTCCTGTTGTCGGCGCCGGGTGCTTTGGCGGACGAGCGCCAGTGGGCGGCGACCGGAGCCGCGCAGGACGTGGTCGCTGCCGACTGCACCGATTGCGGCGACGACGTCGGAATGATTATCGCCTGCCGGGGCGCCAACGCCCCGGCCGAGGTGACGGTGAACTGGGCCGCGGTCGATACCGGCCAGGCGGGCGCGGTCGGCCCGATCACGTTTGCCATCAACGGGCGGAGCTTCACCTATCAGGCGGTGGACACCTATTTCGGTGCCATCGGCTACACCCCGGTGTTCCGGATACAGCCGCGCGACCCGCTGCTCGCGGCGCTGGCCAGCGGCCAGCAGGCCGACGTCTCCTTCGGCGGGCGCACCACCCGCATCGGGCTCTATGGCGCGTACGACGCGCTCGTCAGCTTCGTCACGCAATGCGGCTGGGCCCGGCAGGGCGCCGCCACCGCGGCGCCTGCGCGACGCTACCCGTCAGCCGGCTTCGCCGGCGGCCAGCCGGCTCCGACGCCGCCCGGCCCCGGCGGATTCCCGGCGGTCGCGCCAAACGGGGCGCCGCCGCAGATAGCGGCCGGCAGCCCGCCGGCCGTCGTCGCCTTCACCTGCACGGATGGCTCGGCGCTCGCCGTGACCTTCGGCACCTCGGAGGGCGGGCCGGTCGCCGGCGTGTCGCTCAACGGCGGGCAGATGGTCATGCTCGCGCAGATGGCGTCGCCCGGCCAATACAGCAACGGCCAGGCGGCGCTTCAGGCGAACAGCAGCGGCGCCGCGCTGATGACTGGCGGCCGGGTCTACACGTGCCGACCGAAATAAGCAGGGTGCGTTTCCGGGCCACCGCGCCGGGAGGGCGTGGCGCGCCCGCTGCAAACGATCACAGCGAAGGAGAGGACGTCATCATGAAGTCGAGTCGGATCGGCGGCCTTCGCCAGTGGTACCCTGTTGCCGCGGCGCTCACGAGCCTTGTCCTCGCCGCGCTGCCGTCGGGCAGTCTCGCGCAGTCCCAGCTCGGCGGATTTCCGATCGCCGCGCCGAGCGCGCCACCGGCTCCGTTCCCGATGGCACCGTCGGCCACCCCCGGCGGATTTCCGATGGCCGCGCCGCAACAGCCAGCGCCGTTCCCGGGCACGGCGACGCAGCCGGCTCCGGGCGGGCAGCCGCAGTGGTTCGTCAGCCAATCCCAGGCCGACAATAGCTACACGCTCACCTACGGGGTGCCCGAGACCGACAATGTCGCCTTCGTCGCCTCCTGCGGTGCGGGCGGCTCTGCCCCGTCCATCGCGGTGCTCCTGCCCATCGACCTCGGTCCGGCATCGAACGGCCAGGCGGTTCGCGTGTCGCTCTCCGTCGGCCAGAGGGGTGGCGTCTACACCGGCACGGCATTCACCGACGCGGGCTCGGGGCAGGGCGGCCTCACCCTCAATATCGACCTGAACGATCCGCTGTGGAGCCTGCTGCAGGGCGCCGGGCAGGTGGTCATCGGCCCGCCGGGAATGCAGCCGATGGCGCTACCGTTGGACGGTGCCGGACCGCAGGTGCAGGGGTTCTTGACCGGCTGCTCGATGCAGTTCGCGGCCGCCGGCATCGGTCCGGCCGCGGCGCCGACATCGATGGCGCCACAGTTCCCGATGGCGCCACAGATGCCCACGGGACCGCAGTTCCCGATGACGCCGCAGCTGCCCATGGCGCAGCAGATGCCCATGGCTCCTACTACGCCGACGGCTGCGCCGCCGACTTCGATGACACCCGCATCGGTACCGGACTATGTCACGCCCGCGGTGTACCAGCTCGGCAAATGGGTCGAGGGTCTGTCCTATGACGGCCAGTGGCTGTGGGCGGCCGAAAGCGGCCAGCGCACCATCGCCAAGATCGATCCGCAGAGCGGCAACGTGGTCGACCGGGTGACGGTCGGCCGCCTGCCGGTCAGCATGGCGTCAGCCGCCGACGGCACCACCTACGCGCTGGTCGAGACCGACAAGGCGCTCTGGCGGCAGCCGAGCGACGGCAGGGGCTCGGTGTTCGTGCATCTCAGGAGCTGCCCGCAGGACATGACGCTCGCCGGCGATACGCCCTGGGTGCTGGTCATGCCGGATTGCAGCTCGGGGCGCAGCCAGGTGGTGCGGGTTGATCCGGGGAGCGGGCGCCAGGCCACCTCCCCCGAACTCGGCGAATGGGGCCAGGCGCTGACCCCGGTCGGCAGCCAGATCTGGGTCGCCCATGTCCGCGGCGACGCGGCGATCAGCATCACCGAACAGGCGACTATGCGCACCAACTGGGTCAATGCCCGCGGCGCCTCGCTCTGGTCGATCACCGCCAATGGCGAGGCCGTCTATGGCGGCGGCCGGGTCGGCGACGACAACCAGGCCGAACTCGTGGTCATGTTCGACCCGTCGAGAGAGATCGAAATCGGACGAGCGACCGTCTCCGAGCGGGTCGCCCAGATCACCAGCGACGACCAGCATGTGATCGCCATCGGCGAGAAGGGCACGATCTGGGTGCTGTCGGCCCAGGACCTGTCGCTCGAGCGCACGATCATGCTGACCACCGGTGAGTTCGAGCCGAAGGCAGCCCTGCTCGAAGGAAACGCGCTCCTGGTGACCGCCGGCACCTATCACGGCGACACCGGCGCCGTGCTCGTGGTGAACGACGTGTTTCCCTAGCCGACGCCCTGACCGATAAGTTAATCATCGTCTCCGCAGAGGAAGATGCCATCATGGCTGACTCCGCGCCGGCCGATATTGCGACACCGGCACTTACCGCGTTCGCTTGCACGGGCAGCCCCCCGGAGCGTTGCCCCGGCTCCGACCGCGACGCACGAAGTCGGTTTCTGGGGCTTAACCGACGTCAGCGGCCAGTGGACTTGAGTCCGATGCAGCATTGATACCGGAGTCGGATGACGCTTCGGCATTCTGAACCGCGCGAACTGCCACGACGCCATGCTTTTGGGGGCCCTACTCCCGTCCGCCACGGACGCGGCGGAAGGCACATAACCTTGAATTATGCGTTTTTGCCAATGCAGCGGGATAGGAGTCATTTTTCCCGACTGATGACGCATGGCCAGTCTTGCTGCGTCATCAAGAGCTACGGCAATGCACGCAGTTCCTCTTAGGTCGCCAACGAAGAGGACCAAGACTGCTTCGGCCGGACCGCCGAAGACCTGACCAATGGATCTCCCGGTGAGATGCGGCAGCTCGTGACCAGCTTGGTCGGGCACGTGGAGATCGGTCCCGATTCCGCCCGGATCGAGGTTAGCCGGCAACGTCTGGCCAGCATGCTCCAGCCGGACGGCAATGGATCGCTGGACACAAACGCGCTGGCCAACTCCCATCCAGAAGATGCAGGCGATGCCGATCCAGAAGACATCGTCACTCTGACGATCGCCGCACACCTCCAGCGGGCCGGGCGCGAGATGCGCATGGTCGTTCAGAATGCCGAGAATCAGCGTGCCCCCGATCCGGCCCTCCTCCGTGCCCTCGCCCGCGCTCACGACTTCCGCGAGCGGCTGATGCGTGATCCTCACCTCTCGGCGCACGACATCGCCCAAGCCGAGGGCGTCAGCGCCGCCTACATCTACGCGACCGTACGCCTTGCATGGCTCGCTCCCGACATTGTGGATGCCATCGTCAACGGCCGCCAACCGCCGCGGCTAACGGCCACGGAGCTGTTCCGTCTGTCCGGACATCTTCCGCTCGGCTGGTCGTAACAGCGCACGCTCATCGGCCTCACGACCGACGACACCACCCGCACCTGAACCGTCAGGCCTCGCCAGCGCCATTTTCATGGCAGCCTGACGGGGCAGCGCACTGCTTCACCAGCCCCGACTATCCCAGAGAAAAGTCAACTGCCGAACGCCGCCCAAGAGATATCTCCGGCGGTTGGGGCCGCTCTCCGGCGCAAATGCGTCTCTCGGGGAATCACAGATCCAAGCGGCCGCCGCAAACGGCCCGGAACCGGGCCATATATTCGATAGCCGGCAAATACAAAAAACTATGTAATATCACCAGCTTAGTTGTGGCTGGGGCGGGAGGATTCGAACCTCCGTATGGCGGAATCAAAATCCGCTGCCTTACCTCTTGGCTACGCCCCATCGGCAGAGCGGCGCGGCAGATTTCCGGCCGTGGCTCCGTATATCGTCTGGGCTCGCCCCCCGCAACGCAGCCGCAGCCGCTTGAAAATCGCCACTCGTCGCGGCCTTGCCGCCCCCCGGCGGCAACGTTATAAGTCCGCTCCGCCAGGAACCGGAGTGTAGCGCAGCCTGGTAGCGCACCTGCTTCGGGAGCAGGGGGTCGCAGGTTCAAATCCTGCCACTCCGACCACCCTTCGCCCGCGGGCAGGCCCGTTGAGCAAAGGTCGAGTCATGAGCCGGTTCCGCCGCCCCGCGGTGCATCGTTAACCCCGCGCCGATGCCCGCCCTCCACCTTCAGCGCAGCTTCGAGCCGCACCACGGCCGCGCCGTGCCGGTGGCGCCGGCCGTGCGCCGGGTGACGGCGCAGAACGCCGGTCCGCTCACCTTCGCCGGCACCAACAGCTACATCGTCGGTTTCGGAAATGTCGCGGTCATCGACCCCGGTCCGGACGAGGACTCGCACTTTCGGGCGCTGATGGCGGCCACGGCCGGCGAAACCATCACGCACATCCTGGTCACCCACGCCCATCGCGATCATTCTGCCGGCGCTTCCCGCCTTGCCGCGGCGACGGGTGCGCGCAGCCATGCCGGGCGCCGGATGGCGAGAGAGAGCGCGGCGGAGGTAGATCACGGCATCGACCGGGACTTTTTGCCCGACGTGGTTCTTGCGGACGGGGCGCTCATCACCGGCGACGGCTGGCGGCTCGAGGCCATTGCCACGCCTGGACATACCAGCGACCACCTCGTCTTCGCGCTTGCCGGCAGCGGCCTCGTCTTCTCGGGCGATCACGTCATGGCCTGGTCGACCACCGTGGTGGCGCCGCCGGACGGCTCGATGGCCGATTACATGGCCTCGCTCGACCGGCTGCTTGGCCGCGGCGAGGACACCTATCTTCCCGGCCATGGCGGACCGGTGGCCAAGGCTCACGACCACGTCCGCGCGCTCAAGGCCCACCGGCTGGAGCGGAGGGCGGCGATCCTCGCCAGCCTCGCCGACGGCGCCCGCTCCATCCCGGCGATCGTCGCCGCGGTCTATGTCGGGCTCGACCCCGGGCTTGCCGGCGCTGCCGGTCTCTCGGTGCTGGCCCATCTCGAAGAGCTGATGGCGCGCGATGACGTTGCCTGCGACGGGCCGCCGGGGCCTGCCGGCCGCTACCGGCTCAGCCGCCGCTGACGTTGCCGCTGAGGCCCTGCAAGGCGGCGTCGAGGTCGTGGAAGAAGGCGCGGATGCGCTCCGCGTCGGCGCCCAGATCGTGGGCGGCGTTGCGCGCCGCCGAGCGCATGTCGACCAGCGAGCCGTCGCCGTCGGGGACGATGCGGATGGCGACGTCCTGGCGGAAGCCGAAGATCGGCGTGGTGGCGACGGCTTCGATATGGGCGGTCTCGTCGCTGTCGGAGGGCTCGCGGCTCTCTAGGACGCGCCAATGGCGGTCGGCGACGATCGCCTTGGCCTCGTCGTAGACGCGCGCCGGCGACACCGAATAATGGCGCGGATAGATGTCGGGATAGGCGTCGCGCTGCGCCGCGATGTCGTCGGCGGCGGGATCGGTGATCGTCTGGTCGTCGGCGGTGCGGTCGCGCCCGGCGCGCTCGAACTGCGGCGGATCGCCGGGATCGGTGGAAATGTCGATCAGCCGGGGCAGCGTCACCACCTTCCATGCGCCCACCGCCGGCAGCACCAGCACGAGCAGCCCGATGACCAGCCCGCGGGTGGCGGCGCCGGCGCCCTTGCGCCCGTCGCGCCAGATGCCGGTGAAGGCGGCGAGCGCCATGATCGCCGCCAGCGCAGCCAGCGAGAAGCCGAGCGCCATCACCGCATAGGTCGGTGTCGCCGCCAGCATTCCGGCGCGATGGCCGATGGCCGCGATGACGAGCACGGGAACCGACAGCGCCGCCAGGCGGGCGCTCGCCGCGGCCAGCTTCGAACGCCGTTCACCGAGACGCGACGTCATGTCGGTCTTCCCGGAAGCGCAGCGCGGACGGTCACGGCGAAACTCCTCGAAACAGGCGGCGCCATTCAAGGCAGAACTGTCGCACCTGTCCAGACGGTTTGCCCTTGCGGGGCGGAGGGACGCGGCGGATATTTCGCGCGGAAATCAGGCGTGCAAACGAAATCGGCGCGAATCGCTGAACCGCAAAGGGATCCAGCCATGTCCGACGAGCACCAGGGAGCGCCCTCGCCGACCCCCGAACCGGGTGGCGGGCCCTCCGCCTTCGATGCCATCAGCCCCTATCTCCACCCCGGCCGCCAGAACGTTCTGCTCAATTACGTTCTCTACCTGGCCGGGCTGGTGCCGGCCTTCGGGGCGGTGCCGCTCATCGTGGGGTTCGCGCTGGCCGTGATCAACCGGCCGAACGCGGCCGGAATCTGGGCGGATCACTACACGTTCCAGGTGCGCAGCGCCGGCATCGGCCTGTTGTACTGCATCGTCTCGGGGATTCTGGTGCTGGCCTTCGGGCTTGGCATCCTCCTCCTGCTGCTCACCGCGGTCTGGTGGATCGTGCGGGCGATCAGGGGGCTGATGGCCGCCAGCCGCACGGAGACCGTGGCAGACCCGCAGACGTGGGGCTGGTGATGTGTGATCGACATCAATGTAAGCATCGCAGCAATTCGGTAACCAGGCAGTGCCAACATGGATTCGCCGCAATCGGCCACCACAGAGGCGCCCCGGCGGCACTGGTCGCCGGGCGAGCATAGACTAGGACTGACGAGATACTCCCGTGAAGCGCAACAAGGAATTCGTCGAGCTGCGGCCGTTTCGGTCCCGAGCCGACGACGCTCTCGAGCACTCGCTCGAAGCCAAGTATCGCCGGATCGCCATTCCCGAACTGGCGGAAATCGTCCAGCAGCAGCAACAGGCCAGCGATCCGTCGACCGCGCGCGAGGACGATAAACAACTGCACTGAGACCTCAGTGCAGGGCTGACCACGCCTCGCCGACCAGCCGGGCGGCGAGCGCCAGCATCACCACCCCGATCAGCGCATCGAGGATTTGCCAGGCTTTCGGCCGGGCATAGGTGGCTGTTGCCGACTGGTGCGAGGGCGGCCATCCCGGGCAAGATCAACCCCGGCGCCGACGATGCCGGCGCCTGGAGTTGGCTGGCTTGGAGCTGACGTGCCAACCGGCGCCCTGGCGCCGTAGCGCAGCCCGTCGACCAGCAAGGCCACCATCCGCCGCGCCTGGCCGGCGCCGGCAAGGTAGGCCGGGCGCCGAGGCTCGCGACCGCATTCAGCAATTCGTGCGCATCGGCGTCGGCGCGTACGTCGCCCGCCGCGACCGCTGCCTCCAGCAGGGACCGGAGCGCCGGCACGAGATGCTTCTCGAAATAGGCCGGCAACGGCTCATAGGCCGGATCGCCCGAGTGCAGGGCCGTGCCGAGCCCGCGCTTGGTCGCGATGAAATCGACGAAACGCTGCATCCATAGCGCCAGCGCCTCGCCGGGGTCGTGTTCGGCGGCCAGCGCCGATGCGGCCTCGGCGCAGGCATCGACCTCCTGCCGGAAGACGGCGACGATCAGGTCGGAGCGCTGGGGAAAATGGCGATAGACGAGTGCCAACCCCGACGCCGGCCTTTTCCGCGATCTCGCGCACAGGCGCGTCGACACCCGAAGTGACAAAGACGGTCTTGGCCGCCGTGATCAAGGAATCGAGATTGCGCCGTGCATCGGCGCGCACGGGCCGCTTTCCGGCTCCGCCGGGCTCCGCGCCGCCTCCCTTCCCGTCGTTCCTGTCGTTCACGCACACACCACTTGATAAACGGAACATCGTTCCGTATATAAGCGGAATAATGTTCCGCTTACACCTGTTTAGCGCGGCCCGGTCGGCTTTTGCCACATCATCGACAGGCAGAAGGAGATGTCCATGCCGGACAAGCGCGTCGCCCTGGTCACCGGGGCCAATCAAGGCGTCGGCTATCAGGTCGCAAAGGAACTGGCGGCAGCTGGCGTCGACGGTTTTCGTCGGGTCACGCAATGCCGACAAGGGGGAAGCCGCCGCTGCGAGCATCGGTGGAGGCGCGCGCGCCATCCAGATCGACGTGACCGACCAGGCCTCCATTGCCGCAGCGGCGGAGCGCATTCGCACCGAGTTCGGCCGGCTCGACCTGCTGGTCAACAACGCCGCCATCTCGAATACCCGGGCAGGCGGCATGACGCTCGAGGAGTACCGCAAGACCAGTCTTGCCAGCAACGTGCCGCTCGATGAAGTCCACGCGATATGGGAAACCAACGTGTTCGGCGTCCTCGCCGTCTACCAGGCGATGCTGCCGCTCCTGCGTCTGTCCACGGACGCCCGCATCGTCAACGTGTCGAGCGGGGTCGGATCGCTGACGGCGAACGCCGATCCGGCCTACCCCTATCACAAGAATTTCGGCCCGGGATACGCCGCCTCCAAGGCGGGGCTCAATGCCATGACCCTGGCCATGATGGTCGAGCTGGAATCGACGGGGATCAAGGTCAACCTCGTCTCCCCCGGCTTCACCAGCACCAACCTCAACAACTACGAGGGCACCCAGTCCGTCGAGGAGGGGTCGCGCGAGGTGGTGCGCGTGGCGCTGCTTGGCCCGGACGGCCCATCGGGGACGTTCACGCGCTGGGAGAACCAGACGATCCCGTGGTGAGCGTACCGGCCCGGAAATCAGACCATTCAGCAAAAGGATCTCAATATGCGCTATCGCACACTCGGCCGGACCGGCATCAAGGTCAGCCCCTATTGCCTCGGCGCCATGATGTTCGGCCCCACCGCCAATGCCGACCATGACGAGTGTGCCCGCATGGTGCACAAGGCGCTCGATTTCGGCATCAACTTCGTCGACACGGCCGATCGCTACAGCGCCGGCGAGTCCGAGGTGATCCTCGGCAAGGCGCTGAAAGGTCGGCGCGACACTGTCGTGCTCGCGACCAAAGTGCATGGGGCGATGGGCACCGATCCCAACATGCAGGGCAACTCGCGGCGGTGGATCATGCAGGCGGTCGAGAATTCGCTGAAGCGGCTGCAGACCGACTACATCGACCTCTACCAGATCCATCGTCCGGCGCCCGACACCGACATCGAGGAGACGCTTTCCGCCCTCACCGACCTGATGCGCGCCGGCAAGGTGCGCGCCATCGGCTCATCGACCTTCCCGGCATCGGAGATCGTCGAGGCGCAGTGGGTCGCCGAGCGGCGCGGGCTGGCACGCTTCCGCACCGAGCAGCCGCCCTATTCGATCCTCGACCGCGGCATCGAGCGCGAAGTGCTGCCGGTTGCCGAACGCTATGGCATGGGGGTGCTGGTATGGAGCCCGCTCTCCAAGGGCCTGCTCACCGGACGTTACCGCAAGGGCCAGCCGACGCCGGACTCGCCGCGGGCGAAATTCATGCCGCAGCAGATGTCGGACGAGCGCAGCCTCGATGCGGTCGAGCGGCTCATCCCGCTGGCGAAAGAGGCCGGCATGTCGCTCACCCACATGGCGATGGCCTTCGTCATGGCGCATCCTGGGGTGACCTCGGCGATCCTCGGCCCGCGCACGATGGCGCAGCTCGACGATCTGCTGGCCGGGGCCGAAGTGCGGCTCAGCGACGAGGTCCTCGACCGGATCGACGAGATCGCCCCGCCGGGGGTCAATGTCGGGCTCAACCAGGCCGACTACATTCCGCCGGCGATCGCCAAGGCCGATCTCCGCCGCCGTCCGGTTGCCGAGCGTGCCGCCGTCTGAGCCTCAGCCGAGTGCCGGCCACGCCTCGGCGACGAGGCGGGCGGCGAGAACCAGCATGACCACCCCGATCAGCGTGTCGAGGACCTGCCAGGCTTTCGGCCGGGCAAAGATCGGTGCTGCCAGCCGGGCGCCATAGCCCAGGCCGAAGAACCAGACCACCGAGGCGACACCCGCCCCGGCGCCGAAGGCGATTGCCCCGGCGCCGGGGTGCCTGGCGGAGAGCGCGCCGATCAGCACCACGGTGTCGAGATAGACATGCGGGTTGAGGAAGGTGAGTGCCAGGCAGGTGGCGACGGTCGCCGCCAGTCCCGCGGTCGAGTGGTCCGCCGGGGCGAGCGCTCCCGGCCGTACGGCGCGGTGGAAGGACAGCAGGCCATAGGCCGCCAGAAACGCGGCGCCGCCGAGGCTGATGGCTGTCAGCAGTGACGGCATGTCGCGGACCAGCGTGCCGAGCCCGGCGACGCCGGCCGCGATCAGCACCAGATCGGAAAGCGCGCAGATCGCGGCGACGGCGAAGACGTGCCGGCGGGCGAGCCCCTGCCTGAGCACGAAGGCATTCTGCGCCCCGATGGCGACGATCAGGCTGGCGCCGAGCAGGAAGCCTTCGACCGCGGCCGAGAGAAGCGGTTCGTCCATGGCCGGCTCAGAGCAGCTTCGGCTCGACCGGTTCGAGCACGCCCGGATCGTCGTTGTCGGCCTTGTTGACCCGGTTCGGAATCGCGAATCGCCTCGAAGAGGCTGTCCGGACGCGGGGCGGAGCAGCGCGCTCGCCTCGACCGGATCGCCGGTCAGCCACTGCTCGAAATTCTCCGGCGCGATCACCACCGGCATGCGGTCGTGGATCGGCGCCACGGTCGCATTGGCGCTGGTGGTGACGATGGCGCCCGAATCGATCTCGCCGCCGGTTGCCCGGTCGTGCCAGGTCTCCCACAGGCCGGCGAAGGCGATCGGCCGCCCGTCGCGCGGCCTCAGCCAGAAGGGCTCGCGCGTGCGGCCGGAATTGGAGCCCCGCAGCTTGCGCCATTCGTAGAAGCCGGAGGCCGGCACCAGGCAGCGGCGGTAGCGCATGGCGGCGCGGAAAGAGGCTTTGTCCAGAATCCCTTCGGCGCGGGCGTTGATGAGAAGCGAGAACTTCCTGGGGTCCTCCACCCAGGCGGGAACCAGCCCCCAGCGCACCAGCGCGAAGCGGCGGGCGCCACCCAGCATACGCACCACCGCGATCGGCTGGGTGGGCGCGATGTTGTAGCGCGGCGGGAAGGCTTCGCCGTCGAGGTAGCCGAACAGGGCTTCCAGCTCTTCCGGCGAGGCGGTCAGGACGAAGCGTCCGCACATGATCTGGCGTCTGATAGCGGGGCCGAGGCGTTCAGGATAGCAAACAATTTCCATCCCTCCCCGCGGCGTTTCGGATACGGTCGCGCGTGATGCCCATGCCACCCGAGAATCTCCCGCAACGGCCGATTATCGGCGTCAGCGCGTTGGTGCGCCGCGACGGCGAAGTGCTGCTGGTGCGGCGCGGCCGGCCGCCCGGCGCCGGCGTGTGGAGCGCTGCCCGGCGGCAAGGTGGAATGGGGCGAGCGGCTCGAGGCCGCCGCCATCCGCGAGATTCGTGAGGAGACCGGCCTCACCATCGCCGGGCTGCAACGGATCGACATGGCCGAGATCATGAACCGCGACCCCGCCGGCGCCGTCGACTTTCACGCCGTGCTGGTCGTCTTCGCCGGCCGCGCGGTCGGCGGCACGGTGCGCGCCGGCGACGACGCGGCCGAGGCGCGCTGGGTCGCCGGCGACGATCTCGCCGCACTGACGCTGACCGGCGACAGCCGCCGGGTGATCGAGACGCACGGATTGACGCCATGAGGATCGTGACGATTGCGGCCGCGCTCGCCTTGGCGATCGCAACGGCGGCGCTCACCGCCCGGGCGGCGGACGGGC
The DNA here is from genome assembly GCA_963782045.1 of uncultured Alphaproteobacteria bacterium. Taxonomy (GTDB): domain Bacteria; phylum Pseudomonadota; class Alphaproteobacteria; order Rhizobiales; family Kaistiaceae; genus CAVSRC01. Next base: position 926,450 of record CAWAIR010000037.1, read on the forward strand.
CGCCTCCCCCGCCGGCCTATCAGGCCGACCTGTTGCGGCTCTCCGAGATTCTGGGCGCGGTCCAGTTCCTGCGCGAACTGTGCGGCGCCCACGAGGGGGCGCTGTGGCGCGACCAGATGCAGGCGCTGATCGATACCGAACAGCCGGACGCCGAGACGCGGGCGCGGCTCATCGACCGCTTCAATCGGGGCTATGAAAGCTACCGCTCGGTCTACCGGGTGTGCACCGATTCCGCCCGCCTGACGGTCGAGCGTTACCTGCAGGAAGGGGCCGCAATCGCCGCGGAAGTGACCGCCCGCTACGGGAAATGATGGTTAGCAAAGGGTTAACCGCGACCCCCTAGGATTTTAATGACGCGTTAACCCTTTCTTCACGATGTGCTGGCGCGGGGGCCGGCGCGTGTTACGTTGCCTAAGCATTAACCTCGCCGACGACTCGCAAGCGGGCGACCAAGCACCATGACGATTGCGACCGGACTGGCCCCAGCCGCCACGGACAAGGAAGAGCGCTCGATTGCCGAGAAGAAGCGCCTTGCCCTCTCCTATCTCAGCGACGCCTGGGACGAGGCGCTGGGGGAGACGGATCGACCCCGACATCCTGGCGAACTCCGCCCTGTTTCTGGCGCTGTCGGACCTGGTCGCCGCCTATGGCGAGGAGGCGGTCGCCGAATTCGCCCGGGCGCTGCCGAAGCGCATCCAGGCGTTCGAGTTCATCCATCGACGTCACCGTCCAGTAGCCGGCTCTGGCGGTGCGTATTGCGGGGCCTCGTGGTTCGAGGCCCGGCTGCGCCGGGCACCTCACCATGAGGCCTTGCTCTCGAGCCTCATCCTGAGGAGGCCCGCGAGGCGGCCCTCGAAGGATGCGGGCTCCCGCGGATCGAGCCCGTGGCCGGCCCCGCTTGCTTTGGCCTAGGATGACTCCGGGACGACGCTGGGCTGAAGGACAGCCATGCGGCGGATTTTCCGTTGAATCCTGCATTGCGGACCATCGGCTCTGGCGCTGGTCGCGGCGCTGCTGGCGTTGGCGACGCGGCTCCAGCCGGCGCGCGCGGTGGCCGAGGGCCACCCGGTGCAGACCGAGACCATCGTCGTGCCGCCCGACCAGGCGATCGAACCCGGCATGCCGGAGGTGCCGCCGGACGACAGCGCAGCCGACGGCGCCGGCCGAGCAGCCGGCGGCCAAGCCGGACATGCCGGTGCCCGAGGTCCTCTACGACGTCTCCAAGCTGCCGGTGCCGGTGGCGCGGCTGCGCCAGCAGATCATCGACGCGGCGGCGACCGGCGACCCCGAGAAGCTGAGGCCGATCATCGAGGCCATCGACCCGCCGCCGCAGCTCAGCTTCGACGAGATCGGCGACCCGATCGCCTTCCTCAAGTCCGATCCTCCGGCGACGAAGGCGGCCGCGAGATCCTGGCGATCCTGACCGAGGTGCTGGAGGCCGGCTATCGTCCATGTCGGCGCCGGCACCAAGCCGACGAGATGTATGTCTGGCCGTATTTCGCCTACTACCCGGTGGACAAGCTGACGCCGCGGCAACTGGTCGAGCTGTTCAAGCTGGTCTATGCCGGCGACTACGAGGACATGAAGGCCTACGGCGCCTACCTCTATTATCGCGTCGGCATCTCTCCGGACGGCACCTGGAAGTTCTTCGTCGCCGGCGATTGAGCGCCGGGACAGCGCTTTCAGATGTGTCGACTGGCCCGCGCCAAGCCGTGCGCCACCAGCCGGTCGATCACCTCCACGTAGCTGACGCCGCTGGCCGCCATCACCTTCGAATACATGCTGATATTGGTGAAGCCGGGAATGGTGTTGAGCTCGTTGACGCGTACGCCCCCATCTTCCGTCACGAAGAAATCGGCGCGCGCCATGCCATCGCAGCCGAGAACGCGGAAGGCCTTGGCCGCCGTCTCGCGAACGCGGTCCTCGACGTCCTGCGGCAGGTCGGCGGGGACGTTCAGCAGCGCGCCGGTTTCATCGATGTATTTGGCATCGTAGCTGTAGAAGCCGTGGCGCTCCGCCGGCACGATCTCGCCGCAGCGCGAGACGAAGAGGCCGCCATCGGCATCCTCCAGCACGGCGCATTCGATCTCGCGGCCGCGAACGAATTCTTCCGCAAGCAGCTTGCTGTCGTAGCGGAAGCCTTCGGCGAGCGCGGCTGAATATTCCTGGCTGGCATGGACCTTGGCGACGCCGACCGACGACCCCTGCCGGGCCGGCTTGATGAAGAACGGCAGCCCGAGGGCGCTCTCCAGTTCAGTGAACGTCGCTGCGGCGCCTGCGTGGATGGTGAGGGATCGCGCCGCCGGCAGTCCCGCCTGGTTGAACAGCCGCTTGGCGATGTCCTTGTCGAGCGCGACCGCCGAGCCGGCGATACCGCAGCCGGCCAGCGGCACGTCCGCCACTTCCGCCAGCCCCTGCACGGAGCCGTCCTCGCCGGGCAGGCCGTGGAGGACGGGAAACAGGATGTCGATCCTGGGCAATTCATGGGGCGCACCGCCGGCGGGAAACGCCATCATCCGTCCCCGCCCGCCGGCCAGCAGGCAGACTTCCGTGCCGGCGGTTGGCGTTGTCAGCGCGCTATCCCTGAAGGCCGCCAAGCAGCCATTGCCCGGCGCGCGTGATGAAGACCGGCACGGCATCGTATCTGGCGGGATCGAGCGCGCTCATGACGTTGGTCGCCGACAGCACCGATACCTCGTGCTCGGCGGAACGCCCACCGAAGAGAACGGCCATGCGCAGTCTTTTGGATGAATTGTTCATGATCTTCTTTTTCAATTTCGCGGGCCTATTTCGGGCGATTCGTGCCTGAGGACTTTGTCCTCATTGGAGCACGGCCGGTCGGCGCGGTTCTGTCGCATCTGCTTCGAGCGGCTACCCAAGGCGAGGTCAATAAGGATCTGCCCCTTGCTCCGTCGCCCGACGCCGCCTAGTTAGGCGCGCAAACCCGATCCGGGGTGGAGCATTTCCATGAGTGACGGTCGCATTGCGGTTCTTGCCCGCAGGGGCGTGGTGGCGGTCGGCGGGCCGGACGCCGAGAAATTCCTCAACGATCTGGTGACGGCGGACATCAGCCGCGCCGGCCCCGGCCAGGCGGTGTTCGCCGGCCTGCTGACGCCGCAGGGCAAGATCCTGTTCGACTTCATCGTCATCCGCGACGGCGACCGCTTCCTGTTCGACCTCCCCCGCGCGCTCGCCGCCGATTTCGCCAAGCGTCTCGGCTTCTACAAGCTGCGCGCCAAGGTGACGGTCGAGGACGTCTCCGCCGGAACTCGGGTGCTGGCCGTCTGGGGACCGGAGGGCGTGCATCATATCGACGGCATCGCGGCGCCCGATCCGCGTCTGGCCGCGCTCGGCTGGCGGGTGATCGCGCCGGCCGACCAGCCGCCGGTGCTCGCCGGCTTCGCCGAAGCCAGGGAAGCCGACTACGACGCCCACCGCATCCCGCTCGGCATTCCCGAAGGCGGCATCGACTTCACCTTCGGCGACGCCTTTCCGCACGACACCGACATGGACCAGCTTGCCGGCGTCGATTTCGGCAAGGGCTGCTACATCGGCCAGGAGGTCGTCTCGCGCATGGAGCATCGCGGCACCGCCCGCCGCCGCTTCGTGATCGCCGAGGGTGCCGGTCCCCTCCCCGCCGCCGGAACCGAGGTTACCGCCGGCGGCAAGTCCATCGGCACGCTCGGCTCGTCGGTCGGCGACCGCGGCGCTGGCGCTGATCCGCCTCGACCGCGCCAAGGACGCGATCGATGCCGGCACGCCGATCATGGCCGGCGAGGCGACGCTCACCCTCGCCCTGCCCGGATGGGCGCGCTTCGGCTGGCCAGTGGCCGCCGCTGATAAGGACTGACAACACCCGGGGGAATCGGCGAAAATCGCAGGGCACCAACACGACCCGCCGGAACCCATGCCGAAAAAGGAAACCTCGCCCCGCGCCTGGCAGCGGATGCTCTCCGGCCGCAGGCTCGATTTGCTTGATCCTTCGCCGCTCGACATCGAGATCGAGGACATCGCCCATGGCCTCGCCCGCGTCGCCCGCTGGAACGGCCAGACCATCGGGCCGCATGCCTTCTCGGTCGCCCAGCACACGCTGATCGTCGAGGAGATCGCCGGCACGCTGACGCCGGAGATCGGCGTCGCCGGGCGGCTTGCCGCCATGCTGCACGACGCGCCGGAATATGTGCTGGGCGACCTCATCTCGCCGTTCAAGGCGCTGCTCGGCGGCGAATATCCGGTGGTCGAGCAGCGCCTGCTTGCCGCCATTCACCGCCGCTTCGGCCTGCCGGCGCCGCTGCCCAAGGCGCTGACCGACAAGATCAAGGCGGCCGACCGCTTCTCGGCCTATTTCGAGGCGGTGGCACTCGCCGGATTCGACGAGGCGGAGGCGGGCAGGATCTTCGGCCGGCCGCGCGGCATCGACCGCCAGCGGCTCGATTTCACGCCCTGGCCGGCGGCACGGGCCGAGCGTCGTTTCCTCCAGCGATTCAAGGTGCTGGCGCGCGCGGCCGATGCAACGTGACAACCGCGACCGGAGCCTGACCGGGATCAAGCCGGGACGACAGGAAAAGGCTATAAGCTCCCCAGCCCGTCAGCAGAAGCATCGGAATTCCTCATGCCGGCCGTCCACGTCTGTCCCCTCTCCCAGCTTGCACCGACCGTCGCGGCGTCCGGAGCCAGTCATCTCGTCACGCTCATCAATCTGGCCACGCCGGTCGAGCGGCCGGCGGCGATCGCGGCCGAGAATCACCTGTTCATCGGTATCAACGATATCGTCGAGCCGATGGACGGCCTGGTGCTGGCGGCCGACGACCACGTGAAAACGCTGATCGATTTCGTCGAGCACTGGGACCAGAGCCGGCCGCTGGTCATCCATTGCTATGCCGGCATCAGCCGGTCGACCGCCGCCGCCTTCATCGCGCTGTGCGTGGCGCGGCCCGAACGCGACGAGCGCGCCATCGCCCGGGCGCTGCGCGAGGCGTCGCCCAAGGCAACGCCCAACGCGCGGCTCGTCGCCATCGCCGACCGGCTGCTCGACCGCGACGGCCGCATGGTCGCCGCCATCGAGGAAATCGGCCCGGGCGAGACGGCCATGGAGAACGTGCCCTTCATGCTGGAACTGGAGGGCTAGTGCCCGCCCGGCCGCAACCGCCGCCGATCGAGATCGGGCTGCATGCGGCAATCGTTGCGGTGGCTGAACAGCAACCGCTGATCCTGGTGGTCTCGCCGGGCGGCGGCGAAGCGGACAACCTGCCCTTCGGGCCGTTCAACCCGCTCGCCCACCGCACCTTCGAGACGGGCCTCAGGGCCTGGGTCGCCGAACAGACGGCGCTCAAGCTCGGTCACGTCGAGCAGCTCTATACCTTCGGCGACCGCGGCCGCCACACGCTGCCCGGCGACACCGGTCCGCATCTGGTCTCGGTCGGCTATCTGGCGCTCACCCGCATCGGCGACGAATTGTCGGAGGAGCTGGCGCTCGCCCGCGCCCACTGGCGGCGCTGGTATGCCTTCTTCCCGTGGGAGGACTGGCGGGCAGGACGGCCGGCAGTGCTCGACGAAGCGATCCTGCCGGCGCTTCATCGCTGGAGCGCGATGGAGCCGTCGGCGGTGCCGACCGAGCGGCGTCCGCTCGGGCGGCGCGAGCGTCTGCTGCTCGCCTTCGGCGACGACGGCGCCCGCTGGGACGAGGAGCGCGCACTCGATCGCTACGAGCTGCTCTACGAGGCCGGGCTGCTGATCGAGGCCGGGCGCGACGGCCGCCCGCTGTTCGACGAGTCCGTTACCCGCTGCACCGGCGCGCCGATGCGCTTCGACCATCGCCGCATCCTGGCGACCGCCGTCTCGCGGCTGCGCGCCAAGCTGAAATACCGGCCGGTGGTCTTTGAGCTGATGGCCGACGCCTTCACCCTCACCGAACTCCAGCGGACCGTCGAGGCGATCTCCGGCCGCCACCTGCACAAGCAGAACTTCCGCCGTCTGGTCGAAGGCGCCGCCCTGGTCGAGCCGACCGGCCAGACCGCCCCGCAGAAACGGGGGCGGCCGGCCGCTCTGTTCCGCTTCCGCCGCGAGATCCTCAAGGAACGCCCGGCCTCGGGCTTCCGCTTCGGCGTGCGCGGCTAGGCAGGCGACGGCTAGGGTGCCGGAGTTGGCGTGGCGATGACCAGCTTGCCGTCCTTTTCGGCGATGAAGGATTCGTCGGTGCTGGTCGATTCGCCGTTGTCGTTCTTGACGTGGATCTTGATCACCAGCTTCTTGTAGGGCTTCGGCGCCAGAACGAATTTTCCGCCGGCCGGGCCGTCCATCGCCTCGCTGGCCTGCTTCGTCTCGTCCGGGGTCAGGTCTCTCAGGCCGATGTCGGTGATGGTGCCGCCGAAGTCGGCCGTCATCATCTGACCGTAGAATTCGAGCGCCATCGGATCGGCACCCTCCGTGTAGAGGAGCGCCTTCAGCGCATCGCCGTCGCTGGCTTCGTAAGCATGCTTGTAGGCGTCGACGAACGCCTGTTCCTGCTCCGCCGTGGCGGCATGGGACAAGGTGGCGAACGCCATGACGGCGACCAACGGAGCGCCGATCCGCATGAGTCTCAACATCCTGAGTGTCTTTCTCTGGTAGCAGAACGTCACCGCAGTCTTCGCGGCAGAAGGCCCTCCAACCCCGATCGCCGCCAAGCGCCCGTCCGCGGCCCACCAGGCCGGGCCGTCGAGGCCCGCAGGGGCTCGTTCGCACCCGTTCCTGTCGCAGGCCGGCCTGGCATTTCCGGCATGTCCCCGTGGCGACATTGCATGGCGTCACGATGCCCGGCAAGTGCTCCCGGTCACAGCCTTCGGGAGGCCGAAAACGGCCCGCAGCCTAGCCGTTGACCTGCATCAAGGTCTCCCGAGTCCCCCTGTGGTTTGTGACGGATCACAAGTTTCACTCCCACCTCAGACTGCGGGTTTTCTCATGACTAAATGGGTGTATTCCTTCGGCGGCGGCAAGTCGGACGGCAACGCAGAAATGCGGAACCTGCTCGGCGGCAAAGGTGCCAACCTCCACGAAATGTCCAACATTGGCCTGCCGGTGCCTCCCGGTTTCACGATCACGACCGAGGTCTGCACCTATTTCTATGCAAACGAGCAGAAGTATCCGGATGATCTGAAGAAGCAGGTCGAGGACGCCGTTGCCAAGATGGGCAAGGCGGTCGGCCACACCTTTGGCGACGAGAAGGACCCGCTTCTGGTTTCGGTCCGCTCCGGCGCCCGCGCTTCCATGCCCGGCATGATGGACACGGTGCTCAACCTCGGCCTCAACGACAAGACCGTCGAGGTCGTCGCGGCCCGCGCCGACAAGCGCTTCGCCTACGATTCCTATCGCCGCTTCGTCCAGATGTACGGCCATGTGGTGCTCGACCTCGACGCCGACCTGTTCGAGGAGAAGCTCGGCGAATACAAGGAAAAGCACGGCTACAACCTCGACACCGAGATGAGCGGTGACGACTGGCAGAAGATGGCGGAGACCTTCAAGGCCATCATCCAGAAAGAGCTGGGCAAGCCGTTCCCGCAGAATCCCAACGATCAGCTGTGGGGCGCGATCGGCGCGGTGTTCGGTTCCTGGATGGGGGCGCGCGCGGTCACCTATCGCCGCATTCACGAACTGCCGGGCGACTGGGGCACGGCGGTCAACGTTCAGGCGATGGTGTTCGGCAACACCGGCGAAAATTCGGCGACCGGCGTCGCCTTTACGCGCAACCCGGCCACCGGCGAGCGCGCGCTCTACGGCGAGTTCCTGGTCAATGCCCAGGGCGAAGACGTGGTCGCCGGCATTCGCACGCCGCAGGACATCACCGAAGCCGCCCGCAAGCAGGCTGGCTCCGACCGGCCCTCGCTCGAGGCCGTGATGCCGGAAGCCTTCAAGAAGTTCGCCGGCTACTGCGCCGTCCTCGAGAAGCACTATCGTGACATGCAGGACATGGAGTTCACGATCGAAGACGGCCATCTGTGGATGCTGCAGACCCGCAACGGCAAGCGCACCACCAAGGCCGCTCTCAAGGTCGCCATCGACATGGCCGATGAGGGGCTGATCAGCAAGGAAGAGGCGGTGCTGCGCATCGAGCCGGCCGGCCTCGACCAGTTGCTTCATCCGACCATCGACCCGAAGGCGAAGCGCGACCTGGTCGCCACCGGCCTGCCGGCCTCGCCCGGCGCGGCTTCCGGTGAATGCGTCTTCAATTCGGACGAGGCCGAGGCGCTCAAGGCTCAGGGCCACAAGGTGGTCCTGGTCCGCGTCGAGACCAGCCCCGAGGACATCAACGGCATGCATGCCGCCGAGGGCATCCTGACCGCACGTGGCGGCATGACCAGCCACGCGGCGGTGGTCGCCCGTGGCATGGGCAAGCCCTGCGTTTCCGGCGCCGGCGGCATCCGCGTCGACTACAACACGCAGCAGATGACGGCCAGCGGCCGCACCTTCAAGAAGGGCGACATGATCACCATCGACGGCAGCACCGGTGAAGTGCTTGCCGGCCTGGTGGCGATGCGCGAGCCGGAAATGTCGGGCGACTTCGCCCGGCTGATGGAGTGGGCCGATGCGGCCCGCCGCATGAAGGTCCGTGCCAACGCCGAGACGCCGACCGACGCCAAGGCCGCCCGCTCGTTTGGCGCCGAGGGCATCGGCCTGTGCCGTACCGAGCACATGTTCTTCGATGCCGACCGCATCATCGCGGTGCGCGAGATGATCCTCGCCGATACGCAGGAAGGCCGGCGCGCCGCGCTTGCCAAGATCCTGCCGATGCAGAAGGGCGACTTCGTCGAGCTGTTCGAGATCATGAAGGGCCTGCCGGTGACCATCCGCCTGCTCGACCCGCCGCTGCACGAGTTCCTGCCCAAGACCGACGAGGAGATCGAAGAAGTCGCCAAGTCGATGAACGTCGATCCGGCCAAGCTGCGTGACCGTTCGGTCGCCCTGCACGAGTTCAACCCGATGCTCGGCATGCGCGGCTGCCGTCTGGACGTGGCTTATCCGGAGATCGGCGAGATGCAGGCGCGCGCCATCTTCGAAGCCGCCTTCGACGTGGCCAAGAAGTCCGGCGAGTCGATCAAGCCGGAGATCATGGTGCCGCTGGTCGCCACCAAGGCCGAACTCGATCTGGTCAAGGGCCTGATCGACAAGACCTATGCGGAAGTGTCCAAGGAGTATGGCAAGACGCTCGAGTATCAGGTCGGCACGATGATCGAGTTGCCGCGGGCCGCGTTGCAGGCGGGCAAGATCGCCGAGTCGGCCGAGTTCTTCTCGTTCGGCACCAACGACCTGACGCAGACCACCTTCGGCATCTCGCGCGACGACGCCGCCGGGTTCCTGGGGGCCTACCTCTCCGCCAACATCCTGCCCGGCGACCCCTTCGTGTCGATCGATCAGGAGGGCGTCGGCGAGCTGGTGCAGATCGCGGCCGAGCGCGGGCGCAAGACCCGCAAGAACCTCAAGCTCGGCATCTGCGGTGAGCATGGTGGCGATCCGGCCTCCGTCGCCTTCTGCGACAAGGTCGGGCTCGACTACGTGTCCTGCTCGCCCTTCCGGGTGCCGATCGCGCGTCTGGCGGCTGCCCAGGCGACGATCAAGGCAAAGGGTGCGAAGGTGTCAACCACGGCATAGTCCGGGCCACGCAATCGCCCTTTCGCGCTCGCATTGTCGCCCCCTTTGGCGGGTTACCTCCGCCAGAGGGGGCGATTTTTTCGTGCGATCGCATTAACCGAGTTTCAAGGTTAATCCTCCATCACTTGAGTATCCTGGGGTCGCGCAACGGCTCGCCCAGCGGAGCCGGCTTGCGCGGTGTGTTGGTGGCGTGGGTGGAGTAAGGCGTGGTTGTACGGGGGAGACAGCGCAAGCGGGTTCGCAGGAAATGGCCTGCCCGTCTCGGCCGTCTGGCTTTCGCCGGCCTGCTGCTGTCGCTGTCGACCAACACGCTCACGCACCAGGATGTTCCCGATAGCGGCCGCCAGGTCATCGCCGCCGGCGCCGTCGACCAAGCCATCACCGGCTCCATCGCCTTCAGCGAGCGGGTCAACCGCGCCCCGAAAGCGGATCGCCTGGTCGCCTGGCGACCGCAGCCGATCACCGCCGGCCTGCTCAAGACGGCGAGCTTCTTCGCCGCGCCCGACGCCGACGCGGCGCCGCGCATGGCGTTCGTCATGCCCAGCGCCCCGAACAGCGCGGTGGCAACCGATGCGCCCGACGCCAAGGCGGCGGCCCCCGCGACAAAGCCGACATCCGATGCCCAGCCGCAGCAGCCGACGGCGCTGGCCTACGCCAATGCCGACGCCGGCCAGCAGGCGACCAGCAAGATCTTCGACGCGGTCATGGCCAAGAAGGGCCGAGGTGCGGTGGTCCTCGATCCGAACATCGACGCCAACCATGCCTGGGTGAACTACGCGCTGCCCTCCAACGTGAAGTCGCCGAGCGAGGTCAAGTGCCTGGCCACCGCCATCTATTTCGAGGCGCGCGGCGAGCCGGAGCGCGGCCAGGTCGCCGTCGCCCAGGTGGTGCTCAACCGCCTGAAGAACCCGGCCTATCCCAACACCATCTGCGCCGTCGTCTACCAGAACAAGAACATCCGCAACGGCTGCCAGTTCTCGTTCGCTTGCGACGGCAGGCCGGATCGCATCACCGACCGCAGCGCGTGGACAGCATCGCAGACGCTGGCCAGCAAGATCCTCAACGACGATCGCACCATGTTCCTTCCCGACGTCGGGGCGGCCACCCACTATCACGCCAACTACGTGCGGCCGCGCTGGGCACGGGCGATGAAGAAGGTCGACAAGATCGGCCGCCACATCTTCTACAAGACCAAGGACGGCGGCTGGGGCTGAGCGCCGGACGGCCTCGCCCTTCGAGGCCCGTCCTACGGGCATCTCAGGATGAGGGACTATTGCCGGAGTTTCCCTTCCGCCCTCATCCTGAGGCGCGAGCGTAGCGAGCCTCGAAGGACGCGGGCGGCCGCGCGGCCGGTCAGTGATGACAGCATTCGCCTACATGCCGCGCTGTGCTGATGGCTCGTACTACGTCGGATCGGCGCGCGGCGCCGAGCTTGAACGGCGCATCGCCGAGCATCAGGCCGGCACCTATCCGGGCTACACCTCCCGAAGGCGCCCGGTCGAACTCGTCTGGTCGGAGCACTTCGATCGCATCACCGACGCGATCGCCGCCGAGCGCCAGATCAAGGGCTGGTCCCGTGCCAAGAAGGAAGCCCTGATCCGCGGCGACTGGGCCACCGTTTCGCGTCTGGCGGCGCGGCGCGGCGGCAAGCCAAAGGCGGGATGAGCGGCGGCACCGGGGCCACCCTTGTCCTTCGAGGCCGACCTTCGGCCGGCACCTCAGGATGAGGGTGGAATTGGCGGAGCGTTATGCCCCACCCTCCGCCCCGCCCTCATCCTGAGGCGCGAGCGTGACGAACCTCGAAGGACGAGGGCAGATGCCCTACTCCCCCCGCCGCTGGACGCCGACCAGCAGCGCGTCGTCGACCTCGAGGATCTCGCGGGCCTCCTCGATGACCTGCGGGTCGAGCGTCACCGGCGACAGGTCGACGCCGGCCGCCAGCCGCTTGGCGATCACCTTCAGCGCAGCGACGCGGGCATATTTCTTGTTCTCGGCCGGAATCGCGTGCCACGGCGCATAGCCGGTCGAGGTCTTGCGGAACATGTCGTTGGTGGCTTCCTCGTAGTCCCCCCATTTCTTGCGGTTGCGGAAGTCCTCGTAGGAGAGCTTCCAGCGCTTGCCGGGATTGCGCAGGCGGTCCTGGAAGCGGCGAAGCTGCTCGGCCGGCGAGATGTGCAGGAAGATCTTGATGACGCGTGTGCCGTGGTCGGCGAGCATGTGCTCGAAATCGTTGATCTCGCGGTAGGCGCGCTTCCACTCAGCCTCGCTGGCGAAGCCCTCGATGCGCTCGACCAGGACGCGGCCGTACCACGAGCGGTCGAAGACCGAGATGCCGCCGTGCGGTGGCAGGCGCTCGAAGAAGCGCGCCAGATAGTGCCGTTGCAGGTAGTAGGGGCGCGGCGCCGAGATCGGCCACACCTTGAAGCCGCGAGGATCGAGCACCGCCGACATGCAACGGATGGTGCCGCCCTTGCCGGCGGCGTCCCAGCCCTCGAAGATGATGGCCGCCGAGTGGCCCAGCTTCAGATAGGCGTGCTGGATGGTGAGCAGGTATTGCTGAACCTTCGCCAGTTCCTTTTCGTAGACCGGTATTTCCAGCGTCTTGGAGAGGTCGACCGCGGAGAGACGCGGCGCCTTCTGTTTTCCGCCTTTTGCCTTGCTTGCCATGCTTCCGCCCTCGCCGGTCAACGCCACCGGAACTGGCTAGCACGGCGGGGCGCCCGACCGAAGGGGGGAGCCATCGGCGCAACACCGGGGTTTCCCCCGTTACAGCAACGGAACGGGAGTGAGCGACCGTGACCGACACACGCTCGAAAGACTACGACCAGCCGACCGATGCGACGATTCCGGCCGATGCGCCGGTTCCGCCCGGCGAGGTCGACCTGATGCCCAACGAGGCGCGCGCCGGCGTGACCCACCACAACGTGCGCACAGTGCTGGCCGTCAGCCTGGTCGGCGTGATCGCCCTGATGGGGATCGCCTATCTCGCCTTCTTCGCCTGAGGCACAATCGCGACGTCGAGCGCCAGGTCGAGGATGGGCGCTGAGTGGGTGATCCAGCCGGACGAGATGACGTCGACGCCGGTCTCGGCGATTCGCCCGACCGTCTCGAGGGTGACGTTGCCGGAGGCCTCGGTGACGGCACGGCCGGCGGTGAGCTTGACCGCCTCGCCGAGCTCGGCCGGCGTCATGTTGTCGAGCAGCACCGCGTCCGGCGGCTCGACCATCGCCTCGGCGAGCTGGTCGAGGGTGTCGATCTCGACCTCGACCTTGACCAGATGGCCCGCGGCGGCGCGGGCGGCGCGGATCGCCGGGATGACGCCGCCGGCGACCGCGATGTGGTTGTCCTTGATGAGGATGGCATCGTCGAGGCCGAAGCGGTGGTTCATGCCGCCGCCGCAGCGCACGGCGTATTTCTCGAAGGCGCGCAAGCCCGGCGTGGTCTTGCGGGTGTCGGTGATGCGGGCGCGGGTGTGCTTCACCTTGTCGACGAAGGCGGCGGTGGCGGTGGCGATGCCCGACATATGGCAGAGGAAGTTGAGCGCCACCCGCTCGGCCGAGAGGATGGCGCGCGCCGGGCCCTCGATCTCGGCGACGACGAAGCCGGCGTCCATCGCATGGCCGTCCGACGTCCGCGCCTCGAAGCGGATCGACGGGTCGATCGCGTGAAAGGCACGGGCGGCGACCTCAAGGCCGGCGAGCACGCCGGCCTTGCGGGTGACCAGGAACGCCGTCGCCATGGCTTCGGCGGGAATCGTCGCGGCGGTGGTGATGTCCCCCGCCCGGCCGAGATCCTCCTTGAGCGCGGCGCGCACGGCCTCGGCGATCAGAAGCTCGGGCAATGCCGGCAGGTCGGTCATTCCGCCGGAACCGCGAGGCGGGTGCCGAGCGCCGCCGCGCTGATCGCATCGGCCTCGGCCAGCGTGATGTAGGTGCGGTGCTGCCAGGCCGGGTCGTGCTCGGGATAATCGGCTCGGAATTGGGCGCCACGGCTTTCGGTGCGGGCGAGCGCGCCGGCCGCGATGATGCGCGCGGCGGTGAGCATGTTGAGAAAGCGCTCCGAGCGGCAGCCGGCGGATAGCTCATCGATCGCCGCCAGCGCCCCGGTCAACCCATCGCGGGTGCGCACGACGCCGACCAGGCGGGTCATGGTCTGGCGCAGGCGGGCGACCGCGGCGGGGTCCGGCATCGCGTCCGGCGTCGCCTCGCCCGCTTCCTCGACGGTCATGCGCTGCGGCTGCGGCAGATGATCGGCGAGGTCGGCGGCGATGCGCGCGGCAAAGGCGACGGCCTCGAGCAGCGAGTTGGAGGCGAGCCGGTTGGCGCCGTGGGCGCCCGACGAGGTGCATTCGCCGCAGGCCCACAGGCCATCGAGCGTGCTGCGGCCCTGACCGTCGGTGAGGATGCCGCCCATGTGGTAGTGCTCGGCCGGGGCGATCGGGATCGGCTCTTTCACCGGGTCGATGCCGGCCTCGCGGCAATAGTTGTAGACGGTCGGGAAGTGATCGACGAAGGCGGCGCCGATCGCCTCGCGGCAATCGAGGAAGGCGCCGCGGCCGGCCTCGACCTCGGCGTGGACGGCGCGGGCGACGACGTCGCGCGGCGCCAGCTCGGCAAGCGGATGGATGCCGACCATGAAGCGCTCGCCCGCCTTGTTGATCAGCTTGGCCCCCTCGCCGCGCAGCGCCTCGGTGGCCAGCGGCGCCGGGTCGCGGCCGACATCGAGCACGGTCGGGTGGAACTGGACGAACTCGGGGTCGCCGATCACCGCGCCGGCGCGCGCCGCCATGGCGAGGCCGCCGCCGGCCGCCTCGTTGGGATTGGTGGTGATGGCGTAGAGATGGCCGATGCCGCCGGAGGCGAGCACCACGGCGCGGGCGGGAAAGCGCAGCGCCGGGCCGCCGTCGCCGCGGCGGGCGATGAGGCCGGTGACGCGGCCGCGCTTGGTCACGAGGCGCTCGCCGACATAGCCCTCGAACAGGCGGATCGACGGCGTCGCGCGGACATGGGCGACCAACGCCGCCATGATGGCGGCGCCGGCCATGTCGCCGGCGACGTGGACGACGCGGCGCTCGGAATGGGCGGCCTCGCGCGACATCGCCAGATGCCCAGCGAGGTCGCGGTCGAAGGGCACGCCGTAGTCGAGCAGGTCGTAGATGCGCTGCGGCGCATCGGAGATCATCAGGCGGGCGATCTTCTCCGCCACGATGCCATCCCCCGCGGCGATGGTGTCGGCGAGGTGCTTGTCGATCGAGTCGCCTTCCGACATGGCGGCGGCGATGCCGCCCTGGGCCCAGGACGAGGACGCCCCCTCGCCGATCGGCGCAGCCGAGATGACGGTGACCGGGCGCGGCGCCAGGCGCAGCGCCGTAAACAATCCACCGACGCCACCGCCGACGATGATGACGTCGTCGGAAACGGTGGGCGTGCGGCTCTCAGCCGTTCGATCGAGCATTTCCTTGGCGCCCGGTTGTCGGGCCGGCCTCGTTGAAGAGCGGGCCGGCTCTCTGGTTCACATCTTCAGATTGACCATGCGCTCGACGGCGC
Source organism: uncultured Alphaproteobacteria bacterium (assembly GCA_963782045.1). Classification (GTDB taxonomy): domain Bacteria; phylum Pseudomonadota; class Alphaproteobacteria; order Rhizobiales; family Kaistiaceae; genus CAVSRC01. Next base: position 941,620 of record CAWAIR010000037.1, read on the forward strand.
GGCGCGCCTTGGCCGCCACCATCGGGTCGACGGTGACCTCGTCAGCCATATTGAGCAGGCTGTCGAGGATGCGCGGCAGCGTGATCCGCTTCATGTGCGGGCAGAGGTTGCACGGCCGGATGAAGTCGATATCCGGGTTCTCGGCGGCGACGTTGGAGGCCATCGAGCATTCGGTGACGAGCAGCACCTTGGCCGGGCGATTCTTCTGCACCCAGTCAGTCATCTTGGCGGTCGAGCCGGTGAAATCGGCCTCGGCGAGGACGTCCGGCGGGCACTCGGGGTGCGCCACGATCTGCAGGCCGGGATTGGCCTCGCGGTATTCGCGCAGCTCCTTGCCGGTGAAGCGCTCATGCACCTCGCAGGCCCCGGTCCAGGCGATGATCTTGACCTCGGTCTGCGCGGCCACCCACTTGGCGAGATACTGGTCGGGCAGCAGGATGACGCGCGGGGCGCCGAGGCTCTCGACCACCTCGACCGCGTTGGACGAGGTGCAGCAGATGTCGCTCTCCGCCTTCACGTCGGCCGAGGTGTTGACGTAGGTGACGATGGGCACGCCGGGATAGGTCTCGCGCAGCAGACGCACGTCGGCGCCAGTGATCGAGGCGGCGAGCGAGCAGCCGGCGCGGCGGTCGGGGATCAGGATGGTCTTGTCGGGATTGAGCAGCTTCGAGGTCTCGGCCATGAAGTGCACGCCGCACTGGACGATGACGTCGGCGTCGGTCCTGGCGGCGGCCATGGCGAGCTGGAGCGAATCGCCGGTGATGTCGGCGACGCAGTGGTAGATCTCCGGCGCCTGGTAATTGTGCGCCAGGATGACGGCGTTGCGCACCTTCTTCAGCTCGTTGATCGCCTTGATGTAGGGCGCCATCATCGGCCACTCGATGGCCGGGATCACGTCCTTGACCCGCTCGTAGAGGTGCGCGGTCTCGCGCGCCACTTCGTCGATGTATTCGAGCGAGGGCATGGGCAGCGGCTCGCGCAGCGCCGCGTTCCTGCGCCCGCCCGCGGCAGGCCGTGCCGAAACCTCGGTTTCCAATCCGATCGTCATAACCCAAGTCTTCTCCGGATCGCACGATATATGCTCAATCCGAGTATATATCGAAGCTTAAAATAGCCGGCCGAAGCCGGGTTCATCCCCGGCGATATAAGCACGACTGGAGCAATAATCAAACTGCCAACCCATCAGCGCGCTCACCGGACACATCAGGAAATTAGATTGTCCGTCGCGGCGGCCGGCCGCTAGTGTCCTCACATAGGGGAAGGAGCGGCATCGTGAAGATCGCGGTCATGGGACCCGGCGGTATCGGCGGCTATGTCGGCGGCCGCCTGGCTGAAGCCGGTGAAGACGTCTGCCTGATCGCCCGCGGCGCCCACCTGGCGGCGCTCAGGGCGAAGGGGCTCGCCATCGAGAGCCCGCACGGCAACGCCGTGCTGCCGAAAATCCGCGCCGTCGGCGAGGCGAGCGAGGCCGGTCCGGTCGATCTCATCCTGTTCACCGTCAAGCTTACCGACGCCGATTCCGCGGCCCGTTCGCTCGTCCCCATCGTCGCCCCGCACACCCGGATCGTCACGCTCCAGAACGGCATCGACAGCAAGGCGATCATCGGCCGCCACATCGATCCGTCGCACGTCGCCGCCGGCATCATCTATCTCGCCGCCTACATCAAGGCGCCCGGCGTCATCATCAATCCGGGCGGCGCCCACCGCATGACGGTCGACCGCGTAGGCGGCGATCCGGTTATGGCGGCGTTCTTCGCCGCGGTCGGCCGCGCCGTCGCGCTCGACTGCGAGCCGACCGACGATCCCGAGAACACGCTGTGGGGCAAGTTCATCGCCCTTACCGCCTTCGCCGGCGCGACCGGCATCTCGCGCCTGCCGATCGGCGCCGTCTATCGCCAGCCGGAGACGCTCGACTTCATGCGCGCGCTGTTGCTCGAAGCCATCGCCGTGGCGCGCGCCGCAGGCCAGCATTTCGACGACGCCCATGCCGAGCGGACGATCGAGCTTTTCCGCAACCAGCCCTACGAGCAGAAATCCTCGATGCTGGTCGACCTGGAGGCCGGCAAGCCGCTCGAGCTGCCGTGGCTGTCCGGCAAGGTGGCGGCGCTCGGCGCCGAATTCGGCATCCCGACACCGGCGAGCAAGGCGGTGCTGGCGGCGCTTGCCGCCTATGCCGGCGGGCCACCGAAGCTGGAACGCAAGCTGGAAGGAGCGATGCAGGCATGACGGAACCGACACGGCCCGCCCACGGCTTCCTGCAATCGGTCCCGCTGGTCATCGGCATTGGCTGCCTGATCGCCATCTTCGCCAACGGCCCGCGCACGACGATGGGCTTCTTCCTGACGCCGATGTCGAACGAATTCGGCTGGCCGCGCGAAGTGTTCGCGCTGGCGATCGCCATCCAGACGCTGGCCTGGGGGATCGGCCAGCCCTTTGTCGGCATGCTCGCCGACAAGTTCGGCACGGCGCGGGTGCTCGCCATCGGCACGCTCGTCTACGCGCTCGGCCTGGTGCTGATGGCCAACACCAGCAATCCGGTCATGCTGCAGCTCACCGCCGGGCTGGTGGTCGGCCTCGGCGTCGCCGGCTCGGCCTTCCTGATGGTGATCGCCGCCTTCTCGCGGCTGCTGCCCGAGCACATGCGCACCACCGCCTATGGCTTCGGCACGGCCGCTGCCTCGGTCGGCCAGTTCATCTTCGCGCCGCTCGGCCAGGGCTTCATCCTCGCCTACGGATGGCAGGCGGCGCTGACCATCATGGCGGCGATGGTGCTGATCGTGCCGGTGCTCGCCTTCGTGCTGCGCGGCCGGCCGCAGGCAATGCCGGTGGCGCTCGGCCAGGTGGACCAGTCGATCGTCCACGCGCTGCGCGAGGCCTTCTCGCACGGCTCCTACCGGTTGCTGGTCGCCGGCTTCTTCGTCTGCGGCTTCCAGGTGTCGTTCATCATCGTCCACCTGCCGCCCTACCTGTCCGACCTCGGCCTCGCCCAATACGGCGGCTGGGCCCTCGGCCTGATCGGCCTGTTCAACATCGCCGGTTCGATCACCACCGGCGTCTTGTCGGGCCGCATGTCGCGGCGCTGGATCCTGTCGGTGCTCTATCTCTGCCGCTCGGCGGTGATCGTCGTCTTCATCCTCGTCCCGCCGAGCCCGACTTCGGTGATCGCCTTTTCGGTGGTGATGGGCCTGCTGTGGCTGTCGACGGTGCCGCCGACCCAGCAGCTCGTCGCCGTCATGTTCGGCACGCGCTACCTGGCCACCCTGTTCGGCTTCGTCTTCCTGTCGCACCAGATGGGCTCGTTCCTCGGCGTGTGGCTGGGCGGCTTCCTCTACGACCGCACCGGCTCCTACGAAATCGTCTGGTGGCTGTGCGTGGCGCTCGGCGTGTTCGCGGCGATCGTCCACTGGCCGATCGTCGAGCGCCCGGTCGCGCGCCTGGCGACGGCTGGCTGAGCGCCCTCCCCTCGCCTATGGTGCGCGCCATCCCAGGACGAGAGGAGAGGACCGTGGACCGCTTCAAGGCGCTGCTGATCACCCGCGACGAGGCGTCGAAGGCGCAGTCGGTCGCCGTCACCGAACTCGGCCTCGCCGACCTCATGCCCGGCGACGTCGACGTGCGCGTCGAGCATTCGACGATCAACTACAAGGACGGCCTGGCGATCACCGGCAAGCTGCCGGTGGTGCGGCGCTTCCCGATGATCCCCGGCATCGATTTCGCCGGCACGGTCACCGCCTCCTCCCATGACGGCATCGCGGTTGGCGACAAGGTGGTGCTCAACGGCTGGGGCGTCGGCGAGGTCCATTATGGCGGCTACAGCCAGATGGCGCGGGTCTCCGGCGGCTGGCTGATCCCGCTGCCCAAGGGCATGAGCGGGGCGCAGGCGATGGCCATCGGCACCGCCGGCTACACCGCCATGTTGTCGCTGCTGGCGCTGGAGAAGCACGGCCTTACGCCCGATGCCGGCCCGGTGGTGGTGACGGGCGCCGCCGGCGGCGTCGGCTCGGTCGCCGTCGCGCTCTTCGCCGGTGCCGGCTACACCGTGCATGCGGTCACCGGCCGGCCGGAGAAGGCGGATTACCTCAAGGACCTCGGCGCCGCCGAGATTGTCTCGCGCGACGAGCTTTCCGGCACGCCCAAGCTGCTCGCCAGGGAGCGCTGGGCGGCCGGCGTCGACGCGGTCGGCGGTGCGATGCTGGCCAACGTTCTCTCGATGACCCGCGCCGGCGGCGCCGTCGCCGCCTGCGGCAACGCCGCCGGCATGGAGCTGCCGACCTCGGTGGCGCCGTTCATCCTGCGCGGCGTTTCGCTCCTCGGCATCAACTCGGTCACCATGCCCAAGCCCAAGCGCATCGTGGCGTGGGACCGGCTGGCGCGCGACCTCGACCGCGGCAAGCTTGCCGCGATCACCACCACCATCGGCTTCGACGACATCCTGCCGGCGGCGCGCGACATTGCCGGGGGCAAGGTGCGCGGCCGCCTGGTCATCGATATCGTCTAGATTTCCGGATCAGCGGAGAATTCGATGCCGCACGCGCATCTCGTTGCAACTGACGGCGCAAACTCGGAATTGTCCATCTATCGGTTACACGAAGATGGCAAGAAGGTACTCCTCACCAGCATCGCGTTCGACGCGATTTCGAGCCATGGGCTTATCCAGGTTCTCGGTTCTCTTGGGGGAGAACATAGTCTTGGATAACGAGACCCTGAGGAATGTGTTCGACGGCCGAACCGCCAACCGCTGACACTGATTGTCGGTCGATGGGTCGTAGCCCGGATGGAGCGTGAGTGTAATCCGGGGCCATCGCCCCGCATTGCGCAGAGTTTATCCCGGGCGCGCCGAAGGTGCGGCCCGGGGGCTCCTTGCACGCTACAGCCGGGCCGATACGGCGCTCAGTGGACGCCGTGCAAGAGACCCGGCCACAGGCCGAAGACGCCGATGAGGATCAGGTAGATCGCGACGATGTAGTTGAGCAGCCGCGGCACGATCAGGATGAGGATGCCGGCGATCAGCGCGACGAGCGGCTGGATGGCGACTGCAGTAAGGGTCATGGGAGCCTCCTGGTTGACGCCCGAGCGGGCGCCAACAGGAGAGGCGCCGGGGGCCGAGCCTTGTCAACCCGGCAGAGTTCCCCCGGTTCCCTTGCCGGCTCTAGCCGCCGACGCGGGAGAAATCGGCGACGGTGAGCGTCGCCCGGCGCAGGCGGTCGAGCAGCTTCAGCCGGTTGGCGCGGACCTTGGCGTCCTCGACATTGACCATCACCTTGTCGAAGAAGGCATCGACGGCGGGCCTGAGGCGCGCCAGCGCCGTCATCGCCGCCTGGAAATCCTCGATCTCGACCGCCGCCTTGGCCTCGCTCCCCGAAGAAGCGATCGCCTCGAACAGAGCGCGCTCCTCCGGCTCGACGACAAGCTCGGCGGCGACCGGGCCAGAGTAGCGTTCGCCCGACTTCTTCTCCTCGTCGCGCAGGATGTTGACGGCGCGGCGATGGCCGGCGAGCAGGTTGGCGCCATCGTCCGTGTCGAGGAAGGCGGCAAGCGCCTCGATGCGGCGCACGATCATCACCAGATCGTCCTGGTCGCCGAGCGCGAAGACCGCATCGACCAGGTTGTGGCGGGCGCCCTGCTCGCGGAGCTGAACCTTGAGGCGGTCGGCGAAGAAGGCGAGGAGGTCGCTCAGCACCTCCTCGCGCACGAAGAACGTGGCTGCCGCGTCGGCGTCCGTCGCGGCGACGCGGATCGAGGCGCCCACGGTTTCGGCATGAGTGGCGAACACCTGAAGCAGGCGCAGGCGGATGCCGTGGGTCAGCACCAGACGGATGACGCCCAATGCCGCGCGGCGGAGCGCGAAGGGATCCTTGGAGCCGGTCGGCTTCTCGTCGGCCGCCCAGAAGCCGATGAGCGTGTCGAGCTTGTCGGCGAGCGCCACCGTGATCGCCACCGGATCGTTGGGCACGCGATCGGAGGGGCCGACCGGCCGGTAGTGGTCCTCGATGGCGGTCGCCACCGACATATCCTCGCCCTCGGCGGCGGCGTAGTAGCGGCCCATCAGGCCCTGCAATTCGGGGAACTCGCCGACCATCTCGGTGGTGAGGTCGGCCTTGGCCAGCATCGCCGCGCGTTCGGCAAGCGCGCCATCGGCCGGCACCAGCGGGGCGATCTCGCGCGCCAGCCGCTTGAGCCGCTTGATGCGCTCGCCCTGGGTGCCGAGCTTCTCGTGGAAGACGATGGCGTCGAGCTTGGGCAGGCGCGCGGCCAGCGTGGTCTTGAGATCGGTCTCCCAGAAGTAGCGGGCGTCCGCCAGCCGGGCGCGGATGACGCGCTCGTTGCCGGCGACGATCGCCTTGCCGCCGTCGCTGGCGGCGATGTTGGCGACCAGGGCGAAGCGGTTGGCGAGCGACTGCTGCTTGGCGGCCAGGCGCCGGGCGATCACGTTGACCGGGGTCGTCACCTGGTTGAGCACGAAGCACTTCTGGTTGGCGCGGATGGTGGCGCGGATGACCTCCGGCGGGATTTCCAGAAAGGCCTCGTCGAAACTGCCGATCAGCACCACCGGCCATTCGACCAGCCCCGCCACTTCCTCCAGCAGCGCCTCGTCCTCGACCAGTTCGAGGCCGAGCGCCAGCGCCTGATCGCGCGCATCGGCGAGGATCATCTGCTGGCGCCGGTCGCCGTCGAGCACGACCTTGGCGCGCTCCAGCTTGGTGGCGTAGTCGCCGAAGCGCTTCACCCAGAAGGGGTCCGGCGCCATGAAGCGGTGGCCGTGGCTCATCTCGCCCGATTGCAGACCGTCGATTTCGAACGGCACGACTTCGGTGTCCGACGTCTCCGGGCCGAAGACGCAGAGGATGGAGTGGAGCGGACGCACCCAGGTGAGGCTGCCCGCGGCGGCCGAGCTTGCCCCCCAGCGCATCGCCTTCGGCCACGGGAAGCTGCGCAAGAGGCCCGGCATGAATTCGGCGATGACCTCCTGCGCCGGGCGCCCGGGTTTGTCGATCACCGCGACGTAAAAATCGCCCTTCTTGTCCGGCTGGACGGTCGCCTGCTCGATCGAAGCGAGACCGGCGCCGCGGAGAAAGCCTTCGATGGCCTTGTCGGGCGCGCCGACGCGCGGCCCTTTCCGCTCCTCGCGCTGGTCGGGCGAGCGAGCCGGCAGGCCATGCACGGTCAGCGCCAGGCGGCGCGGCGTGGCGAAGGCCTTGGCGCCCTCGTAGGCGAGGCCGGCATCGACCAGCGCGTTGGTGACCAGCTTCTGCAAGTCTTCCGCCGCGCGCCGCTGCATGCGGGCGGGGATTTCTTCACTGAACAACTCGAGTAGGAGGTCAGGCATCGGTGCTCCTCCGCCCGCATGCTCCAGTCAGATTGTTCGTCCTCGCGCCTGCGGCGCTGTGGGCGAACGGGCGCGCCGGGATTTCCTCGGAGAACAACTCAAGCAACAGGTCAGGCATTTGCCGGCTCCGCTGCATACGGCAGGCATTGCAGCTCGATACGCAGGCCCTCGGGGCCATCGATGAAAATCTGCTTGATGTCGGTGCCTGGCAGCGTCTGCACCCTGTGGGGCACGCCAGCGCCGGTCAATGCGGTGGTCTTGGCGGCGAAGTCGAAGCCGCTGAAGGCGATGTGGTTCACCCAGCCGACCTCACCGGGCTTGTCGCGCGGCGCCAGATGCACGACAGGCTGATCGCCCAGATAGAGCCAGTAACCCGGAAAGGAGAAGGCCGGCCGCGGACCGACTCTGAGGTCGAGCACCTTCATCAGGAAGTCGCGTACCGCCTCCTGCTCCGTAACGCGGACGTTGACGTGGTCGAAGCGGATCATGCCCCGCCCCCCGCGGTCTTGAGCCAGGCGGCGCCGCAGGCCTTGGCCAGCTCGCGCACGCGCAGGATGTAGCTCTGCCGCTCGGTCACCGAGATGACGCCGCGCGCGTCGAGCAGGTTGAAGGCATGGCTCGCCTTGATGCACTGGTCGTAGGCCGGCAACGCCATCAGGTGGCCGTTATCGCTCTCACCGTCGGCCAGATACTTGCGGCAGGCGGCCTCGGCCATGCGGAACTGCTCGAACAGCATCGTGGTGTCGGCGTACTCGAAATTGTGCCGGGAAAATTCCTGCTCGGCCTGGAGGAAGATGTCGCCGTAGGTGACCTTGTCGTCGTCCTCGCGGCCGTTGAAATTCAAGTCGTAGACGTTGTCGATCCCCTGGATGTACATCGCCAGCCGCTCCAGCCCGTAGGTCAGCTCGCCCGAGACCGGCGAACACTCGAAGCCGGCGACCTGCTGGAAATAGGTGAACTGCGACACCTCCATGCCGTCGCACCAGCATTCCCAGCCGAGCCCCCAGGCGCCGAGCGTCGGGCTCTCCCAGTCGTCCTCGACGAAGCGCACGTCGTGCAGCGCCATGTCGAGGCCGATGGCCTCCAGCGACTTCAGATAGAGGTCCTGGAGGTCGTCGGGGGACGGCTTCAGGATGACCTGGAACTGGTAATAGTGCTGGAGCCGGTTTGGATTCTCGCCGTAGCGGCCGTCTTTCGGCCGGCGCGAGGGCTGCACATAGGCTGCCTTCCACGGCTTCGGCCCGAGCGAGCGCAGGGTCGTCGCCGGATGGAAGGTGCCCGCCCCCATCTCCATGTCGTAGGGCTGGAGGACGGCGCAGCCGTAGTCCGCCCAGTAGCGCTCGAGCGTCAGGATCAGCCCCTGGAAGGAGCGCTCCGGGCGCATGTGGAGGGGAATTTCGTCGGTCACGGCGGGATCCCAGGAAACGGCCGCGGCGAGGCGGCGCGCCACCTTTTAGACGGCGCGTTCCGGGGGAGCAACTTCGATCGGCTCAAGGCCGCAAGTGCGGCCCGGCCGGTCAGGCCGCCCCCGCGGAGCCGACGCCCCCGACCTGATCGGGGGGCGCCTGGCGTGAGCGAAATGGAGCCTCACCCCTTCGGCGGCCGGTAGACGCCGGTCTCGGGGTCCTTCACCAGCGTCAATTGGCCGGGCGCCTCGTCGACCCGTTTGGCCTCTCTGCGCTCGCCGCGGAAGCTCGCCTTCACCTGCGCGATCCGCCGCTTCACCCGCCACCACAGGTAAAGCACGATGACGAAGAGGATGACGATGAGTTCGAGGCGGCTCATGAGGCAGTCCTACAGCCCGAAGCGGATCCACAGCAAATGCTCGTCGACGATGGCGGCGAGGCGCTCGACCAGACCGGCGGCCAGGCGGTCGCCGCTGGAGAGGCCGAGCCTGCGGCGCAGCATCCCCTTCTCCATCGGGATCGCCTTCAGCCGCACCTTCTCGCCGTATTCCTGGCGGAGCACCGTGCGCAGGTCGCCGGTGCGGTCGGCGAGGCCGAGTTCTACCGCCTTGCGGCCGGACCAGAAGGCGCCGGAGAAGAGATCGGGATCGTCGGCGAGCCTGGCGCCGCGCCGCTCCTTGACCAGGCCGATGAAGGCGGCGTGGACGTCCTCCTGGATGGCGCCGAGCCGCGCCACGTCGTCGGCGCGCTCGGGGCGGAACGGGTCGAGCATGGCCTTGCTTTTTCCCGCGGTGTGGACGCGCCGCTCGACGCCGATGCGCTCGATCAGCCCGGTGAAGCCGAAGCCGGCCGAGACCACGCCGATGGAACCGACGATCGACGAGTCGTCGACGACGATCTCATCGCCGGCTGCCGCGATCATGTAGCCGCCGGAGGCAGCGAGGTCCTCGACGGCGACGATCACCTTCTTCTTCTTCTCCTCCGCCAGCATGCGGATCAGGCGGAAGATCAGGTGCGACTGGGCGGCGGCACCGCCCGGCGAATTGATGACGAGCGCGACGGCGGCGGCCGATTTCATGCCGAAGGCGCGGGCGAGCGGCCCGGCCACCCCCTGCAACGTCAGTCCCTGACGCAACGGTCCGGTGCTGCCGATGACGCCCGACAGGCGCACGACCGGAACGACCGGCCCGCCGCGAAAGCGCTCCGGGAGCAGGGATTTCGGCGAGAAAGCCACGGTGTCACCTCTTCGCTTGCGTTCGCCCGCCCCAGAGCGGATGGGCACTGGCGAGCCCCGCGCCATCGCGCAGAACCGCCTCCACCGCAGACAGATAGGTGCCGCCGCTGGCGCCGTGAAGGACAAGCGGCGGCAGCAGCCGGGTGGCGGCGCGGCTGCCCTTGACCGCACCGACCAGGATGCGCTCGGCGGGTTCGCCGGCGCGCGGCTCGACGGGCAGGATGTCGAGCGCGCCGAAGCGGGTGCCGAGCGCGGCGAGCAGGCCGGCAATGCCGTCGGCCCGGAAGACAACCACCAGACGGCCGCCGGGTTTCAGCACGGACGCGGCGGCACGGAACCAGAGATCGAGACCGCCCTCGCCGAGGACGTGCGCCGCGGCGCGCGAACCGCCGGCGGGCGCGGTGGTGGTCGCGGGCGCATGGAACGGCGGATTGGTGACGAGCGCGTCGGCCATGTCGCGCTCGAGGCCGGCGGCCTCGCGTTCCGCCTCGGGTGCCGCGACGTCGACCGCGACGACCGACACGCGCCCGGCGAAGGCGCCATTGGCCGGCCGCCGCAATGCCTCGGCCGCGCAGGCGAGCGCCTCGGCGTCGCGCTCGGCGAGGATCGCCCGCGCACCGACACAGCGTGCCGCCGCGACCATGCCGGCGACCCCGGAACCGGCGCCGAGGTCGACGATGGTGCCGGCGAAATCGGCTGGCAGCGCTGCCCCGAGCAGCACCGCCTCGAGCCCCGAGCGGTGATGGCCGCGCGCCGGCTGGACGGCCTCGACCCGCCCGCCGATGAAGGCATCGACGGTCGTCGCCGGCGCGGCGGCTGCGGCACTCCCCGGGCTCATTCCTTCCTCGGTTCCTCGAGTTCGGCACCGATTCCGGCCGACCGCAGGATGCTGCGCGCATCGCCGAGGCGATGGTCGGGGACCAGGATTCGGCGCGGCAGAACCCCCAGCGAGCCCTCGATGACGCTCATGTTCTGGTCGAGGACCAGCACCTTGATGCCGGCGTCGCGCATGAGCGCCTCGACATAGGAAATCAGAACCAAGTCGTTGGTTTTCAAAAGCTCTTGCATCTTGGCCCACAGCCCTTCGGCGCCACCTGGCGGTTGCGGCCACGTTAGGCGCTCGGCCGGCGCCGTACAATCGCCGCGCTGCCCTTGTTCCATTACTGCCTGTTCCCTAATCTCCACCCTCAAGGGCCAACTCTCGGAGTATCTGCGTGGGTGTCGTCATCGCTCTCGAAGAGGGCAAGAACAGGTCGGGTGCGAGCATCGAGCCGCTGGTGCGGCTGACGCGCGAAGCCATGGCCGCAGTCAACGAGATCATCCTTTCCCGCGCCGGATCGCAGGTCGAGTTGATCCCCGAGATCGCCCGCCACCTGATCGATTCCGGTGGCAAGCGGCTGCGGCCGATGCTGACGGTCGCGGCCGCTGAAATGTGCGGACATAACGGCGACGGCCGGGTGAAGCTCGCCGCGTCGGTGGAGTTCATGCACACCGCCACGCTGCTCCACGACGACGTGGTTGACGAAAGCGACATGCGGCGCGGCAAGGCCGCGGCCCGGATGGTGTGGGGCAATCAGGCCTCTGTCCTGGTCGGCGACTATCTGCTCGGCCAGGCGTTCAAGATGATGGTCGAGGTGGGCTCGCTCGACGCCCTCGACATCCTCGCCAACGCCGCGGCGATCATCGCCGAGGGCGAGGTGATGCAGCTCGACGCCGCCCAGAACACCGCCACCACCGAGGACGAATACCTGGCCGTCATCCAGGCCAAGACCGCCGCGCTGTTTTCGGCGGCGGCCGAGGTCGGCCCGGTGCTCGGCGACCGGCCGCGCAGCGAACGCGCCGCCTTCCGCTCCTACGGCACCAATCTCGGCCTTGCCTTCCAGCTCGTCGACGACGCGCTCGATTATGGCGGCAGTTCGCAGCAGCTCGGAAAACGGGTCGGCGACGACTTCCGCGAGGGCAAGATCACGCTGCCGGTGGTGCTCTCCTACCGGCGCGGGACCGACGCCGACCGGGCCTTCTGGAAGCGCGTGCTGGAGGACGGCAGCATCGAGGACGGCGACCTCGAGCACGCCATCGGCCTGATGCGCGGCCAAGACGCGATTCGCGACACCATCGAGCGGGCCCAGCATTTCGGAGCGGTCGCCCGCGACGCGCTGGCGCCGTTTCCGGACACGCCTCACAAATCCGCCCTTATCGAGGCGGTAGATTTCTGCATCGGCCGGGTCAATTGAACCCGGCCGGGGGCCTCTCGCTTGCGGCGATGGCGTGAAACCGTCATCCTGTCGCCGGGCGATGCATCCCGCGATGTTCGCAAACCAAGCGAGGAAAACGATCTTGCCGAACCGCCTCAGCACCGGCCTTGCCGTCCTGGCGGGCCTCGTCGCATGGAGCACCGCCGCGTCCGCCAGTGCGGTGGCCGATCTGCCGCCCACCCTTGCCGGCAGCTATCTGGCCGCACGCAGCGCCGATGCCGCCAAGGACATCGGTGCCGCAGCCAGCTTCTATAGCGACGCGCTCGCCGACGACCCGCAGAACCCGGCCCTGCTCGAACGCACCGTCATCCTCCACGTCGCCGACGGCAACATGGAGCTCGCCCTCGATCCGGCCCAGCGGCTGGCCAAGATCGACAGCGGCAACCCGATCGCCCGCATGGTGCTGGCCATGCACGCGGCCAAGCAGCACGACTACACCGTCGTGCCGACGGAACTGGCCAAGGTCGCCAAGGCGCCGCTCGCCACGCTGACGGTCGGGCTGATCGACGGCTGGATCGACTACGGGCTCGGCAAGGTCGACGACGGCGTGGCGGCGATCGACGCGCTCAGCGGACCGAGCTGGTACGGCATCTTCAAGGATTATCACACGGCGCTGATCCTCGACGCCGCCGGGCGGACGAGCGACGCCGTCGCCGCCATCACCAAGGCCTACAACACCGACAGCTCGGCGCTGCGCGTGGTGGAAGGCTACGCCCGCATCATGGCGCGGGCGGGAAAACGCGACGTGGCGCTCAAGGCGCTGACCGATTTCGCCGGCGGATTGCCAATGCATCCGGCGCTGAAGGAGCTGGTCGACGACATCCGCGCCGGCCGGGCGGTCGCTCCGGTGGCGGCGACGGCCGACGAGGGCATCGCCGAGGCCCTCTACGGCCTCGGCTCCGCCATCGGCGCCGACGGCGGACCGGAACTGCCGGTCGCCTACCTGCAACTGGCGCTCTATCTGAACCCGTCGCTCTGGCTCGCCGACATGGCGATCGGCGATGTCATGCAGAGCGCGTCGCGGTGCGACGAGGCGATCGTGTCCTACCAGCGCGTGCCGGAGAACCTCGCGCTCAGGCGCAACGCCGACCTGCAGATCGCCGCCTGCCTGCAGGACCTCGACAAGCCCGAAAAGGCCGTGCGCTATGTCGAGCGCGTGCTCAATGCCAGCCCCGACGACATCGAAGCGGCCACCATGCTCGGCGACATCTACCGGGCGATCGACCGTTTCGCGGATGCGGCCAACGCCTACAGCCAGGCCATCAAGGCGATCAAGAACCCGAGCGCGGACGACTGGCGCATCTACTACTATCGCGGCGTCTCCGAGGAGCGCAGCAAGCAGTGGCCGGCGGCCGAGGCCGATTTCCAGCATGCGCTGAAGCTCAGCCCCGGCCAGGCCTCGGTGCTCAACTATCTCGGCTATTCCTGGGTGGACAAGGGCATCAATCTCGACAAGGCGATGGCGATGATCAAGCAGGCGGTCGATGCGCGGCCGAACGACGGCTATATCGTCGACAGCCTCGGCTGGGCCTACTACAAGCTGCACCGCTACAAGGATGCAGTGGCGACGCTGGAGCACGCCATCGAGCTGAGACCCGAGGATTCGACCATCAACGATCACCTGGGCGACGCCCTCTGGCAGATCGGCCGCAAGCTGGAGGCCACCTTCCAGTGGACGCATGCGCGCGACATGAACCCGGAGAAGGATCAGTTGCCGCAGATCCTCGAAAAGCTGAAGCACGGGCTGAAGGACAGTCCCGACAGCTCCATGCGCAAGGCCGATGGCACCGGCCTGCCGCCTTCTCCCGCGGCCAAACCCAACGACCGCAGCGCGCTGCCCGAGAGCCTGCCGGAGGTGGGCGCGAACTGAACGCAAAGGCCGGCGGCCATCCATGGACCAGGTCGCAAAAGCCATTGAAGACGCCACGGGCGCCGGCAACTCGGAACTGGCGCTGGCCAAGATCAACCTGGCGCTCCACGTCGGCGCCGAGCGGCCCGACGGCTATCACGAGCTGGAAAGCCTGGTGGTGTTCGCCGACACCGCCGACGTGGTGATCGCCCGGCCGGCCCCCAGGGACGCCACCGCAACGACGCTCGAAATTGCCGGCCCCCAGGGCGATCTCCTGGCCGGCACGGCGCCGGCCGACAACCTGGTGCTGCGCGCGGCAGAGGCGCTTGCCGCGGCAGCGGCGCGGCGGCGGGTGAAGCCCGTGCATCTCAGCCTTGCCAAGCGCATTCCGGTCGCCGCCGGCCTCGGCGGCGGCTCGGCCGATGCCGCCGCCACGCTCAGGCTGCTCGACCGGGTGTGGGGTCTCGGGCTGAAGCCGGCAGCGCTGGCCAAGATCGCCGTCGACCTCGGCGCCGACGTGCCGATGTGTCTTACCTCGGCGCCGCTCATCGCCCGCGGCATCGGCGAGCAGGTGACCCCGGTCGGCGGCGTCCCGCCGCTGTCGGTGGTGCTGGTCCATCCCGGCCCCGGCGTCGTGCTGCCGACCGCTGCTGTCTTTGCCGGCCTCGGCAACGAAAAGCGCAGTGGCCTCCCCGCCTTGCCGGCGAAGTTCAGGTCGGCGCTCGATCTGGTGTTCTGGCTGAGGCAGACGCGCAACGACCTGATCGACCCGGCACGCGTGGTGACGCGCCGGGCGGTGGTCGCGGCCAAGGCGCTCTCCGCCGACCCGGACTGCCTTTTCGCGCGCATGTCGGGCTCGGGCGCGGCCGCCTTCGGCATCTTCGTCAAGCCCGCCTCGGCCGAGCGCGCCGCCGAGCGCATCAAGACGGCCAAGCCCGACTGGTGGGTGACGGCGACGACGACCGGCGGATCGTAGGCGGAGGAAGACCCATGGCCGAAGCAGGCGACAAGCCATTCATCCCGGTGAGCTTCGCGGTGCTCACTGTCTCCGACAGCCGCACGCTGGAAGACGACCGCTCCGGCACGACGCTCGCCGAACGCATCGCGGCAGCCGGCCACAGGCTCGCCGACCGCAGAATTGTCCCCGACGATCTCCGCAAGATCCGCGCCGCGGTGCGCCCATGGATCGCCGACCCCGCCATCGACGCCGTCATCACCACTGGCGGCACCGGCTTCACCGGCCGCGACGTGACGCCGGAGGCGGTGGAGCCGCTGTTCGACAAGCGCATGGAGGGCTTCTCGGCGGTCTTCCACCGGTTGAGCTACGACAAGATCGGCACCTCGACCATCCAGTCGCGCGCAACTGCCGGCCTCGCCAACGGCACCTTCGTCTTCTGCCTGCCGGGCTCGCCCGGCGCCTGCAAGGACGCCTGGGACGGCATCCTGGTCAAGCAGTTCGACTACCGCCAGCCGCCGTGCAACTTCGTCGAGATCATGCCGCGCCTCGACGAGCATCTGAGACGCGCGAAGCTGCGGAAGCCGGCGCGGTAGCCTCGGCCGCCTCCGCCAGCCACGCGGTCTTGGCCACCAGACGGGCGGTGCTGCCGCCGCGCAAGAGGCCGCGCAGCCGGGCCAGCGGGCCGGACAACAGCCGGCCGCCGCGGAACGTTGCCGAAACCTTCTGCGCCTGACCGCCGACCAGCGCCCGGTCGATGAAGGCCATCGCGTCCGCCTGCCATTCCGGCTCGAAGACATGCGAGGCCGGCGTGAACAGAAGCCAGTCGCCGCGTGCCTGCTCCACCGCCCGCCGCCGGCCATCGGTCTTGCCGGCGGCCTCGACGATGGTGCAGCCGGCGGCATCGGCCACCTCGCGAGTGGCGTCGCTCGAGCCGTGATCGATGACGATGACGTCGCGGATGATGCCTTCGGTCGCCGCCGGCACCAGCGCGACAAGCGCGTGGGCGAGGCCGACCTCCTCGTTCAGCGTCTCGATGATGGCGGTGATCATGGGTCGTACATACGGCAGGCGGCCGGTTGGTGACGACTGGTAATTTCACGGAACCATCATATTTGAAAAATCGTTCTTGATATGTTCCGATACGCAGGCTAGGAATATTTTCATGAAGACGCGCCCCGCCACCCGATTCCCGAGAGCTCCGGCCACCCGGCCGCCGATTTCGTCGGCGTCCGCATCGACCCCGACCGTCGCCGCGGGCGCGGCGCCGAGACCAACCGCTCCGGCCGCTTCGAGCCGCTCGCCCGCGAGGCGGTCGACGACGGCTGGGAGTCGCTGGAGGGGCTACCGCCGCTGAAGACCGAGGTGCAGGAGGAGATGCCGCGTCAGATCATCACGCGCAACGATTCGCCCGACATCTCCTTCGACCGCTCGATCAATCCCTATCGCGGCTGCGAGCACGGCTGTGCCTACTGCTTCGCGCGGCCGACCCACGCCTATATGGGCCTGTCGCCGGGGCTCGATTTCGAGACGCGGCTGTTCGCCAAGCCGAACGCGGCGCGGCTGCTCGATAGGGAGCTGGCCCGGCCCGGCTTTCAGGTGCGCACCATGGCGATCGGCACCAACACCGATCCCTACCAGCCGATCGAGCGGCGCTACCGCATCATGCGCGAGATTCTCGAGGTGCTCGACCGCACCAGCCATCCGGTCGGCATCGTCACCAAGTCGGCGCTGGTCACCCGCGACATCGACATCCTGTCGCGCATGGCCGAGCGCGGGCTGGCCAAGGTGGCGCTGTCGGTCACCACGCTCGACCGCCGGCTGGCGCGGGCCATGGAGCCGAGGGCGGCGACGCCGGAACGGCGGCTGGAGGCGCTGCGCCAGCTCTCGGAGGCCGGCGTGCCGACGGCGGTCATGGTGGCGCCGGTGATCCCGGCGCTCAACGAGAGCGAGATCGAGCGCATCCTCGAGGCCGCTGCCGCGGCCGGCGTGCGCGAGGCGGGTTATGTGCTGCTCCGCCTGCCGCTGGAAGTGCGCGACATCTTCGTCGAGTTCCTCGAGCGCGAATATCCCGACCGGGCCAAGCACGTCATGTCGGTCATCCGCTCGATGCGCGGCGGCAAGGACTACGATTCGGAATGGGGCAAGCGCATGCGCGGCGACGGCCCCTATGCCTGGCAGATCGGCCGGCGCTTCGAGATGGCGGCCGCGCGGCTCGGCCTCAACCGCGACAAGCTGAGGCTGCGCACGGACCTCTTCACCGCCCCCGGCGCGGCGGACCAGCTCGACCTCTTCGGCAGCCAGCGGGCGGCGTAGACCCACCTCCGTTGCCCTTGAAACGCACCTCGCCCTGCGAGACGCCCCGCCCTCATCCTGAGGAGGGCGCGAAGGCGCCCGTCTCGAAGGACGGGGCGGGGCTCCTCAGAATGAGGCGCTTGTCAAAGGCGGCCGCTCGGCTCCGATTGCCTGCGCGTCACGCTCCATCAGCGCTTGCACCGGCCGCCAAGCGGCGGCAGGCTCGCGCCCCATGCTGCAGAAGGCTCCCGATTCGCCGCTGGTGCGCGCAGCGCCGAGCGACCGCTACGAGCGGCGGGCGAAGCGGTGCGGCGCGCGGCTGGTCGCCGGCGTCGACGAGGCCGGGCGCGGGCCGCTGGCCGGGCCGGTGGTGGTCGCCGCGGTCGTCTTCCCGCACGGGCGCTACCCGGACGGGCTCAACGATTCGAAGAAGCTGACACTCCTCCAGCGCGAGAGCCTCTACGACCTGATCCTGACACGCGCCTCGGTGTCGATCGCGGTCGCCAGCCGCGCCCGCATCGACCGCATGAACATTTTGCGCGCCTCCCTGTGGGCGATGAGCCGCGCCGTCGCCGGCCTGCCGGAGAAGCCCGACCACGTGCTGGTCGACGGCAACATGGAGCCCCCCGGTCTCGCCTGCGCCTGTGAGACGGTGATCGGCGGCGACGCGCTGTGCGTCTCGATCGCCGCCGCCTCAATCGTCGCCAAGGTGACGCGCGACCGGCTGATGACCGCCGTCGGGCGCGCCTTTCCCGACTACGGCTTCGAGCGGCACATGGGCTATTCGACCCCGGCGCATTTCGCCGCGCTGAAAGCCCACGGCCCCTGCCCGCACCACCGCCAGAGCTTTGCCCCGGTGCGCGAGCAGCAACTCGATCTGGAGCTGGGCTAGAGCCTTTCATAGCCAGATGGAAGGCTCTAGGGAGCCTCCCCCCCGTCCGGCCTCATGATGAGATCCGAGCGAAGCAAGCCTCGAACCATGGGTCGCCCATCCTTCGAGGGCCGCCTTACGGCGGCCACCTCAGGATGAGGGCGGACATAGGACGGAGATCAGGTGCGACGGCCGGCCGCAGATGGCGGCGCGCCCGCCCGGCTCAGTTCAGCTTGGAGCGGACTTCGCCGATCGCCTTGTCGATCAGCGCGGCGCCGGCCTCGCCCTTGGTGCGGGCGGTGAGCAGCTTCTCGGCCGCGGCGATGGCGACGTCGGCGGAGAGCGCCCGCACTTCCTGCAGCGCCTGGGCTTCGGCCTGGGCGATCTTCTGCTCGGCCAGCCGGGTGCGGCCGGTGACGTATTCCTCCATGCGCTTCCTGGCTTCGCCCGCCAGCGCCTCGGCCTCGCGCTTGGCCTGGTCGATGATCTCCTCGGCCTCAACCTCGGCCTCGCGTGCCCGGCGCTGGTAGTCGGCGAGCAGCCCCTGCGCCTCCTCGCGCAGGCGGCGCGCCTGGTCGAGCTCGTTGCGGATGCCGGCGGCGCGCTTGTCGAGCGACGAGGTGATTATCCCCGGCACCTTCATGTAGACCATGAGGCCGAGGAAGACGATGAGCGAGAACAGCGCCCAGAATGGCGCATCACCCCACACGAACGGCGAATCGAACATGCGCGGCCCCCCTACTTGGCCATCGATTCGGAGACGGCCGCGTCGACCTCGTCACGGCCGACCGCGCCGCCGATCAGCGCGCCGATGATGGCCTCGGTCGCCTCGCCGGCGATGGCGCCGACGTCGGACAACGCCTTCGTCTTGATCTCGGCGATGCGCTTCTCGGCCGTGGCGAGCTGCCGGTTGAGCGCCGCCTCGGCCTCGCTGCGCTGCGCGTCGGAGGCGGCCTTGGCCTCCTCGCGGGCGGTCTCGGCGATGCTGAAGGCCTTGGCGCGGGCGTTGGCCAGCGCCTTGTCGTAGGCCGCCTCGGCTTCCTCCGATTCCTGCTTCAGCCGCTCGGCCATGTCGAGGTCGCTGGCGATGCGGTCGCGGCGCACCTCGAGGATGCCGCCGATGCGCGGCACCACCACCTTGGCCATGATGTAGTAGAGGGCGATGAAGGTGATCGCCAGCCACAGGAGCTGCGAGGCGAACCAGCTCGAATCGAACGGCGGGAACGGCTCCTTGTGGGCCGGCGGCGGCGCCTCCGTGCCCGAGGTTGTCGCCGGCGCCGGCTGGGTCGCCTCAGCCAACGTCATCGGCAGCTCATGAGCGGCCATTGCCTATTCCCAACCTCTTCTGTCTGCCGTCGGATCAGGTGAACAGCAGGATGAGGGCGATCAGCAGCGAGAAGATGCCGAGCGCCTCGGTGATGGCGAAGCCGAAGATCAGGCGGCCAAACTGGCCGTCGGCGGCCGCCGGATTGCGGATGGCACCGGCCAGGTAGTTGCCGAAGATGTGGCCGAGGCCGATGCCGGCGCAGCCCATGCCGATGCAGGCGATACCGGCGCCGATTGCCTTCGCTGCCGCGACGGTGGCTGTTGGATCCATTCGTTTAGTCTCCTGTTTGAGCGAGGAACGAGTGAAGGGTTGCCGGCCTAGTGGCCCGGATGAAGCGCGTCGTTGAGGTAGATGCAGGTGAGGATGGCGAAGACGTAGGCCTGCAGCGCCGCCACCAGCAGCTCGAGCGCGGTCAGCGCGACCGTGGCGAGCAGCGGAAACAGGGCGCCGAACCAGCCGAGAACGCCGATCGAGCCGAGCGCGGTGACGAAGCCGGCGAACACCTTAAGCGTGATGTGGCCGGCCAGCATGTTGGCGAACAGGCGGATCGACAGGCTGAGCGGCCGCGACAGGAACGACAGGAACTCGATGACGACGATGAAAGGCAGGATCGCCGCAGGAACGCCGCTCGGCACGAACAGCTTGAGGAAATGCAGCTTGTGCCGCATGAAGCCGACCACCACCACCATGGTGATGACGACGATCGACAGCGCCGCGGTGACCACGATCTGCGCGGTGATCGTGAAGAAATAGGGGAACATGCCCCACAGGTTGCCGATCAGCACGAACATGAAGACGGTGAAGACGAAGGGGAAGAACTTCATCCCCTCGCTGCCGGCCGATTCGCGCAGCGTCTGCGCCATGAACTCGTAGGTCATCTCGGCCGCCGACTGCCAGCGCGACGGCACCAGACCGCGCCCGCGCGTCGACAGGATCAGGAAGGCCGAGGCGGCGACCACGGTCATCGCCATGTACAGGGCGGAATTGGTGAAGGAGAGATTGAGGCCGCCGACCTGAATGGGGATCAGGCTCTCGATGCGAAACTGGTGGATCGGATCGTACAAGTCAGTCCCTCGTCACCCCTTGCCGCCGTACAGGTCGTCCGGCCCGGCGGGCCCCGGCTTCACCACACCGGCAGACCGCATTACGGTCAGGATTCCGGCGGCGAAGCCCAAAAGCAAGAACACCGTCAGTCCCCAGGGAGCGGTGCCGAACAGCCGATCGACCCCCCAACCCAGTGCCGCGCCGAGGATGATCCCCGCCACGAAGTCGGCGCCGAGCCGAAGCGCCTGGGCATAGCCCGTCTTCTTCTCCGGCCCATCGTCGACGGACGACGGCTTCTTCTCCGTCGCACGTCGCGCGTCCAGCCGCCGATCGAGATCGCGCAGGCGCCTGGACAGCTCCGATTCCCGGTCAGCCGACAGGTCCGGCTTGCCGTCCCCGTCGTCCATCCGCCGCTCCCTCGCGCTTTACGAAAACAAGCAGGCGCCCCGAAAACCGCGCGCACAATAGTTAGCGCCCGTAAGCGTGTCAAGGAAAGGCCAACACCGCTTATCCCATTGGAACACCATGCTTTTTCTGCCCGCTCCGGCGCCTGTCGCGCGGCCCGCGACGGGCTTTGCCCTGCCGCCCGCGGCGTGCGAAAAAGGATGCCATGGCCGATTCCGACGCCAAGCGCCGCAGCCGCGGCGCGATGCCGATCTCAGCGCTCGTCGGGCGGGTGATCAATCCGGTCGCCCGCAAACGCGGCTTCGCCACCGCCGACATGATCGCCGCCTGGGCGGAAGTCGTCGGCGCCGAGCTCGCCCAATGCACGCGGCCAGAGAAAATCGTGTGGCCGCGCGGCGAGGCCAACAGCAACCGTCCCGGGGTGCTCACCCTCAAGGTCGACGGCCCGCGGGCGGTGGTCGTCCAGCACCAGCTCGACCAGGTCGTCGAGCGGGTGAACGCCTTCTTCGGCTATGCCGCCGTGGGCCAGGTGCGCATCGTCCAGGCGCCGCTCGGCCGCAGCGCCAAGCCGGCGCCGGCGGAAGACCGGCCGCTTTCCCCCGCCGACGAGGCCCGGCTCCAGGCCGCCACCGGCAGGGTCGAGGACCGCTCGCTGCGCGAAGCCCTCGACAGGCTCGGCCGCGGCGTGTTCAAAGGCCACAAGCAAGCGTGATTGGACTGGGGCCGCAAAGGCCGTATTAAGTCGCCCGAATTGGCCGCCAGAAACAGCGGCTTACGTCCCCTCTCCCGTTTCCCGAGGTATAGACACGTGAAGTGGAATTCCCGGCAAATCCTGGTCCTGGTGGCGGCCGTCGTGGTCATCGCCGCAGGCGCCATCTTCTTCGTCACCCGTGGCGGCCAGCAGAACGTCGATCTCGGCGCCGCCACCACCGCCGCCGACACGGGCAGCACCGCCAACGCCCCGGCCCAACCGAGCCCGACGGAACTGATGGTCGCCGGGCCGCTCGGCGACATGAGCGAAGGCGA
The DNA here is from genome assembly GCA_963782045.1 of uncultured Alphaproteobacteria bacterium. Taxonomy (GTDB): domain Bacteria; phylum Pseudomonadota; class Alphaproteobacteria; order Rhizobiales; family Kaistiaceae; genus CAVSRC01. Next base: position 963,614 of record CAWAIR010000037.1, read on the forward strand.
TCCCAAGGCGCCCAACACCATCATCGAATATGCCTCGATGACCTGCTCGCACTGCGCCAACTTCCACAACACCGTCTATCGCGACTTCAAGAAGAAATACATCGACTCCGGCAAGGTCTATTTCATCTTCCGCGAGTACCCGCTCGACCCGCTGGCCACCTCGGCGGCCATGCTGGCGCGCTGCGCCCCCAAGGACGCCTTCTTCCCGATGATCGACCTCCTGTTCGACCACCAGGACGAGTGGGCCTTCGTGCAGGATCCCAAGACGGCGCTCATCAATCTGGTGAAACAGGCCGGAATCAGCGAGGCTGACTTCAACGCCTGCTTGACGAATCAGAAGATACTGGACGGAGTGAACTGGGTGAAGGATCGGGCCTACAAGCAGTTCGGGGTCGACGCGACGCCGACCTTCTTTGTCGATGGCAAGGAACACCCGGGCGAGTTCACCATGGACGAGCTCGACAAGACTCTCGGCGGCTAGTCCGGAGACGTCCCTTGGGGCGGCGCTTCCGGGGGCGCCGCCCGAAAAGGGGAGCTGGCATTTGAAGTTCACGCGGCTGCGTGTCCTCGGGTTCAAGTCGTTCGTCGAACCGACCGAATTCCCGATTGAGCCGGGACTGACCGGCGTTGTCGGGCCGAACGGCTGCGGCAAGTCCAATCTGGTCGAAGCGCTGCGCTGGGTGATGGGCGAAAGCTCGTACAAGGCGATGCGCGCCTCCGGCATGGACGACGTTATCTTCCAGGGCAGCGGCAATCGCCCGGCGCGCAACACTGCCGAGGTTTCGCTGGCGGTCGACAATGCCGACCACGTCGCCCCCGCCGCGCTCAACGATGCCGACGTGCTCGAAGTCACCCGCCGCATCGAGCGCGAGGCCGGCTCGATCTACCGCATCAATGGCCGCGACGTGCGCGCCCGCGACGTGCAGCTCCTCTTCGCCGACGCCTCCACCGGCGCCCATTCGCCGGCGATCGTCGGCCAGGGCAAGATCGGCGAGCTGATCGCCGCCAAGCCGGTCGACCGCCGCGCGCTGCTCGAGGAAGCCGCCGGCATCGCCGGCCTGCACAACCGCCGCCACGAGGCGGAGCTGCGCCTCAAGGGCGCCGAACAGAACCTCTCCCGCCTCGACGACGTCATCGGCGAGATCGAGCAGCAACTCGACGGCCTCAAGCGTCAGGCGCGCCAGGCGGTGCGCTACCGCAACCTGTCCGGCGAGATCCGCCGGGCGGAGGCGACCGTGCTGCATCTGCGCGCGGTCGCCGCCGGCGAGGCATTGGATGAGGCCGAGACGGCGCTCGCCGCAGCGACCGCCGAGGCCAACGAGCGCGCCAGCCAGCAGGCGGAGGCCGCCACCGTTCAGGCGGTCGCCGCGGCGCGCCTGCCGGAGCTCCGCGACGCATCGGCCCGCGCCGCCGCCGCCGCCCAGCGCATCACGCTGGCGGCCGAAGCGCTCAATGCCGAGGAAGGGCGCATCAGGGCGCGGCTTGCCGAGCTCGACGGGCGCCTTGCCCAGCTTGCCGACGACATCGGGCGCGAGGAGCGCATGGTCGCTGACAACAGCGCCATCATCGCTCGCCTCGACGAGGAGGAGCGCGACCTCGAGGCGGCCAACGCCGCGATGAGCGAGCGCCAGGCGACCGCCGCCAGCCGCCGCCGCGCCGCCGAGACCGCGGTGGGTGAAAGCGAGAAGCGGCTCACCGAGCTGACCGGACAGCATGCCGATGTCGCCGCGCGGCGCGGCCAGTCCGAGCGCGCGGTGCGCGAGGCGAGCGAACGCGCCTCGAAACTCAGGGCCGAGATCGAAACGGTGCGCGCGGAGATCGCCGCGCTCGACGGCGCCGGCACGGCGAGCGCAGCGGTTGCCGAGCGGCGGCAGGCGGTGGAAGAGGCCGAGGCCGGTGCCCGCGACGCCGAGGCGGCCACCACCGTCGCCGATGAGCGTGTCGGCGCCGCGCGCGAGGCGCGCAGCCATGCGCGCGAGCAGCTCACCGCCGCCGAACACGCGCTCGCCAAGCTGGAGACCGAGGCGGCGACGCTGTCCGCGATCCTCGCCGCGAACGCGCCGGACGGCCGCACGCCGGTGATCGATGCGGTTACCGTCGATGGCGGCTACGAGGCGGCGCTGGGCGCCGCCTTCGGCGACGATCTCGACGCCGCCACCGACGAGGATGCGCCCGCCCGCTGGCGCCAGATCGACGCCACCGCCGACGATGGCGCCCTGCCGGGGGGCATCGAATCGCTCGCTGCCCATGTGCGCGCGCCGGCGGTGCTTCAGCGCCGGCTGGCGCTCACCGGCCTCGTCGACCGTGCCGACGGCGCCCGCCTGCAATCCGAGCTCAGGCCCGGCCAGCGTCTGGTCAGCCGGGAAGGCGACCTGTGGCGCTGGGACGGCTATGTCGCCGCCGCCGATGCGCCGCGCGCCGCCGCCCAGCGCCTGGCCAGCCGCAACCGCCTGGCCGAACTGGAGGCCGAGACGGTGCCCGCCCGGCAAACCGTCGAAGCCGGGCGGCAGGCGCTGGATGAGGCCGAGAGCGCGTTGCGCGGGGCTGCCGAGGCCGAGCGGCAGGCGCGCGAAGCCTCCCGCGGCGCCCGCGCGGCGCTCGATGGCACCCGCCGGGCGCTGGCCGAGGCCGAGCGCGAGGAAAGCCGCATCGCCGCCAAGCGCAGCGGCCTCGACGAGGCGCTCGCCCGGCTGACCGCAAGCCTCGCCGAAACCGAGGCCGCCGGGGCCGAGGCGCAAGCCGACCTCGCCGGCGCCGCCGATCCGGAAGTACTGGCCGCGGCGCTCGCCAGCGAGCGCCAGCGCGTCAACGAAGACCGCACGGTGCTTGCCGAAGCGCGCGCCGCGGTCGAGACGCTGACGCGCGAGGCCGACATGCGCTCAGGCCGTCTGGCGGCGATCGCGGTCGAGCGGCAGAACTGGAACGAGCGGGCGGCCAACGCCCAGAACCAGATCGCCACCCTCACCCAGCGCCGCAGCGAAACCGAATCGGAGAAGGAGACGCTCGCCGCCGAGCCGGCGCGCATCGAGGAGAAGCGCAAGGCCCTCCTGTCGGAGGCCTCGGCCGCCGAGAAGGCCCGCGCCGAGGCCTCCGACGCGCTCGCCGCCGGTGAGGCGGTGGTGGCGGAAGCTGACGGCGTCGCGCGCAAGACGCTGGAAGCCCTGTCGGAGGCGCGCGAGCAACGCGGCCGCGCCGAGGAGCGCGTGGTCGCGGCCCGCGAGCGCGTCGTCGAAATCGCCGAACGCATTTCCGAGGCGCTCAACTGCGCACCGGCAGAGGTCTTCGCCGAGACCGGCCTCAAGCCGGAGGCGCCGCTCCCCGAACTTGCCGACATAGAGGCGCGGCTGGAGCGCTACCGCGCCGAACGCGAGCGGCTGGGCGCGGTGAACCTCAGGGCCGAGGCGGAGGCGGCGGAGCTCACCGAGCGGCGCGATGCGCTGACCGGCGAACGCGACGACCTGATCGCCGCGATCCACCGCCTGCGCCAGGGTATCTCCAGCCTCAACCGCGAGGGGCGCGAGCGGCTGATGGTCGCCTTCGACACGGTGAATGCCCACTTCCAGCGCCTGTTCACCCACCTCTTCGGCGGCGGCACGGCCGAGCTTCAGCTCACCGATTCGGACGATCCGTTGGAGGCGGGCCTCGAGATCGTCGCGCGGCCGCCGGGCAAGAAGCCGCAGATCATGACGCTGCTCTCCGGCGGCGAGCAGGCGCTCACCGCGCTGTCGCTGATCTTCGCCGTCTTCCTCACCAACCCGGCGCCGATCTGCGTGCTCGACGAGGTGGACGCGCCGCTCGACGACGCCAACGTCGTGCGCTTCTGCAACCTGCTGGAAGAGATGGCGCGCTCGACCGACACGCGCTTCATCACCGTCACCCACAATCCGATCACCATGGCGCGCATGAACCGGCTGTTCGGCGTCACCATGGCCGAGCGCGGCGTCTCGCAGCTCGTCTCCGTCGACCTGGAGACGGCGGAAAGCTACCGCGAGGCGGGATAGGCCCGGCCTACGGCGTCAGGCGTCCGACGATCTTGTCGCCGCCATCGAGCGTGCGACCGAAGAAGTCGATGTAGAGGACCTGCGGAACGAAGCCGAGCTGCATGCGCCGCTCGACATAGACGCAGATCAGTCGCGCCGGCTTGCCGGCGATCGTCATCAGGGCCTGGACCGCGCCGTCCGCGGTCTGGTGAACCAGAACCGGGATGTTCGGATAGGCGTTGAGCCGGGCGACGTAGTCGCCGGGATAATCCTTGGCGGGGGCGAGCTGCACGCCGAAGGCGAGACTGCGCTGCATGAACGACAGCGCGCGCTTTCCGCCGCCGCCGCCACCCATGCGCCAGTAGACGTGGACCGGGTCGCCGGCGTCGATCGTGCCGTCCGCTTTCCGGTTCACGGCATAGACGACCGTGTCGATCTTGTCCGAAAGCTGGAGATAGAAGACCAGGTTCTCGTCTTGCGGCTCCAGATATCGAGGATCGTCGGAGCAAAAGGACTGATTTTCCGCCCGTGATGGAGCGGCGAAAGCCAGGACCAGGAGCCCCGCCAGCAAGAATTCGCGAAACGCAATCATGGGCACGGTCCTCGGCTTCGGGGACGTCACAGCAGGCCGACAGCCGCCAAGTCGTCCACAGCCAAACCAATAGCTACGGCCCCACGCGCAGGATCGCCATGTTGCCAGCGCCAATTGCCGATGTCGAGCCGGTTGCGTGGGACCGGTCATCGACCGGCGCGGCCACTCATTCTCCTCCGTCATCCCCCGGCGCGGCGAAGCCGAGACCGGGGATCGCCCTCCGCAAATCGCAGCACCCCGCCTGCCGAAGCCGATCCTCCGCTTTCGCGGAGGATGACGAAGAACGGAAGCCCGTGTCCCGCATGGAGCGGAGCTCAAGGCGGGGGCTTTCTCGCCCCGGATTTCGCTCGCGCTCCATCAGGCCTCTGCGGAGTATGAACGGAGCATGTGGCCCTTGCATTTGCAGCGCGCCTGCGCCATGTGCACGGCAAAGCAAGCGCGACAGGAGAGACCGATGAAGCAGACCGCGACGAACTTTCTCGCCCGTGTCCCTTCGTTCGTCCCGGTTTCTCTCCATGCCCTCACCCATTGTCGCACTTCACGGCGTCGCCCTGGCAACGCCTGACGGCCAACCACTTCTCGAAAACCTCGATCTCGTCTTCGGCGCCGACCGCAGCGGCCTCGTCGGCCGCAACGGCATCGGCAAGTCGACGCTGCTTCGCGTGATCGCCGGCACGGCGGAACCCGCCGCCGGTTCGGTCGAACGGGCGGGGTCCGTCGCGCTGCTGCGCCAGACCGTCCAGCCCGCCGCAGGCGACACGCTCGCCGACCTCATCGGCATCCGCGCAGGCCTCGCCCGTCTGCGCCGTCTCGCAGCCGGCAAGGGCTCGGTTGCCGACGCGGCGGAAGCCGACTGGACGCTCGAGGTGCGGCTCGAAGCCGCGCTCACCGAGGTCGGCCTCGCCGGCGTGGCAAGCGACCGGCCGCTGGCAACGCTCTCCGGCGGCGAGCGCACGCGCGCCGCCCTTGCTGCGCTGATCATCGCCGAGCCGGACCTGATCCTGCTCGACGAGCCGACCAACAATCTCGACGCTGACGGGCGCGCGGCAATCGCCGGCCTGCTTGGCCGTTGGAAGAAGGGCGCCGTGGTGGTCAGCCACGACCGCGCCCTGCTCCGCCCGCTCGACCGCATCGTCGAGCTCTCCGACCTCGGCGCCCGCGTCTATGGCGGCGGCTACGATCTTTATGCCGCGCGCAAGGCCGAAGAGCGGGCGGCGGCGGAACGCGACCTCACCGTGGCCAGGCGCGGGGTCGTGGCGGTCGAGCGGCGCATCCAGGCGGCGCGGGAGAAGAAGGCGCGGAGCGAGGCGGCGGGCAAGCGCAGCCGCGCCAAGGGCGACGCTCCCAAGATGCTGCTCGACGCCGAGCGGGAGCGCAGCCAGAAGACCGCTGGCGGCGCCAGCGCGCTGGCCGAGCGGCAGCGTGCCACGGCGGCCGGGGCGCTGTCGGAGGCCGAGGCCGCGGTCGAGCGCATCCGCCGCCTGTCGGTGCGGCTGCCCTCAACCGGCCTGCCGGCGGGGCGCACCGTGCTCGCCTTCGAGCGGGTCGGCTTCGCTCATCGCGGCAGCGCACCGCTCTTCCGCGGCGTCGATTTCGTCATGGCCGGCCCGGAACGGGTGGCGCTGACCGGGCCGAACGGCACCGGCAAGTCCACCTTCCTGAGGCTCGCCAGCGGCGCGGCAGAGCCCATCGCCGGCCGGGTGCTGCGGCCGGCCGCCTCGGTCGTGCTCGACCAGAGCGTCGCGCTGCTTGATCCGGCGGGCACCATCCTCGACAACTTCCGCCGGCTCGACCCGGCGGCGACGCAGAACCAGGCGCATGCGGCGCTTGCCCGCTTCCTCTTCCGCAACGTCGACGCGCTCAAGCCGATCGACGCGCTGTCAGGTGGGGAAATGCTCCGCGCCGGGCTTGCCTGCACGCTCGGCGGCAGCCACCCTCCCGAGCTTCTCATGCTCGACGAACCGACCAACCATCTCGATCTCGATTTCGATCGCGGCCATCGAGGCGGCGCTTGCCGACTTCGACGGCGCCCTGCTGGTCGCCAGCCACGACGAGGATTTTCTGGCGGCCATCGGGATTGACCGGCGGCTGACCTTTCCGCTCGCGGGTGCGCCATGACGACGGCCGCCATGTTGCTAGCCTGGTACGATCGCCATGCGCGCAAGCTCCCCTGGCGCGTCGGACCGAGGGAGCGAGCACGCGGGGTGACACCCGACCCGTACCGCGTGTGGCTGTCGGAGATTATGCTGCAGCAGACCACGGTCGCGGCGGTGAAACCCTATTTCGATACCTTCATCGCGCGCTGGGGGGACGTGGCGGCGCTCGCCGCCGCGCCGCGCGAGGAGGTGATGAAGGCCTGGGCGGGCCTCGGCTATTACGCCCGCGCCCGCAATCTCCACGTCTGCGCACAAACCGTCGCGCGCGACCACGGCGGCCGCTTCCCCGAGACGGCGGCCGGATTGAAGGCGCTGCCCGGCATCGGCGACTACACCGCGGCGGCGATCGCGGCGATCGCCTTCGACGAACGGATAGCGGTGGTCGACGGCAACATCGAGCGGGTGATCGCGCGACTGTTCGCCATCGACACGCCGCTGCCGGCCGCCAAGAAGGACATCCGCGCCCGCCAGCAGGAGATGACGCCGCGAGAACGCGCCGGCGACTATGCTCAGGCGATGATGGATCTCGGTGCCGCGCTGTGCACGCCGAAGAAGCCCGCCTGCGCGCTCTGCCCGCTCTCTGCGGATTGCGTCGCTCATGCCCGCGGCGACGAGGAAGCCTATCCGGTGAAGGCCGAGAAAGCCGTTCGCCCGCCCCGCCACGGCCTCGCTTTCGTGGCAATCCGCGAGGACGGCGCCGTGCTGCTGAGACGGCGGCCTGACAAGGGATTGTTAGGCGGCATGGCGGAAGTCCCCGGAGGCGATTGGGTGAATCAGCCCCGCGACTTGGACCCTGGGGCTCACATGCCGATTCAGGCGGACTGGCGGCCGGTGACCGGCACCGTGGTGCACGTTTTCACGCATTTCAGGCTGGAACTGAACGTGTATTGCGCCCGGGCCGGCGCGATGGAACAAGCGCCGCCGGGCTGCTGGTGGGCGCCGGCGGAGACGCTCGCCGGCGAGGCGCTGCCGAGCGTGATGAAGAAGGTCATCGAAGCGGCGCTGCCGGGAGCGACACGACGGAAGAGCAGGGAACGGACGGCGTGACGGACATTCGGCATATCGTCTTCGACATCGGCATGGTGCTCATCGAGTGGGACCCGGAAATCCCCTACCGGCGGCTCATTCCCGACGCGGAGGCGCGGCGCCATTTCCTCACCCACATCTGCACCCACGAATGGAACATCGAGCAGGACCGAGGCCGCACCTGGCGCGAGGCGGAAGACCTGCTCATCGCCAAGCATCCCGAGCACGAGGGGCTGATCCGCGCCTTCCGCCAGCACTGGGCCGAGATGGTGCCGCGCGCCTATCCCGACACGCTGGCGATCCGCGATGCGCTGCTGGCGCAAGGCCGCGACGTGACCGCGCTCACCAATTTCGCCGCCGACACCTTCGACGAGGCCAAGGTCAAGTTTCCCTTCCTCAACCAGTTCCGCGGCATCACGGTCTCGGCCGACATCGGCCTGATGAAGCCGGAGCTTGCCATCTACCGGCACCACGAGAAGAGCTTCGATCTCGATCCTGGGGCGACCCTCTTCTTCGACGACAACGCCGCCAACGTCGAAGGCGCGCGGGCGGCCGGCTGGAACGCCGAGCAGTTCGTCGGTGCCGAGCGGATGCGCGCCGATCTCGCCCGCCACGGCATCGTGCTGGACCGGTAGCCCGCCGCTTCCCCGGCGACCGGCGCGGATGTAGGGTGGCAGCCTGGTTCGTGCTGGGCAGACATGTCATGGGCGAATTCAGGAACATGCCGGCGCTGATCTATGCGGCCGTGCGCCACATCGGTCCTTATACAAGCGTCAGCACGGCCTTCGAGCGCATCGTTGGCTGGGCCAGGAAGAGCGGTCTGATACGGCCGCAGACCAAGGTGATCGGCCTCGCCTGGGACAAGCCGTTTGCGGTGCCGGCCGGGAAGCTGCGCTACGACGCGGCGGTGACGATCGACCGCAGGGTCGAAGTCCCGAGTGACATCCACATTGCCGCACTGCCCGCCATGACATGGTTCATGACGACCCATCGGGGCGGCTACGGGTCAATCGCCGACAGCTTCATGAAGCTCGGCTCGGAAATGGGCCAGCGTGATGACGTGGTCCATGTGCCCCTCTGCTCGCTGGAAATCTATCTCAACGGTCCGGGCACGCCGGAGGCGGATCTGAGGACCGAGATCGGTCTTCCGGTGGTGCGGCTCAGCTAAGCCAGACCGGGTTGGACCACGCCACGCGGCCGGCGGCGTCGGTGACCACCAGGCGGAACCAGTCGCCGGCGAAGCGTTCCAGCGGCAGGCTCGCTCGGGTCAACTGCCGGCCGGCGATGTTGACGGCCCGGCTGCCGCGCCCGACGACCGCGACGTTCACCGCCGGCGAGCATTCGACATGGGCCTCGCCGCCTTCGACGGCGAAGGCATGGATGAGCGGGCCCTGGCTCGCATAGAAGTCGCCGGCCTTCATGGCGGCAGTGAGCGCCTCCGGCTCGTTGGCTTCCGCCTTCACCATCATCCAGCCGCCGAAGCCGTCATCGACCTTGAAGTGAGCATCGTCGGCGGCATAGGCGGTCAGGCGATGGCCCTCGTTGACGAGCAGGTCGAGCAGATAGGTGCCGTCGGGCCGGGCGGTCTCCACGGCGCAGCCGTGGTTGTAAATCTCGACCGCATGGGCGTGAGCGGCCATGGCGCGGCCGTCCTCGGCCGTCAGCCCCGACCATTGCGGATGGGCGATGCCGACGAAGGCACCAGCGGCCATGGCCCGTGCCGCCAGTTCGACGCCGGTCTCCTTCTCCCCGGTGCGCTCGAAATCTTCCGGCAGGCCGGCGGCCAGCACGTGCCAGATCTCGCCATGGCTGTTGGCCGGCGCATGGATCTCGGCGCCGAGGATGGTGGTGAAGCTGTTGGTACGGAACGGCCGCGTATCGGCGATCGGGAACCCGTAGGCCGGCACGAAGTGATCGGACAGGCAGAGGAAATCGTAGCCGGCGTCGCGGTAGAGCCGACAGACCACCTCCGGCGCCAGCGCACCGTCGGACAGCGTCGAATGGGTATGGATGTTGCCCCGCCAGAAGCGGCCGGGGGCGGCGAATGCATGCGTGCCCATGGGCGTCACTTGTCGTCGATGTCGAAGACACGACGATGACAACGGCAGGCCGGCTCAGGTCAAGAGGCGCGCGGCCGGCCCCGGCTCACGTCCCGGCGCTGTGCAGCACGCGCCGCGCCACCGACCTCAGTTCGTCGATGGGGGCGCGGGCGCCATCGACGATCGTGTGCCAGAAGGTCCACCCGTTGCAGGCTTCGAGCCCCTGGACCAGCGCACCGACGCGATGGATGGAGCCGGTGTGCGATCCCGCGCGCACGCTACCGTCGGCGCGCACTTCGGCGACGTGCTTGGAGCGCGCGTCGGTGAGGATGGCGCCGGGCGCGATCAGGCCGGCCTCGACCAGCGAGCCGAAGGGAACCCGCGGCTCGCCGCGCCTGCCGCTGCTGACGGCGATCGCCGTCGCCGGGGCCGGTTCGACGGCGTCGATGCGCGCGTGCGCCGCGGCGATGTAATCGTCCTCGCGCTCGATGCCGACGAAGTGCCGGCCAAGCCGCTTGGCGACCGCGCCGGTGGTGCCGGTGCCGAAGAACGGGTCGAGCACCACGTCCCCGGGCTGGGAGGCGGCAAGCAGGATGCGATGGAGCAGCGCTTCCGGCTTCTGGGTGGGATGGGTCTTGTGGCCCTCGCCGTCCTTCAGCCGTTCGGACCCGGTGCAGATGGGAAAGAGCCAGTCGGAGCGCATCTGGGTGCCGTCGTTGGCCTCCTTCAGCGCGTGATAGTTGAAGGTATAGCCCTTGGCATTGGCGTCGCGGCTCGCCCAGATCAGCGTCTCGTGCGCATTGGTGAAGCGCCGGCCGCGGAAATTCGGCATCGGGTTGGTCTTGCGCCAGACGATGTCGTTGAGGATCCAGAAGCCGAGATCCTGAAGGATGGCGCCAACACGGAAGATGTTGTGGTAGGAGCCGATCACCCAAAGCGCGCCGTTCGGCTTGAGCACCCGGCGGCAGGCGTAGAGCCAGGCGCGGGTGAAATCGTCATAGGCGGCGAAGCTTGCGAACTTGTCCCAGTCGTCGTCGACGGCGTTGACCTCGGACTGGTCCGGCCGGGTCAGGCGGCCCTCGAGCTGCAGGTTGTAGGGCGGGTCGGCGAAGATCAGGTCCACCGAGGCGGCGGGCAGCTTCTCCAGCTCGGTGATGCAGTCCCCCTTGAGAATCGTATCGAGCCAGGGGGTTTCCCCGGCGACGGCTTGCAACGCACCCATGACCACCCCGACACAACTCGGAAACGAGCCGCGCGTCCCCCGCGCGGCGGAACTCGCGGGAATCTTGCTCGGACTACGGTTAATCCCGGGTTAGGCGACATGGTTAAGCGGCGGTGAACGAGGCAACGTACCGGCGCGCGACTGCCATGCCGCCAGGGCCCCTTTCGTGTCGCGGCCTCAGGCGCTACATCAAGGCGAGCCGAATTCCTCCCCTCCCCGGCTCAGAGATTGGAACACGAATGCTCTATGTCTTCGATTGCGACGGCGTGCTCGTCGATTCCGAGATCATCGCCGCCAACGTCGAATTCGAAGTTCCTCGCCGATCTCGGCTACGAGATCGCGCCGCAGGAGATCGTCCGCCGCTTCGCCGGCCTCACTGGCCGGGCGATGGCAGACATCGTCGAGGCGGAGACCGGCCGCAAGATGCCGGACGATTTCCACCAGCGCACCCAGGCGGAGATCGATCTCCGGCTCGCGGCCGAGCTCAAGCCGGTCCCCGGCGTGCACGAGATGCTCGACCGGCTGGAGGGCCGGAAGCGCTGCGTCTGCTCCAATTCCTCGACCCCGCGGCTGAAAATCTCGATGCAGCGGACCGAGCTGTGGGACCGCTTCGCGCCGCGCATTTATTCGGCCGTCGAGGTCGGCGACCACCGGGCGAAGCCCGACCCCAACGTCTATCGCTACGCCATCGCCGAGGCCGGCGTCGACCCGCGCGACGCCGTGGTGCTGGAGGATTCGGTTTTCGGGATCGCGGCGGCCAAGGCCGCCGGGGCGCGGGTGATCGGCTTCACCGGCGGTGCGCACACCTGGCCCGGCCATGCCGACCTCCTGACCGACGCCGGCGCCGAGACGGTGATCAACCGGCTCGCCAACTTCCCGGCGACCGCCGAGGCCCTGCTCGCCTGGGAAGGAATGCCGGGTTAACCCTATCGCACTGCGGCAAGTTGGCGCAGGCCACAAAACCTGTCGCGGACAAGAATTCCTTTCATGTTCCTGCCGTATTGGGCGGGGCATGGTCCCGCGCCGATCAAGTCCGCCTTCCCCGTCAGTCCCTACCCTGAGCCGCCCTTGCGGCGCCTGCCGCACCACCGTCCGCCATGTCAATTGACCGCATCTCCGCCAACGAACCGACGCGGCTTCTGCCGCGGCTCCGGCTGGCGGTGCCCGACCGGTTGCGCGCGCTGGTGCGCGGCAGCGAGCTGTGGCTGGTGGTCCTGGCGGCAATCATCGGGCTGATTGCCGGCGGCGTCGTCGCCATCATGAACATCAGCGTCGGCATCCTGCATCACATGCTCTTCGGCATCGGGCCGGGTGATCGCCTGAGCGCCATCGACGTCCTGCCGACCTCCACCGGCTTCCTCATCCCGGTTGTCGGCGGACTGATCATGGTCGCCGGCGGCGTGGCGCTGGCCCGCGCCAAGCTCAAGCGGCCGGTCGACCCGATCGAGGCCAATGCCCTCCATGGCGGCCATATGTCGCTGCGCGACAGCTTCATCGTGGCGTTGCAGACGATCGTCTCCAACGGCTTCGGCGCCTCGGTCGGGCTGGAAGCGGGGTATTCGCAACTGGTCGCGGGCATGGCCTCGCGGCTGGGCATCAACTTCCGCCTGCGCCGCGCCGACCTGCGCATGCTGGTCGGCTGCGGTGCCGCGAGCGCCATTGCCGCCGCCTTCAACGCTCCGCTCACCGGCGCCTTCTATGGCTTCGAGCTGATCATCGGCAGCTACACCGCTTCGGCGCTGGCGCCAGTGCTGACCGCCTGCATCGTCGGCGTCCTGGTCAGCCACGTGCTGGGCCACGGAGCCTATTCGATCACGGTCGGGCCGCTCTCGGCCTTCGATAGCTCGGACCTGCCCAGCATGCTGCTGCTGGCGCTCATCTGCGCCGGCATCGGCATCGCGGTCATGCGCGGCGTCTCCCTGGCGGAACAGGGCTTCCGCAATTCGCGCATTCCGCGCGCCGTCCATCCGATCCTCGGTGGCATGATCGTCGGCGGCCTGGCGCTGATCAGTCCGCACGTCCTGTCTTCCGGCCATGGCGCCCTCAAGCTGCAGCTCGATTCGACGCTGCCGGCGATCGCACCGCTGGCCCTGCTGCTGGTCCTCAAGGTCAGCGCCTCGGCCGTGTCGCTGGGCTCCGGCTTCCGCGGCGGCCTGTTCTTCGCCTCTCTGTTCATCGGTTCGCTGGCCGGCAAGCTGTTCGCCACGGTCATCGCCACCGTTCTGCCGGCGCTGGCGCCCGACCCGCTGGTGGCGACCATCGTCGGCATGAGCGCAACCGCGGTGGCGATCGTCGGCGGGCCGCTGACCATGTCGTTCCTGGCGCTGGAGACCACCGGCGACGTGCCGATCACGCTCGCGGTGCTGGCGGCGGCGATCGTCTCGACGATCACCGTGCGCGAGTTGTTCGGCTATTCCTTCGCGACGTGGCGGCTGCATCTGCGCGGCGAGACCATCCGCAGCGCCCATGACGTCGGGCGCATCCGGGCGCTCAGCGTCGGCAGCCTGATGCGCCGCGACGTGCGTAGCGTGCTCGGCGACATGCGGCTCTCAGCCTTCCGCCGCGACTTCCCGTTGGGTTCGACGCAGCGCGTGGTCGTGGTCGACGGCGCCGAGCGCTATCTCGGCATCGCGCTGGTGCCGGAGATCCATGCCGCCGAAATCAACGGCGACGGCGATTCGCGCACCATCGGCGAGTTCCTGCACTACCAGCGGGACACGCTCGAGCCGCAGTTCAACGTCAAGGACGCGATGAGGATGTTCGACACGGCCGAAAGCGAGGCGCTGGCGGTGATCGAGCCGGGCAGCCGGCGCGTGATCGGTCTGTTGACCGAAGCGCACGCGCTCCGCCGCTATTCCGAAGAACTCGACCGCGCCCGCCGCGACCTCGTCGGCGAAGGGCACTGAAGGGCACACAATCTTCAGGCTTCAACCGCCGTTCCCCGGACGCGCTGCAGCGCGAAAGCGGTGCGCCGCGCAGAGCCGGGGTGCACAGGCGCACAGGTCCCGGGTCTGCGGCGCGTCATTTCATGCTGCGCCGCGCCCGGGGAAACGAGATGTGGCCTATTCCGCCGCCTCGCTCCAGGGCTGCGGCTTCTCCCATTTCAGCTTCGGCGAACGCGCCGCGCGGGTCTCGTCCAGCCGCCGGCGCGGGGCGAATATCGGCGCCTGGTGGAAGCGCTCCGCCTCGCCGCGCTTGGCGCGCATGGTGAGCTCGCGCAGCGTCGCCACGAACAGGTCGAGCGAAGCGCGCGATTCCGATTCGGTCGGCTCGATCAGCAGCGCGCCGTGGACAACCAGCGGGAAATACATGGTCATCGGGTGAAAACCCTCGTCGATCATCGCCTTGGCGAAATCGAGCGTGGTGACGCCGGTGCCCTCGAGGAAGCGGTCGTCGAACAGCGCCTCATGCATGCAGATGCGATCGCCGAAGGGCTGGCTCATCAGGTCGCGCAGGCCGGCGCGGACATAGTTGGCATTGAGCACGGCGTCTTCCGACGCCTGGCGCAGGCCGTCGGCGCCGTGGGACAGCATGTAGGCAAGCGCGCGCACATACATGCCCATCTGGCCGTGGAAGGCGGTCAAGCGGCCGAAGGGCAGCTCGTCGCCCATCGTCTCGGCGCGGGTTTCGACCAGCACCGGCCGGCCGTCCTCCATGCGCAGGAACGGCATGGGCGCGAAGGGGGCGAGCGCCGGCGACAGCACCACCGGCCCGGAGCCCGGCCCGCCGCCGCCATGCGGCGTCGAGAAGGTCTTGTGCAGGTTGATGTGCATGGCGTCGACGCCGAGGTCGCCGGGGCGGACCTTGCCGACCGTGGCGTTGAAGTTGGCGCCGTCGGCATAGAAATAGGCCCCGGCGAGATGCACGGCGTCAGCAATGGCCGCGACGTCGCGCTCGAACAGGCCGCAGGTGTTGGGGTTGGTCAGCATGATCGCCGCCACCTCCGGGGTGAGGCGCTTCTTCACCTCCTCCGGATCGACGGTGCCGTCGGCCCGCGCCGGCACATCGACGACCTTGTAGCCGAGCTGCGCGGCGGTCGCTGGATTGGTGCCGTGGGCGGATTCCGGCACCAGGACGATGGTGCGGTTCTCGCCGCGGGCGGCAAGCGCCGCCTTGATGGTCATCATGCCGCAGAGCTCGCCATGGGCGCCGGCCTTGGGGCTCAGCGCCACCGCCGCCATGCCGGTCATCTCCATCAGCCAGTGCGACAGCTCGGCGATGAGGTCTATGGCGCCGGGCACGGTCGAGAGCGGCTGCAAGGGATGGATGTCGGCGAAGCCCGCGAGCCGCGCCATCTTCTCGTTGAGGCGCGGGTTGTGCTTCATAGTGCAGGAGCCGAGCGGATACATCCCCGCGTCGATGGAATAGTTCTTCTGGGAGAGGCGGACATAGTGGCGCATCGTCTCCGGCTCGGAGAGGCCGGGAAGATCGATCGGCGTTTTGCGCGCGTGGGCTCCGAGCCGCGCTTTCGCCGAAGGCGCGTCGGGAAGGTCGACACCAGTCACCACATTGCGGCCGATCTCGAAGATGAGCGGCTCCTCGATCTGCAGCCCGCGATTGGCGGTGAAGGTCTCGTGGCCGGTGCCAGTTTTGGCGGTGGGCGTGGTCGGGCGGCCTTGATCGTTGAGCATCACGCGTCCCCCAGCCAGCCAGAACTGCGCAAATGAACTGCGCCAGCTTCAATTATGCCAACCGACACCCATAAAAGGTCGCCGATGGCCTTCTCTCTCTTCTTCCAGCTTTTCATCTTTCGAACGTTGTAGGCGACCAAACCTTCTCGTTCATATCGATCGCTGCCGTCTGTGAGGAATTGCTGATCGAACTTCTCGATCATTTGCAGGATCAGAACCGGCATTCCCTGACGTGGCACTCGAAGGATGCTGCTAATGCCATTAATCATTCTGGTCGTGCGATCCTCGTTCGGGACCGCAAGCGACTCCAATGCGTTCCACGCGAATTTCCCTGCATAGACTAGATGATGACAGGGGCTCAGCATCACAGCACCTCCTTCAGCGCCGCGACGTACGCGGCGCTCTGTCATATTCGTCCCCTCTCCCCTTTGCGGGAGAGGGACAGGGTGAGGGGTAATGGCATGGCCGTGCCCGCACCCCTCACCCGCCCGGCTTTGCCGGGCGACCTCTCCCGCAAGGGGAGAGGTGTCGCGCCGTGCCACACGCGATGTGCTCCCCGTTCCGGGGAGGGATAATGCCAGCATCAGCTTCGTCGCCATCACAGCACCTCCTTGACCGCCGCGACATAGGCCGCGCGGTCGGCATCGGTGTTGATTTCGGTGGCGGCGACGACCAGGAGGTCGGCGAGGTCGGGCGCCTCCGGTTCGAGGCGTGACACCGGCACGCCGGCGAGCACGCCCTTCGCTGCCAGCGCCTCGACCACCGGCGCCGCTGGGCTGGCCAGGCGGACGGTGAACTCGTTGAAGAACGAGTCGTTGAGCACGCTTACGCCGGGAACCTGCGAAAGCGAATCCGCCAGAGCGACCGC
Source organism: uncultured Alphaproteobacteria bacterium (assembly GCA_963782045.1). GTDB lineage: Bacteria > Pseudomonadota > Alphaproteobacteria > Rhizobiales > Kaistiaceae > CAVSRC01. The sequence goes on from CAWAIR010000037.1 coordinate 980,128, forward strand.
ATTGGCGTGGTTGAGGGCGGCGAGCCGCTTCAGGCCCGTCTCGCCCAGCAGAGTCATGTGGATCGAGAAGGCGAGCGCGCAAAGTCCTGAATTCGTGCAGATATTCGAGGTCGCCTTGTCGCGGCGGATGTGCTGCTCGCGGGTGGAGAGGGTGAGCACGAAGCCGCGCCGGCCTTCGGCGTCCACTGTCTCGCCGCAGAGCCGCCCGGGCATCTGGCGGACGAACTTCTGCCGGGTGGCGAAGAGGCCGACATAGGGCCCGCCGAAGGTGAGCGGGTTGCCGATCGACTGACCCTCGCCGACGACGATGTCGGCGCCTTGCGGCCCCGGCGGCTCGATGGCGCCGAAGGCGACCGCCTCGGTGAAGACGGCGACGAGCAGCGCGCCGTTCTCGTGCGCCTTCTCGGCGATCGGCTTCAGGTCGATGAGCTGGCCGTAGAAGGACGGCGACTGGACGACGACGCAGGAAGTCTCGCCGTCGATGGCATCGAGGATCGCCTCCGTTCCGGCCGGGTCCGGCGGCAACTCGTGGACAGCGTCGCTGGAGGTGCGCGAGTAGGTGCGCACGACCGAGCGATATTGCGGATGCAAGCCGCCGGAGACCACGGCCTTGGAGCGCCGGGTGACGCGGTGGGCCATCAGCACCGCTTCGGCGGTGGCGGTCGAGCCGTCATACATGGAGGCGTTGGCGACCTCCATGCCGAGCAGATTGGCGACCTGGGTCTGGAACTCGAAGAGATATTGCAGCGTGCCCTGCGCGATCTCCGGCTGGTAGGGCGTGTAGCTGGTCAGGAACTCGGAGCGCTGGATCAGGTGATCGACGCTTGCCGGCACATGGTGGCGATAGGCGCCGGCACCAACGAAGAAGGGCACCGAGGCGGCGGCAACGTTCCTGGCGGCGAGCTTGCCGAGGATGCGCTCGACCTCGATCTCGCTCTTGGCCGGCGGCAGACCGAGCAGGCCATCGAGGTGCTTGTCGGCCGGAATATCGGCGAAGAGATCGTCGACGGAGGCGACGCCGATGCGGGCGAGCATCGCCGCGCGGTCGGCATCGGTATGGGGAAGATAGCGCATGGGGCTCCTTGGGGCTCCTCGGTCTCTCGGGGCCTAGCCGGCCGCTGCGACGGTGACGCGGGTCAGCAGCGAATTGGCGATGAAGCATTCGTCGTGGGCGGTGTGGTGCAGCCGTTCGAGCTCGTCCGGCTCGGGCGCCGTGCCGGCAAAGGCGATGCGCGGCGACAGCGTCACCTGCGATACCCAGAGCTTGCCGGCCGCGTTCTTCTCCATGGTGCCGACCGCATCGTCGTCGTAGCTGGCAACGACGAAGCCGGCGCGCCGGGCGACATCGAGGAAGGTCAGCATGTGGCAGGAAGAGAGCGAGGCGACCAGCGCCTCCTCCGGGTCGACCGCTGCCGCGACCGTGAAGCGCTCCGGCACGACGTGGGGCGAAGCCGTGGCCGGCACCTCGGTGCCGCCGTCGAAGCGCCAGACGTGGCCGCGCGAATAGCGCCCGCGGGCGAAATCGTCGGAATCGTTCCGCCAGGAGATGGTCGCGGTGTAGGTGTTGCCGCGCATGGCGCTCAGACCGTCTCCAGGAACACCTTGTAGGCGGCCGCGTCCATGAGGCCGTCGAGATCGGTGGCGTTGTCAGGCTTGAGCTTGAGGATCCAGCCTGCCCCCTCGGCCGCCTCGTTGACGGCGCCGGGGCTGTCGGAGAGCGACTGGTTGACCTCGACCACCTCGCCGCCGACGGGCGCAAACACCTCGCTCGCCGCCTTGACCGACTCGACGACCGCCGCCTCGCCGCCCTTGGCGATCTTCTTGCCGACCTCGGGCAGCTCGACGAAGACAATGTCGCCGAGCTGTTCCTGGGCGTGATCGGAAATGCCGACGAGAGCGACATCGCCCTCGAGCCGGATCCATTCATGGTCCTTAGTGTAGCGGGTGGCCATTGCGGGGTACCTCGTCAGGGCTTGGATGCAGGGATTGGGGGTTTGCGGAAATAGCGGTGGGCAACGAAGGGTAGCGCCACGACGGTGGCGGCGATCTCGCGGCCGCGCACTATCAATTCGACCGGCATGCCGGGGTCGGCGACGCCGCCGGCGACATAGCCCATGGCGACCGGCCCGCCGACGGTGGCGCCGAAGCCGCCGGAGGTGACCACGCCGATGGAGCGGCCCTCGCTATCGCGGATTTCGGTGCCCTCGCGGGCCGGCGTCTTGCCCGTCGGCTTGATACCGACGCGGCGGCGGGGCGGGCCGGCCTCGAACTCGCGCAGGATGCGCCCGGCACCGGGGAAATCGGCGCGCTCGCGGCGGCGCTTGGAGACGGCGAAGGCGAGATCGGCCTCCACCGGTGAGGTGGTCGCATCGAGGTCGTGGCCGTTCAGCGGCAGCCCGGCTTCCAGGCGGAGGGAGTTGCGGGCGCCGAGGCCGACAGGCTTGACCCGCTCGTCGGCAAGCAGCGCATCCCAGAGGCCTTCGGCCTCGCCCGCCGGGACGAGGATCTCGAAGCCGTCCTCACCGGTATAGCCGGAGCGCGAGACGACGATCTTGCCGCCGCCCCAGGTGAACGAGCCATAGGTCATGAAGCCGAGATCGGTCGCCGCCGGCAGCAGCGCCCGCATCACTGCGGCGGCCTGCGGCCCCTGCAAGGCAATAAGGCCCCCGTCGTCGGCGCGGGTGAGCGTGGCGCGATTCGCTGCGGCCCTGCGGATGAGATCGAAGTCGCCGTCCTTGGTACCGGCGTTGACGACGACATAGAGCGTGCCCGCCCAGGCTGGATCGGCGGGCCGTGCCACCATGAGGTCGTCGATGATGCCGCCGGCGTCGTTGAGAAGCAGCATGTAGCGGATCTGACCCGGCCTGAGCCCGGCGATGTCGCCGGAGACGAGCGGCTCGAGGACGGCAGCGATTGCCGCATGATCCGCCTCGGCGTCGCCGCCCGGCGCATCGAGTGACAGGAAGCATGGCCCCATATGCGACACGTCGAAGAGACCGGCGTGGGTGCGCGTCCAAGCGTGCTCGGCGATGATCCCGGTCGGATACTGGACCGGCATGGCGTAGCCGCCGAACGGCACCATGCGGGCGCCGGCCGCGCGATGGCGCGCCGCCAGGACGGTCTCCTTGAGAAGTTCGGCAACAGCCGGATCGGCCACGGCAAGATCCTTCGACAGATTGACGGACACGCGGCACGGGCCCTTCCCGTCCGCGCCCCCTCTGTCTTCGGACCTGAGAGATTCCTGCCGCTTGTCGCTCTCCCGCGGGGAGACGCCGGCAGTTACTCCGTCGGTGAGCGGGCGAGACTTTCCGCCTGCTGCTTTCCAGAGTGTCGCCGACCGGCCGGTCCTTTGGCCTGAGAGTTTCCGGGGCGGTTGCTCCTTCGGCGCCGGACCTCAGTGGTCCGGTCTCTCCCGGCGGTCGTTCATGCGCCGCAGCCCATGCGGGCGGCGTTGGCCAAGGCGCGACTCCACCTTGGCTGGAACCATCCTAGGACCGGCGCCGGCGGAGTCAATCAGGTGCCGGTCTTCGGCTTGCCTTCGTCGAAGCCGACGAAGACGATCAGGTCGCGGTCGTCGGGGCCCACCTTGAACTCGACCTGATCGAACACGGCGCTGTAGTCGGAGGCAAAGTCCGGCGCCGCGAGATTGACGCTGACCGAAAACGCCTTGGAAAACAGCACGCTGTTGTCGTGCTGCCGGGTCACGGCGACGCGTATCGGCAGCTTGATGGTGCCGGCGCCGCCCTTCGGTCCTGCCAGGATGCGCCCGGCGACACCCAGCTTGATCTGCAACGTGGAGGCGTCGAGCGCGTGACATTCCCGCGCCGTCTTGGTGATCGACCCCTGGGTGCGGATATAGGCGGGGTCGCCATCGTGGCCGCGCTCGTAGATGGCCATCGACTCCGTGCCGGGCAGGATCTGCACCGGTGGGCAATAGCCTGACTTGAGGAAGAAGCTGGAATCGTATTTGCCGGTGTCGACGGTGACCACGCCGGCATTGGTACTGGCGCCGGGATCGGCGCTGCCCTTGGGACCGCCGAAAAGGTTGGTCAGACCGCCGCCGCCCGAACCCCCGCTGCTGGCACAGGCGGCAAGCAGAGCCGCGGCGGCAAGAGTGACAAGAATTCCCGACAGCCGAGGCATGCGCCCACCCAGAAATGCAGAAATATCAGGCCGCAAAAGCAGTTCCTCCCAACCGAATGCGGCCTTTCTATAGCAGCGGTCCGCGGACTTGGCGACCGGCTGGAAGCCCTCCAGCCTTTCCCTTGCCGCGCCAGCCCCCGGTCGCTACGTTCGGCGATGGGAGATGCCCACCCGGCCTTGCCTTGAACACGGCTAGAGATACAGCCCGGCGATGAGAAGAGACACAGCCCGGCGATGAAGTATGTGAGTACGCGGGGACGAGCCCCCGCATCCGGTTTCTCGAACGTCCTGCTGGCAGGTCTTGCCGGCGACGGTGGCCTTTTTGTGCCCGACGTGTGGCCGCAATTCAGCCCGCAGACGATCGCCGGGCTGGTTGGGCTTCCCTATGCCGAGACCGCCTTCCGGGTGATCCGTCCCTTCACCGGCGGCGAGATCGCCGACGATGCGCTGCGCGCCATGTGCGTCTCCGCCTATGCCGCCTTCCGCCATCCGGCGGTGGTGCCGCTCACCCAGATTGCCCCCGGCTCATGGCTGCTCGAGCTGTTCCACGGGCCGACGCTGTCGTTCAAGGACGTCGCCATGCAGTTGTTGGCGCGGCTGATGGACCATGTACTGGCAGAGCGTGGCCAGCGTGTGACAATCATCGGCGCCACCTCCGGCGACACCGGCGCCGCGGCGATCGAGGCCTTCCGCGGCCGCGACAACGCCGACGTCTTCATTCTCTTTCCCGAGGGGCGGGTTTCGCCGATCCAGCAGCGGCAGATGACCACCGTCGATGCCGACAACATCCACGCCATCGCGGTGAAAGGCACCTTCGACGACTGCCAGGCGTTGGTGAAGGGCTTGTTTGGCAACCAGAAGCTGCGCGACCGACTCGGGCTCGCCGGCGTCAACTCGATCAACTGGGCGCGCATCCTCGGCCAGGTCGTCTACTACTTCACCGCCGCAGTGGCGCTCGGCAGCCCGGCGCGGGCGGTCGCGTTCACCGTGCCGACCGGCAATTTCGGCGACATCTTCGCCGGATACGCCGCCAAGCGCATGGGGCTGCCGGTCGAGCGGCTGGTGATCGCCACCAACATCAACGACATCCTGGCGCGGACGCTGGCGACGGGCCGCTACGAGGTGCGCGGTGTGGATGCCACCACCTCGCCCTCGATGGACATCCAGGTGTCGTCCAATTTCGAGCGGCTGCTGTTCGAGGCCTACGGGCGGGACGCAGCGGCGGTCGAGGGCCTTATGCAGCGGCTCGCCCAGAGCGGGACCTTCGACGTCGCACGCGAGCCGCTCGACCGCATCCGCACCGATTTCGCCGCCGGCAGGGCCGACGAGGCCGAGGGTGCCGCCACCATTGCCGAGGTTCATGCGGCGACCGGCCTGACGCCCGATCCGCACACGGCAATCGCGCTTGCCGTCAGCCGCCGCTTCGTTGATCGGACGGTGCCCATGGTGACGCTCGCCACCGCCCACCCGGCCAAGTTCCCCGACGCGGTCGAGGCGGCGACCGGCGTCCGTCCCGCCCTGCCGCATTCGCTGGCCGACATTCTCGACAGGCCCGAGCGCTACGCGACGCTGGCCAACGATGCGCGGGCGATCGAGGATTACATTGCGGCCAACAGCCGCGCCATCTCTGAAGAAAGTCTGACACCATGACCGTTCGCCAGTCGCGTCTCGAGTCCGGCCTCTCGGTCATCACCCACCCGATGGAGGATCTGGAAAGCGCCGCACTCGGCGTCTGGGTCCGTGCCGGCTCGCGCTCGGAGGAGGAGAACGAGCACGGCCTGTCGCATCTTCTCGAGCATATGGCGTTCAAGGGCACCCGCACCCGCTCGGCGCTCGACATCGCCGAGGAGATCGAGGCGGTCGGCGGCGAGGTGAACGCCGCGACCAGCGTCGAGACCACCGCCTACTATGCCCGCATCCTCAAGGCCGACGTGCCGCTCGCGCTCGATATCCTGTCGGACATCCTGCAGAACTCGGCTTTCGACGCGAAGGAGCTGGCGCGCGAGCAGCACGTCATCGTTCAGGAGATCGGCGCCGCGCTCGATACGCCCGACGATCAGGTCTACGACCTGTTCACCGAGGCCGCCTACCCCGATCAGCCGATCGGGCGCACGATCCTAGGCACGCCGGAGACGGTGCGCGCCACCGGTTCTTCGATGCTGGGCGCCTATCTCGGCCGCCATTACCGGGGGCCGCACATGGTGCTGGCCGCGGCCGGTGCGCTCGACCACGACCGCCTGGTCGAACTTGCCGCCGAACGCTTCGCCCCTCTCGGCCGCGAGCCCGGCCCGGCCCCGGCACCGGCCGTCTACCACGGTGGCGACCGGCGCCAGTCGCGCGAGCTGATGGAGACGCAGATCATCCTCGGCTTCGAGGGGCGTCCCTACACCTCGGAGGGCTTCTATGCGGCGCAGGTGCTCTCGGCGGTGCTCGGCGGCGGAATGTCGTCTCGCCTCTTCCAGGAAGTGCGCGAGCGGCGCGGGCTGTGCTACTCGATCTATGCCTTCCACTGGAGCTTCTCCGACAGCGGCATTCTCGGCATCCACGCGGCCACCGGGCCCGGCGACGCCGGCGAGCTGATGCCGGTGATCCTCGGCGAACTGGAACGCGCCGCCCACGACATCGGCGAGACGGAACTTCAGCGCGCCAAGGCGCAACTGCGCGCCGGCCTGCTGATGACGCTGGAAAACCCCGCGGCGCGGGCCGGACAACTCGCCCGCCAGATCCTGCTGTTCGGCCGGCACATCCCGGTCGTCGAGCTGGCCGGGCGCATCGACGCGATCACGGTCCAGGAAATTCGCAAGCTGGCCGAGGACATCATCACCGGCAGCCGGCCGACGCTCGCCGCGGTCGGGCCGCTCGACGGGCTGATGGGGGCGGAGAAGGTTGCGGAACGTTTCGGCGCTAGATTGAGTGCCTGAGAGGCGGCAGATGGCATTCCTGCGCTCGATATCGACCGGCACGACGCCGCCGGTGCTGCGCGGCGAGCGCGTCATGCTGCGCACCGCGGTCTTCGGCGACTATGCCCAGTGGGCGAAGCTGCGCGAGGATAGCCGCGCCTTCCTCGCCCCGTGGGAACCGATCTGGCCGGCCGACGACCTCACCAAGCTCGCCTTCCGCCGGCGGCTGAGGCGCTACCAGCGCGAGATCCGCAACGCCACCGGCTATCCGTTCTTCCTGTTCTCGCCCGATGGCGAAACGCTGGTCGGCGGCCTCACCCTCTCCCAGGTCCAGCGTGGCGTCACCCAGTCGGTGGTGCTCGGCTACTGGATGGGCGCGCCCTATGCCGGCAAGGGGCTGATGACCAGCGCGGTAAGAGCGGTCAGCGCCTTCGTCTTCGACACGCTGCACCTCAACCGAATCGAGGCCGCCTGCCTCCCCCACAATGCCGCCTCAATTCGCCTCCTCGAAAAGGTCGGATTCGCCCGCGAGGGTTACGCCCGCAAGTATCTTTGCATCGACGGCCGCTGGCAGGATCACCTGCTTTTCGGCCTGGTCCGCGACGATCGGCGGCCTTGAGGCGGACGGCGGCGGCGGGACCGGCCGGATCGCTAGGTTCTGCTTGCCGGACCGGCGGGATCAACTTAGTACTCAACGGTCCACTCCGGGTGCTGGAGGATCGGTTGCAGTTCGCGCGTCGTATCGCGGTCCTCGTTCTCACTTTGTTGAGCCTCTTCGCCGTGTCGGTACCCGCCGACGCGCTGGAGGCGGTGCCGGTGCCGCTGGACGGGCGCACCCTCGACCTGACCAAGGCCATCCAGCTCTACCGGCAGCAGGATGACCGCATCCAGGTGTCGACGGCGCCCGGCGCGGACGGCATCGTGCGGCGCATCGAGGTCAAGGCGCGCGAGGCCAGCGGCGGCACATCCTTCTGGGCGGTGTTTGCGCTGTCCAACAACGGCGACGAGCAGATCGACCGGCTGCTGGTGGCGCCGCATTTCCGCCTGGCCGGGTCCGGCCTGCTGTGGCCCGATCTCGGCGCTTCGCGCATTGCCTCGATCACGCCCAGCCAGGGATTCGCCCCCGACCGCCAGCCGAGCCAGGAGGCGGACGTCTTCCGCGTCACCCTCGATCCCGGCGCGGTGGTCACCTTCGTCGCCGAACTGCGCACCCTCGACCTGCCGCAGCTTTATCTGTGGGACAGCGACGCCTACAAGGACTCGGTCAACAGCTACACGCTCTATCGCGGCATCGTGCTCGGCATCTCGGGCCTGCTGGCGCTGTTCCTGACCATCGTCTTCGTGGTCAAGGGCACCGCCATGTTCCCGGCGACCGCGGCGCTGGCCTGGTCGGTGCTGGTCTATCTGTGCATCGACTTCGGCTTCTGGAACCGGGTGATCAACGTCTCGCCAGGGGGCGATCAGGTATGGCGCGCCGGCTCGGAGGTATTTCTCGCCGCCTCGCTGGTCATCTTCTCCTATACCTATCTCAACCTCAGTCGATGGCACGTGCGCTACAGCCATCTCACCATCGGCTGGCTGATCGGCCTCGGCATCCTGCTCGGCGTATCGGTGATCGAGCCGTCGGTGGCGGCCGGCATCGCCCGCTTCTCGATCGGCTTCACCGCCGTGGCCGGCTTCGGCATCATCGTCTACCTCGCCACCCACCGCTACGATCGCGCCATCATGCTGATCCCGACCTGGGTGCTGCTGGTGGTGTGGACCTTCGCGGCGTGGCTCACCGTCACCGGCAACCTGGTCAACGACGTGGTGCAGCCGGCGCTCGCCGGCGGGCTGGTGCTGATCGTGCTGCTCATCGGGTTCACCGTCATGCAGCATGCCTTCGCCGGCGGCCTGGTCATGCAGGGGCCGCTCGGCGAGACCGAGCGCAAGGCGCTGGCGCTGACCGGCGCCGGCGACATCGTGTGGGACTGGGACGTCAGCCGCGACCGCATCTACACCGGGCCCGAGGCAGAGGACCTGCTCGGCCTGCCGCGCGGAACGCTGGAGGGCCCGGCGCGCGACTGGCTGGAAATCCTCCATCCGGGCGACCGCGACCGTTTCCGCACGACGCTGGACACGGCCGTGGAACTCAGGCGCGGCCGCATCCACCAGGATTTCCGCCTGCGCTGCGAGGACGGCCACTACCGCTACTTCCACCTGAGGGCGCGGCCGGTGCTGGGCACCGACGGCGAGGTCCTGCGCTGCGTCGGCACGCTGCTCGACGTGACCGAGGAGCGCACCTCGGAAGAACGACTGCTGCACGACGCCGTCCACGATAACCTGACGGGGCTGCCCAATCGCGAGCTGTTCATCGACCGGCTGCGCGCGGCGATCACCCGCACCACCACGGAAGGCGCGGCGCGACCGTCGGTGTTCGTGCTCGACATCGACCGCTTCAAGCAGATCAACGACGGCTTCGGCGTCGCGGTCGGCGACTTCGATCCTGCTCACCATTGCCCGGCGCCTCGCCCGCCTGCTGAAGCCGCAGGACACGCTGGCGCGCCTTGCCGGCGACCAGTTCGCCTTCCTGCTCATCTCCGAGAACCAGCCGGAACGCATCGCCGGCTTCGCCGAATCGGTTCGGCGGACGCTGAGGGCGCCGATCACGCTGGGCGAGAAGGAGATCTTCCTCACCGGCTCGATCGGCATCGCCATGCACGACGGCAAGCAGCAGATCGAGGCCCAGGACCTGATCAAGGACGCCGAGATGGGCACCTTCCACGCCAAGCGGCTGGGCGGCGACCGCATCGAGGCCTTCCGCCCGGCGCTGCGCCAGCACGGCAGCGACCTGGCAACGCTCGAAGCCGACCTGCGCCGGGCGCTCGGCCGCGAGGAGATCAAGGTGCTCTACCAGCCGATCGTGCGGCTGGACGACAAGACCATCGCCGGCTTCGAGGCGCTGGTGCGCTGGGACCATCCCAAGCTCGGCCGCATCCCGCCGAGCGATTTCGTGCCGCTGGCCGAACGCACCGGCCTCATCATCCCGCTCGGCCTGTTCGTGCTCGATCGCGCCGGGCGCCAGCTTGCCGAATGGCAGGAGGAGCTCGGCCGCCACACCTTCCTGTTCGTCAGCGTCAACGTGTCGAGCCGGCAGCTTCTCCGCCACGATCTGATCAACGACGTCAAGTCGGTGCTGGTGCGCTCCAACCTTCAGCACGGCTCGCTCAAGCTGGAAGTGACCGAGAGCCTGGTGATGGAGAACCCGGAATACGCCGCGCAGGTGCTGACCCGGGTGCGCGAGCTCGGCGCCGGCCTGTCGCTTGACGATTTCGGCACCGGCTACTCGTCGCTGTCCTATCTCCAGCGCTTCCCCTTCGACACCATCAAGATCGACCAGACCTTCGTGCGCGGCAGCGGCATCGGCGACCGCCGGGTGATCCTCAAGTCGATCATCACGCTTGCCCACGACCTCAACATGGAAGTGGTCGCCGAGGGCGCCGAATCGGAGGGCGACGCCATCGAACTGGCCGAGCTCGGCGCCGAATATGTCCAGGGCTTCCTCTACGGCCAGCCGATGACGGCGGCGGAGGCGAGCAAGCTCATCTTCCGCACGGCCGACGAGGACGAAGAGGAAGAGCTGGCGTGAATTCCGTTTTATATCAATGACTTCAACAGATTTGTCGATTTTCGCACTTGATTGTTGAAGCCATTGATCTGCCAAGTTTCTTCGTCCCTTCTTGACAGGCGCCGGTGCCCTCCCCCAAGTCCACCAGCATGAGCGAAGCTAGGCCGCCCCTCGACATCCTGCTGTGCAGCCCGCGCGGATTCTGCGCCGGCGTCGATCGCGCCATCCAGATCGTCGAGCTGGCGCTGAAGAAGTTCGGCCCGCCGGTCTATGTGCGCCACGAGATCGTCCACAACCGCTACGTGGTCGACAGCCTCAAGGCCAAGGGCGCGGTGTTCGTCGAGGAACTCGACGAAATCCCCGATACCGCCCAGCCGGTCGTCTTCTCCGCCCACGGGGTCGCCAAGGCGGTGCCGGAGGCGGCCCGCCTGCGCAACCTGTTCCCTCTCGACGCCACCTGCCCGCTGGTCACCAAGGTGCATCGTGAGGCGGAGATCCACTTCCGCAAGGGCCGCGAGATCGTGCTCATTGGCCATGCCGGCCACCCGGAGGTGGTCGGCACCATGGGCCAGCTTCCGCAAGCCGCGATCACGCTGATCGAGACCGAGGCGATTGCCCGCGCCTACCAGCCGAAATCGCCGGAGAAGCTCGCCTACATTACCCAGACGACGCTGTCGGTGGACGATACCGCCGCGATCGTGGCGATCCTCGGTGAGCGCTTCCCGGCGATGGCGGCGCCCCACAAGGAAGACATCTGCTACGCCACCACCAACCGGCAGGAGGCGGTGAAGCGCGTCGCGCGGCAGGTCGACGCCATGGTCGTCATCGGCGCACCCAACTCGTCCAATTCGCAGCGTCTGCGCGAGGTGGCCGAGCGCGCCGGCTGCCCGCTCTCCATGCTCGTGCAGCGCGCCGGCGATCTCGACTGGCAGCTCCTTGCCGGCATCGGCCGTGTTGGCATCACGGCCGGCGCCTCGGCGCCGGAGGTGCTGGTCGAGGAGGTGATCGACGCCTTCGCCGCCCGCCATGCGGTCCGTGTCGAGGTGGTGACGGCGGCGGAGGAAGCGGTCACCTTCAACCTGCCGAGGGCGCTTCGCGAGATGGCCTGAGCGCCACTCGCCTCAGGCGCTGAAGAGCAGCGCGATTCCGACCACCACCAGCACCATGCCGGCAATGTCGCGCAGTGTCGTGCGCTGTGCGAACAGGCGGCGCGAGATGAAGCCGGCGATCAGGATCTCGACCAGCCCGAGGGTGCGCACCGGCGCCGCCGCCTGGATGGCGAAGGCGAGGAACCACATCTGCGAGGCGAAGGCGCCGAAAAAGCCGGCCGGCAGCGATGGCCGCCAGGCCGCGAGCACACTGCGGAACGTCGTCGGCTGGCGCCGGATGAGCCAGGCGGAGAGCAGCACGCTTTGCACCGTCAGCGACAGGGCCAGCGTCTCGGTCGCCGCGGTCACGTAGTCGGCGCTGGCCAGCGCCAGGATGCCGCCGCGGAAGGCGACCGAGGCAATGGCGAAGAGCGCCCCGGAAGCAACGCCGAGCAGGGCCGGCCGCCACGAGAAGGCCGCGCGCGTCGACTGCGCCGGCCACGAGAGGACGAGCACGCCGAAGGTGGCGAGCACGACGGCGAGCGTGAGGGTCAGGCTCAGCCGCTCGCCGAGGAAGATCACGGCGAAGATCGCCACCTGCACCGGCTCCGTCTTGGTATAGGCCGTGGTCACGACGAAGGAGCGCTCGCGCATGGCGGCGAGCATCAGCCCGGTCGCCGCGATCTGGCCGATGGCGCCGATCAGCGTCCAGGCCAGCGAGGCGGCGGTCGGCGGCGGCATCCCGCCCATCACCAGCCAGACGATGGCGAGGCTCAGGAGGCCGAAAGGCAGGCCGAAAAGGAATCGGATATGTGTGGCGCCGACCGTGCCCAGACGGTCGGTCAGGCGACGCTGGGTGGCGTTGCGGAAGGTCTGCGCGGTGGCGGCGGCGAGGGTGAAGATCACCCACAGCCAGGGAGGAACGGCCATATGCGGGAACGGTCCGGTGAACGGGAAAAATCGGCGCGGCGGGTGCCACCCCCCGTTGCCTAGCACGACGGCCCGTGTGATCAAGCGGTGAGCGGCGACCAGCAATGGGCGACTCATGGCGGTCTATACCGAAATCCCGGACGACGAATTCGACGCCTTCATGAAGACCTACGACCTCGGGCAGGTGCTCTCCTGCAAGGGCATCGCCGAGGGCGTCGAGAATTCCAATTTCCTCGTCGTTACCGAGGCCGGCCAGTTCATCCTCACCCTCTACGAGAAGCGCGTGGCGGAGGCCGACCTGCCCTTCTTCCTGGGGCTGATGGAGCACCTCGCCGGCAAGGGCATCACCTGTCCGACGCCGGTGCACGACCGCGACGGCAGGGCGCTGAAGCGGCTTGCCGGCCGCCCGGCGGCGATGGTCACCTTTCTTTCCGGCATGTGGGTGCGCCGGCCGCAGGCCGAGCATTGCGCCGCCGTCGGCGCCGCGCTCGCCCGGCTGCATCTCGCCGGCGCCGGGTTCGCCATCCAGCGCAAGAACGCGCTCACCGTCGACGGCTGGCGGCCGCTCTACGAGCAGTGCGGCGGACGCGCCGATGCGGTCGCGCTGGGCCTGGCCGGCACGATCGAGGACGAGCTGGCAGAGGCCGACCGGACCTGGCCGACGGACCTGCCGGTCGGCGTCATTCATGCCGATCTCTTCCCGGACAACGTCTTCTTCCTCGGCGGCAAGCTCTCCGGTCTCATCGACTTCTACTTCGCCTGCAACGACATGCTGGCCTACGACGTCGCCGTCTGTCTCAACGCCTGGTGCTTCGAGATCGACGGCTCGCTCAACGTCACCAAGGCCCGCGCCCTGCTCTCCGCCTATGCTGCGGTACGGCCGCTGAGCGCCGCCGAGATCGGCGCCCTGCCGATGCTGGCCCGCGGCGCCGCGCTGCGCTTCCTGCTGACGCGGCTCTACGACTGGCTGACCGTGCCGGAAGGCGCGCTGGTGGTGAAAAAAGACCCGCTCGAATATTACCGCAAGCTTCGCTTCCACCGCGGCGTCAGCGACGCCTCCGCCTACGGGCTCGGCCGGTGACGGCAAAGCGCATCAGCATCTGGAGCGACGGCGCCTGCTCGGGCAATCCCGGCCCCGGCGGCTGGGGCGCCGTGCTGGTATGGGACGGGCACGAGCGGGAGCTGAAGGGCGGCGAACGGGAGACGACCAACAACCGCATGGAGCTGACGGCGGCGATCGAGGCACTCACCGCGCTCAAGCGTCCAAGCGCAGTCGATTTCTACACCGACTCGCAATATCTCCGCGGCGGCGTCACCGGCTGGATCGCCGGCTGGCAGCGCAACGGCTGGAAGACCGCCGACCGCAAGCCGGTCAAGAACGTCGACCTGTGGCAGAGGCTGGACGAACTCCGCCACAAGCACGAGATCGCCTGGCACTGGGTCAAGGGCCACGCCGGAACGGACGGCAACGAGCGCGCCGACAGGCTGGCGCGCGAGGGCATGGTCCCGTTCAAGCCGAAGAAGCGGAAGAAGCCGAAGCCGCCAGCGGACGCCGCGCCGTAGAGCGCTTCTTGGTCAGATAGAAGCAGTTCCGATTCTCGACCGGGGAGGCGATCCGGCGTCGAGACCGGCGAAGGGCGATGCCGGGCATCGGTCGAGCCGGGATCGGCGTTGGGCGCGCGCCGGTCGGAAACCCGTCGGAACGATTCTATCTGATCAAGAAACGCTCTAGAAGTCAGGCCGAGATCTGGCTGAACATGGTGGCGGCGCCGGTCGCCTCGACGCCCTTGGCGCCTTCCGGCTCGAAATTCAGGGTCTTCACCACCCCGTCCTCGACCAGCATGGAGAAGCGCCTGACGCGCGTGCCCAGGCCGGCGCCCGACAGATCGACGGTGAGCCCCAGCGCGCGGGCATAGTCGCCGTTGCCGTCGGCGACGAAGTCGAGCGCATCCTCGGCGTTCAGAGCCTCTGCCCAGGCGCGCATGACGAAGGCGTCGTTGACCGCCATCACCACGATGCGGTCGATGCCGTTGTCCTTGAAGGTGGCGGCATTGGCGACGAACTGGGGGATGTGGGCGTAGTGGCAGACGGAGGTGAAGGCACCGGGAACGCCGACGAAGATCACCTTCTGGCCCTTGAACAGCTCGTCGACCGAGTGTTCGCTGATGGCGCCCTCGGCATCCTTGATGCGGAACGCGCCTGCGGGAAGGCGGTCGCCCACCTTGATCATGTCGGTCTCCTGGATGAATGGGCGTGGTTGCTGCGACCGAGATAATCCTAGGCGCCGCCCTAGTCCAGAGTGAGCGTCTGCTCGATGGCGTGGCCGCCGCTGGCCATGGTGATGCGGATCTTGGCGCCGGCGATCGGCGTGGTGGCGCCGAGCCGGCTGAACTTCACGTCGAACAGCGCCTTGCCGCCATCGCGCCCGACGAAGGTCGGCGCGTAGGGCGCCCAATCCTGAGGCCCCTCGACCAGGAATTCCGGCGGCGCCCCGGCCGGCACGGTGGCGGCGACGCGGAACACCGGCCGGGCGTCGGTGCCGTCCTTTCGGGCGATGCTGTCGACGGCGAACATGCCCGGCTGGGGCGGACCCGGCAGGCGGGCGCGGGCGGTCGCCAGAACCGCCTCAGTCGCCGCGTCGTTCTCGCCCGGCGGCACGGTCAGGCGGGCGGTAACCTCGTCGGGGACGCAGACTTCCGCGCACACGCCAAGATGCACGGTGAGGGCCAGATCGACCGGCATCTTCGGGTCGGTCACCGCCGCGCGGAAGGGCAGGACCACGCCGCCGACGTAGACGTTGGTGACGCTGTAGCCGTCGTCGACCACCTGCGGCACCGGGAAGGAGACGGTGGGCTTGCCGAGGTTGTGCGATGCGGAGAAATCGAACTCGGGCGCGATACCGGCGGTGCCGGGGTTGCGCCAGTAGGTCTTCCAGCCGGGCGGCAGGGCGACCTCGATGGCACCGTTGATCGATCCGTCGGCGTCGAAACCCGATGCGAACAGCCGGATCATGGCCTTCTGCCCCTCGGCCCAGTTGCCGGTTGCGGCGAGCGCGGGGGTGGCAAACGCCAGCAGCAGGGCCGGCGCCAGCCGCAGGCATGTCTTCAGGGAGAGCTTCATGACGGGCACCATAGTGCGCGGAACGGCGACGGGGGATCAACAGGTTCTGGCGCACGTTTCATTTGTTCGTGAAGCACTTCGCCAGCGATCGCCGGCGCTCCGGCAACAGGTCCCGCGGGGGCATTCCATCCGGGGGTGAAAGGCTCTAGGCTTCTCGGATCATGGCCACCACACCACACAGTGCGCCCAAGGGCCGCGGCTACCTCGACGGCCAGTTCCTCATCGCCATGCCGACGATGCAGGACAGCCGCTTCGCCCGGACGGTCGTGTTCATCTGCGCCCATTCGGCCGATGGCGCCATGGGTATCACCATCAACCAGCCGGCGCCGGAAGTCTCCTTCGAGGACCTGCTGGTGCAGCTCGACATCATCCCGGAGGGGCCGGAGATCCGGCTGCCGCCGCCGGCCCGGCGCATGCGCGTCCATCGCGGGGGGCCGGTGGAGACCGGCCGTGGTTTCGTGCTGCACAGCGCCGACTACTACGCCGAGAACTCGACGCTGCCGATCAGCGAGAGCGTGTCGCTGACCGCGACGCTGGAGATCCTGAAGGCGATCGCCGCCGGCACCGGACCGGAGAACGCGCTGTTGGCGCTGGGCTATGCCGGCTGGGCCCCGGGGCAACTAGAGAGCGAGATCCAGGCAAACGGCTGGCTGCACTGCCCTGCCCGTTCGGACGTGATCTTCGACCCGGACCTGGAGGGCAAGTACGACCGGGCGCTGGCGCTCATCGGCGTCGATGTGACGCGGCTGTCCGGCGAAGCCGGTCACGCCTGACCGGGCTCGCTCCTCCGCCTTTCGCCGAGCCGCCGCCACAGATAGGGCACGAAGATCAGCGCCAGGCTGAGCGCCAGCCCGTACCAGGTGATGGCATAGCCGAGGTGGTTGTTGGGGAAGATGACCACGGTCTCGCCGCCTTGCGGCAGGCCCCCGGGACGCGCCGGATCGAAGCGCTCGTCGATGAGGTAGGGCGCCACCCCGGATGCGGGCAGGCCTTGCGCCCCGGCAAACAGCGCGGGATCGCGCGAGAACCACTGGTTCCTGGCGGCATTGTCGGCCGGCATGAACCATGAGCGGCGTCCCGGCTGGCGGAGCACGCCGGTCACCGTCGTCTCCCCTTCCACCTGCCCCTGGGGCCGGGTCGCCGGGTCGGCCTTGGCCGCCGGCACGAAACCGCGGTTGACGTAGACGATCCAGCCGTCGTCGGTCTCGAACGGCGTGATGACGAAGTAGCCGAGGCCGCCGATCGGCCCCTTCGGCTCGGTCAGCGTGTAGACGACGTGGATTTCCTGGCTGTTGTCGAAGCGGCCGCTGACGGTGACCGGCTGGTATTCCTGGCTGGCGACATCGAGCGTCGGCCAGGCCTGTGGCCCCGGCGTCGGCACCGGATCGGCGGTGAGCCCGGCGTTCACCCGGGCGATCAGCGCCTCCTTCCAATGGAGGCGCTGCACCTGCCAGGTGCCGAGGCCGCACAGGATGACGAGGGCCACCAGGGCGGTGGCGGTCTGCCACAGCAGGCCGCCCCGGCGGGCGGGCTTGGCGTGTGCCCCGGCCATCAACTCAGCCTTCCGACAGACGGCCGAGTTCCGCCCGGTGGCGGTATTGCTGGGCGATCATCAACCCCTTGAGCGGGCGCAGCAGGCCGAGCGACAGGCCTAGCACCAGTGGAACGAGGATGACGGCCATCAGCCAATAGGGCGGATTGAAGGTGAACTCGAGGACCAGCGCCAGGCCGACGACGATGAAGCCGACGATCATCATGATGAATACCGCCGGCCCGTCGCCGGCATCGGCGAAATCGAATTCGAGGCCGCAGTTCTGGCAGTGCGGCGCGACCGTCAGGAAGCCGTCGAACAGGCGCCCCTCGCCGCAGCGCGGGCAACGCCCTTGCCAGCCGACCGAGATCGGCTGCGGCGGATAGAGAGCCTTGTCCTCAGGATTCATCGCAGGTCGCCAATGGCGCCCTCAGCCGTGATGGATCGGCGCGCCCCAGCCACCCCAGATATAGATGCAGAAGAACAGGAAAAGCCAGACCACATCGACGAAATGCCAGTACCAGGCGGCCGCCTCGAAGCCGAAATGCTGCTTGGAGCTAAAGTCGCCGCGCGCGGCGCGGATGAGGCAGATGGTCAGGAAGATGGTGCCGACGATGACGTGGAAACCGTGGAAACCGGTCGCCATGAAGAAGGTGGCGCCGAAGATGTTGCCGCCGAAGGAGAACGGCGCATGGGCGTATTCGTAGGCTTGCACGGAGGTGAAGGTGAGGCCGAGGACAACGGTGAGGATGAGCCCCCAGACGAGCCCCTTGCGGTCGTCGTGGAGGAGCGAATGGTGCGCCCAGGTGACCGTGGTGCCCGAGGTCAACAGGATGAGCGTGTTGAGCAGCGGCAGGTGCCACGGGTCGAACACCTCGATGCCCTTGGGCGGCCAGTGACCGCCGGTGAACGTCGCCTTGACGACCTGGATGGCGCTGTCGGCCGACAGGCTCGAATCGAAGAAGGCCCAGAACCAGGCGACGAAGAACATCACCTCGGAGGCGATGAACAGGATCATGCCGTAGCGCAGGCCGAGCTGGACGACGTTGGTGTGGAAGCCCTCGTGCGCCTCCTTGATGACATCGCGCCACCAGACCAGCATGGTGTAGAGCACGCCGATGATGCCCGGCGCCACCAGCCACAGGCTGGCGCCGTGCATGTAGGAGATCGCCCCCACCGCCAGGATGAAGGCCGAGATGGCGCCGATGATCGGCCACGGGCTCGGGTCGACCAGGTGATAAGGATGTTGCTTCGCGTGCGCCTCAGCCATGATTCCAGTGCTCCCAGATCGTCCCTTGCCGCCCTGCCGTAACGGCGGACATCAAAGCGGATTGACCCCCGATGGGGTGGCCGCCGAGGCGACCGATTTCGGCTTGGCCGGATAGAAACTGTACGACAGCGTAATGGTGTCGATGTTCTCAAGATTAGGGTCGTCGGCATAAGCCGGATCGACGAAGAAGGTGACGCCGAGGTCGGTCTTCTCGCCCGGCTTCAACGTCTGCGCGGTGAAGCAGAAGCAGGCGATCTTGTTGAAATAGGCGCCGGCCTGATCCGGTGCGACGTTGAAGGCGGCGGTGCCGGTCTCGGTCGTCGTCGTCCGGTTCTCGGCGCGGAAGGCGACCGTGCTGACCTCGCCGAGCTTGACCTTCACAGCGCGCTGGAGCGGGCGGAAGCTCCAGCCCAGATTATTGGCGATGTTGCTGTCGAAGCGGACGGTGACGACGCGGTCGAGGATCTTGCCGGGCGCCGCCTGCGCCACGCGCGTGGTGCCGCCATAGCCGGTCACCTGGCAGAAGATGCGATAGAGCGGCACGGCAGCGAACGACATGCCGACCATGCCCGCGACGAACACGCTGAGCACGGCGGCGGTGAGGCCAAAGCTGAGGCGCCGGCGCGGCGCAGGCTGGCGGTCGTCGCTCATGGTCACATCGGCGGGGTGAGCACGTTCTGACCGAGGCGGACGATGGTCAGCAGGAAGAACAGGACCACCAGGACGGCGAGCGCGATCGCCGTCGCCACGGCGCGGGCGCGCCGCCGCTTCTTTTGCGCCTCGGTCAGGCGCAGGCCGTCGTCGCCGTCTGCGGTCATTACCGTCATGCCGTGAGCCCGGTGAGGCCCTTCTCCGCCAGGATAACGGCGAAGAGCAGGAACAGATAGAGCAGCGAGAAGGCGAACAGCCGGCGCGCCGGCAGCTTGGCCGCGTCGCCCTCCGGCATACGGAAGACCGCCCAGGCGAGCGCGACGAAGACGGCGCCGAGACCGCCGGCAACCACCGCGTAGGTCCACGAGGTGACGCCGGTGAGCGGCGGCAGGACCGCCGCGGCAACGGCCAGCACCACCGCATAGCCGAGGATATGCCGCTTGGTGGACGCCTCGCCGGCAACCACCGGCAGCATCGGCACGCCGGCCTTGGCGTAGTCCTCGCACTTGTAGAGCGACAGCGCCCAGAAGTGCGGCGGCGTCCACAGGAAGATGATCAGGAACAGGCTGACGCTCTCGAGGCTGATGCCGCCGGTCGCGGCTGCCCAGCCGACCATCGGCGGCAGCGCGCCGGCGACGCCGCCGATGACGATGTTCTGCGGCGTCGAGCGCTTGAGCCACATGGTGTAGACGACGACGTAGAAGGCGATGGTGAAGGCTAGCAGCCCGGCGGCGACGATGTTGGTCGCCAGTCCCAGGAAGACCACCGAGCCGACCGCCAGCGGCAGGCCGAAGGCGAGCGCCTCGCCGCGCGTCAGGCGCCCGGCCGGCACCGGCCGCTTCATCGTGCGGCGCATGACGGCGTCGATGTCGGCGTCGTACCACATGTTGAGCGCGCCGGAGGCGCCGGCACCGACCGCGATGGCGAGCAGCGCCTCGAAGCCGATCACCGGGTTGAGGCCGACGGGAGCGACCGCCATGCCGACGAAGGCGGTGAACACGACGAGCGACATCACCCGCGGCTTGAGCAGGGCGATGTAGTCGCCGACGCTGCCGCCGATCGCAAGATCGGTGGCGAGCGTCACGTCGGCGTCACGGCTGTCGGAATAGGCCATGGTCTTCCTTGCTGTTGCCGGTCACCCGTCAGCGGATGCGCGGCAAGGTCTCCCACTGGTGGAACGGCGGCGGCGACGACAGCATCCACTCGAGCGTGGTGGCGCCCTCGCCCCACGGATTGTCGCCGGCCGGGCGCTTCTTGGCGAAGGCCTCCCACATGCAATAGAGGAAGATCACGACGCCGACGGCGGCGATGTAGGAGCCGATCGACGAGACGAAGTTCCACCCGGCGAAGGCATCCGGATAATCGGCATAGCGGCGCGGCATGCCGGCGAGGCCGAGGAAGTGCTGCGGGAAGAAGACCAGGTTGACGCCGACGAACGTGACCCAGAAGTGCCAATTGGCGATCTTCTCGTTGTACATGTAGCCGCTCATCTTCGGGAACCAGTAGTACCAGCCGGCGAAGATGGTGAAGACGGCGCCCAGCGACAGCACGTAGTGGAAGTGGGCGACGACGAAGTAGGTATCCTGCAGCACGTAGTCGAGGCCGGCATTGGCCAGCATGACGCCGGTGACGCCGCCGACGGTGAACAGGAAGATGAAGCCGATCGCCCACAGCATCGGCGTGCGGAACTCGATCGAGCCGCCCCACATGGTGGCGATCCACGAGAACACCTTCACGCCGGTCGGCACCGCGATGACCATGGTGGCGGCGACGAAATAGGCCTGCAGGTCGAGCGACAGGCCGACGGTGTACATGTGGTGAGCCCACACCACGAAGCCGATGAAGCCGATGGCGACCATGGCGTAGGCCATGCCCATGTAGCCGAACACCGGCTTCTTGGAGAAGGTGGAGATGATCTGGCTGACCATGCCGAAGCCCGGCAGGATGAGGATGTAGACCTCGGGGTGGCCGAAGAACCAGAACAGGTGCTGGAAGAGCACCGGGTCGCCGCCCTGATCGGGCTTGAAGAAGGCGGTGCCGAAGTTGCGGTCGGTCAACAGCATGGTGATGGCGCCGGCCAGCACCGGCAGGGCGAGCAGCAGCAGGAAGGTCGTCACCAGGATCGACCACACGAACAGCGGCATCTTGTGCAGCGTCATGCCCGGCGCGCGCATGTTGAAGATGGTGGTGATGAAGTTGATGGCGCCGAGGATCGACGAGGCGCCGGCCAGATGCAGCGACAGGATGGCGAAATCCATCGCCGGGCCGGGCTGGCCGGTGGTCGAAAGCGGCGGGTAGATCGTCCAGCCGCCGCCGACGCCATGGGCGCCGGGGGCGCTCGGCATGAACAGCGAGATGACCAGCAGCAGGAAGGCCGGCGGCAGCAGCCAGAACGAAATATTGTTCATGCGCGGGAAGGCCATGTCCGGCGCGCCGATCATGATCGGCACGAACCAGTTGCCGAAGCCGCCGATCATCGCCGGCATGACCATGAAGAAGATCATGATCAGGCCGTGCGCGGTGACGAAGACGTTGAACAGCTCCGGATCGCCGAAGATCTGGAGGCCCGGCTCCATCAGCTCCATGCGCATGGCGACCGACAGCGCGCCGCCGATGACGCCGGTGCAGATGGCGAAGATAAGGTACATCGTGCCGATGTCCTTATGATTGGTGGAATAGAGCCACCTGCGCCATCCCGTCGGGTGGGCGTGCGCGTGCGCTTCGCTGTGCGCCTGATACCCTGCGCTCGAGGCCATACCTGTCTCCTCTGATCGAGCCGCCCGATTGCTGCGGCGGGGGCCCTAGTTCTGCGCGGCCGCGAGTCGGGTCGCGTCCGCCTTCTGCACAGCCGCTGCAAGCTGCTTGTTGGCCGTGTCGAGATCGTTGACGGCGGTCTTCGCCCAGGCGTCGAACTTGTCCTTGCTCACCGCCTCGACCACGATCGGCATGAAGGCGTGATCGCGTCCGCAAAGCTCGGAGCACTGGCCGTAATAGACGCCCGGCTTGTCGACCCTGAACCAGGTCTCGTTGAGACGGCCGGGAATGGCGTCGATCTTGATGCCGAACGACGGCACCGCAAACGAATGGATGACGTCGGCGCCGATCACCTGCATGCGGACGACCACGCCCACCGGCACGACCATCTTGTTGTCGACGGCGAGCAGCCGCGGCGTGCCCGTCGGGTTGCCGTTGGCGTCGCGCAGCAGAAGCGAATCGAACGAGACGTCGCCGTTGTCCGGATACTCGTACGACCAGTACCACTGGCTGCCCGTCGCCTTGATGGTCATCTCCTTCGACGGATCGAAGCCGGCGATGGCGCGGGCGGGATCGTGCTCGGCGAAGAGCAGCGCGAAGGAGGGCACCGCGATGCCGACCAGGATGAGGATCGGCACCACCGTCCAGATCACCTCGATCAGCGTGTTGTGCGAGGTCTTGGAGGGGACCGGGTTGGCCTTGGCGTTGAAGCGCACGATCACATAGATGAGCAGCCCCAGCACGAGGAGCACGATCAAGGTCACGACGATCAGCAGGCCGTTGTTGAAACGGTGGATCATCTCCATGATCGGGGTCGCCGCCGGTTGCAGGTTCATCTCCCAGGGCGAGGGATTGGCCCAGGCCGACCCACCAAGAGCCGTCAGCCCGCCACCGGCCAGCGCCAGAGCCAGCGTTGCCCGCTTCAGTGCCGTTCTCACCGATTCGCTCCTTCCCAAAACCGAGCTTCCCCACTCGGCCCCTGTCTTCGCGGCCCCCGGTCGCCGCAATCCCCGGCGGCCCCCTGCCGCCGGTAAAGAACAACCACCCTGCCCGGCGACACGCCGGCCCGGCACGGTGGTTGGAACTATGCTAAAGAAAAACCATAAGCCGGACGTTCCCGCAACGGCCTAAAACGCGACCGTCCATGCGGCAAATTGTGCCTGTCGCCTTCGATTTGCCGCGTTCGCAGGGCCGCATGGCGGTGGGGACGGCGGCCGGCGGCGATTTCCTCCCGCCGGCGTTTATTGCAAGATCGGCTTGGTCCGCTGGCGATTCGGCGGTTTTTCGCTTGCCTGTGCGCTGCCAGGCTGTTTATCGACGGCAGGATGTACGAAGACGAAGATTACGACGTCGAGCCGCGAAGAGCCCGCTCGTCCCCATTCTGGCCATTGTCGCCGGGGTCCTCGCCGTTGCCGTGGGCGTCGTGGTGATTCTGTTCGCCATGGGGTTTTTCGGCCGCGAGCCTTCGACGGCAGCCAGTTCGGCACCGCCGGCGGCCGATACGGCCAGCACCAGCGCTGCTTCCACACCGCAGGCGCTCTCGCCCGATACCCAACCGGCGGCCGAGACCGACGTGCCTAAGGCGCAGGTTTCGATGGCGCCGCCCAGCCAGGCCGAGCCGCCGATTCGCTCCACCCATGGCGATTGGCAGGTGCGCTGCGACACGCCGCCGGGCGCCAAGAGCGAGCAATGCGTGCTGATGCAGTTCGTCACCGCCGAGGACCGCGAGAATGTCGGCCTGACGGTGATCGTGCTGAAGACCGCCGACAAGAAGTCGCGGATCATGCGCGTGCTGGCGCCGCTCGGCGTGCTGCTCCCCTCCGGCCTCGGGCTCAAGATCGACAACGCCGACCTCGGACGGGCGGGCTTCGTGCGCTGCCTGCCCAACGGCTGCGTCGCCGAGGTGATTCTGGAGGACAAGCTGCTCAACCAGCTCGAGACCGGCAAGACGGCGACCTTCATCATCTTCCAGACGCCGGAAGAGGGCATCGGCATCCCGATCTCGCTCAACGGCTTCGGCGACGGCTTCAACGCGCTGCCTTAGCCAGCGGGGCCGTCCTCGTCCTTCGAGGGCCGCTTCGCGGCCGCCTCAGGATGAGGACCGAGAAGGGTCAGCCTCTTCCTGAGGAGCGAGCCTCGAAGGATGAGGCCACCGCCGCGGGCCGGCGATTTGCGGGCGGCCGGCCGGCGCCCTATCTACAGGGCCAGCCTCCCGCCCCCTTTTCACCAGGATCAATCATGTCCGACCAGCCGCACAGCATCCTCGACCGCGCCGGTCTCGACCGCGATGCCGCCGAGAAGGCCGTCGCCGAGGCGCTCGACGGCGCCCACGACGGCGAGCTCTACCTGGAATTCGCGCAAGCGGAGAGCCTGCTCTACGACAATGGGCGGCTGAAGGCGGCCAGCTTCGACACCAGCCAGGGCTTCGGCCTGCGCGCTGTCGCCGGCGAGGCCCAGGGCTTCGCCCATTCCGGCGAGATTTCCGAGCCCGCCATCCGCCGTGCCGGCCAGGCGGTGCAGGCGGTCAAGGCCGGCCACAAGGGCACCTATGCCGAGGCGCCGCGGGGCACCAACCGCGCGCTCTATGGCGATGAGAGCCCGCTCGGCAGCCCGACCTTCGCCGAGAAGGTGAAGCTGCTCGAGGAGATCGACGCCTATGCCCGCGACAAGGACCCGCGCGTGCGCCAGGTGACCGCCTCGCTCGCCGGCTCCTATCAGGAGGTCGAGATCCTGCGCGCCGACGGCCGCTTCGTCCGCGACGTGCGGCCGATGGTGCGGGTCAATGTCTCGGTGGTCGTCGGGGATGGCGACAAGCAGGAATCGGGCTCGCACGGCATGGGCGGGCGCGAGGG
Organism: uncultured Alphaproteobacteria bacterium; assembly: GCA_963782045.1. Classification (GTDB taxonomy): domain Bacteria; phylum Pseudomonadota; class Alphaproteobacteria; order Rhizobiales; family Kaistiaceae; genus CAVSRC01. The sequence goes on from CAWAIR010000037.1 coordinate 1,004,974, forward strand.
CTTCGGCGCCTTCATCGCCACCGACAAGTGGCAGTTCGCCGTGGACGAGGCGCTGCGCCAGGCGCTGGTCAACCTCTCCGCGGTTCCGGCGCCGGCCGGCACCTTCGACGTCGTGCTCGGCCCCGGCTGGCCGGGCATCCTGTTGCACGAGGCGATCGGCCATGGCCTCGAAGGCGATTTCAACCGCAAGGGCGAGAGCGCCTTCGCCGGGCTGATGGGCCAGCGCGTCGCTTCGCCCGGAGTCACCGTCGTCGACGACGGCACCATCCTCAACCGGCGCGGCTCGCTCACCGTCGACGACGAAGGCACGCCGACCCAATCGACCACGCTGATCGAGGACGGCATCCTGGTCGGCTACATGCAGGACCGGCAGAATGCCCGCCTGATGGGCATGCAGCCGACCGGCAACGGCCGCCGCCAGTCCTATGCGCATGTTCCCATGCCGCGCATGACCAACACCATCATGCGCGCCGGCAAGGACGACCCCAAGGAGATCCTCGCCTCGGTCAAGGACGGCATCTACGCCGTCTCGTTCGGCGGCGGGCAGGTGGACATCACCTCCGGCAAGTTCGTCTTTTCCTGCACCGAGGCCTACCGCATCCAGAACGGCGTGATCGGGCCTGCGATCAGGGGCGCCATGCTAATCGGCAACGGGCCGGACGCGCTGACGCGGGTGAGGATGATCGGCAACGACATGCAACTCGACCCCGGCGTCGGCACCTGCGGCAAGAACGGCCAGGGCGTGCCGGTGGGCGTCGGTCAGCCGACGCTGAGGATCGACCAGATCACGGTCGGCGGCACGGCGACGTAGGGGCGATCAGGCCACTATCTGCGCGCTTTTCGCCAGCCCGCGGCGCGAGCCTCGGCTTCCGTACAGAACCAGCGCTCGCCGTTTTGCGGGCTGATGACCGTCGCGTCGTAATATTCCTGGCCGGGCACGTGATAGATGCGCTCGCCCGTGGTCTGGCTAATGTTGCCCTTGATCGAGCAGGCGACGTGCCCGTCGGAAGTCAGAAGTTTCTGGGTGCCGGATAGAACCGCCTGGGGATGGCCGATCGCCAACGGGCCGAGAGCCCCGATGCCGGCGGCGATCGCAATCTGAGCGGGAAGGGGTATGCCCATCTTCGGTTCCTCGCTGCCAGGTAAAGGCAGGGGTGCCGCAACTACAAGTTACAGTCGCCCCCACGGTAAATCGATGGTTTCCGGTGGCGTGCGGCGCGGCATGAGCAGTGCATGGCAACGGTGCCCCCGGTCGTCCATCGGGGCGACGCCACGATAATGTCCGGTGTCTGTGCGAGAGGGCGGCGATGGCAGTGGACACCTCAGGCTCCGAACTGGTGAGTGCGGTCGCGCTGCTCGGCGCGGCCGTCGTTTCCGTGCCGATCTTCAAGCGCATCGGGCTGGGTTCGATCGTCGGCTACCTCATCGCCGGCATCGCCATCGGCCCGTTCGGGCTGAAGCTCTTCCGCGAGCCGGATCAGATTCTGGGCGTCGCCGAGTTCGGCGTGGTCCTCCTGCTTTTCATCATCGGCCTGGAGCTGAAGCCGTCGCGGCTGTGGGCGCTGAGGGCCGACATCTTCGGTCTCGGCGCCGCGCAGGTGGTCGTCTGCGGGACGCTCCTGACCGGCGCCGGCTGGCTCGCCGGGCTCAGCCCAGCAGTCGCCTTCGTGGCGGCCGCGGGCCTGGCGCTCTCCTCGACGGCGATCGTGTTGCAGATCCTCGAAGAGCGCGGCGAAGCGACCGAGACCTACGGGCAGAAGACCTTCGCCATCCTGTTGTTGCAGGACCTCGCCATCGTCCCGCTGCTGGCGGCGCTGGCGGTGATTGCGCCCTATCACGTCGATGGCGGGCCCTCGCGGCTTGCCCAGATCGCCATCGGCGTTGGCGCCATCGCCGGGCTGGTCGCCGTCGGCCGCTACCTGCTCAATCCGCTGTTCCGGGTGCTCGCCGCCGCGCAGGCGCGCGAGATCATGGCGGCGGCGGCGCTGCTGGTCGTGCTCGGCGCGGCGCTCGCCATGCAGGCGAGCGGCCTGTCGATGGCGATGGGCGCCTTCATCGCCGGCGTGCTGCTCTCGGAATCGAGCTTTCGCCACCAGCTCGAAGCCGACATCGAGCCGTTCCGCGGCCTGCTGCTCGGCCTCTTCTTCCTCGCCGTCGGCATGTCCATCGACCTTGCGCTGATCGCGCGGAACTGGCCGCTGGTGGTGGCGGCGGTGGTCGTCTTCATGGCGATCAAGATCGCCGGCATCTACGCCGTCGCCCGCGTCTTCCGCAACGGCCACGCCGACTCGCTCCGCCTCGCCCTCATGCTGGCGCAAGGCGGCGAGTTCGCCTTCGTGCTCTTCACCACCGCGCAGGGTCTCGGCCTCATCGACGCCGGCACCTCGGCGCTGCTCACCGCCGCGGTGATCGTGTCGATGGCGCTCACCCCGCTGGCGCCGATCCTGCTTCATGCCCTGTTGCCGCCGAAGCCGGATTCGCTCGACGGCATCGCACTCCCCGACGGGCTCACCGGCAGCGCGCTGGTCATCGGCTTCGGCCGCTTCGGCCAGATCGTCGCCCAGGCGCTGCTGGCGCGCGGCATCGACGCGACGATCATCGATTCCGACACCGACATGATCCGCGTCGCCGGCAATTTCGGCTTCCAGATCTACTACGGCGACGGCACCCGCCTCGACGTGCTGCGCGCCGCCGGCGCCGGCACCGCCAAGATCGTCGCTATCTGCATCGACAAGCGGGGCGACGCCGACCGCATCGTGGAGATGCTGAAGACCGAGTTTCCCCTCGCCAGCGTGCTGGTGCGCTCCTACGACCGCGGCCACACGCTCGACCTCATCGCCGCCGGCGTCGACTACCAGATCCGCGAGACCTTCGAGTCGGCGATGGCCTTCGGCGAGGCGGCGCTGCTGGCGCTGGGCGTGCCCGCCGACGAGGCGGCCGAGGTTATCGACGGCGTGCGCAAGCGCGACGCGGCGCGGCTGGAGCTGCAGATGGTCGACGGCCTTCAGGCCGGCCGCGACCTGATGAGGCACAACGTGCCCACCCCGACGCCGCTCATCCCGCCCAAGCGCAAGGGCCGGCCGCTCAGCGAGGAAACCGCGGTGGTTGCCGCCGGCGTCGACGAAGGCCCGGCGGCGGAGGCCGACAACTAGAGCGTTTCTTGATCAGATAGAATCGTTCCGACGGAGCGATTTTGCGACAGGATCAAGCCGACGGGCGACGGGCGTACCCGGGGTACGGCCGAGACCGGCGGCGACGATAGTGGCGCAAAAGCGCCCGTCCCTTCGGGTTTCCGACCGGCGGGCGCCCAACGCCGATCCCGGCTCCACCGATGCCCGGCATCGCCCTTCGCCGGTCTCGACGCCGGATCGCCTCCCCGGGCGAGAAACGGAACTGCTTCTAGCTGACCAAGAAGCGCTCTAACGATATCGCGCGAACGTGCCGAGGTGCGATGCAGACTGCCGACGAGGCCCATCGACTGATCGAGACGCATCTCGGGCAGAGCCCGCGGGCCAACCACTCGCGGATGGCCGGCCGCATCATGCGGGGACTGGCCGGCCTCTTTGCCGCCGATGCCGATCTCTGGGAGGTGGTCGGCCTGTGCCACGACCTGGACTATCTCGACGTCGACGGCGACTGGATCCGGCACGGCCCAACTACCGCACGCTGGCTGGCGGGGCGGCTGCCCGCCGACGCCTTGCAGGCGATCGCGGCCCACGACCATCGGGCTGGCGTGGCCGCCGACACGGCGATCGCCGACGGGCTCAGGCTGGCCGACGCGATCACCGTCATGGCCGAACGGATCGGCGGCGGGCGGGTGCGCGCCGCCCTCGCCGACGACAACATGACCGGGTTGCGCGACCTGCTCGCGCCACGAACGTTCCTGGTCGACACCGTCGCGACCATCGCGGCGCGGCGCGGGATCGTGTTCGGCGATCTCGCGGCGGTCGTCCCGGCCTACGGATAGAGCCGCGCGGTCTGCCAGCCCTTGTCGGTCTTGCGGTACTGGACGCGGTTGTGCAGGCGGAAGGGCATGTCCTTCCAGAACTCCCACTCCACCGGCGTCAGGCGATAGCCCGACCAGTAGGGCGGGCGCGGCACCTCGCCGATCGGGTACCTGGCGGCGTAGACGGCGACCGCCTTCTCCAGCGCGAAGCGCAATTCGAGCCGCCGCGACTGCTGGCTCGCCCAGGCGCCGAGCCGGCTGGTGCGCGCCCGGCTGGCGAAATAGGCGTCCGCCTCGGCGTCGCTGACTACCGAAATCGTGCCGCGCACGCGCACCTGCCGCTTGAGGCTCTTCCAGTGGAAGAGCAGCGCGGCCTTGGGGTTGGCGGCGAGTTCGCGCCCCTTGGCGCTTTCGACGTTCGTGTAGAAGACGAAGCCCGAGGCATCATGCGCCTTGAGCAGCACCATGCGCACATTGGGCAGCCCGTCGCTGTCCACCGTGGCCAGGGCGAGCGCGTTCGGATCGTTGGGCTCGGAGGCTTCCGCCTCATGAAGCCATTCGGCGAAAAGCGAATTTGGATCCGCTGTTGCTGTGAAGTCACTGTTCATTAACGAAATTTCCCGATGCTTGGCGCCTAGTGCCAATGGAGTGACCGCATGGCCGCGCGCAGGCATCCGTATATTCCCGCCTCGACCATCCGCCAATTGCCGCGCGCCTGCCGCGCGATCGCAGCGGCTGCTTTCGCCCTTTCGCTCGGCGGTTGCGCCGGGCTCGGCCTGCCCTTCGCCGCTGAAACCACCAGCGACGCGGCGCTGACCACCGGCAGCATCAGGCCGACGCTGGTCAACGCCAGCGTCGTCGACGGCGTCGATGCCTCCGACTGGGAGGCGATCCGCCGTACCCTTGCCACCATCCCCGCCGATGCCACCGTCGACAGGCTCGCCTGGCGCAACCCCGACACCGGCTCCGCCGGCACGATCTCGGGTCTCGGCGCCGCGCACGCGCGCGGCGGTCTCGCCTGCCGCCCCTTCGCCACTACCGTCAACGACCAGCGCGGCGTGCGCCGCTATCGCGGTGAGGCCTGCAAGCTCAGCAACGGCCGCTGGCAGCTCTACGGCATGGTCGGCGACGACGCCCAGCTCTCCTGAGGCCGTGCGGCCGAGCCAAACGCTGGCATTTGCTGCCGGAATGACCATATTGGGCGTGACCGGCGATTCCACCGGCCAGCGGCCAATGTGCTGATCATTCAACCATGCGCGATCCCTATGAGGTGCTCGGCGTCAGCCGGACGGCCAGCGAGAGCGAAATCAAGTCGGCCTTCCGCAAGCTCGCCAAGAAGCACCACCCAGACCAGAGCAAGGACCCGAAAGCGAAGGAACGCTTCGGCGAGATCAACGCCGCCTATGAGATCGTCGGCGACAAGGACAAGCGCGGGCAGTTCGACCGTGGCGAGATCGGCGCCGACGGCAAGCCGCGCTTCCAGGGCTTCGAGGGCTTCGGCCGCGGCGCCCAGCCGGGCGGCGGCGGGCGCACGTTCCGCTGGTCGACCGGCGGCCCCGGCGGCGGCCCCGGCGGCCCCGGCTTCGGCGGCGCCAGCGGCGATTTCGCCACCGACGACATCCTGAGCGAGATCCTCGGCGGCTTCGGCCGCGGCGGCGGCGGCCCCCGTGGCGGCGCGCGGGCGCGCCCGCAGCGCGGCCAGGACGTCACCGCCACCGCGGCGGTGACGCTGGAGCAGATAGTCCATGGCGAGAAGGCGCGGGTCGACCTTCCCACCGGACGGACGGTGGAAATCTCCGTACCGGTCGGCACGCGTCCGGGCCAGGTGATCCGCCTCAAGGGCCAGGGCCAGCCGGGCGCGCTCGGCGGTCAGCCCGGCGATGCCCTGGTCACCATCGAATTCGTGCCGCATCCGCTGTTCAAGGTGGAAGGTGACACGCTGCGCCGCGAGATCGCCGTCACCCTCGACGAGGCGGTGCTCGGCGCCAAGGTGCGCGTGCCCACCCTCGACGGGCCGGTGACCCTCTCGGTGCCGCCGAAATCGAGCGGCGGGCGCTCGCTCCGCCTCAAGGGCAAGGGCCTGCCGCGCGCCGGCGGCGGCCGCGGCGACCTCTTGGTGACGCTCAAGATCGTGCTGCCGGAAGGCGGCGACGGCGAGCTCGAGGCGCTGATGAAGAAGTGGCGCGAGACGCGCCGCTACACCGCCCGCGACGAGACGTCGGACCCGTAGTTTCGCAACGCGGGCGTCCCCCTGCGCGGCCGTTTTCCGTGGTTTCCTGACATCTCCGCGGTGTGACCTCGGACACAGGCGGGGAACCCGCCGTCGCCCCCGGACGTTTTACGCCCAAGCGAACGCGTCAATGCGTGAACTGTGGAGCGTAGTCATGCGAATGCACCGTCTCATCGCGGCAACCGCCGGAGCCTTTTTGGCGAGCGCCGCCTTCTGCCAAGCCGCCCAGGCGCATCTTCTCATCAGCGTCGATCAGGCGGCTCAACGGATGCTGGTCTCGGTCGACGGGCAGCTTCTCTACGACTGGCCGGTCTCCACCGGGAGGCCGGGCTACCAGACGCCGGACGGCTCGTTCAGGCCGATGCGCATGGACATCAATCATCGCAGCGAAGAGTACGACAACGCGCCCATGCCCTATTCCATCTTCTTCACCGACACCGGCGTCGCCGTCCACGGAACCGACGAGCCGAGTGGCCTCGGCCGGCCCGTTTCCCACGGCTGCGTGCGGCTGTCGGTGAACCATGCGGCGACCCTTTGGAACCTGGTGCAGGACCAGACCATGGCAAACACCACGGTCGTGGTCAGCGGCGCGATCCCGTCCGCCAGCCAGATGGTGGTCGCCGACGCGCGGCCGACGGTGCAGAGCCCGGTGCCGTCGACCGCCACGCCAGCTCCTGTCGCCACCTCGGCGCCCATGGTGCTGACACCGGCTTCGCCGCCTACGGCGGTCGCCGATTTGGGCGCCATGACGCTGGTCCCGCCGGCCGACGTCGGCGAGCCCGCGCCGCAACCGCTGCCGCCCGACAGCAGTTGGAACGGCCAGCGCCAGGGCGGCCTGTTTGGCTTGCTCTTCGGAGGCTAGCCGCGTGGTGCGGCGGCGCGGCGCAGGCGGTCGTTGATCGCCTCGCCCAGCCCCTCTTCCGGAATCGGCACGACGGCGATCGTCTTCGCCTTGCGGTCGAGAGACCGCAGGCCGGCGAAGAAGCCGGCCGCCGCCTCGTCCAGGTCGCCGGACGGGCTGAGGTTGACCGTGGCGGCGGCCTTTTCGGCGCCGGCCGGCAGGTGCGGCCCGAAGGCAAGCAGCCCCTCCCCGTCCCGCACCTCCGTCACCGCCAGCCGCACGGCCGCCGCCGGCGCGTAGTGCGAGGCGAGCATGCCCGGAGCCGCCGGCCTGTCGCCGGCCGCCGGAGCGAGGCTGAGCGGCCGGCCGAGCACCGCCTCGATCCGTCCGCGCGCAAGCCCGCCGGCGCGGAGCAACAGCGGCGCCTCGCCGGCCAGCCCGACGATGGTCAATTCCAGCCCGACGGCCGTGGGGCCGGCGTCGAGGATGACGCCGACGCGATCACCCAGGTCGCCGATGACGTGCAGCGCCGTGGTCGGGCTGACATGGCCGGAGCGGTTGGCGCTGGGCGCCGCCAGCGGTGCGGGATTCGCGGCCAGCAGCGCCTGCGCCGCCGGGTGCGCCGGCACGCGCACGGCCAGCGTGTCGAGGCCGGCGGTGACCAGATCGGCGATGCCGGTGCCCGATCTCAGCGGCAGCACCAGCGTCAGCGGTCCCGGCCAGAAGGCGTCCGCCAGCCGTTCCGCATCGGTGGAGAAGCGGACGTAGCGCATGGCCGCCGCCGCCGAGGCAAGGTGGACGATCAGCGGATTGAAGCGCGGCCGGCCCTTGGCGAGGTAGATGCGGCCGACGGCCGCCGGATTGGTGGCGTCGGCGGCCAGGCCGTAGACCGTCTCGGTCGGCATCGCCACCAGTTCTCCCCGGCCGAGCGCCTTCACCGCCGCGGCGACGCCCTCGCCGGCTGCGACGTTCATGTCGAAAATACGGGGGAGATTTGCGCTAGCTTGTGTCATCGGTGAGAGTATCGGCCGTCCGGGCGAGCCGGGTTCTCGCGCTGAGCAATAAGCCGCGTCAAGCGGCAGCCAGAGGTAAAATCCCATGACCCACGCCACGCCCCCCGCCGAAATCGCTGCTGCACTAAGGGCCTACGGCGGGCTCGAGCAGATCATCGCCACCGGCGCATTCCCTGATCTCGACGCCGAAACGGCGGACGCGATCATCGAGGAGGCCAACCGATTCGCCGAGGCGGAGCTGCTGCCGCTGAACCAGCCGGGCGACCGGACGGGGGTGACGCTCAGCGATGGCGTCGTCACCACGCCGCCGGGCTGGAAGGAAGCCTACCGGGACTGGCGCGAGGCCGGCTGGAACGCGATCGGCAGCCCGCCGGAAGTGGGCGGCCAGGGCCTGCCGATGGTGCTGCAGGTCGCCTTGCAGGAAATCTGGAACGGGGCCAACTCCGCCTTCGCCGTCGGGCCGATGCTGAACGGCGGTGCCGTCGATGCGCTCATCGCCTATGCCGACGAGGACCTCCAGCGGCGCTATCTGCCCAAGCTGGTCTCGGGCGAATGGATGGTGACGATGGACCTGTCGGAGCCGCAGGCCGGTTCCGAACTGGGGGCGCTCACCACCCGCGCCATCCGCGCCGACGACGGCAGCTACCGCATTTTCGGCCAGAAGATCTTCATCACTTACGGCGACCACGACTTCACTGACAACATCGTCCACCTGGTTCTGGCGCGCCTCGCCAGCGCTCCGCACGGCACCGCGGGCATCTCGATGTTCCTGGTGCCCAAGCTCCTCGACGACGGCAGCCGCAACGACATGATCGCGGCCAGCAACGAGCACAAGCTCGGCCTGCACGCCTCGCCGACCTGCACCATGGTCTATGGCGAGGGTGGCGAGGGGGCCAAGGGCTGGCTGATCGGCCGGGAGAACCGCGGGCTGGTGTGCATGTTCACGATGATGAACCACGCGCGGCTCAACGTCGGCGCCCAGGGCGTCGGCGTGGCGGCGCGGGCGCTGCGCCTGGCACTCGATTTCGCCGCCACGCGCCGCCAGGGCCATGCGCTCGGCGCCGGGCGCGGCGAGATGAGCCCGATCGGCGCCCATCCCGACATCCAGCGCGGATTGATGCAGATGGCCGCGCTCACCGCCTCGTCGCGGGCGATCTGCTACGCCTGTGCCGAGGCCATCGACATGAGCCACGCGGCGAGCGAAAGCGAGCGTGGCGCGTGGGCCGACCGGGCGAGCCTGCTCATCCCGGTCGCCAAGGGCTTCGCCACCGACGCCGTCAACGCCGTCACCTCGGCCGGCATCCAGGTGCACGGCGGCGCCGGCTACATCGAGGAGACGGGAGCGGCGCAGCTCTACCGCGATGCCCGTGTCTTCGCCATCTACGAGGGCACCAACGGCATCCAGGCGATCGACCTTGCCGCCCGCAAGCTGAAGCTCGGCGGCGGCGCTCCGATCGCGGCGGTGATCAACGAGATCGCCCAGACCGCCATCGCGGTCGCCGCCGTGAACCGGCCGGAGTTCGGCCAGACCGCTGCGCGGCTCGCCGAAGCCGGCAAACATTTCGCCTCGGCCACCGCCTATCTCGCCAAGTCCCTGGCCGCCGGCAACCTGCAGCCGGTGCTGGCCGGCGCCACGCCCTATGCCCGCCTTTTCGGTCTTGCATTTGGCGGTGCGCTTCTGGCAAAGGGCGCCCTGAGGGCGGAGGAGGCGGATCGTGATCGCGCGATCGCTCTGGCGCGATTCCACGGAGAATCGCTGCTGGGCGAGACCGCGGCCCTGGCAATGGCGGTGGCTGAGGGAGCGGAAGGCCTGCAACAGGCGGCCCGCCACTTCGGCATCGGCTCGCCGCCGGCGTGAAGGTCCGTGCTCGCAGGAGCCCAGGAGTGATGAGATGAGCGAATCAGTGGTCAGCGAGATCGCCGAGGGCGTTCAGACCATCCGCATCGAACGCATGGAGGCGGAAAACCGCCTGACCGCCGACATGTGCGAGCGGCTGGCCGATTCGCTCGCTTTCGGCGAGAGCTCGTCGCGCGTGCGCGCGGTGCTGCTCACCGGCGCTCCCGGCATGTTTTCCGCAGGTCACGACGCCAACGAGCTGCAGGGCTTTCTCACCGCCGGCGGCATGGGCGAGAGCGTCGTCCGCCTGCTCAAGACCATCGCTTCGATCGACCGGCCGGTGATCGCCGCCGTCGACGGCCCGTCCTTCGGCCTCGGCACCATCCTGCTCATCCTCTGCGACTACGTGGTTGCCAGCGAATGGTCGATCTTCTCGGCGGCGGCGGCCGAAATGGGGATGCCGCCGGAAGGTGCGGCCAGCATCCTGGCGCCGCTGCTGATGGGCTATCACCGCGCCTTCGGCCTGCTGGTGATGGGCGATCAGTTCGACGCCCAGCAGGCGATGCACGCCGGTCTGGTCAACCGGATCGTGCCGGCCGACGCGGTGGAGAGGAGCGGCCAGGAGGCCGCCGGCATCCTCGCCGACAAGCCGCCGGAGGCGGTGCGCATGCACCGCCGCCTGATGCGCGGCGACCGCCTCGACATCCTCCAGCGCATCGATCAGGAAGCGACGAGCTTCGCCGATCTCTTGCGTTCGCCCACGGCGCGTGATGCCTTGCAGGCCTATATCGACGCCAACCGCTGAACGCCCACGAGCCCATTCTTGACCACACTGCTCATTCAGGATCCGGTCTTTCTCGACCACAACACCCCGCACGGGCACCCTGAGCGGCCCGACCGCATCCGTGCCATCGACAAGGCGCTGTCGGCGCCCGCCTTCGCCGGCCTGACGCGCCGCGGCGCCCCGCAAGCGGCGACGGCGGAGCTGCTCGCCACCGCCCACGCCACTTCCTATGTCGACGAGATTCGCGCCGCGGTTCCCCAGGAGGGCATCGTGCCAATCGAGGCCGACACCTATCTCTGTCCGGCGAGCTACACGATCGCCGCGCGTGCCGCAGCCGCCGCCTGCCTGGCGGTGGACGAGGTGATGGCCGGCCGGTTCGCCAACGCCTTCGCCGCCATCCGGCCGCCGGGCCACCACGCCGAGGGCGATCGGGCGATGGGCTTCTGCCTGTTCAACAACGCCGTGATCGCCGCGCGCCAGGCGCAGCGCGCCCACGGCGCCGGGCGCGTCGCCATCGTCGACTGGGACGTCCACCACGGCAACGGCACCCAGGCGATCGTGTGGGACGACCCGTCGATCCTCTACTGCTCGACCCATCAGATGCCGCTCTATCCGGGCACCGGCGCGGCCTCGGAGACCGGCTGTGGCAACATCGTCAACGTGCCGCTCGCGGCCGGCGCCGGCGGCACCGAGTTCGAGATGGCCTTCGCCGACCGGATCGTTCCGGCGATCGACGCCTTCGCCCCCGACCTGATCATCATCTCGGCCGGGTTCGACGCCCATTGGCGCGACCCGCTGGCGCAGATCAACCTCAACGAGGAAGACTTCGTCCACGCTACGCTGACCCTGATGGAGGCGGCAGGGCGCCACTCCGGCGGGCGCATCGTCAGCCTGCTCGAAGGCGGCTATGATCTTGCCGGGCTCGCCGGATCGGCCGCCATGCATGTGGCGGCACTGATGACAGCCTGAGAAACGAGGAAACCGGATGGCCGATCACGACCCCGCGCCCGTCGAGGGCATGACATTCGAGGCCGCGCTCAAGGAACTCGAGCAGATCGTCAGCCGGCTGGAGCGCGGCGAGGTGCCGCTGGCCGAGTCGATCGTCATCTACGAGCGCGGCGACGCGCTGAGGAAGCACTGCGACGCACTGCTGCGCCAGGCGGAGGCGCGGGTAGAAAAGATCAGGGTCGGCGCCGACGGCAAGCCGGCCGGGGCGGAGCCGCTCGACGGCGACACGTAGGAACCCGCGGCGGCCGCGGCGTTGCGCCGGCCGGGCGAGCGTGCCATTAGTCGCGGGTGCCCTTTTTGTCAGGCGGACCCCTTGAATTCTTCGCCAGTCACGCCGCTTCTCGACCGCGTCAAGACCCCCGAGGATCTCCGCAAACTGCCGGAATCCGACCTCAAGCAGCTCGCCGACGAGCTGCGCCAGGAGATGGTCTCGGCGGTGTCGGTCACCGGCGGCCATCTCGGCGCGGGTCTCGGCGTGATCGAGCTCACGGTGGCGCTGCATTACGTCTTCGACACGCCGCGCGACAAGCTGGTCTGGGACGTCGGCCATCAGGCCTATCCGCACAAGATCCTCACCGGCCGCCGCGACCGCATCCGCACGCTCCGCCAGGCCGGCGGGCTTTCCGGCTTCACCAAGCGCGCCGAGAGCGACTACGACCCCTTCGGCGCCGCCCATTCCTCGACCTCGATCTCGGCGGCGCTCGGCATGGCGGTCGCCCGCGACCTCAAGGGCGGCAACTGAGAACATCGTCGCGGTGATCGGCGACGGCGCCATGTCGGCCGGCATGGCCTATGAGGCGATGAACAATGCCGGCCACCTGAAATCGCGGCTGATCGTCATCCTCAACGACAACGACATGTCGATCGCACCGCCGGTCGGGGCGCTGTCGGCGCATCTGGCCAAGCTGGTTTCGGGGCGCACCTATCGCGGCCTCAGGCGCCTGGCCAAGCGGATCGCCGACCGCCTGCCGCGCTATTTCCGCGAACGGGCGCGGCTGGCGGAAGAATTCACCCGCAGCTTCTGGACCGGCGGCACGCTGTTCGAGGAGCTCGGCTTCTACTACATCGGCCCGATCGACGGGCACAATCTCGACCACCTGCTGCCGGTGCTGAGGAACGTCGCCTCGATGCATAACGGCCCGGTGCTCGTGCACGTACGCACCAAGAAGGGCAAGGGCTATGCCCCGGCGGAGGAAGCGCGCCGACAAATACCACGGCGTCGGCACCTTCGACGTGATCACCGGCGCGCAGGCGAAGAGCCGCTCCAACGCGCCGGCCTATACACGCGTGTTCGCCGAGAGCCTGATCAAGGAGGCCGAGAAGGACGAGCGCATCGTCGCCATCACCGCGGCAATGCCGGCCGGCACCGGGCTCGACCTCTTCGGCGGCCGTTTCCCGCGGCGCACCTTCGACGTCGGCATCGCCGAGCAGCACGCGGTGACCTTCGCCGCCGGTCTGGCGACCCAGGGCTTCAAGCCGTTCGCCGCCATCTATTCGACCTTCCTGCAGCGCGCCTACGATCAGGTGGTTCACGACGTCGCCATCCAGAGCCTGCCCGTGCGCTTCGCCATCGACCGCGCCGGCTTCGTCGGCGCCGACGGGCAGACCCATGCCGGCGCCTTCGACACGACCTACCTCGCCTGCCTGCCGGGCTTCGTGGTGATGGCGGCGGCGGACGAGGCGGAACTCGTCCACATGGTGGCGACCGCGGCGGCGATCGACGACCATCCGTCGTCGTTCCGCTATCCGCGCGGCGACGGGGTGGGCGTCGAGATGCCCGAATGCGGCGTGCCGCTCGAGGTCGGCCGTGGCCGCATCCTGCGCGAGGGTGGCAAGGTGGCGCTGCTTTCGTTCGGCGCGCGCCTCAAGCAATGCCTTAAGGCGGCTGAGGAGCTCGACGCCTATGGCCTGCCGGCGACGGTCGCCGATGCGCGTTTCGCCAAGCCGCTCGACACGGCGTTGATCGACCGGCTGGTGCGCGAGCACGAGGTGCTCATCACCATCGAGGAAGGCTCGATCGGCGGCTTCGCCGCGCACGTGCTCGCCTATCTGGAGAAGAGCGGCGCGCTTGAACGCGGCATCAAGGTGCGCTCGCTCACCCTCCCCGACCGCTTCGTCGAGCAGGGCAAGCCGGAAGCGATGTACGCCGCCGCCGGCCTCGATGCCGACGGCATCGTGACGGCCGTCTTCGCGGCGCTCGGCCGCGAGACGCCGGCTGCGGCCCATCCGCGGCTGGCCTGAGCGCCGCTCCCGCGACGAATTACCCACTTCGGAATAGTTCCATTCAGGGCGGAAAGCCCATAGAAGAGGCCGATGTCACGGCGCTCGCTGCTCGCCCTCCTGCGCGGACCCGATGGCCGCTCGCTGGCGCGCGGCCTGATGGTGCTCGTGCTCGTCAACGTGCTCATCGCCGGGATCCACGACGGCGCCCTCGCCTATGCGGCGACCACGGACACGCCGACGGTGTGCACCTCCATCGGCGACAATGCCGATCCCGCCCATCCGGCCAACGACGTCGACCACCGCACCTGCTGCATTCTCGGCATCAACGCCGTCGCCAGTGTCGTGCCGCCATCGACGCCGGCGCTTGCCGACACACCGCCGGCGGTGCCGCTGCCGGTGTTCATTGCGCTGGCGGCGGGCCACGCCACGCCTGATCCTCTCGATGGCCCAGCGAACCCGCGCGGGCCCCCGCTTCTCGGCTGATCCAGATCCGTCTCGTCAGATCCGTTTCAACCGGCGGCCGCCTGCACATGCGCGGCGCCGCCACCTGTCCCGAGGACAATGCTCGCAATGACCCACCTTCTCGCACGCGCCGCTGCCGGCGCCCTCCTGGCAACGATCGCCTTCGCCGCGCCCGCCTTCGCCCAAGACGTCACGGTCGGCTCGCTCACCCTCTCCAACCTGTGGGCGCGGGCGACGCCGCCCAGGGCGCCGACCGGCGCCGGCTACCTGACCATCACCAACACCGGCAACGCGGCCGACACGCTGACCGCCGTTTCGACGCCGGCCGCAGAGACCAGCGAACTGCACATCATGGAGGTCAAGAACGGCATCATGACCATGCACCCGGTCGAGGGCGGCATCAAAGTCCCGGCCGGCGGCACCGTCACCCTTGCCCCCGGCGGCTATCACCTGATGTTCATCACGCTGAAGCATGACCTCAAGCAGGGCGAGGAGCTGCCGGTGACGCTGACCTTCGCCAAGGCCGGCACGGTCGCGGTCAAGCTTCCCATCATGCCGGTCGGCTCGATGGGGCCGACGGGCGGCGAGAGCGGCGGAGCCATGAAGATGGACGGCGGCCAGATGGGCCAGGGCAAATGAGCGGGCTGCGCCTCATCCGCGTCGTGCTGTGGGTGGCGATCATCGTGCTCGTCGGCACCGTCGGCTGGATCTACTACCTGAGCCAGAGCGGCGGCACGCCGAGCCTCGCCGTGTCGCAGATCGGCGGGCCCTTCACGCTCACCGACCAGAATGGCAACACGGTCACCGAGGCGGCGCTCCAGGGCCACGCCTCGGCGCTCTACTTCGGCTACACCTACTGCCCGGACGTCTGCCCGACGACGCTGGCCGACCTCACCCAGTGGATGGGCGACCTCGGCACCCAGGCCGACAAGCTCAAGGTCTACTTCGTCACCGTCGACCCCGAGCGCGACACCCGGGACGTCATGGCCTCCTACATGCAGGCCTTCGACCCGCGCTTCACCGCGCTCACCGGGACGCGGCCCGAGATCGACAAGGTCACCAAGGAGTACCGCATCTACACGCGCAAGGTGCCGGGCAAGGACGGCAACTACACGATGGACCACACCGCCACCGTGTTCCTGCTCAATGCCAAGGCCGAGCTGGTGTCGACCATCGACTACCAGGAGGCGACCGACAAGGCGCTGGCCAAGCTAAAGCGCGTGATCGGAGCATCGTGACCAATGGGGGCGCCGGCGCTATGCTGGCGCCCCATGAGCCTGACGTCGAAACTCGCCTTGTCGGTTGCCGGCCTCGCCACCGTGGCGCTTGGCGGATTCCTGTGGCTGCGCTTCGGCAATCTGGTCTATTTCGACGTGATCGCGGCCTCCTTCGCCGGCTGTTTCCTGTAGAACGCCCCTCATGACCAAACGGCTCGATCTGGCGCTGGTGGAGCGCGGGCTGGTGACCACCCGGGCGCGGGCCCGCGATGCGATCCTGCGCGGCCACGTCACCGTCAACGGCAAGCTGGTGGCCCGCCCCGCGACAACCGTGGAGCCGGACGCGGCCATCGCCCTCGACGACCCGGCCAGCGGCTACGTCTCGCGCGGCAGCCTCAAGATGATCGCGGCGCTCGACCGCTTCGGCTATTCGCCAGCGGGCAGGATCGCACTCGACATCGGCGCCTCGACCGGCGGCTTCACCCAGGTGCTGCTCGAACGCGGCGCAACCCGCGTCTACGCCATCGACGTCGGCCACGGCCAGCTCGACCCGAAGCTCGCCGCCGACAAGCGCGTCGTCAGCCGCGAGGGGGTCAACGCGCGCGATCTCACGCCCGCCGACATCGGCGAGCCGGCCGGCGCCATCGTCGCCGACGTCAGCTTCATCTCGCTCCGCCTGGTGCTGCCGCCGGTGCTGGCGCTCGCCGACGAAGGCGCCTGGGGCATCTTCTTGGTCAAGCCGCAGTTCGAGGTCGGCCGCCAAGCGCTCGGCAAGGGCGGCATCGTCCGCGATCCGGGCCTGGCCGAACGGACGGCGGCGGACATCGCCGGCTGGCTCGAGCGCGACATGGCCTGGCGCGTCGATGGCGTCATCCTGTCGCCGATCGAAGGCGGCGACGGCAACCGCGAATTCCTGCTCGGCGCCTGCCGTGGCTGAGACGGTCGAAATCGCCGAACTCGGCCATGCCGGCGACGGCATCGCCGAGATCGACGGCGAGCGCGTCTTCGTGCCGTTCACGCTGCCCGGCGAGACGGTGACGATCGAACGCGACGGGCCGCGCGCGCGCCTCATCGACATAGTCGCGCCGAACGCCGACCGGGTGCCGCCGCCCTGCCGGCATTTCGGCACCTGCGGCGGCTGCGCGCTGCAGCACATGGCGACGCCCGCCTACCGCGCCTGGAAGCGCGAGACCGTCCGGCGCTCCCTCCTGCTGCACGGCATCGAGGCGGAGGTCGCGCCGATCGTGGCGACGGCGCCGGGCGGGCGCCGGCGGGCGATCTTCTCCGCCGTGAATGCCAGCAAGGGCCTGATTCTCGGCTTCCACCGCCGCGCCGCCCGCGAGATCGTTGCGGTGGAAGAATGCCCGGTGCTCTCCGCCGACATCGTGGCGGCACTGCCGCTCATCCGCCGGATCGCCGAACGCGCCATCCGCAAGCGTCACCAGGCGCGCATCACCGTCACTGCCGGCAACGGCCTCGACATCGCCATCGCAGGCGGCGGCAAGCTCGACCGTTTGGCCCTGGAGGTGCTGGGGCGTTTTGCGCGCGAGGCGACGATCGCCCGGCTCACCGTGGACGGCGCGGAAGTCTTCATGAACCGGCGGCCGGAGATCGCCGCCGCCGGCGCAATGCTGCTGCCCGCGCCGGGCGGCTTCGTGCAGGCTGCTGCCGGCGCGGAAGCGGCGCTCGCCGAGGCGGTCGTCGCCCATGTCGGCGATGCGACGCCGGTCGCCGACCTGTTCTGCGGCCTCGGCACCTTCGCGCTCCGCCTCGCCCGCCGCGCCCCGGTGACTGCGGTCGAGGGCGACCAGGCGCTGCTCGAGGCGCTCAGCGCCGCGGTGCGCCACGGCAAGGCGCAGGCGGGGGGCCTCAAGCCGGTGACGACGCTGCGCCGCGACCTCTTCGCCAACCCGCTGGTGGCGAGCGAGCTCGACCGTTTCGGCGCCGTGGTCTTCGACCCGCCCGCCGCCGGCGCCAGGGCAGAGGCCGAGGCGATCGCTCAATCGCGCGTGCCAAAGGTGGCGGCGGTGTCGTGCAATCCGGCCACTTTCGGTCGCGACGCGCGCATCCTCGTCGACGGCGGTTATCGCCTCACCCGCGTGCTGCCGGTCGACCAGTTCCTGTGGTCGGCCGAGATCGAGCTGGTGGCGACCTTCGAGAAGGGATGACGTCCCGAAGTGCGGCGGCGTGCAGCGCTGCTGCGCAGATCCGGGGGTCCAGGCAACGTGTTGGTCCCGGTTCTGCAGCGCATCACTTCGTGCTGCGCTGGGCCCGGGACGCAATTCCTCATTCCCGCGAGCGGTTCGCACCGGGTCTTGCTCCTTCTGTTCTGCCCCCGCGACATGCGAGGGGATGGCGGGCGCCTGGCAGACGCTCGTGGGTAGTCCGAAGGGGCGTCGACCAGACGCCCGCCGCGGCGACTTTGGGCACCCGCACTCGCGCTCCACCGGGTGAACGGTGCGCTGCCCGGTTCATCGCCGGTCCGCTGCCTGGCCCCTCGCCCTCGCGGGCGAGGTTCTGAACCCACCCGGTTTACGGTGGGCAAAATGGCCACAGCCGGTCGTAATGCCGGCGGGCGAGCTGAAGCGGGCACCTCCCGGTCCGCGCTGGTCCGATTCACCCAACGCGGAGCAGGCGCCGCTCCTCTCCCCGTGACGGTTCGGTCGCGACACGACCCCTCATGGGAGAAGATGCCGGCAGTGTCTCATGGATTCCTGGAGGGGGAATAAGTCGGGGGGCTATGCGCGGGGGACAGGCGGAGCGGCACGGCAAATGCCGTGCCTTCACCCCCCCGCCCTCGCCCACAAGGGTGGAGGGAGAGTGCGGCGTTTATCGGACGTATCGCAACGCTTCGACAAGATGTCGCGCGGCAACGCGAGGATTGCGCGATCAAAAGCTCTTCGGCATTCGGCAGCAAAGGAACCTACCGGAGTCGAGAAAGGCTCGGAATGTGAGCACCGATGGCGACCCCTCCCGGCCGACCGTTGTCGGCCGCCCTCGCTTGCAAGGGAGGGTGAAGAGCCATGCCCCCGCCCTACTGGTCGATGATCTCGGTGGTCTCGATCTCGATGCCGAAACCGTCGAGGCCGACATAGTGGCGCTCGCGGCTGGCGATCAGGCGGATCGACTTGACGCCGAGATCGCGCAGGATCTGGGCGCCGAGGCCGACCTCGCGCCACTCCTCGTCGCGCTTGGCCGTCGAATTCGCCTGAGTGGCGGCATCGCGCGTGCGCCCGCCGGCGTTGGCAACGCCCACCGAGCCCTCGCGCAGATAGACGATGATGCCGCGGCCGCCGCGGGCAAGCTGGTGGACGACCCGATAGAGAACGCTGTCGGCGCCGAAAACGTCCTCGATCACCGATTCACGGTGGAGGCGCACCGGCACGCTGCGGCCGTCGCCGATGTCGCCGAAGACCAGCGCCAGGTGCTGGGTGGCATCGTAGGAGAGATGATAGGCGTAGGCATGCGCCGGGCCGGCCTCGGTGGTGACGGGAAAATCGGCGACGCGCTCGACCAGCTTCTCGCTGCGCTGGCGCCAGGCGATGAGCTCGGCGACCGACACCAGCTTGAGTCCGTGCTCCTCGGCAAAGCTGACCACGTCGCCGCCGCGCTTGACGGTGCCGTCGTCGTTGACCAGCTCGGCGAGCACGCCGACCGGCTCGAGCCCCGCCAGCCGGCAGAGATCGACCGCCGCCTCGGTGTGGCCGGAGCGCATGAGCACGCCGCCGTCGCGGGCGATCAGCGGAAAGACATGGCCGGGGCGGACGAAATCGGCGGCGCCGGCATTGGCGTTGGCAAGCGCGCGGATGGTGTTGCAGCGCTCCTCGGCCGAGATGCCGGTGGTCATGCCGTGGCGGAAATCGACCGAGACGGTGAAGGCGGTACCGAGCGGGGCGTCGTTGTCGGCGACCATCGGCTGCAACTGCAAGCGTCGCGCCGTCTCGCGCGGCATCGGCGCGCAGACGATGCCGGTGGTGTAGCGGACGATGAAGCCGATCTTCTCGGGCGTGGCATGGACGGCGGCGACGATGAGATCGCCCTCGTTCTCGCGGTCGCTGTCGTCGGTGACGACGACGATCTCGCCGCGCTTGAAGGCTTCGATCGCCGCAGCGACCGGATCGGTTGAACTGGTCATTTTTCCATACCCACGAGGTCGGCTGGCGCAGCCAGCCGGGTGGGGGGTATGCAGCCTCGACCCCTCCCCGCCGCTGCGCGGCAACCCTCCCCTTTCAGGGGAGAGAGAACCAAAACGAGACGTGCGAATCTCCGACAAGGCTAGCCGACCTGGCCACGGTGCCTGAGATAATGATCGGCGAGCACGATGGCCAGCATCGCCTCGCCGATGGGGACCGCGCGGATGCCGACGCAGGGATCGTGGCGGCCCTTGGTGGAGACGTCGACCTCCTCGCCGGCGCGGTTGACGGTGCGGCGCGGACTGAGGATCGACGAGGTCGGCTTGACGGCAAAGCGCACCGTCACCGGCTGGCCGGTGGAGATGCCGCCGAGGACGCCGCCGGCATTGTTGGACAGGAAGTGCGGCCGGTTGCCCTCGCCGATGCGCATCTCGTCGGCGTTCTCTTCGCCGGAGAGCGCCGCGGCGGCGAAACCGGCGCCGATCTCGACGCCCTTGACCGCGTTGATCGACATCATCGCCGAGGCGATGTCCTGATCGAGCTTGGCGTAGATCGGCGCGCCTAGGCCCGGCGGCACGCCATCGGCGACGACCTCGACGACGGCACCGACCGAGGAGCCGGCCTTGCGCACACCGTCGAGATAATCAGCCCATAGCTCGGCGGTCTTGGCGTCCGGGGAGAAGAACGGGTTGCGCTCGACTTCGGCCCAGTCCCAGCGCGACCGGTCGATGGCGTGCGGGCCGACCTGTACCAGCGCGCCGCGCACGGTCAGGCCCGGCACGACCTTGCGGGCGATGGCGCCGGCGGCCACCCGGCTCGCCGTCTCGCGCGCCGAGGCACGGCCAGAGCCGCGCCAGTCGCGGATGCCGTATTTCTCCTGATAGGTGAAATCGGCGTGGCCGGGCCGGTAGGTCTCCTTGATGTCGCCGTAGTCCTTGGAGCGGGCGTCGACATTCTCGATGAAGAGCGAAATGGGCGTGCCGGTGGTGAGCAGTTGCCCGGACGTCTCGTCCGCGAAGACGCCGGAGAGGATCTTCACCGTGTCCGGCTCGCGCCGCTGGGTGGTGAAGCGCGACTGCCCCGGCCGGCGCTTGTCCATGTAGGCCTGGATCTCGGCCTCGGAGACGGGAATGCGCGGCGGGCAGCCGTCGACCACGGCGCCGATCGCCGGCCCATGGCTCTCGCCCCAGGTGGTGACCCGGAAAAGATGGCCGAAGGTGTTGTACGACATGGGGTTTGGCGCGTTTGAACGGGACCGGCGCGCATTCTTCTAGGCGGGGCGGCGGACAGCGTCAAACGGCCTATTTGCCGAAAACTCGCGGTGGGTGCCGAGGCGGACGAGACGCAGAACGTCGCGGCCGACCTTGGCGTAGATCAGGACGAGGTCGGACCTGACGTGACAATCGCGGAAATCGGTCCACGAGCCCGACAAGGCATGGTCCCGATGGCGCTCGGGAAGCGGAATGTCGTTGGCCAGGAGCACCAGGATCGGATCGAGCGCGTTGGCCAGATCGGCGTAGTGAGGATTGCGCGTCAGTTTCCGGCGGTCACGCTTGAATGCGGACGTCCACTCAATCGTCCGCATCGAGTTGCATCATCAGCTCTTCCATGCTGCGGGCGCTGGGCAGGCCACCCCGCCGCGCTTCTTCCATCGCGGCGATGGTCTCTTCGTTAGGCACATGCAACTCGAACGGCAGCGCCTGGTCGTCGGCGACCCGGATCATCAGCAGTCGGATCGCGTCGGAGACGGAAAGCCCCATCTTGTTGAGCGCCCTGGTGGCCTTGCGCTTCACCTTTTCGTCGATACGAGCGCGGACGACGGAATTTGCGGGCATGGCGGCATCTCCTTGTCCGCCCAATGTAGCTACAATGGGGCTACAATCAAGATGCCAACCTACAGCCAGCGGCCCTGGCCGTCATGCCAGAAGAAGACGCGGCCGTGGGGAAAATCCTCGATCACCGTCTTCAGCGGATCGAGGTGGAGCAGGTGGGCGCGCAGAACCCGGCCGACGCCGCCGTGGGAGACCACGAAGGTCGGCCGCTCGACCGTCTCCAGCCAGCCGACGACGCGCCGCGACAGCATCTCATAACTCTCGCCGCCCGGCGGCTGGAACAGCCACTTGTCGGCCAGCCGATGGGCGACCCAGCCGGGATGGGCGCGCTCGATGTCGCGGTAGGTGTAGCCTTCCCAGTCGCCGAAGGTGAGCTCCTTCAGCCGGTCGTCGATGCGGTAGAGGGTGGGGTCGAGGCCCATGGCGGTGCGCGCGATCTCCATCGTCTCGCGCGCCCGCACGAGAGGGCTGGCGACGAAATCGAAGCCCGCCGCCTCGGGGATCTTGTCGCGCACGGTCTCGCCGTTGTGCCGCGCCTGCCCGCGTCCCTTGGCGTTGATGGGGACGTCGCGCTGACCCTGGAGACGTCCCTCGACGTTCCAATCGGTTTCACCGTGGCGGAGGAAGACAAGCGTGGGGGTTGTGGACATTCGGGGAATGGCGACCGCCGACGGAGACGGTGCGGTGGTCCTAGATGGTGGCGATGTCCGGGGCGTCCACCGCCTTCATGCCGACGACGTGATAGCCGGAATCGACGTGGTGGATTTCGCCGGTGACGGCGCGGGAGAGGTCGGAGAGAAGATAGAGCGCCGCGTCGCCGACCTCGTCGGTGGTGACGGTCTTGTGCAGCGGCGCGTTGTATTCGTTCCACTTGAGAATGTAACGGAAGTCGCCGATGCCGCCGGCCGCGGCCAGCGTCTTGATCGGGCCTGACGAGATGGCGTTGACGCGGATACCGTCCTTGCCGAGGTCGACGGCGAGGTAGCGCACGCTCGCCTCGAGCGCGGCCTTGGCGACGCCCATGACGTTGTAGTGCGGCATGACCTTCTCGGCGCCGTAATAGGTGAGCGTCAGGATCGAGCCGCCCTGGGTCATCAGGGTGTGCGCCCGCTGGGCGATGGCGGTCAGCGAGTAGCAGGAGATCAGCATGGTGCGCGAGAAGTTGTCGGCGGTGGTGTCGACGTAGCGGCCGGTCAACTGCTCGCGGTCGGAAAACGCAATGGCATGGACAAGGAAATCGAGCCCGCCCCACAGCGCCTTGACGCGCTCGAAGACAGCATCGACTGTCGCCGTGTCGGTCACGTCGCAATGGCCGACGACCTCGGCGCCGATACCGGCGGCCAGCGGCTCGACCCGCTTCCTGAGCTGGTCGCCCTGATAGGTCATCGCCAGCGTCGCACCGGCCCTGTGGCAGGCCCGGGTGATCCCCCAGGCGATCGAATGGCTGTTGGCGACCCCCATGACCAGGCCACGCTTACCCGCCATCAACCCTTCCGCACCCGCCATCTGCCCTGATTCCTGCCTGTTGCACCGCCGGCGGCGTTCCTATCGCACAGCCCCCCCGACGCTTCAAGCAAGCCGGCGGGCGCCAGGCGCAACCTGCCCTAGAATAATTCCAGGGGCGAGGTGTTATCCAGGCCGGGCGATGGCCGTTCCGGCCGCCCCGGCATGGAAAACAAGGAGATTCTCCCGATGAAGAAAGTGATTCTGGGTCTGGCCACCGGCCTTTTCGCGGCCGTGGCCGTGGCTGGCACCGCCTATGCCATGGATCCCGCCACCTACGGCGACAGCTCGCTCGGCAAGGTGCTGGTCGGCGTCAACGGCATGACGCTGTATACCTGGGCCAACGATACGATGGGCGAGACTGCCTCGGCCTGCACCGGCAAGTGCATCGGCACCTGGCCGCCCCTGGTCGCTCCGGCTGACGCCAAGCCCATGGGCGATTGGACGACGGTCGACGTCACCGACAAGGATGGCAAGGCGGAGAAGATGTGGGCCTACAAGGGCCAGCCGCTCTACTACTTCGTCAAGGACAAGAAGCCCGGCGACGTCACCGGCGAGGGCTCCATGGGGTTCGGCGCCGCCTGGCACGTCGTCAAAGAGGCGATGTAGCGTTTCTCTCGCCTTTCTCCGACCGGCGGCGCGGCATGAGGCGCCGCCGGTCCTATGCCTGGCGGCAGGACTTGGCCTAAACTGCCGCCATGAACGCCCTTGCCAAGCCCCTGCTCGACCGCTTCGCCGACATCGTCGGCGCGCCTAATGCCGTGCGCGACCCATCGGCGATGGCGCCCTATCTCACCGAGCCCCGCGACAAGTTCCACGGGGCGACCGCCATGGTGCTGCGTCCGGGAAGCGTCGCCGAGGTCGCGGCGATCCTCAAGTTCGCCAATGAGACAGGAACGCCGATCGTGCCGCAGGGTGGCAATACCGGCCTGGTCGGCGGCCAGATTCCATCCATAGCAGGGAACGAGATCGTGCTGTCGCTGGCGCGCCTCAACCGCGTGCGCGCGGTCGACGCGGACAGCAACACCTGATCGCCGAGGCGGGGGTCACGCTCGCCGATGTGCGCGCGGCGGCGGACGCGGCCGACCGGCTGTTCCCGCTGTCGATCGCGGCGGAAGGCTCGTGCGAGATCGGCGGCAACGTCTCGACCAATGCCGGCGGCACCGGGGTTCTGGCCTACGGCAACACGCGCGAGCTGGTGCTCGGCGTCGAGGTGGTGCTCGCCTCGGGCGACGTCTGGGACGGGCTGAGGACGCTGCGCAAGGACAATACCGGCTACGACCTCAAGCACCTGTTCATCGGCGCGGAAGGGACGCTCGGGGTGGTCACCGCCGCCGTGCTGGCCCTGGTGCCGAAGCCGCGCGGCATCGCCGTCGCCTTCGTCGGCTTGAAGGACCCGGCGGCGGCGCTCGCGCTCTTCCATCTCGCCCGCGAGCGCGCCGGCAAGAGCCTGACCGCCTTCGAGATCATCCCGCGCGATCGGCCTCGAATTCGTGCTTCCGCCACGCCACCGGCACCCGCGATCCGCTCGCCTCGCCGCATCCCTGGTACGTGCTCTACGAATATTCCTCCGCCCAATCCCAGGAGGACGCCGACGCAGCGGCCGAGGCGATCTTCGCCGCCGGGCTCGAGGCCGAGCTGGTCGACGACGGCGCGCTGGCGCAATCGCTGGAGCAGGCGGCGGCCTTCTGGCACCTGCGCGAGACGATGTCGGAGGTGCAGAAGCTGGAGGGCGGCTCGATCAAGCACGACGTGGCGGTGCCGCTGGCGCGCGTGCCGGAGCTGATCGAGCGGGCGAGCGCCGCGGTGGCGGAGATGATCCCGGGCGTGCGCCCCTGCCCGTTCGGCCATATGGGCGACGGCAACATCCACCTCAATTTCAGCCAGCCGGTCGCCATGGACAAGGCGGCCTTCCTCGACCGCTGGGAGGAGGTCAACGCGCGCGTCCACGGCATCGTCGGCGAGCTCGGCGGCACGATCTCGGCCGAGCACGGCATCGGCGTGCTCAAGCGCGACATGCTGAAGGAGGTCAAGAGCCCGCTCGAGATCGAGCTGATGCGGCCGCATCAAGCGCGCCTTCGATCCCAAGGGCATCCTCAATCCCGGCAAGGTTCTGTGAACCCAATCCGGTGAGACCCTGCTAACCCTCTCGGAAATCACTCAAATTTAACCCAACCGGTTAAGCCGACTCCAAGCCTGCTGTGGCATGGTGCTTCTCCAACAAGCGAGGACCCGAAAAAACCGGGCCCGCTTCGGGAGCGTTGAGAGGCGTCAAAGTGGCCGGCGAAGCGACCGCCGGGTCGAGCCGGGTGTTCCGGCTCGACCCGCACACCTTGCCCGTGCGCGGTTCCGCCCGAACATGGCGGCACGGCGGACACGGCATTCATCCTCGACCGCGAGCGCGCGATCGTGCACCGGCAGCGCCGTGCCGGCCCGCCGCTGACGCTGACCGTGCCGCTGACGAGCTATCGCGGCGTGGCGGTGCGCATGGAGCCGACGAGCGTGGCCGGTCAGGTGCGCGTCTTCGTCGAACTGCTGCACAAGGACCCCTCCCTTACCCTGCCGCTCATCGTCGGCGACGAGCCGGAGGATGTGGCGGCCGACTGGCAGGCCTGGGGGCGCGCCCTCAACCTGCCGCTGCTGGTCATCGGCCAGGACGGTTCGGTCAGCGCCCCGCTCGGCGATCTCGGCGGGGTCATTGCCGGACCGCCCGGCCGCGCCGGCGCCATTCCTTCTTCGCCGGCCGGCGGCCGCGCTTCCTTACCCGGCGCAAGACCGGCCATTCGCGAGCCGACCGAGCGGCTCGACGGCCGCGAGATCATCGCGCGGAACTAGCCGCCCCTGTCGAAGCGACGTGCGCCGCGCTAGCTTTGGGCGTGGCCAGGATCGTCTACACGCTGCACGCCGAACGGATGCTTGCCGAGCGCGAGATCGAACGCGGCTGGATACGGCAAACCATTGAGTATCCGGAGTTCACCGAACCGGACGCCGTCGATCCCGAAGCAGTGCGCGCCTTCCGTTCGATCCCGGAAAATGGTGGCAGTGATGCTCCGCGTGGTATATGTGCAAAATGGCGAGGACACCCGTGTCATCACGGCGTTCTTTGACCGGAGCAGGCGAAAGTGAAGACGCTCTACGATTCCGAGGCAGATGCGCTCTACGTCCGCTTTGCGACGGCGAAGGTCGTCGAGTTCGGAAGAGGTGGCGCCTGGCGTGATGCTGGATTTCGACGAGGAAGGCCGCATCGTCGGCGTCGAAGTGCTCGACGCACGCCGGCATCTGGCCGCCGGCGCGGATTTGCCGAGCGCAGCGGAGTAGCAGCGCCTCAGCCGCCCCAGTGGCGGACAATCATGTCCGCCACAAGACCCGGCAAAGACGATCCAGCCGTAGTCGCGATTGGAGCGGAAGAGCATCAGGCAGTTGTCGGGATCGTCGATGACGATCGTCCTCACCTGCCAGCCGAGATGGACCGCGCCCGCCGCCAGGCCGAGATAAGCGAGCGGGCCGACGCCGGCGAACCAAAGGCGGCGGCGAAGAGCACCGTCGCGACGCCGTAGAACAGGGCGAGCAGCGGCCGCGTGCGCGTGCCGAACAGGCGCGCGGTGGAGCGCACGCCGATCAGCGCGTCGTCCTCCTTGTCCTGGTGGGCGTAGATAGTGTCGTAGCCGATCGTCCAGGAAATGCCGCCGAGATAGAGCAGCAGCGGCGCCCACGACGAGGCTGCCGAAGATCGCCGCCCAGCCCATCAGCGCGCCCCAGGAAAAGGCAATGCCGAGCCCCACCTGCGGCCACCAGGTGATGCGCTTCATGAAGGGGTAGATCGCCACCGTGACCAGCGAGGCGATGCCGACGACGATGGCGAAGCCATTGAACTGGAGAAGCACGGCCAGCCCGACCAGCGCCTGGAGGACGAGGAAGGCCACCGCCTGGCGCGTGGTCACCTGGCCGCTCGGGATCGGGCGCGAGCGCGTGCGCGCGACCTGTGCGTCGAGGTCGCGGTCGACGATGTCGTTGTAGGTGCAGCCCGCCCCGCGCATGACGATGGCGCCGACCAGGAACAGCACCAGGTGCCAGAGGTTCGGGAAACGCCCGCCGGCGGCGTCGGTGGCCAGCGCCGAGGACCACCAGCACGGCCACAGCAGCAGCCACCAGCCGATCGGCCGCTCCAGCCGCGCCAGGCGGGCATAGGGCCGCACCGCCGGCGGCAGGAAGCGATCGGCCCAATGGCCGCGCACGGCATCGGCCACGATGTGCTTGTCGACAGCCATGGTCACGGTCATAAGGCGTTCGCGGCGCGACGGAAAGCCGGCGATTGGACATTCGGCACGCCGATTGCTAAGCGCACTCAAGATAAGAAAAACAGGGGCGAGGGGCGCAACCATCCCCATGAATGTGCTGCTCATCGGCGCGGGCGGACGGGAACACGCGCTTGCCTGGAAGCTTGCGCAATCGCCCCGGCTGACGCGGCTCGCCGCCGCGCCGGGCAATCCCGGTATCGCCGAGGTTGCCGAGCTCGTCGCTCTCGACCCCGCCGATCACGATGCCGTGGTCGGCTTCTGCCGGAGAGAGGCGATCGGCCTCGTCGTCATCGGCCCCGAGGCGCCGCTGGTCGCGGGCCTCGTCGATGCGCTTTCCGCGGCCGGTATCAAGGCCTTCGGACCGAGCGCGGCGGCGGCGCGGCTGGAAGGCTCGAAGAGTTTCACCAAGCAGATTTGCGCCGAAGCGAACATCCCGACCGCCGCCTGGCGCCATTTCGCCGATGCCGATGCGGCCGCCGCCTACGTCCGCGAACGCGGCGCGCCGATCGTGGTCAAGGCTGACGGTCTTGCGGCCGGCAAGGGAGTAACGGTGGCGGAAAGCGTCGAGGAGGCGCTCGCCGCGGTTGCCGCCTGTTTCGCTTCACCCGGGGTGGAGGTGGTCATCGAGGAGTGCCTGAGGGGCGAAGAAGCGAGCTTCTTTGTCCTTTCCGACGGCACCACTGCCCTGCCTTTCGGCACCGCCCAGGACCACAAGCGCGTCGGCGACGGCGATACCGGGCCCAACACCGGCGGCATGGGCGCCTATTCGCCGGCACCGGCGATGGACGAATCCACGGTCGCCCGCGTCATGGACGAGATCGTGAACCCGACGCTGCGGCTGATGGCGGAGCGCGGCACGCCGTTCCGCGGCGTCCTCTTCGTCGGGCTGATGCTGACCGCCGAGGGTCCCAAGCTGATCGAATACAACGTCCGCTTCGGCGATCCGGAATGCCAGACGCTGATGCCGCGCTTGGCCAGCGACCTGCTCGACCTGATGCTGGCGACGGCCGAGGGCAGGCTCGCCGAGATCAGCCCGGCCTGGCGCGCCGAGGCCGCGCTCTGCGTGGTGATGGCGGCGCGCGGCTATCCCGGCGCTTACCACAGGGGCGCGCCGGTCGGCGGCCTGGGCGCGGCCGAAAAGCTCCCCGGAATCAAGGTCTTCCACGCCGGCACTGCCATACAGGATGGGCGCCTTGTCGCCGGTGGCGGGCGGGTACTCGGCATCACGGCGCTGGGGGCCACCATTGCGGAGGCCCAAAAACGCGCCTATGCGGCAGTTGCCGTCATCGACTGGCCGGGCGGCTTCTGCCGCACGGACATCGGCTGGCGGGCAGTCAGCAGATAGGATTCCCATGACTTCTCCCATCACTCCCTTCGTCGCCAACACCCGCATCGCCTACTTCACCATGGAGATGGCGATCCGCTACGAGATCCACACCTATTCCGGCGGCCTCGGGGTGTTGGCGGGCGACATCGCGCGCACCGCGGCCGACCTGGGGCTGCCGATGGTCTTCGTGCTGCTCACCAGCCGCGCCGGCTATTTCCGCCAGACCATCAACCACGACCTCTGGCAGATCGAGCAGCCGAGCTGGTGGAAGCCTTCCGACTGGTGCACCGCGCTGGAGACGACGGCCACCGTCGAGATCGAGGGGCGGCCGGTGGCGATCCGTCCGTGGCTCTACGTGCAGACCGGCGAGACCGGACACAAGGTGCCGATCCTGCTGCTCGACACCGACCTCGAACAGAACAGCGCGATCGACCGCACGCTGACCCATCACCTCTACGGCGGCGACGCCGCCTATCGGCTGAAGCAGGAGATCGTGCTCGGCGTTGGCGGCGCGCGGGTGCTGCGCGCGCTCGGCTTCACCATCGACAAGTGGCACATGAACGAGGGCCATGCGGCGCTGCTCACCCTCGACCGCCTCGCCGCGGCGCGGGCGACGGGCGGCACCGACGGGCTGGCGGAGGCGCGCCGACAGTGCGTCTTCACCACCCACACGCCGGTCGCCGCCGGGCAGGACCACTTCCCCTACGATCTCTACGCCAAGACGGCCCCCGAGCTGGTGCCGCTCGACACCGTCAAGGAACTGGCAGGGCCGGACGAACTCAACATGACGCGGCTGGCGCTCAACCTCTCCAGCTATTCCAACGCGGTGGCCGAGCGCCATGCGGACACTACGCGGCACATGTTCCCCGGCCACGACATCCACGCCGTCACCAACGGCATCCACACGCTGACCTGGGCGCATCGCGAGACGGCCGCGGTGTTCGACGAGCATATGCCGAAATGGCGGCTCGACCCCAAGGCGCTCGGCGAAGCCACCGCCATCCCCGACGAGGCGATCTGGAAGGCGCACCGCAAGGTCAAGGCGGAGCTGGTCGAGCTGGTCTTCGGGCGCACCGGCATCGTGCTCGATCTCGACAAGCCGATCCTCGGCTATGCCCGCCGGATGACGCCCTACAAGCGCCCGCTGCTGATGTTCAGCGACATCGAGCGGCTGGTGGCGATCGCCCAGCACTGGCCGTTCCAGATCGTCATCTCCGGCAAGGCCCATCCCCGCGACGGCGGCGGCCACGAGGCGATCCACCGCATCCTCGAGATCGCCGGCCAGCTCGCCGGGCGGCTCCGCGTCGCCTTCGTGCCGGCCTACAACATGCACGTCGCCAAGACGATCGTCGCCGGGGTCGACGTGTGGACCAACACGCCGACGCCGCCGCTGGAGGCCTCGGGCACCAGCGGCATGAAGGCGGCGCTCAACGGCGTGCCCAATTTCAGCGTGCTCGACGGCTGGTGGGTGGAAGGCTGCCAGGAAGGCGTCAACGGCTGGGCGATCGGCACCGACGGCGGCGACAGCTCCGACGGCGCCCACGCCAACGCCTTCTACGCCAAGCTCGACGGCACCGTGCTGCCGCTCTTCCATGGCAACCAGGCCGGCTGGTGCTCGGTGATGAAGCAGGCGATCGCCACCAGCGGCTGGCAGTTCAGCGCCAACCGCATGCTCGGCCAGTACGCCGCGGAAGCCTATGGCTTCACCGCCAGCAGCGTCGCGGCGGCGCCGGCGGCACCGCTCAGGCTTGTGGAGTAGACGGCTTCAGCCTTTCCCTCCCCGGGAGAATCCGCCAAACTCGGGACCATGCCGATCCGCCGCCTCAGCGAGGACATGGTCAACCGCATCGCCGCCGGCGAGGTGGTCGAGCGGCCGGCGAGCGTCGTCAAGGAGCTCGTCGAGAACGCGCTCGACGCCGGCGCCCGCCGCATCGAGGTGGTGACGGCGGCGGGCGGCGCGGCCCTCGTCCGGGTCAGCGACGACGGCCGCGGCATCGGACGCGACGAGCTGACGCTTGCCGTCGAACGGCACTGCACCTCCAAGCTCGACACTGAAAGTGCAAATGGGGGCCTCGACCGAATCGCCAGCCTCGGCTTCCGCGGCGAGGCGCTGGCGGCGATCGGCGCGGCGGCGCGGCTGTGGCTGGCATCGCGCGCCGAAGGCGCCGACGCGGCGTGGGAAGTCTCGGTGGACGGCGGCGGCGCCTCGGCGCCAAGGCCGGCGGCGCTGGCGCGGGGTACCGAGGTCGAGGTGCGCGACCTCTTCTTCACCACCCCTGCCCGGCTCAAGTTCCTGAAGTCCGAACGGGCAGAAGCCAGCGCCATTACCGACGTGGTCAAGCGCCTGGCGCTCGCCCATCCGGCGGTGCGCTTCACGCTTGCCGGAAGCGACCGCAGCCAGACCGACTTTCCGGCGGCGACCGGCGCGGAGGCTCTGGCCGAGCGCATCGCCCAGGTGCTCGGCGCCGACTTCCGCGACAACGCGCTTTCGATCGATGCATCGCGCGAGGGCGTGCGCCTCACCGGCTATGCCGGACTGCCCACCTTCAGCCGCGGCAACGGGCTGATGCAGTACTTCTTCGTCAACGGCCGGCCGGTGCGCGACCGCCAGCTTCTGGGAGCCTTGCGCGCCGCCTATGCCGACGTGATGAAGCGCGAGCGCCATCCGGTCGCCGTGCTCGACATCGCGATCGATCCGGGCCAGGTCGACGTCAACGTGCATCCGACCAAGGCGGAGGTCCGCTTCCGCGATTCCGGCCTGGTGCGCGGGCTCATCATCGGATCCTTGCGCGAGGCGCTGGGGCGGACCGAACTCAGGTCATCGAGCGAGGCGGCCGGCGCCACCATCGCGGCCTTCCGCCCGGGCGCCGGCTTCACGCGGCCGCAGCGGTCGGTAGCGTGGCGGCCGACCCCGGTTGCCGGCAACGCGGCGCTCGCCGCCGGCTTCGCCGAAGCGGCGCAAGCCGCCTTCGCCGTGGTGCAGCCCTCGGCCGAGGCGCATGTCGGCGAAGCCGACCCGGCGCTCATCGCGCGGCCGCTGGGCGCGGCGCGGGCGCAGATCCACGAGACCTACGTCGTCGCGCAGACCGAGGACGGGCTGGTCATCGTCGACCAGCACGCGGCGCACGAGCGCCTGGTTTACGAGCGCATCAAGGCGGCGCTGGCGACCCATGGGGTGGCGAGCCAGATCCTGCTTATCCCCGAGGTGGTCGACTTGGCGGTAGAGGACGTCGACCGGCTGGCCGAACGCGCGCCCGAACTTGCCGAACTCGGCCTCGCCATCGACCGCTTCGGCGCCGGGGCGCTGATCGTGCGGGAGACGCCGGCGATGCTCGGCAATGTCGATGCGGCGGCGCTCGTCCGCGACCTTGCCGACGAGATCGCCGAATGGGAGCGCACGGCGAGCCTCAAGGACAAGCTCGACCGCGTCGCCTCGACCATGGCCTGCCACGGCTCGGTGCGGGCGGGCCGGCGGCTGAAGCCGGCCGAGATGGACGCGCTGCTGCGTGAGATGGAATCGACGCCCAATTCCGGCACCTGCAACCATGGCCGGCCGACCTTCATCGAACTGAAACTCGCCGACATCGAGCGGCTGTTCGGCCGGCGCTGAGATGGCGGTCTCGTAATCGGCGGTTTTTCGGTACAATCTCAGGACATTAGGCCGAATCACCCCGGAGGTTCCGCCGTGAGACGCCTCATCATCGCCATCGTCGCGCTGGTCGCGCTGGTTGTCGTGGCGGCGCTCGTAGTGCCGCTGTTCATCTCCACCGCCGCGGTGCGCGCCGGACTGATCCAGCGTATCGCGCAGGCGACCGGACGACAGGCGCGCATCGACGGGCCGATCTCGATCAGCCTGCTGCCGACCGTGCATGTCTCGGCCGGCGGCATCGGGCTTGCCGGCCTCACCGGCAGCGGCGAGGCGCTCACCGTCGATTCGGTGTCCTTCGGCGTCGGGTTGCTGCCGCTTCTCTCCGGGCGGGTGGCGATCAACTCGGTGACCATCGTCAAGCCGGTGCTCACCTACGAGATCGACGCCAATGGCCACAGCAACTGGCAGGCCGAAGCGGCACCATCGACCGACATGGCCGCCGCGGCGCCGCCGAAATCGATGGAGGACCTGATCGCCTCCTCGGAGACGGCGCCGCAGGCGGCGACGCAGGAGACGCTGGAGACGCTCGGCCGCATCGGCATCGACAAGCTGACGGTGAGCGACGGTACGCTCACCTATCGCGACCAGCGGAGCGGCAGGACGGAGACGGTGAGCGCGATGAACCTGACGCTCTCGGCCCCCGACCTCGCCCGCGGCGCCGCGCTCAAGGGATCGTTCACCTGGGGCGGCAAGCAGGAGAAGATCGCCCTCGATGTCGGCGCCCGGCCGGACCCGAGCAAGCTGGCGGCGCTCCCGGTCGACCTCACGCTCACGGACGATCTCGCCACGGTCGCGGCCAAGGGCACGACGCTTTCCGGCGACACGCTGTTCAGCGGGACGATCGTGGCAAAGGGCAGTTCGCTCGCCGATCTTGCCGACCGCTTCGGCGCCAAGCTGCCCGCCACCGCCCCCGCCTACGGCACGTTCGACATCTCGGCGAGCGTTGCCGCGTCGGCCACGCGGATCACGCTCGACAAATTCGACATGGCCCTCGGCGACGCCAAGCTCGCCGGCCAGGCGGTGATCGCCACCGACCGGCCGCGGCCGGGCATCGGGCTCAGGCTTTCCGCCGGCACCATCGACGCCGATGCTTTCGTCGCGTCACCGGTGGCCGCTGGCGGAAAGGCCGAAGGCGGGAAGTCCAGCGGTGGAAAGGCCGGCGGCGGCGGCAAGGGCGGCGCCGCGACCGAGGCGCCGCTCGACCTGTCGGCGCTCGGCGCGGTCGATGCCAATGTCGCCATCACGGCCGATGCGGTGAAGATCGGCTCGGTGGCGCTCGACAATCTCGCCATCGATGCCAAGCTGGTGGACGGGACGCTGCAAGCCACCATCAACAAGGTCACGGTCAACGGCGCGCCGGGCTCAGGCACCATCACCGTCGCTGCCAAGGGCGGCACGGCGGCGGTCTCCGGTGCGGTCAAGATGAGCGGCCTCGACATCGCCGGCATCCTGGCGCTGGCGCGGGTATCGGCGCCGCTGAGCGGAAGCGGCTCGGTCGACGTCACCTTCAAGACCAGCGGCGCCACCCCCTCGGCGCTCGCCGCCAATCTCGACGCCAGCGGCTCGCTGGCGCTGGCCAACGGCAAGGTCACCGGGCTCAACCTGGCGGATCAGGTCGGCGGCGACGCCGCGGCCAACGAAATCGACGACATCGAGGTCACTGCCGCGTTCAAGTCGCTCGCCTCGCCGGTCGCGGCCAAGGGCGCGTTCACCTGGCGCAAGGTGCGCTTCGACATCACCGCCGATGCCGATCTGCGGGCGCTCATCGCCGGCAAGGCGACAGCCGTGACGCTTCAGGCGCAGTCGAAGACGGTGAGCGTGGGCTTCAGCGGCGATGCCGGCATGGGCGGCCTCGGCAAGGGCGAGGTCAACCTGTCCACGCCGTCGCTGCGCAACCTGCTCGCCTGGATCGGCCGGCCGATCGGCGCCGGCGGCGGCCTGCAGAACTTCTCGATCAAGGGCGCCGTGGCGCTCGACAAGGACACCTTCACCTTCGACCGCGCCGCCTTCACCCTCGACAGGTCGAGCGGTCTCGGCACCGGCACCGTGACCTTCGGCAAGCGCCCGTCGGTGAGCGCCGGCCTGTCGATGACGGTGCTCGACGTGACGCCCTACGTCGCCGCCTCGGGCGCGACCGGCGGCCCATCGGGTGCCGCTGCGAGCGGCGGCGGCGCCAGTGCGGGCGGCAACGGCGGTGCTGCTGCCGGCGGTGGAAGCGGCGGCTGGAGCACGCAGCCGATCGCCTTCGACGGCCTCAAGACGGTCGACGCCAACCTCAACCTCAAGGCCGACCAGATCATCGCCAACAAGCTCAAGATCGGCGCGACGGCGATGATGGTGACGCTGGCCGACGGCAAGCTTCTGGCCAGGCTCACCGACATGAGCCTCTATCAGGGCAAGGGCAGTGGCGTGTTCTCCATCGACGACACGGCAGCGACGCCGGCGATCGTCGCTTCCTTCGGGCTTTCCGGCCTCTCCGCCCAGCCCTTCCTCACCGACGCCATCGGCTTCGACCGGATCGAGGGTACCGGCGCCTTCTCCTTCGACCTCACCTCCGAGGGCGACAGCCAGTCGGCGCTGATGCATGGGCTGAGGGGCAAGGGCGCCATGGAGTTTCGCGACGGCGCCATCCGCGGCTTCAACCTCGCTTCGCTCAAGGGCCTGTCGCTGCAGAACGTGCTCGGCGGCCAGCTCGGCAGCGCCGACCGCACCGACTTCAGCCGGCTTTCCGGCAGCTACACGATCGATGGCGGGGTGTTGACCAACAACGACCTCGTGCTCATCGGCCCGCTGATTCGCGCCACCGGCGCCGGCACGGTCGATATCGGCAACCGGACGCTCACCTACCGGCTGGAGCCGAAGATCGTCGGCACGCTCCAGGGAGAGGGAGCGAGCGGCGACGCGAATGGGCTCACCCTGCCCTTCCGCATCGAGGGGTCGTGGGACAATCCGCGCACCATCCCAGAATTCGGCGACATCCTGTCCAATCCCGGTCAGGCGGTCGATCAGCTCAAGAGCGTCGGTGGCGGCATCCTGAACTCGATCCTCGGCAAGGACAACAACGCCCAGCCGCCGGCCGCGCAGCAGCAGGCCGCCCCGCCGGATGCGGGCGCGCCGCAGCCGATCACGCCTCAGCCCGACCAGCAACAGCAAGACGCCGCCGGGCAGGCGAAGAAGGCGCTGCAAGACCTGATCCCCCAGCTCTTCCAGCAGAAAGGCCAGTAGACGGAGCCGGCCCAGTGCCTATGTTAGGAATGCGCTCCGCCAACGGGGCGCGCTAAGGCCTTTTGTCATGATGAATCGCATGGAACGACCGGGACGCGGGGGCGAGGCGCGGCTGCGCTATCTCGACGGCGACTATCAGGTGCTCGTCCCCGGCGGCTTCGTGCGCTGCGCCGTGACCGGCCTGGAAATTCCGCTCGACGAGCTGAAATACTGGAGCGTTCCGCGGCAGGAGGCCTATGTCGATGCCGCCGCCGCGCTGAAGCGCTTCCAGGAGACCGGCAAGATCTAGGATCTTTCTCGCGCGGCGGCGCGCACCGCCGCGTCGATGGTCTCGCCGATCGCCGTCAGGTTCTCGAACTCAAGCATCACCTGGAGCGCTTCGGCCTTGTCGTGCAGCTTGCCGGCCATGCCTCCGCGGCCGGACAGGCGGACAAGGTCCTTCTCGGTCGTCACCAGCCGCAGGTTCTCGGCTTCGGCCGCGGCGATGAGCTCGGCGGCCTCGGCGTCCGAATAGCGATGATGATCGGGAAAGCTGACGGCGCGGGTGACCGGGGCATGCGCCTCGGCAAGGGTGGTGAAGAACTTCTCCGGCCGGCCGATGCCGGCGAAGGCGAGGATCGGCTGCTTGCGCCACTCGCGGATCCGGGTCGGGCGGAGATGGCCGCGGAGCGTCGCGCGGCCGCTGCGCGCGGCGGCGCGGACCAGCGGCTCGGCGGCCGTCCCCTCGCCGATGACGAGCAGCATGTCGGCGCGGCGAAGCTGAAGCTCGAGCGGCGCCCGTACCGGGCCGGCGGGGACGACGCGGCCGTTGCCGACGCCGACGGTGGCGTCGACCACGACCAGCGAGAGGTCCTTGGCGATGGACGGATTCTGGAAGCCGTCGTCCATGACGATGAGATCGACGCCCTCCTCGACCAGACGGCGGGCGCCGGCGGCGCGGTCCTTGGCGACCACGGTCAGCGCCGCGGCGGCCAGTTCCAGCGGCTCGTCGCCGACGCGGTCGGCGTCGTGCGCGGCGGGATCGACCACAAGCGGCCCCACCTCGCGGCCGCCATAGCCGGCGGTGAGCAGGCCCGGCTTCAGCCCGCGGCCGCGGGCGATGCGGGCAAGCGCCAGCGCGGTCGGCGTCTTGCCGGCGCCGCCCACGACGAAATTGCCGATGCAGATGACCGGAACCGGCGGCCGGTAGCGCGGCGGGCGGTTCATGCGCCAGGTTGCGGCGGCGCTCCACACGCGCGCGGCCGGCCACAGCATCATCGCGGCGGCACTGCCCTGCGGCCGCCACCAGAAGGCCGGTGCCTTGCGGATCATGGCGCGTCCGGCCGGCCGGCGAGGAAGGGTTTGATGGCGATCATCGTCGCCTCCAGGGCGCCGGTAAAGCGGGCAAGCCCGGCCTTGCCGGTGGCCGCACGGGCGCTCGCGGCGGCGGGATCGTCCATCAACCCGGCCACGGCGTCGGCGAGGCTGGCGGCGTCGGTGATCGGCCCGGCCGGCACGGCGGCATCGAGGGCGGCGTAGATGTCGGCGAAGTTGTGCACGTGCGGCCCGTGCAGCACGGCGGTATCGAGACGGGCCGGCTCGATCGGGTTCTGGCCGCCATGGGGGATCAGCGAGCCGCCGAGAAAGGCGATGGGCGCCAGCCGGTAGAACAGCCCGAGCTCGCCCAGCGTGTCGGCGAGATAGACGTCGATCTCGTGGAGCAGAGGATTGCCGCGGCTGCGCTGGGCGACGGTGAGGTCCTTGCCGGCGAGCATGGCGCGCACTGCGTCACCGCGCTCAGGATGGCGCGGCACGATGATGGTGAGCACCCGGCCATGGCGCTGGCGGATGAGCTTGTGCGCCTCGCCGACGATCTCCTCCTCGCCCTCGTGGGTCGAGGCGGCGACCCATGCCGGGCGTCCGTCGATCGCCGTCTTCAGCCGCGCGAGGGCGCCGCCATCAGCAGAAAGCGGCGGGACGTCGAATTTGAGGTTGCCGACGGCGCGCACATTGCCGGCACCAAGGCCGGCGAAGCGGTTGGCGTCGTCCTCGGAGCGGGCAAGGCAGAGCGTGATGCGCGGGAAGACCGTGCCGGCGAAGCCGGCGAAGCGCTTCCAGCCGCGAAAGGAGCGTTCCGACAGGCGGGCGTTGACCACGACCAGAGGAATCTCCGCCTCGGCCAGCTTGCGCACCATGGTCGGCCACATCTCCGATTCGACGAAGAGGGCGAGGTTCGGCCGCCAGTGGGCGAGGAAACTGGCGACGAAGGGGGCGAGATCGAGCGGCGCGAACTGATGCAGGGCGCCGCCGGGCAGCCGCTTGGCGGCGATGGCGGCCGATGTCACCGTGGTCGTGGTGAACACCACGGCCAGCCCGATCCGGGTCAGCCGCTCGATGAGCGGCAGTACCGCGTTGGTCTCGCCGACGCTTGCCGCGTGCACCCAGACCACCCGTCCCGGCGGGCGCGGCAGCGAAGCATGGCCATAGCGCTCGCCGAGACGCTGGGCATCCTCCTTGCCGCGCGAGACGCGCCCGGACAGGAGGAACGGGACCACCGGCCGCAGCAGCACGCCGGCGAAGCGGTAACCCGCGGCAATGGTTGTCGCCGCGAGGTCAGCCATCGCACCTGTCCGTGATGGCGTAGGCACGCGCGGTGATCGCGGCGAGCGAGCGCTCGATTTCGAGCCGCTTCTCCTCCAGCTCGTTCTGCGTGGCATGGCGGGGAACCAGGATCGCATCGCCATACACGAAGGCCGCGCGGCCGAACGGCAGATTGAGCGACGTCCGGTCCCACGAGCGCAGGCGGAGACGGTTGCCGGTGACCAGCACCACCGGAACGATCGGCCGCTGGGTAAGACGGCCGAGAGCGACCACGCCGGGGCTGACGGTGCCGTGGGTGCGCGCGTCGAAATCGGCCGTCATCACCACGTTGTGCCGCTTGTCGAGGGCAGCCTTGATGCCGCGAAAGGCGGCGACGGAGCCTTTCTCGAACATGCGGGAGGGGTCGGTGCTGCCGGCGCCGCGCACCGTGCCGTTGCCCAGCTTGCGCAGGGCGCGGCTGATCAGCTCGCCGTCGCCGGCACGCGAAACCATCACGTCGAACACGGCGCCCCGGGGGCGCGCCAGCGCCAGCAGGAACGCCTCGCTGTGCCAGGTGGTGAGGATGACCGGCGCCCAGCGCTCCAGCACCAATTCGGGCGGCCCCGGCTCGACCGTCAGGCGGCTGGTCGCCCAGACCAGCCGCAGATAGCCCGCCGCGGCCGACGACAGGAATCCATAGGCAAAATCCGACCTGACGAAGCGCCGGCGGAGCGCGCTCGCCCAGCCGCGCGTGGCGCGCGGTTCCATCACGGTTTTGTCGGGACGCTCGTCCATGTGCGGTACGGCCGGCGACTGCCGCATCATCGGTCGCCCGAGCTCCCCTCCTCCTCAATCTCCGGCTCGAGCAGACGGTGAAGGTGGACGATGAAGTAACGCGTGTGGGCACTGTCGACGGTGGCGTGCGCCTTGGCGCGCCAGGCATCATAGGCGGCGCGGTAGTTGGGATAGATGCCGACGATGTCGAGCTTTTCGAGGTCGGCGAAGCGGATGCCTTCGACCTTCTCCAGGTCGCCGCCGAAGACCAGATGCAGCAACTGGTCGTTGGGCCCGGCTGTGCGCGCTCTTGGCAGGTTCATCGCTGGTGTCCCCGTCCAGGTAACGGCACCGGGCGCCTTCGGCGCCGATGCGGCAGTGGCCACGATCCGGCGGCTTGGTGCAACAAAAGGCGGGGTTCTGCAAGTCCGTCGGCACGGGCCGGCGGCGCGCCGCCGGCGGCAGGAGAGCGCGAAACTGCGGAAACGCCTAGCTTCCCGCCACCGTCATGCCCTCGATCGCCACGGTCGGCGCATTGATCGCATAGCGGTAGCTGAGGTCGTTGGCCGCCCTCAGCGCCCGGAACATCTCGATCAGGTTGCCGGCGATGGTGACCTCGCTCACCGAATGGCCGACTTCGCCCTTTTCGATGACAAAACCGGCGGCGCCACGGCTGTAGTCGCCGGTGTTCTGGTTGACGCCGTGGCCGATCAGCTCGGTGACGTAGAGGCCGTGGTCGATGGCCGCGATCATCTCCTGCGGCGTCTGGGTGCCGGGGAGCAGCGTCAGGTTGGTGGAGCCCGGCGACGGATTGCCGCCACGCCGCGAGGCGCGGCCATTGGTGGCAAGGCCGAGCTCGCGCCCAGTGGCGCTGTCGAGCAGCCAGGTCTTGAGAACCCCGTCGGCCACCAGGTCGAGCGCGGCGGCGGCGACGCCCTCGCCGTCGAAGGGCCGCGAGCCGAGGCCGCGCGGCCTGAGCGGATCGTCGGTAATGCGGATGTCGGCCGGAAAGAGCTGCTGGCCCATCTTGTCGCGCAGGAAGCTGGTCTTGCGGGCGATGGCGGCGGCGTTGACGGCGCCCGCCAGATGCCCGACGAGGCCGGGGGCGACGCGCGGATCGTAGACCACGGTGACCCGTCCGGTGGCGATCCGGCGCGGATTCAGGCGGTGGACGGCGCGCTCGCCGGCATTGCGGCCGATCACTTCCGGATCGGGCAGGTCGGCGCGATAGACCTTGCTCTCGCCGTCGTAGTCGCGCTCCATCGCCGTGCCGGTGCCGGCGATGGCCGAGGCGCCGAGGCCAAAGCGCGAGCCGAGATAGGAGCCGGAGAAGCCGCCGGAGGTGGCCAGCACCATGCCGCCCAGGCCCCAATCGGCGCTGGCGCCGCCGGAATTGGTGACGCCGGGGACGGCGCGGGCGGCATCCTCGACCGCGAGCGCGGCTTCGGTCAGCTCGTCGGCCGAGGGGATGGTCGGGTCGAGCAGGTCGAGGTCGGCAAAGCTGGTGGCGAGCGTCGCCGGCTCGGCCAGTCCGGCGAACCTGTCCTCGGGCGCGACCCTGGCCATGGCGACGGCGCGTTCGGCCAGCTCGGTCGGATCGGTGAGCACGTTGGCAGAGACCGTTGCCGAGCGCCGGCCGACGAAGGCGCGCAGGGTGAAGTCGTCGCCCTCGGCGCGGCGGGTCTCCTCGACCTTGCCGAGCCGCACGTCGACGGACAGGGAAATGCCGCGCACGCAGATCGTATCGGCGGCATCGGCCCCGGCCTTGCGCGCCGCAGCAACCAGGCGCTCGGCGCGCTCGGTCAAATCTGTCTGGTCGAGCATCTCGGTCATGGATTTTCCTCGGACATTTCGCTCAAGCGCCTGATCTAGGCGCTTGCCACGCCGCCAACAAGCTCTCGGCCGGACGGACGATCAGGATTGCGGCGGGCCGACGCGCACGATCGTCAGGTCGTTGTCGGCGAAGAGGCGTCGGGCCACGCGGCGCACGTCGTCGATGGTGACGGCGGCAATGAGGTCGTTGCGGCGATCGACATAGTCGATGCCACGGCCATCGATCTGGA
The DNA here is from genome assembly GCA_963782045.1 of uncultured Alphaproteobacteria bacterium. Lineage (GTDB taxonomy): Bacteria > Pseudomonadota > Alphaproteobacteria > Rhizobiales > Kaistiaceae > CAVSRC01. Next base: position 1,045,898 of record CAWAIR010000037.1, read on the forward strand.
TGCCGAGAAGCTCGTCGGCGATATCGCCGGAGGTGACGAAGCGTAGCGGGTAGCTGCCGATGAGATAGTCCTTGGCCTTGGCAAGCTCGTCCGCGGTCGGCCCGTCCTTGGCAAAGCGGGCGATGACCTGCCTGATGAGGGCGATGACCTGGTCGGCCTGGTCGCTGCGCGTTTCGGTGGCGCCGCTGACCGTGCCGGAATGCTCCAGGGGATCGAGGCTGAGGCTGATCGAATAGGCGAGGCCGCGCTGCTCGCGTACCGCCTTGTAGAGGCGCGACTCGGTGCCGCTGCCGAGGATGTAGGTGGCAACGACCGCCGGAATCAGATCCGGGTCGCTGCGCGTGATGCCCGGCGTGCTCATGTGGATGACCGCCTGCGGCACCGACAAGGGGACATCGATGGTGCCGGCGGTCTTCGCCGTCACGTCGGCGACCGGGGCAAGCGTGGCCTTCGCCGGCAGATCGCCAAAGATGCGGTCGACCATGGCGGCCGCGTCCTTGGCGTCGATGGCGCCGACGATGGCGACCTTGAGGGTGTCGCGCGCAAAGGTCTTCTGGCGAAACGCCTTGAGGTCGGCGACATCGATCGCGGCGACGCTCTCAGCCGTCCCGGCGATCGCCTGACCGTAGGGATGATGCGGATAGACCGCCTCGCGCATGGTCAGCGACGCCAGCCGGTTGGGGCTGCGCTCGCCGCGCTTGATCGAGGTGATGATCTGGGCGCGGATGCGCTCGACCGGCTCGCGGTCGAAGCGTGGCTGGGAGAGCGCCAACTTGAGCAGCCGCGCCGCCTCGTCGCGATTGGCGGTAAGCGTCCTCAGCGAACCATCGAAGATGTCGCGGCCGGCATCGAAGCTCATGCCGATCGACAGGTCGTCAAGACGTGCCTGGAACTGCTGGCTGTCAAGATCGCCGGCGCCCTCATCGAGCAGGCCGGAGAGCATGTTGGCGACGCCCGGCTTGTCCACCGGATCCTGCGCCGCGCCGCCCTCAAAGGCGAAGGACATGGAGATCAGCGGGATCGTCTGGTCCTCGACCAGCCAGGCGGTGATGCCGCCGGGGGTCACCACCTTCTGGATGTCGATGGCCTCGGCGGCCCAACTCCACAAGACGGCGATGAAGGCGAGGCCGACGACAGCGGCAGCGCGCGTGGTGCGGTTCGGATGCATGCTCACGAGCGCCCCTCCGCCGGCTTGGGCAGCAAATAGCCGGTGACCGAATTGCGGGTGGTGAGGTAACGGCGGGCGGCCGCCTGGACCTCGTCGGCGGTAACCGCGTCGATGCGCTCTGGCCACGACTGCACGTCGGCGAGCGAGTGGCCGGTGGCGAGCGCCGCGCCGACGACGTTGGCGAGGCCGTGCGGGCTGTCCTCGGAATAGATCACGTCGGCGTGCAGACGTTGCTTGGCGCGGGCGAGCTGTTCATCGGTGACGCCCTTGTCGACCACTTCGGCAATGACCTTGTCGAATGCCGTGCCGAGTTGCTCGACGGTCGTGTCGCCGCGCGGCGTGGCATAGAGGCTGAAGGCGGAGGCGCCGATGGGGTTGGGGTCATAGCCGGCGCCGACGCCGGCGGCGATGCCCTGCCCGACCACGAGCTGGCGGTAGAGCATGCCGGTCGAGCCGCCGTCGAGCACATCGGCCAAGACGTCGAGCGCCTCGGCCTCTCCCGGCTTGCCGGTGCGCTCGGAGGGGACGAGGTAGAGCCGGCGGAAGCTCGGCTGGGTCACGCGCGCGTCGGTGAGCGTCACCAGACGGGCGGCATCGGCGGGCGGCTCATTGAGGCGCACGCGCGGCGGCGGATTGGCGCGCCGGGCGAGCTTGCCGTAGGTCTCCTCGGCAAGCGTCTTCACCTCATCCTCGGTGACGTCGCCGGCGACGACCACGATGGCGTTGTTGGGCGTGTAATACTTGTCATAGAAGGCGAGCGCATCGGCGCGGTCGAGGGTGGCCATCTCGCTGGCCCAGCCGATGGTCGGGATGCGGTAGTGGCTGTTGGTATAGAGCGAGGCATCCATCGCCACGCCGAGACGGGCGCCCGGGCTGTTGTCGATACGCATGCCGCGCTCTTCCAGGATCACCTGGCGCTCGGGCAGGAGCGCGGCGTCGGTGATCTGAAGGTTAGCCATGCGATCGGCCTCGAACTGCATCATCAGCTTGAGGTGCTGCTTGGCCACCGTCTGGTGGTAGGCGGTGTAGTCCTCGGTGGTGAAGGCGTTGTCGTCGCCGCCGACCGCCTCGACCCGCGCCGAGAATTCACCCTGGGGATGGGTGCTGGTGCCCTTGAACATCAGGTGCTCGAGAAAGTGGGCGATGCCCGACTTGCCGGGCGGATCGTCGGCGGCGCCGACCTTGTACCACACCATGTGGGTGACGACCGGGGCGCGATGGTCGGGGATGACGACGACCTGGAGCCCGTTGGCAAGGGTGAAGGTGACGGCGCTGGCGGCAAATTTCGGCGCATCCGCGGCCTCTGCCGAGGCGGCAAAAGCCAGGAACAGCGCGGCAAGGGCGGCGGCCGCCGCGCGTTTCATGGGTGGGGTCAAGCGTTCCTCCATGCCACGACGATCGCGGCGGGTGCCGCCGGACATATAGCGGAAGTCCGGTTCCTATCCAGCCACCGGGCCGTTTGAGAAGAAGACGATCTCAGTGTCGGCAATGTGGCGCCGGTCGATGACGGCAAGCCCGGCGACCGGGGCAATCTCGGCGGAGCCGGCCTCCTCGAGGACGACGAGCGCACCCGGCTTGAGCCAGCCGCCGGCAAGCGCCGAGGCAAGCGCCTGCTCGCCGAGGCCCTTGCCGTAGGGCGGATCGGCGAAGACGAGGTCGAAGGGCGCCACCGTGCCGGCCGGCCCCAGACGCGTGGCATCGCGGCGGAAGACGCGGGTGCGGCCGGTGAGCCCCAGCGCCTCGATATTGGCGCGGATAGCGGCGCGTGCGGCCACCGCCTCCTCGACGAAGAGGGCAAAGGCGGCGCCGCGCGACACTGCCTCGAGGCCGAGCGCACCCGTCCCGGCGAAGAGATCGAGCACGCGGGCGCCGGCGAGGCGGTCGCCATGGCCGTGGACGAGGATGTCGAAGATCGTCTGGCGCAGGCGGTCGGCGGTCGGCCGGGTGTCGCGGCCGGAGGGGGCGGCGAGCGCGCGGCCGCGAAACTCACCGCCGACGATGCGCACGGCCCTCTCTCCTTGGCGGCGTGCCACGCTTGGTCGCCTTGGCCGGCCCGGCGCGCTTGGCCGCCGGCGGCGGCTCGGGCTTCGGTGCCGGCCGCAGCGGTGCGGTGAAATCGGCATGGGCCGCCGCCGCGAGCTTGACGCCCAACTGGTCGCGGAGCACGCGCCCGCGGATCTCGACCACCGCGCCCGGCTGCAGCTCGCCGAGCTGAAACGGCCCATAGGAGATGCGGATCAGCCGCGTCGTGGTGAGGCCGAGAGAGCCGAGCAGGCGCTTGACCTCGCGGTTCTTGCCTTCGCGCAAGGCCAGCGTCAGCCAGTGATTGCTGCCCTGACTGCGGTCGAGGGTGGCTTCGACGGGGCCATAGACGATGCCCTCGACGGTGGCGCCCTCGGCGAGCCTGTCGAGGGCGTCCTTGGGCATGTCGCCATGGGCGCGCACGCGGTAGCGGCGCAGCCACCCGGTCGACGGCAGTTCGAGCAGGCGGGCGAGGCCGCCGTCGTTGGTCAGCAGCAGCAGGCCCTCGGTGTTGATGTCGAGACGGCCGACGGCAACGACACGCGGCACCTCGGGCGGCAGCGCCGCGAACACCGTCGGCCGGGCCTGCGGGTCGCGCGCCGTGGTGACCAGTCCCTTCGGCTTGTGATAGAGCCACAGCCGCGTGCGCTCGCGCCCCGGCAGCGTGACGCCATCGACGGCGATGCGATCCTCGGCGCCGACATTGACGGCGGGCGAGGTGAGCACGCGGCCGTTGACGGCGACACGGCCGTCGGCGATCCAGCGCTCGGCGTCGCGGCGCGAGCAGAGGCCGGCGCGGGCGATCACCTTGGCGATGCGCTCGCCGGTGGCGGCCTTGTCGGCCTCTTTCGGTGCGTTCATGACGCCGGTGATTAGCAGAGCGCGCGGCGGCAAGCGAGCGGAGGCGGCAGGGGTGGCAGGCGAATCAAGCCCGATGGAGATGGCGATCGAGGAAGCGCGCGCAGCGGCGGGCCGCGGCGAGGTGCCGATTGGCGCGGTGATCATGCGCGACGGCGTGTTGCTGTCACGGGCGGGCAACCGCACCATCGAGCAGGACGACCCGACGGCACACGCCGAAATGCTGGCGATCCGGGAAGCCGCCGCACGCGTCGGCTCGCAGCGGCTCGCCGATGCCGATCTCTACGTGACGCTGGAGCCCTGCGCCATGTGCGCGGCGGCGATTTCCTTCGCGCGCATCCGCCGGCTCTATTTCGGCGCGGACGACCAGAAGAGCGGCGCGGTGGAAAGCGGGGTGCGCTTCTTCGCCGATCCGACCTGTCACCACGTGCCGGACGTCTACAGCGGCATGGCGGGAGACGAGGCGGCGGCGCTGCTCAGGGAGTTCTTCAGGTCCCGCCGTTAGCCGACGCGGTGCCCGAGGCGGTGCTGGTGGTGTCCGGAGTCACGCTGTCGGTCGCCGGTGACGCCTTCTCCCACGGCCAGCGGAATTTCTTCTGCGCCGCCTTCTTGTCAAACACGACCGGAGCGTTGGGGTCGGGCATGCGATAGTCACTGGGCGGATCGGTCAGATAGCGGCGGATCGGCTTGCCGTTCTCGTCGACGGCAACCTGGCCATTGGCCCGGGCGAACAGCTTCTTCGCCGCCTCGTTCTGCGTGGCGGTGCTGTGAGCCTGATCCCCCCGCTCGGTATCGGTCATGCCCGCGTTGACAAGCGTCTGATTCGGCTGGCGCCCGGAGTCGGTCGACTCCGGCAGGCGGAAGCCCGGATCGCGACACTCGGGCCTGATCTTGTTGGCCTGGTCGGCGCAGAACTTCTCGCGAGCGGCGACGTCTGCCCTGAAGCGCTTTGCCTCGGCATCGGGATCTTTCGGCCAGTTGGCGGCAACCGCCTGCTTGTCGCTGTCCGGCGGCGGCAACGGCGCCCCGGGGGGCGGCGGCACCAGGCCGGGCCGCGGGGCGAACTGGATGTTGTCCTGCTTGGGCGAAGCAAGATCCGCGATGCCGGCAAGATCCTGGATGGTCTGCATGCCGACCGGCGTGCCGGTGCCATAGGTCGTCTGGGTGCAGGCCCCCAACCCGATGGCCAAAGTCGCGGCCGCAACGCCGATACAAACGGACCGAATCGAACCTGTCATGACACCCGCTATCCGTGGCCGGCTCGCCCAGCGTGCCAAAGCCACTCTCCTGGCAGACAATCGGGGCGAAAATCCGGTCGATATGGCGCTTGTCCTATCCGAAATGAGCATCCGGGACAACAGACGCCCTCAAACCCCAACCTCCGCCAGCGCCCGGTCGAGGCCGCCGCCCGGGCCGGCAGTGGCCTGGACGGCCCTGGCAGCGGCCGAATCGGCGTCCATCGCCGCGATCAGCTCCTTCGCCGAAGCGAACTTCTTCTCCGCCCTCAGCCAAGCCAGGAAGCTGACGGCCAGCGTCTTGCCGTAGAGATCGCCGGCGAAATCGAACAGGTGGACCTCGAGCAGGGGCGCGCCGTTGTCGAAGGTCGGGCGGCGGCCGTAGCTGGCGACGCCATCGCGCTCGGCGCCGTCGGGGGTGCGCACCCGCACGGCGTAGATGCCCTGGGCAAGACCGCAATCCGGCACCGGCAGGTTGGCGGTGGGATAGCCGAGTTCGCGGCCGCGCCGCTCGCCGCCGACGACGGTTCCGATGACGAACCAGCGATAGCCAAGCAGGCGGTTGGCGCGCGCGATGTCGCCCTCGGCCAGCGCCTGACGGATATCGGTCGAGGCGAAGAGGACGCCGTCGGCTTCACCCACCGGCTTGACCACTTCGACGGCAAAGCCCAGACGTGCGCCCGCCTCGCGCAGCATGTCGGGGGTTCCCGAGCGGCCCTTGCCGAAGTGGAAGTCGTAGCCGACCACCGCGCCCTTGAGGGCCAGCCCGTCGCTGAGGATGGTGTTGACGAAATCCTCCGCGGGCGTGGCGGCGAAGGCGCGGTCGAAGGCGACGACGACCAGGCCGTCGATGCCGAGCGCCGCCAGCAGGCGCGCCTTGGCGTCGATCGGCGTCAGCCGGGAGACGGGAGTTTCCGGACGAAAGACGGTGCGCGGATGGGGCTCGAAGGTCAGCGCCACCGCCGGCACCGACAGGCGCGTTGCCTCGGCGCGGGCATGGCCGAGCAGCGCCTGATGGCCCTGGTGGACGCCATCGAAATTGCCCACCGCGACCACCCCGCCGCGGAGCGCGCCGGGGATGCGATCGAGCGGATAGGGCACGAGCGGCGGCCGCCCGGCGCGGGTCACGATCCGCTCTCCCAGACGAGGCGCGGGATGACGGCGCGGGCGCCGAGCCCGGCCTCCGCCAGGTTGGCACGGACCTTGGCGAGATCGGGGGCGTCGCGCGCGCCGAAATCGGCAGCGTGAATGCCGCCGGTGACGAAGAGCACGTCGAACCCCTGCCCGACCGCGCCGCGCACGTCCGTTTCGAAGCCGTCGCCGATGGCCAGCACCGACTGCGGAGCCACCTCGTCGCCGACGATGCCGGCAATGCGCTCGAGCGCCATGGCGTAGACCGGCGCGTAGGGCTTGCCGATGAGGATCGCTTCGCCGCCGAGTTCGCGGTAGCGCGCGGCGAGCGCACCGGCGCACCACACCAGCCGGCCGCCGCGCTCGACCACGATGTCCGGGTTGGCACAGAGCATCGGCACGGCGCGCGCCCGCCAATCGGCCATGCGTGCCTGATAATCGTCGGGAGTCTCGGTCTCGTCGTCGAACAGGCCGGTGCACGAGACGAGGTCGCACGACCGCTCGTCGACGAAGGTCAGCGGCAGGCCATCATAGATCGGCCGGTCACGCTCGGGACCGAGATGGAAGACGCGGGCGCCGGGTTTCCCGGCCAACACCTCGTGCGTCGCATCGCCGGAGGTCAGGATGTCGTCGTAGGCGTCCCGGGACACGCCGAAGCTGTCGAGCAGGCTGGCGACATCCGCCTTCGGCCGCGGCGCGTTGGTGATGAGAAGGACGGCGCCGCCCCCGGCGCGGTAACGGACAAGCGCATCAACGGCCGACGGATGCGCGCGCGCGCCGTCGTGGACGACGCCCCAGACGTCGCACAGCAACGCCCGGTAGGCGGGGGCAAGTTCGGCCAGGCCGGTCGCGAAGGCGGGCGTCGCAGTGTTCGTCACGCGCACCGCCTATGGGCTTGCCGTCTCACGGTCAAGAGGGGAACCGCGCCATTCGCTCGAGCCCGGCTGCGGCAAAGCATACCGTTTGTTTACCGTGTTGGCCGACAGTCGTTGTCGATCGTTCCAGGGTGACGGGTCGCCGGGGTCATGGCACTCAATCGCGAGGCATCGCAACCGGTCGGCGTGTTCGTCGTCGATGCCGACCCCAGTCAGCGACGCCTGCTGGCGGCGCTGATTTCCGAAGGTGCCGGCGGGCGCTTCGCGGCGGTGACCTGTGCCAGCTACGAGGAGGCGATCGCCGCCGCCGGGGCGCGCACTGATGCGATCCTGATCGCCGACCTCGCCACCATCGGCGGCCCGGCACGCGTGCCGGAATTCGCCCGCAACGGATCGATGCTGATCGCCACCAGCGCCACCGGCTCGCTGTCGACCGCGGTAGCGGCGGTGAAGGCCGGCGCCAGCGACTTCCTGCCGAAGCCGATCGGGGCGCGCGCGCTCATCGAGCGCCTGGACGCCGCGGTTGCCGCCTGGCACCCGCCAGCGACCGGGCAGCCTTCGGCTCCGGCGCCGGTTTCCCATGCGATCGCGGACGGCGATTTCGCGGGCTTCGTCGGCCGCGCGCCGGCCATGCTCGCCGTCTACGACAAGATCCGCCGGATGGCGCCATCGCGGGCGCCGGTGTTCCTCACCGGCGAGAGCGGCACCGGCAAGGAGCTGGCGGCCGAAGCGATCCATGCCCATTGCGGGGCGGACGGACGGCCGTTCGTCGCCATCAACTGCAGCGCCATCCCGCGCGAACTGATGGAAAGCGAAATCTTCGGCCATGTGCGCGGCGCCTTCACCGGCGCCCACGAAAACCGCGCGGGGGCGGCGGAGCTTGCCGACGGCGGCACGCTGTTCCTCGACGAGATCGCCGAAATGGACCTCGGCCTCCAGGCGAAGCTGCTGCGTTTCGTCCAGTCGGGAACGCTGAGGCGCGTCGGCGGCACCGAGCAGAAGCAGGTGTCGGTGCGCATCGTATCGGCAACCAACCGCGATCCGCTGGCCGAGGTGCGGGCCGGACGCTTCCGCGCCGACCTCTACTACCGGCTGCACGTGCTGCCGATCCACCTGCCGCCGCTCGGCGCGCGCCGCGACGACATTCCGCTGCTGGCCCGGCACTTCCTGGCGGCGCAGGCGGCGGAAGAAGGCTGCGACCCAGTGACGCTCGACGTCGGCACGCTCGCCGCGCTCAGCGCCCACGACTGGCCGGGCAATGTCCGCGAACTGGCCAATGCGATCCGCCGCATGATCGTGCTGGGAAGCGTCGCGCTCGCCGACAGCGCCGCGCCCGCGCCTGCCGCAGACGGGCCGTCCGCCCTGCCCGATGCCTTGCCCGCGGGGGGGATAGCGCCCTACTGGCGCCAGGAGCGCCTGATCATCGAGGCGGCGCTTGCCGCCTGCGGCGGCAACATCGCGCGGGCCGCGGCGGCGCTGGAACTCAGCCCCTCGACCATCTACCGCAAGCGCCAGGCGTGGCTGGAGCGGAAGGCGGTCGACGCCTGAGCCGGCCGGTTTCGGCCGAATGCGGCGGTCCGCGGCTTGCATGATGGCGCCGGGGGTCGGATCATGGTGCTTGCGGTGCTGAGGTCAGGGGACAGAACATGGGCATGGGCATTTGCCGGCGAAGCGTTGTCGCGGCAGCGGGGCTGGCGCTGCTGGCGGTAGCCAGCCTGTCCGCGACGGCCTGGGCCGGAGCGGTCACCGACCACGCCTGGAAGGCGGAGAGCCTGCTCACCGAGGGCAAGCCGGCCGACGCTCTTGCCGCCTTCGACCAGGCGACCGACGCCTTCTGGGCTGCCTCGCCGCTCCAGTTCCGCGTCGCCCTATTCGCCGCCTCGGCCAAGGGATTCGGCCAGTACGAGCCGCTGGGCACGGCCAGCTTCCGTTCCGGCGACACGGCAACGGTCTACCTCGAGCCGGTCGGCTACGGCTTCACCTCCGCCGGGTCGACCTACGCGGTCGCCTTCACCACCGGTATCGAGATCCGGACGGCCGGCGGGATCCTGCTCGCCAAGGCGGACGATTTCGTCCACATCGACTGGCAGGGCCGCACCAGGAGCTACCAGGTCCCGGCCATCGTCAACGCCACGTTGCCGGCGCTGAAGCCGGGGGACTACACGCTGTTGGTGACGCTGACCGATGCGGCGACCGCCAAACAGGCCTCCGTCACCCTGCCCTTCACGATCGTCGAATAGAGGCCGGCGGCTGCCGGACCGGGCGCGGATTTAATCCGAGTTAACAGAAGCTTTCCTTAATTCTTTGGTAACCAATGATTTTCGCCCGCTTGCTGGTCACCGGGCAGGCGTGCTATCGGCACGATCTCTCGCGTTCCACGCCCCGACCCGCCAACAGATCTCGGGCCTTGACTCACATCAATCGCCTCCCTAAATGCGGCGCGGCTGTTAGCACTCATGCTTGGTGAGTGCCAACAGGTCCCCATCGCAGGCTGATCCCTCAGCGGATCGCGCCGCTCAGAGAGGAACCGACAAACATGAAATTCCGTCCCCTCCACGACCGCGTGGTCGTTCGCCGGGTCGAATCCGAAGAGAAGACCGTCGGCGGCATCATCATTCCGGACACCGCCAAGGAGAAGCCGCAGGAAGGCGAGATCATCGCCGTTGGCCCGGGCGCTCGTGACGAGGCCGGCAAGCTCGTCGCCCTCGACGTCAAGGTCGGCGACCGCATCCTGTTCGGCAAGTGGTCCGGCACCGAAGTGAAGATCGATGGCGAGGATCTCCTGATCATGAAGGAGTCCGACGTCATGGGTGTCATCGAAGGCAAGGCCGCGAGCCGCAAGGCCGCCTAGCCACAGGCGCGCACTCGCGCCCTTCGTCCCTTCAGCAGATTTCAAAGGAACAACAGCCATGGCTGCCAAAGACGTAAAATTCTCAACCGACGCGCGCGACAAGATGCTGCGCGGCGTCGACATCCTCGCCAACGCCGTCAAGGTGACGCTCGGTCCCAAGGGCCGCAACGTCATCCTCGACAAGTCGTTCGGCGCGCCGCGCATCACCAAGGACGGCGTCACCGTCGCCAAGGAAATCGAGCTTGAGGACAAGTTCGAGAACATGGGCGCCCAGATGGTGCGTGAGGTCGCTTCGAAGACCAACGACGTCGCCGGCGACGGCACCACGACGGCGACCGTTCTCGCCCATACGATCGTCAAGGAAGGTGCCAAGGCGGTGGCCGCCGGCATGAACCCGATGGACCTCAAGCGCGGCATCGACATGGCCGTCGCCGAGGCGGTGAGCGAGCTCAAGCGCCGCTCGAAGAAGATCAAGACCTCCGAGGAAATCGCCCAGGTCGGCACTATTTCGGCCAACGGCGAGAAAGAGGTCGGCTCAGATGATCGCCAGCGCCATGCAGAAGGTCGGCAACGAGGGCGTCATCACCGTCGAGGAGGCCAAGGCGCTGGAGACCGAGCTCGAGGTGGTCGAGGGCATGCAGTTCGACCGCGGTTACCTGTCGCCGTACTTCATCACCAATGCCGAGAAGATGGTGACCGAGCTCGAGGATCCCTACATCCTGCTCCACGAGAAGAAGCTCTCCAACCTGCAGGCGATGCTGCCGGTTCTGGAAGCGGTCGTCCAGTCGGGCAAGCCGCTGCTGATCGTCGCCGAGGACGTCGAGGGCGAGGCCCTGGCCACGCTGGTGGTCAACAAGCTGCGCGGCGGCCTCAAGGTCGCGGCGGTCAAGGCGCCCGGCTTCGGCGATCGTCGCAAGGCCATGCTCGAGGACATCGCCGTCCTCACCGGCGGCCAGGTGATCTCCGAGGACCTCGGCATCAAGCTCGAGAACGTGACCCTGCAGATGCTCGGCCGCGCCAAGAAGGTGTCGATCTCCAAGGAGAACACCACCATCGTCGACGGCTCCGGCAAGAAGAAGGAGATCGAGGGCCGCATCGGCCAGATCAAGGCGCAGATCGAGGAGACCACCTCCGACTACGACCGCGAGAAGCTGCAGGAGCGGCTGGCCAAGCTCGCCGGCGGCGTCGCGGTGATCCGCGTCGGCGGTGCCACCGAGATCGAGGTGAAGGAGAAGAAGGACCGCGTCGACGACGCCCTGAACGCCACCCGCGCGGCGGTCGAGGAAGGCATCGTCCCCGGTGGCGGCGTGGCGCTGCTGCGCACCCGCAAGGCGGTCGAGAAGCTCTCGTCCGACAATGCCGACGTCGAGGCGGGCATCAAGATCGTGCTGCGCGCGCTCGAGCAGCCGATCCGCCAGATCGTCGAGAACGCCGGCGTCGAGGGCTCGATCGTCGTCGCCAAGGTGCTCGAGAACAAGTCCGACGCCTTCGGCTTCGACGCCCAGACCGAGACCTACGTCGACATGGTCGAGGCCGGCATCATCGACCCGACCAAGGTCGTGCGCACTGCGCTGCAGGACGCCGCGTCGGTTGCCGGCCTCTTGGTGACCACCGAGGCGATGGTCGCCGAGCATCCGAAGAAGGAAGCCGCTCCGGCCATGCCGGGCGGCGGCGGCATGGGCGGCATGGACTTCTAGGGAAGTCCACGCATCCGACACGGAATACGGAGAGGCCGCCTGCGGGCGGCCTTTCCTTTTGGCTGAATCGCGCTTGTGACAGCCGCATTCGATCGCGATCAACGTACGCCCCGTCCGCCGTCCACAATTTCTCCGGGAGGTGGTCGCTGCCAATCTTTCCTATTATCACGACGACCCGGCCACGATGTGGTGGATCCACTCCGCCTCCGCTCCGTGGCCGCTGTCAGGCCGTGGCGCGGGCCGATACAGCCGCCGCGGGCGACACCGGCAGCTCGTCGACGCAACGTTCGAACATCTCGGCGGTGGCACTCAACCGTCGCGCCAGCAGCCGGATGACGGTGTGGGCGAAATCCTCGTCGTCGCGCATCAGGACGTCGAACAGCTCCGGGCCGATCGGCAGCAGCTCGACGTCGCCAACGGCGACGGCGGTGCTCAACCGCGGCGCACCGGCGATCATGCTCGCCTCGCCGAAGATCTCGCCGGGGCCGACGGTCCCTACCGGACGTCCCTTCTGGCGCAGTTCGACCTTGCCGCGCTTGACGATATAGGCGCAGCGTCCTTCGTCGCCGCGCTGATGGATGGCAACGCCGTCGACGAAGATGAGGATCGCGCTGCCGCTGGAGGCGATGACGTCGACGTCGAAAATGGTCTCGTTCATGGAGTTCTCCCGGCCGGCCCGTCCAGCGGCGGCGAGTGTTGCTCTCCCGGCTTTAAGAAACGGCATAGGCCACCGTTCAAATTGCGCCGATCGCGCACGACATCGCCTCAGCCGACCTCGGCCGCCGGTTCGCGCTCGATCGGCGATAGCGGCTCGTGGTGCAGCGTCGCCTCGAAGGCACGCAGGCGCTTGTAGATCGACATCAGCTCGACAATCGTCGACCACGAGTTGACCAGGTACTGGAAGGACAATTCCACCCGGTCGAAGGCGCGCAGGATCTGCTGCATGACGCCGAGCGTGAAGCCGGCCGCGACGATGGTCGGCGCCAGCGCGATATAGGGAACCATAACGCCGGCCTGGAGATAGCCGTAGCGGGCGACGTTGAAGTACAAGTAATTGAGATAGATGCGGAAATAGTTGTGGCGCACGTTCGCGAAGAGATCGAAGAGGGTCGGCGGCTGGGCCCGCTCGGCGCTGTCCTCGCCAAGCACGAGCTCCTTGCGGTAGGCCGCCTCGACGCGCTGGTTGCGGAACTGGAGACCGGGCAGGCGGATGCCGGCGACGGCGAGCAGCCCGGTGCCGAAGATCGCCCAGATGAGGGCGACGATGACCAGCGCCTGGGGCACGGCGCCGATGATCGGTAGCTGCTTCACGAAGCTCGACAGTCCCCACAGGATGGGCAGGAAAGCGATGAGCGTCATGACCGAATCGATGAGGCTGACGCCGAGGCTCTCGACGGTGGAGGCGAAGCGCATCGTATCTTCCTGGACGCGCTGCGAGGAGCCCTCGATGGTCCTCAGTCTCTGCCAGTTTTCGACGTAGTAGTCGTTCATCGCGGTGCGCCAGCGGAAGATGTAGTGGCTGACCAGGAAGGCGTTGAACACGGCGACGAAGATGTAGATCATGGCGATGGTGAGGAAGGTCACGAGCTGACCGAAATAGGCGGCGCTGGTGACCGCGTCGGCCGAGGCCAGAGACTTCTGGATGAGGTCGTAGAACGAGCCGAACCAGTTGTTGATCAGTACGTCGAGCTGGACCTGGAACCAGACGATGAACAGGATCACCTCGGAAGCGACCACCGACCAGCGGAACCAGCGGTTCGGCGAGAACCACCGCCAGGCGAGCGCGAAGATGGCGCCGCAGATGAACATGTACTGGTAGAGCCAGGCATCGACGGCGATATCATTGGCCGAGGCGAAGGTGGTGCGAGCCGCATCGTTGCCGCCGGGCGCCAGCGGCGGCGGATAGTGGATGCCCGCGATCCCGCCGAGGCTGAGGTGCTGGCCGAGAGCCTTGGCAAAGGCGTACCAGACGGCCATGCAGACGACCGTCCAAAGGATCGCCGAGACGAAAAACAGGCGGGGCCTGGGGAAGAACGAAGCGAACATCTAGGGTGTTTCCTTCGCGCGCCGCCGGCAAGCGGTGGCTGGTTCACGGCAGGAACTCTCGACCGGCCCGGGCAGGATGGAGAACGGCCGGCCGAGACGCAATCGGCATCTGCCGGCTGAAAATGGCCAGAAAACGGAGGAAACACAGGGGCGGCGAGCCGCCTTACCAAGAATTCATTCGCCGCCGGGGCGGGACGACGTTCCCGGACCGGCCTGGCCGCTGGCGGCCTCAGGCGGACTTGCGGGCGACGCGGCGGATGGGCAGGCCGGTTTCGGCCGCAGCGTGGGTGTTGGCGGTGCGCAGGCGCAGGGCGAGCAGCCGCATCACGCTCACGGCGAAATCGGGCACCTCGCTGGCCAGCCGCGCGAAGGTCGAGCGGTCGATGACGATGAGTTCGGTGGCCTTGCGGGCGACGGCGGAGGCGCTGCGCGGGCCGCCGTCGATGAGCGCCATCTCGCCGAACAGCCCGCCGGGTCCGACGACCTCGAGGGCATGGCCGGCACCGCGGATTTCGACCTCGCCGGAGCGGACCAGATAGGCCAGCTCGCCGCAGTCGCCCTTGACGAAGACGACCCCGCCGTCGGCGAAGCTCACGGTCCGGCGGTGGGCGCCGACGATGAGATCGACATCGAAACTGAACTCGGTCATCGCTTCGCTCCTCGCCCGCGACGGGCGGACGACGACTGGCACGATCAGGCTTAACGAAAGCTGGCGGCGGCGAGGCGATCTTGCCTCACGGTTAACCGGCGATCAGGAACGGGAGAGGCTTTTGAGCGATCTCTGCCAACCTTGCCGCTCCCCCGGCGATGGGATAGGAACCGCGCGCCATGGCAAGCACAGACCAGAAACCCAAGGCCCGCCTGCCGCGCGGGCTGATCGACCGTTCGGCGGCGGACATCCGCGCCACCGAGCGCATGAGCGCGCGCATCCGCCGCGTCTACGAGCGCTACGGCTTCGAGCCAGTCGAGACGCCGCTGATTGAATATTCCGACGCGCTGGGCAAGTTCCTGCCCGACCAGGACCGGCCCAACGAGGGGGTGTTCTCCTTCCTCGATGACGACGAGCAGTGGCTTTCCCTGCGCTACGACCTGACCGCGCCGCTCGCCCGCTACGTCGCCGAGAACTACGAGCGCCTGCCCAAGCCCTATCGCAGCTACCGGGCGGGCTGGGTGTTCCGCAACGAGAAGCCGGGGCCGGGGCGCTTCCGCCAGTTCATGCAGTTCGACGCCGACACGGTCGGGGCTGCGACCGTCGCCGCCGATGCGGAGATGTGCATGATGGCCGCCGATACGCTGGAGGAGCTCGGCATCCCGCGCGGCCAGTACGTCATCCGCGTCAACAACCGCAAGGTGCTCGACGGGGTGATGGAGGAGATCGGCGTCGTCGGCGAGCACCAGCGGCTGGTGGTGCTGCGCGCCATCGACAAGCTCGACCGTCTCGGCATCGAGGGCGTGCGCGACCTGCTCGGCGCCGGCCGGCGCGACGAAAGCGGCGACTTCACCAAGGGCGCCGGCCTCGATCCGCGCCAGGTGGCGACAACTCTCAAGATGCTGGAAGCGCACGAGTTGGGCCGCCCGCCGCCCGGCCAGACCAGAATCGGCGCCGAGGGCGCCGCCGAACTCGATACGATCGCCGATCAGGTGGCCGCCGCGGGCTACGGAAGCGACCGCATCCGCATCGATGCCTCGGTGGTGCGCGGGCTCGAGTACTACACCGGGCCGGTCTACGAAGCCGAGCTGCTGTTCGAAACCGTCAACGAGAAGGGCGAGCCCGCCCGCTTCGGCTCGGTCGGTGGCGGCGGGCGCTATGACGGGCTGGTCGGCCGCTTCACCGCCGAACCGATTCCGGCGACCGGCTTCTCGATCGGCGTGTCGCGCCTGCAATCGGCCCTGTCGGCGCTCGCCAAGGACGCCGTCGACGACACCACCGGTCCGGTCGTGGTGCTGGTGCTCGACCGCGACCGCATGGGCGAATACCAGCAGATGGTCGCCGAACTCCGGCGCGCCGACATCGCCGCCGAGCTCTATCTCGGAGCCGCCGGCATGAAGGCGCAGATGAAATACGCCGACCGGCGCAACGCGCCGCTTGCCATCATCCAGGGCGGCGACGAGAAGGCGCGCGGCGTCGTGCAGATCAAGGACCTGGCGCTCGGCAAGAAGCTCGCCGCGAAGATCGAGGACAACGCCCAGTGGCGCGAGGAGCGGCCCGGCCAGGAGGAAGTCGCGGTGAGCGACCTGGTCGAGGCGGTCAACCGCCTGCTCGGCCGCGGCGAGCGGCGCCCGTGATGGCAATTCCTCCGCAGGAAACGGGATGTGCGGCTCCTGCGTCCCCTCCCCCCGCCAAAGTCGGATGCTTCCGACTTTGGCCACTTTTGATGCCAAACACGGGCAAGCCCGTGTTTGGTGGGGGAGGGACAGGGAGGGGGGTGATGCGCCGGAGGTGCTTGTACCTCTCTCTGGCTCCGCCAACGATTTCGCCCAGGCGAAATCGGGCTCCGCCGTCTCCCCCGCAAGGGGGGAGAGTGGCGACCGCGTCCGTCGTGCATTCGCATGACCAAATCCCATGACTCGCTGCGCCGGCTCTTCGCTGAAGCCGGCTACACCTTCGTCGAGCCGGCGATCGTCCACCCGGCCAGCGTGTTCGTCGAACTGGCCGGCGAGGACCTGCGCCGGCGGCTCTATCTGACCAGCGCCGCCGACGGCACCGAACTGGCGCTCCGCCCCGACTACACGATCCCCGTCTGCCTGCATCACCTGGCCACCGGCGCGGCCAAGCGCAAGGCGGACTACGCCTATCTCGGGCCGGTCTTCCGCCACCGCCGGGACGAGCCCGGCGAGTTCCAGCAGGCCGGCATCGAATCGCTCGGCCGCATGGACCGGGTGGCGGCGGACGCGGACGCGCTCAAGCTCGCGCTCGACGCGCTCGACGCGCTCGACCTTCTCGGCGTCGGCGAGCGGGCGGTGCGCGTCGGCGATTCGGCCATCTTCGGCGCCGTGCTCGACGCGCTCGACCTGAGCCCGCCGTGGCAGCGGCGGCTGGCGCGCAACTTCGGCAACCGGGAGCGCGTGGCCGGGCTGATCGCGCGGGCCAATGGCGGCGCCACCGCCGCCGCGCCGGTGAGCGGAGGCGGCCAGCGCGCGACGGCGCGACGGCGCGCCGCCGAGATGCTGGAGGCGACCGGCCTGGCAACCATCGACGGGCGCACCGCCGACGAGATCGCCGACCGTTTCGTCGAGAAGGCGGTGATCGCCGCCGGCATCGGCGACCGGCCGGCCAAGGTGCTGTCGCGCTTCCTCGCCATCTCCGGAACGCCGGCGAAGGCGCTCTCCGCCATGCGCCGGCTGGCGGCGCGCGAGACTCTCGCCATCGACAAGGCGCTCGACCGCTTCGAGGCGCGCATGCAGGCGCTCGACCGGCGTGGCGTCGCCTTGCCGCGCCTCACCTTCGCCGCCGATTTCGGCCGGCGGCTCGACTACTACACCGGCTTCGTCTTCGAGGTTCACGACGCCCGGCGCTCCGACAGCGGACAGATCGTCGGCGGCGGCCGCTACGACCGCATGATGGGGCTCATCTCGGGCGGCGCGGCGGTGCCGGCGGTGGGCTTCTCCATCTGGCTCGACCGCATCGGAGGGGGAGCATGAGCGCGCCGCTGATCGTCGCGGTGCCGTCCAAGGGCCGCCTGCAGGAGGCGACGCTCGCGGCCTTCGCCGAGGCCGGGCTGGAGCTGACCCGCTCCGGCGCGGCGCGGCGCTATCGCGGGCGCATTGCCGGCATGGCCGGGGCCGAGGTCGCCTTCCTGTCGGCGCCCGAGATCGCCCGCGAGATCGGTGCCGGCGCCGTCCATCTCGGCGTCACCGGCCGCGACCAGGTGGAAGAAACCGTGCCCGACTGGCAGAGACGCGCCGCCCTGGTGGCGCCGCTCGGCTTCGGCCATTGCGAGGTGGTGGTCGCCGTGCCGGATGCCTGGATCGACGTGGAGACCATGGCCGACCTCGACGACGTCGCCGCCGACTTCCGCCCGCGCCACGGACGGCGCCTGACGGTCGCCACCAAATACATCGCCCTCACCCGCCGCTTCTTCGCCGGCCACGGCATCGCCGACTACCGCATCGTCGAGAGCCTGGGTGCGACCGAAGGGGCACCGGCCTCGGGTGCTGCCGACCTCATCGTCGACATCACCACCACCGGGGCGACGCTCAGGGCCAACGGCCTGAAGATCCTCTCGGACGGCGTGATCCTGAAATCCGAGGCGCACCTTGTCGCGAGCCTGGCAGCGCCGTGGGACGCCGCCAGGCGCAAGGTCTTCGCGGCTCTCCTGCCGCGATTTGGGGTGACGGGCCGCGCGGCGAGCGATCTGGTCAAGAAGCTGTCTTAATTTTGCCCTGCTTCTCCATCGGCTATGCGTAGAGCGCATTGGTGCGATGCAGCAAACCCCCTGCCTCCAGTTTCTACAGTGCTTATCTTCCGGGCAGAGATTGGAAGGATAAAACCGATGAACAGCTTTGCCCGCGCCTTTTCCAGCCTGACCGCTGGCTTCAACACGGCCCGCCTGAACCACACGTTCAACCGCATGAGCGACCGTCAGCTGGCCGATATCGGCCTCACCCGCGAGAACGTCTCGCTGCGCGCGCTGGAGCTGGCGCAGTCGCGCTGATCAGCTCGCGTTCGAAGGACGATACCCATGAGCAGTTCAGACGTTCACCGCCGGCCTCGCCGAGGGGTTCATGGCGGCCCGCTATCACCAGGCGCTGAACGGCTTCAACGACCGCCAGCTTGCCGATATCGGCCTCACCCGTGCCGGACATCTCGCAGCGCGCGCGCGAACTGGCGCGGATGCGCTGAGCAGCGCACGCGAACGAGAGTTTCAGCGAGGGCGGCGGAAAGCCGCCCTTTGCTTTTCCACCTCCCGATGGCACCAGCAGCCCGGGCGGTGGTCGTTGACCAGGCCCATGGCCTGCATGAAGGCGTAGCAGGTGGTCGGCCCGACGAAGCTCCAGCCGCGCTTCTTCAGATCCTTCGACAGGGCGATCGATTCGGCCGTCTGCGACAGGACTGCGAAGGTCGCCTGTCCTCGCTTCGTCCGCGCTGTCCGGCTCGAACCGCCAGAAATAGGCGGCCAGCGACCCCGCCTCGCGCTCCAGCGCGATGGCGCGGGCGGCATTGTTGATGGTCGATTCGATCTTGCCGCGATGGCGCACGATGCCGGCATCGGCGAGCAGACGCTGCGACGTCCTTGTCCGTGAAGCGGGCGACCTTGTGATAATCGAAGCCGGCGAAGGCCTCGCGGAAGTTCTCGCGCTTGCTGAGGATGGTCAGCCAGGACAGGCCGGACTGGAAGCCCTCCAGGCAGATCTTCTCGAACAGGCGGAAATCGTCGGCGACCGGCCGGCCCCATTCGTGGTCGTGATAGGCGATGTAGTCGGGCGTGCTGGCGCCCCAGGCGCAGCGCCGCCTGCCGTCCTCGCCCTTCACCAGTCCCGCCTCATCGGCCACTTGCCGTCCCCGCGTAACCCTTCGTTCACCATGGCCGAATCCGGCCACCCTTCATTTACCATTTGCTCGTTGAGCGCCCACTACCGTTCATGACGGAAGCGGCCCAACGAAAAACTCGTCGGCGTCAGGCAGGTCGGTTCCGCCCGCGCGGGCAACCGCATCCATGTCGCGTTTGTATCGAGTACGCCGATGATCATCCGTTTCTTTCCCTCGCTCGCCCTTGCCGCCTTCGCCTTCGGCATCGTCCATGGCGGCCAGGCCGCCGGCCGATCCGGTCACCTTCTCCGACGGTCCGCTGCTCCTGCAGCTCGATGGCGCCCAACCGCCTCGGCGTCGCCAGGCCGGCACCGCAGCAGGCTGCCTTCTCGCTCGGCGATCCTCGCACCGCGGCGCCAGCAGCCGACCTACGATCCGCGCTACGGCCAGCCGATCGATCCGGCCTTCCTGCCGCGCGAGGTGCCGATCGAGACCAGCGAGGCCAAGGGCACCATCATCATCGATACCGAGGCGCGCTACCTCTATCTGGTCGAGGGCAACGGCGTGGCCAAGCGCTACGGCGTCGGCGTCGGCCGGCCCGGCTTCGAGTGGGCGGGCGTCCACCACGTCACGCGCAAGGCCAAGTGGCCGGACTGGACGCCACCGGAGGAGATGCGCCAGCGCGTGGCCAACCTGCCGGTGCACATGGCAGGCGGAATCGACAATCCGCTCGGTGCCCGCGCGCTCTATCTCGGTTCGACGCTCTACCGCATCCACGGCTCGAACGAGCCATGGACCATCGGCCATGCCGTTTCGTCGGGCTGCATCCGCATGCGCAATCAGGACGTCGTCGACCTCTACGACCGGGTCAAGGTCGGCACCAAGGTCGTCGTCAAGTAATTCATTTGGGGGAGCGGCCGACCTGCGGCCGCTCAGGGGACGGGCCGTCCGCTCTTCGTCCGGCGGACGGCCCTCGCCTCACCAGCTCGTGACCGTGCGGCCGGTTGCCAGTGGCGAGGCGAATTCGCTATCGTTCTGGTGGCGGCCCGGGCGACGCCACTGCACTTGAGGGGGCCTTGATGTTGGGCAAACGACTGATTTTGGCTGTGGTTCTCGGCATGGCGCTGATCGGCGCCGGCGCGGCAAAGGCCGACGACAACCCGATCGAGGCGCTGTTCAACGGCCTCGGCCAGATGCTTTCCGGCGGCGACGGCGGCGCCTTCCAGGGCCCGGCACTCTATCCCGAACAGGTGTCGCGCTATCGTCAGGTGCCCGCCCAGTTCCAACGCACGATCGTCGGCTACAACAGCTCGCAGAAGCCCGGCACCGTCATCATCGATCCGCGCTGGCACTTCCTTTACTACGTGCTCGGCAACGGCCGCGCGGTGCGCTACGGCATCGGCGTCGGGCGCACCGGGTTCGGCTGGCACGGCGTCGTCCACGTCGGCCGCAAGGCGCAATGGCCGGGCTGGACGCCGCCACGCGAGATGGTCGTGCGCGAGGCCAAGCGCGGCCACAAGCTGCCCGCCTACATGAAGGGCGGGCCGGGCAATCCGCTCGGCGCCCGGGCGATGTACCTCTACGGCAAGGGCGGCGACACCGGCTTCCGCATCCACGGCACCAGCGAGCCGTGGACCATCGGCCTCAACGTGTCGTCGGGTTGCATCCGCCTGGTCAACGACGACGTCGTCGACCTCTACAATCGCGTGCGCGTGGGCGCCAAGGTGATCGTGCTTTAGGGCTGCCATGCCCTGACCGCATAGCCGCAATTCCGGGCGCCCCTCGCGGGCGCCCTTTCCTTTTCGGCCGGCGGCACTAAAGATAGTTGGCGTTCCCTCCTTTCCGCCTCCCTGCCCTCGTGTCGACGCTTGCGATGAACGACGCCACGCCCATTCCCTCTCCGCCGGCGCTCGACAAGGCGGCCGTGCGCCAGATCATCGTGGGCATCCTGCTCGCCATGCTGCTGGCGGCGCTCGACCAGACGATCGTGGCGACGGCGCTGCCGACAATCGGCTCCGAGCTCGGCGACCTCGAACACCTGCAATGGGTGGTGACCGCCTACCTGCTGTCGGCGACGGCGGTGACGCCGCTCTACGGCAAGCTCGCCGACATCTACGGCCGCCGCCGCATGCTGCTCATCGCCATCTCGACGTTCATCGCCGGCTCGCTGCTGTGCGCGCTGGCGCCGGCAATGATCGTGCTGATCGCCGCCCGCTTCATCCAGGGGCTCGGCGGCGGCGGGCTGATCGCGCTCGCCCAGACCATCGTTGCCGACGTGGTCTCGCCGCGCGAGCGCATGCGCTACCAGGCCTATTTCGCTTCCGTGTTCGTCACCGCCAGCGTCGTCGGGCCGGTGCTCGGCGGCTTTCTGGCGCAGGACCTGCACTGGTCGTTCATCTTCTGGATCAACCTGCCGCTCGGCGCCGGCGCGCTGGCGATGACCTACGGCATCCTCAAGCGCCTGCCGCGCCACGAACGACGGCACAAACTCGACGTGGTCGGCGCGGTGCTGATGGCCGTGGCGGCGACCACCCTGCTGCTGGCACTGTCGTGGGGCGGCAGCACCTATCCGTGGACCTCGCCGGAGGTGCTCGGCATGATCGCCGCCACCGTCGTCGCCTGGGGGCTTTTCGCCGCGCGGCTGCTGACCGCACGCGAGCCGTTCGTGCCGCTGGCGGTGATGTTCAATCCGGTGGTGGGCACCGGCACCGCCTCCAACTTCTTCGTGGTCGGCACCATGGTCGGCCTCACCATCTTCGTGCCGATCTATTTCGAGGCAATCGTCGGGCTCAGCGCCAGCCAGTCAGGCCTGTCGCTGATCGCGCTCATGGGCGGCACCGTCGCCGGCGCGCAGATCGCGGGACGCATCATGGTGTGGACGGATCGCTACAAGCTGGGACCGATGATCGGGCTGGTGGTTGCCGTCATCGGCATGGCGACGCTCGCCTGGCGCTCGGGCGCGCTGCCGCTGTGGCAGATCGAGGTGCTGCTCGCCGTCTCCGGCATCGGCATGGGCACCATCTATCCGGTGACGACGGTGTCCATCCAGAACGCGGTCGAGCCGCATCAGCTCGGCACGGCGACGGCAACCTTCAACTTCTTCCGCTCGCTCGGCAGCGCCATCCTGGTCGCCGTCTTCGGCACCATCTTCCTCGGCGGGCTCGGGGTGGGCGGCAAAGCGGTCGGCTCGCTGGAGAGCCTCGTGGCGATGGCCGCCAAGAACGGCACGTCGATCGGTCCGGTGTTCACCATGATCTTCGGCGCGGCGGCGGTAACGCTGGTGATCGGCCTCGGTTGCTTCCTGGCCATGGAAGAGCGCCCGCTGAAGAGCCACGCCGGGTCGTAGCGCGGCAGTTGGCAACATATCTAACGCTTTGCCCACCTCTCCCTTGCGGGGGAGGTCGCCCGGCGCTGGATGATCTGGCGTCGCCGGGCGACGAGGTCGGAGAGCGCCTGCGTCTCGGCATCGGGCAGCAGACGGACCTCCGGCTTGGTCGCCGCGTGCGGACCGCGCACCTGATGGCGCGGCGATCACACGATCAGCGCGTAGCCCGGATGGAGAGCGCCAGCGAAATCCGGGGACGAAGCCCCGCAATCCGCTTCGCTCCTTGCGGGCCATATGCGAAGGACCGCTCTACACGATCAGCCGGTAGGCCGGCAGCGTCAGGAACGGGGTGAGCGTCTCGGCGGTCGACAGGTTGCGAAAGAGCTCGATCGCCTCGGGGAAGCGGCCGGCGGCGTAGTTGTCGGCGCCGATCTCGCCTTTCACCCGCTCCATCTCCTCGCCGAGAATCCTGTCGAAGAGCTCCACCGTCACCTTCACGCCGTCATCGAGTGTGGCGTTGAAGTGGAGCTGCTGCCAGATCTGCGAGCGGCTGATCTCGGCGGTGGCGGCGTCCTCCATCAGATTGTAGAGCGGCACCGCGCCGCGGCCGCGCAGCCACGCCTCGATATACTGCACGCCAACGCGGATGTTCTGGCGCACGCCGTCGAGCGTGCGCGTGCCCGCGTGGACCTCGAGCAGCTCCTTCTGGCCAACGCCGACATCCTCGCGCAGCTTGCCGAGCTGGTTCGGCTCGGGCATCTCCCGGTCGAACACCTCCATCGCCACCGGCACGAGGTCGGGATGCGCCACCCAGGTGCCGTCGTGGCCGGCCCTGGCCTCGCGCTCCTTGTCGGCGCGCACCTTCTCGAAGGCGACGCGGTTGATCTCCTGGTTGCGCCGGTCGGGAATCTGCGCCGCCATGCCGCCCATGGCGAAGGCGCCGCGGCGGTGGCAGATCTTGATCAGGCGCTCCGAATAGGCCTTGAGGAAGGCCCGACCCATGTCCACCTGGCCGCGATCGGGGAGCAGGAACTCCGGCTTGTTCCTGAGCGTCTTGATGAAGGAAAAGATGTAGTCCCAGCGGCCGCAGTTGAGCCCGGCCATGTGGTCGCGCAACTCGTAGATGATCTCGTCCATCTCGAAGGCGGCGGGCAGCGTCTCGATGAGGACGGTCGCCTTGATGGTGCCGACCGGGACGCCGAGCGTCTGCTCGGCATGGGTGAAGACCTCGTTCCACAGGCGCGCCTCGAGATAGCTCTCGAGCTTGGGCAAATAGAAATAGGGGCCGGTGCCGCGGGCAAGCAGCGTCTTCATGTTGACGAAGACATAGAGGCCGAAATCGAACAGACCGCCGGAGATCGACTGGCCGTCGACGACGAGGTGATCCTCGGGCAGGTGCCAGCCGCGCGGCCGCACCAGCAGCACCGCCGGCTTGGGCGACAGCTTGTACGCCTTGCCGCTCGTCGGGTCGGTGAAGTCGATCCTGTCCGCCCAGCGATCCTTGAGGTTGATCTGGCCCTCGATCTGGTTCGACCAGGTCGGCGCGTTGGCGTCCTCGAAATCGGCCATGAAGACCTTGGCGCCGGAATTGAGCGCATTGATCACCATCTTGCGGTCGGTCGGCCCGGTGATCTCGACGCGCCGGTCGAGGAGGTCGGCGGGGATGGGCGCCACCTTCCAGTCGCCGTCGCGGATATGGGCGGTCTCGGGCAGGAAATCCGGCAGGGCGCCGGCATCGAGGCGGGCCTGGCGCTCGTCGCGCAGGCTCAAGAGCCGCTGGCGCGACGGATTGAACTTGCGGTGCAGGCCGGCGAGGAAGGCCAGCGCTTCGCCGCTCAGGATCTCCTCGTAGCGTGCCCCCCACGCGCCCCGGATTTCGACGCCCGGCACCCCGGACTTCTGCTCGACAACCGACATTTGCTGGCGCTCCTTCCCCTGCTGCGGGCCTCTCCATGGCACGGCCTCGCCCGGCAAAGAACCCGAATGCCAGCAGTTTGCAAGAGGTTCTACGGCCCGCCTTGCAACCCTGCGGCATCCTGCCCATATGTGTCGCCCCGCGGCGGGAGACCCATGCATGGCGACCGGAAACGCTTCGACGCAGCCGATCATCGCGATTTCCGGTCTTTCCAAGACCTACGCCTCGGGTTTCGAGGCCCTCAAGGGCATCGATCTTGAAATCCGCCGCGGCGAGATCTTCGGGCTGCTCGGACCGAACGGAGCCGGCAAGACCACGCTCATCGGCATCATCTGCGGCACCGTCAATCCCGGCCCCGGCACGATCACCGTCGATGGGCACGACATCGTGCGCGACTTCCGCCACACGCGGGCGACGATCGGCCTGGTGCCGCAGGAACTGACCACCGACGCCTTCGCCACCGTGTGGGAGACGGTCAAGTTCAGCCGCGGCCTGTTCGGCAAGCGCCCGGACCCCGGCTACCTGCAGAAGGTGCTGAGGGACCTCAGCCTGTGGGACAAGAAGGACGCCAAGATCATGACGCTCTCCGGCGGCATGAAGCGGCGGGTGCTGATCGCCAAGGCGCTGGCGCACGAGCCGAGGGTGCTGTTCCTCGACGAACCCACGGCCGGCGTCGACGTCGAACTGAGGAAGGACATGTGGGCGGTCGTCCGGCAACTGCGCGAATCCGGCGTCACCGTCATCCTCACCACCCACTACATCGAGGAGGCCGAGGAGATGGCCGATCGCATCGGCGTCATCAACCATGGCGAGCTGATCCTGGTCGAGGAGACGAGCGAGCTGATGCGCAAGCTCGGCAAGAAACAGCTCACGCTGCACCTGCAAAGCCCGCTTGCGGCGATACCGGACACGCTCGCCGGCTACAGCCTCGAACTCAACAACGGAGGCTGCGAGCTGACCTACACCTATGACACCCAGGCCGAGCGCACCGGCATCACGACGCTGCTCAACGCGGTTCGCGAAGCAGGCCTTCGCCTCAGGGACCTCGACACCAAGGAGAGCTCGCTCGAAGAGATCTTCGTCAGCCTGGTGAGCGACCGCCGATGAACGCACGGGCCATCTGGGCGATCTATAGCTGGGAGATGGCGCGCACCTTCCGCACCATCATGCAGAGCATCGTCTCGCCGGTGCTGTCGACATCGCTATATTTCATCGTCTTCGGCGCGGCGATCGGCTCGCGCATCAGCAGCGTCGAGGGGGTGAGCTACGGTGCCTTCATCGTGCCCGGCCTGATCATGCTGTCGCTGCTCACCCAGAGCATCTCGAACGCCTCGATCGGCATCTATTTCCCGAAGTTCATCGGCACCATCTTCGAAATCCTGTCGGCGCCGGTGTCCTATCTCGAGATCGTCATCAGCTATGTCGGCGCCGCCGCCACCAAATCTGTGATGCTCGGCCTGATCATCCTGGCGACGGCCGGATTCTTCGTGCCGCTGCACATCGAGCACCCGCTGGTGATGATCGTCTTCCTGGTGCTGACCGCGGTCACCTTCTCGCTGTTCGGCTTCATCATCGGCATCTGGGCGGACGGCTTCGAGAAGCTGCAGATCGTGCCGCTGCTGATCATCACGCCGCTCACCTTCCTCGGCGGCAGCTTCTATTCGATCAAGATGCTGCCGCCGGTCTGGCAGACGGTGACGCTGTTCAATCCGGTGGTCTATCTGGTTAGCGGCTTCCGCTGGGCGTTCTACGGCATCGCCGACGTCAACGTCTTCGTCAGCCTCGCCATGACCTTCGTGTTCCTCGCCGTCTGCCTCACCGCAATCGCCTGGATCTTCCGCACCGGATACCGGCTGAGGACCTGAACTAGAGGCCGGCGAGCGTCACGCCGGCTCAGCGGATGAGCGCGACATCAAAGCCGAGAGCGGGCGCCAGCCGCGACCAGGCACGATCAGCGGTCAAGATCCGGGCCGAGCGCGTGCGTGCCAGGGCCAGGCAGGCACGATCCCCCAGGGAAAGCCCGACTTGCCGGGTCTCTGCGGCCAGCAGCCCCGCGATCGTCGCCTGATCGACGTCGAATGGAACGGGCTCGATGGGGAGCGGGCGCAGCAACGCGGAAATCGAATCGCGAGAGACGTCGCCTCGGCACGCGAAATAGGCGACGACCTCGGCCAGGTTGACCGTCGAAATCGCCGCATCGGCCGCCGCTTCCCGCACCAGAGCTTCTCCCGGCTCGCCCATCAGCGCGGCAATGATCGCGGAAGCGTCAAGAACGACCGGCTTCACTCCTTCCACAGCTTGCGCCTGAATTTGAGGAAATCGTCCACCGACGCGTCCTTGCCGGCGAGGTCGCGCGCCAGCGTCCGGGCCTTTGCGAACACCTCATCCACAGTCCGGATGCGGATGTCGCCATCCCCAGCTTCCACGAGCACGGTTCCACCCTTCTCCAGCCCGACAACCTTGCGGACCTCGATCGGCAGGCTCAGCCGCCCAGTGGACGAAACCTTCACCTTGGCGGGACCAATCTGTTGCCGCGGGGTGTTCATGGCGATTTCTCCGGCGCTGGCATGATGCCATAATTGGTCATAATCTGCTTCTTTGCCAATCTTGGTCAACTAGCCAGTCAGCGCCACCGGCTTGGGGCCGCCATAGGCCCAGTCGAGCAGCTCGACGGTATGGACGACGGTGAGATCGCCGCCGCCGGCGATCTGGGTGATGCAGCCGATGTTGCCGGCGGCGACAACGCCGGCGCCGGTCGCCTCGATGTTCCTGACCTTGCGCTCGCGCAGGCGCGCCGAAATCTCCGGCTGGAGCATATTGTAGGTGCCGGCCGAGCCGCAGCAGATGTGCCCCTCGGGCACATCACGCACATCGAAGCCGGCGCCGGCAAGCAGCGCCTTCGGCGCCGCGGTCACCTGCTGGCCATGCTGCAGCGAGCAGGCAGAGTGATAGGCGATAGCAAGGCCCCGGCCGTTCTCCGGCGCGCCGAGGTCGAGCGTCTCCAGATATTCGGACACGTCTTTCGTCAGCGCCGACACCTGCTTCGCCTTCCCGGCATAGTCGGGGTCGTTGCGCAGCATGAAACCGTAGTCCTTGACCGTGGTGCCGCAGCCGGACGTGGTGATGACGATGGCGTCGAGGCCGCCGGCCGCGATCTCCTTCATCCAGGCGTCGATGTTGCGCTTGGCCAGTGCATGGGAATCGTGCGTGCGCCCCATGTGATGGGTGAGCGCGCCGCAGCAGACCTCGTCGGCCGCCTGCACCACTTCGATGCCGGCGCGGGTGATAAGGCGGATGGCGGCCGCGTTGATGCCGGGGTCGAGCACCGACTGGGCGCAGCCGCGGAGCAGCGCCACGCGCCCCCGGCGCTGGCCCGCCGCCGGAAAGATCCCCGGCCGGCTTGCCGACGTGGCAGGCGGCAGGATCTTCGGCGCCAGCCTCAGCATCGCCGCCAGCCGATTGCCGCCGGGCACCCGCGCCACCAGGCCGGCGAAGGGCCGGCCGAGGCCGGCTGCGCGAAGCGCCGCGCGAAAGCGCTTCGGATAGGGCAGAACGGCGGCCAGCAGGGCGCGGGTGGCGCGGTCAGCGAACGGGCGCCGATAGGTGTTGTGGATGTGGGCGCGGGCGTGATCGACCAGATGCATGTAGTCGACGCCCGAGGGACAGGTGGTCATGCAGGCGAGGCACGACAGGCAGCGGTCGATGTGCCGCGTCACCTCGGCATTGGCCGCCTTGCCGCCCTCCAGCATGTCCTTGATCAGGTAAATGCGGCCGCGCGGGCTGTCGAGCTCGTCGCCGAGCACGAGATAGGTCGGACAGGTGGCGGTGCAGAAGCCGCAATGGACGCAGGAGCGGAGGATCTTTTCCGAATTGGCGACGTCGGGGTCGGCAAGCTGGGCGAGGGTGAACGAGGTCTGCATGGCTCACACACAGTCCAAGCCGTTTGCCGCCGCAATCACGCGATCCAGGACGCCGGGAAGATTGTGGAAGACATCATCATTCCAGAACCGCAGGACACCATATCCCTCGGCCTCCAGTGCCGCCGTCCTCATCGCGTCCTGGCGGCGTTCCGCTTCCGTGCCGTGGGTGGCGCCGTCGACCTCGACGATCAACCGCTGCTGATGGCAGGCGAAATCGACGATGAAACCCGCGATGGGACCCTGCCGCCGAAATGCCAGGTCACGGAAACGATTGGCGCGGGGGGCGTACCATAGCCGGCGTTCGGCGTCAGTCATGGTGCGACGCATGCGTTTGGCGTTGGCGCGCAGGCCGTAGGGGATGGGTGCGTGCGACGGTGCGTGGCCGGCAGTCATCGCTGCCTCGCCTGCTGCGCTGGTTGTGGGCGTCTCTCCCCCCTTGTGGGGGAGATAGTTTCGCTTCGGCCGGCGCAGCCGGGCGTTAGCGAAACTTGAGAGGGGTACCTCAGCACACCCCTCTCCCGGATTTCCAACGCCGGTTTGCTGGCGCAAACCGGGGAAATCCGACCTCCCCCACAAGGGGGGAGGTGATCCGGCCACTCCCGTATTTGATCATCAACCATCATCACACCCCCGCATACATGCGGCCGGGGTTGAGGATGCCGGACGGGTCGAAGCTCTCCTTGAGCTTGCGGGTGAGCGCCATCAGCGGATCGGGCAAGGGCTGGAAGACCGCGACCGCGTTGCGCACGTCGTCGGGCGCGCGCACCAGCGTGGCATGGCCACCGACGGCGGCAATGGCGGCGCGGACCGCCCCGGCACCGGCATCCGGCCCGTCGCCGCCGGCGATCCACACCAGACCGCCGCCCCAGTCGTAGAGCGCCCGGCAGGCGAAGGCGCGATGCAGCGTCTCGACCAGTGCCGGCGCCGCGCCCGGCTTCACCGACAAGCGCCACACCGGCGCGTCGGCCGGCGCCTTCAACGCGTCGAGATCACGGATGGCGCGCCAGAGCGTCGCGGACCTGGCTTCGTCGAGCACGCGGGCACCGCCGAAGGGACCGGGCATTGCGCCGAGGCGCTGGGTGCGATCGGCGACCGAGGCGGCGAAGCCTTCCAGGCGGAGGCAGGTGTGCCCCGGCCCCTTGGGAGAGAGCGGAATATGCGCGGCGCCAGTGACCGAGAACGGGGTGGCGAGCGCCGTCGACAGTGCGGCCACCGCCGCCGCGTCGTCGAGGCCCTCGATGACCAGGGTGGATTCGGTCTCGGGCGCCGGGAGGACCTTGAAGGTCACCTCGGAGAGAACGGCAAGCGTGCCGTAGGAGCCGGCGAGGAACTTGACCAGGTCGTAGCCGGTGACGTTCTTCATGACGCGGCCGCCGGTCTTCACCGCCTCGCCGCGCCCGGTGACGGCACGCAGCCCGATGAGGCCGTCGCGGGCGGCGCCACCGACGATGCGGCGCGGGCCGGAGAGATTGGCGGCGGCGACCGCGCCGATGGTCGGCTCGCCTTCGCTGCCATAGAGGGCGCGATGGTCGGGCGGCTCGAAGGTGAGGCGCTGGCCGTTTTCGGCGAGCAAGGCTTCGACCTCGGCAAACGGCGTGCCGGCCTTGGCCGAGATCACCAGCTCGGCCGGCTCGTAGAGCGTGACGCCGCGCATCTCGGCGGTGGAGAGCGCCGCGGCGGCCTGGACCGGACGGCCAAGGCCCGCGCGCGTGCCGCCACCCATCACCGCCAGCGGCGTCTGCCGGGCGGCGGCGACCGAAACGATGTCGGCGACCTCGTTTTCGTCAATCGGCAGAAGGGGTTCGCTCACGCCCTCTCACGTCCCTCGCCGGTGCCGTTCACTGGCACGGGAGCTTCCGCCCACTCCGGCCGCTAAGCAATACCGGGGCGAGCGAGGCGAGGAAAGAGCGTTGCCGTCAGGCGATGAGCGTCGCGGCCCAGGTGCCGAGGTAATAGGGCCAGATGACCAGGGCAAAGACGCCCTGCCAGAAGCCGAGCTTGAGGAAGCCGATGGTGAAGAGCCACCCGGCGGCCCAGATGAGGCCGAGGCACGAGTGCTGCTCGATGCGGACCTTTTCCATGGCGGCAGCATCGCGGATTTGCGCGGGCCCACCTTGACGCGGCTCAACTCTGGGATGCTTCGACCTGCTCTGGACCGGTAGCCCCTACTGCCAAAATGCTGTCAGGAGGCCCGCGCTAGGGTGTTCCGCGCCAGCCCAGGACATAGGAGCACACTTGTCATGATCATCAGGGGAAGCTGCCACTGCAAGGCGACGCAATTCGAGGTGAGCGCGGCACCGGAAAGCGTCACCGCCTGCACCTGTTCGTACTGCTCCAAGCGCGGGGCGCTGTGGGCCTATTACACGCCGAAGGAATTTCGCCTGACGACGGCGCGCGACCGCGTCGCCACCTATCAGTGGAACAGCTACACCGTGCATCATCACTTCTGCCCGGTCTGCGGCTGCACCACCTATTCGGAATCGCCGGATTGGTCGACCGGCAAGCCGGATTTCGACAATCCCCGGATCGGCGTCAACGCGCGCCTGTTCGACGATTTCGACCTCGCCGCGGTCGAGGCGAAGGAGATCGACGGGAAGAATTTGTGGTGAGGCCGGCCGCGCGCAAATCCTCATGGTGAGGAGCGAGCGTGAGCCGAGCCTCGAACCATGAGGCCATCCTTCGAGGCCCGCCTGCGGCGGGCACCTCAGGAAGAGGCCGAGGAGCGGCGAGTAGCTCAGGATGAAGCCGGAGGATGCAGCGCGGGCCGCCCCTCCAGCGGAAACACCTTGGCCGGGTTGAGCAGCCACTGGGGATCGAAGACGCTCTTCACCCGCATCTGCTGGGCAAGATCGGCGGCCGAGAACTGCACGGTCATCAGGTCGCGCTTTTCGACGCCCACTCCGTGTTCACCGGTCAGGCAGCCACCGACCGCGACGCAGAGTTTCAGCACATCGGCACCGGCAGCTTCCGCCTTCTCGATGTCGCCCGGCTTGTTGGCGTCGTAGAGAATGAGCGGGTGCAGGTTGCCGTCGCCGGCATGGAAGATGTTGGAGACGGCAAGCCCATAGCCGGCGCAGATCTCGCTCACTTGCTTGAGGACCTCCGGCAGGCGACCGGTCGGGATGACGCCATCCATGCACAGATAGTCGGAAATCTGGCCCATGGCGCCGAAGGCGGCCTTGCGCCCCTTCCAGATGGCGGCGCTCTCGGCTTCCGATTTCGACACGCGCAGGACTTGCGGTTCGAAGCCCTCGGCGACCGCGGTGATGCGGCCGATCAGGTCGGCGATCTCAGCCTCGGAGCCCTCGACCTCGACGATGAGCAGCGCCTCGGCATCGAGCGGATAGCCGGCATGGGCGAAGTTCTCGCAGGCGCGGATCGCCGGCCCGTCCATGTATTCGATCGCCACCGGCACGATGCCCGAGGCGATGATGGCGGCGACGCAGCCGCCGGCGGCCTCGGCGCTGGCGAAGCCCATCAGCATCGGCCGGGCACCCTCGGCCGCGCGCAGGATGCGCACGGTCACCTCGGTGACGACGCCGAGTTGGCCTTCCGAGCCGACGATGAGGCCGAGCAGGTCGTAGCCGGGTGCATCGAGATGGGCGCCGCCGATCTCGACCACGGTGCCGTCGATCAGCACGATCTTGAGGCCGAGCACGTTGTTGGTGGTCACCCCGTATTTCAGGCAGTGGGCGCCGCCGGAATTCATGGCGACGTTGCCGGCAATCGTGCAGGCGAGCTGGCTCGACGGGTCGGGAGCGTAGAAGAAGCCCTTGGGAGCGACGGCGTTGGAGATGTTGATGTTGGTGACGCCGGCCTCGACGGTGGCGACGCGGTTGTCGTAGTCGATGGCAAGGATGCGGTTCATGCGGGCAAGGCCGAGGACGACCGCGTCCGGCGAGGGCAGCGCACCGCCCGACAGCGAGGTGCCGGCGCCACGGGCAATCACCTTGACGCCCTCGGCGCTGAGGAACTTCAGCACGCGGGCGACCTCGTCGGTGGAGGCCGGCAGGACCACCGCCAGCGGCACCGCGCGATAGGCGGTGAGCGCGTCGGTCTCGTAGGCGCGCCGTTCATCCTCCTGGCCGACCACGGCGTCGGCGCCGACGATGGCAGCCAGCCCGGCGACGATGGCGTCGCGGCGGGCGAGGATTGCCTGGTCGATCTCGGGCATGGCGATGGCGGTCATGTCTGCTCCTCCGGGCTGGAACAATAGCGCAGCCGCGGCCACCGCCAAAGCCGGCAACAAGCATCCGTGTTGATGCAGCCCACCTCCGCCTGCTATCGAACGGACACGCGGCTTTTCCGCGTCAAGGAAGAACAATGCCGGAAATGCAAGGCAGGCCGCGGGTCGGCCTGTTCGTCACCTGCCTCGTCGATCTGTTCCGTCCGACCGTCGGCTTCGCCGCGGTGAAACTGCTGGAAGCGGCGGGCTGCGCGGTCGAGGTGCCCAGCGCGCAGACCTGCTGCGGCCAGCCGACCTACAACTCCGGCGACCGCAAGGACACCCGCGCCATCGCCGAGCAGGTGATCGCCGCCTTCGAGCCCTACGACTACGTGGTGGCGCCGTCCGGCTCCTGCGGCGGCATGCTCAAGGTCCACTATCCGACGCTGTTTGCCGGCGACGCTGCCTGGGAGAAGCGGGCCGCCGCCTTCGCGGCAAAGGTGTACGAACTCACGAGCTTTCTGGTCGACGTGCGCGGCATGAGCGTCGTCGATGCGGTCTTCGACGGATCGGTCACCTACCACGATTCCTGCGCGGGCCTGCGCGAGCTCGGCATCCACGACCAGCCGCGCGCGCTGCTCGCCTCGGTCGCCGGGCTGACCATGACCGATCTCCGCGAGGCGGACATCTGCTGCGGCTTCGGCGGCACGTTCTGCGTGAAATATCCCGACATCTCCAACGGAATGGTGGAGAAGAAGACGGCGGCGATCGCCGAGACCGGCGCCGGCACGCTGCTTGCCGGTGATCTCGGCTGCCTGCTCAACATGGCCGGCAAGCTCCAGCGCGAGGGCCGGCCGGTGAAAGTGCGCCACGTCGCCGAAGTGCTCGCCGGCATGGCCGATGGCCCGGCGATCGGCGAGGCGAAAGGCTGATGGACACCACCTCCCCCAGCTTCAAGGCGAACGCCCGGCGGGCGCTCGACGACCCACAACTGCAGAAGACGCTGGGCTTCGTGCGCGGCAACTTCATTTCGAAGCGCCAGCACGCCGTCGCCGACCTGCCAGAGTTCGAGACGCTGCGCGATGAGGCGCGGGCCATCAAGAACCACGCGCTCGCTCATCTCGACCTCTACCTCGAGGCTTACGAGAACAAGGTCACCGAGTCGGGCGGCGTCGTCCACTACGCCGAAACCGGCCCTGAGGCCCGCGACATCATCCTCGACATCTGCCGCAGGGTGGGCGCCAGGACGGTGACCAAGGGCAAGACGATGATCGGCGAGGAGATCGGCCTCAACGAGCATCTCGAGAAGAACGGCATCGAGCCGGTGGAGACCGACCTCGGCGAATACATCATCCAGATCCGCCACGAACCGCCGAGCCATATCATTGCCCCGGCGGTGCACCTGACCAAGGAGCAGGTCGAGGAAGACTTCCGCCGGGTTCACACCGAGCTTCCCGCCGACCGCGACCTCAGCCAGCCGGAATCGCTGCTGGCCGAGGCGCGCAGCATCCTGCGCCAGCGCTTCCTCGCCGCCGACGTCGGCATCACCGGCGCCAATTTCCTCATCGCCGAGACCGGCACCTCGGTGATCGTCACCAACGAGGGCAACGGCGACCTCACCCAGATTCTGCCGCGCATCCACATCGTGCTGACCACGATCGAGAAGATCACCCCGACGCTGAACGACGTCAGCACGATCCTGCGCCTGCTCTCCCGCTCGGCGACCGGCCAGGACCAGGCGGTCTACACCACCTTCTCGACCGGGCCGCGGCGGCCGGGCGACCCCGACGGGCCGGAGGAGTACCATGTCGTCATCCTCGACAACGGCCGCACGGGGATGCTCGGCACGCATTTCCAGGACATGCTGCGCTGCATCCGCTGCGGCGCCTGCATCAATCACTGCCCGGTCTATCAGGAGGTCGGTGGCCATACCTATGGCTGGGTCTATCCGGGGCCCATGGGCGCGGTGCTGACGCCCACCCTGATCGGCATCGACAAGGCCGGCCACCTGCCCAACGCCTCGACCTTCTGCGGACGCTGCGAAAGCGTCTGCCCGATGAAGATCCCGCTGCCCAGCATGATGCGCCACTGGCGCGAGCGCGAGTTCGAGCGCCACCTGTCGCCGGCGACGTGGCGCTGGGGCCTCGGCGCGTGGGCGTGGCTGGCGCGCCACCCGCGCCTCTATCAGTTCGGCACCAGGTTCGCGATGCGCGCACTCGGCAATCTCGGCGCCCGGCGTGGCCGCTTCAAGCGGCTGCCGCTGGCCGGCGGCTGGACGAAATATCGCGACTTGCCGGCGCCGCAGGGGCAGACCTTCCAGGAGCTGTGGGCCGAACGGAGGAAGGCACGATGAGCGCGCGCGACGTGGTGCTCGGCAAGATCCGCCGCTCGCTCGGGGTGAGCGGCGAGGAGGCGGCGCGCAAGGCCGCCGTCGCTGAGCGGCTCTCCAGGCGGCCGCGCGGCGTGGTGCCGGCGCGCGGGCAGATTTCGACGGCCAAACAGCGCGACCTGTTCGCCCGGCTCGCCGAGCACTATTCGGCGAGCGTGGCGCAGGTCGCCGGTGCCGCGGACGTGCCCGCGGCGGTGGCCGAATTCCTCCGCCGGCGCAACCTGCCGGCGGCGGTGCGCATGGGCGACGACGCACGGCTGGCGGCGATGCCCTGGGACAGGACGCAGATCGAGACGACGCACGGCCCCTCGGCGGGCGACGACGCGGTGTCGGTCACCCATGCCTTCGCCGCTGTCGCCGAATCCGGCACGCTGGTGCTCACCTCCGGCGCCGACAATCCGACCACGCTTAACTTCCTGCCGGAGACGGCCATTGTCGTGCTAGACGCCGACGACATCGCCGGCGACTACGAGACGGTGTGGGACCGCATGCAGCCGGCCAATGGCGGCGGTCTGCTGCCGCGCACGGTCAACTGGGTGACCGGCCCGTCGCGCTCCGCCGACATCGAGCAGACGCTGCTGCTCGGCGCCCACGGCCCGCGCAGCCTGCACATCATCGTGGTCGGGTAACGGAGCAGAGCCCAAATCTGGCCGTGCCCGCGCCGGCGCAGCCGGCTCCATCACCGCCTTGCCGCAACAGCACCGGTTTCCCCCTCACCCGGATTGCCTGAGCTCGGCTTCGCCCCGCCAAGGCAATCCGACCTCCCCCACCCAAGCGGGGAGGTGGGGAGAAGGCAGACGCCTCGGAAGGATGCAAGGGGTGATCGACCTATTGCCCCTGCCCCGACCAGCCGCGCTGCTTGAGGCGGCGTTCGAGGCCACGGACCATGAGCGACAGGCCGACCGTCATCACCAGATAGAGGAAGGCGACGACGTTGTATGTCTGGAAGAAGAGGAAGGTGGAGGCCGAATAGACCTTGCCGATCTGGGTGATGTCCTGGACGCCGAGCGAGGAGACCAGCGCCGAATCCTTGATCATGGCGACGAAATCGTTGCCGAGCGGCGGCAGCACCGTGCGCAGGGCCTGCGGGAAGACGACGAAGCGAAAGGTGTTCAACCGCGACAGGCCGAGCGCATGGGCACCTTCGACCTGGTGGCGCGGCACCGACTCGATGCCGGCGCGGAAGATCTCCGAGAGAAAGGCCGAGTAGCTGACGGTGAGGGCGAAGATCGCCCGCGCCGTCATGTCGAAGCCGCGGATGGAGAGCGGCGGCAGCAGGCCCCATGCGATCGGCCAGGCGGCGAGCCAGTTCCACGCCGCCACCAGCGCCGGGGCGCCGACGAAAGCGACGTAGAAGAGCAGCACCAGCACGGGCACGCCGCGCACGATCTCGACATAGAAGGTGGCGACCTCACGCACCAGGCGAAGCCGCGAGCCGCGGCCGAGCGCGACCACCAGACCGACGATCGCCGCCAGGGCGTAGGCGACCAGCGACACCCAGACGGTGGTGAAGATGCCGTGGGAGAGCGCCCTCAGGATGGTGCGGTAGTCGCCGTTGACGACGAACAGCCAGCACAGCAACAGGGCGATGAAGACCGCCGCGAGCAACCAGAAGGGAAACTCGCGGCGCTGTGTGCTTCCGCTCGGCGCGCCGAGTGAACGCGCTGTGTCAAGCTGCGTCACTGCTTGTTGTTGTAGTCGAAGAACCACTTCTTGTTGAGCGCATCGAGCGTGCCGTCGTCCTTCATCGACTGGATCGCGGCGTTGACCGGCTGGACGAGGTCGGAGCCCTTCTTGAAGATGAAGCCGAACTCGTCGTGGCCGACCGGATCGCCGGCGATCTTGAACGAATTGGGCGAGGCGCCCATGTAGCCGGCGGCCGAGGCGTTATCCATGAAGACGGCGTCGACGTCGCCGGCCTTGAGCGCCTGCACCGTGGCGCCAAAGGTGTCGAACAGCTTGATGCGCGGGCTCGGGTTCTTGTCGTCGGTGCCGGTCACGTCGAGCGCGGTGTAGAAATTGGTGGTGCCCGCCTGGGCGCCGATGAGGAAGTCGCCGGCGCCGAGCGATTTGGCGTCGGTGAAGCGCGTCTCGTCGGCGCGCACCAGCATGAACTGCTGAGAGATCATGTAGGGCTCGGAGAAATCGACCTGCTTGGCGCGGTCGGCGGTGATGCTGATGCCGTCCATGCCGACGTCGTAGAGGCCCTGCTGGACTCCCTGGATCATGGTGTCCCAGCTCGACAGCTTCCAGTCGACCTTCATGTCGAGCCGCTTGGCGATCTCGTTGAAGGCGTCGTACTCCCAGCCGATGCCCTCCCCGGTCTTGGGGTCGGCGAAGTTGAGCGGCGTATAGGCGTTCTCGGTGACCGCGACGACGGTGCGGCCGCCCATATCGGGCAGCGAGGCGGCGTGGGCGACGCCGAAGCTGGCGGCCAGCGCCGCGGCGAGAATGGCGAACGATTTCATGGACCTGATCCCTCTCAAATGCTGATTGACCGTAATTCCACCCGCCCGCCGAGGAAAGGCCGGATGGTGAGCTTTTTGCGGCGTCTCAGCGCACGAGCCTGACCCAGGCCCGCGCCAGCGCCAGCCCGGCCGCATCCGCCGCCCGGCCGTGACGGGCGGCAGCGCGCCGGTGACGCTCGGGCCAGCCCGGCGATTCCTCGGCGATCAGCTCGGCGAATTCGTCGTTCCACTCAGCCACCAGCGCCCGGTCCGCCTCGAAATGGAACTGGATGCCGTAGACGGCCCGGCCGACGCGAAAGGCCTGCATCGCGGTCATGGCGCTCGACGCCAGGTGGGTCGCGCCCGGCGGCAGTGTGAAGGTGTCGAGGTGCCAGTGGAACAGCGGCGCGCCATCGCCCAGCGCCGAGAGCACCGGATCGCGCGTCCCGGCCGCCGTCGGCGTCACCCTGCGCCAGCCGAACTCGATGGGGCGGCCGAGGATGTTTTCGGCGCCGTGGCCGCGAGCGACGAGCTGGGCGCCGAGGCAGATGCCGAGCACCGCCTTGTCGGCCTCGCCGAAGGCTTTGGTGAGCGCCGCGACCTTGGGCAGATAGGGATGCTCCGCGTCATCGACGGCGCTCTGCTCGCCGCCGAGCACGATCAGCCCGTCATAGCCATTGACCCCACGCGGCACCCGGCCGCCATCCCACATGCGGCGGATATCGGCGGAAATCCCCGCCTCGGCCAGCGCGGCGCCGACCTGACCGAGCGTCGTCCCAATGTAATTCTCGATGACCAGCACGCGCATCGTCGCAACCCACCGCCGCGGTGAGACTTGCTAGCATGGCGGCGACGGCCGAACGAGCGGGAAGAAGCGACATGCGACTGGGTGAATCGCGGACGCCGGAGGAGATGCGGCTTTACGCCATCGGCGATGTGCACGGCTGCGACGCCATGCTGGCGGAGGTGCACGACAGAATCGCGCGCGACCTGATCGACCGGCCGGTCGCCGACCATCGCATCATCCATGTCGGCGACTACACCGACCGCGGCCCCGATTCGGCGGCGGTGATCGCGCGACTCGCCCGGATGACGGCGGACAATGCCCGGGTCATCTGTCTCAAGGGCAACCATGACGCGCTGTTCGCCGGCTTCCTCGCCGACCCTGAGGGCCAGGGGCCGAACTGGCTCGCCAACAACGCCGAGGCGACGTTTCGCTCCTATGGCGTCAGCCTCAACCGGTCGCTGTGGGGCGCCGTCGACTATGACGACCTGGCGGAGCGGCTCGCGGCGGCGCTGCCGCCGGGGCACCGCGCCTTCCTCAACGGCCTCGATCTGACCGCGCGCTTCGGCGACTACCTGTTCGTCCACGCTGGCATCCGGCCGGGTGTGCCGCTCGACCGGCAGGACCCGGACGACCTCATCTGGATCCGCGACGACTTCCTGTGGGACGGCCGCGACCACGGTTTCGTGGTCGTCCACGGTCACACGCCCGTCGACGAACCGGAGGTGATGCCCAACCGTATCGACATCGACACCGGCGCCGTCTATGGCGGCACCCTCACCTGCCTGGCGCTGGAGGGGACGGACTACCGGTTCCTGTAGGGCATTCGACTTTTGCGGCAGTCCCCTCTCCCGTTCGTTCCCGCGCAGGCGGGAACCTAGGCAGGAGTCGCCACTGAACCTTGTGCCCGTTGCCAGTCCAACCTGGATGCCCGCCTCCGCGGGCATGAACGGAGTAGGTGGCGGGTTTGCACACAAGAAAGCGGCGCGGCCGGGGCCGCGCCGCCTGTCGTGATTTGCCGCCGGTTACTTCGGCTGCGGCACGATGCGGATGTAGGGCTTCGGCTCCTTCCAGCCGGCGGGCCAGATCTTCTTGGCCTCGTCGTTGCTGAGCGAGCCGCCGATGACCACGTCCTCGCCCACCTTCCAGTTGGCCGGGGTGGCGACCTTGAACTTGGCGGTAAGCTGGATCGAATCGACGGCGCGCAGGATCTCGTCGAAGTTGCGCCCGGTCGACATCGGATAGGCCATCATCAGCTTGATCTTCTTGTCGGGACCGATGACGTAGACGGTGCGCACCGTCTGGTTGTCGGCGGCGGTGCGCGGGCCCGACGGGTCGGCCTGGGCCGGCAGCATGTCGTAGAGCTTCGACACCTTGAGGTCGGCGTCGCCGATCATCGGGAAGTTGGGGGCAGCGCCGACCACGTCCGCGATGTCCTTGGCCCACTCGCCGTGGCGGTCGACCGGGTCGGCGCTGAGGCCGATCATCTTGACGTTGCGGCGGTCGAAATCCGGCTTCAGCTTGGCGGCGGTGCCGAGCTCAGTGGTGCAGATCGGGGTGAAATCCTTGGGGTGGGAGAAGAGGATACCCCAGCTATCGCCCAGCCACTCGTGGAAGCGGATCTTGCCTTCGGTGGTTTCTGCCTCGAAATCGGGCGCGGTGTCGCCAATACGCAGAGCCATGAGAATTACTCCTGTTCCAATTCTTGATCGTAACCGGGATGTAAGCCGTCACCCCCCATGGCAACAAGCGAGGCTTTTCGCCGCGCTCGGGCCAACGGGGAAAAGGCGTTCGGCCGCCGGCCGAAGCGCGCACATCCGTTCCGGAAGGCTGCCTCAGGCGGCGGCCGCGGCCGCCGGAACCGACAGGTTGTCGAGGGACGAAACGATGTGCTCGGCGAGCGCGTCGACGATCGCCGAACCCGGTCGGTTCCATGAGCGCACCAGGCCGATCTGGCAGACGGGCAGGCGCGGGAAGCCGTCGGCCTCGCCAAGCACGCGCATGCCGGGACGGAGCGCCGATTCGGCCAGCACGGAGAGCGCCAGACCGGCAAGCACGGCGGCGGCCGTCGCGGTCGCATTGCTGCTCTGGTAGAGCACGCGATACTTGCGGCCGGCATCGGTGAGCGCCTCGACGGCGGCGGCGCGCCACATGCACGGCGGCTTCGACAAGGCCAGCGGCAGCACCTCCTCGTCGGCCACCGAATGGTGCGCCGAGGCGACCCAGAGCAGCGGCTCCTGGCGGATTACCTCGACATTGTCCTCGCCGCAGCGGGTGACGATGCCGAGATCGATATCGCCGCTGCGCGCCTGACGGATGAGCTCGGACGACTGGTCGCAGACCACCGATACCTCGACGCGCGGATTGGAGCGGGCGAAACGCGCCAGCACCTCGGGCAGGAAGCGGTCGGCATAATCGTCGGGCGTGCCAAGGCGCACCGCGCCGGTGAGCTCGGTATCGTCGAAGGCCGCCACCGTTTCGTCATTCAGCCGCATCATTCTTCGGGCAAAACCCAATAGCCGCTCGCCTTCCTCGGTCAGCCTGGAGGCGCGGCCGTCGCGCTCGAAGATCGGCTTGCCGAGGCGCTCCTCCAGCCGCCGCATCTGCATCGATACGGCCGACTGGGTCTTGAAGACGGCCTCGGCGGCGCGCGTGAAGCTGCCGGTTTCGACGATCGCGATGAAGGTGCGCAACTGATCGAGATCGAGTGTGGCGGCCATTTTCTGCCCCTTCTGGTTCATCAACCAAAGCGATGGCAGACATTAGAAACATTCGTTGGAATGATCAATGGCGCGCGTGCATATAGCGGGTGTCGCCGAACAATCGAACCCGCTAACGCTGCCCCGATGAGGGCCGCAGATGGGCCCGGGACGCCCCGAAGGAACACGAAAATGGCTACCACCGAACTCATCCACAGCACCCCAGCCGGCGCCGGCGAGAGGCTGCGGCGCGTTGTCGAGGCTGGTCTTGCCCGCCTCGTCGCCCTTTGGCAGGCGGCCCAGAACCGCCGCCGGGTCGCTCGCCTGCTCGAATGGGACGACCGCATGCTGCGCGACGTCGGCCTGACGGCGGGCGACGTGCGC
The DNA here is from genome assembly GCA_963782045.1 of uncultured Alphaproteobacteria bacterium. GTDB lineage: Bacteria > Pseudomonadota > Alphaproteobacteria > Rhizobiales > Kaistiaceae > CAVSRC01. Next base: position 1,087,279 of record CAWAIR010000037.1, read on the forward strand.
TCCGCCCTTGCCTCACCGCTCGGCGACGATCCGTCCTACCGCCTCGGCGCCCTCTCGCGCGAGCGGCGGCGCGCCTTCCAGGCGGCCGCCAACGAACGGCTGGCGCAGCAGGGCGATTTTCAGCCCAAGTCGCTGCGGGGCGCCGCCGCCCCCGTCGGGCGCGGCAACCGCCGAAGCGCCTGAGTGACATTCAGACGGAGCTGCTGGTCCCCTGGAAGCTCCGACAACCTGGCCCGCCGCTCATCCGGCGGGCCTTTTTCTTTTGCGGGGGATGGCAGAGAGGACCGCGCATGCCGTTCATGCCCGGCTCCGACCGGGCATCCAGGTCGGAATCACGGCGAGCACAGCATACGGCGATTTCTGCCTGGGTCCCCGCCGTCGCGGGGACGAACTAAGAATGGGCAGGCGCTGTCTCAGTGCGCCATCAGCACCGGCAGGGTCATCGATTCGAGGATGCCGCGCGTCGCCCCGCCGAGGAAGAACTCGCGCATGCGGCTATGGCCGTAGCCGCCCATCACCATCCAATCGGCCCCCTCGTCGGCGGCGAAGCTCAGAATCGTCTGGCCGATGTCGCCGGTGGCATTGGTGATCTCGCGCACCTCGACATGCAGGTTGTGGCGAGCGAGATGGGTGGCGATGTCGGCGCCGGCAAGCTCGGTCGGACGCTTGATGCTCTCCTTGACCATGACCACCACCACCTCCTTGGTGAGGTGGAGGAGCGGCAGGGCCGCGCGCACGGCGTGGGCCGCCGCGGCGCTGCCGTCCCAGGCGACGATGGCGCGGCCGGGCGTGAACGACGTCACCCCGGCGTAGGGGACGAGCAGGATGGGGGCGCCCGACTGGAAGAGCACGGCCTCGATCAGCGCCTCGCGCATCGGCTCGGGCACGTCGGGGCTCTGCTGGCCGATGACCAGCAGGTCGCTTAGCGCCAGGCTGCGGGTGACGCCTTCCAGCCCGTCGCTGCCCACCGATTCCGTGGTGCGCGATTCGTAGCAGATGCCGGCGGCGGCGGCGGCCTTGGTGAAGGCGGTGGCCGCCGACTTGGCGTCGTTCACGGCCTGCTCGTGGGCGGCGACGATGAGGTCGGTCGGCAGCGGCGTGGTCATGGTGTAGACCGGCACCACCGGCTCGAAAGCAAGCGCCACACCGGTCAGGTGCGCGTTGAGCTGGCGTGCCAGATCGGCCGCGATCGTCATCGGACGGCGTTCGCCGCCGAGATCAACGATAACATGCATGTCATTGATAGTACTGACCGCGTCAGTCATTGTATTGCCCCTCTCCAATATTGGCCAGTATCAGGTGAAACCGTCGGCAGCTCCTTGACCGGGATCAATCCGAACTTCTGCCATAGCCCAAGCGCTGTTCAATAGGCATAGGCCTCGAACATCCGGTCGATGTCGCCGTGCCAGTCGCGCTCGTATTCGCGCATGATCTGGTCCGCCGGCGTCATGCCACTGGCCAGAACCTCCTCGATCGACGACAGGAAGATGGTCTCGTCGATGCCCTCCCCATTGAGATAGGAACGGCGGCGCAATCCTTCGCGGGCGAGCGCCACGATGTCGCGGCCGATGTCGCGAACGGTGCGCCCCTGGACCGTGGCCTTCAACCCGTGCTGGGGCACGGCGTCGCGGAGCGCCTCGCGCTCGCCGCCGGTCCAGCCCTTGACCACCTGCCAGGCGCCGTCGAGCGCGGCGGAATCGTAGAGCAGCCCGACCCACAGCGCCGGCACCGCGCAGATGCGCCGGCCGGGGCCGCCGTCGGCGCCACGCATCTCGAGGTAGTTCTTCAGGCGCACTTCGGGGAACAGGGTGGAGAGATGGTTCTTCCAGTCGGCCATGGTCGGCTGGCCATCGGGTACGACGTTGTCGAGGCTGCCGGCGAGATAGCTGCGGAAGGTGGTGCCGGTGACGTCGTAATAGCGCTCGCCGCGCTTGACGAAGTACATCGGCACGTCGAGTGCCCAATCGACGTAGCGTTCGAAGCCGAAGCCGTCCTCGAAGGCGAAGGGCAGCATGCCGGTGCGCGCCGGGTCGGTGTCCTTCCACATCTCGGCGCGGTAGGACTGGAAGCCGTTGGGCCGGCCATCGTTGAAGGGCGAGTTGGCGAAGAGCGCGGTGACCACCGGCTGCAGGGCCAGCGCGACGCGCATCTTCTTGACCATGTCGGCCTCGTCGGAGAAATCGAGGTTGGCCTGGATGGTGCACGTCCTCAGCATCATGTCGAGACCGTGGCCGCCGACCTTGGGCATGTAGCCGCGCATGATGTCGTAGCGCTGCTTGGGCATGACCGGCGTCTCGTCGCGGCTCCACTTGGGCGAGAAGCCGGAGCCGAGGAAGCCGATGCCGAGCGGCGTGGCGCATTCGCGCACCTGCGCCAGGTGGGCGTTCACCTCGCGGCAGGTCTGGTGGATGGTCTTCAGCGGCGCGCCGGACAGCTCGAGCTGGCCGCCGGGCTCGAGCGAGATGGCCCCAAGGCCGAGCGGGTCGGTGAGGCCGATGATGCGGTCCTCGTCCTCGATGCGATGCCAGCCGAGCAGCCCTTCCATCGCCTCCAGCAGGCGGCGGATGCCGCGCTGGCCCCCATAGGGCACCGGGCTCAGGTCGGCGAGGTAGAAGCCGAACTTCTCGTGCTCGGTGCCGACGCGCCATTCCGATTTCGGCTTGGCGCCCAATTCGAGGGTGTCGACGAGCTGGTCGCGGGATTCGATCGGCGTCGCGTCGGAGACGTCGCGTGCCATGCGGGGAGGGCTTTCAGGGCGCTAGAGAGAAACGGAGCGGCAGATTAGTCGAGTCCCGGGCCGGGTGCAAGCCCGGTAGAATGTGGGGTGGGCGGCGCATTCCGCCAGTCCCCCCTTGTCCAGCCCCCGACGCGCCATCTGGTGCGGCCATCCGGCAGACCTTGCAAGGGGGCATCGCAGTCTTACCTCTCACCCGGCAAAGCGTTCTCTTGTCCCCATGGTGACTCATGAAAATCGGCATAATCGGATCGGGCCAGATCGGCGGTACCCTGACGCGGCGGCTCAGCACACTCGGCCATGAGGTGCTGGTGGCCAACTCCCGCGGCCCCGCCTCGCTCAAGGAACTGGTTGCGGAAACCGGCGCCAAGGCGGTTACGGTTAACGAGGCGACGGCAGGCGTGGACCTGGTCGTGGTCACGATCCCCGAAAAGAATGTCGTCAACCTGCCGGACGGTCTGCTGGCTGGCGTGCCCAAGCACGTTCCGGTGGTCGATACCGGCAACTACTACCCGCGCCAGCGTGACGGCCGCATCGAGGACATCGAGGCGGGCATGACGGAAAGCCGATGGGTGGAGCGGAAGCTCAGGCACCCGATTATCAAGGCATTCAACAACATCCAGGCTCAGGCCCTGTTGCAGCGCGGCCAGGCCAAGGGCATGCCCGGCCGGATCGCGCTGCCGGTTGCCGGCGACGATACGGCGGCCAAGGCCATCGTGCTGAAGCTGGTCGAGGAACTCGGCTTCGACGCCATCGACGCCGGCGGACTGGACGAGTCCTGGCGGCAGCAGCCGGACACGCCGGTCTATGTCAAGAATTACGATGCCGACGGCGTGCGACGGGCGCTGTCGGAAGCGCGTAGGGAGCGCAGCCCAAACTTCCAGGGCACCGCGAACAGCCCCGGCACTTTCACGGCGCCGGCTTAGGCGGCCGCTCGGTCCAATCGCCCAAAGCCGCCTGAACGAGCGCGAGGGCCGCTACCGCGGCGGTGTCGGCCCTCAGAATCCGCGGCCCCAGCGGCAGGGCGATGACGAACGGCCGGGAACGCAGCAACTGCCGCTCCTCGACCGAAAAGCCGCCTTCCGGGCCGATCAGGACGGCCAGCGGCGCCGGCGCCACCCCCGCCAGAATCGACAGAGGGTCGGCACGATCGTCGCCTTCGTCGCAGAAGATCAGCCGGCGGCCGTCCTCCCGCCCCGGCCAGGTCTCCAGCAGGTGGCGGAGCGCAATCGGCTCGTCGATGGCGGGAATGGTGAGGATGCCGCACTGCTCGGCCGCCTCGATGGCGTTCCCCTCCATGCGCTCCAGGTTCACCTTGCTCACTTGGCCGTGCTGGGTGAGCACCGGACGCAGCCGCCCGGCGCCCATCTCCACCGCCTTCTGCACCATGTAGTCGAGGCGCGCCTGCTTCAGCGGCGCGAAGATGTAGTGCAGGTCGGGATGGGCCGGCTGGGCGCGCAGCGGTTCGCCGATCTCGAGGCCCCACGACTTGCGCCCGCCGCCGCGCAGGATCGCCCGCCACTCGCCGTCGCGGCCGTTGAAAACGAGGATGCCGGCGCCATCCGACAGCCGGAGAACGTTCACCAGATAGTTCGCCTGGTTGCGGTCGAGCGAGACGGTCGAGCCGGCGACGAAGCGGGTCGAACGCAGGAACAGGCGGATCGAGGTGAAGTCGTGACTCATCTGCCGGTTCATATCACGCGCCGGCGGCGGGACCATACGACTTCCATTGTCGGCCAAAGCCGCCGGCGCTTCCTTCAAGCGGCGCCCGGCGTGGCCTTGCGGCCGCGGCGCAGATGTCGTGCAACCGCCCACCACTGGATGAGGATCACCGCCAGAGCGGGGACCGCGACGACGACCAGGAAGAGGACCAGGCTCGCCAGGGCGGAGCGGGATGCCACGTCGGTCGCGTCCGTGGTCATGAGCCCGAAGATCGCAGGAGCGGCCAGCACCAGCAGAAGGAGGACGATCAGGACGGCCGCCGCCCAGCGGATCGCCGTCCGCTTGCCGCCGGCCGCCAGCACGATCAGGAAGACGATTGCCGTCCCGATCGCCGCGACCGCCAGACCCGCCGCGATGGCAGCCATGGCAAAACTCTGGTCCGGTCCGGGCGGGAGAACCAGCCCCAGCACCATGGCTCCGCCCGCGACCGCCATGCCGGCGACCCACGAAACGATGGCCGCCAGAGCAACGGCACCAAGCGTACGCATCGAAGCTCCCCCTTGTCCGCCCCGGCATCATGTAGCACGGGACGGCCGGATGATCAGCCTAGTGCGCGGCTCTTTTGCGTCGTTGCGGGCGCCGCCGGCCTGATGAGCGCCTCGGCAGGAATGCCCCATTCCCGATGCAGGCGCCACGCCATCTTCATGGTGAGCGGCCGCTTGCGGCCGAGGATGTCCGAGGCGCGCTGGCGCGACCCAAGGAGGCGCCCGAGGTCGGACTGCGTCCTTCCGCCAGTCTCCATGCCGAAGCGAATCGCTTCCACCGAGTCGGGTGGATCGACCGGCCACTGACGCCGCTCGTAATCCTCGATGACCAACGCCAGCAGGTCGAATCGGTCCGCCTCCGCCGTCCCTTTCTTCGGCTCGTTCTCGAAATAGCGCTCGATCTCATCGAGCGCCGTCTCGTAGTCGGCCTCGCTGCGGAGCGGACGGATCACCTTTTTCGCCATGAGACGGTTCCCGGATCGATGCGGTCATATTCTGAATGAGTGCCGACGAATTTCACCAGCACGCGGCCGAACCTGTAGGAGACATGGGCGACCAATCGATATTTGTTGCCGCCGATGTCGAAGACGACGCGATTGTCCGACACGAAATCGACGGTCGCGCCGAAGGCACGTTTCACCTCGGCCGGTCCTGTCCACCGCGCCTTGGAAATGACCGCGAACCAGGCCTTCAAAGGTCCCTCGGCCGGTGGATGTCGTCGCCAGAACTGAACCAAAGTCCGCCGCGCGATCACCTGCATCGCAGTGATGTAACATGTCACCAATTCGGTTACAAGCGCGGACGCTGCTTGACCCCGCGCCGCGCAGGCGGCACCCATGGCGCCATGAGCGACACCGCCGCCAATATCGGCGAATACACCGTTTCGGAGATTTCGGCCGCCCTCAAGCGGACGGTCGAGGATACCTACGGCTACGTCCGGGTGCGCGGGGAGATCTCCGGCTTTCGCGGCCCCCATTCCTCCGGTCATTGCTACTTCTCGCTGAAGGACGACAAGGCGCGGCTGGAGGCCGTCGTCTGGCGCATGACCCTGCCGCGACTGAAGTTCAAGCCGGAGGAAGGGGTCGAGGTTGTCGCCACCGGCAAGCTCACCACCTTCGCCGGCCAGTCGAAATACCAGATCGTGGTCGAGGCGCTGGAGCCGGCCGGCGTGGGCGCGCTGATGGCGCTGCTCGAAGCGCGGCGGAAGGCACTTGCGGCGGAAGGCCTGTTCGCCGAGGCGCGCAAGCGACCGCTGCCCTACCTACCGCGCGTGATCGGCGTGGTCACCTCGCCGACCGGCGCGGTCATCCGCGACATCCTGCACCGGCTCTCCGACCGTTTCCCGACCCGCGTGCTGCTGTGGCCGGTGCGCGTGCAGGGCGAGACCAGCGCGGCGGAGGTGGCGGCGGCGATCGAAGGCTTCAACGCGCTCTCCGGTGACGGCGCCCTCCCCCGCCCCGACCTGCTGATCGTGGCGCGCGGCGGCGGCAGCCTGGAAGACCTGTGGAGCTTCAACGAGGAGATCGTGGTGCGCGCCGCGGCGGCCTCGGCGATCCCGCTGATCTCGGCGGTCGGCCACGAGACCGACTTCACGCTCATCGACTACGCCGCCGACCGGCGGGCACCGACACCAACCGCCGCCGCCGAGATGGCAGTGCCGGTGCGCTCGGAACTGATCGCGGCGGTCGGCGATCTCGGCGGCCGCCTCGCCGGGGCGGCGCTGAGGCAGATCGAGACCGGCCGGCGCGACCTTCGCGCGGCGGCGCGGGCGCTACCGCGAGCCGAGGACCTCTTCGCCATGCCGCGGCGGATGTTCGACGAGCTGGCGAGCCGCATCGGCAGGGGACTGCTCGCCAATGCCCGCGTCCACCGCACGCAGTACGAGCGCGTCGCCGGGCGCCTGTCGCTCGCCGGGCTGGAGCGCATGATCGAGCGGGCACGCGAGCAGTTGGTGGCCTGCGACAGCCGCAAGGCCGTGTTCCACGCGCGCAATCTGGAGCGGGCGCGCGAGCGGCTGATCGCGGCCGGTGAGCGCCAGACGCAGTTCCTGGCGCGCGCGATCGAGCGGCTGAAAGCGCGCTTCGCCTCGGCCGCGCGGCTGCTCGAGGTGGTGAGCTATCGCTCGATCCTCGAGCGCGGCTTCGCGCTGGTCAGCGACTTCGAGGACCGCGAGCCGATGCGCTCGGCGGCGGCGGTGCCCGACGGCAAGGTGCTCGACATCGAGTTCCATGACGGCCATGTGCGGGCCATCTCCGGCGGCGCGGTGACGCCGCGCCCGCGCCGGCGCAAGCCGGTGGACGACGGCTCGCAGGGGAGTTTGCTATAGGCAGTCGGCAGTCGGGAAATCACCTCGGCACGACTGGCGATTGCCGACTGCCTACTGCCGCTCAAACTTCAGCCGCATCACGTGCCGCCGCGTGCCGGTCATGCCGAGATCACGGAAGCCGGCCTCGGCGAAGACCGGCACGAAGCCCATGAAGCGGAAGCTCGGTGAATCCGGATCGACCGGATAGGCTTCGACGATCGTTGCGCCGTTGGCGCGGGCATGGTGGACGGCACCAGCGAGCAACCGGCGCACCAGCCCATCGCCGCGCAGGCGCCGGGGCAGATAGAAGCAGACGAGCGACCAGACGACCTCGCCCGGCTCCGCCGGTGGGCCGCCGAGCGCCCGGTGGGTGTCGCGCGGAGCGATCGACACCCAGCCGACCGCGTCCGCGCCGTCATAGGCGAGCAGGCCGACAGGCGTGCCGGCGTCGATGCGCGTGAGCATCATGCGCTTGCGGTCCGTGCCCGCCTGGAGCTTCGCCTCGGCGGCCGTGCGCCGCCAGACCATGCACCAGCAATGCTTGGGCGCGCCGGGCGCGGAGAAGAAGCGGACGAATTCGTCCGTATTGGCGGCGGTGACCGGGCGGAACTCGAGAGGGTCGGACATGCGTGCGAGCATGGCGCGCCGGTGGCCCCGGCACCACCCGTTTCCGGCGCAGCTCAGGGCTTCCGGCGGATGCTGAGCAAGTAGGCGGTGAGGTCGGCGATGTCGTCCGGCGGGATGACGAAATTCGGCATGCTGCGGTGAGCCGTGCGGAAGAAGGGATAAAGCGCGATGGCGCTCATGCCCTCGGCATTGGCAATGTCCTGGAAGGCCGGCACGTCCGGCTCCGGGCTGTCGAAATGGCCGCGATCGACCGCGTGGCACTCGGCGCAGTTGGCTTCGGCAAAAGCGAGCCCCCGTGCCGGATCGCCCCGCTGCTGGTCCCGGGCGAACGCCGGGCCGGCCGCAAGAAGCGCGGCAATCGCCAAAACGCACCCAATGTCCTTCGTCGGCATGGCGCCATGGTGCGCCGGCTGGCGGCGCCGGCGTTGATCCAGGTCATGCCCGGCTCAGCGACGGCCGGAGCCACGGATTTCGGAAAGCGTGCGCGAAGGCGTGCTCGCTTCCGGGTCGAAGGCGAGGTCGATCAGCGCCGGCCTGCCGGAGGCGACGCAGCGCTCGAAGGCGGCGGCAAAATCCTCGGTCCGTGCCACCGTCTCGCCGTGACCGCCGCAAGCGCGGGCGAAGGCGGCGAAATCCGGATTGACGATGTCGGTGGCGACGCGGCGGTTCGGATAGTGCCGCTCCTGGTGCATGCGGATGGTGCCGTGGACGCCGTTGTTGACCACCACGACGACAACGTTGGCGCCGGCCTGAACGGCGGCGGCAAATTCCTGCATGGTCATCTGGAAATCGCCGTCGCCGGAAAACACCACCACCATGCGCTCCGGATATTTCAGCTTGGCGGCGAGCCCCGCCGGCAGGCCATAGCCCATGGTGCCGGAGGTCGGAGCGAGCTGGGTGCCCAAACGGCGATGGCGGAAGAAGCGGTGCACCCAGACGGAATAGTTGCCGGCGGCGCTGGCGACGATGGCGTCCTCTGGCAGGCGTTCGCGTAGCCAGAGGACGATCTCGCCGAGCTGGACCGGACCCGGATTCCTGGCCGGCGTCGACCATGCGCGATAGGCGGCATTGGCCTCCCCGGCGCTGCCCGACCACGGGATCTCGTGCGGCGGCTGCAAGCCTTCCAGCGCGGCGGCGAAGGCGGTCGGGCTGGCATTGATGGCGAGGGTGGGCCGGTAGAGGCGGCCGAGCTCCTCGGCGCCGGGATGGACGTGGACCAGCGTCTGCCTGGGTTCGGGGATGTCGATCAGCGTGTAGCCGGAGGATTGCATCTCGCCGAGACGCCCGCCGATGAGGAGAAGCAGATCGGCCTCGCGCACGCGCTCTGCCAATGCCGGATTGATGCCGACGCCGATGTCGCCGGCGTAGTTCGGGTGCGCGTTGTCGAAGAGGCCCTGGCGGCGCCACGAACAGCCGACGGGAAGCTGGAAGCGTTCGGCGAAGCGCTGGAGGCTGGCGACCGCCGCCTCGGACCAGCGCGAGCCGCCGGCGATGACGAAGGGGCTCCTCGCCCGCCACAGCATCTTCTGCAATTCGGCCATCTGGGTGAGGCCGGGATGGGTCTCGACCTGCGTCCACGGGCGCGGATTGGCGATGGCCGCGGGCTGGCGCAGCACGTCCTCGGGGAGCGCCAGCACGACGGGTCCGGGACGGCCGGAAGTCGCCTCGTAGAAGGCGCGGCTGACGAACTCGGCCGTCCGGTCGGCGCTGTCGGTCTCCTCGACCCACTTCGCCACGGGTGAGAACATGGCGGCGAAATCGATCTCCTGAAACGCCTCACGCCCGCGCATGCCACGTCCCACCTGGCCGACGAAGACGATCATCGGCGTGGAATCCTGGCGTGCGACATGAATGCCGGCCGAGGCGTTGGTGGCGCCCGGTCCGCGCGTCACCATCGCGATGCCGGGCCGGCCGGTGAGCTTGCCCCAGGCCTCGGCCGCCATCGCCGCGCCGCCCTCCTGCCGGCAAAGCGTCACGGCGATCGACGAATCGTGCAGCGCGTCGAGCAGCGCCAGATAGCTTTCGCCCGGCACGCAGAAGATGCGCTCGACGCCGTTCTGCTCAAGCGCCTCGACGATCAGCCGCGCCGCCGTCGGCCGGCTGTTGTTGCCGTCCGCCATATGCCCGCCCTCCGGGATTTCAGTCATCTCCGGGGGGCATCCTATAGCAGCATCCGGCCGTGACGGCATGCGCTTGGTGTGTGGAGCTTCTGCCCCTTCCCCCACGCGTGCGCCGTCATCCGCCGGCTTGACCTGGCTTGACCGGTGGATCGGCTGCGGCAAAGGGCGGCGACAGTGGTCGGGTGGGCCCCCGATCCTCCGATCTCGCTTCGCTCGTCGGAGGATGACGGACTTGATTTGCTTGTGCTGAGGCGATTCGCCGTTCTGCTCCCGAGAGCGGCGGCGGTGCCCCGCTGCCCCTAAACGTCGGTGATGGTGACGACGCGGAAGGTGTGCATGGCGCCGTCCTCGTCGCGGATCGAGACGTATTCGCCCGGCACGAAGTTGTGATCGGCGAGCTTGAAGCCGGATTCGTCGCCCTCGTCGCCGTCGATGTCGTAGTGGAAGCCCCAACTCCCGCCCGGCCGGTGGACCAGGTGGCCGACGTCCTCCTCTTCCGCGCCCCAGTTGCGCACGACGCGGCAGCGTTCGCGGTATTTGCGCCAGCCTTCCGGATCGAGATGGCCGTCGGCGTCGAGGGGCGCGGTGAAGCGGTAGTAGTGGCGCTCGCTGCCGTCGGGGAATTCGGCGCTGCGCGCGAGATTGAGCCGGATGGTCTTGAGGCCGCTCTCTGGCATTTCTGCCTCCCGTGGTAACACACAGTGTCAGGCAGCCTAGAGCGAGTGCCGGGGCGCCGGCAATTCCCCTTGTCGGTGGCCGGCGGTAAAGTTCGAGCGGACGAGCAGGGAGGACACCCGTGCCAAGCGGGAGTTGGATATGGCCGACGGCCGTCGCGGCGGCGGTGGTGCTGGCGCTGGCGACGGCAGTCGCCGCGGCTGAGAACGACACCGACACGCCCGCGTTCCCCACCACGACGTTCGCCGACGGCGCCACCAGCGCCTCGGTCACGGTGGGCGAGGTGACCGCGACGGTCCGTCAGGTGCGCGGCAGCACGCCCAACCCGGACACCGACAAGGTGTGGCTGCAGGTCAAGGTCGGCATCCTGCCGGTCGCCAGCGCCTCGGCGCCGGACGCCGGCTTCGACAGCCCCGAGGCCGAGGCGAGCATCGCCGAGATCGATCCCGGCAACCACTATCCGGAAGTCTATTTCGCCGCCTATACCGGCGGCGCCCATTGCTGCACGGACGTCATTGTGGCGGAAGAGCAGCCGCGCGGCTGGGTGACGGTCAACGTGGGCGAATTCGACGGCGGCGGCGACTATCTCCAGGACATCGACCACGACGGGGTGGCGGAGATCGTCACCGTCGACAACCGCTTCCTTTATACGTTCGACTGCTATGCATGCAGCGCGGCACCGCTGGTCATCGACACGGTGCGCAACGGCAAGGTGATCGACGTCTCCACCGACCCGCGCTACCTGCCGGCCCACCGCGACTGGCTGGCCGAACTGGAGGACACCGTGGAGCCGTCGCAACGCTGGACCTCGCCCGGCTACCTGGCCGGCTGGGTGGCGGCCAAGGTGCGCGTCGGCGAGGGCGCCGATGCGTGGAAGGCGCTGAAGGCGCACTGGGACACCGCCCATGACGCCGGCGAGGAGACCTGCCTCACCGGCGACGACATCGATTCCTGCCCCAAGGGCAAGCTCAAGGTGATGAAGTTTCCCGATCGGCTGAAGCTGTTCCTCGACCGCAACGGCTACACTTGGTAGGCGGTCAGGCGACCAGGTAGGACTCGCTCTTGGCCAGCCAGGAGACGAACTGCTCGCCGAGCACGGGCTTGGAGAAGTAGTAGCCCTGCAGGTCGTCGACGCCGACGTCGCGCAGCAGCGCGACCTGCTCCTCGGTCTCGACCCCCTCGGCGATGGTGCGGAAGCCGAGCTTCTTGGCCATTTCGACGATCGTCTGGACGATGGTTTCGGCGCCCGAGCCCTTGCCGATGTCATGCACGAAGCTGCGGTCGATCTTCAGGGTGCTGAGCGGCAGGTCCTTGAGCAGCGACAGCGACGAGAAGCCGGTGCCGAAATCGTCGACCGAGATGCCGATGCCGAAGGCGCGCAGCAAGGCGAGGTTCTTGCGGATCACGTCGAGGCTCTTGGCCATGGTCGATTCGGTGATCTCGATGTTGATCAGCTGCGGCCTGATCCCGGCCTGCTCGACGGCGGTGATCAACCGCGCCCCGAAAGCCGGGTCGCGGCACTGGATCGGCGAGATGTTGAGCGCGATCGGCACCAGCGCCTTGCGCAGCTCGCTCCAGTGCTGGAGGTAGCCGCAGGCCTCGATGAGCAGCCGGCTGCCGAGGTCGGCGATCGATCCGGTCTCCTCGGCGATGGGGATGAACTCGTCGGGCGCGATCAGCCTGTTGTTGGTGTCGCGCCAGCGCGCCAGGCCCTCGGCGCCGACGATCTTGCGGCTGGTAGCGTCGACGATCGGCTGGAACATCAGGTAGAACTTGCCGTTGGCGATGTCCTCCGGCATGCAGCGCTTGAGGGCGTGGCGCGCCTTGACGGCCGCGTCCATGCGCGCGTCGAAGTAGTTGATCGAGCCGCGCTTGCTGCCCTTCGACTTGTACATCGCCATGTCGGCGTGGGTGACCAGGACGTCGGCGGTGGAATCGTCGAGCGGGAAGACGGAGATGCCGATGCTGATCGAGATGTCGACATGCACGTCGTTGAGCTCGGTGATCGCCGCCATCCCCCGGGAGATTTTCTCGGCGATCTCCATCGCCGCCGCCGCCGATTTCAGGTTGGTGGCGAGCACCGCAAACTCGTCGCCGCCGATGCGGCCGATCGAATCGGTCTCGCGCAGTTGAGCGCGCAGGACGCCGGCCACCGTTGTCAGGAGCTCGTCGCCGGTCTTGTGGCCGAAGACGTCGTTGATCTCCTTGAAGCGGTCGATATCGAACAGGATGACGGCGCAGGCGAGTTCCGAACGCCGCGTCTGGATGAGGGCGGTCTCGAGCTGCTCGAAGAAGGCCCGCCGGTTGAGCAGCCCGGTCAGCGGATCGGTGCGGGCCAGGCGCATCAGCTCGGCCTCGGCCTTCTTGCGCTCGATGGCATAGCGCACGGCGCGAACGAGCGTGTGCGGCCTGAGGTCGGCCTTGTCGAGGAAATCGGAGGCGCCGGCACCAAGGGCGGTGGTCGCCACGGCCAGGTCCGACTGGCCGGTGAGCACGAGGATCGGCACGCCCGGGTTCGCCACGTGCACGGCGCGCAGCCCTTCCAGCCCTTCGGCATCGGGCAAACCGAGGTCGAGCAGGACGACGGCGAACTGATGGTCCGGGTCGGACAGCCAGGTGAGCCCTTCGGCGAGCGTGCCGACGCTGTGCAGTTCGTGGCGGATGTCGACTTCGGTGGCCGCCTCGGCGAGCGCGATCTCCGTCAACCGGCGATCGCCGGGGTTATCCTCGATCAGCAATATCTGGAAGTATTTGTTGTTTTCGTTATCCATTTGGCATCTCGAGCGCGGTCAGGCCATCCGTGGCAGCTTGACCGCCGTGAACCAGAAATCCTCGACCGCGCGGACGGTCCGCAGGAACCCTTCGAAGTCGATTGGCTTGGAGATGAAGCAGTTGGCGTGCTCCTGATAGGAACGGACGATATCGGATTCAGCCTCGGACGAGGTGAGGACGACGACGGGAATCGTGCGCAACCAGAGGTCCTGCTTGATCCGGTTGAGGACGCCGTGGCCGTCGATCCCCGGCAGGTTGAGATCGAGCAGGATGACGTCCGGCCGCGGTGCATCGCCGTAGTCGCCGCGGCGATAGAGAAAATCGAGCGCCGCCTGACCGTTGGTGACGCTGTGCAGCCGATTGGGGCGCCGCGCCTCCTTGAGGCCCTCCCGGGTCAGGCGGATGTCACCGGCATTGTCCTCGACAAGCAGGATCTCGATCGGCCGCCCGGTCTGATCACGCCGCATCGTCGAACGCCTCCCTCGCCATGCGCGCGGGCAGCGTGAAACGGAAGGTGGCGCCGCCGCCCGGCGACGTCTCGATCCAGATCCTGCCGCCGTGGCGTTCGACGATGCGGCGGCAGGAGGCAAGCCCGATGCCCGATCCCGGATATTGGTCGCGACCGTGCAGCCGCGCGAAGATGGCGAAGACCTTTTCGCGGAAGGCGGGCGCGATCCCGATGCCGTTGTCGGCCACCGAGAATTGCCACTCCTCGGCCTTGCGTTCGGCGGCGATATGGATGCGGGCCGGCGCATCGCCGCGGTACTTCACGGCGTTGCCGACGAGGTTGGCGAGCAGCCGCTCCAGTTGCAGGGCGTCCGCCTCCACCCAGGGCAGCGCCGCGACCGTGATCTCCGCCCCGCTCTCGGCGATGCGCTCGCCGAGCATCCGCAGGACGTTGGCGACGACGACGACGCTATCGACGCGCTCGATGTCGAGCGGCCGGTTGTTGACCCGCGAATAGGCGAGCAGATCGTTGATCAGCAGCTTCATGCGGCGGGCGCCATCGACGGCATAGTCGATGAACTCGTGGGCGTCGCCGTCGAGCCGGTCGCCGTAGCGGCGCACGAGCAGGTCGAGATAGCTCGCCACCATGCGCAGCGGCTCCTGCAGGTCGTGCGAGGCGACATAGGCGAACTGGTCGAGCTCCTTGTTGGTGCGCGCGAGATCGTCGGCGGTTGCGCGGATTTCGTCCTCGCGCACCCTGATCTCGGCGCTCATGGCTTCGATCGAGCGGGCAAGCTCGCCGACCTCGTCCTGGCGGCGGGCAATGGCGTCCACGTGGATGTCGTGCTCGCCCGCGGCGATGCGGGTGGTGACGGCGGTGAGCGCGCGCAGCGGCCGCACCAGCCCGCCGGCAAGCAGGGCGACGGCGACGACGCCGAAGACGAGCAGCGCGCCAGCGGCGAGCAGCGTGCGGTTGCGTAGCGCGGCGATCTCCGCGGCGACATGGGCGCGCGGCCACAGCGTCGCCAGGACCAGATAGCGACCCGGCTGGTGCAGGTCGTAGTAGATGCGCCGGGCATCGGTGACGTATTGGCGGTCGCCCACGGCGACGATGCCGGAGACGCTGCTGCCGCCGCTGGAAAACAGCGGCGCGAGCTGCGGCAGGGCGTCCTGGATCAGATCCGACTGTGCGGCGGCAACGCCAAAGGCCGCCGGTGCTTCAGTGCGGTAGAGGTAGTCGCCGTTGCGGTCGGCGATGAAATGGAGCGACTGCTGGCGGACCGTCTCGCTGACCACGCCGAACAGCGTGCGGAGGTCGACGTTGACGACGACAACACCGAGCACGCGACCGTCCGCGCCATGGACCGGAGCCGCCGCGCGCACGACGAACCGGTAGGGCTGCTCGATGGTGCCGTTCGGCTGGTTCAGCCCGACGTCCGATACGTAGACCTCGCCATCCGGCAAGCCGGCGGCATTGTCGAAATAGAGGCGGCCGGCGAGGCTCCGCAGGTTCTGCGGGGGCGCGGCGCGAACCTTTCCATCCGGCGACCGTTCCAGGCGGACAACCTCGCGACCGTCGGCGGCGACATAGCGAAGCTGGATGTATCCGGGCCGCTCATCGAGCATGGTGCTGAAGATCGCCGCCAGGCGGTCGACATCGCCCGCGCCGCCGGAACCGGCGAGCGCACCGACGCCGCCGGCGGGGCGGCCCGCGGCGACCGCGACGGCATCGGTCAGCCGGGCAAGGATCAGTGCATCCTCGCGCGCCAGGCCGATCCTGCCAGTGAGCCGCAGCCCGGCGGCCTGATTGGTGGCGGCCAGCTCATGCAGCTCGCCGCCGATCAGCGCGTCGACGCTGCCTTGGTACATGTACGTGGTGAGAACGGCGGTGACGATGGTGCCGAGAATTGCCGTGCACAGTGCCAGGCGGCCGGCAAGCCCGGTGTGCAACCGGCAAAAGAATGCCTTCAGCAATCGTCGCGATTTCGCGACCTGCTCCCTCCCCCATGCTTGTGTCCCGCCGATCATCGGCTCGGAAAACACCATTGAGTGCCCATCGATCCAGTACTGGAGCGAATAACCCTAGAGCTTCTCTAAACAAGCGCGACACTTTGGAAGAAGATTTGCTAAAATTTCGGTAAAACAGCGAGTGCAGCCGGCCGATTTTGCCGGCGCAAGGCCACTTTCGGCGGATTCACAAAATCGTCAGCGGGGCCCGGCATTTTGACGGCGGCACGCGTCAGGCTTAACCATGGTTTCGCCGCCGGCCGGACGGCGATTGCAAAAGTCTTCGCCGCCGAGGCCACTTCGGGAACCAGCAGATGCCGCAAGAAAAGGGGCCGATCTTCCAGGCGGACACGCCGAGCTGCCCGCGCTGCCTGAAGCCGGTGCCGCTGTGCGTCTGCGACGAGGTCCAGCCGATCGCCAACCGGATTTCGCTGCTGATCCTCCAGCACCCGCAGGAACAGGATCGGCTGCTCGGCACCGCCCGCCTCGCCGCCGAGCAATTCGTCAACGCGACGCTCAGGGTGGGCCTGTCGTGGCCGAGCCTGGCCAAGGCGCTGGGGCGCCCGGCCGATCCGAGGCAGTGGGCGACGCTCTTCCTGGGCTCGGCCCGGCCCGCCGACTTCCCGCCCGGACGCGAAGTCGTCGCCTTCGATCGCAAGGGCACGGCGCCCGGCGATCAGGACGGCGCGCTCGCCGGCATCGAGGGCGTCATCCTCCTCGACGGGACGTGGAGCCAGGCCAAAACGCTGTGGTGGCGCAACGCCTGGCTGCTCAAGGGCAGGCGCATCGCACTCAAGCCACGGCGTCCCTCGCTCTACGGCCGGCGCCGGCGCGAAGCGCGCCGCGAGGGCCTGTCGACGCTCGAGGCGGCGGGGCTGGTGCTCGCCCGCCTGGAGGCGCGGCCCGATATCGAGGTGGCCGTGACGGCGACCTTCCGGCGGATGCTGGCGCGCTACGACAGCGCCATGGAGGAGACGCGGCCCGGTTGACCTGAAAGCCGCGCCATGCGCGAATCGCCGCTCCGGAGGGAGGTCGGCCATGCCGTTCCGCGACCGCAGGGATGCAGGCAGGCGTCTGGCGGCTGAGCTTGCCGGCTACGAGAGGGAGAGCCCGGTGGTGCTGGCGCTGCCGCGCGGCGGCGTGCCGGTGGCAGCGGAGATCGCGACGGCGCTGGCGGCGCCGCTCGACATTCTGCTGGTGCGCAAGATCGGCGTCCCCTTCCAGCCGGAGCTGGCGATGGGCGCCGTGGTCGACGGCGAGGCGCCGACCATCGTGCGCAACGAGGACGTGATCGCGCTCGCCGATGTATCGGAGGCCGAGTTTACGGCGATCTGCGAGGCCGAGCTTGCCGAGATCGAACGGCGGCGGCGCGCCTATGTGGGGAACCGTCCACCGGCGGCGACCGCAGACCACACCGTCATCGTGGTCGACGACGGGCTGGCGACCGGCGCCACGATGAAGGCGGCGCTGCGTGCGCTGAAGGCGCGCGGCCCCCGCCGCCTGGTGATGGCGGTGCCGGTGGCGCCCGCCGAAACGCTCACCGACATGGCCGACGAAGCCGACGCCATCGTCTGCCTGGAGACGCCGGAGGACTTCGGCGCTATCGGCGCCTTCTACGACGACTTCCGGCAGATCGGCGACGGCGAGGTGATCGCCCTGCTGTCGGCTTGCGCGGCCGGGTCGCCGGCAACGCCGAAGCCGTGAGTCGTTCGACGCGGCCAAAGCGCGTGAGCGTCAGGATATTCGGGAGCGGATGGGACCGGCTGGTACAGCTGGCTGGGCTCGAGCCAGCGACCCACGGATCCACAATGCGCTGCCACGATAATTCACAGCGCTACATAGATACCATAACCAACTGATTGTGCAGTGGATTTTCCGCAGCGCATGCTTCATACTTGTTCCCAGAAGTACCCTGCTAACCCCGTCATTTCGGAGACTTTCTGGAGACTTGCGATGCCGAAGGCCCGCCTCACCGATATCGCCGTGTCGGCGCTCAAGCCGAACGGCACGCAGGTCACCTACTGGGATGCGACCCTTGCCGGCTTCGGCGTCCGCGTGAGCCAGGCCGGAGCCAAATCGTGGGTGGTCATGACCGGCCGCGAGCGCAAGCTCACCACATTCGGCCGCTATCCCGACATGTCACTCAAGGCCGCGCGCGCAACAGCCCGCGACCTCATCACCAACACGAAGCCGAAAGAAGCCGCGGACCTCACCCTCAAGGAGGCCCGCACGCTCTTCCTGACAGACGCCGAGGCGCGGACCAAGGCCCGCACCCACAGCGACTATAAGCGGCTCTTGCAGCGCCACCTGGCCGTGATCGAGGACAAGAAGCTGCAAGAGCTCAGCACCAAGGACTTCACCGACCGTCTGGATGGGCTCAAGGACACCCCGTCCGAGCAGCATCATGCCTTCGTCGCCTTCCGAACCTTCTTGCGCTTCTGTGTCGGCCGTCGGTTCATCCCTCACAGTCCGCTAGAGGCGCTACGAGCCCCTCGGAAGCCCGCGGCGCGCGAGCGCGTACTTTCCGACGCCGAGCTCCAGAAAATCGCTCTCGTAGCCTTCCAGACCCATTCGGCGTTTCACCACATCGTGCTTCTCTGTCTCTTCACCGGCATACGCCGGGGCGAGGCGGTACAGCTTCGCTGGGATTGGATCGACACCAAGGGTCGGACGATTACGCTTCCAGCAAGCCTCACGAAGAACGGCCACGAGCACCACTTCCCTTATGGGACCCTGGTACATAGCCTTTTGCCATTCGTGACTTCTCGCAACGGCTACCTGTTCCCAGGCAGGGATAAGCGGCGGCGCACCCTCGGGCGCTGCGCCGCCTGTTTTGAGTCCTTTCGGACTGATTCATTTCGAATCCAACATATTTGCCATCGGCACGGCTGTGTTCGTTCTCGCCTTGATCAACGAGCGAAAGCAGGCAGCCAGCCAAGCGGCCGCCAAGATCGACGGGTTAACCGGCATCTTCAATCGGGCCGCCTTCATGGAAAGTGCGACGAGAGCCGTCGAACGTTGCCGTCGCGACGAAGCGCCGGTTTCGGTCGTCATGTTTGACCTGGATTTCTTCAAGGGCATCAACGACACGCACGGCCACGCCGTTGGTGATGGTGTTATCCGCAAGTTTTGCGAAGTCGCCGCCAAAACCATGCGTCCGCAGGACCTGTTAGGCCGCATGGGCGGTGAAGAGTTTGCAGTAGCGATGCCAGGCTCAGGTGCTGAAGCGGCTCACGCGCTTGCCGAGCGCATTCGCGCAACCTTTGTGGACCAATGCCGCTTTATTGACGATCGCGAAGTGGCTGCCACAGTGAGTGGGGGGGTGTCGACCAGCGAGACCGCTGACCATTCATTATCAGCAATGCTTGAATACGCAGACATTGCTCTCTACCGAGCCAAGGCGGCTGGTCGGAACCGTGTCGAGCGGGCCGATCAACCGGAGGCACAGCGCCGGCTTCCGAACGTATTGCGTATCGCCTAAGACGACTGTGTGTGGTCGTCGCCCGCGTCGGCGATATCGCGGTCGCGATGTCTGCCTTCTGGTCAGCGGCAGCCGCACGCCCGAAAGCGAGGATCGTGCTTCGTCACAAGGCGCGGGAGTTAGCGCATCGGGCGCCGCCCAGGTAAAAGCATCAGCTCCTACGCAAGCCGTCGTGCTCGCGTTCGCCGATGATCATGACGTCGTGTCGGTTGAGTTTCGAGCGCGCCAGGCGATTGTTGAGGAATCAACGGCGGAGCAATTCCGGGCCGGAGGGGCGGCGTAAGAAAGGCCTTGTCGCTACTCTCAGCGATGCATCCGCCGACGAATGGACATGTGGGCATGATGGCCAATGCTACCCATGATCACCTCTGCCTCCAATTCATTGTCTCGATACTCGGTTGTAGTTAATATCATGGAGAATTCTTGGCTCTAGGCGGGGGCGGGAAATGGCAACGAACGAAAAACGTTCATCCTTTGACGTCTTAGGCTTCCTCACGCAAAGGGGGCCCACAAGAACCATAACGAATTATCAGACAAATCAGACTCTCTACGCCCAAGGAGACGCGGCGGATTCTGTCTTTTACATCCACACCGGCAAGGTCAAAGTCAGCGTCATATCCGAGCGCGGCAAGGAGGCTGTCGTCGCAATCCGCGGGCCGGACGAATTCTGCGGCGAGCAAGCCATTACCGGGGCGCCGTTGCGTTTGTCTTCGGCCGTCACAATGACGCCATGCGACATTATTCGCCTGGATACGGAGGCCATGGCGCGCCTCCTGCGTTTCGAGCCAGAGTTTGCCGACTATTTTCTTTTCCATCTTTTGACCCGGACCGCCCGCGTTGAATCGGACCTGGTCGACCAGTTATTCAGCTCCAGCGAAATGCGGCTGGCGCGAGCTCTTCTGCTTCTGGCCAACTACGGCAATGACGTTGGTACGGAACCGATCCCCATAAAAGTAAACCATGAAGTGCTCGCCCAGTTGATCGGAACGACCCGCTCTCGGGTGACCGAATTCATGAACAAGTTTCGAAAGCTCGGCCTGATCGACTACAACGGCCACCTAAAAGTCCAAAAAGCTCTGCTGAACTATGTTCTGCATGAGGGCGGTGCATTCAAGCGAAAATGAACCGCAGAATTTTGTGCGAACCACCGTGAGGTGTACGCGGTCGCCGGAGCCTATCCGTCGTGACGTGAGCCCCGGTGTTCGTCCTGCGATGGATGGAGTCCGGGCTTCATGTGAGCCGTGAAGGCTCGGTGGCGCAACGTCGCCGCTGGAAGACCTTGCTACGCCGCCGAGGAATGGACCTGCGACAACTCGCGCCCGCTGGAGGTCTATAGCCCGCGTCGGCAGCCTGACAGTCGCGATGTCTGCCTTCTGGTCAGCGGCAGCAGCACACCCGAAGGCGAGGATCGTGCTTCGTCACAAGGCGCGGGAGCCGGCGCATCGGTTGCCACCGACGTGAATTCACCGCCGGCCTTTTGCTTCTTCGTCGGCGAGCGTCGCTTAAGCTTCCTCTGGTACCTTCGCCAACAGCAAAGCGAGGAAGTCATGACTCGCACGGGCTGCGAGATTGCGCATGATCCGGCATCACCAACTTCGGTGCGAGGTGGCCCCGGTGGAGAAGGTCCGGTCTTTCAAATAGCCGGCGATGGCGGCAATTTCAGATCAACGATGCCGATCATCGGGTGGATGCCGACTAGACTCCACGCCAACCGGACCGCCTCGCCTCACTGGGTCGCATGCCAGATCAGATAAATACTTGAAATTCAAAATTGTCGACCATTTGTCCGAGCTCATAAGAAGAATTTTCTGGTTGAAAATCTCACCTTGCCAAAATTCGAGAGGGTTTATTAATGAACGTTAACCCGATGCCCTCGCAACTTGCAAAAGAGTCTTATTCAATTACTGGTATCTAGCGCGGCGCTAGACCTGAAAATTCGGTCAGACCGCATGTCAATATTGGAGACGTTCCAAAGATCAGGAGCCTCGGTGGTCGCGGATGCCAAGCGGCCGTCTTCCGCGCTTGCCGCGATGCCTTCCGGGCTTGAGCCAAGAGTGCGCTTCGGCTTCGCGGCTCAGATCGCTGTCGGGGCTACCCTAGTTGGAGCGGTCACCGCGGGCGTGATCGCGCTCTTCATGTACCAGGGCGCCGTCGACGCGTTGACCGGGCGCGAGCAACAAGCCCTTTCGTCGTCGGTCAATTCCGCGGCCCTTCGCCTTGTGGCCCGGAGCGAATTTGCTCGGCAGGATGTGCTGTTCTTGTCGCGGACGCTCCCGGTGGAGGGCATCGTTCGTGCGCAACTCAATAACGGTGTCGATCCGTCCGACGGGGTCAACGAAGCCGAGTGGGAACGGCGCCTTGCGGCGATCTTCGCGGCTCTCATCGAAAGTAGGCCGTCCTATGTGCGGCTGCGCTATATCGGCACGGCCAATGGCGGCAGGGAGATTGTGCGCGTCGACCGCGCAGCCGATGGCACCGTCCGGCCGACACCACCAGACCAGCTGCAGGTCAAGGGCGACCTGTCGTTCTTCGAGGAAACGGCAAAGCTTCCCGAGGGTCAGGTGTATGTCTCCAACTTCGAGCTCGACCAGGATTTTGGCAAGATCGTAGTGCCATACCGCCCGCTGATCCGTACCGCGACGCCGGTCTTCGACGACGCTGGCATCCTGCGTGGCGAGGTGATCATCAACGTCGACGCGGCGTATTGGTTCACCCTTCTCAGGGATTCGCTGGCGCGCGACGAGACCTTGCTCGTCGCCAACCAGGCGGGGGACTATCTCGCTCACCCCAACTCGTCGAAGACCTTTGGCTTCGATATCGGCAACCGCCATCGGATGCAGGACGAGATCGGCGGCGTCGACGCTTTGTTCGATGGTGGTGCGCCGGTATTCTCAGGGATCGTCCACGCGGCGGGCGGCGACGAGCTCGTCTCGGCCAAGCGGACCTACCTCGACCCTCTGCACCCGGATCGCTATGTCGTCGTTGCTGCCAAACACGACAGTCGGGTGCTTTTGAGCGGCATCCAGGCCCAGCGTAACATCATGATCTTGATCGCCCTCGGCCTAATCGCCGGCAGCGCCGTCTTTGCGGTGTTGCTGGGGCACGCCGTCACGCGGCCGCTTCGCGACCTGACGGTTGCCGCGACGACGATTGCCGCCGGCGGCCGCGCCATCAACATCGAAGCGGCGACGCGCCGGGGCGACGAATCCGGTGTGTTGGCCCGCGCCTTCCAGGCGATGGCCGCCAGGATCGCGGAGCGCGAGGAAGAGGTCGAGGCCAAGGCCGAGGAACTGCGGCGCTCCAATCAGGAACTGTCGCAATTCGCCTATGTCGCCTCCCACGACCTGCAAGAGCCGCTGCGCATGGTCAGCAGCTATCTCGGCCTGCTCGCGCGCCGCTATCACGGCAAGCTCGACGCCGAGGCTGACGAGTTCATCGGATATGCTGTCGATGGCGCCGGGCGCATGAAAAGCCTGATCAACGATCTGCTCGGCTACTCGCGCGTTAGCAACCGGCCATTGAACCTGGAAAACCTGGCCGCGGGCGACATCGTCTCGGGCGCGATCAGGGCGCTCGACGATCAGATCACGACAACTGGCGCCGACATCGCGGTCGAGCCGCTACCGCAAATCGAGGCCGATAAGGTCCATATGGATCGGCTGTTCATCAATCTCATCGACAACGCCCTGAAGTATCACGGCGACGCGCCGCCCCAAGTCCGCCTGGCGGCCGAGTGCCGGGGCGATTTCTGGGAGTTCTCGATCACAGACAATGGCATCGGCATCGAGCCGGAGTTCCGGGAGAAGGTCTTCGAGATCTTCACCCGCCTGCACAGCCGCGAGAGCTATCAGGGAACCGGAATCGGCCTCGCGTCGTGCCGACGAATCGTCGAGCGCCATGGCGGCAAGATCTGGGTCGACCAGGCACCTGGCGGCGGTTCGATCTTCCGTTTCACGCTGCCGGCGGCGCGAGCAACCATGGAGAAGAGCGATGACAAGTGAGGGGCGCGTGCGGCCAATCGAGATCCTGTTGGTCGAGGATAACCCCGCCGATGTGCGGCTGACGGTCGAAGGCCTCAAGGAGGCAAAGGTCGCCAACAAGCTGCACGCCATTATGGATGGCAGGAAGGCGCTCGACTTCCTCTTTCATCGGGGCGAGTACGTCGACGCACCGAGGCCCGATGTGGTCCTCCTCGACCTTAACCTGCCGGGCGTGGACGGACGCACCATCCTCAAGCAGATCAAGGAGGATCCGATCCTGCGCGTGATCCCGGTCTTCGTGATCACATCGTCCGAAGCGGAGGCTGACATCATCAAGTCCTACGAGTTTCACGCCAACTGCTTCATTTCCAAGCCGATTGATTTCGAGGGCTTCCTGAAGGTCGTGCATTCCATCGAGGACTTCTGGTTCGAGGTTGTGAAGCTGCCGCCGAAGGCGGCCTGACAGTGTTGGTGCTCCCATGAGCAGACTTGCCGATCGCCTCGCTATCCTTCTGGTCGAGGACAATCCAGGGGACCGCCGCTTGGCGGAAATCGCGTTGCAGGAGGCTAGCAGCGACGCACACATTCGCTGCGATCTCCAAATGGCCGGGACGCTCGCCGAGGCCCTGTCGCGGCTTGGCGACTCCCAGAATTGCTTCGATGCGGTGCTTCTCGATCTCGGCCTGCCCGATGCCAAGGGGCTAGACGGCCTGCGTGCGGCGCGGGCCGCGAAGCCGGACGTGCCGATCGTCGTGCTGACCGGCCTTTCCAATCTTGATACCGCGACCGAAGCACTCAAGTTCGGGGCCAGCGACTACCTTGAGAAGGCCGAGGTGCAACCGCGGCCGCTACTGCGCTCGATCCGCTACGCAATTGAACGCAAGAAGAGCGAGAGCGAGCTGGTCCACCTCGCCAGTACCGATCCGTTGACCGGCCTTCTCAACCGGCGGGCGTTCTTCGAGGAACTCGGACGTGCGCTGGCCGACGCCCGTCGCACGGGACTTGCCTGCGCCCTGCTGATGATCGACGTTGATCACTTCAAGAACATCAACGATCTGTTTGGCCATCAGACCGGTGATATGCTTCTCACCAAGGTCGCGCGGACGCTCGAAGGGCAGATTCGCGAGACCGATTCTGTTGCCCGCGTCGGCGGAGACGAGTTTGCGGTGTTGGCCGCTCATCTAGGATCGGCGAGCGCCGCAATAGTGATCGCCGAGAAGATATGCACCGCAGTCAAATCGATTATCGATCTGAACCATACAACCGCCGAGGCAAGTGTCAGCATCGGCATCTCGGTATTTCCCATGGACGATGTCGAAGTCGACGAGTTCGTCTCCCATGCCGACATGGCGCTGTACAAGGCAAAGATGGTCCGCCGCGGCTCGATCAATTTCTACGACGCCACAATGGATGCCGAGGTCAAGGCCGAGCACGCGTTACGACTGCGCATGCCCGAAGACATCGCCAATAATCGGCTTTTCCTGAATTTCCAGCCAATCGTCGACGCAAACACCCGCGCCATCGTCGCCGCCGAGGGGCTGGCCCGGTGGCGGAACGAGAACGGAGAGCTCATTCCTCCGAGCGAGTTCATTCCATTGGCGGAGACCTCCGGTCTGATTTCGCAGCTCGCGCTCCACCTGTTGGAGGAGGCGTGTGGCTGTCTGCGGCGGTGGATCGACGCAGGCCTCGACGTCGTTCCGATTTCCATGAACGTCTCTCCCGTCCAATGCCGGGATCCGGCGTTTGGTCTGCAGTTGGTCAAGACGCTTGAGAAGTTCCGTATTCCACCGTCGCTGATCAATATCGAGATTACCGAGTCGACGATCACCAACAGCATGGATGTGACCCGCGACAATCTCCAGTTGATGAAATCGTTCGGCATGGCCATCCATATCGATGACTTCGGTACCGGCTATTCATCCCTGTCGCTGCTCAACGACCTGGCGTTCGACGTACTCAAGATCGACCGTAGCTTTGTCTCCCGCCTCGGCACTGGGGTGAAGTCCGAGGCAATTGTCCGGGCGGTGATTGATCTGGCCCTCGCGCTTGGGCTTAAGACGATCGCAGAAGGCGTCGAGACGGAAGCACAGGCGTTGAGCCTCATGCAATCTGGCGCCGATTTCCTTCAGGGTTACCTCTTCTCCCGGCCGATCGACGCGGAGCAGTTCGCCCTCCTGCTCTCGCGGGCCGATGCACGCCATCAGGCTGCTGAGACGCAACGGCGTGGATCTGCCGTGGCGGCTGACACCTCCTTCCACTGACGCGCGCGGCGGTTTCAGCGAGGACTTCACCCGCACCGCCGTGCTGGCCGACCAGCGCCGCTCGCCGGCGGCCGCCGAGGCCAAGCTGGCTGCCGCGGTGCGGGCAGCGGCCGCAAGGGGCTCCC